>NZ_SIXF01000020.1 GCF_004310665.1 Pedobacter kyonggii | reverse complement strand
AAAAAACGTTCACGGATATGGACGGGCAATAGCCTATGGAATAGATGGTATGGAAATGCAGGGTGCACTTGCTATTTTCACTGTAAACCTGAAAAGAATCATCAAATTAGCTATCTAGAAGCCAAAATAGCGTCAAATAAAGACCCAAAACTTCATATTCCCATATCAGCACACAGAAGCAAACTTCCAGACTAGAAAATAAAAACCCTTAAATAAAAAATCGATCAAGTGAAAACATGTTTCACCTGATCGATTTTCAAAGTTAACCCACTAAAGGAGGTAACTTTTTCAGTGCCCTCCCAAAAAGGCACCCTCTTTTTTATCTGATCTGTATTTTATATCTGATCTGTATTTGGTTTATTTATAAAGGTAATTCACTGCAATCACGTCATTTGCATTAAAGGTGCGGTTACCACCATTTGAGCAAGCTAGCATGAACGATTCTGCATCGGCTTTTGATGGTGTGCCTGGTATTTGGATAGCACCAACTCCTGCTGATCCTTCGTTAGAACGTCTTCCTCCACAGCTATATGCTCTGTTCATATAGTCAGTATGGCGGAATCCTATACAATGTCCAACTTCATGTTGCAAAACAGAAGCCAGATACAATAAATCAGGATTTGTTCCATAAGCATTAACATTTGTATTCATTTTAACCTGATTAAATGGTTCGCCTGTTGAGGTAGGAAAACCAGCTGAACCTAAAGTGATATAGCCACCACTTGGTCCTTCGTTAAATCCAAATACATCAATGTTACCTGTAGCACCCGTACTTGTCCTTTGAAAAGTTATACGCAGGCCCAGTGAATTGTATCTTGAAATCATCAGGTCAACAGCATCACTATATACTTGTGGTAAGTTTGTAACAGAAATCGTAATCACGCGTGGCAATGATTTAACGAGATTTGTTGTTCGGTACTGCTCGGTTTCGGCAATGTTTAAATTCGGACTTAAAGATTTTTCACTTAAGTTGGCATCTGTTAAAAGGATGTCGCCTTCAACCAGGTAACCGTTATCTACTTTTCGCACGTCGTCGGTGCTAAATCCCAGGTTTTTGATTTGTTGTAATGTGCTTGCTGATATTTCGACTTTGTTATCAGTTTGTTCAGAAGTGTTGTTCTTTTTACAAGAGGATATGCAGAGAAATAAAGTGCATACCACGGCTAATGATAAAAAATTTGTGTTTTTCATGTTTAAGTTAGTTTAGGTTAATAGTACTGATCAGATAAATCTAATATATAAACAAAATATATGTAATCAAATAGTTACAATATTTTTTTGTTAAAATCTCTTCAAGCATTGTTCGAAATCTTAGATGACTGCGCTTAAACTAACTGATGCGATTTGTATGCTTATTGTTTTACCAAAATGGGTTTTCCTTTTTCAACAATATATGTTGCGAGTTCAATTGCCTTATTTTTTCCGATATTTTTTGCAGCATGAGCCACACCGGCAGGAATAAAGAGTGTATCACCTGCTTTAAGTTTTACTTGTCCCTTTCCCTCAACTTCATAAATAAATGTGCCTTTTAGTACATAAATAACTTCTTCGCCAGGATGGGTATGCATACCGAAAGCTGCCCCTTTGTCGAAATCTATTCTCACTTGTACGGCTTCCCAGCCAGGAATGCTGAGGTCGTGCCGCTGTAACGGTATGCGTGAGATACCTTGTTGTGCAAAGGCAGTGTCTGGTAAAAAAAATGCAGATAGGCTTAGTACTACTGCTATTGCAAGTATGCTGAAATTCGTTTTCATTTTGTTGTTCTCTTTAATTATGTTTTAATTTTTTATTATTCTGACAGGTGTTTTTCCTGATGAAAAGCTTGTTCATTACCTACCCTAAGCTCATGTACAGGTGATGCTGGCCTGCGGTCAATCTGAGTACATTATTAAAGTGCATTGGCTGATTAAAAAATAGCTTAGGTCTTTATTCAACTGGTCACTCCCTGATTGCCCTGTTTTTTTATAGAATTATAGTCTCAACTTTGATATTGCCCTTAATCGCTTTTGAATAAGGACACAAAGTATGTGCGTGTTCTGCAATGGCTAGCGCATCTTCACGATCGATACCTGGGAGACTGATGTTTAAGCGAACCTGTAATGAATATCCTTCGGTATCTGATAGTACCAGATCTACCTCTGCATCAATACGTGAGTCGGCCGGAAGTTTAATGTTTTTGATTGCTGCTGATTTACCCATGGCACCTAAAAAACAAGCTGACCAACCTGCTGCAAATAATTGCTCAGGGTTAGTGCCTTCGCCTCTTCCTCCTGGAGGGGTAAGGGTAATGTCTAGGCGACCATCTGAACTTTTAGAAGCGCCTTGGCGGCCACCAGTAGTTGTTGTTGTTCCTGTGTACACCACTTTGGATGTACTGTTGTTTGAATTTTCCATTTTTTGTTATTTTAAATTGTTTATTGTTCTGCGATGAAACTGTTTTTGTTTTATGCAGTAAAGGTATTGTGGTAATGGCTGGAGAACTATGACAGCGTAGTTGAAGTAGACAAAGTAGGGGATAGAATAGACAGAATTGGTTATGATCTTGTCTGGCTGGTTCGGAAGTTAATCTTGTAGAGCTCCGGAAACCTTTGGCTAGTTAATAAATTTGCCTTTTATTCTTTTTATAAATCAATCAAATGCCTGTACAATAGTGTATACAAAATACTGTGCTTATTAAACACTGTTTTTAAGGAGCCATCTCATTCTTTTGAATGTAGCGCAATGCCGATCGGAAATGAAAATTTATCAAAGTGTGAGTTCGATTTTGGATCTCGACCATCACTATCCGATTGAAACAGGAGATTAGATCAAGCTAGTCTAATATTCCCTATTGGAAAATAAAAAGCAGGGATTGAAAAATCCCTGCTTTTGACAGATTTTATATTACCTTTTTTAATGATTTTGAAGAAAATCTAAAATTTTGGGTCGAAGTTGAAATAAATCGGATTTGATAAAGCAACCTTATTTTCACTTAAAGCCATAGATTTAGGCACTTGTGGATAAGGTGTATTTATTCCTTCAACAGTTACCCGATAATAGGTTCTGCCTTTTGTTTCTGGTGCATCTTCAAATTGAACCATGGGCATTTCGCCTTTAGCATGGTAACTATTTAATTTCTTTCCGTTTTTAATGATGGTAATGGTGTAATCTACATCTGGCAAAGTATTACCACTTAACTGAACCAAAAATTTCACTGGTTTACCTTTAGAAATTGCATTATCGCCCATCATCATTTCAAATTTACCATCTTTATTTGCATCAGCATAAAATTCTATCCTTGGCGCAAAGGGGTTTGAACTCACTGAAACCTTTCCATGGGTTAGCGCATCAACAATTGCAGTTAAACTTTTTTCCTTTGCAAAAACCCATGTTGTTGGCGTACCAATATAATTATATTCAGCTTGGTAGGTGTTTGCACTTGGTTTTTCAGATCCTGTAGGTACTCCGTGATGCGCATCACTTCCTCCTCTTCCCGTCATCATCCTTCCTGATGAAAGCATATCATCCCAAATCATAATTGCATTTGCATTTTTTGGCCAAACTGACGAATTCCAAACTTCAATCGATTGAACCAAATCATAAGAAAAACCAAAATTGTCTTTTCCGCTTGGATGGTTGGCAGATAAGTGAATATTAAGAGATTTCTTCACTTTGCCAATATTAACATCACGTCCGTCGCGAATATCAAATAAGTGCTTATGATGATAGGGTTTATCAGAAAATACATTTCCATGCCCTCTGGTTGTCGTCCATTCTGCACCATATAACAATAGGAGCGAGTCTGATTTAAATTCTGGATCTGCCCAGGTATGGTGTTCCACATCACCATCTACATGATTATCGTGATCTGTAATACACACATAATCCATTTTAACAGATTTAGAAAAATTAATAATTTTTGCTATCGAATTATTCGATGATTCTGTGCTATGCCGTGAATGCACATGCAAGTCGCCTTTTAACCAAAATCCATGTGAGGGTAAAACAGGTTTAGCTGTATTTTGTTGAGCTTTTACAACACTTACATTCAAAAGTATAGCGATACATATAATCGGAATTCTTGTTTTACACTTTACTTTCATTTTTCATTTTTTTTAAAAAAAGTACCTGCATTGCTGTTTGAAATTATTTATGTCTTAACTAAAAATGATTCTGGCATTTCAGCCGCCTTTAACATAAAATTATGCAGCTCGTAGTTTTTAATGAAAGGCTTTAAGTTTTCTGAACCTGGGCCAAACATGGTTAGTTCCACGTAGTCACCGGTATGGTTCATACCAGCCCATTGCACATCGGTATATTTGCCCAATATTTTGCCATACTCGTAAAATGGTAGGTTCGATTCGTTATAGAGCTGACCTGGAACAATATCCTTGAAATGCACTAATAAAGATTTTACGTCTTCCGATTTCATTTCGAAACCTTGATTTTCTTTTATCAAATCAATTATTTTTTGTTCACTGAACGATTGATTTAACTGCGCTAAAAGCCAGGTATTGCTGTGTTTAAAATTTTGAAGGCTATCGAACTTTTTGTTGGCTTCATCAGCATAGAACAAACCGGGGTTAGAATTACCATGATCTGTGGTAATGATAACCAATGTTTCTCCGTCTTTTTCGGCAAATTCCAGTGCTTTTCCAACAGCTTCATCAAAAGCAAGCTGATCGAAAATTAAACCGCTTAGGTCATTCGAATGCGCAGCCCAATCCACTTTACCGCCTTCAACCTGTAATGCAAAACCATCTTTATGATCTTTCATCAGTTCGATTGCTTTCATGGTCATCTCTGCCAGCGTCGGCGTTGATTTTATGAGTTCCTGATCATGCAGTCTGTCGACCTCGTAAGGCATTCCATCCTCTGCAAATAAACCTAAAACTGGATTATACCTATTCAAAGCCAGCATTTCGTCTCTATTTTCAGCTACTTTATAACCTTGGGTTAAATATTTTGGAATCAGGTTTCCACCCTGCCGTTTCTCCCCGAAATATTTATGCCCGCCACCCATCATCACATCGAATTTCAGGCCTAAATACATTTCTGCAATAAGATCCTGTCCGCCACGGTTATCAATATTTACACAAAATCCTGCCGGCGTTGCATGTGTAATCGGCACCGTGGTTACGCAACCCACTTTTTTACCTTTTTCTTTAAATTTTTGAAGAATTGGCTGAGGTTTTTCACCATTCATTCCTACGTTTAATGAACCATTTCTAACACGGATACCGCCTCCCCACGATGAACTTGCCGCGGCAGAATCGGTAACCAATGAGCTTGCCGAAGCGGTGTCCATCAGTGCTCTTACCGCTTTGTTATCTCTGTAAAGCCCTAACCATTTACTGCTTCGGCCAAGTATGCGGTTTGAATATAAATCAGCCATATTCAGCGTTCCGATGCTCATACCATCACTTACCATCATAATGATGTTTTTAGCTTTCTTTGAACCGCCAATAGGTTTAGCGATAACATCACTTATACCTGTAAATGGAATAGCTAAACCTGCCAACAATCCACCTTTTAATAATGACCTTCTATTCATATTCTATTTGCTTTTAAATAAGGGATTAGCTCTGTAGTATTTGCCACCAGCAAAGCTGACAGCGTAATCGGAGTTAAAATGTGTACTTTTTAGATAATAATCTGTTGTGATAACCTGTGCGCCAGAATTACAAGCTGCATCGAAATCACCCTTGTCGTTTTTACGGGCCTGTTGAGTATCGTTATCGGCCCTGGTTCTAATGATGTAACCTTTTTTTACCATTTCGGGGATCTGTTTGTCTTTCGGATTATTTCTAATCATAAAAGCAGCTTCGGGTGTACCCGGGTCTGAATTCGTGAACATTACACGACCTTTTAGTGATGGATGATTTAGAATATAAACCGCTCTTTTTTTGCCGATAGCATCAAGCACAAAAATAAATTTGCCTTTCGTCTGGCTCAATTTTGGCCAATTCTGATGAAGTGCTGCATCTTGAAGCGAACTGTATTTACCTCTTACTTCATCAGGAAGAATGATATGTTCTTTACCTAAATTCTCTAAGATCACTTTATCCAATTCATCAAAAACCTTTGGCGTAAATAATTCTGGTGATGTGAATCCAGGTCTTTTTATCGAATCATCTTTAGCCTCAAGCGTAATAAAAACCGGTGTATGATCTGCATGTGTTTCTGACCAGGTACGCAACACTTTTAAAGCCCCTGCAAAAGTTGGTACAGAACTTCTAAAATCAAGTTCGGGGATGTGTAAAACCTTAAAACCAGGTTTTTTCATTTCTCCTGAAGCATCAAAAGCAGGCTGATCTTTCGCCCAATCTAAACCTTTTGGATGCGCATAACGACCACCAGCAGAATCAGCATAAACATCGATCTCCAGGTTTCTTAAGCCCAAATTCAACTGCGCTGGTAGAGGAATATGCTCATAATCAATCTTACTGGCAGATACTGAATCCGTTTTCTTGAATATGCTAAATAATGCCGGATCGATGGCTTGTTTGTAGCTGTTATGGGAACCTATAACCTGAATTTGATTTATAGGTAGATCTGGTTTTTTAGAATTTAAGTCTATTGCCGGCAGAGCTAGCAACAGACTTAAACAGGTAATGAGTTTCATATTTTTAGCTTATATTATTGAGGATAACCAGGGTTCTGCTTTAAATTTGTATTTAATTTTAACTCATTAGCAGGAATAGGATAAATTCTTCTGGTTACATCCTTATTCATTGTCAATACATCATTTGGTAGCGGATATTCAGTTTCAAATTGTCCAAAACGGATTAAATCGTTTCTTCTCCATGCTTCCCAGCTAAATTCACGTGCTCTTTCATCAAGTAAAGTGCTCAAATCTACCGAACTGGCTAAACTAGCACCAGCACGGGCTCTTATTTTATTTACAAGTACCAGTGGTGTTTGTAACTCGCCATTAACTGTAGTAGCAGTTGCTCCTCTTAATATCGCTTCTGCTTTCATGAGCATTACATCTGCCAAACGGAATAGGGGCATATCGTTGCCATTTAAACGTGTCGCCTGAATTGCGTTTATGTCTGGCCAGTATTTCACTGAACGAACACCTTTTGCCTGATCTGCAACAGTATTACCCAAATCCATCGGCTTACCTGGTTTCAGAATTAAATCTGGTGTAATTTCGATTTGTGTAGTTGTTCCTGCAACAAAAACAGGTTTAGTTAAATCAGGTTTGCGATTAGCATCTGGCGCATATTGTTTGCCAATTAACCAGAAACTGTTACGGATATCATTGTTTAAATTAAAACGGTTATAATATTCTGGCGTTGTGCTCATTGCAATACTAAAACCCACATTAATGCCATATGCTGCTGCTAGTGCAGGATAAAAACCAAATCTTGTCATCTGGTTGCCTGGAATCTGCTGATCGTAAGGAATAGCAAATATAGTTTCATTAATCTGAGGGCCATTGTTTACATCAAAAATATCTGAATATTTGTTATCCAAAGCGTAGTTGGTGTTTTTCAGGATATTATCAGCCATAATTACGGCATCTGCATATCTCGGTTTGCCAGTATATACCTCTGCATTAAGATACATTTTTTCTAATAAAGCATAAGCCATTGCCTGGGTTGGTCGGCCATAAACCAATACGCGGTTGTTATTATCTTTTATTGGTAATTGCGGAATAACGGCTAAAAGTTCTTTCTCAATAAATTCAAATACTTTATCTCTGGTTTGGTTTCCAGGAAGCGAACTTACCGGGAAAGTATCGATAATCGGCACATTACCATATAAATCCATCATAAAGTAATAATATAAGGCCCTCATTGCTTTTACTTCAGCTAAACTGCTGCTTTTCTGCGTAGCGGAAACTGATGATTCATTAGTCAGGTTGATTAAACGGTTGCAGTTATTGATACCGCCAAATCCCCACTGCCAGATATCTCTCACATTCGGATGATCAATTGTCCAGGTATGGTAATGAAGCTGGCGGTACTGACCGCCATCATCAAAGTTTCCATCGCGTGCCGGAATAATTGCTGCATCTGTAGAAAGCTCTTGCATTCTCCAATATGGAACGCCATATTGAGAAGAAAGGTTAGAATACATGGTGCCAAAAAGTGCCGCGTAATCTGAATTGGTAAAAGGAAAATTATCTTTAACGTATTGCGATTCTACATCGACATCTAACTTGCTGCATGATGCTAATACCATCAGGCAAGCAAGGATATTAAATAGGATTATAATCTTTTTCATCGTTATTTTTTTAAAATGATGCACTTGCACCGAAACTGAAGGTTCTTGTTTTTGGATAATAATTATTGTTATCAATTCCTGGCGTTAATCCACCGATGTTGATTTCTGGGTCTAAACCGCTATACTTTGTGATTACAAAAAGGTTATTTGCTGTAACATATAATCTAATGTTTTTGATAGCTGGTGTTTTAGGTTTTAGCGTATAGCCAAACGTAGCGTTATCCATGCGCATGTATGAGCCACTTTCAAGGAAACGGTCTGAAATCAGATAAGCATTAATATCATTGAAAGATTCGCCCAAGGTAAATGTTGGAATGTTTTGAAGTTTTGCATCGGCAGGATTATTTAAAGATGCCTTTGTAGCATTCAAAATCTTGTTACCCAAAACTCCTCTAACTAAAAAATTAAAATCCCAGTTTTTATAGCTGAAACTATTTCCCCATCCGTAAATTAATTTAGGCTGGGCGTTACCAGCAATTTTCGCATCAGTGGTTAAAGGCTGTGTAGCAATAGTTTGACCAGCAGCATTGATGTATGTACTTACACCTGCAGCATTTTTACCAGCATAATTCCAAAGATTAAAAGTACCCAATGCATAACCTGGCTGAACTAGCTGACTGAAATTGCCTGACTGACCTTTGCCACCAAGCTGAGCCGTTTGAATGGCTGCAATTTTATAGAAATCATCAGATAATGTTTCTACTACGTTTTTATTGTGCGCAATATTTGGGGACGTTGTCCATCTGAAACTATCTGTTTGGAAAACTGTAGCGTTTAATGAAAACTCCACACCTGTATTTTTTATTTTACCAACGTTGGCTGTAATGGTTGGTAAGAAAAACTGTGTTGTAGAAACTTCGTAACGGTCGTAAATCAAATCTGAAGTTTGTTTGACGTAAAAATCTAACGAACCCGTAATCCTGTTTTTAAATAAACCAAAATCTAAACCGATGTTGGTTGTTGCTGTACTTTCCCACTTTAAATCTGGGTTTTCGTTTCTAACTGGGCCAATCGCATTACTGATAGAGCCGTTGTTTAAAAATTTATTACTTCCAGAAAGTGTTCCATAAATCAATAACGAAGAGAAGGCATCAAAACCTAAACTGTTACCAGATACGCCGTAACCAGCACGAAGTTTTAAATCACTAATAACCGGAACCGACTGCATAAAGTCTTCACCAATAATTCTCCATCCAGCAGAAATAGCCGGGAATAAACCCCATCGATTATTTTTTCCGAAAGCTGAAGAACCATCGTTTCTTAACGATGCCTGGAATAAATATTTCTCATTGTAATTGTACTGAACCCTGCCGTAATATGAAATTAGCCTTAAAGTAGATATTGGCGCATTATTAAAGGCTATTTGAGAGAGTAAACTTGGATTAGACAAAAACAGGTTGTTATAACCTAAATTATCATTTGAAAAATTTTGTGTAGTTACGCCAAAACCATCATTCGTTCTATCTTCTTGCCATGAATAACCACCTAGCAATTTTAAACTATGTTTTCCAAAAGTTTTATCATAGTTAAAGTAGCCCTCTAAAACCTGGCTTTTGTTTAGAACATCAATTTTTTGCGCTTGTCCGTTTACGCCTCTTGCTAATCCCGATTGACTGTTTAAATAAGTGCTGTAGTTATTCTGGTCTCTCTGAGAAGAAACGCTGGCTGTAAACCTCAACCCATCAATGATATTTACCTGAGCCATACCATTAATCAACGTTTTATTATTCAGATTATCGATAACATTATTATCAACAATTGATAATGGATTTCTTGTTCCACTCCCGGTGCGGTTGTAGTTTTCTTTATATGTGCCATCTGTATTAAAAGGATTTACTGTTGGCAAATAGAAAAGCATATTGGGAAGCGCTTGTGATTGATATACATCAGAACTTTTTGAATTGCTATTGGTTATGGTTAAACCCAGTTTAAGCCTATCATTAAAAAACTTTTCGTTAAGGAAAGCACGTACAATTGTTCTTTTTAGCGATGTATTTTTAAGAATACCTTTATTATCGAGGTAATTCACACTTGCACCATAATCTGACGTTTGACCAGCGCCACCGTAAGAAAGATTGTGATTTTGAGAATAACCTGTTCTTTCCAAAAGTGATTGCCAGTTTGTATCCGAACCATCATCATCTACCGGGTTTAAAGTTTGCTTATTATCTGCAAGGTATTGTCTCAACTCAGGAGCTGAAAGCATATCATATTTTTTAGAAACTTTCTCTACGGCAGCATAACCGCTATAATTTAGGCGAGATTGGCCGCTTTTAGAACGTTTTGTGGTGACAATGATTACGCCGTTTGCGGCCCTTGAACCATAAATGGCAGTTGAAGATGCATCTTTTAAAATGTCGATATTCTCTATATCAGCCGGAGCTAATAAATCAATTGAAGCTCCAGGAACACCGTCGATAACGTAAAACGGCTCTTGCGCAGCACCTTCACGTAAAGTAGATGGACCACGTAAAATAGTAGATGGTTTAGCATTCGGATCGCCACTTTTAGTAACATTGAGACCAGCAACTTTACCTTGTAAAAGTTGTGCTGGGTTAACCAAAACGCCCTGATTAAATTCTTCTGACTTTACAGAAGTGACTGCACCTGTTAAATCTTTTTTATTAGCTGTACCATAACCAATAACCACAACATCTTTCAGGTTTTGATTATCCGAAACAAGGGTTATATTTATTTTAGCCTGGTTATTAACCGGAATTTCTTTGGTTAAACTTCCAAGTAGTGAAAATGTTAGTATATCAGATGGTTTTGCCTGAATGGTATAAATGCCATTTGTATCGGTTGATGTTCCTAAATTGCTGCCTTTTATTTTAACTGTTACGCCTGGTAATGGTTGATTAGTCTCATCAATAACTTTACCCGTTATTGTTTTACTGCCCTGAGCATGGATGTTTAATGAAAAGAAAAGCAGCATTGCAACAAGATATTGCCATCTGCCAATCAAAGACAAGGAGGTCTTTTTGTAGTTTTGTTTCATGAATGATTGGTTATGATTTTTGGATTATTCACAGAAACAAACGATTGTTCTATGCCCTGTGAATTTCCCACAAAGATGCCTTAACCCGATTAGGGATTTTGTCAGTTAGAATTAAGAAATTATTAAGAATTATAAGGTTAATTGAAAATAATGTTAAGGATTTTCAGGTTATTGATTCAGGATTAAGGGTTAAATTTAACACGATGACGTAAAAACAGGATTTTTTCTTTTTTTTTAGCGCTGCCTGTGTAACTTTTTTGCCCATTAACGAGAAGTCGGTAGAATATGTGGTAATGTTTCCGTCTATAAGTTCTTTTAGAACATCGTTATTAGGTGAGAGGTGCCCATATCTTTGATCTGTGAAGATAGATTATGCAATTATTAAGGCAAAAAGTTGCTTGTTTTCGTTAAAACCACCAAATGTTGTATTCGATTTTTTTCAAATCCAAAAATAAATTTTGCAATTCTAAAAGGTCTTAACTGTTTAATTAAGACTATTATTTAACCGTTAAGATATTTTTCACTACAAGTTCAATTCATATTTTTTAATGGCGTAGGGGTAAATCCAAATGTTGTTGTCATACTTTCAAAAACACAATAAATATTCAATTATTTAAAAAACAAAAAGTATGAAAATGAACAAGTTTTATTTATTAGTTGCTGTTATGGTAATTACCGCTGGAGTGGTAAAAGCACAAGATTCTGATCTGGTATTTGGTGTAAAAGCTGGTGTAAACTATGGAACATTGCCAACAAGTTTAAAGGCCATTACAGATAAAAAGGGAAAGGTAGGTTATAATTTTGGGGTATTTGCACGGGTTGGTACATCATTATATTTTCAACCAGAGTTGAACTATGTTAGCTTTAAGAGTTCATATGTTTATGCTGCTAACACTTATACACCAAAATTTAATCAACTTAATTTGCCCCTTATGGTGGGTTATAAGCTGATTGATACCGAAGCCTTAAATTTCAGGGTTTCTGCTGGGCTCGATGTTAATTATACCCTTAACGAAGCAAAAGGGCCAGTTGGCTTTGATTATAAAAAGCTTAATTTCGGTGGAGTGATCAATGCTGGGGTAGATATTGGCAATATCAGTATTGATGCCAGATACAGCAGGGGCCTTACAAAAATTAATAAAGGACTAGGTGAAAAAAGCGGTTTATTTAATCTATCTGTTGGATTTAAACTGTTTTAGGTACGTCTAAACTTCTTTATTCTTCTTACAGGTAAGCTTGAATACCGCAAAAACATAAATCCATTTTCCTTTAAAGAAAAATGGATTTTTTTTGTTAACTTCTTAAATAACATTCCGTTAATTGAAGAAATTAAATTAGTTTCATTACTTTTGTTGCTAAACGAACTATCAAGTCTTGTGTCATGTAATATCATTTGCATATAAATGTTGAATGACCTTTCCCACCCGGGGAGGGAGTAATTACTATTTATCTTTTATTTTACTTATTATAATATGGCTATTTCACAAAAATATGGTCGTACTTATCACTACCCGTTTTCGCCTGGAACAACTAGCGATGACAGAATACAGCACGACTATTGGGGATATTTACAAAAAATTCCGACACTTATACACACCGAAAAACTCGATGGCGAGAATAATTGCCTATCTAAATACGGTGTGTTTGCCCGCTCGCATGCGGCACCAACAACATCCCCATGGACAGAAAGTCTTAGGCGTTTTTGGCAACTTGCGAAACATGATTTAGGAGACTTGGAGATCTTCGTGGAAAATTTATACGCTATCCATTCTATTGAATACCGTAAGCTCGAACATCATTTTTATGTATTCGGTATCCGCGAATGCGGCCATTGGTTAAGCTGGGAAGAAACAGCGTTTTATGCAAATATGTTAGATCTGCCAACTGTTCCTGTAATTAAAATAGAACAAAAACCAGAAAATCAACTGCAATTCGAAAAAGAAATACTTGAGTTGGTGAAGGATCCAGGGAAATTTGATACTTATGATGTTTACGATAAAATCCAGGTCACTATGGAGGGAATCGTTAGCAGGAATGCCGATGGGTATACCGTTGATAATTTCGCTCAAAATGTGTTCAAATACGTACGTAAGGGGCATGTTAAAACTGATGAGCATTGGACAAGAAGCTGGAAACGTGCATCACTAATAAATGAAGGAGGGAAACATGTGGACCTTTAGTGAAAATAAGCAATGGGCAGATCTTGAAATTCGCTTTGACTGGGTAAAACGTATGGGAGATGTTGAACAAGACACACGCTATCATGCAGAAGGCAATGTGGCCATACATACGCAAATGGTTTTAACAGCCTTACAAAATGAACCTGCTTTTAAAGATTTATCTGAACAAGACCAGGAAATTTTATGGGCAGCTGCTTTATTGCATGATGTTGAAAAACACAGTACAACTGTTTTTGAAACAGATGGAAGCATTACCTCAAAAGGACATGCGCGTAAAGGAGCTCAATTTGCAAGACAATTACTATATCAGGATGAACCAGCGCCTTTTGCCATTCGTGAACAAATTGTAGGGTTGGTCAGGCATCATGGTTTGCCCATTTGGTTATTCGAAAAAGCTGATCCTGTTAAAGTTTTAGTTAAAGCAAGCATGGAAGTTAATTTGCAGTGGCTATGTTTATTGGCAAAAGCAGATATGTTTGGACGTATTTGTGATGATCAGGAAGAGATGTTATATCGTATAGCATGTTTTGAAGAATTTTGTAAGGAAAATGAATGTTGGGGAAATCCTTATCAATTTAAATCAGATGCTGCAAAAATGTATTTTATGCAGCATGAAGATGCTTATTTAGATTACATCCCATTTGATGAACCAGTAACAGAAGTTATTTTGATGAGTGGTTTGCCAGGTGCTGGAAAAGACACCTATATTAAAGCACATTATTCAGATTGGCCGATAATATCTTTAGATAGCATCCGTAAGGAAAAGGGAATATCTCCAACGGATAAGGCCGGCAATGGAAGGGTAATACAAGAAGCAAAAGAGCAAGCTAGAGTCTATTTGCGAAAACAGCAACCATTTGTTTGGAATGCGACTAATACGACGAGCCAGATGCGCATGCAATTAATTGATCTGTTTAGTATTTATAAGGCAAAAGTAAGTGTTGTTTATATTGAAGTGCCTTACCAACATTTGCATCTTCAGAATAAGAATAGATCTGCTATTGTACCTGCAGGAATACTTAATAAATTAGCGCGTAAACTCGAAGCACCTGCACAATGGGAAGCCCATCAAGTAGTTTATCAGATTCGATAACAGGTATTTTTAAGTTCTTAATTAAGCGAGCTAGACTAGAAATCATTGGAAACATCCTGTTATTAACACAGCCCTGCAGCGCATACTGAAGGGCTTTTTTGTACCGCTAACAGTATTTTGGATTTTTATTCCATTAATTTATAAATGAAATCACCTTTTAATATCAACTAAATTCTTTAAAAACTAAAAATGTGTAACTTGAATCCGTAATATTTATATCATATGAAATATAACCGACGCGATTTTATTGGCGGTAGCCTAGCACTCACATCTACTTTCTTTTTAACACCAATGGAAACATACAGTACAACTTCTTCCAGATCTGAAAAATGGACAAATGGTTTCGCACTAAAAATTATGGCGCCTTATTGGGGCTTTAATGGCTCAGTAACCGATTTTTGCAAAAAAGCAAAAGATTCAGGTTATGATGGAATAGAAATCCTATGGTCGCCAGAAATTGCTGAAGAGTTATTTAAAGCGTTAAAAAAATATCAATTAGACGTTGGTTTTCTTTGCCGCGGAGATGAAGCCCTTCCGGTACCACACTTTGCAACTTTTAAAAAGGTACTTAAAGAAGCTATTGAACATCGATATCAAAAACCTTTGTATATAAATGTTCACTCCGGGAAGGATTTTTTTCAATACCAAGACAACAAAAAATTCATTGATTTTACTGTTCAGTATGCTAAAGAAACAGGCGTTCCAATTTATCATGAAACCCATCGGTCGCGTATGCTTTATTCAGCTCCTGCATCATTACAATATTTAGCGGAAAACCCCGATTTAAGGCTAACCCTCGATATTTCACATTGGTGCAATGTGAGCGAAAGTTTACTCGAAGATCAATCAGAAACTGTGGCACTTGCCATTTCACGTACCGATCATGTTCACTCCAGGGTTGGCCATGCAGAAGGGCCACAAGTAAGCGATCCGAGAGCTCCGGAATGGAAGCAAGCAGTTGAAGCTCATTTTGCCTGGTGGGATAAAGTAGTTGCCATAAAAAAGCAACAAGGTGAAATCCTGACCATGTTAACCGAATTTGGGCCGCCCAGTTATATGCCAACCATTCCGTTTACCAACCTTCCAGTTGCCGATCAATGGGAAATAAATGTATACATGATGCAGGTTTGGAGAAAAAGATATTTGTAATTCATTGAAAATTAAAAAAAGCTGGTTCTCATAATTTCAAGTAAATTCATCGATAGGATATGTAACAATTATTTTACTTAATGTTTAATTTAGTTAAACAATTGTTTAGTAATTATGTGCTTTTATTTTAGTTTGAACTTTATACCAAGCGATTTATTTATGAGAAAAGTTTTTTTTAACATGATGGTGTTATCCCTGCTGTCTTTTTCAGTCATGGCTCAGCGTAAAGCTGTACACGTTTTAATTATTGGCCTTGATGGTTTAAGTGCCGAAGGATTTAAAACAGCAAAACACCCAAACTTGGATAAGCTATTTGCTGACGGTGTACTTTCTTTAACCACCAGGCCTGTAATGCCTTCTGTTACACTACCAAACTGGACCAGCCATATGACGGGTTCCGGACCAGAAGAACATGGCATTACGGCTAACGACTGGACATTACAAAAGCACGCCCTACAGTCTGTAGAAATAGATCAGGATGGCTACTATCCATCGATATTTAAAGTGTTGAAAGAAGCTGTACCAAATGTTAAAACCAGTTATTACTATAACTGGAAAGAACTGATTAATCCGATTAATCAAAAATACCTGGATGAGGTATCTTTTGAAGAAAAAGATCAATATAAAGATAACTACCAGAAAGCTTACGATTTCATGGTAAAAAACAAACTGAATCCTACACTTACCTTTTTATATAGCGTACATACTGATCATGCTGGCCATGGTTTTGGCTGGATGACACCCGAATATATTACAGCTATAGAGCAGGCAGATGTTGCAATAGGTGCTTTACTTGAGAAATTAAAGACTGCTGGTATTTACAAAGACACCCACTTTTTACTGATTACCGATCACGGAGGTATAAATAAAGGTCATGGCGGTGTCTCAATGGCAGAAATGCAGGTGCCTTGGGGCATTACTGGCCCGCAGATTAAAAAAAGTGGCCTAATTACTTCTTTTAACAGCAATAAAAATACTGGGGTAGTATTGGCTAAAATTTTTGGGGTGACGAAACTGCCTGGATCTTGGACAGGAACAGTACCAAAAAATGTATTTAAGAAGGTTTCTTTAACCAACTAAGATATTAAAGTGTTTATGTGTATTGCTTCATAGTTTAAATTTGATTGTTGATTTTTGGGGCGTGCCCCAAGCTGCGCAAGGGTCGGGCTATTCGCTGCAAGTCCAACGCTGTGGGCTTTGCGCTACTATCCCTCACGCTTAAAAGCATTATTTTTATGGCTGCCTTGCTTAAAAATGATAACTGTTAAATATTTATTTTCTTTTTTAATTAATATTGAAAGGTTTTTGGCTGAAATATAACGGTAGAGGATTATCGAATTCTATTTTTAGCCTATATTAGATTCGAATAATAAAATGATATTGAAAAATAGGTCCAATAAAGCAATGCAAATGAGATTTAAACTAGGTTCGGTATATGATTACTTTAAATAACTTCAACATGGAACAATCGTATGCTATCGGAATTGATGTTGGTGGGTCCGCACTCAAATGTGGAGTAGTAAACCAGAATGGCGAAATTTTATATTCCATTATTGTATCGCTAAAAAATGCGAAAACTCAGGGTGCAATTATTGCGCTTATTGTAGAAGCGATCCATACCTGTGCTAAAAAAATTAAAAAGCCTATTCTCGGGGTCGGTATTGGTTTTCCAGGGATTATTTACAACAACAAGATTATTGCCGGTGCCGATAATTTACCTGGCTTTAAACAATTGGCTTTAGGTGAAATCCTGCAAGATGTAACACGTTATAATATCGTAATGGATAATGATGCCAATTTAATGGGGCTAGGAGAAATGACTTATGGTGCGGCCAAAGATTGTAGCGACGTGGTTTTTCTTACCGTTGGCACGGGAATAGGTGGTGCTGTGATGATTGATAACAAGCTTTACGGAGGATTTAGAAATAGAGGTACGGAGTTAGGACACATCGTTGTACAACACAAAGGGGTTGCCTGTGCCTGCGGAGGTCGCGGTTGTTTAGAAGCTTACGCCTCAGTATCGGCCCTGCTTAACCATTATCAGTCTATTCACCCTAATCCACCAGAGGAGATTGATGGTAAATATATGGTCGAAAAATACCTGGCTAGAGAAGAATATGCAGTTGAAGCTATGGAATCGCATTTCGACTATCTGGCTACTGGCATTATTAGTTTTATAAATATATTTAGTCCGCAAAAGATCGTAATTGGTGGAGGTATAAGCGAGTCTGGCGCTTTCTATGTTCGGGAGGTAGAAAGAAGGATAAAAACTTTAGCTGTACCTATTGCACCCGGTAATGAGTTGGTGGTTGCTGCCAAGTTGGGCAACAAGGCCGGTTTGCTTGGCTGTGCAGCAAATGTTTTTCAAAAATTTAAGGCATTTGATTATGCAGTGAAATAATTCTTCAGGAAAATAACAGGTGACAGTTTAAACCTGCATCCTTTTCGGTAAATAAGCAAGAACAAAAAGTATTTAATTTTAAAAAAGAGGTTGTGTCATAAATATAGATTTGTCATCCTGTCCAAAGGACTCCTACGGAGAGCCTGTTGAAGGGCCCGTTTAAAAAATGCCCTTGAAGGTGTTTCGACAGGCTCAACATGACTGCATCTGAGTTGAAATCGACTTTTAATTAAAAAAAGGAGGCGAAAAGCCGCCCTTAATATCTTGAAGTTAAATTTTAAACAGTCTATATCGCCTGTATCTTTAAAACCACACTTGTTCTGTAAGCATTTGCTTCCGGGTTAAAGCCTACCTTCATTAAAAAGTCGCCAGAGTAAACTTTAGTACTGTCAATTGGCGATTTGGTGCCAGGGTACAGATTAATTTCTTCTATTTTATACTTTTTGGCGGGATTCAATCCTTTTAGTTTAATCGGTAATATTACACCATTGGTGAAAAGGGTGGCCACATAATAATTAAAAACGATAGCCTGGTCTTTTTCTTCGTTTACATAAGCAATTGAAGCTATTTTATTCCCGTACGGATCCTGTAAACGGTATTGCTGGCCATGCCAGATAATATCCTTAAAGCTATTGTATGTCTTAACGGCATTTTGGCTAAAAAGCAAATCATTTTTACTTAACTCATTTACACGTACATCATAACCGAGTTTTCCCATCATGGCTACATCTGTTTTAAATTTAATGGGTTGTTTACCCATATCGGTAATGTGGTTATCTACAGCAATTGAAGGGAAATAATATGAATATTCCCATTGAATAAAGATGCGGTCATAGGGATTGGTATTATCGCTAGGCCAGAATTCGGTGAAATGTTGTAACGCAGCATAATCTACCCTCGAACCACCTCCAGCACACAGCATCATTGGTGTTTTAGGATATTTCTTCCTGATCCGTTCTAAAACGCTATTTAATCCCCTGATGTATTCAAGATAAAAATGATCTTGATTTTTTAAGGTAGGAGAGTTTGCATTGTATATTAAGGAGTTACAATCCCATTTAATGAAAGCAACTTCCGGCACTTCCTTAAAAATATCATCTACGGTTTTGTAAATAAAATCCTGAACCTTAGGGTTGGTTAAATCCAGCACCAACTGGTTACGCATATAATATTCTTTTCTTTCAGGTTGTCTGATAATCCAATCGGGATGGTTTTCGTATAGTTCGCTTTTAGGATTAACCATTTCAGGTTCTATCCAGATACCAAATTTTACACCGCTTGCTGTGGCTTCTTTACCCAAAGCACTGATACCATTTTTTAATTTTTGTTTGTTATACTGCCAATCTCCCAGGCCAGAAGTAGATCCATTGCGTGGGTATTTATTTCCAAACCAGCCATCATCCAATAAAAAAACATCAACCCCTAATTTTTTGGTATCCTTGGTTAATTCGTTTAATTTTTCATCATTAAAATCGAAATAAGTAGTTTCCCAATTGTTTAATATGGTAGATCTTTCTCCCTTTCCATCTAATATCTGATAGTTTCTGGCCCAATCATGCAAATTTCTGCTGGCTAAACCCTTTCCTGCTGATGAATAAGTATAAATAAAGCGGGGGGTAACGAAATTTTCGCCAGCCTTTAAAGTATAATTTGACGAAAAATTATTAATCCCGGCAGTTACGCGGAGATAGTATTCGTCAAAAGTTTCAAAATCCAGCTTAAAGTTTCCTGTCCATGCTAACGATCCGGCAATTACTTCGCCCATATCCTCAGTTGCAGGCTGATCTATCGAAACCATAAACGAAGAAGAATGAAGCAGGTTTGTTCTGGTTCCTAATTTAGAATCGATAGTTTTTATGCCATGCAGCAATTGCTGTTCTTCCGATCGCATTTCGCGTGTAGCTCCACTATATTGGTTTTTAAGGAAGAATTTTTTTCCACTTAGGGTAAGATTTGCTGAAGCATATTTGTTTAGTACTACTGTACCTTTTTCTTTATGTTCAATTTCGGCCCATTGCTCAATTACATTTTCATTAAAATAGGCCAGGTATTTTAAAATAACCTGAAAATTGTATTTTAAATCTTTAAGGATAATACTGGTTAATTTTCTGTTCTGATCAAGTTGTTCGGTTTTTACATCCGAAAATGTTAAAACGGTAGATTTGTTTCCATCGGCATGGGTTACGGTTAATGCCGGTTCTAATAAATTGAGCGAGCCAGAGGCAATATAAGCTTCACGTTTATTTAAAAGATCATCAGAGCCAGGCTTGTATTTGTCTAATGCCTGTATGCCTGGGTATTCGCCTGCATTGTCTAGTTTTTTGCCAAGATAAGTCGATAATAAAGTGTTATCACGATCTGTTTCTAAGATCAGTACATTACTTTTTGTAGTAATTTCTATCGTTTTCTGCGCAAAGCTGTTTAAACCTATTGTCATATACAGTAAAAAACAAAGTGTGTTTTTTCTTCTCATTATTTATTCAGGTAAAAAGTTTAGGTGGTATTTCAACCATAAGCTAATAAGTGAAATTAGAACTTTATGGGGCTAATGAATGTGCTATTTATACCAGATTATTATCTTTTTTTAACAAGAATTAGTGCAATTGCATGAGATTATAGTGCTAAACCCTCACATTTCTAAATCTAATTGTAAAATAAACAAGGCATTATTATTGTTAAGGGGAGATCAGCGTTGTTTTTAAAAAATTAGCGTAATTTTATAATCATAAAAATAATACAGTTTTCAGCTTTAAACATTTTCAAGAAATGCATTTCCTTCGTCATAATAAATTACCGCAACCCCGAATACACTCATGAACTATAAACAATTGCAGGAAGATGTAGAAAAGCACGTTGGCGATTACTTCCATACCCACAATGATCCTCGCCTGGTTTATCATAACCTCGAACATACGCAAGAAGTGGTAAATGCTGCACAGCAAATTGCCAATCATTACCAGCTTAATGAGCAGGATTTTTTCTCCGTAACCGTTGCGGCCTATTTTCACGATACGGGATATTTTGAAGATGCACTAAATCACGAAGCAAAAGGAGCAGAACTGGCTGATGATTTTTTAGCGAAACATCAGGTCAATCAGGAAATCCGTGATCATGTTAAAAGCGCAATATTGGCCACTAAAATTCCTCAGAGCCCTAAAAATGAAATTGATAAAATCCTTTGCGATGCAGATCTGTTCCATTTAGGTTTGCCCGATTTCCGCGCAAAAGGTAAATTAATGCATAAGGAAAATGAACTCATCTATAAAAAAGATATCAGTAAGCTTGATTGGCGTAAAAAAGATATCCAGTTTATGGAATCTCATCACTATCATACCGATTATGCCAGTTTACTGCTGAGCGATCAGAAACAAAAAAATATCAGTAAACTGAAAAGTAAATTAACAACACAAGAGGAAATTAGTATCGAGCTGGATGAAGCTAAAAACTTCGCACCTAACGTGATACAGAACAAAAACAAAAAAGATAAAGACGATAGGCCAGATAAAGGGATCGAAACGATGTTTAGGATCACTTCTGCCAATAACCAACGTTTGAGCGATATGGCCGATAACAAAGCGCACATCCTGATCACCGTAAATTCGATCATGCTTTCCTTGATCGTGAGTTTGTTGTTAAGGCGATTGGAAGACCATGGCAACCTGATTATCCCTACATTTATTCTGTTAATAGTGAGTTTAACCTGTGTAGTGGTTTCCATTTTATCAACCCGTCCATCTATCCCAAAAGGAGAGTTTACGCAGGAAGATATGGATAAGAAAAAAGTAAACTTATTGTTTTTTGGTAACTTTTATAAAATGAGCTTACCCAGTTATACCGATGGTATGATTAAAGTGATGAATGATAAAGATTTTTTATATGGAACTCTAATTACTGATGTGTACTCGCAAGGCGTAGTTTTAGGCAGAAAGTATAAACTGATCCGCCTGGCTTACAATATTTTCATGTTTGGTTTAATTGCAGCAGTATTGGCATTTGTAATTGCTTATGCAGCTTACGGTAAACTTTAATGGAACAGATAGTAGAAACCTCTTTTTTTAATAGAGATTTAAGCTGGTTAAAGTTTAACGAGCGTATTTTAATGGAAGCCGAGCGAAGTACAGTTCCACTTTTAGAACGTATTAAGTTTTTGTCGATATTCTCTTCCAACCTCGACGAGTTTTATCGTGTAAGGATGCCGGTGTTACTCGCTTTAGAGAAATTGAGCAATAAGGAAGATAACGATATCCAGATTGACGATAATTTGCTGGATACTGCTAATCAACTTATTTCAGAACAGCAGCAGCGTTATGGTAAGGTACTTAAATCAGACCTTATTCCCTTGCTTAAAGAGAATAAGATAAACGTAATTTATGGGCAGCCATTCCCAGTAGAAATTCAGAAAAATATAACCCGATATTTTTTGGGTCAGGTAATGGCCTTTTTGCAGCCTGTTTACATTAATGCTGATACCAACTTCTTTCCTTCAAATAATGAACTTTACTTTCTGATTACGCTAAAAAAGAAAGAAGATGCTGAAGTTGTTATTTTAAATATCCCTTCCAACCAGTTACCCCGTTTTTATAAGGTAGAATCAGGTGATGAAACCTTTATTGTTTTTCTGGATGATATCGTTCGTTTTCATTTAGACCGTATTTTTCCCGAAGGGGAAATTACAGGCTGTTATAGTTTCAAGATTACAAGGGATGCTGAAATTGACCTGAAAGACGAATATTCGGGCAGTTTATCCGAACAATTAGAGAAGCAGTTGCTCAAACGCGATTCTGGTTTGGCTACACGTTTTCTTCACCAGCCTGGCATACCGGCCAACGTTTTCGAATTGCTCAAAAAGCTTTTCAACCTTAAAAAGGCCAATAGGATGGAAGGTGGACAATACCATAACCTGAAAGATTTTATGAGTTTCCCGGTTAATTCGCCAAAATTATCCAATCAAAACTGGCCAAAACTTTGTAATACCGATTTGATTGATGGATCTTTAACCGAAGCCATTTATAAAAACGATATTATAGTACATACGCCTTACCAGAGTTACGATAGTGTATTGCGGTTTTTTAACGAAGCGGCTATTGATGAAGATGTAAGGGAAATCTATGTTACGCTTTATCGTGTAGCCAGCGATTCGAAAATTGTTAATGCTTTAATCAGCGCGGCAAAAAATGGTAAAAAAGTTACCGTTTTGGTAGAGCTTAAAGCCCGTTTTGATGAGGCCAATAACATCAAATGGGCCAAGAAAATGAAGGAGGTTGGTGTTGATATTATTTACAGTGTAACCGCTTTAAAAGTTCATGCCAAAGTGGCCTTGGTAAAACGCCAGATAGGTAACCGCATGCGTTATTCTGGTTTGTTTTCTACCGGAAACTTTAACGAAAGTACAGCAGCTTTTTATACCGATCATATTTTAATGACGGCCAATAAAGAAATGCTTCGTGAGGTAGAGCTGCTTTTTATCTTTCTGGCCAAAAGGGTTAAACCTACTTCTGCAGATCTGATTAAATTTAACCATTTATTGGTAGCACAGTTTAATTTACAGCAGGTTTTTCTTAACTTGATAGATCGCGAAATTGAACATGCCAAACAGGGTAAGCCATCGGGTATTACCATTAAAATGAATAATCTCGAAGAAAAAGTATTGATCAATAAACTTTACGAGGCTTCGCAGGCAGGGGTAAAGATCGAACTGATTGTCCGGAGTATTTGTCGCTTAATTCCAGGTGTGCACGGAATGAGCGAAAATATTAAGGTTACCCGCATTGTTGATCGTTATTTAGAGCACGGACGTGTTTTTATTTTTCACAATTTAGGTAAGAACGATGTATACCTCGGCTCTGCCGATTGGATGAACCGGAATATTTATAGAAGAATTGAAGTTTGCTTCCCGATTTATAATGAGCAGATTAAGCAGGAAATGATAGCTATTATCGAAATCCAAAAACAAGATAACGTACAGGCGGTTTGTATAGATGAAAACATGAACAATATTCCTGTTAAAAGTAGCAGGACTCCTGTCGAGTCTCAACGCGATATTTATCAATTGTTAAAAAAAGATTAATTATGGCTTAGTACGGTCGTCATTCAACTTGAGTGGGAATCTTAAGCCTATTGCATTACGATTCCCGCCTGCGTGGGAATGACGGCCGATAAATAAAAACAGTTATTAAAGATTAAATTTTACCTTATGAAATACAATAAAACTTTCCTCGCCTCTAGCTTGCTAATTTCAGTTGCCTTTTTGGGCATTTCATGCGTAAATGGTAATCGCGATGATAAAAAGAACGATTCAACAGAAACTGTTTCCAATAGCGGAGCAGAAAAATCAAACCTTCCTTACGATTTAGCAAACCCGGTAAAATATAACATGCCACAAAATCTCTTCGAAATTTCTGGAATTGTATTTCATAATGGCGATCCTAAAGAAGTATTTGCAATTCAGGACGAAGACGGCGATTTGTTTCATTTGGGTTTAACCGATAAAGAATCGAAGTTCACCAAATTTGGTGGTAAAGGCGATTATGAAGATCTGGCTATCTTAAATAACACCGTAATTGTGTTAAAAAGTAATGGCGAACTGCATAGCTTTCCCATTAGCGAGATCAATAAACCTGAAGTTGCTGATGTGGTTAAAACTAAGGATCTGGTTCCCAAAGCCGAATACGAAGGACTAGCTGCTGACGAAAAAACAGGCCAGGTGTATGTTTTAACTAAAGAAATTAAGAAAAATAAAAGTGATCAGACGGATATTTATGCCTTTAAATATGCTGATGGTAAATTTACTGCAAGCGGAACCTTTGCTTTGTCTCATCAAGAAATAGCTGACTTATCTGGCGAAGCCAAAATTAAGTTCCGTCCTTCTGCTCTAGCTAAAAATCCATCAACCAACGAGTGGTATGTGCTTTCATCAGTGAATAAACTATTGGTCGTTACTGATGCAAACTTCAAAATTAAAGCAAGCTATCCGCTAAAAGGAGATTTCTTTAACCAACCAGAAGGTATCGCATTCGATCGAGATCAGAACCTTTATATTTCTAATGAGGGCGGTGCTTTATCGGCAGGGAACATTTTGATGTTTAAATTGAAAAAATAGGTTTTGGTAGTAGTGTTTTAATGCGATCGTCCTTCAATAAATTAATCGTCATCTCGACTGAAGCGTAGCGAAATGGAGAGATCTATAATAAATTTCTCAACTGTGTTGCACTCCGTTCGAAATGACGACTTATTATGATAAAAACTTAATGTCCTTAACTTCTTAAGTATTAGTTTACTATTAAGGAGTTAAGGATGTAACGCTTAACGATAAGAGATTCTTAACTGGATAACACGCAAGAATAAAATAAATTTTAAAATAACTATATTTATACAAACGCTGGAATATGATTAAAAGATTTACCCTTTTTACCATCTTATTTTTAATCAACCTCATTGCCTTTGCGCAAGATGATGTAAAATATCGTGTAATTCTTTTTGGCGATGCAGGCGAGATGAATCCAGCGCAGATGCAGGATTTAAAAAACGCAGCCAAACAAATACTTCCTAAAAAAACAACCGTGGTATATCTGGGCGATAATATTTACCCCACCGGAATGGGGCTGCCGGGTAGTGTAGAAGAGGAAGAAACGAAGAGGATCCTGCGTTCACAGTTCGAGCCTATGCGTAAAATGGGTGCTGCAGTTTATTTTGTTCCCGGCAACCACGATTGGGATAAATCTGGCCCCAAAGGTTTAGCCAAAATCAAGGCACAAGATGACTTTCTTAAAGCTCAGAACGATCCATTGTTGAAATTAATACCAGAAAACGGATGTCCTGATCCTGTCGCCATTAAATTAACTGATAAATTAACCATTATTGCTTACGATAGCGAATGGTGGGTCTTTCCATACAATAAATCGAACCCCAACGGCGAATGCGAATGCCGTACCAAAGATGAGATTTTAGTGAAAATGGAACAGTTACTTGAAGAGAACAAAGACAAGGTTATTCTACTAGCTTCCCACCATCCATTTCAGAGTTACGGGCCACATGGCGGTTATTTTAATTTAAGAAACCATCTTTTTCCATTAACATCTTTAAATAAAAATCTATATATCCCTTTGCCTGTTTTGGGCTCGGTATATCCCTTACTCCGTTCCACTTTGTTAAGTCCTGAAGATTTAAACCATCCGGCCTATAAGGATATGATTAAATCAGTAACCGGCGTATTCGGCGATTATCCTAATGTAACTTATGTTGCAGGGCATGAACACGGCCTTCAGTTAATTAAAGGAAAACAATTGCAGATTATTAGTGGTTCAGGATCAAAAGTATCGCCAAATAAGGAAGGCAAAACTTCTTTGTTTCACGAAATGCAGCAGGGCTATGTGATTGCCGATCAGTTGAAAAACAATGATATGCGTTACGAATATTATGTTTATTCGGATACGAGCGTTAAAAGAGTTTACAGTTACATTAAAAAGTTCGAAAGCATCCCTCAAAAAGTAAGGAAAAGAGATAAACCAATTACCGCGGATAGTATTTTTGTACGTATTAAGCCCGAATATGATAGTGTTGGCCATTTTCACCGCACTATTTTTGGCGAAAACTACCGTAAGGAATATGCTGCAAGAACAAAAGTTCCTGTGTTACGGGTTTCTCAAATGATGGGTGGTTTAAAAGCAACTCAGCGAGGTGGTGGCAATCAATCGCGTTCTTTACGATTAGAAGATAAAAACGGTAAAGAATATGTACTGCGTAGTGTAGAGAAATACCCTGAAGTGCTTTTGCCTGCCGCACTGCGCGAAACTTTTGCCAAAGATATTATAAAGGATAACATGTCTGCGCAGCATCCGTTTTCAGCACTGGTAGTTCCCGAACTTGCTAAGGCTGGCGGTATCCCGCATAGCAACCCGATTATTGGCTGGGTTTCTCCTGACGATAATCTTGGGGAATTTGAATCAGTTTTTGCCAATACCCTGTGTTTGTTTGAAGAAAGAGAACCCACAGGAGAATCAGACAGTTCTCCGAAAATGGATAAAAAACTAACCGATGATAACGATAATAGATTAGATGGACCAGCTTGGGTAAAAGCCAGGGCATTTGATGTGTTATTGGGTGATTGGGACAGGCATGAAGACCAATGGCGTTGGAAAGAAACCAAAACTAAAGATGGTTCGCTTTATTCGCCGGTACCAAGAGATCGCGATCAGGTATTTTTTAGATCTGATGGTCTTTTACAGCGTTACACACAATCTTCGTCATTATTACCTATGATGCAGGGGTATGAACGCGGTATAAAAGATATCAATTGGTTTTTATGGGAAGGAAGAGAAATAAGCAGCCGTTGGACCGCCAATATTGATGAAAAGGAGTTTGATAAAATTGTGAAAGATTTCTGCGCAAACTATGACGATGCCGTTTTCGAAAAAGCACTAAAAAAACTCCCAGAACCAGGTTACTCATTACATCACGATGTCTTTTTGGCACAGATGCGCAACAGGATAGCCACTTTGCCAAAGTTAATGAACCAGTATTATCATTTCTTTAACAGGATTGTAGATATCGAGGTGACCAATAAAAATGAACTGATTCAGATTACCGATGCTGAAAACGATGGGTTACGTGTAAAAATCAATAAAATTTCTAAAGAGGGTAATATCAAAGACGAACTTTTCGATCGGAAATTCGATCCCAAAGTAACCAAAGAAATCAGGGTTTACATGCACAACGGTAACGACAGCTTGATCCTGAACAATAAAAATTCGAATATTAAATTGCGGATTATCGGTGGCAAGGGCACTAAAGTTTACGATTTTGCAAACAGCAACGGATCTGTAAAGTTATATGGTAGAACCGATAAAGCAACTTACAATGGAGAGGATGCCAATAAAATCAGGAAAATTGTTTCTAATGATACCTCGAATTTCAGTTACATACCAAAAGATATGTACCGCCGTAATTCGTGGCTATTAAATGCAGGTTACAATCAGGATGATGGCCTTTTATTAGGGTTGATATATAAACAAACTAATCCAGGTTTCAGGAAACAGCCTTATGGCAATTCGCAGACCATTTCTTTTTTACATTCATTCTCCACAAAAGCTTTTAGGTTTAACTATAAAGGCGAATGGTTAAAAGCTTTAGGCAAGGGCGATTTTGTTTTAAAAGCCGATGCTTTCGCGCCAAATAACACACAGAATTTCTTTGGCCTGGGCAACGAAACACCTTTCAATGATGGAGACAATATTAGGTACTACCGTGCACGTTTCAACCTTTATCAGGTTGATGCTTCAATCAGGTGGCGCCGTCCAAAATCTACCTTCAGCGTTGGTCCGTCATATCAGTATTATAAATATAATCAGGAAGATAATGATGGTCGTTTTATCGAAAATCCATCACGCTTACATTCATCTGATTCAATAACGGTACGCAACGAAAAGATGTTTGCAGGTGCATTTGTAAATTTCACCAATAATACCCGCGATAATGATCTGTTACCAACCTTGGGCAGTTATGTTGATTTTAAACTTTTAGGTTACAAAGGCGCTAACCAATATTCTAACTCTTACGGACAGTTTACGGCCAGTATAGCTCTTTACAAAAACCTCGATGGCAGGAAAAACTTCATTTTGGCAGATCGTTTTGGTGGAGGGGTAACCATTGGTAAACCAGCTTTTTATCAGGCTTTATATCTGGGCGGGCAAGGAAATCTCTTAGGTTACCGCCAGTTTAGGTTTGCCGGCGAACATACTTTTTATAACAACTTAGAGCTTAGGGCCAAACTTGGTGATCTGGTTAGTTACGTTTTACCCGGACAAATTGGCTTATTGGGCTTTTATGATGTAGGAAGGGTTTGGAAACGTGACGAAACTTCTACATTGTGGCACCACGGTGTAGGAGGGGGTGTTTACTTCGCTCCGGCATCACTTACAGTTGTGCGTTTTGTAATGGGGCACTCGTCTGATGGCTGGTATCCCTATGTATCGCTTAATTTTAGGTACTAAATTTGTGTAACATATTTATAGATGTAATATCCAACTATTACGTTCAGCAGACGAACATTGCTTTTAGGAGTATGTATCTTTGCAATGAATTAGTAATTAAATAGATAACTATAATTTTTACACTATAGCAAAACTTATACAATGAATACCAATGTAATACAACTACATAAAAACGAATGTATACATTGCCAGGTAGAATCATCTCTGTCTTTCCGCCCACTTGTGGAATATTTAAAAGGCAGATTGAAAACAGAAAAATCGGTGAAATCTGAATTTTACAGGTTTTTACTCCAAAAAATTGAAAAAGACGATGTGCTGCTTGGCAACATCAGTGCCGAAGATTTATCCCAATATAAAGATACTCTAGAATTAATTTTCACTATTCTAACGCCTTTAATGGATAATGAAGATGATTTGTTTTGGGCATTAAGCACCCCAATTCCAGATCAGATTTTTTTTAGCACCAATGCATTCTATAAATTTTTTAAGGATCATGATCCAAAAAATAAGGTAACTAAAGACAACGAGTCTATTGAGAAAAAACAGCTCAAGTTTATTTACAATATTATTTTAGGTCGTTTTTATAATTTTACTTCGGTACTGAAAAATGAGATCATTTATGCTCATATTAATCAGGAAACAAAACTGACACAATACTATAATATCCAAACAGATACGAAGTTTGTAGATATTATGCATAAGGGCGATTTGCCTGAGCTTAATTTTGAAGAACTGGGCAAGCATTTTCAAGACGAAACCGAACTGGAATACCTGGTAAACCACCTGCCTTTACAAGATTTTCACTTTGAAGGATTCAGCATCATCTCGATTACAGATGTGACCTTGCAACATGCTATAGATGGTATCCGCGATGCACTTGTTAATCACAATTATCAAACCGAAGCCTATACACATGTTATCCACGCTTTAAAAACGCTTAGCGGAAACGGAAAACTCGAATTTGGCTTAATGCCTTTTTTAACCGTTAACAATAAGCTCGTTTTCGATAATCAGGAGTTTTCACAAAGTATGCTGATTAATTCGGCAAAATCATCCAATCTGGAAGAAGAAGTTTTCTATTCGTTGGTTGATAAATATAAAGAAAACCCAAGGGCCATTTTTGTAAGCTCGATTAACGACGATCAGATTAATAAAGATCCTTTTTTGAGGGTTTTAAAAGCTGCGGGAGTTTGTTCTTATTCAGTATTGCCTGTGTATTACAATACGCAGTTGGCTGGTGTTTTAGAGGTTTATTCGAGCGAGGAAGTATTGGTTGATGATAAGCTTTTATCGAGGTTACGTCCGGCAATGCCCTTAATCGGTCAGCTTTTCCAATACAGTATCGAAGAATTTGATGCTAAAATGGACGAAGTATTGATGGATAAGTTTACCGCTTTACAACCATCGGTACAATGGAAGTTTAACGAAGCTGTTTGGCATTTTCTTCAGCAAAATAACAGTTACCATAAATTAAAGGAAATCGAAACAATCACCTTTAAACATATGTATCCGCTGTTTGGCGCAATTGATATCCGTAATTCTACCATAGAGCGGAATAAAGCTTTAAAAGATGACATGGAAGTACAATTAAACAGTTTAATTGATACTTTAAAAGCCATCCGTAAGCATGTGTCTTTGGAACTTACCGATAAACTATTGTTCAATTGTAAAGACTGGATTAAACGCATCGGCGATTTTGCTTCATCAAACGAAGAAAATAAACTGAACGAGTTTTTAGAAATAGAGGTTTATCCTTTCTTATCGATTATAAAAGGAAACTACCCGGTAACAGCTGAGTTTGTAGATCGTTATTTCGAAGTTATTGTTCCAGAAACCGGTGCTGCATTTGCAAATCGCAGGCAGTTGGAAATTTCGATGCAGCTGATCAATACCGAAGTGAGTCAGTACCTGGAGAAATCGCAGGCTAATTTACAGGCTTCATACCCTTGTTATTTTGCCAAATTCAGAACTGATGGAGTGGAGTATGATATTTACATCGGACAGGAAATTGCACCAGATCGCCCATTTGATTTGTTGTATCTTAAAAATATTCGTCTTTGGCAGTTAACTTCAATGGTCGATATCGCACGTTTATCGAAAGGATTAATTGGTGAAATGCCTCGTGCATTAGAAACCACACAGCTGATCTTTATCCACTCAAATGCAATTGATATTAGCTTTAGGAACGATGAACGCCGTTTTGATGTAGAAGGTGCTTACAACATCCGTTACGAAGTAGTTAAAAAACGTATTGATAAAGTATTGGTTAAAGGTACAACCGAGCGTTTAACGCAGCCCCATAAAATTGCAATGGTTTATTTCAATCCTGAAGAAGCCAAAGAATATATGGAGTACATTAAATATATGCAGGTTCAAGGCTATTTAAACGACGATTTAGAGCAACTTGAATTAGATGAACTTCAGGGGGTTTCCGGCTTAAAAGCTTTAAGGGTAGGCGTAAAATATCTGGAAAGTAAAGTAGCAGGTAAAACAGATGCAGCTAAAAAACTTAAACCTAAGGAGATCAAATCCATCGAGAAGGAAATCGCGAAAGTGCTACAGCACTAAAACTACAGGTCAGTGATGCTACAAGTTAAAGGCTGTATCATAAATTTTGATTCCACTCGAACTTGTCACGTTGTCCAAAGGACTCCTACGGAGAGCTTGTCGAAACGCTTTGTGGAGCATTTGAACAAGTCCTTCGACAGGCTCAGGATGACAATCTATATTTATGATATAGCCTCCTTTTTAATTTAAAGATTCTTTGCTGCCCTTTCTAAATCAGAAGAATGGATTTGAACTGAAGAAGTTTGGAATATAATCACATTTAAAAACAAAAGGCTTTCTGATCTGATCAGAAAGCCTTATTTCATTTGTGTGTTTTTATTATTTGATTGCGGCAATTTCTTTTTCAACGGCAACAGTTTCTACAGAACTGATGTTCGTTTTCAAAGCTGCAAATCTATCAATGGTTAATTTTTGTGATTTACCCATAACCAAAGTATGTTGATCAGTTGAACCGCTTAATTTTAAATCTGCATTATCGGCAATTACAGTATATAAACCTTCTGAGCTGGTATTGATTTCGGCATGTGCATTTCCTTTTAAAAAGATCTGAAGATATTTAGTTCTTAGTTTTCCTTCAGTTTTAACAATTGCATTTTCTGATGCTTCTATTCTGTAAAAATCGTTTACATAAACAGTTAGTTTTGCTTTGTCGGTACTGATAGAAGTGATTTTTAAATTATCACCATCCTGCATCACTTTAGCTGTTCCTGTGTTATCATCAGTATAAGAAATGCCTGGGTTACTCCGCTGGATAATGGTTACTTCTACATTTCCTTTTACAGAAATCCTTTTAAAAGCCGATATTTTTAAAATTGCATCTGGCTCTTTTTCTGTTGCAGAAACGCTTGTGGTAAATACAGCTGATGATAAAACGATTGCTGTTAATGAAGTGGCGATTAAGGTTTTGATTGAGGTTTTCATAATATTTTTATTTAATAATTAAATGTTAATTAATTGTTATTTAAATGTTTAAGTCTTTTTGTTGTAGTTTTGATGATAAGACGCCGTGAAATGAAAAACGTTGCAGGCAATGTTGCGTTTTTATACAATCGATAGTTAATACTCGACGAACAGGCATTAATTCAAGACGAAAACTTGAAACTTTTACCAAGCATTTGTAAAATATTTTAAGATCTTTTATTGATCTATTCTTTTTCTTTATCTTTAATGAGAATTTTAGTCTATTTATTTATGAAGAAAAAGGTTGTACTTGTTCAGGATAATAAAGATATCCTTGATATAATGGACCACGTATTGGAAGAGGAGGGATTTGATGTTACGGCATCATTAACAACCGAGCCTATAGATAAAATAGACCAAATTGAACCCGATGTGGTGATTGTGGATGATCACATTAAGGGAAAAAAGAGAGGATCACAGGTGATTAAAGAACTTAAATCTGCCCCAGAAACAGAAGATGTATCGGCTGTGTTAACTTCAACATCAAATAACTTACCTCAACAGGCAGAAGAATGCAAAGCAGATGACTATATCGAAAAACCGTTTGATATCGATCATCTGGTTGAAGTAGTGAAGAAAAACAGCTAGATTTTTATTGAAATGACGACCTTTCGGGAGTGAAATCTATAAGTTACATTATTTATGATTTTAGCCAATAGATTTCTCACTACGCTATCAATGATAGATTCTATTAGGGCAGTCGTCATTCCCGCGCAGGCGGGAACCACGAAGTGCTCAGCGAAGCTAATCTTAAAGCTTATTGTATTAAGATTCCGAATTAGGTTGTGAATGACGATTTATCGAAATGAATTTCTCTAGGCAGTTACATTAGGCTTGAACGTATCCGTTTTAACCGTTGCTTTTAATTCATGTAATATCGTATACAACCCAAAATTAGTCCGGTTAACATAAATAAAATGTTTTACGCCACGGGCCTGTTTAAATTCTGGCATTTTAGAAATTTTTTCGCCATAGATATATAGTTGCTCGAAAAAATCAGGTTTACTAAAATCGAAAGATTTACTGGTATAGGGTTTGGCAAACAGGCTGATCATCTCCTTATACGATTTATAGTAAAACTCAATCTGCTCAGGAGAATCGTCGGCATGGATCATATCCAGTTTTCTAAATGCATCTATTGTTTTATTTTTATCATGAATTACATCAGTAGAAATTAAGGAGAAAAACGGGTAATAGAAATCATCAGGCATCTCTTTAATACAGCCAAAATCAATTACTCCAAGGTTTTCATCAGGCGTAATCATAAAATTTCCAGGATGTGGATCCGCATGCACAGCCCTTAGTTCATGCTGTTGAAAATTATAGAAATCCCACAGCGCCTGTCCGATTTTATTACGTAAATCCTGAGAAGGATTCGTTTGTAAAAATTCTTTTAAATGTAAACCATCAATCCAGTCCATGGTAATGATCCGCTTTCCTGATAATTCTGGATAGTATTTTGGAAATACAACATGATCGAGGTTTTTACAGGCTTCTGAAAACTCAATAGAACGTTTAACTTCCAGTTCGTAATCTGTTTCTTCGAGCAAACGTTCTTCAACTTCTTTAATATAGATATTCAATTCCCTTTCAGACATGCCCAATAAACGGAAAGCGAAAGGTTTTACCAGTTTCAGATCAGAAGAAATGCTGTCTCCAACACCAGGGTATTGAATTTTAATGGCGAGTTTTTTACCATTAAGCATTGCTTGATGTACCTGTCCAATAGAAGCTGCATTGCTGGAGCTAAGGTTAAAACTATCGAAAATGTTTTCAGGTGTTTTACCGAAATTCTTGGTGAAAGTTCGCACAATTAATGGGCCCGAAAGGGGCGGGGCATTGTATTGCGATTGGGTAAATTTATCGACGTAAGATTTCGGTAGGATATTTTTATCCATACTCAACATCTGTGCTATTTTTAAGGCGCTTCCCTTTAATTCGCTCAGCGATTTATATATGTCGGTTGCATTGTCCTCGTTAAGCTGTTCTCGGTCCATTTCGGGGTTAAACAGTTTTTTAGAATAATGTTTAATATAATTGCCTCCGATCTGAATACCTGTTTTGACAAACTTTGCCGAACGCTCTACCTTGGTTGTTGGAATACTTTTTTGTGTCTTCATATGGTATTTAAAAGCCCATTTTTTCTGCAAACTTCCCATTCCTGCTTAGAAACTTCCCGTATTCCAATAAATTATCAATTGGCGAATGCTGAAAAAGATCGAAAGTTACATTAATGCCTTTTTCAATGGCTTCATCGCTTTTTTCGAAACCTTCACTATCATCGTTGATCCAAAAATTAACAATGAATGCAAACTGGATCCATAAAGCATCTTTGTACCTTTTACTTAGAAAGCGACGTTCGGCAAGTTCGCCACTATCTAAACCTTCTTCAATAATTTCCTGTGCAAAGTTTTCGAAAATAGGTTTTACGCCAGTCAGAACATCGGGAGTAGAAAATTTACCACGTTGATTCTTTAAACTGTAAATCACAAAACTGCGTTCGTTCTTCAGGTTTTCGAGGTAACTGTAAAAGAAAGAAAGCATTTTTTCTCTGGCTGTATATTGGAGCCAAACTTCCTGTTCTTTGATTTTGGTAATGGTTTCGAAAGTAAGTTCGAACCAGATTGTTTTTTCAATGCTTTCAAAAGAAGAGAAAAACTGATAAAAATCGGCCTCGGTAATTTTAAGCTTTTTCACAAAAACATAAACCGATTTTGGTTTTTCATTGTTTGTTAAAACATAATCTAAATATGCTTTTCTAATTTGCTGAGCAGTTGCCATATACCTGTTTTTTACAAGTATAACGTTTAATTTATGGGCTTGTTTTTGCAGTTGGTTTTTTGTTGATCATGAAATTGTAATAATAGCTTTCAAAATATTTGAAAGTTGGTTTTTTGACTATTTATTTTAGTTTTTAAAGTTTTTAATGTTGATAATTTTTTACGATAAAGCTAAAATAATTAGTATTTTTGTTTCTGATTATTCCTTTTAACTAAATAAAGCAAGATGATCCAGGTAAACGATTTTTTATATGGCAAAATGGAACTGCCAATGGTATTTTCTGATCTGTTAAATACTGATGCTTTAAAAAGGTTAGGTGGGATTCATCAAAGTGGGGCTATATTTTTAGTCAATCCAGATATCTGCCACTCACGTTTGGAGCATGCCATAGGAGTTACCATGTTGATCAGGATGCTCGGTGGTTCGGAGTTGGAGCAAATTGCCGGATTACTGCACGATATTTCGCATACCGCGTTTTCTCATGTGGGCGATTATGTTTTCGACAATACAGACGAAGATTATCATGAAAAGGTTTTCGCAGAAGTTTTATGCAGATCGGAAGTGCCTGATGTGTTGTTAAATTATGGATACAATATTAACCAGATTCTGTATGGTACGTTTGATATTTTAGAACAGCCATTGCCGGCGCTCTGTGCCGATCGTTTGGATTATACTTTGCGTGACGGTATTCATGGTGGGGTAATTTCCCGTCAGCGTGCCCGCGAATTTTTGACTTCCATTGTGTTGAAGGATGGAAAAATAGCGGTGAATGCAGAAACTGAAGTGGCTTGGATTAATGAAGCTTTTGAAAAACTGAATAATGAAGTATTTAAACTACCACTTCACCTTTATGCCAACGGCAAAATGGCCGAATTAATTAAGAAATTTCTGAATAAAGGAGTATTGGTTGAAAGTGATATGTTTAAAACAGACACTATGCTGCTAAACAAAATCAGAACTTCTTATGAAGGATATGAAGCCATTAAATCAATCAAACAGTTAAAAGGTTTCGCCGAATTTATGCGCCATGGCGCGGTGCCAAAGATAAAAACAAGAACATTGGATGCTTTGTTGGTTTAGTGTTTGATGTTTAGCGTCGATTATCCTCTTCGTTTCATCCTCCTTACTTGTTTCTGGATTTTTCTTGTAATTGAACCGATGAACTAGTTTTCCACGGAGACCCAGAAACAAGTATCGTTTAGTCATCCTGAGCGGAGTCGAAGGATCTTTTCTAGATAAATGTCATCCTGATCCGATAGTTATCGGATTTGTTTCAGGATCTTTCCTGTATAACGAGAATAAAACCAATAGCTAATGAGCCAGTGATTAATCAACCAATCCATTTCAGAAGAATTAACGTATATTGTGAAAAATATAAAGATATGTCTGCAATAGAAATTATTTTAATAGGAGTGGTTATCCTGCTTATTTTTGGTGGCAAAAAATTGCCGGAATTAATGAGAGGAATAGGGAGAAGTGTGAAAGAATTTAAGGATGCCAAAGATGAACCTCCGGTAAAATAATTGCCACAAACAAAACTTTCTGTTTGTGGCACTGTTTTTAAGTAAAATAAACGCCAATATGGAAAATAAAAAAGAAGATCTGGCCAAATCAAAATCCGATTTTACAGCTGAAAATGCGAAACATCCTGAAAAGGGATTAAATGATTGGAACGACCGCTTAGATGAAAACCTGGAGCCTGAAGATCATAACGATATCGAAGCAGATGAGAAAGCCAAAGATTTCTCCGCAAAATACGGTAGCGGCGATCAGTCCGATCAAGGTAATAAATGAATATTTATCATATAGCCACTCTTTTATAGGTGGCTTTTTTGTTTTGCATGATTTATTTTTTTTTTTTTTTTTTTTTTTTCAATTTCGCTTTTCTTAGGGCATTACATTCATATGTGAAACTTTTTTACACCACTTCTTTAGTTTATTACACGAAAGGTGATTTTTCTGCTTAAAAATTGTTAAAATTCTAATAATTTTTTTTCTTGTGATCTGATTAATGGTATATTGCATATCTAATCAAACAACATGCATAACGTTTTCAAATTAAACTGATAGGTAATGAGCAGGCATTGGTTATTGGTTTTGTTTTTCTTGCTTTTTACAACAACCCTGTCTTTTGCTCAAAACACATCAAATAAGGGGAAAGATTTTTATGTTCCTTATGCAGGGCATATTGATGGTGATAGGTCGAGGTTAACCTTATTTTTATCTGCAGATCAAGCTACCGGATATGAAGTTTACGTTGGGGGTACTTTAGTGTCTGCTGCTGGTGCTATTATACCTGCCAATACCTGTTTGCCATTTGTAATCGATCCAACTGCCTACACAGTATTAATGAGCAGTTCCAATTTAATAGAGTCCAATAAAGCCATTCATGTTGTTACCACAAAAGCCATATCATTGTATAGTATTATTTCTAATAACGCTCGTACGGGTGGTACTTTAGTGTTGCCAACAAACACACTTGGACAAGAATACTATGCCTTTAGTTATGAAAACCGTGGAAATCAACAAGGTTTTTCACAATTTACTATTGTAGGAACAGTTGATAATACAGATGTCGAAATTACACCTAAACAAAACGAAAGATATGGAGGAAGAACCGCCAATACAACTTTTATCATTAAGTTAAATAGAGGCGATGTTTATCAATATCAATCAGTTGGTGATTTAACAGGAAGCCACATTAAAGCCTTAAACTGTAATCCTGTAGCCGTATTTACAGGTAATACCTGGGCAGCATTTTGTAATGAAGGTAATAGCCGCAATCCGAGTGGTGGCGATAACCTTTATCAGCAGGTTTTTCCAGTTTCTGCATGGGGGAGGAATTTCGTAACCGCACCTTTTTATAATACCCTTCATGGTAATACCGATATTATGAGGATCATTGTAGCAGACGATAATACGGTTTTAACCGTTAACGGAAGTACTACAGATGCCAATGGAACTCCTCTTTCTAATCCATATATTAAAGGATCGGTAGTTACCTTTTTTTCCACTTCAGCAAATGTAATTTCTGGTTCCAAACCAATTGCTGTAGCACAATACCAAACTTCTCAAACTTGCAATCTAAACAATGGCAGCAATACCAACCAATATCAATTTCCAGGCGATCCTGAAATAACCGTGCTTAATCCTGTTGAGCAAACGTTAAATAATATTACGGTTTTTTCAGATCTGGGATCGGTAGGAGTTCCCACCCAGATCACTAGATACTATCTGAATGTAATTATTAAAACAGCAGATATAGCTTCGTTTAGGCTAGATGGTAACCCGGTGAATAATTTTACAGCGATTGATAACGTATTTAGTTATGCTGTAATTGATGTGACCAATACACAACCTCAACACCGGTTATCTGCAGCTGGTGGTTTTTCTGCAATTTCATACGGTTATGGACCAGTAGAATCTTATGCATACTTAGCTGGGGCAAATATTCAGAACTTTACGTTTCAGCCTGCCAGCACTGTTACAAGGCAGCCTATTAGTAGCGGTTGTTTAGGAGAGCCCATCAGTTTAACTATAAATTTACCTTACCAGGCTATTAAATTAGATTGGGAGATTGAGGGAGCGGCAAACTTTACTGATGATAGCCCAGTGGTAATAAACACCTTTACGAGGCCAAATGATAATAATACTTATTATACCTATAAGTACCCTAACGACCTGAATTATCCAAATCCTGGTGATTACCAGTTTAAAGTAATAGCAACTAAACCCAATGCCGATAATTGTGGTAATACAGAAGAATTGATTATCGATTTTTCAGTTGATAATCAACCTACAGCAGCCTTCGAATTACCCGCTACTGGTTGCCAATCTACTGGTGTTCAATTTACCGATAAAAGTGAATCCAATTCAAATTCGAGAAGCATAACACAATGGTTATGGGATTTTGGTGACGGAAAAACATCTTCTGAACAGCACCCTGTTCATGTTTATGATCGTCCGGGAACTTATAATGTAGTTTTAACGGCTACAACAGATTCGAAATGTTCAGAAACATCTTCGGCATTTCCAATTGTAATTAATCCTCAACCCAAATCTGATTTTGACGTGAAAGGCTTATGTGTAGGCAGACCAGTTATTTTAACAGAAAAATCGACGATAGAAAGCCCTGGTATCATTGTGAAGTGGAGCTGGGATTTTGGCGATGGAAGCACCCCATCTACTGAACAGCAACCCACTCATCAATACAGTGCTGTTGGTTCTTATACTATTGCGCTAACCACCGAAAGTGATAAAGGATGTGTAAGTTTAGTGAAAAGTAAAATGGTAACCGTAATTGACCCACAATCTGCTGATTTCGAACTGCCTGATTTTTGTCTGAATGATGGTGTAGCTAGATTTAAGAATACCTCCAAAAATGCAGATGGAACTATAACAGGCTTAAATTTCGAATGGAAATATACTGATCAAAACAATAATGTAGTGGCTACTTCAACAGGTGTTGATGGGGTTTTTACGCCTGCTTCCACAGGTAATTATAATGTGATCTTGATTGTAAAGAATCAGGATGGTTGTGAGATGTCAACTTCAAAACCATTTACAGTTAACGGTGATGTTAAAGCAGCTGATTTTGAGGTTATGAATGATAATAGCTGTGTGAGTGAGGATATCATGATTAAAAATACATCTACTGTATTTACAGGCAAGATTACTAAGATTGAGATTTATAGAGATTTTGGTAGAGAAACTTCCATTTATAAAACAATCTCTTATCCGGATGATAACGAAATTTTTATGATTAAGTACGATACTTTTGGTGGGACTACCGACCGAACATTTAACATCAGACTTGTTGCTTATTCTGGAGAAAATTGTTTTAAATTTTTAGATCAAACACTAACCTTAAAACCAGTTCCACAATTGATGTTTGATGATATGGCTCCAGTTTGCGAGGCCGATGGTACCGTTTTAATTACGCAAGCTAAACAGAAAGTTGGAGAAGAAATGAATGGAACACCAGGCGTATATAGTGGCGACGGCATAAAAGCAGATGGTACCTTTAATCCGAAAATTGCAGGGCTTGGGTCACACATTATCACTTATACATTTACAGGAGATAATGGTTGTCCTAGCGCTATCACCAATACAATCGAGGTATACAAATCGCCAGTTGTTAACGCAGGTACATTGGTTTACATTTTAGCAGGCGGACAGATCGAAATCCCTGCAGCTGCTGAAGGCACTAATTTGAAATATAAATGGTCGCCTGCAACAGGTTTGAACAAAACGGATGTGTTAAATCCGATTGCATCGCCAGATAACGATACCGAGTATACGCTTACAGCAACCACACAGCCAGATGGATGTGCTACAACATCTACGGTGCAGGTTAAAGTTTTGCAAGGTTTAAATCCACCCAATACCTTTACACCAAATGGTGATAATGTGAACGATACCTGGGTTATTAAATATTTAGAATCTTATCCAAATGCTACCGTCGAAATTTTTAACAGAAACGGGAACAAGGTGTTTTTTAGCACTGGATATAAAATTCCTTTTGATGGGAATTACCAAAATGAACCGCTTCCGGTAGGTGTTTATTATTATATGATCAACCCGCGTAACGGACGAAAAACAATAACTGGACCGCTCACCATAATCAGATAAATTGAAGAAGCTCATCATCATATTTGCACTTTTTGCAACATTTAAGGTTTTTTCCCAACAAAAGCCACAGTATACCCAATACATTTTTAACCAGTATCTGCTAAATCCGGCGCTCTCAGGAATTGAAAATTATCTTGATTTTAAAGCCGGTTACCGTAAACAATGGTCGGGTATTACCGATGCACCTCAAACTTCATTTGTATCTGCACATTGGGCCTTGGGCGACAATCAATTGTGGAGTAATGCGTTAACCTCTTTCCCTGAGCAAACAGGTAATCCGATGGACCGTAATTATATGCAGAACTACATGTCGTCGCCATCGCATCATGGAATGGGGGTAACTGCTGTTTTAGATAAAACTGGTCCGATTAAAAGATTGGATGCGAATGTTACCTATGCTTATCATTTGCAGCTAAGTAATAATTTTAATCTTTCTGCAGGTGTTGCTGCGGGTATTTCGAGTATTTCCTTAGATGTAAATGCACTTACTTTCGATACGCCGATAGATCCGGTTATGAATAGGGCATTGATTAACCAGGTAAAACCCGATTTGAGTATTGGTTTATGGTTATATAGCTCTAGGATGTTTGCAGGTTTATCTGTACAGCAAATTTTACCTCAGAAGTTAAGTTTCACCGGTGATAATAACTATAATCTGGGTAAAGAAGTCCCGCATTATTTTGCTACGGCAGGATATAAGTTTTTCTTAGATGATGAAATTGCCGCTGTACCATCGGTAATGGTAAAGTATGTATCACCTGCGCCGGTTTCTGTTGATGTAAACCTGAAACTGGCTTTTAAAGATAAAATCTGGTTCGGGGGGAGTTATCGTAAAGACGATTCGTTCGCAGCAATGGCGGGTTTCAATGTCGGAAAAATGGTTAATTTAACTTACTCGTACGATTTTACAACTTCACAACTAAATCAGGTGAGTAACGGCAGCCATGAAATTGTATTGGGCCTATTGCTGAATAATATCTATAAGGTGCCGTCGTATATTAAAATGTGGTAATATGCTGGCATTAAGGTTGTTGTGGTGTAATAGCTCATAGAGATCGGAGCGCAAAACCTGTATAAAACAGGAAGTTTCCTCCCGTCTTTCGCTTTTACGCTTCGCTTCCTCGTACCTCGTTGCTGCAGGGTAATGCTTCAGCCGGGGCTAAATGGCCAAGGCAGTTTTTTATTTTTGAGGTTGCAGGGTGCACAAACTTTGTGCTTAAACCCGATTGCAATGCAAAGCCCGTAAGCGAGGAACGAGTGCGGACTTGGAATGGAAAGCGGGCCTGCAAACCGCCAAGCACGCAGAACTGCTCATTTCCCAATCACAATGAATACACTACTTATATTTGGAACGCAACACTTTCTTTGGCAATTTACAATTCTATACTTTAGATAAGTAACTGTAAACTAATAACTGCCAACTGATCTAAAGTTCTTTTCTTAACCTTGCCACAGGGATATTCATCTGCTCACGATATTTCGCAACAGTTCTTCTGGCAATGTTATAACCTCTTTCTTTTAAAATTTCAGTTAATTTTTCATCCGCCAAAGGTTTGCGTTTATCTTCGTTGCCAATACAGTCTTCCAATATTTTTTTAACCTCTTTATTCGAAACTTCTTCACCGTTTTCTGTTTGGATAGCTTCTGAGAAGAATGATTTTAATAAGAAAGTACCGAATTCAGTCTGAACATATTTAGAGTTTGCCACCCTTGATACGGTTGAAATATCCATATCGATTTTATCGGCAATATCTTTTAAGATCATTGGGCGCATTTTACGCTCATCGGCCGTTAAAAAATATTCATATTGATAGTGCATAATGGCGTTCATCGTTTTTAACAAAGTCTGTTGTCTTTGTTTAATCGCATCGATAAACCATCGTGCAGAATCTAATTTCTGCTTCACAAACTGCACGGCTTCTTTCAGCTTTTTATCTTTTGATGAAGCTTTATCGTAATGTTCAAACATCTCCTGGTAAGATCTGCTTACCTTTAGTTCTGGGGCATTTTTCGAGTTTAGCGTCAAAATCAATACGCCATCATTATTACTGATGTGGAAATCAGGAATAATCTGCATTTGTTTGGTGGTAACCTGATTGGCATCACCTGGTTTCGGGTTTAAACGCAAAATTTCGTTTACAACCTCTTTAAGTTCTTCACTATCTAAACCTAAACTTTTTTCTAATTTATCGTAATGCTTACGCGTAAACTCATCCAGATAGTTTTCTACAACATTCATTGCTTTAACTATAATCGGATTGTTCGGGTCTTTCCTTTTTAATTGGATCAGTAAACATTCTTTCAGGTCTCTTGCACCAATGCCTGGAGGATCGAAACTTTGGATCAGTTTTAACATTTCCAATACATCCTCCTCCTCAACCATAACATTCTGAGAAAAGGCAAGGTCATCAATCATAGAGCCTAGCGGACGGCGTAAATAACCATCATCATCTAAACTACCGATAATCTGTTTGCCAATAATAAAATCCTGATCGGATAAGGGAATAAGGTCTAATTGCTCCTGTAAACTCTCAAAAAAAGTACTTTCAATGGCAATCGGAGTTTCTTTTTTCTCCTCGTCATCATCACCATTATTGTAGTTGGTACTATAATCGTTGGTAGAATCGTCCTGTAAATAATCATCTACATTAAATTCATCCATGCTGGTATCTTCTGATGATTGTTCGTAATCTTCAGGCCCATCGTTTAAATCATCATATTCGCTTTTTGGCTCATCCTGAGTCATTAAGCTTGGGTCTTCAAGTGCTGGGTTTTCTTCGAGCTCCTCTTTTACGCGGGTATCTAAAGCAACGGTTGGCACCTGCAACAGCTTAATAAACTGTATTTGTTGTGGTGATAACTTTTGTAATAATTTTTGTTGTAAGTGTTGCTTTAGCATAGTAAATATAAAAGAATAGCGCAAAAATAAACAATAGATTTCAGATATTCTGCTGATTTGACCTAAATGCTATCGATATGTTTGGTTTTAAAAATTTTTGCTAAACATTTGTATTGAGTTTTAATGTTTGCTACTTTAGTAATAAAAAAACTAAAACTTAATGAAATATGGGCATTATAAAAGAATTTAAAGAATTTGCAGTTAAGGGAAATGTACTCGATTTAGCTGTGGGTGTTATTGTTGGAGCTGCCTTTGGTAAAATTGTAAGCTCGCTGGTCGAAGATATCATCACTCCATTGTTATTAAATCCAGCTTTGAAAGCCGCTGGAGCCGAAAATATTGCAACACTTACATGGAATGGCGTTAAGTATGGTAGCTTTATTGCAGCTGTAATTAATTTCATATGTATTGCCTTTGTTCTTTTCTTAATTATTAAAGGTGCCAATAATTTAAAAAAGAAAGAAGAAGCTGCGCCTTCAGCTCCTCCCGCACCTACAAAAGAAGAAGTGCTTTTAACCGAAATCAGAGATTTATTAAAAGCAAAAGCATAATATATCAATAGCCGTCTCGATGTAAAATTTGGACGGCTTTTTTGTTTTAATAACTTCTTTTTCAGGAACTTTCGTCATGCTGAATTTATTTCAGCATCTTTCTTCTTGCAAAATAGACCCTGAAATAAATCCAGGGTGACGACTCGAGTAATAATTATCTGCTGAACATCTTTTAACTGATTCAGATTAATAACTTCTTTTTACACTTGGATCGGTTATAATGATATAATCGCCGAGTTTTTTAAATTGCTGCCAATTCGGATTTGTAAAACTTTCATCAGAAAATGACGAAATGTTAAGGATTTTTAATCTTGGATTGGCCTGAGCCAGTTTCGCCAATGTTCCAAGTCTTTCGTCGCTGTGGAAACGGCCATTAAGCTGAAAAACCTTAAAGCCTCTGTTTGCCTTAAGAAACTTACTTATTGACCATGACATGGTCGCATCCCATAAATTTTGGGTATGGTAAATCTTCATCGAACCCATGTTGTGGCCACCCAAAGTTTCTGTGAATTTTTCATAATACCTACCCTGAGCCGTATCAATAGGTAAGGGAGGTAAAAAATTAAATGATGTTTTTGGGAAATTTTCTAAAACTTTAAGCCCTCCCATGGTAACAGCATTGCTGTAGCGAGTTGCCGCGTTTGAGGCAATAACTTTTAATTTGTTTTGTTTGGCGTACTCTATTAAAGGCTTATAATCTTTGTAATTACCCCAGGCTCTGCCTTCTTTAACAAAGTTCTTTTCTGAGATTAATCCTGCCAGGTATTCATCTAACTCAGGTTGTACATCGGTATGGAACATTTCTAAAGACAGCGCTGTTTTTAACGGATATTTTAAATGAAGCCTTTTAAAAAGCTCCGCTTCCAGGTAATGACCTACAGAATCGTTGTGGTCTTCGCCAAAGAATAAAACATCTGCTTGGTTCATATCAGCAACAATGTCGTCTATTGATACGGATTTCTGTTTTTTTACATCGTAAATCTTGTAATGGCTACTTATTTCCTGCGCATACAAGCCAGTAGAAATAGTAAGAACAAACATTAATAGGGGAAATTTCATGCCATCAAAATAACAAAATAATTTTCACCGATAAAATAAGGGTACTTACCGCCTTTTACCGGGTTTTTGCAAGCCAGGTCTATTATGCCCCAGTGCTTATCAATACTTTTGAGTATTAAATATAAACACAAATGGAAAATATTAATAATAACGATAACAACCAGCTTAAAAACTCAGGAAGGGTTTGGAGCGGTTTCATCATAGTCATCATCGGATTTGCATTTCTATTGAACAATATGGGATTAGATATTCCTAGATGGATATTCAGTTGGTCTAATTTTTTAATTGTATTAGGTGTATTTATCGGCGTTCGTCGTAACTTTAAAGGCATAGCCTGGCTGATCCTGATTTTGATCGGTGCTTACAATACATTAGATAATATACCAGGGTTAGATCTTGATTTATCTAAATACGCTTTAGGTATTGGTTTGGTTATAGTAGGCGGCTTTTTAATCTTTAGACCAAAGGATGCCTTGGGTTTTAAGAAAAAACGTAAAGATAAAAACAAAGCCGATTTTGATTTTGACGCAACTATCGATAATAAGACTGTAAATAATAATGATGTTATTGAGGTAGTGGCCGTTTTTGGAGGAAGTAACCAAACCGTCTACTCTAAAAACTTTCAGGGGGGAGATATTACCGCAGTATTTGGCGGAGCAGATATTGTAATGACCCAGGCTGATTTTCCTGAAACAGCGTCGCTTGATGTAACAGCAGTTTTTGGAGGGATTAAATTAATTGTACCGCAAAACTGGGCAATAAAATCGAACGTAACGGCATTATTTGGTAGCGTTGAAGATAAAAGATCGCATGTAATGCCAGTAGCAGAGATGAAAAAAACATTGATTTTAGATGGAACGGCTTTATTTGGAGGGATCGAGATTAAAAGTTTCTAAACATTTATTATAAAACATCGCCTATGAAATGGTTTGCAGTAAATTGTATCTATCAGGTAATTTGTGGTGAGGGAAAACATGCGCCTCAGTTTAATGAACAAACGCGTTTAATCCAGGCAGGTGGGATTGCGCAGGCTTTAGACAAAGCTAAATTGAATGCTGTACATTTTAACCCTTCTTTTGATAATTGTAACGGCGATAAAGTTGTATGGAAGTTTGTAGGTGTAGGTGGAATATCGGCAGTGGAAGAACTTGCTGATGGTGTAGAAGTAAGTTCGAAGATTGTTGAGCCTAAATCGGTTACGCAATACCTGGAAAAGCTATCGCACCGCAATAAATCATTAACTAATCAAAACCATTTTGACAACTAGACCTTTATCCGTTCCGCAAATACAGAAAATATCGTTCACCATTGCAATAGTGTGGACGGTATTGTGTGGTGCAGGATTACATTATGTAGTTAATTTTTCTTGGTGGATATCAATAACCGACAGCTTAACCAATAATTTTTTATTGGCTTTGGCCTGCATTGGTATCAGTAACATGCTTGGGTATTACCAGCCAAAAAATGAGCGGATATTGTACGTACTGATCATCACCCTTGCGCTAACTTTTGTGATTATTTTTGCATCAAAATATGTTGTGCTCTATATTTTTTCTGATTATAAGGAGTATAAAGATTTTTACAACTTCTCTTTTGCCTTCAGAGGCTTAATTTCTTTTATGTGTTTAGCCTGGTGTGCTTTAGCTAATATTTTATGGTATAGATTAGAAGAACAATCAGAAACACACGAAAGACTATCGGCAGCCAAAAGTTTAGCCAAAGAGGCCGAGTTAAATAAGTTAAGGCACCAATTACAGCCGCATTTTCTTTTCAATAGCTTAAACTCGGTATTTGCACTTACCATGGTTAATCCGAAAGAGGCAGGCGTAATGATAATGAAATTAGCTTCTTTTCTTCGTGGAACCTTAAAACGCGATGACGAATTGTGGGTTTCGGTAGAAGAAGAAATGGAGTATATTCAATTGTATCTTGATATTGAGAAGGTGAGGTTTAGCCACAGGTTAAATATCGAAGTTAATGTGGCTGAAGATACTTTAAGCCTTTGTTTGCCAGGTACCTTGTTGCAGCCCATTGTAGAAAACGCCATTAAATTCGGACTTTATAATACTTCAGCAGGTATTACCATCAAGATAGATGTTACTGTTGAATATAATATTTTGCAATTGCGTGTGCAAAATCCTTTCGACCCGGAAATGAAGGCTGCCGGAGGGACAGGATTTGGTTTAAGTGCCATTAAACGCAGGTTATATCTGTTATTTGCGAATACCCATCTGTTACAAACCGATATTGAGGCAAATAATTTATATATTACCACCCTAAAAATTCCACAAAAAAATGATCAGAACAATACTAATTGATGATGAGCCTTTAGCAAGAGATATTGTAAAATATTACCTTTCAGATCATGCAGAAATAGAGATTGTAGCCGAATGTGGTGATGGGTTTGAAGGTTTGAAAGCCATTACCTTGCATAAGCCTGATTTAATTTTTCTGGATATCCAAATGCCTAAAATAAGCGGCTTCGAAATGCTCGAACTGGTTGAAGATAAACCTGCAGTAATTTTTACTACAGCTTTTGATGAATATGCCATTAAAGCTTTTGAGGTTAATGCAGTAGATTATCTGCTTAAACCCATCGATAAATCGCGCTTTGATGCGGCCATTAAAAAACTACCTAACAAATTAAATCAAATCGAAAATACGGAGGCTGTTTTGGATGCAGCAGCTTTAAGTCCGGCACAAAATAATAGGGTAGTGGTTAAAAAAGATGGCGTAATTAAAATTATTCCTGTTGCCGATATCAATTATTTAGAGGCAGATGATGATTATGTGAAATTAAGTACCGTTGATGGTGCTTTCTATAAGAACAAAACCATGGCTTATTTCGAACAAACACTCGATGTGAGCCAGTTTATCCGTATCCACAGGTCTTACATCATTAACCTGGCCCAGGTGACCAAAATAGAGCTAAAAGAGAAAGATAGTTATGTAGTGCTGTTAAAATCTGATATCTGGTTGCCGGTGAGTAAAACAGGTTACGTAAAATTGAAGGCCGCGCTGGGCTTGTAAAAAGTAATGTTTTATAACTGGCGTCACCCTGGATTTATTTCAGGGTCTTCATTGCAAGGAAGATGTTAGCTCACTAAGTAGTCATTTGTTTTTTTGGAAAGCAATTGAGTGCTAACATTATTGTTAGCCCTGCTTTCCGTTACAATCTTTTTGCCCTTCGGCTACGCTCTCCGTAGGAGTCCTTTGGACAGGGTGACAAAAAGGATTTCCACTCCAATCAGGTTTGTTCTACGGCTGTCGTTGCTGCTATTTGGGGCATTTCCCTTCTACCGTTTCACGATACTAATTTAGGTACCTCTCTCTTCCATTGGGGGTAATATCGTTTAGTTAAGCGTACGTTTGTCAGTCTGATCCTGTCGAAGACATTTAGTTGAAAACAAAAACATTTTCCCTTCCGACTACGCTATCACCGACGTTATTCTGTAGTCATTAAATATATACGCTTTATGCCGATTTCGTATTTCCGTCCAGCTAGGCCGTAGCACTATATCCCCGTTTTACTTAAATCCGGCCTAACAAATTTTTCGGGCTGCACTACCCAAGCTAACCTACTAGCTTCAAAAGAAAAATTTTCAGCCGGTGTTTTTTGTTTTTTCATAGGTCCTTATATTTTCAACGGCATTCAAGCTAGCTGTGCTGGTCTTTTTGACACCAAAAAGAAAGAGCCCATCGGCGGCGGCGAGCCGAGGAAAGCATGGGCTGTTGGGGGGATAATCAATTATATACATCATTTATATTGATTTTTATACAATAAATTAACCCTCAGGATGACAATGTTTTTTGTTCTTCTTAACTTAATGACATTGCATCGGATGGATTATGGGTGGAAAAACTAGTTATATTTTCGTTTCGCAGCAACGTTTGGTGAAACAATAAAACATACAAACAGATATTTATAAATATCCATAGGGCATCTTTTTCAAAAGAATTATTACATTTGCATTTAAATAGAAAAAATAATAATTAATCACTCTTGCATTTGTAGAGAAATCGCTTTATATTTGCACCTCTTAATTTTACAATAGATAATATACAGTCATGAAAAGAACATACCAACCTTCGCAAAGAAAGAGAAGAAACAAACACGGCTTCCGCGAAAGAATGGCAACAGCTAACGGCAGACGAGTATTAGCATCACGTCGTGCTAAAGGAAGAAAAAGATTAACAGTTTCTGACGAACGCAAGCATAAAGCATAATTTTTGATTGCTTTTCCGTTAATTCGGGATCGGCAGATCAAAATCTGCAGTTATCAATCAAAAATATATGTACACATTCAGGAAAGAAGAACGGTTATGCAGCAGGAAACATTTAGACCTGTTGTTTAAAAACGGTTCTTCTTTTTTATTATACCCTTTTCGGATTTCCTATCTTTTTGTCGATCAACCAGCTGATGTGCAAGCACAGGTGGTAATCAACGTTCCTAAAAAAAGATATAAACGGGCGGTAGACCGTAATCTGCTCAAGCGCCGCATACGCGAAGCTTATCGCCTCAATAAACAAGATAAATTATACATGCCTTTACCTATCGACAGGGGATTGCTTTTGATTTCTATTCAGTTTGTGGGTAAAGAAAAATATGATTTTACCTTTATCGAGAAAAAACTGATTGCTACTTTTAAGCGTTTTCAAAATTTAATCCAGCCAAATGAAATTCATCAATAAAATTTTCGGATGGTTTTTTTTAGGTTTAATCAAGGTGTATCAATATGCCATTTCGCCAATGCTGGGCGCAAATTGTAGGTTTACCCCAACTTGCTCGCAGTATGGGATAGAAGCCATTAAAAAGTATGGACCATTTAAAGGTGGTTGGCTCGCGCTGAAACGCATTGGCCGTTGTCATCCATGGGGCAAACATGGTCACGATCCTGTTCCTTAGAGGGGTTTATTAGTTCGTTTGTTCATTAGTCATAGTTCATACTACATTCGTCGTTTCGAGGTAGGGGAAGTTGAGCGAGTGCAAGAATCTTTTGGATTGGATTGATGCCGAATTTCAAGCTAATTCAATCAAAAATCGAGTAAAGATCCTTCGACTACGCTTAGGATGACATGTCACGAGGAATAATTGCACCAGTTAATTGCTTAAATCGGTTAATTGACTCCAAACGCCAAACTCTCAACTCCAAACTTATCTTCTCTTTCATTTTACTTATCTTTGCGCAATGGCTAAAATACTTCAAATAGAAACTGCTACTTCAATTTGTTCGGTAGCGTTGTCTATCAATGGCGAAACGATTTCATTTAAAGAAGAAAAAGGACAAAACCTGCATGCTGCTAATTTAACCCTGTTCATTGATGAGGTGCTTAAAACGGCAGGTGTAAGTTATCAGGAATTGGATGCTGTTGCGGTAAGTAAAGGGCCAGGGTCTTACACGGGGCTTCGTATTGGTGTTTCTACAGCTAAAGGCCTCTGTTATGCACTAGATAAGCCATTAATCGCTATTGAAACGCTTGAGATGATGGCTGCAGGTTTCTTAACGAAAAACTCGGATTACTCTGGTTTAATCTGTCCAATGATCGATGCACGTAGAATGGAAGTATATACCTCAATTTTCGACCGTTCTTTAAACGTCATCACGCCAACTGAAGCAAAAATTATTGATGAAACAAGTTTTACTGATTATCTCGCACAGCAAACTGTTACTTTTTTAGGTGATGGGGCTGCCAAGTGCGCTGAAGTTTTAACACATCAAAATGCAAAGTTTGATGAGGCCAATTTCAATGCTGCAACATACATGTCGCGGTTAGCTTACGAAGCTTTCAGCAACAATAAATTTGAAGATGTAGCTTATTTCGAACCTTTTTACCTGAAAGATTTTGTCGTTACGCAATCTAAAAAACAACAAGCACAGGGTTAAACCGTTTATTTTCTCTTAAAGATCGAAAACAAACTTTTAAAGAAACTCCCACCTTTATTATCATTTATGCCGGGTATTACATCGGCAAACTGCGGATGATTAACCACGTTGCCGAATTTAATACCTACACCCATATAAAAAGAAGCGCCATTGGGGCCATTGCCTACAGTAGCATTTTTTTTAATTAGTCCATAAGTTTGGAAACTGGTAGCCACTAAATTATCGGTACCCATAAACAACTCGAAATTTGGAGTCTGGTATTTCCCTTGCAACCCGACCATAAAAACACCATTTAAGTTATACAATGGAGTAACACTGCCAGAAAAATCGTTGGCAATAAAAGTATTTACAAAAGCAACATCTCCGCCTTTGTAAAACAGGTTTTTCGAAACGGCTAATCCTGGTTTGTAAAATCCATACCGTTTGGATAGGTAAACATCCAGTTTGGCATTTGTTGGTGCCAAAAACTTTTTACTTTGCTCTGAAAGCAGAAAAATATCCTTTATTTCCTGGTTGGTATTAGATCGGTCCTCTAAATTTTCAATTATTTTAGATTGATCTATAGTAGTGCGCTGTGTGTTGCTCCGCCACCAGATAAAACCTAAATCTTTAATATTGGCCATCAAAAACAGGCCTTTTTTAGTGGTGTAATTTGTTCCAAAACTTAATGATAAGCCAGGATTTTTAAAGTTGGGAAAGAAGTTTTTCTTACTTACCTCGTCAAAATCCGAGAAATTGCTGGAGTAGGTGCCATTAAGCCCGATCAATAATGCAGAAGCATCTGGATCTATATATAAATAAGAATCAGCTATGTCGAGTTTGTTGTATAATATCCCGCTCAATAAACTGGCTTTTAGTCCAAAAGCAAGTCTTTTATTCCAGTTTTCCCTGTAGGTAAAGCTAAACTGATGGTAACTTTGTTCATACCCTTTAGAATCGAATATTCCTGTATATTGCTGTCCTTTGTTAAATCTTTCAAAAGAATCGAAAATAGCAAGGCTTTCATTCGTGTAATCGATATGTGCATCAGACCTGATCTGCCATGAAAAACCCATCTCCTTTTGATACTTATAAGATTTGAAAAGTCTGAATGCAGCTACATAAATATTGCTGTTTTCGAAAAAATGGTTCACTTCTCCAGTACCAATCGGTAAACTTCTTGTATCAAAAACACCTTCCTGTGTTAATTTTCTTATGGCAAACTTAGAGCTTCCTTTATTAATGGCATTTGTTCCAAAATAGGGTAGAAAAAAATTGGAAGAAAATCTTCGTGATGAATCTAAGGTGAAAGATTTTTGAGATGGATTTTCGAAGGCATCAAACATTGTTTTGGTGCCAAAAAGTGCATATTGTTGCGCATTTGCAACCCCGAAGCTGGCTAATACCAGTAACGCAAGTAAAAGTTTCTTCATGTAAAATAGTTTTCTGGGCTTATTTCCTTATTAACGGTTACTTAACGAATCTGGTATTTCCGGCTTTAAATATTTGTTTAAAAGCAAGTTAGTGATAAACTTGTTTTTGTCTGCACTCATCTGGTAATAAAAAGTGTCGAAACTTTTTAAACCGCTATCGGCCCTCAAATGTTTATAAAATGGAAGCTGAATATTGTTCCTGAAAATATCTGTCGAATTTTTGGTGTTGATGTAATAACTCACATTCGAAGTAGTTGAAATCTGATTTACTGCATCTAAATATTGTGGGGTCTGTATTAAGAGCCTGTTATGTTTATAATCATTTAGAAATGATTGCACTGTGCTTGCATTATTGGCCACAATCAAATTATTATCTACAATGGTATAATATGGCCTGCCGAATTTTTTAAATGGTTCGCCAAAGTAACTATACAGGATATCAGATGATTTAAAGAGCTTAATGTCTTCATTGTAATCTGCACTTACATCAAGCAACAACTGTTTTACTTTTTCTCCATTTGATAATGAAATTGCACCTAGTTTTTCGCTGGTACTTAACTGAAAAAGAATAAATTGATTTTTTGTATAAATGGTGAATATCGAATTTAAATCTGTTCTGTATTCATCTTTTACCTTTTTTATTACCGCATTATTTTTTGAAAGTATTTTTGTCTGTTCCTGCCAGCTATTCAACTTTTTAAGCCATTTGCCGTAATCATCATAAGCATAAAGTGCATAGTTTGCTGTATTATCAGGTAGGATATTTTGGATGGATGTATTTTGAGCAGCAATGTTTTCGAACAGTTTAAGGTAATTATACTGATCTTTTAACTCTGTATTGCCGCTGAAAAGGATTTTTTCTCTGCTAAAATTATAATTAAGTACAGCAAAACTGTTCTGCTTATTAAAAATGGCAATTTCTCCGTTAATGTTACCTGCAATAATATTTTTGAGCAATAAGGGTGCCTGGTTAAAATTGATATAAACATGGGTGAGCACATTTTTAATTTGACGGTTATTCTCCTTAATATACTCGGTAAAGGGATTTTCTGTTAAACGTACATTGGCATCATTGATCAGTTTGAGCGATGTTGAAGCTGTTAATACCTGGTCATGTATGCCTAAATAAACCAATAAGCTGTCATTGAGCTTCACCGTGTACAGGTCTTTAGCATTTTCGCTGATTGCTTTTTTAAGTTTTAACTGTTCATAGAATTTTTTGATGTCATTGTCACGTTGTATCTGTACGGTAATTAAGAAGTTCAGGGTTTTATTCGAGTCGGGCAGCACACTAATATAAACCTGCTGATCTTTCAGGTATCGGTTTAGGAGATTATCATCGATGATACTTGTTTTTAACTGTTTTAAAAGGTTCATTTTATCCTTCCCTAAAACCTGTTGGATAAGCTGTTGCCCTTCAATGATATCGTAAAAACCTTTGTCGTTCTGAAAAGAAAATACCAATGCGGCATTATTGGTTGCCGATTGTAGCGCCAGGTCTTTCGCATCATTATCAATTCCCAATTTCGAAAAATAGACATAGGCCATAAAGGCTACACCTAAAAATAATGCACTTGTTAGAATTACGATTTTTTTCATCTGCTGTGCAACAAATTTAATTTATTACATTGATTAGTGAGAAGTTCTTTGTCAATTTATTAATTTAGCGATTGCTACTAGCAAATAACTATGAATAAACGAATAATTCTTACTGCTTCTTTTTTTGGTGCTGTTGCTGTTTTGCTGGGCGCATTTGGTGCCCATGGACTAAAGGCCTTAATTGATGGACCATCATTAGAAATTTGGCAAAAGGGTGTTGATTATCAGTTCTATCATACATTTGCATTATTGTACCTTTCTACCTTTGCACGTTACAGAAACAAGCTCATTAATATCGCTTATTTCTGCTTTACTTTCGGTATCATTCTTTTTTCAGGGTCGTTATATTTGTTGGCTACCCGAAGCATATCGCATTTAGGATTTACTGAATTTATTGGCCCAATAACGCCAATTGGTGGGCTTTTATTTGTATTGGGATGGATAATGCTCTTTTTTGCGGCATTTAAAGATAAATAATGAATACTTTCGAAAACGATATTTTTGCAGAAAGAGAAACACTTTTTGTTGAAGTTATTTTGCCATTATCTTTGGCTAAAAACTATACTTATCGGGTACCTTTCGATTTAAACGATCAGGTTGCCGTCGGAAAACGTGTGGTTGTCCAGTTTGGAAAGCATAAAATTTATACGGCTTTAATCAGTGGCATCAGCACCGTGCCACCAACGGTTTATGAAGCAAAATATATTATCGATGTAGTAGATACTGAGCCTGTAATTACACCCATGCAGCTTAAATTCTGGACATGGATGACCAATTATTACATGTGCAATGAAGGTGATGTAATGGCGGCTGCTTTGCCTGCAAGTTTAAAGCTGGCCAGCGAAACGATCTTGATTCTTCGTGAAGATTACAATGAAGATACGGAACTTACCGATAAGGAAGAAATCATTATTAATGCACTGAAACAGCAGCAGAAACTTACTGTTAATGATGTTTCCAAGCTCCTTGGGCAGAAAACCGTATATCCGATTATCAATCATTTGCTCGATAAAGAATTGATTCTGGTAGCCGAGGAGGTGGTGCAGAAATATAAACCATTGCTTAAATCGTTCATCATATTAAATGATTTTTATAGCGATGAAGAAAATCTGAAACAGCTTTTTAATGTTTTGGATAGGGCACCTAAACAATTAGACGCTTTACTGGCTTACCTGAAATTACAAAAATCAAATCTGCCGATCTCTAAAGAACAGCTTTTAGAAGAAAGTAATTGTGGACCAGCGGCATTAAAAGCTTTAACCGACAAAGATATTTTTGTGGTGATGAAAAGGCCGGTTAGCCGTTTGGCGGCTCACGATGAAGAATTCAGTGTGGATTTCGAACTGAACGAAGGGCAGCAGAAAGCATTAGGCCAGATTAATCAATATTTTGAAGAGAAGGAGGTGGTTTTGCTGCATGGTGTTACCGCATCTGGAAAAACACAGGTTTATATTAAGCTGATTGAAAAAATCATTCAAAATACAGATGATCAGGTATTGTTCTTGCTGCCCGAAATTGCCTTAACGACACAGATTGTAGAACGGATTAAACGCTATTTTGGTAATTCAATAGGGGTATACCACTCTAAATTCAACAATAGCGAAAGGGTAGAAATCTGGAATAAGGTACGAACAGGTGCGTATAAGGTAATTCTTGGTGCACGATCGGCCGTTTTTCTTCCTTTTCAACACCTTAAATTAATTGTTGTTGATGAGGAGCACGAACCATCTTACAAACAGTACGACCCGGCGCCACGCTACCAGGCAAGAGATGCAGCCATTTATTTAGGTTATCTGCATCAGGCCAAAGTGGTTTTAGGCTCTGCCACACCATCACTTGAAAGTTATTATAATGCCTTACAAGGTAAGTATGGGCTTGTAGAGATGAAAGAGCGTTTCGGTGGTGTTCAGCTTCCAAACCAGCAGGTGGTGAGTATTTCGGAAGAAACGAAGAAAAAAACAATGAGCTCGTATTTTTCGAGTGTATTGATCAAAGATATCGATCTGGCCCTTTCTAAAAAGGAACAGATTGTGTTATTTCAGAACAGAAGAGGGTACGCTACTATTCTAATCTGTGCTACCTGTGGTTATACCCCAAAATGTGTAAACTGCGATGTAAGTTTAACCTATCATAAAAGCAGTGGCAAATTACATTGCCATTATTGTGGCTATCAACAAAGTAGCATAAATATCTGTCCGGCATGTGGTTCGGTGCATGTAGAGCAAAAAGGATTTGGTACCGAGCGTATTGAAGAAGAACTCAGGTTACTTTACCCAGAAGTTACCATTGCCCGGTTGGACATGGATAGTACAAGGACAAAAAATGGGCTTCAACAGATCTTAAACGACTTTCAAGAGAAGAAAACCGATATTTTAATCGGCACACAAATGGTAGCCAAAGGATTGGATTTCGATAACCTGAATCTTATTGGTGTAATTAATGCCGATACACTTTTGGGCTATCCCGATTTTCGTGCTTACGAAAGAAGTTTCCAGCTACTGGCTCAGGTTGCCGGTAGAGCAGGTAGAAGGGCTGATCAGGGTAATGTCTGCATTCAGACTTACGATGCCGAAAATCGAATCATAAAACAAGTAGTAAATAATGATTACGAGGGGATGTATAGCGATGAAATTGTTGAACGCGAGAAATTTCTTTATCCGCCGTTTTCGCGAATGATATTTTTGTACATCAAACATAAAGATTCACATGTTCTGGATCACGCCGCATTTACTTTGGCCAATATCCTTAAAGGAAAATTTGGTAAACGGGTTTTAGGTCCAGAGCAACCTCTAGTAAGTCGCGTTCGCAATCTTTATATCAAACAGATCATTATCAAAGCTGATAAGCATACTGCCATTCAAAAAGTTAAAGACGCATTAAGAGAAACCCTTACCCAATTTAATGCTACCAAAGAATTTAAAGGCATTTTTACACAAATTGATGTAGATCCGTATTAATTACTAATTTAAGTTTTGATTTAGTGTTACTTACACTAATGTGGATTTCTTTATCTTGTTTCACCGTTTAAGAAACGCTAATTTTGAAGCTCATGGCGTATAAATTTGTTGATAATTACCGAGAACGTGGAGCGAGAAAAAAACTGGTTGAGTTGTTAAAATCTCGCGGAATTGAAGATGAAAATGTGTTAACAGCCATAGGTAAAGTTCCACGTCATTTCTTTTTTGATGAAACTTTTTGGAATCAAGCCTACAAAGATATTGCTTTTCCAATAGGTGATGGCCAAACCATATCCCAACCTTACACCGTTGCTTACCAAAGTGAGCTTTTGCACATTAAAAAAGGAGATAAGGTACTCGAGATCGGAACGGGTTCGGGCTATCAAACCTGTATTTTAATAGAACTAGGCGCAAATGTTTTTACCATCGAAAGACAAGAGAATATCTACAATAGAACCATTCAGGTTTTACCCGGAATGGGTTACCGGCCTACTTTTTATTGTGGCGATGGCTCGAAAGGAATTGCTGCACACGCGCCGTACGACAAAATAATAGTTACTGCAGGTGCCCCTTTGGTTCCGGAGATATTATTAAAACAATTAAAAATCGGCGGTATTCTGGTCATTCCGGTAGGAGATGAGAAAACCCAGAAAATGGTTACTGTTATTCGAGTAAGCGAAACAGACTACGAAAAAATTGTGTTGGATACCTTTAGGTTTGTGCCTTTGGTGGGCGACCAAGCCTGGTAAACGAGTTGTGAGTTTGGAGATCGGAGTTTTGAGTAAAAAATTCAACTCCTAATTTTAAATGTGCAGTCAGATTGTAACATCTGACTAATAAGTATATTAAGAAAAGATTGGGCTATTAGGTGAATCAGGAGCAAAAGTAGGTTTAGTGTCAGATAGGAATATCTGACACCACGAAAATTTAAAGTTAAATACCTCCAAACCCTAAACCCTCAACTCCAAACTAACCTATCTCTTCATCGCTCTATCCAACTCACGTTTGGTATCTCTATCCTTAATGCTGTCGCGTTTGTCGAACTCTTTTTTACCTTGGGCCAAAGCAATTTCTATTTTAGCGAAACCTCTTTCATTGATGAAAATGCGTAAGGGAACTATGGTATAACCTTTTTCTTCGCCTTTAAGCTTTAATTTTCTGATTTCTTTCTTCTGCAGTAATAAGGCGCGGTCGCGTTTAATATCGTGATGATAGAAAGAGCTGTGTGAGTATTCCGAAACATGAAGGTTGCGCACGTACAGGTTCCCCCCAATAAACATGCAAAATGCATCGGTCATGTTGGCTTTACCTTGTCTGATCGCTTTTATTTCAGTTCCTAAAAGGGCAATGCCTGCTACGTATTTATCTAAAAGATTGTAGTCGAAATATGCTCTTTTATTCTTTATGTTGATGTCGTTTTTCAAAATTGTAATAAGTATATGTTGTTGTAATATTCAGCAATGGTATAAATTATACATGCCGGGTTGCAAATATCCTAAAAATTGATGTGATAATTTAGTTTTAATCACATTAAGTTAAGGCTTGTAGCGGTCACAGTTTATTTTTATGCAAACTGCAATATTTTTTAGTTTCTTATGATTTGGAAATGTACGGGCAGTTCTTTTGGCAGCCTCAGTCCCGCTTTTTGCTGCAACAAAAGCAGAAAAAGCTTTTGGTTTCCGCGTCAATCGGGTTTATTTAACTTTGGGTGCTGCAAGAAAATAAATCTTTCACATTCCGATAAATAAGGACGGTACTGTTTGGTAACAGCCCTTTGTTCTCTAAACCCGACAGGAGCGAACACGCAGTGTAACGAAGTAAAGCGGATGGCGGGACTACAACAGCTATTAAAAACTGCCTTTCGTTTTCTAATTATAATGCTTGAATTGGAGAGAAGTCAAGTTTTATGTGCAATTGCCTGTTTAAACTTGACTTCTCTTGGATAAAAAATGTTCATCTGTTTGTAAAAGCTAAGGATATATTATTATGTTCGTATTTATTCGTTTAAGTTTGGACTTTAAATCTCAAAAATGAAATTCAGGAACCTACTTTTAATCTTATTGTTAGCCGTTACTTTTCAGGCAGAAGCACAGCAACCTACTTTATTGCCACAATTCACCTTTTACAAACTTGATGGAAAACCATTTTCAAATAATGATATTAAACAAGGAAAAAAGAACCTTTTTATCTTATTTGATTGTACTTGTGAGCACTGCCAGAGGGAAAGTAAAAACCTGAACACCAATTATGCCAAGTTTAAGGACGTTAATATTTACATGATTACCATGGATGAGGGGTATATCATTCCGCAGTTTTTCAATTCTTATGCCAAGGGTTTAAATACCAAGCCTAATGTACTGGTATTGCAGGATAAAAAACGCATGTTTATCCCGACCTTTTTGCCAAAGCAATACCCATCAATGTACTTATATTCTTCAGCTGGTAAACTGCTGATGTACCAATCGGGAGATGGTGGCGTAAAAAAGCTAATGACGGTAGTAGGTAAATAATCTTATTTTTTAGCCATAGATTGTACAGATAAACAAGGATTTTGATATCTGTGTTCATCCTTTTGATCTGTGGTTAATTTTATGTTATAAAACGATGAGTAAGTTTTACCGGATAATCAAAACCGGAATATTTACCTTATGCCGTACAGAATCGACGGTGGTTCCGAAAATAAGGTCTTTTAAGCCTTTATGACCATGTGCACCCATTACCAATAGCTCCATCTCATTTTTGTTGCTGATATCTGCTATGGCTTTACCGGTACTGCCAAAACCTATAAAAGGCGTAGAATCATATCCAAGATCTTCCAGGTTAGCCCTATATTTCTCTAGGTTAGCAGCATCGCTCTGTGTTTCATGGTCCATTACTTCATTACCAAGATAGCGGGCTGCAGCAGTTTCTACAACATGGATAAGGTAATAGTGTGCATCTTTACCACCTTGAATTAAAGCATGCCTGATCGTGTTTCGATCGTTTTTAGAGAAATCTACGGCAATTCCTATTCGCTTATAACTGATTTTGTCTATTTTCCCAATATCCAAAGCATTCCCATGAGGTACTAGCTGTTTTGATGCATTCTTTTTCTTTTCTATTAACGGGTGGAAGAAAACATAAAGCAAGAGTAAAACGACAAGGATTAATGCTGGTATTACAATCACGTAAATCCACCAGTTATTGGCCTCTTTTGCCCAGCCGCTTATTTCTTCAATTACCAGTTTTACATTCAATGCGATAATAGCTAAAGCACTTGCCCATGCCAATATCTTAACCCATGGTTTAATTGCAAAATCTTTCATCAGTTTTTTATCTGATGTAAAATGAATTAATGGAATAATGGCAAAACCCAATTGCAAACTTAACACCACCTGACTCAGCACCAACAAGCCACCAAGTGCGTTTTCGCCGTAGTGTAATATAGTGAAAAATGCAGGGATAATGGCTAAAAGACGTGTAATCATGCGTCGTAACCAAGGTTGAATCCTTAAGTTAATGTGGCCTTCCATAATAATCTGTCCTGCTAAAGTTCCGGTAACAGTAGAACTTTGTCCGGCGGCGATTAGCGCTATAGCAAATAGGGTTGGAGCAACATTGCCAAAAATGTTCGAAAGTAGTTTATGTGCATCCTGAATTTCGGCCACCTCGTGTAATCCATTTTTATAAAAGGCGGCTGCTGCAAGAATTAGTATAGCGGCATTAACAAAAAAAGCAAGATTTAACGCAACCGTTGTATCAATGAGGTTAAATTTTAAAGCCTCCTTAATTCCTTTATTACTACGCTCAATCTTCCTGGTTTGTACTAAAGATGAATGCAGATACAGGTTATGCGGCATTACGGTGGCACCAATAATCCCGATGGCAATATAAAGCGCGTCGCCATTTAGTATAGAGGGCTCAAAACCTTTGGCTACCTCTTTAAGCGAGGGTTCTACAATAAACATTTCAACCAGAAAAGAAATACCTACAATAAAAACCATCGAAACGATAAAGCCTTCCATGGCCCGCATGCCTTTATTGAGTAAAAAGAGCAGTAAAATGGTATCGAAAATGGTAATCGAAATCCCCCAGATTAAAGGCAATCCGAAAAGGAGCTGTAAGCCAATGGCCATCCCGATAATTTCGGCTAAATCGCAGGCTATAATTGCGGTTTGTGCTAGGCCAAATAATGGAATATTGGCCCAGCGCGGATAAGCTTGTTTAGACGCCTGTGCTAAATCCAGACCTCTCACAATCCCCAAACGGGCGCTTAACGATTGTAAGAGTAACGCAATGAGGTTCGACATCAGTAAAACCCAAATTAATTGGTAACCGAATTTACTACCACCAGCTAAATCGGTTGCCCAGTTACCTGGATCCATGTAGCCAACACTAATTAAATAAGCAGGACCAATGAAAGCTAAAATTCTCCTCCAGCCTTTTCTTTTATCTGTATTTACACTTTGATGTACTTCACTTAACGATTCAGTTTTTGCCATTACTGCTGATTAAAATATGTTTTGCAACTTCTCTACTAATATTAACTTGTTTATCGGATAACAGGATTTCTACTGAACCATCGAAATCTGTCACATCGCTAATCTGAATTTTTTTGCCTAAGGTTAAGCCTAATTTTTCTAAATGTTTTAAAAATGCTGAACTATGCTGGGTAACACCTGTAATGGTGCCCTGATCGCCAATTTTTAGTTCGATTAATTTTATAAACTGGGTTTTGGCAAATCTTCCGTTTTTATCGGGAATGGGGTCGCCATGAGGATCGGCTTTCGGAAAGCCTAAAAACTCATCTAGTCTTTCAATCAGCTCAATTGATTTAATATGTTCCAACTCTTCAGCCACATCATGTACCTCATCCCACTTAAAGTTTAATTTATCAACCAGAAAAACTTCCCATAAGCGATGTTTTCGTACAATATCTATTGCTGTATTCTTTCCTATTTCGGTTAAAGTAACGCCTTGGTATTTAATATAATCAACTAAACCTTTATCGGCTAATTTCTTGATCATGTCAGTTACAGATGCCGGTTTGGTTTGCATTTGCTCTGCAATGGCATTGGTTTGAACGTTTATTGTTTTCTCTGCCAGATGGTAAATAGTCTTTAGATAGTTCTCTTCCGTGTAACTTTGCATTTATATTTATCTAATTTTATTTTTAGGTAAATCTAAAAATTTTTATTTAAAATATATATGATAAATTATGTTAAAATTTAGAATATAATTTGGTTATGTTTGTATTCTCAAATACCTTTAACACCATATGGCATCTGAATTAGATAAAATTGACTTTAAAATTTTAAGAATTCTTCAAGAGAATGGAAGAATTACCAACTTGCTTTTATCCCAAGAAATTGGTTTATCACCTGCGCCAACTTTAGAACGTGTACGCAAGCTTGAAATGGCAGGATATATTAAAAGTTATCATGCTTTGGTAGATGAAGAAAAACTGGGCTTAGGTATTAAAACCTTTATTCAGATTCAACTCGATTTTCATAAAAACAATACCATTCAGATCTTTTTGGATGAGGTAAATCAAATCAAGGAAATCACAGAGTGTCACCACGTTACTGGTCAGGCCGATTTTTTGTTAAAGGTTTATGTGAAAGACATTAAAGCGTACGAACGTTTAATTATGGATAAAATCAGTAAGATTTCTGTGGTTAAAACTTTCCAAACGATGATGATCATGTCGACCACTAAGAAAGAACCAATTGTGCCGCTGGAGTATTAACCCCATACCCCTAAAGGGGCTTTTAAGCATGATCGTCATCGGAATGTGGCAATCTTTTGTGGGAAATTGTACTGTCGTCACCCTGAATTTATTTCAGGGTCTTTCATCTCAATAAAGATGTTGAAATGAATTCAGCATGACGTGCGATTATCCAATATTATTTTATCAATAATTCCCGAAATTTCCTCAGCATTTTGATAAACCATAAAGTGCGTTCCGTTTTCAATCACAAAATCGGGTTGTGCGATTTTTGAATACAAAATTTTATCGTTGGTACCGTGGATATGGTAAGTGTTTTTAGGTTTGATTTTATTTTCCCAGCTTAAAATACTTCCGATTGCCCATTTCAAAAAATAAGGGTCTGTATCTTTTATAATTTTGCTCAACAAAGTTTTCTCACTACTGGAACGCGTACCGAAATAATAATTTTGAGTGAGCTTGTTCGATGATTTTAAAAACTGAGCGGGGATAAATTTCAGTAGACCTAGCTTGCCTGCGAAGCGATATAATGCTGGTAGATGAGCACTCAACATGGTACTCGAAATGATAATCGTTGTTGCAGGTTTTAATATTTTAGCAATTTCTACTGCAATCATCCCTCCAAAAGACACGCCCACCAAAGCAAACGGTTGGCTTAAGTCAACCACCTTACTTAGTCGGTCGGCGTACGAAGCTAATGACTCGTTTTTATTCGGAATAATCCAATCGATATGAATTATATTGATATTTTCAGTAAGCTTTAGCTTAGAAAAAATCCTTTTATCGGCACCTAAACCGCTGATAAAATAAGTATTCATTAGGCTGGTAAGTTCCAGTCGATAGGGCTTAAGTTGTTCTGTACTAAAAGCTGATTTGCTTTAGAGAAATGTTTCGATCCAAAAAAGCCATTGTAGGCAGAAAATGGTGATGGATGGGCAGCTGTAAGTACATAATGTTTTTTCTGATCAATTAAAGCCGCTTTTTGTTGCGCATATTTACCCCACAAAAGAAATATAATATGTTCGCGTTTTTGAGATAAAGCTTTAATAATTTCATCAGTGAAAATTTCCCAGCCACGGTTTTGATGCGAGCCTGCTTCCGAAGCACGAACAGTTAAAGTTGCATTTAACAACAATACACCTTGTTCTGCCCAATGTGTTAAGTGCCCATGATTTGGCGTTTTAAAACCTTCAATATCAGTTTCCAGTTCCTTGTAAATATTTTTTAATGATGGAGGAACGGCTACGCCGCGTTGTACCGAAAAGGATAGGCCATGAGCCTGGCCAACACCATGATAGGGGTCTTGACCTAAAATTACAACCTTTACCTGGTCAAATGGCGTGGTGTTTAATGCGTTGAAAATATCAGTACCTTTTGGGTAAACTGTGGCTCCTTTGTCTTTCTCCTCCTGTAGAAAAGACTTAAGGCTTTTTATATAGTCTTTTTTAAATTCTTCCTCTAAAACGGCTAACCAACCTGGTTCTAATGCTGCAGACATGTTTTTTATGTAAGATATGTAATGTAAAATGAAATTTGTGCTTGGTCAATGGTTTGGGCGTTCATTTGGCCGGTAGGCTATTAACCATAAACTATCAGACGATGAACCACAAGTCGTCTCAAAAGTTTAAGATTTCTTCTTATATATCGCTAGTAAATCACCCTCGAGTGTTGTTTTTGGCCCCTCTATAATCCGTTCCAGTTCTTTTCCTTTTTTATCAAGAACAATAAAAGTTGGTACCCTTACAATATCCAGGCCGTCTATAATGCCATTTTCAGCTTTTTTATTTCCGTCAACTGCAATAATTTCTACGTTTTTCCCTTTAAAGTGCAAGGCATCTAAAATTTTAAAGAAGTTTGGTACGTTTGCTTTGCTATCGCCGCACCAGGTGCCCAAAACAATTTTTATTTTCTCGTTTTTAACCAGTTTTTTCAGTTCGATCATGGTTGCTGCATCGGGTACATATGCCGTGTAAAGTGGATCGTACATTTCTTTAAATTCAGGAAAAGTGGTAATTCCTTCACGCGTACAGGCGTTAATCAGAATATCTTTATTGTGGACTTGATCGTGTATTTTTTTATTAACTTCTTGTGCAGAAACATTCATTGCAAGTACGATTAGGGTGAGGGATAATAGGATTTTCATATTTAAGAGACGGTTTTTGTGAGCTTTTAAATTTTTAATGAAATTATTGTTTTAAAATCTAATTTCTGCCATTTAAACACGATATTTGCAAAAAAAAATAATTAGAATAAAATTTATGCCAAATATTATCAGATTAATTGCGGGGTTTGCTTTACTGGGTGGCGCAGTAGCTTTATTTATTTTCGGCTTTTGGCCTTGGGGCATTGTTGCCATTTTATTGGGAATAATTGTGCTTGTAACTTATTTCTTTAATGAGAACATGCTTTTAGCACAATGGTTTCTTAGAAAAGATAACATGCCTAAAGCAAAAATGTTTTTAGATCGGATTACCAATTACGAAACGCAGTTGATCAAAGTTCAACATGGTTATTATAATTTATTGATTGGGTTAATTGAAAGCAGAACAGCACCGATGCAAAGTGAGAAGTATTTCAAAAAATCGCTTGCATTGGGCATGCAAATGGATCATAACATTGCTTTAGCAAAATTAAGTTTAGCAGGTATTGCAATGGCTAAGCGTAACAAACGCGAAGCGACCATGTACCTTGCAGAAGCTAAAAAAGCAGATAAAAATAAATTACTGGCCGATCAGATTAAACAAATGAAAGATCAGATGGGCATGATGGATAAGCAACAGCAAGTTCGTTACAGATAAAATTTTAAAGCCATTTCTTAACTTGGATGGCTTTTTTGTTTCAGCTCAATTTTGTTTATTGAAAATTGCAGCGTATAAATTGCTATTTTTATGGATAACTAACTTTTAAATATTCATGAAAAAAGTATCTTATTTACCCATACTGGCTTCCTTAGTCATTCTAGGTGCTTGCAATAACAAAAAAGATGCTGAAGAAAGCAATGAAAGCTTTTCATCGGCTAATCCTTTTTTTAAAGCAAGCGAACTTGCCTTTCAGGCGCCTGCCTTCGACAAAATTAAAACCGGCGATTTTAAACCCGCATTGGAAGAAGGAATGAAGCAGCAGATGGACGAAATCCAGAAAATTGCTGATCAGACTGAAGCACCTAGTTTTGAAAATATCATTTTGGCCATTGAAAAAAGCGGACAATTGCTGAACCGGACAAGTATGGTTTTTAACCTACTTACAGGTGCCAATACCAATCCCGAATTGCAAAAGGTTAAAGAAGAGGAGGCTCCTAAATTAACTGCAAATACCGATGCCATTTATTTAAATACTAAACTTTTTAACCGGGTAGAAACCCTTTACAAAAAGAAGGATCAGCTGAAACTGGATGCCGAATCGTTGCGCTTACTAGAGTCTTATTACCAAAAATTTGAATTGGCAGGAGCAAAGCTATCTGATGCTGACAAAGATAAGCTTAAAGAGCTGAATAAAGAAGAAGCTACTTTGGGTGCAAAGTTTACTGCACAGTTACAGGCAGCCGGTAAAGGTTTAAAAAATACTACTCAACAGCCTGAATTGCAATCAATGGCCGATCGTGCCAAGCGAGAAGAACTTTTTAACAAATCATGGAACAGGGCCGAAAAAGGCGATGCAAATGATACCCGTAAAATAATTTCAAGAATTGCACAGATCCGTTCTGCTCAGGCTGCATTGCTTGGCTTTAAAAATTATGCGGCTTGGAAATTGCAAAATCAGATGGCTAAAACGCCCGAAGCAGTTGAAGATTTTTTTAGTAAAGTTATTCCGGCTGCTACCGCTAAAGCAAAAAGTGAAGCGGCAGATATACAAGCCGTAATCGATCAGCAAAAAGGTGGCTTTAAATTAGCTCCTTGGGATTGGGACTATTATGCCGAACAAGTCCGCAAAGCAAAATTCGATTTAGATGAAAATGAGGTTAAGCCCTATTTCGAGTTAAATAAAGTACTCATCAATGGTGTTTTTTATGCTGCAACACAACTTTACGGTATTACTTTTAAGGAACGTAAAGATTTACCTGTTTACCAGGAAGATGTTCGTGTTTTTGATGTGATAGACAAAGACGGGAAACAGCTAGGTCTGTTTTATTGTGATTACTATAAGCGTGATAATAAAGATGGTGGTGCCTGGATGGATAACCTTGTTCCCCAATCTAAGCTATTCGGCACGATACCCGTTATTTATAATGTCTGTAATTTTACCAAACCCGAAGCCGGAAAACCAGCATTAATTAGTTTTGATGATGTTACAACCATGTTTCATGAATTTGGACACGGTTTACATGGTCTGTTTGCCAACCAGCAATATCCCAGTCTTTCTGGTACAAGTGTAGCCCGCGATTATGTGGAATTTCCTTCCCAGTTTAATGAACATTGGGCTTCCGATCCAAAAATATTAAAGAATTATGCCCTTCACTATCAAACCGGAGCACAGATGCCACAGGCTTTGTTAGATAAAATTAAAAAGGCGAGTTCATTTAACCAGGGGTATATTTTTACTGAAGCATTGGCAGCAGCTGATCTGGATATGCAGTGGCATACGATTTCTCCTGGTTCACCATTGGAGGATGTCGACAAATTTGAAGCCGAGGCTTTAAAGAAAACCAATCTAAATTTATCGTATGTGCCGCCACGTTACCGCTCCAGCTATTTTCTGCATATCTGGAGTAATGGTTACGCCGCAGGTTATTACGCCTATAGCTGGACTTCTATGCTAGAAAATGATGCCTTTTCTTGGTTTCAGGAGAATGGAGGATTGACCAGGGCAAATGGTCAGCGTTTTAGGGATATGATTCTGTCCAAAGGAAATACCGAAGATCTTGGCAAAATGTTTTTTAATTTCAGGGGACATAATCCTGATATTAAACCAATGCTTAAAAAACGCGGATTATTATAAGAGAATATTATAGTACAAAGGACAGTTAACAATTGTCCTTTGTACTATAGTCAATAAGGGGTCAGAATGGGGACGCTGTAGTTATGGTACTATTTTCCATTAAATCCCATCTCTGGCGATGAACCTTTCTTTACCCAAAAGAAACTGAATAGCCTTTTTTACATTGCGGTTTACCGATTCTTCCGTTTTGAGGTTGGCAATATAACGTATAATTTCCTTCTGTAAATGGGGGGCAAGGCCGTCAAATACATCCTTAGCTTGTTTATTTTCTACTAAAGCCTGTTCTAACTTAGGATTTATCCTTATTGTTCGTTCTTCAGTATCAAATTCAATTTCGAAGCTTGCAGTATCTCCAACATCTTTGCCTGCCGCTTTTCTCATAGGCGTATTCAGGTACAAACGCCAATCGCCTGCATACCTTACCAGTGTTTGTTTAAACCCATGTCCATCAATTTTCATCGTAATCGCAAGTTGACCTTTGTCCTTCCCAGCTTGATGGAAAACATAGTTTAATGCTTCTTCCGGTACAAATACAAAGGGATTGATGCCAATAATCTTAATTTCAGCAGTAAATGGCACAGGTTTCTTATTATCCATTAATTAAAGATATTGTCTTTGATTAAAACTCCATAATTTTTTGCCAATAAATCAGACGCTATGCGCGCTGCTTAACTCCATTCGCCAATCGTTCATCGCAAAAAAAATCAAAACCAAACGCTATTTTCCATTGTAGTTTATATAAAATCTAATACTATGGCAACATCACAAGAAGGGAGTACCAACAATACTCAGGAAGAAAATAATATTAAAGATTTGGGTGGTAAAGCAGCCATCGAAAAACTTAGGAGCTTGGCTGAAAAGGCCGAAAGCTGTTTTTTCTGTACCAATATTAAAACTGGTGTACCCTTATCGGTAAGGCCAATGGCCATTCAGCAGGTCGACGATGAGGGGAACATTTGGTTTATGAGCATGAAAGACAGTCATAAAAATGACGAAATTTCTAGTGATCCTTTTACTCATCTGTTGTTTCAGGCAGGTGCACACTCGGGTTTTGTAAATATTTATGGAATTTCGGAAATCATTAGAGATCAGGCTAAAATCGACGAGCTTTGGAGCCCGTTTATTAAAACATGGTTTCAGGGAGGGAAAGACGATCCAGATATTACCTTGATTAAGGTTATCCCTTCGGAGGGATACTATTGGGATACCAAACACGGCACTGCAGTTGCATTTTTAAAAATGGCAGTGTCGGTAATTACAGGAAAAACAATGGATGATTCGGTAGAAGGAACTTTGGAGGTTGATTAAAAGGGGTAACTGCTGGAATCGGTTAACTGGTTAATTGTTGCAATCAACTATCAACTGAGAATTCCCAACTGCAAACTGATTATTTATCTCCTAAATAATCGAATCCTTCAAATTCTTCTCTTTGAGCTCTTTTGCTTAAGATATCTTCTTCTTCGGCCTGTACTCTTGAGAAGAATAAGGCTTCGGCCTGGATTCTTTTTATTAACTGACGTACCAGCGTTAAATCAAAAGCATCTTTGCTTAATTTAATGCAGTACTCTCTTTCGTTGATTTCTAAACTTGACGTATTCATATCGCAATGATTTTAATTATCGATTGCTGTAAATATAGAGAAGGCTTGCTAAACAATTGTTAGCAAGCCTTTTAAGTTTATGTTATGTTTTTGTTAAAATCAAATCCGCAATCGCCTTTTTTCAGGCATCAGATTCGACTATTTATGCGATAAGAATAAGCCATCATCTGTTTTGGCAACTTTTAAGATTCCTTTTGCAGTTAAAGCTTTTAAGGTTGTATCCCATTTCTTATTACTCCAATCAGCCAGTTTCCCTTTTACTTCAGTTAACAGATATTGTTCGCCTTCTGAAACCAGTGCATATAATTCTGTTTCTTCAGATGTCATTTCTATTTTCTTTTTCTCAGGACGCATCTGCGGGAAGAATAAAACTTCCTGGATGGTGCTTTGATTGGTCATTAACATCACCAAACGATCAATACCGATACCCAAACCTGAAGTAGGCGGCATGCCATATTCTAATGCACGTACGAAATCATCATCCATGGCCATGGCCTCATCATCTCCGCGTGCAGCTAACTTTAACTGATCTTCTAAACGCTCTTTTTGGTCAATAGGATCGTTTAATTCTGAGTAAGCATTCGCAATCTCCTTACCATTAACAAATAGTTCAAAACGTTCTACCAAACCTTCTGCCGTACGGTGCTTTTTAGCAAGCGGTGTCATTTCGATTGGGTAGTCGGTAATGTAGGTTGGCTGAATTAAATTCGCTTCAACTTTAGCACCGAAAATTTCATCAATTAGTTTACCGCGGCCCATCGTATCATCGATTTCGATACCTAAATCTTTACAAGTCTGCGCAATTTCTTCTTCTGTCATTGCGGAAACATCAATTCCAGTATATTTTTGGATCGACTCGTACATGGTTAATTTTTCGTACGGTCCTTCAAAATTAATTTCGTTGGCACCAACTTTAACTACACTTGCACCAGTTGTTGCAATAGCTACTTTTTCTAAACATTCTTCAACCATTGCCATCATCCAGATATAATCTTTGTAGGCAACGTAAATTTCCATTGAAGTAAATTCAGGGTTATGCGTACGGTCCATCCCTTCGTTACGGAACATTTTACCGAATTCATATACACCATCAAAACCTGCAACGATTAATCTTTTTAAATAAAGTTCATTTGCAATACGCAAATAAAGCGGCATATCTAAAGTATTATGATGTGTGGCAAAAGGACGCGCCGCTGCGCCACCATGAATCGGCTGGAGGATAGGCGTTTCTACTTCCATCCAACCCTGGTTATCAAAATAATTGCGCATGGTGTTAATCACCTTGCTACGTTTGATAAAGATCTGTTTAAAATCAGGGTTCACCGTTAAATCCACATAACGCATGCGGTAACGCAATTCCGGATTGGTAAATCCATCGTAAACATTACCTTCATCATCGCGTTTAACGATTGGTAGAGGACGCAGTGACTTAGAAAGTACCTTAAATTCAGTAACATGTACAGAAATTTCTCCCGTTTGCGTAGTGAATACGTATCCTTTAACGCCAATGAAATCGCCGATATCTAAAAGTTTTTTAAATACTGTGTTATATAAGGTTTTATCATCACCAGGACAAAGTTCATCGCGCTTTAAGTAGATTTGAATTCGGCCGGTAGAATCCTGTAACTCCGTAAACGAGGCAGCGCCCATAATATTACGGCTCATAATTCTACCTGCTAATACTACGGTCTTGTATGCTGTCTTATCTACTGCATAATTAGCTAATATATCTGCTGCATATGCATTTACTTCATACGCTTCTGCAGGATAAGGCTCAATGCCTAATGCGCGTAATTGTTTTAGCGACTCACGTCGTAATACTTCTTGTTCTGATAATCCTATACTCATTTCAGGTATTTTTTGCAAAAGTAATGCTCTTGCATTTTTTGTTATTGTTAAATTTTGGTGCTTTAATGAAAAAGAAATAATTAGCTGATTAAATTTTGAATTAATATTGGAAAAAATTCAATTTTCAGGACTAATTAGCTATCCACTTAAAACAGATGGTTGCAAAGATAAGAAAGCTATTGTAATTACTAAATGCTTTATTAGATATAACATCGCATTTTAGCATGTTAAAAGCCAATGAGATAAAAAATGGATGATGGGAAACTTACCAGCAGTATTTATTCCATATCAATTAACGGATCCCAGAATACCTTTTTAAGGTTTTGAACTTTCAGGTTTTTAATTTCAACGCCTTCGCGTTCGAGGAGTTCCTGTCTTTTAGCTGTAGATGATGGATCGCCGCTGAGCAAGCCATTGCTGCTGATTACTCTATAATAAGGAACAGGAGGCTGTGCTGACCCGCAAGCACCAATGGCTCTGGCAACCATTCTCGATAAATTAGGCGTGCCAATGGCTTTTGCAATTGCTCCGTAAGACGTTACCCTTCCTTTGGGTATTTCCCTGGTTAAATCCCAAACCTGTTCAAAAAATAAATCGTGTTTCATCCTTTTGGCAAATGATACATAAAGCTATTAAATATATCTGTTTCATAATTCGTCATTGGAATTTATTTTATTAAGGACTTTTCTATAGTTTCATTGGTATAATAACTACTCCATGGTCAGATCCCTTCTGAAGTTTTTAAGTATTTAATCGGGTAAATTTTTCAACGATATGAATTTAGTGTTTTACAGATATTATATTTGTTTGGATGTGAATAGCCATTTAGAAAACGATGCCCGATATAAAACAAATACCGCCTTCTAGTTTTGAATTTTTAAGGTTATTAAAAAATAACAACGAACGTGAGTGGTTTAATGACCATAAAACAGCCTACCAGAAAGAACTTGCATACATAGAAGCTTTTGCACAGGATTTATTAGACCTCATGAATACTCACGATGTGATTGAAACACCATCGGGAAAGAAAAGTTTATACCGGATATACCGCGATACCCGTTTCTCAAATGATAAAACGCCTTATAAAACACATTGGAGCGGAAGTTTTAAACGGGCAGGTAAACAAAGAAGGGGTGGTTATTATTTTCATATCGAACCAGGTAATAGTTTTGTGGCTGGTGGTTTTTTCGGGCCTTCTCCTCAAGATTTGAAATTGATAAGGGAAAATATAGCTTTTGATGCCGGACCCTTGAGAGACATATTAAGTGATGAAACTTTTATTGCTTCCTTCGAAACTTTGAAAGGCGAGCAATTAAAGACTGCTCCAAAGGGTTTTGATGGAGATCATCCGGATATCGATCTGTTACGATATAAGCAATTTCTTTTGGTTCATCGATTTACTGATGAGCAAGTTATGAGCAAAGAATACCTGGGGTATTGTAATCAGGAATTTAAAAATATGCGACCTTTCTTTGATTATATGAGCGAAATATTAACAACCGATGCAAATGGATTGGAACTGTAATTGATTTTTGTATCAGTTATTTAATTATGATTCGGCTTCTATACCTTCCTCATACATTTCGTTAATTGCTTCGGCATATTTCTTTTCTACAATACGACGTTTAACTTTCATGGTAGGGGTAATTTCTCCTTCATCTATATTGAAAGGATTACGCTTGATCTTAAAGTTTTTAATGCGCTCAAACTTAGCCAGCTCGTTTGATATTTTTTTAATATCCTGTTCCATCCAATCTATAATTTCCTGATCGCGGATAAAAGGATCAGCCTCTTCAAAAAATGATGGTTTGAGTTTAAAGGTTTCTTCCAAAGTTTCCCTGTTGGGGATAATAATTGCTGTAATAAACTCACGTTTATCTCCAATTAAAAAAAGCTGATCAATTTTTGGGCTTTTTAAGTAGATATTTTCTACCGGGGTAGGGTAAACATTTTTGCCATAGGCATTTACGATCATGTTTTTTAGGCGGTCGGTGATCTGTAAATTACCTTTATAAAAACGGCCAATATCTCCGGTATGGAACCACATGTCTTTATCTATCGCTTCGGCTGTTTCTGCAGGTTTGTTAAAGTAGCCTTTCATTACGCAGTGACCGCGTACAATTACTTCACCTTCAGCACATTCAAATTCTTCGTTAAAAGTATTGTGCGTTTGGATACTGAGCATTTCTTTAGTTTCGACATCTTGTATACCCACTTCAATTCCTGGAATTACGCGGCCTACAGTGCCATAAACCTGCCTGTGGTATTCGGTAACCGACATTACGGGCGAGGTTTCTGTTAAGCCAAATCCTTCTAATATTTTAATACCTAAATCACCAAAAAATTCACCCACATTTTTAGGTAGAGCGGCACCGCCCGAAATCATAAACTTTAAACGGCCACCTGTTTTTTCTTTGATTTTACTGAAAACCAGTTTCTCTGCTACTCCTTTTTTGGCTGATAAAATGAAGCCTGGGTTTTTGCCAGCTTCTTTTGCTAAACGGTATTTGTTACCAGTTTCTAAGGCCCAGGTAAATATTTTTGCTTTTGTACCTCCACCAGCAGTTCCTCCTTTTATCGCTTTATCGTGTATGCGTTCTAAAAGGCGCGGAACGCAGCTCATTACGGTAGGACGAACTTCGCCCATGTTTTTAGCCAATAATTCTAAACTTTGGGCAAATGCAATTTTACAGCCCTGTGCGCAGCAAACATGGTAAGTTGCTGTACGCTCGAATACGTGCGATAGCGGTAGAAAGGAAAGGAAAGTTTCCGTTTGATCAATCACAGGGATCTGTTGCAGGCAAACCTCCACATTCTTAACAAAGTTATAATGGGTAAGCATTACGCCTTTTGGGGTTCCTGTTGTTCCCGAGGTGTAAATTAAAGAGGAAACATCGTCAGGTAAAACCAAACTTCTGCATTGGTCTATATCAGCCCTTTCGGCAGCCGTAACCTGATGTTTAAGCGCCAGGATATCAGAAAAGGCAATAACTTCTACATGTACGTCCTCTGGAATAACAACTTTTTCAAAATCTTTAAAAGCAGGAATAATATATTTTAACTGTTTGCAATTGGCTGCTACCTTTAATACTTTACGGTATAAAAAGTTGTTCCCGATAAGAATAGCTTTTATGCCAGAATCGTTAATGATGTAAGCTACTTCCTGTTCAGAAAGCGTGGGGTAAATAGATACGTTAATTACACCAATCTGCTGTATTCCCTGATCATAATAAACGTATTCAGGAGAATTCTCGATCATTAATCCTAATCGGTCGCCTTTTTTTATTCCTTTCTCTAAAAAGAAAGCAGAAACAGCGTCGGCTCTTTTTAAAGTATCTTCATAAGAAATTTCAGTCCATTCTGTACCTTGTTTATGGATCAAAAAGGTTTCTTGAGGTTTATGGATGTTTTTTACAACATTCCGCAACAAGGTAGGAACAGTTGAAAATTCGTTTATTAATGGCATGCTCGTATTGGTTCGCTAATTATAATTAACAATTATAAGGCTTTTTGGTTTAAAAATACAAAAGGGCCCCGAAATTTTCGGGGCCCTTAAATAATATGTTTTATAAGATTTTAAACAGAGAAGCTTTCGCCACAGCCACAGCTACGACTGGCATTTGGGTTTATAAAGTTGAAACCTTTTCCATTTAAACCGTCAGTGAAGTCGAGTTCAGTTCCGGCTAAATAAAGGAATGATTTCATATCCAAAGCAATTTTGATTCCTCTGTCTTCAAAAAACTGATCGCCTTTTTGTTCTTCGTTATCAAAATCTAAATTGTATGATAAGCCCGAACAGCCACCACCTTTTACGGAAACGCGTAAAAAGTAATCAGAACCCATTTCCGAATCCTGCATTAAGTGGGTGATTTTTTCTTTTGCTTTATCTGTTATTGTGATCATAGTATCGAGTATTTAGTATCTAGTATCAAGATTGAATTATTATAGTCTTGATGCTAGATACTTACTGTCTAGTTACTTATTAATGGTGCGATTTTTCTAACACAATTGCTTCTAAACCATTTTTAACACGGTAATCGTTAATGGCTGATTTAATTGCATCTTCTGCCAAAACCGAGCAGTGAATTTTCACTGGAGGTAAAGCCAATTCTTCAACAATATCCATATTGTCAATAGATAAAGCCTCGTCAATTGTTTTTCCTTTTAACCATTCTGTAGCTAAAGAAGAAGAAGCAATAGCAGAACCACAACCAAATGTTTTAAATTTAGCATCAGTGATTACATTATCTTCTCCAACTTCAATCTGCAAACGCATTACGTCGCCGCATTCAGGTGCACCAACTAATCCTGTTCCTACAAATTTGCTGTCTTTATTTAAAGTACCTACGTTACGTGGGTTATTGTAATGGTCAATTACTTTTTCTGAATATGCCATGATTTTATTTTTTTATCTCCTTACGGAGCAATTTTGTTTTTAGTTTTCAATTACCAATTTTCAATTACCAGTTTGCCTACTCAAAACTGCCAACTCCAAACTGGCTTAGTGTTCCGCCCACTCAATTTTACTCAAGTCAATTCCTTCTTTAAACATTTCCCAAAGTGGAGAAAGTTCTCTTAAGTGATTAACTGCTTTTTGAGTCACTTCAATAGCCTGGTCGATCTCTGCTTCAGTTGTAAACCTTCCTAAACCATAACGGATAGAAGAGTGAGCTAAATCATCAGATAAACCCAAGCTTTTTAAAACGTATGATGGTTCTAAAGATGCTGAAGTACAAGCCGATCCTGAAGATACTGCTAAATCACTCATCGCCATCATTAAACCTTCACCTTCAACATATTTAAAAGAGATATTGGCTACGTGTGGTAAACGGTGTTGTGTATTACCATTAACATAACTCTCTTCCATTTTGTTCAAAGTAGTTTCTAACTTATCACGTAAAGCAGCTAAACGAACTGATTCGCTTTCCATCTCTAAACGGCAAAGTTCGCAAGCTTTACCTAAACCTACAATACCAGGAACGTTTAATGTACCAGAACGCATTCCGCGCTCGTGGCCACCGCCGTCCATTTGTGCGGTAACTTTAACTCTTGGGTTTTTACGGCGAACGTAAAGTACACCAACACCTTTCGGACCGTACATTTTATGTGCCGAGAAAGCCATTAAGTCAATACCATCAGCATTTACATCAACCGGAATTTTACCGACTGCTTGCGTAGCATCAGTCATAAATAAAGCACCGTGTTTGTGTGCAATTGCTGCAATTTCTTTAACTGGTTGAATTACACCGATTTCGTTGTTGCCATACATAATCGAAACTAAAATAGTTTCAGGAGTCATAGCAGCTTCTAATTCAGCTAAATCAATTAAACCGTCTTCTTTAACGCCTAAATAAGTTACACGTGCACCGTTTTTCTCCAGGTGTTTGCAGGTATCTAAAACCGCTTTATGTTCAGTAACCGCAGTAATAATGTGGTTACCTTTTTCTTTGTACATTTCAAATACACCTTTAATAGCCAGGTTATCGGCTTCAGTGGCACCTGATGTAAAAATAATTTCTTTTTCAGTACAGCCGATTAGTTTGGCTACCTGCTCACGGGCATAATCTACACCCTCTTCAGCCACCCAGCCAAACGCGTGATTACGACTTGCGGCATTTCCAAATTTCTCTGTAAAGTAAGGTAGCATTGCTTCCAACACCCTTGGATCTAACGGGGTGGTTGCATTATTATCTAAATATATCGGCTGTTTCATCTCTATTCTGTTAATTATAATACAAAGATACGAAAAAACTTATTTAACAATTATAAATAATAGCTATGACCTTATAGAGAAAAGCTGCATTTTTACATTCACATAACCTTATAATCCATGAATAAGATAGAACACATCGGCATCGCGGTAAAAGACCTTAACAGTTCTATAGACATTTATCAGAAACTGCTCAATACCGATTGCTATAAAACTGAACAAGTTGCATCCGAATTTGTAAATACGGCTTTCTTTAAAACTGGCGAAAACAAGGTAGAATTACTTCAGGCTACTGCGCCAGATAGTGCAATTGCTAAATTTATCGAAAAAAAAGGAGAGGGGATTCATCATGTCGCTTTTCTGGTTGATGATATCCTGGCCGAAATGGAACGCCTGCACAAAGAAGGTTTTGTGCTGCTCAGTGATTCACCAAAAAAGGGGGCAGACAATAAAATGGTGTGTTTTGTACATCCAAAAGATACCAATGGCGTACTGATTGAGATCTGCCAGGAAATTAAATGGATTTAAAAGGATAGAAGATGGAGTTTAGTTTTTCGATACCGTCATCCTCGCGCATGCGGGGATCTTAAAGCGGTTAAATAACTTCATTGTAATTTTGAAAACGATTGGTTCCGCATTCCATTGCATTTTCAGTCCTGCTAACCGCTATAGTCCCGATGAAGAATCGGGAGCTGCCGCTATTATCAGGTTTATTTAAATTGGCCTGTGGTTCTTTGGTTAGTGCAAAATTGCTTAAAATATAAAACTTAACCCCTAAAATCCTGTAATCCTAAAAATCCTATTCCATGTCATTAATTAGTATCATCAACAAAGATTTCGATATGCCAGATGATCTTTCCGAAACTCAGTTGCGCGATGCAATGGTTGATGCATTTGCTTATTTAATCGATAACGACTTTCCAAAATTGATCCAGATATTATATAAGGCAGATGTAGATCAGTATAAATTAAAGGAGCTGCTGGAAACGGTTGAAGGCTCTAGTTCGGCTGAAGTAATTGCTGATGCCTATCTCGTCCGTCAGAAGGCCAAAATAGAAACCTGGAAAAAATATAGTCAAAAGAAAGATTAGGAATGGAAGCTTATTCTTGCGAAGGGTTAAAACGGTTGTACATATCCATATCAAAAAACGAAATGGAATTGATCTTATCTGCTTTTAATACGAGGTCGGTTTTTAACTCATCTGTGTTTGCAACAGAGCCATCTTCGATATAACTGGCATAAACTGTTAAATACTGTGTGGTAAAAACCAGTTCTTTATCGTCAGCCTTACGGTAACCGCTAAAAGCAGGCGTAATGCGGATATAACTGGTGGTAAAGGGTTTTGGTAATTCTTTAACCCAGCCAATATAAAACTTTCCGCTATCCATTGTAAATTGTAAGAGGTGGGCATCAAAAAAAGACGAACTCAGTAGAAGTTCAAATTCATTTCCCGAAGTCGCTATGGCCCTTTTTATTGCTTTAAGGCGATTAATAAAAAGATTTGCGATTTCTGTAGCACCTACAGCCACAAATAACGACATGCTGGTGGTTCCGAAATATGGCGTGTGGATGGGAAGTAATCTGCTTAGTTGTTCAACGGTTTCAGGAAAGATGGCAATGAATAATCCTCTTAATAAAAAGCATACGCCTAAAAGAAGGATGCCTGCAAAAGCAGAATTTAACAGTACACGTTGGTTTTCTAACCGATATTGTACGTATCTAAGGTATCTGAATCTAATAAGAATATAGTAGCCGCCTACAAGAGGGAATAAGAGCAGGTTAAAAGGCATCTATATTGGCTATTTCTTGTTTTTATCCTTTTCTATCTTTTTGAAGATACTCGATTCCATTAAAGCACCCACCATTTGTCTGATCCTTGGCTGCGCAAAGAAATCGGGGCTTTTAATATAGAGTTTTCCGTTACTGCTAGAATGGATAATTCCATCAAACTCGTTATCTTTTCTCATATATCAAATTTACACATATTTTTTAAATATCTCAAAAACAATATTCAGTCCAAAAAAGTTAGGTTTGCTGCATTATATGTGGATGGAGCAATCGTTTTACAGTAAACATTGTTTAAAATCAGTTTTACTAAAGCAGATGCCTGGAAATCTTATAATTTAAAATTTTAATTTAGGCTTGTAAATCAAAAATAAAATTAAGATATTTGCATCCTCTAAAATAGAGGTAGAAAGACTAATAGGAAATGTCATAAGCGTTGTTGCCAGCAAATTGCAAAAATGTTCTTGATGCTTTCACACAAATAACTAAAAATAATATTCAAATGAAAAAAGATTTGCACCCAACAAGCTACAGACCAGTTGTTTTTAAAGACATGTCTAACGAATATGCTTTCTTAACAAAATCTTGCGTAGATACTAAAGAAACAATTAAATGGGAAGATGGTAACGAGTATCCTCTTTATAAATTAGAGATTTCTCACACTTCACACCCTTTTTATACTGGTAAAATGAAATTGGTTGATACAGCAGGACGTATCGATAAATTCAAAAACCGTTACGCTAAGAAATAATTTTAGCAACAAAAAAGCATTTTTTGAAGTCCCTTTGCCAAAAGCATCGGGACTTTTTTTATTTTTGTTGCTTATGACAATCAATCTTTTTGATGATTCCTGCTGGGCATCTCTCCGTCCACTTACGTTTACCAGGCCAGTGGCCGATTTACGCATTGGTATTTTAACCATTGCCGAGAAATGGGCAAAATATTTAAAAGCCGATTTTGGCTTTCATACCCAAGATTACCTCTCTATAAAGTTTGCGCCAAAACCCAATGCCGATTTGTTTATAAACGGGTCTGTTTGTCCGGATGAAGCTTTGCTAAACGCCGTAGACAAACTTAAAGCAGGTGAAGTGCTTTACAAAAGAGATGTCATAATCGCATATATCGCAGATCGGCACGACTTAGAATCGGTTAAATCGCTAAGGCCGCTAGAATACACTGGTGATTTTATACAGATTGTTTATCCTGAACATATTTTCGGGAATAATCCCGTTGAGATCAGAAAAGATTTTAAATTGCTAACCGAAGGGCGTAGCTCAGCGAAGATAAGCAGTACGAACCAGCTTCTCGGTGATGATATTTTTCTGGAGGAAGGTGCAAAAGCCGAATGCAGTGTTTTTAATACTACTTACGGACCGATTTATATCGGTAAGAATGCCGAGGTTTGGGAAGGTTCTTTAATAAGGGGATCCTTTGCACTTTGCGATAACTCATCTATAAAAATGGGGGCCAAAATATATTCGGGTACTACCATAGGCCCGAATAGCCGTGCAGGAGGTGAAATTAACAATTCGGTAATTTGGGGCAATTCCGCTAAAGGCCATGAGGGTTATTTAGGCAATTCGGTAATGGGCGAGTGGTGTAATATTGGTGCCGATACCAATAATTCGAATTTGAAAAATAACTATGCCGAAGTAAAACTGTACGATTACGAAAGTAAAAAAATGCGTAATACTAACCTGCAGTTTTGTGGTTTAATTATGGCCGATCATGCTAAAACTGGCATAAATACCATGTTTAACACTGGCAGTGTTGTTGGTATTGGAGCAAATGTTTTTGGTGCGGGCTTCCCTCCAAACCACATACCCGATTTTAGTTGGGGAGGTGCCGGTGGTTTCGATGCTTATAAATTGAATAAAATGTTCGAAACAACCGAAAAGGTATATGCCCGAAAAAATATAGTTTTTGATGAGGTAGAAAAGGATATTGTTACTAAAGTATTTGAATTAACTGAATCGTATAGACGATTTTAATATAAAAACCCGATCTGGAAAGATCAACCAAGCATTAAATAATACAAAATGAGAAAAAAGATTGTTGCCGGTAACTGGAAAATGAACTTAGATTATAACGAAGGTGTTTCGTTATTCAGCGAAATCGTTAATATGGTTAAAGATGAGCGCAAAGGCGATCAGCTGGCTATTATTTGCTCACCGTTTATTCACTTAAACAGCTTGGCAAAATTGGGTGGTAACGATGTTAAAATTGGCGCTCAAAATATTAGTGATAAAGAAAGTGGTGCATATACAGGCGAAACTTCAGCTAAAATGGTGAAATCTGTTGGTGCAGAATACGTTATTTTGGGTCACTCAGAACGCAGACAATATTTTGCTGAAAGCGATGCTTTATTAGCTGAAAAAACTAAAGTTGCCTTGGCGAATGGCTTAACACCAATATTCTGCATTGGCGAAACTTTAGACGAGCGTAACAACGGTAGCTATTATGAAGTATTAAAAAAACAGTTGGTAGAAGGTATTTTTAGTTTAACTGAAGAAGACTTCAGAAAAATAGTTATTGCTTACGAGCCAGTTTGGGCTATTGGCACAGGTTTAACGGCTTCTCCAGAGCAAGCGCAAGATATTCATGCTTTTATCCGCAGTGAAATTCAAGCTAATTATGGTTTTAATGTGGCCGACGATACAACCATTTTATATGGTGGTAGCTGTAACCCAGGCAATGCTGCAAGTTTATTTTCTCAAAACGATATTGATGGCGGTCTAATTGGCGGTGCATCGTTAAAATCACGCGATTTTATAGATATTATTAAAGCATTAAACAGCTAAATGCAATACACAAAAGCAATATTTACATTCAAAAGTATCGAAGATTATCAGCAGGATCTGCTTATCAGTGATCTTGCCGATTTAGGCTTCGATACTTTCGAAGATAGTGAGGGTGGTTTTACGGCTTTCGTAATCAAGGATAATTTTAATGAGCAAGAATTAAAAAACCTCTTGGCAAATTATAGTGAAGAGTTTGCAACTGATTATACTTTAGAAGATGTTGCCGATGAAAACTGGAATGCCGAATGGGAGAAAAATTTTAGTCCGCTAATTATTGATGATGTATGTTATGTGAGGGCAACCTTTCACGAGCCACAGCCATCATATCCGTACGAGATTGTAATCGATCCTAAAATGGCTTTCGGTACTGGTCATCATCAAACAACCACCATGGTAATGCAGTATATTTTAGCGGCCGATTTAAAGGATAAAAATATCCTGGATATGGGCTGTGGTACCGGAATTTTGGCCATTCTGGCTGCAAAACTAGGTGCTAAAAGCTTGGTGGCTATTGATTATGATGATATCTGCTATGAAAGTACGCTAGAAAATGCCGCACTTAACCAGGTAGATAATCTAAAAGCGATTTGTGGTAGTAAAGAGGTGATTCCTAACGATGAATATGATGTTATTTTTGCCAATATCAATAGAAATATACTTCTGGATCAGATTCACCGTTACGCCGAGGTATTGAAAGCTGGAGGCAAAATTTTCTTCAGTGGATTTTATTTAGATCCTGATTTAGGAATGATTACCGCTGAATGCGCTAAATACGGCATCAAATACATCGATCATAAACAAAATGGCGATTGGGTTGCGGCTCAGTTCGAGAAAAAATAATGGTTGAATTTTGAATGAGCGAATGATTGAGTTTTAACACAACATCCATTCACACATTCAGTCCTTCTCTCATTCAAAATTAATTAATATGCGCATACATTTTATTGCGATTGGTGGAAGTGCAATGCACAATCTGGCCATCGCCTTACATAAAAAAGGGTATCAAATTTCGGGATCTGATGATGTGATTTTCGAACCTGCAAAATCCCGTTTAGATAAGTACGGACTATTACCGACTGAAATGGGTTGGGATGAAAACCGCATTTCAAACAATCTGGATGCGGTTATTTTAGGCATGCATGCGCGCATGGACAATCCCGAGTTGTTGAAAGCGCAACAATTGGGCGTTAAAATCTATTCTTATCCTGAATATATTTACGAGCAAAGCAAAAATAAGTTACGCGTAGTAATTGGCGGTAGCCATGGTAAAACAACCATTACCAGTATGATTTTGCATGTGCTGAATTACTATAAACGCGATTTCGATTATTTGGTTGGTGCACAGCTGGCCGGCTTCGAAACCATGGTAAAGGTTACCGAAGAAGCACCCATAATGATTATTGAAGGAGATGAGTATTTATCTTCACCGATTGATAGAAGACCTAAATTTCATCTTTACAAGGCAAATGTGGCTGTAATTAGTGGTATTGCATGGGATCACATCAATGTTTTTCCAACTTATGCCGATTATACTTCGCAGTTTGATAAATTTATAGATACCATTGAGAATAACGGAACTTTAATTTATTGTGAAGCAGACGTTGATTTAAATGAAATTGTAACGCAATCGAAAGCCAATGTTTCAAAAATTGCTTATGCTATTCCAGCGCATGAAATTAGAAACGGAATAACCTATCTGCTCCCAGAAGAAACGGCTTTAAAGATATTTGGTGACCACAACCTGATGAACCTGAATGCAGCTAAATTAGTGTGCAAACAATTAGAAATCGATGAAGCCGAGTTTGATGCAGCTATTTCTTCATTTACTGGTGCAGCTAAACGTTTAGAAGTCATCTCAGCTGATGAATCAACCAACGTTTACAAAGACTTTGCACATTCGCCATCAAAGTTAAAAGCTACGATTGATGCGGTTAAAGGACAGTTTGCCAACCGAAAACTGGTAGCTTGTATTGAATTGCATACTTTTAGCAGCTTGAACAAAGATTTCCTGAAAGAATATATAGGCGCAATGGATAAAGCCGATGAGGCAATCGTATTTATTGATATTAAATCTTTCGAACAAAAACGGATGGAGCCTTTTTCAGAAGATGATGTTCAGCAGGCTTTTGCTAATCCAAAACTGAAGTTTTTTAATGATGCAGCAAAGTTAAAAGCTTATTTACTGAGCTTGAATTATAAAAACGCTAATCTACTCATGATGAGCTCTGGTAATTACGCAGGTTTCGATTTGCCTGAACTGGCGGCTGCTTTAAAGAGATAGATAAGAGACGTGAGATTTGAGACGAATTCATTTGCTCAAATCTCGTAGCTTTGATACGTCTCTTGATATATATGTGTCTCAAATCTAATATCTAAAAAAAAATATGAAAAGCATCGGAGATCACATTAAGCAAAGCAGGCTGGCCTTAGGCTTAAGTCAGGCGGATGCCGCTAAAAAACTTAATATTTCTACTCCGGCCTTTTGTAAAATAGAGACAGGCCAAACCGATCTCAATATTTCCCGTTTACTCCAGATTTCCAAAACTTTTAAGGTTCCGGTAATGCAACTGATCGCTGGACAATCAGAAGGATCTAATTCATCTGAAGAACTAACCGCGCTTAAAAAGGAACTGATAGACAAAGAAGAAGAGATTAATAAACTTCGTAAAAAAGTGATCGATCTGTATGATAAACTGGGGATATAAAATTCGGTTTATCTATTGTTTATTCGATTAATTGTCATTATAAAATTCTATTAAAGAATAAAATTCATTTTTAATTAAAATATTTTGAATTTTATTCTAAAAATTTATAATTTTATAGAATGGCAATCGAAAACAATTTTAGTTTAGATCATATCGATCTGGCTATACTCAGACTTATGCAGGATAATGCGCGGATCTCGAATGTAGATTTAGCGAAAGCATTAGACCTGGTTCCTTCAGCTGTGTTGGAGCGGGTAAAGAAATTGGAAAAGAAGAATGTAATTACCCAATATAATGCCCGGATAAATCCTATTGCGCTTGATTTAAAATTACTGGCCTTTATTTCAATGAAATCATCTCAAAGTTTGGGCTGTAGTGATACGGCAAACGAACTGGCAAAAATACCTGATGTGCAAGAAGTACACGTAATTGCAGGAGATGATTGCTTTCTGATTAAGGTGAGGACAGCAGATTCTGCCTCATTAATGGCTTTACTGCGAGATGAATTTAGTAAGATTCCGAATATTTTGTCGGTTAAAACCACGATTGTACTGGAGACCGTGAAAGAGCAACAAAAATTAGTAATTCCTGAAAAATAAGCATATGGCAAATTTAAATAAAACAGCATCGCCGGTAATGGTTTACTTCGCATTTGCTATAGTATACATCGTTTGGGGCTCTACTTACTTTTTTATCCAGAAAGCATTGGCTGGTTTCCCACCTTTTATTTTAGGCGCTTTCCGTTTTTCTATTGCGGGAGTGCTGATGTTAAGCTGGTGCAAGATTAATGGTGAAGATATTTTTAACCTAAAAACCATCAAAATTGCTGCAGTAAGCGGCATTTTAATGTTGGGCCTTGGCAACGGTATCGTGATTTGGGTAGAGCAGTTTATTCCAAGCGGTTTAGTAGCCATTATGGTTGCCTCGGCAGCAATATGGTTCGTTATTTTAGATAAATCGCATTGGAAAGAAAACCTGAGCAATAAGTACATTGTATCGGGTTTAGTAATTGGCTTTTTGGGCGTAGTGCTCTTGTTTGGAGGCCAGATTGTACAAGCGCTTGATAAACCTCAGAGCAACTTGCAGATTATAGGCATGGTATTACTTGTTTTCGGGCCAATAGCCTGGGCTGGGGGATCGCTTTACTCAAAATATCATCCAACCACGGGTAGTTCGGTATCGGTAAATACAGGCTGGCAGATGTTAATGGCGAGTTTAGCTTTTTTACCTGGAGGTTTTTTGAAATCTGAGTTTAAATTACTCGATTGGAGGAATATTTCACTTGATGCCTGGCTATCTATTGTTTACCTTATTCTGTTTGGTTCAATTGTAGCATTTAGTGCTTATGTGTGGCTGTTAAAGGTGCGCCCGGCTACGCAAGTGAGCACCTATGCATATGTAAACCCGGTAGTGGCTGTTTTACTGAGTTTAACTTTTACCAACGAAGTGATCGGCCTTACGCAGATTATTGGTTTAGTGATTATTTTAGGAAGTGTACTTTTAATTAATCTGCCGAAATATAAAAGTGCAGGCTAAGTTCTCGGCAAAATCGTCATTGCGAGGAGGAACGACGAAGCAATCTTTCAATTAGATAAATACTACCGAATTAAGATTGCTTCGTCGGCTGAAAAGCCTTCTCGCAATGACGATTTAATTTAAAAGATTTTCCGCATGGTAAGGTGCTTTTTACCAAAGGTAGCACCGGTGGCTTTATGGATGGCAATCATCTGTTCGTTAAAATCACCTACCCAACTCAATTCAAGCTCTTTGTACTGGTTTTTAGGAAGTACGTATTCGCCTAAACGGATAAAAAGTACCGATTCCAGGCCATGTTTTTGGAACTTAGGTTTGGTACCCATTACAATTGCCCTCATGCGGGTAACGCCCACCCAGCGGCGGTAAGCAAACTTTAATTTTTCAATTAAGCCAAGTTTTCCATCAAAACCTTTAATCATCTGGTTCGCATCGGGAATCAATACCACAAAAGATGCCGGTTCGCCATTAAAGTAGGCAAACTGGATCAAATGTTCATCCATAATAGGTTCCATGCTTTTAAAGCTTTCTTCGAGCGTTTCTTTTTTAATAGGCACAAAGTTTTCGAAATCCTGCCAGCCATCGTTATAAATTTCCATTAAATCGTTAATGTATTTGCTCGAATTGGTTTTACTGAAATATTCGAAAGTATAACCTGGTTTATTTCTTACCCAGTTGGCAATTTTTGTAAAACGTTCTGGGAAGGGAATAGTTAGGTTAATATGGTTGGTCAATTGTTCGTATTCGGTAACAAAGCCATATTTTTCGAAAAATTTCTGATAGTATGGAAAGTTATAGTTCATTCCGAAAGAAGGAGGGGTAAAGCCCTCAACCAATAGGCCCCAGAAGCTATCGTTTTCGCCAAAATTAATCGGACCGTCCATTGCTTTCATTCCGTTTTCGGTTAACCAGGTTTTGGCTGTATCGAATAAAAGAAAGGCAGCTTTTTCATTATCAATACATTCAAAAAATCCCATACCACCGGTTGGTTGGTCGTTGTGGTAGGCTTTTTTTTCATTAATAAAAGCTGCAACACGACCGATCAGTTTTCCTGCATCATCTTTTAAAATCCAGCGTGTACATTTTCCATGCGCGAAAAAGGTGTTTTTTTCTGCGTTAAAAACATTTTCTACCTCACTATCCAAGGGACAGATCCAGTTTTTGTCGTTTTTATATAGGATTTTGGGTGTGTTTAGAAAGTCTTTTTTTAGTGATGGATTGCTTACTGGTATAACTTGCATGGGCAGATTTTAAAATTAAAAAGCATCCTACCAAGCGGGAGGATGCTTTTTCAAATATATGTTTTTTAAATATTAATAGTCGTCGTCGTCATCGTCGAAATTATCGAAGTTGTCAAGATCATCTAATGGCATATCAAAATCATCATCGTCATCATCTTGAGGCTTCTTTTTCGTTGTTTGAATATCGTCATCTTCAAGATCATCATCTTCGTCTACCTGTTTCTTGGTAGTCGGCTTAGTTGGTAGTTTCTTTGGCGCTTTCATAACACAAAAATAAAAATTGCTTTTATAGTTTAAAAATACAAAAAAACTTTTTTTAATAACAATCTGGAAGCAAAGAAATTAATTTATTTATTCCACATTTTCTCCAACAGTATTTTCCTCTTTTACGATGTCTTTCAACTGAGGAAGCTGGTTTAGGTTATTTAAACCAAAATAATCCATAAATAATGTGCTTGTGCTGTACAGGATGGGCCTGCCGGGAGTTTCTGCTTTTCCATCGATACTGATTAGCTCTTTTTCCAGCAGGCGTTGCACTGAATAATCTGAGTTTACTCCTCTAATCTGTTCGATTTCCAATTTGGTTATCGGTTGGCGGTAGGCAATAATGGCAAGGGTTTCCATTGCGGCCTGACTTAATTTTTTCTTCGAGCGGTGTAACTGAAGTTGATTAACCGTTTCATGGTAATCTTTTTTGGTGAGAAACTGATAACCATTGTTTAAGAATACCAATTCGATGGCAAAATCATCATGGCTATATTTTTCTTTAATCTGCTCTATGCTTTCGAATACCTGTGTTTCGGTAAATTCTTCATTGAAAACAGCATTTAGGGCAAGTATAATTTCTTGCATACCGATGCTTTGGCTTGAAGAGAATACAAGGGCTTCGATGTGTCTGGTAATGTTGTGATTGAGCATATACAAAAATAGAATTTTTGGGCATAAAAAAAGCGGTCTCGCTTTTAAAAACAAGACCGCTTTCAACACACAAATGAAACCTGAATTAAGATATAGTTTTAGGTTAGGTTATTAAATATCTATATCAATTCTATAAGAACGTCTTTGATAAACACTATCGTTTATTTCTAACACAAGTTTAAGGCTAAACAGGGTTCGATCAAGATTCTATTTAGTGAGTGGTATTAATAATTGAGTAAACGGTAAATTTTCTATTTTAATGGTATAGAAATCGATACTGTTGTACCATTTGTGGTATTCTGCCTAACGTTTAAGTGTATAGGTTTTGCTCCAATCTGACCTAAAAGGTGCAATCTTTCTTTGGTTAACTGCATTCCTTTACTAATGTGGGTTTCCTTTTTATCCTTTAAAGAGTTGTCAATTCCAATCCCATCATCAATAATTTCGATGTTAAGGTAGAATTCATCTTTCAGTTTAATGTTGATCAGGATTTCGCCACCGGTTTCTTTTGGCATAATGCCATGCCAAATTGCATTTTCTACGTAGGGTTGCAACAGCATAGACGGGATAAAGGTTTCTTCTTTATCAATTTCTTCATCAATATTAAAAATGTATTTTAATTTATCGCCAAAACGGTTCTTCTCTAGCTTTAAATAAAGATTTAAGTATTCTAGTTCTTCTTCTAAAGAGATGTAGCTTTTGGTACAGATCTCCAGGTTCTTTCTGATCAATCTGGCAAAGCCCGTTAAAACCTTATTTGCTGAAGCCGTATTTTGCGTATTGATATAATGCTGGATCGAATTCATCACGTTGAAAACAAAATGTGGATTCATCATCGCTTGTAAGGCCTGTTGTTCGAGCATCAGCACTTTGTTTTTTAACAACAATTGCTCTTGCTCTTTATCTTTTTGCTTACGGGTAATATAAACAGCCACTTTATAAAAAATATAGGCTACCAGCAATATCAAAATAGATAAGAACCATAAGCTTTGCCAAAAATGCTTTTTAATGGTAAAGGCGATTTTTGCCGATTCGCCCCAATTACCGTTTTGGCTTTTGGCACTTACCTCAAATATGTAATCGCCTGATTGTAGTGAAGAAAAATCTAACCGCCTTGTGCGGGTTTCTACCCATGCTGAATTTTCATTTAAGCGGTAACGATAAGTTATGTCACTCGTGGTAAAATCGACTGCACTAAAGGTAAATAGAATGGTATTGTTACCAGTTTCGAAAGTAAAATTACCTTGATCAATCGGCAAACGCTCATTATCTTTAATAATAGAAGTAACGTAAACCTTAGGAAGATTCTTAACTATGTTTTTATTGTTGTACTTAAATAGGATCAGGCCTTTGTTTGTTGCAAAATAGGCCGTGCTATCATCAATAAACAAGCTGTTGATGTCATCACTCAAAAGATCCTTACCATAGTCGAAATTGGTCACGCTGAATTGACTAGGATAATCGGCTATTTTATTTACACCTTTGTTTGTTAATACCCATATTTCGTTGTTTTTTACAAATATTTTGGTGCAGATATTATTGGTTAGGCCATCTTTTTGGGTAATCTGTCGGGTAATCTGCCTGTTCTTATAGAAAATTAAACCGTAACCATCTGTTGCCAAGATCAAAGTGCCGTCTGCAAGCTGCTGAATATCGTTTATCCTTTTGGTAAGCAGTGGATGATTTTCGTAATGTTTAATTAATTTCCCTTTCGAAAATTGAGATAGGCCGTTAATATTCGAAAACCACAAATTCCCTTCGCGGTCGTAAAAAACGTGATAAGATCTGTCTTTAAAAAAATCTTCCTTTTCGCGGTACTTAGCAGCGTTAAATTCGAATTTATTTCTTCTGTCCGATAAGAAAACAACACCTGATGAAAGGGCTAAGGCGAGGTGATTGTTATTTTCGCCCACGCTAAAGTGTTTAATTACGAACATGGAGTTGTTCGATTCTTTTAAATAACTTACTTCATTACTGCCGTTATAAATGTTCTTAAAAACACCCATTCCATAATCGGATGCAAAATATATAGATTGATCTTTTGGGTCGAAAGTAACCTGTTTAATGGTTTTGTATTTCTTGAAATCGTCTAAACCTATTTCGTCTACCTGGTAATTATTGATGGTTAACACATCGATTACGGCATCATCGGTGCCTAGCCACAGGCGGTTTTTTCCATCTTTGGTAATGCTTTTAATTACGTTGCTGCTCAGGCCCGATTCGGCATCAATGATGGATAAGCGATTATTTGCATTAGGGAGCATGTAAATTCCCTGATTGGTGGCAAACCACATGTTCTGGTTATTATCCTTTATGACCTGGTTAACAGAAATATCCTGAAGATATTGTACTGTTTTTCCGCTTTTATTGAGCGCGAAGGCTCCATTGGCATTCGACAACCAAACCTCTTTGGCAGTAACATCGTAATAAAAATATCCCGACATGTTTTTGATCAGATTCTGAGGAATCGGTATGAGATCGTTGATACTTCCATGTCTATATTGTTTTAAGCCGCCAGCATCCAGATAAAATAAAGATCTGTGCGTAGAATTGACAGCAGTCATGTAGGAAATGGGCTGCACTTTTGATTTGACCATCGAAAAAGTTTTTCCATCAAACTTTTGAACGCTTAAGTCACTATAGGCAAATATGTTTCCATGCTCATCTTCGTGTATAAAGGCATTGATAAACTTGTCATTTAGATTAGGCGAAATATACTTTTTGATCGTTTTACCGTCCCAGCAAACAATCAGGTTGGCGTTTGTTCCGAGCCAAATTCGGCCAAGTTTATCTACTAAAAAGGAAACAATTACCGTATTAAAGTTCAGCTTTTTAAGCAGTTCGTCGTTATCCTGGTTGTAAAACTTTCCTTCTTTTAAGTAGCTGAGCTGGCCGTTTAAGGCAAAAAACCACAAGCGTCCATCTTTGTCTTCTTTCATCTGAAGGATCTGGGTATCGGGCAGTCCATCTTCGATCGTAAAATTCTGGAAATTTGTACCATCAAAACGGCTCAATCCATTATCCGTTGCAATCCAGATAAAGCCTTTTTTATCCTGTAAAATGTAATAACAGTTGTTGCTGGCCAGCCCATTTTTAGTATTATAATGGGGGAGGTAAGTGGTTTGAGCAAGCAAGGTTTTTGGAGCGTTAAATGTAATAAGCCCGAATAAAAAAGCAATAAAATAGCGGCTGAAGTTTAACTTCAGGATTGCTTTTTCAGCAAATAAAAGCGCTTTTTTGCTTAGTTTAGTGGTCACTGTTCGCCTTTGTAAATAATTTTATTTTTTCAAAAAAATCGCTTGCTCTTCTGCGCGAGATATTAATACTTTCTCCATTTTTTAAGAAAACCTGAAGTCCGTTTTTAGAATTATACTCTTTTAAATGGTTAAGGTTGATAATGCTCGACTTATGGATCCGTACAAATTGGTCGCTCGGTAAAAGTTCTTCAAATTCCCGTAAAACTTTCGAAACCGTTATTTTATCATGGTTATTTAAGTGTACAATAGAGTAATTACTATCGGCTTCGATATAGATGATATCATCTATATCAATCATTTTAAAACCTTGGCCATAGGGAAGGGTAAGCTTCTTGATTTCGGATCTTGAGCTTAAACTGGAAGCCAGGTTGTTGATTCTTTCATCATTCTCATTCTGACCTTTAAAGCGCTTAATATGCTGAAAAACCTTATCTACAGCGATTTTAAGCTCATCAATATCAATTGGTTTTAATAAATAATCGAGTGCGTTAGCTTTAATCGCTTTCAGTGCATATTGATCGTAAGCGGTAGTAAATATAACTGCTACATTATGTTTTTGAGCATCAGGAATTAATTCGAAACCATTCCCTCCGGGCATTGCTATATCCAGAAAGATTAAATCAATAGGATGGTGTGCCAGAATATCTTTTGCTTCCGCTACAGATCTTGCAATACCGGTAATTTCTACCTGTGGACAGTTCTGTTGCAGTAAAAAAAACAATGATGACCGGGCAAACTCCTCATCATCAACAATAATGGCTTTTAATGTTGTCATAACTATAGGTTGGTGAATGTATTAAAATGCGCTTATAAAAAAAAATGCAAATCAAAAAAACCAGTGATCTGATTGTCACGTATGTATCATCAAACGAATTCAAAACCACTAAACATAGATTACTATGAAACACAATGAACTAGAAACAAAAAATGAACTTCAGGAAAAAAGTTTATTTGACAAAACTGTAGGCAGAAGATCTTTTCTTCAGTATGCAGGTGCAGGCGCTGCTGGCATTGCCTTGGTAGCAGCAGGTTGTAAAAAAGATCGGGGTTATGAGAATCCTATGATGGGAGGTGCTACGCTAGATTTTAAAAATGATTTCGGTGTGTTAAACTATGCGTACGCTTTAGAGCAATTAGAAGCTGCATTTTACGTGAAGGTTGCTTCTGCTCCGCCTGCAAGTTTCACAGCAGCTCAAAAAGCATACTTCCAGGATATCCAGTTCCATGAGATTGCACACAGGGAGTTCTTTAAAGCTGCTTTAAGTACCGCCGCAATCGGAAGTTTGGAGGTAGATTTTTCATCAATTGATTTTACAAGTTCTACTAGTGTTTTAGGAACGGCAATGGCTTTCGAAGATTTGGGCGTAGCGGCATATAATGGTGCTGGACCAAGACTTAAAAGTGCAACTTTTTTATTATTAGCTGGTAAGATTGTTTCGGTTGAAGCCCGCCACGCAGCTTATGTACGTGATCTGATCTCGAATGGAACATTTGCTGATCTTAATAGCCTTGCTCCATTGGGTGCCAATAACGCAGGTGGTTTAGATGCAGCTTTAACACCAGATAAGGTGCTAGCCATTGCTGGAAAATATATCAAAACCAAAATTAATGTTATCAATCTTTAATTTTTAAAATCAGAAAATCATGAATATCGTAAATATATTAGAAGAACTTGAAAAAGTTGACGGTGAAATCTATGAGAGATTAAATCCGAGAAGAGCCGCAATGAAAAGCTTTTTCAATATGGGAAAAAAAATCTCTTTAGCTGCTATGCCGCTAGCCCTAGGTTCAATGTTTCAAAAAGCATATGGACAAACAGCATTACCTGCTGCAGTTGTTGATGTATTAAACTTTGCATTGGCATTAGAGTATCTGGAATATCATTTTTATAATCACTGTATTGTAGGGAAGACTCCAGGATCATCAGTGACTGATGTTACTTTTAATTTTCCCAATGCAGCTAGCCAAGCAGCCATTACTACCATTCGTGATCATGAAAAGGCACACGTTGATTTATTAGTAGGCGCTTTGGGAAGTTCGGCACGGGCACCTATTGCCTATGCGGATACCGATTTTAGAGCAGGTGGAACATTTGGTACCGTATACTCTGATTATGGAACCTTCTTAGCGGTAGCACAAGGTTTTGAAGATACTGGAGTTAGAGCATATAAAGGTCAGGCTGGAAACTTATTGGTAAGTCCGGGAGTATTGCAAACTGCTTTACAGATCCACTCGGTTGAGGCACGCCATGCTGCACATATTCGTCAAATGCGTACAGCAGCTGGTACAGCAGTATATAAACCATGGGTTAGTCTTGGTGCTTCAGGTCAGGCAAATGATTCTGGAGTTCCGCAGGTAGATGCTGTTTATGCTGGCGAAGATTTAACTGTACAGGCAAATGTTAACATTGCAAATATTACTGGTGCGCCTAATGCAACTGCGGCTAAATTTGCTGCTGTAGAAAGTTTCGATGAGCCGTTAGATAAAGCTAGCGTAATTACCATTGCTAACTTATTCTTGAAAGATGGTAAAAAGCTTTAATAGCAAAAGTTTTTACATTATTATTAATTAGGTAATGTTTAGTTTAAGGTAAGGGAGGTAGAACGTAGTTTTACTTCCCTTTATTTATTAAGATGATAGGATTTCAAGATCAATGTGTATAATAAAATATATTTCCATCCTACATATTCCATTTCACATTATCCATCCCTTATCCATCTCTAATACATGATCACCTGTTCTTCCAAATGCTCTGGTAAATCTCTGTAGTTGTATTTTTGTCCGCGTAACTGAGGTTCGAAACCGGCAGCTTTAATAGATTGCTGAATGCCATTTGCTGTAAAACGGTGTGGTGCACCAGCAGCCGATACTACATTTTCTTCGATCATAATCGATCCAAAATCATTTGCACCTGCATGTAAACAAAGCTGTGCGGTTGCTTTGCCAACGGTTAACCAACTAGCCTGAATATTTTTAATATTAGGCAACATGATACGGCTCAGGGCAATCATTCGGATATATTCATCAGCTGTTACATTATTGCTGATGCCGCGAAGTCTTTTTAATAAAGTACCGTCGTCCTGGAAAGGCCAGGGGATAAAAGCCAAGAATCCGTTTGCATCAGCAGGCTTTTCGCTCTGTACCTGACGGATCCATACCAAATGTTCAAAACGCTCTTCAATGGTTTCTACATGTCCAAACATCATTGTTGCTGATGTGGTAATATCTAATTGATGGCATGCACGCATTACATCAAGCCATTCCTGTCCACCACATTTTCCTTTTGAAATTAAACGCCTTACACGGTCATTTAAAATTTCGGCACCTGCACCGGGAAGTGAATCCATTCCGGCTTCTTTCAAAGCTTTTAATACCTCAGTATGCGTGATGCCCTCAAGCTTTGCAACATGTGCAATTTCCGGCGGGCCCAAAGCGTGCAATTTTAAATCAGGATATAATTCTTTTAGTTTTTTGAAAAGATCGGCATAAAAGGCTAAGCCTAAATCCGGATGGTGACCGCCCTGTAATAATAACTGATCTCCACCTAAGCGGAAAGTTTCTTCAATTTTTACCTTATAGGTTTCAATATCAGTGATATAACTCTCATCGTGACCAGGCCTGCGGAAGAAATTACAGAATTTACAGTTGGCAATGCAAACGTTAGTCGTGTTAACATTACGGTCGATCTGCCAGGTTACTTTGCCACTGGGTACCTGGATTTTCCTTAATTCATTTGCTACAAACATCAACGATGCCGTATCGGCATGATGGTATAAATGTACGCCTTCTTCAAGGCTTAAAAAATCGAAATGTAATGCCCTTTGCAGTAAATCGGCTGTATTCATACTACAAAGATAAGGAAAAGGGAGGGAAGGTTGAGGGGCTAAGGTTTAAGGTTTGTCAAAAAAAACGCAGTAAGCGTTAGGCGATTGGCGAATAGCGGGAAATTGCCATCATCCATTTCCGTCTTACATCATGGACCATCCATTTTCTATCTTAAATTGTCCACGATTTGCCATTTTACATTCTTCATCATTTTCCATCTTTCAATTTCCCTTAAAACAATATCTTTACGGTTCTAAAAATTAATATGGTAGATTTTAATCGTTTTACACTTGCCAATGGTTTAAAAGTTTTGGTGCATGAAGATGCGACAACACCAATGGCAGTTTTAAATATTTTATATGATGTTGGTGCACGTGATGAGGATCCGGAAAAAACGGGTTTTGCACACTTATTTGAGCATTTAATGTTCGGCGGATCGGTAAATATTCCAAATTACGATGAGCCTTTGCAGCGCGTAGGTGGTGAGAACAACGCTTTTACGAGTAATGATATTACCAATTATTACATCACGTTGCCTGCAGAAAACATAGAAACGGCATTTTGGTTGGAAAGCGACCGTATGCTGAGCCTGGCTTTTTCTGAAAAGAGTTTGGATACACAAAGAAATGTGGTGAGTGAGGAGTTTAAGCAACGTTATCTTAACCAGCCTTATGGCGATGTTTGGTTAAAGTTGCGTCCGCTGGCTTATAAAAAGCATTCTTACCGTTGGGCAACTATCGGAAAAGAGCTTTCGCATATCGAAAACGCTACAATGGACGATGTAAAGGCATTTTTCAAAAAACACTATACACCACAAAATGCAATTTTGGTTGTGGGGGGAAATGTGAAAACCGAAGATGTGAAAAAACTGGCTGAAAAATGGTTCGAACCGATCCCCGCGGGAGAGAAGTACAACCGTGATTTAGTTCAGGAAGAACCGCAAACAGAAGCGAGACAAGAAACTGTGAAGGCAAATGTGCCTTTAAATGCAATTTATATGGCTTTTAAAATACCAGGGCGGTTAAATCAGGATTATTATGCCTTTGATTTATTATCTGATATTTTATCACGTGGGCAGTCTTCGCGCTTGTACAATAGCTTGTTGAAAGAGCAGAAACTTTTTAGCGATATTAATGCCTACATCTCGAGTAGTTTAGATCCGGGTTTGTTTATTGTTGAAGGTAAATTGGTGGAAGGAATAACAACCGAGACTGCAGAAAAGGCCATCTGGGCAGAGCTGGAAAAATTAAAAGCCGAACTGGTTTCTGATAACGAATTAATCAAGGTAAAAAACAAGGTAGAATCTGTACTTGTTTTTTCTGAAATGAGTTTGTTGGACAAAGCGATGAACCTGGCTTATTATGAGCTTTTAGGTGATGCCGCATTATTAAATCAAGAAACAGAAGAGTTTTTAAAGGTTAAAGCAGAAGATATTAAACGGATATCCAATGAAACTTTCCAACCAAATTCATCATCAACTTTATATTATTTAACTGAAGAAAATGCTTAACAGACAACAGGCGCCTGATTTTAAGCAGGTATCGAAAATAAATTTTATCCATCCAGAAAAAAAAGTATTGGATAATGGTGTGCCCGTTTTTACAATCTATTCCGGAGAACAGGATCTTGTGCGTATCGAATTTATTTTTGAAAACGTAAACTGGAAGCTCGAAAAACCATTACAGGCTATTGCGGTAAGCACGTTGATCAATAATGGAACAAATAGATTATCGGCGAAAGAAATAGCCGAACAAATTGATTTTTATGGTGCATTTTTCCAAACAGAATATGCCCAGGATCAATCTTCGGTTACGCTGTACACTTTAAATAAACATTTACACTCAGTACTGCCGATTGTGAAGGATGTTTTATCAGAAAGCCAGTTTCCACAGCATGAACTTGATATTTATATTCAAAACCAAAAGCAAAAGCTACAGGTAAACCTAAAGAAAAACGATGTTCTTTCGAGAAAAGAATTTGCACAGGCTTTATTTGGCGATACGGCTTACGGCGTAAATATACAAGCAGCGCATTACGATGCATTGAAACGCGAAGATCTGGTTGATTATTTTAAGGCCGCATACGCACCAAATAACTGTACCATCATTGTTTCAGGTAAGTTTGATGATGTTAGCTTTAACCTGTTGAACGATGCTTTTGGGCAAGATTGGGAAAAAAGTAATGCGGTAAAGAACAGTTTCAAATTTACTTCAACAAAAAAACAGTTTGTTTATACGGAAAAACCAGAAGCTTTACAGTCTGCAATCAGAATTGGTCAGTTGGCCATTAACCGTAAACATGAAGATTTTTCTGGTCTTCAGATTTTAAATACCGTTTTAGGTGGCTACTTTGGCTCGCGTTTAATGAATAACATCCGTGAAGATAAAGGCTATACTTACGGTATTGGCTCTGGGGTTTCTTCACTACAACAGGCTGGTTATCTTTTTATTGCTACTGAAGTTGGTGCTGATGTTTGTTCGGCTGCATTAACTGAGATTTATAAAGAAATAGAGCTATTGAAAAACGAACTGGTAGGAGAAGAAGAGCTGGATCTTGTTCGGAACTATATGTTGGGTTCGATGTTGGGCAGTTTGGAAAATGTGTTCTCACACGCTGATAAATTCAAGAACATTTATTTCGCAGGATTGGATTACGATTACTATACTAAATATATAGAGAAGGTTAAAACCATTACTGCTGAAGAATTATTAGCCTTGGCGAACAAATACCTAACAACCGATCATTTTACCGAGGTAGTGATAGGGAAGAAATAATTATAATATCCCCCGTTATTCGTCATTTCGACTGAAGCGTAGTCCCGAACTTTCGCATGAGCGTCAAGTTAAGCTGAAAATAGTTGGTTTAAATTAATTCTGTGGTTTCTTTTTTCATATTTACAGTACTTATCTATAATATCTCTGAACTGTTTTCTACCTGTAGCGATTACCTCTTTCATGTTCAATACAAAGAACTTTACACATTTGATCAAGCTAACGGAGCCTTTGGCATATCTGACAACTGGCAAGAATATTTTTTGCATAAACAGGCATATAAACATCAACAGGAGGTATATATTCGTGCTAATCCGTTTTTCATTGGTACAACCATTATGTAGCAACTGCTG
>NZ_SIXF01000002.1 GCF_004310665.1 Pedobacter kyonggii | reverse complement strand
TCTGTCTAATCTTATTCATGCTGAGCAGTTTGTTCGCCATATCTACAGGGGTAAGCTTGATGCTTACCAAACCTATATAATTGGCGGGTTAAACTATGCCCAAATCAGTGATATGGTTAATTATAGTGGTGTAGTATGTGTCGGAATGGCAGAGTAAAATAATCCTGCAATGAACCAAAAGTGGTGCACTTTGCCTCGGAATATTTAATTACCTCAAACAAAAAATGGTGTACTTTGGCTCGGAATGACTGGTGTACTATGCCTCGGAATGGGTGGTGTAGTATGGGTCGGAATATCCATTTAGACCATACTGGGCTACTGGAATGTATATACACGCAAAAAAAACTTGCGCATGTGTCATTAACTTTTTTTCCTTCATTTCTGTTGTGTCAATGACAACCTATTTCAGGACAAGACATGTAGAGACTGCTCACATACAAAGCAAATAGTCGGTAGCAGCACTTAATCATTTAGCAGACCATCACTGCACACATCATATTATCAAATCTTAATCCAAAGTGCGTGAGCGGTTGCAGCGGCATCCTCCCGCAGGGAGATACAGCGGAAGACGCGACCCTTTAGGGGCACGCCCTGAAAAAAAATTGAACAACATCTTCGTAAAGGAAAACAAGTAAATGCCCAGCCTGATAAATTTCCTCAATATAGATCGCGAAATAATTAACTTTATCTCAGTAATCAAATGAAGGAAAAATCTAAATTTGAAGAAATAGGTCCATTACGCTCACAATACAAAAATCTAAATTAGAAATGGAAGAATTAATAAATCAAACACTAGACTTAATCGGCGGTTATCGCGAGCAGGAAGGAAACATGATGTCCAGGGAACACATATTGGACTGGGTTGAAGAATTTCCGAATATTCTTACAACCCCCGTTTGCTAATCATGGGGTAGGAAGTTGGGTAGTTGACGAACTTCCGCTACTTTGTTAAAAAATAGTTCGTATAATTTTACTTACTTAAAAACTCAGTCATTATCCTCAATCTTTCTTTAATTGATCCGGCGTCATTAGTTCCTTGCACAGACATTCTATCAAAATCTATTAAATCATAGTTTGCTAGTCTAATATCTTTTTCCGCCAATTCTTTGTTTTTTCTTACATGGTCTCTAAAGACTAAAAAACTATTTCTATTCACTGGTCTTAATTTTTTACTAATATAGATTTCTCTGAAAATTAAATAATAAATAGGTATTATGCCTTGAGATCTTAATAATGGATCTGAATCAGCAAAGATCTCTGACATCTTCGCTAAAATCAAAAGAACATTTTGCTCTATATCTTTTACTTTTATGGTTGTATCAATTTTATATTTTTCTACTAATGCGTCTAAAAACACTTTTTTCGTATCATAAACCTTAGATTCGTATTTTAAAAAATGTTCAATAAATAATAGCCTAACTGCAACTTCTAAATATTGATACCTTTTATTTGTGAATTTTATTTTATCACTAAAAAAATCATTTGAGGCAACTTTTTTAATGGATTTAACAAGCGGTCCACCAATCGCATTTCTTTTTTCAGCGGCATTTAATGGTACAGCTTCATTTAATCTTAGAAACATGTCATCTATTAATTCTAAATCATCAGTTTCCACATTTGTTATAGGCAGATCAAATGATTCAAATGACATCTTTAATTTTGGGTATATCTCGGCTAAATCCTTATAATAAAAACCTCCTGCATTAACTTTCTCATCCTTTAAATACTTAAAGTCTTCAGCTAATGCGAATTTTCCATTTACAAATTGAATGATAGTCTCTATCCTTTGACGACCGTCTATAATGGCGTATTCTTTTCCTGTTCGTTTTTTCGTTTCAAAAGACAATACATGAAAGTACAACTTTGGTATGTCGTAATCATTTAATATAGAATCTATCAGTAGTTGTCTTTTCTCAATAGACCATATGTCGCCATTTCTTTGATACTCAGGATTAAAATCAATAATATCATTTTCAAAAATTAAACGTAGAATGTTACTACTTTTCTTTGGGTATGTTGATATATAACTCATTAAAGTTCTTTATTTAAAGTTTCGCCAATACTAGATAACTCTGGAAATAATTGAAACTTATCAATTCCACATATTTTTAATTCTCTGAGAATATTTTGTTTTGAATCTGCTGGAATAATATATCTCCAAACATGATTCTTATCACCCAGGCTTTCGATTTCAGTTCTTTTTTTATGAAATATTGTAAAAGTACCTTGTTGAGCTTGCATCCTTGGCGTATTACGAGTCGTAATTGCCGCTGCTGGCGGCATCACGTTAGTTCTGTCTGCGTGGTAGCTTTTAGGACTATAATTTTCCAGTTCAGTTATTCCCGGAATATCGTAGGTCTCATCCGGCTCAATGGAGGCATGTTTATTTAATTCTACTGGTAGAAGTATCCACAACGCGCCATCTTTATCATCGCTGTTTGCGCAAGCGAAGTATAGCGCAATTAAAGAGCTCTCACTCCAATCTAAAAGCCTTGTAGGGACACCATGATGCTGCATTATAAATAACCAATCAAATTCTTCTGAATAATTTGTTGTTACTAACAAAGTCGCGTTTTGCTTGAATTTCTTCACTAGAGTCATCTCAGATACAGATGTACTCTTCCTATATAAAGAAGGTAATAGTTTGTGATCTTTTTGACTTTGTCCTCGAAACCAAATAGGCCCCTCAATACCTACACAATCGTCTTTCAGTTTACTAATTAAATCTGAAACACTATTAATTTTTTTATCTCTATATTTCATTATCAGCGAATAACTTAGAGTTGGCAATTTACAGAAAATCTCTATATATTATAAAATGAAACACTTACCATAAAATGTTTCATTTTATAAATTTATTCAATTCCAAGTGATGTTGAATGAAAATTTAAACGTGAATCAAATAAGTATGCAATTTTATGGCTCGTGTACTAATTCCCGGGCTGTGAACATCTGTCATTTAATGATAAGCACTATTTTCTCAAAATTGTGTTCCTGCTGTTATTCCTTTTAGCTTCAATGATTCGGGTAGGATTTTAAGACATTCTCCGACGGAAAACTTGATATAGCCATTCAAATAAGATTTAAATAGGTACGTCTCAATTGAAAATCATGTTAATCGGGAAAGATGTAACAATTGAAATTGTTCAACGGAATACATTGAAAAAAGTTAAACAGAAATATGTGTGTTTTTATTAAAACCTCCAAATTCCCGGAGTAAAGCTTATGACTTCTATAAATTGAGCTAACCCCCAAAAATCATAAATTCGGTGATGACTTTAACAGCTAGTTTGTATATTTGGTTCGATGATGAAGAAAACAGGCATATTTTCCTTTTTCGCTGGTGCGGGATTCTTGGATTTGGGTTTTGAAAAAACCGGAAAGTTTGAAACGGTGTTCGTAAATGAGTACCACAAACCTTTCATGGACATTTATAAAGGTGCGCGTAAAATGATGGACACCAGGCCACCTAAGTACGGCTACGAAGTAAAAGATGTAACCAAATATGCAGAAACAGAGGAGCTGGAAAAACTGAGTTCAAATCTCAAAGATGCGAAGCACGAATACGAGATTACCGGATTCATAGGAGGCCCACCCTGCCCTGATTTTTCCGTTGGTGGTAAAAACAAAGGGAAACATGGGGAAAACGGAAAACTTTCAGGAACTTATATCGATCTCATAACCAGTACAAAACCGGACTTTTTTCTTTTCGAGAATGTTAAAGGACTATACCGCACAGTAAAGCATAGAGAATTCTTCGAAGCGCTAAAAACGAAGTTGAAGAGCAATGGCTATTACCTCACTGAAAACCTTATCAATGCCATCGAGTATGGCGCTCCCCAAGACAGGCAGAGAATTATACTTATCGGCTTCCATAAAAGCTTTTTATCAAGATATGTAAAGCCCGCAAAGTTCCAGCAAACCGTTGACGAATTCAACTGGACTGCCCATACAATTTTTGATCAAAAAGAGATTTTCAGGAAAGACTGGCCATTACAGGATGTATTTGCTGAAAACGTGGAACGGGCAGTGCCTTTAAATATCACAGAAGAGCTTACCGTTCAACACTGGTTCAATAAAAACGATGTTGAAAATCATCCAAATGCTGTTCATTATTTTCAACCACGTGCAGGACTGGCAAAATTCATGACAATACCTGAAGGAGATGATAAGAAAAAATCATACAAAAGGCTTCACCGATGGCGCTACTCACCAACCGTAGCCTATGGAAACAACGAAGTTCACCTGCACCCTTTTCTACCGAGAAGGCTATCGGTTGCAGAAAGCCTTTCGCTGCAGTCGCTTCCAAAAGACTTTGTAATTCCAGCTGAAATATCCCTTTCAGATATGTTTAAAACCATTGGAAACGGGGTGCCGTATCTTGCGGCAAGAGGCCTTGCCAACACGATAGCAGATTTTATTACTAATCTACAGTCAAAAACAAACGCTCCGATATATGAAGAAGCTCACAGCAGCTAACATTGTTGCCTTTATCAACCAGCTTGACAGATCATTGAGCTATAACTACATTGATCCGAAAAATACAGGGTTGATAGAGATTGTAAATGTAGACCTGCCCGAAGGGCCGATCCGTATACGCCGGTGGAATCCGATCAAAGGTGAGAAAGCCCTAGGTAAGAAAGTTGAACCCATCTCCCCGGAGCTTATCTGGCGTATAGCGAATGCCATGGTTCCTAACCAGCCGATTAATTTTGACAGGGTTCTCGCAGGAAGTTATAATACCCGGAGTGTATTGGAAGCCCTATTAGCATATACACCCCAGTTCTACTTTGCATACCCTGGCAGGATAGAAACAAAGGGAGGAAAACCTCAGATTAAAAGAGGTCACAAACACCTGCTATGGACACCGGACGAGCCTCATCAGCAAGGCATATTACAGGAGAAAAAAACTGAAATTGTTATTTCGGAAGTTCCAGCGCAGGAAATTACATACGATGCTTTGGTACTTCCCTCAGAAACACTGGTCGAGCCAATCGATATTGATATCCAGCGCAGACATGCACAGATCCAGATTGCGCTTTATTTTGTGGGCAAACAACTGAATTTTAGGACGTGGATTGCCCAAAACGATAAGGGGATTATTTACCAAAATAAAAAGATTGGGGAATTAGAGGGTGTGATTCCACGTCTGCAGGATGAAAAACTGCTTACAGCATATCAGGATGCAGCTCAGGCAGCGCTTTTAATAGATTGCATCTGGTTCAAGAACGGAAAGCTAATGCCGGCAGTAATGGAAGTAGAACACTCAACCGGAGTAACAAGCGGACTAACCAGGATGAAAAAATTTAAGGACCTCTTTATAGGCCTTGAAGGGATCAGATACGTCATTGTTGCAGACGATTCTGACCGGGCTAAAGTTGTTAAAGAAGCCAATCACCCTCAGTTTAGAGAACTAAATATCCGTTTCTTCCCCTATTCGGCTGTTGAAGAACTTTATTCCCTTTGCCAAAGACGTAAAATCCAAGGTGTAACAGAAGCATTTCTAGATTGCTATATGGAGCGAGTATTGGTAGGATAATCAGCGTCTATGTTTAGATTTAGTAAACATTACACAATTTTTAAATCCGTTTAGGGATCTGCTTATATCGAGGAAGCGTATTATAGGAGCTGTAACGTTCAATAAGATACCATTGCCAATGCGCATGATTATGTATTTCAATCAAAATATGCAACATTATTAAAATTATTGCGTCTAGTATAAAATTAACCGGATGTTAATGCCCAATTGGGATGGTTATAAAGCTACTATATCGGCTATGGCCTCCATAGCTGCAGAAAACGAAATATCCTCAGCTTTTAAATATTGATATTAAATATAAACACGAATGAACAATTTGACTAAAACAATTCTAGTTTTTGGATTTACTTTTTTGATTTTCCAAGCGACTAAAGCACTAGCGACGGATCTGGGTTTCAACATTCATTCCGCGAGCTTGCAAATAAGCAACTACTCCACTCCTGAGGATCCCGATAGCACGCTTAACAAACCTGCGCCCGCATTCACTTTGAAGGATCTTTCGGGAAAATCAGTTTCACTCTCTGATTACAAGGACAAAATTATTGTAATTGATTTTTGGGCTACCTGGTGCGTTCCCTGCAGAGAGTCCTTTCCTTCGGTTAAGCTGGCTATGGATAAATACAAAGGCAATAATGATGTCAAATTTCTTTTCATCGATACCAGGGAGGTCGATAAGGATTATAAAACCCTGGTCGAAAAATTTCTGAAAGAAACCGGATACAGCTTTGATGTTTTATTTGATGAGCATGGCAAAGATGGGAAAATGAACAAATATTACCTCCAATATGTGATGCCGGGTATCCCCACTAAGATATTTATTGATAAGCAGGGTATTGTGCGTGCAAAATCCATAGGTTTCCAGCCAGGCCAGACCGCTGAAGAAGGTGCAAAGAATATTTCCATGGAGATCGAAAACCTAAGAAAATAAACCTGCCTCAGTGGGATAGGAAACAAAGCTCGCACCCCATAACCGCGGAAAGTATTTCCTGACTTTCCGCCGTACATAAAAATTGTGTCCCGTCAATCAGATGAAAGGCACGCTAAGGAAATACTTTAGTATGGGTATAATCAGTCCAGCTAAAAAACTGATGTCCCCGCCCAGAAGACTGTCCCCCGACAGGATTGTATTTAGTATGGAGGAAATTGGTTTCGGCGGTATCGTAATGTCTGTTGGCGATTTCTATTCCAAGCCCGATTTTGCTTCCAACCGAACAGCTAACACAGCTTGCTGGTTTGGGTAATGTATTATTATAAAATTTATATATTGGTATTTATAGCCTGCCAGCAGGCGGCTTGATGAAGCGGTATAAATCGGAATGCCCCCTGTATAGCCGCTAGCTTTGCCGCGTAGCTAAAACCGGTAAGCCACATACTGAAACTGGACACAGTTGCTGTGGCCGCCCCCACAAACTTCCCAAGGCCCGCAAAGCCAGCTAACAATGATCTGGCTTATTTAGAAGTTGACCCCTCTTCATTGTTTCAGCCGCCCTCTGTAATTAAAGTATTTTTGCCCCGGCGTAATTAGCATATGACCAAAATGATATGGGTAACTGAATATGGCAGATTGTTGCAGGCCATAGTCATTGATTTTTAACAATTACCTGTTTTCTCTAAAAAAGGTATTTAACCTATACTCAATTATAGCATCATATTTTTAATAACTGCTAGAATTTAAATGATTTTGCAAAACTCTGAAAACCGCCAACTTTGTACTGGATATAACAATAAAAAGTGTCCTGGGAAACCAATGCCTTGAGAGATATTTCCTAAACCATAAATTTAAAAACATGAAAACAAAATTATCAATCCAAAAATCGGCCAGGATAGGAACCTTGGCTATGTTGTTACTGGCAGTGATTACAACTCCGCAGCAACTATCCGCACAAGCTCCAAAAGTTAAAAATGTTGTATTGGTACATGGTGCATTTGCCGATGGTTCGGGATGGAGTGCTGTTTATGCTATCCTGACTAAAAAGGGCTATAAGGTAACAGTGGTTCAAAATCCAATGACTTCACTCGAAGACGATGCTGCGACCACTAAACTCGCATTGGATAAACAAGATGGTCCAACGATTCTGGTAGGCCATTCTTACGGAGGTGCTGTGATTACCCAGGCGGGTGACCACCCCAAAGTTGCTGCATTGGTTTACGTAGCAGCTTTTCAACCGGACAAAGGAGAAACGGTGCTGCAATGGGTAATGACCGCTCCACCAGCTCCGGAAAGCGGAATACTTAATCCGGATGAGAAAGGGATGGTTTATTATGATCTGGCAAAATTCCATGCGGGTTTCGGTGCGGATATTCCCAAAGCGCAGGCTGAGTTTATGGCAGCCTCACAGGGTGCCTTTAATGTCAAAGGTTTTGTAACTCCCCTGACTGGTGCTGCATGGAAAACAAAACCAAGCTATGCGGTAGTTTCTACCGAGGACAAGACACTTGTTCCCTCGATTCAAAAAGCAATGTATAAGCGCTCCAACACTAAAGTTACAGAAGTAAAAGGAAGTCATGCGGTATTTATTTCGCAGCCTGAACAGGTTGCAAAAGTTATCACCGATGCGGCGACGGCCGTCAAATAACCTGGATATTAACCATTTAAGAGATGGAAAAATATAGTTTTCCGGTACAATCAGATTGCGCTGCAAAACGGCTTGCTTTGCAGCGCACATTTGGTCTGTTACAATCTCGTTAATCAAATTTACTACCGGTGTTTCAGGGGCTATTATTACCAATTCATCAGCAACGGAAATTGAACATTATACATTATGGAAGAAATCGAAAAACAATATCCGATTGAGAAAGATAAAGCACTTTCAAAAAAAACAAAAAAATTCCTCACAGCGTTCAATGCCCTAAAATCGACCGCAGCAGTAAATTTATCGGTTACTGATGCGAGAAAAGCTTTTGCCGATCTTCAAGCATCCGGCGAAGTCGACTATTCTGGAATTGAGGAATCTGAACTAAGCATGGATTCAGGCGGATATAAGATAAAACTTAATATTTTAAGACCTGCGAACAGTGAAGGAACTTTACCCTTTTTTGTTTTCATACATGGTGGGGGCTGGGTTTTGGGTGACTACCCGAGCCAAAAACGAATGGTAAGGGATTTGGTTGTCCAATCAGGCACAGCAGGCATTTTTGTAAATTACACGCGCTCACCTGAAGCGAAATATCCCCGGGCACTGGATGAAATTTCCGCCACGCTGGATTGGTTATCAAAAAACGGTCATAACCATAGTCTGGATGGTACACGGATGGCTCTTGTAGGCAACAGTGCCGGAGCGAACATGGTAATTGCCAGCGCTATCCGGGCACTTGAAAACAAGGGACCCGAAATCAAACTACAAATACTAATGTGGCCGGTAACAAGCTATACGGCAAGCTGGAAGTCCTATGATAAGTACGGCAATGACAGGTTTTTAACTTCCCAAAAAATGAAATGGATGTTCGACAACTATACTAACGATGAGCAGGCACTAAATAGTATTTATATCTCCCCAGTCCTTGCAGACCGCAAGCGACTTAAGAAGCTTCCCCCAACATTAATTCAGGTGGCAGAAGCTGATATTTTGCGGGACCAAGGTGAAAAATTTGGCCGAAAACTGGATCAGGCAGGTGTTAAGGTAACCACCATACGCTATAACGGAATGATCCATGACTTCGGTATGCTTAATCCCTTGGCAAACCTAACCCAGGTGAAGTCCCTGATTACGCACGCATCAGCTGAGTTGCAAAAATATTTGTCTGCTTAAGTGTGAATGAGCCTATTTTCATATATAGATTAACAGATAATGCCAACCCTTCTTCAACAGTTATTGAATTTTGTAAGTCTTTCAACAGTTCCCCGTGAACAATTGAACTGGCTGATCAGACACAGCAAGATCCGAAAATTTGAAGCAGGAGACTTTGTGGGGGTGCAGGGAAGGAAAATTGATGGACCACATTTTTTAATGAAGGGAAATATTTCAATGTTTATCTATCGTGGAAAGGAAAAGCAAGATCTTTTAACACTGGAAACGGGTGATATCTTTGGATACCTCCCCTACTCAAGAAGCGACATTGCACCATTAAATGCACTTGCACTCGATCAGGTCGAAGTATTATCCTTTGAAACCTTAATGGTGAGGGAAATGATCAGTTTACATTTTGAACTCACGCAGTCATTGGTGCATATCATGAACAACAGGGTCAAAAATTATACGACCCTTCAGCAACAAAATGACAAGATGGCCTCGCTTGGAAAATTGGCAGCGGGTTTAGCTCATGAATTAAATAACCCGACCTCCGCATTAATCAGTGATGCTTCAGCACTCAAAGCACATCTTCGAGCCGATCGGTTGGTCAATAATTCATTAACAGCGGAATATTGGGAAAATGTGTCCATAGCGGAAATAGATAACCGCCTTATTGAAATTATCTCCGCGTATCAGGAAACTGAATTATCTTACAAAGCGCGGGATCAAAAGGAAAATAGCATCACCAACTGGATGGATAGTAATGCTATCTATTATACTGAAGAAATGATCGAAATCTTTGTAGATTTCAATATTGGCAAGGACTCGCTTGACTTTTTCAAATCGCGGCTTCCGCAAAAAGCACTAGAAGCGGTATTTGAGCGCCTATCGCACACCCTTGTTACCGAAAAAATTGCTCATAACATTCAGGTTGCTTCCTCGCGGATATCAGATTTGGTCCGATCTGTCAAAATTTATACACATATGGACCGTAGCCAAAACAGGTCATATACAGATGTACATGATGGACTGGATAATACGATCCGAATGCTCGGACATAAAATCAGGGCTGGAAAAGTTCATATCAGCAGGCGCTATAGTGAAGGAATTCCCCCGGTAAATGGGTACACCGGAGAACTTAATCAGGTTTGGACCAATCTGATCGATAATGCAATTGACAGTATGCTTGAAAATAATCAGGGCTTACTTACCATTGAGACCGAACGCGAGCGCAATAACATCAAGGTTAGCTTTACCGATGATGGACCTGGCATTGCTAAAGAAATCATAAATAACGTCTTTGATCCCTTTTTTACGACTAAACCAATTGGTATAGGTACAGGCATGGGTCTGGAAAATGTCAGAAGGATTATACTCAGACATGGTGGGTCAGTTAAAGTAAATTCAGTTCCGGGCAACACTGTTTTTACAGTTTGCATCCCGATTGACAATCAGCAAAATTGAATGACAGATTAAATAAAAATGGAAAAACCTTTAATTTTTTTGATAGATGATGACCATCAAGTCCTCCATGCAATCACACGGGATTTAAAATCCCAGTATGGGAAAGAGTATAAGATCATCAGCAGTAGTTCTGCCCACCAGGCCTTAGAAAGCATTTCCGAATTGAAGAATCAGTCCAGGGCCATTGCTATTTTTATCAGCGACCAGCGTATGCCCGAAATGCAGGGTGTCGAATTTTTAAAAGAAGCCATGGCCATTTTTCCCGAGGCGAAACGGGTATTGTTAACTGCATACAGCGATACTCAGGCAGCCATAGAGGCCATAAATCGTGTCCAGTTGGATTATTATCTGATGAAGCCCTGGGATCCTGCCGGGGAAGGTTTATATCCCGTCCTGGATGAACTCCTCTCCGACTGGCAGGCTAATTACCGTCCTGAATTCAAAGGAATCAAGCTGATCGGATTCCAATATTCGCCCTTCTCGCACAAGCTAAAGGATTTCCTGGCAGGCAACCTGATTCCATACCGATGGCTGGATATCGAGAAAGATCCGGAGGCAAACTTGTTACTTCAACTCAACCGTTTAAGTTTAGAGGATTTACCTATTGTTATAACTGAGGAGGGAGAAGTTTTTATCCAGCCGGATGTTTATTCTTTGGCATTAACAATCGGGACAGATGCGAGTGTGACTACAGAGATGTATGATGTCGTTATTATCGGAGCGGGTCCTGCAGGACTTGCTGCTGCTGTCTATGGCGCTTCTGAAGGTCTAAAAACCCTTTTAATAGAACGGAAAGCTCCGGGCGGACAAGCAGGAACTAGTTCAAGAATAGAAAACTACCTGGGCTTCCCTTCAGGGCTGACGGGTGCTGACCTGTCCCGAAGGGCGATCAGCCAGGCGATAAGACTTGGTGCGGAGATACTTTCTCCAAAAGAAGTATTGTCCATCAGCGAGATGGACAACTACAAAACCATAACACTCCATGATAGCAGCTCAATCAAGTGTCGGGCAGTTATTATAACTACAGGGGTCGACTATAGAAAACTCGATACCAAGGGCATTAGCGATTTTACAGGTGCCGGAATCTATTATGGAGCGGCAGTAAGCGAGGCGGCCTCATGTAAAGGGCAGGACGTTTATATCGTCGGAGGCGGCAATTCCGCAGGCCAGTCTGCGGTTTACCTTTCTAAATTTGCCAAAAAAATACATATAATCATCAGACGAGAAAGTTTATTAAGTACGATGTCTTCCTACCTTATCAAGCAAATTGAAAGCCTGCCTAACATTGAGGTTATGACTACTTGCAAAATAAGGGAGGCTTTAGGCGGGAACCACCTGGAGGATTTATTAATTGAAAATATAAAAAGCAAGAGCCTTGACAGGCACAAGGCGGCGGCATTGTATATTTTTATAGGTGCGAAGCCTTTCACTGATTGGCTGGGAGATGCTATAGAACGGGACGTTAACGGCTTTATTAGAACCGGGCAAAACTTGCGGTCTGACAGCAGGTTTGGGGAATTCTGGAAGCTTAAAAGAGACCCTTACTTACTTGAGACCAGTATCCCGGGTATATTTGCCGCAGGAGACGTACGTTCCGGAGCAATGAGCCGGGTAGCTTCGGCAGTTGGTGAAGGTTCAATGGCAATTTCTTTTGTCCACAAATATTTAGCAGAAAATTAATTAAGCAATTTTAAAACGATGTCAGGGAACAACATTGTAAGTGTACACATCAGGGAAATTAGCTCAATTTCCAATTGAATTAAAAGAAAAATCGATTAACAATAAAATAAGGAAGATATGATTAACGAAAACAAAAAATTTAACACTTTCCACATGAAATGGGAAGAAGATTACGGTTACGTTCAGGCGGTAAAAAATGGAAACATGGTCTATATTTCAGGTCAGTTAGGCCACGACGAAAAGGGTGTTTTGGCAGAAGGGATGGATAAGCAAATGGAGTTAGCTTATGCAAATATACTTAAACTTTTGAAGGGCTTCCATTATATTGAAGATGATATCATTGAAGAAGTAATTTATGTAACCGACATGCAGGCAGGCTTTCAGGCAAGAAAGGCTATTGGCGCTAAGTTTTATCCGGACCCTAAAAGAATTGCCAGTTCAATAATAGGCGTAAAGGAACTGGCTTTACCTGGCCAGTATGTGGAGATAAAAATAGTAGCCATGAAATAGACAACAGGCATAGGTTTACAGAATTTACCTGTAATTCGTCAAGATGAAAACGATATTAATCATAGATCCAGACCTCAACCTGCTGGAAGTTCTTTGTCATGCGCTGGAAATGAATAACTACGAAGCTATTGGTTACTCCGGGCACGAACTGGAACTGATTAATTTAATTCAAAGTTTAGCACCATCACTGATTCTCATTAACCTATCTTTACCTTCTGATAAGTCCGTGGAGTGGTGCTGTCGAATGAAATCTTTATATCCGAATCTCCCTATCGTTGCAATGAGTTGCAATGAAAACATTTTTAAGAAAAAGAATCGTTGGATATTTGATGCGAATATTGGCAAGCCCTTTGACCTTACTTCCCTGTATGCACTCGTTGAAAGACATATTGGAATAACTTAACAAAACAGCCGGTCCCGGATCATATTATCTATCAACCTTCTCGTAACTGATAGTCTAAAGGGCTATCAAAATAATGATAACAGGTATAACTCCTGTGATTTTCCATTTCTCAAATTTCAGCCGAACTTTATTGAAAATTAATCACATGGTTGATTTGACGCAATTTAAGGCAGCCAGACATTCATTCATCCCATTCTATTGTTGATACGTTCTTCAACAAGGTGGAAGAAACTAAAAAACTGGTAGAGGCCCAGACTAATAACCCCGTATTTGCAAGTTAAATTATAACAGGGAATGAGAGCACTCCGGCCTTTTTGATAAATGGAGAATTTTTTCAGGGAAGTCCGAAGGAGCTGTTTGAATTAACCAGAAAAACATTCAGCGGGTTGTCCGGGCAAGGTTAAACCACTAATAGACAGACACGATTACCCCGCAGTATCATTTAAGTAACCCATTCCAACAAAATAAGAAATATGGAAAAAACGATTAAAGGTATTCATCATATTACAGCGATTGCCGGTGATGCCAAAAGAAACTATGATTTTTATACCCGTATACTCGGGCTTCGCCTCATTAAAAAAACAGTGAATTTCGATGATCCTGAAACCTATCATCTCTATTATGGAGATAAGATGGGTACACCGGGAAGCATTTTGACATTTTTTCCAAATGAAGGAATCCCACCGGGACGACCTGGAACACGTCAAGCCACTTCGATAGGACACTCCATAGACAAGTCAAGCATCGACTTTTGGAAACAACGCTTTAAGAAAAATGGTATAAATTTTATTGATGTAGCCGAAAAATTCGGCGATCCTTATCTAACAGTTTTTGACCCCGATGGACTTCGTTTGGAGCTGATAGGTTCTTCGAAAGAAGATATTCGCTTACCCTGGACATCCACGGATGTGCCTGTCCATAATGCCCTGAAGGGATTTAACGGTATAACTTTAACGATCAATGAGTTAGCACCAACAGCGCACATACTGACAAAAGTATTTGGCTACCGGTTAGTTGAGCAAAAGGATGATCTTTTCCGTTTTATTACCGACTCCGTTCCAAATGCGGCAATCATTGATCTTTTAGTTAGGAAATCTGAAGCTCCAGGACACGTATCTACAGGATCGGTACACCATGTCGCTTTCAGGGTTAGAGATGAGAAGATTTTGATGGCGTTCCGGGAGACGATCGTTGGGCTTGGACTAAGGGTCACCGAAAAAATTGACAGAAACTATTTCTATTCAATTTATTTCCGCGAACCTGGAGGGGTTTTATTTGAACTGGCCACTGAAAATCCCGGTTTTACGGTAGATGAACCTCTGGAGAGCCTTGGAGAGAAGCTGATGTTACCTGCGCAATATGAGCAGCTGCGTGAAACCCTTGAAATCACACTACCTAAATTAATATAATATGAGTGCGATAGAAGAAAAATATCTGGTCGGCGGACAGGCTATTGATTCAGCTGGAGGTGTACTCATTATGATTCACGGTAGAGGCAGTAATGCTTCAGATATAATGGAGCTTTGTGGTGAGCTTGAGATTGAGGGAATGGCCATATTCGCTCCACAAGCGCCACAGAATAGCTGGTACCCTTATAGTTTTATGGCCCCGACTGCTACCAATCAACCGGCAATAGACCTTTCACTGAGCATTGTAGACGAACTTGTCAAGCATGTAGTAAATCATGGTATAACCTGGGAAAGGATCTTTTTCCTGGGATTTTCTCAGGGTGCATGCTTGATGCTGGAGTATATCAGCCGAAATGCGAAGAAATACGGCGGTGCTATTGCTTTTACCGGAGGCCTGATTGGAGAAGTTCTGGAAGGCGATAATTACAAGGGTGATCTTTCAGGAACCAGGATATTGATAACTACAGGAGATTTGGATCCGCACGTACCCCTGATTAGAGTTAAAGAGTCAGTGACACAACTCAAAATTCAACAAGCAAATGTCAGATTGGAAGTATACAAGGGTAAATCACACGGCATCCTGATGGATGAAATTAATATTGCCAATAACTGGATATTTAATCGTTAATAGGTTCAGATGATAAGGGCATAGCATGAAAAAGACATTATAATCACCAGAGGCTATGCGGGCGCGGATGGTGTGAGAGCAATTTTCAGGTCATTGAATATCCACTTCCGGATGCCTGCCCCTTGGCTTTCTGTCCGGTCGGTTTCAAGTCAAAGAAATGATTTTTAGAACAGTCAAACCAGCTTACAATGATTATCATCAAGCTCCGGATCGGCAGTTTGTAGTGTTGCTAGATGGTGCTGTTGAGATAGAGACTTCTCTGGGTGAAAAAAGGCAATTTCCGCCGGGACAGATCCTGCTCATAGCGGATACCACCTAAAAAGGACACGAAGTCAAAATCTTGAGTACAAAACTAGAAACCCGTTATCTATAATCTTAAAATGATAAAACCTGATCATCAGGTTTGCAATTAATTAGTAGTCCACATTAAATTTTCAACTGATGATTCAACAAATGAAATGCGCTTCAAAAAGACTATTGGCCTTAACTCATGAATGCATTCCTTTATTGGCATGTATGCTGGTAATGTTTCAAGCATATCTAATTGCGCCTCTCGCACAGAGTTTAGCGGTGGACTTTGCCTCTCCATTGCCTGCGCTTGGCATTCCAGTATTTGCGATCGCATTTTCTATTGCCGCCGCAGCAACGGCCTATTTAAAGATTAATCTTACAATTCGTAAGCATTTGTTACTCGCACTTGCTTCTATGGCTGTAGGAAATTATTTGTTAAGTATCAGCCAGGCTGCAGGTTTTTTCCTCTTAACCAGGGCATTGATAGGTTTCGGGACGGGCACTCTGCTGCCAATGGCTATTCTCCACTGCATTTGTTATACTAAAAAGCCAAAGTCTCTAGAGCGTATCGTACCGGTTGTTTTTGCACTCGCCACGGGTATGACGTTTTCCCCAAGTATTGGCGGTTGGTTAAATGGAATTTATGGCTGGCGAACTCTATATCAATGTCTAAGCATACTATGTTTTTTGCTGTTTGTTTTCTGCTTTATAGGGAAAGCACAAAAATTTGCACCGGCAATAACGCCCTGTGAAAAAGCCGGCAAGGTAAAAACTGTGGAGCGTACAGCTGGATTTATATACGGCTTTTCGTTTTTTACAGGTCTGTTTCACTCTGGTGTCTTTGTTTGGATCAGCCATTATTTCACAGTTCAATACCGCCTGAATGAATTTGAGATTGCGACCGAACTATTTATTTTTGGTTTTCCCGGTTTTGTAGTATCCTTTCTAATCCACCGTTTACAGATGGATAAGAAAATGATAACCGTTCTATACGCCACCATGGGATTAACCATTTTAGGGCTTTTATTACTCTGGGGTGATTTATCTTTAGGATTGGCTGAAGGCCTGCTAGCCATTATTTCAATAGGCTTCGGTTGTAGTCAGCCATTGTTTGTGGGCCTTGTGAAGTTTCCTCAGGGAAGACAAACCCTTTTGTCTCCCGCCGCTCATGGAACAGGATTTTTATTTGGAGGTTACGGAGTTGGCCCCTTAGTGATGATGGCATTGCTCAGCATAGATATGTTTATCGGGTTAATATTTTTGATCTCAACGGTAATCGCGCTAGGTTATATCTCGCTCCGTGTTTGGCGAAAAAACGTTATCCTTGCCAATTCGGTTGTTATTTAGCTACAAGTCAACGAAGCCTTGAAGGAATCCGGGGTACAGATATTTTTGATGAAAGAAACGCCCATATCCTCCAGATTTTAAGGTTCGGTAAATCTAAAAAAACATCCGCCTTCCCCTTTATTATTTCCTTCAACAAAACCATTATTGTTGTTCGGGAAAAAGAAGCTAAATAAACAACAATTCTGGATCTGAGTTATTGCTTAGTGAGTCTAAAACCATGCCTGGCATCAACACGAACATGTTTGGGAATGTTAACTGCATACCGATCGCCACCAACGGAAGTTACATTTTGAAATCACGTTACCTGCGAAGCACTTTGTATTACCGGCCTTAGGAACTGAGCTGATGGGAAAGTAACAACAACCTGCATCAAGCACTGCGCCACCACATGACAAGAGCCTGATCATACACTGCGCAGGTGCGAAACGCGAATTGTTTTATATGCCGTTCTTCAAACACAGACCAATGGGAATTACCCAACCAGGGATCTTTGTTCAGCGGTCCGGGCCTACCGGAAATAAGCGCTAACATTTATCATAGTGCATTATAGTCCAGAAATCCTTTTTGTCAAACTCAAGCTTGTCATGAATATTTATTAACGGGTAACATGCTATCAAACTAATCGAGCAATGATAACACCTGCTCATCAACAGGCCAATTTTTATTTAGAATATCTTCCAGGTATTTGATCTCGTCCGGGTACGCGGTGTTTTTTCTCTTGGCAAAATAAAGGGTATTTTCTACAGCAGGACTTCCATCCCATGCCAATTTTATACCTTTTTCAGCGAGTTCTTTACCGCATAGGAAATCGGGTACAACGGCGAAACCCTTACTATTGGACATACACCTTAAAATCGATGCAAAAGAAGGCACTACGTATTTCGGCCTGAAACTTGGTAGTGCCTCGAAACTTGCTGACCAGAAATTTTTAAGGTATTCCATATCGTACGCTGTAGTATACCAGACCTGATTGTTTAACCATTCCCTAAGCGCCGGGCGGTTATCTTGTGAGAGGAGTTCTTCAAATTCCCGGGTGTCGGTCTGATTACCACAAATTAGTATAATTTTTTCGGTATTGAACGGTCTATAATCAAGGTTATGCTGTGTACCCTTGAGGGTAGTAAGAATCAGATCTAAAGTACCATTGTTCAGATCCTGGAGCATCTGCGGACAGTCACCAAACCTTGTAACCAGGTTAAAGGGCAAATCTGTGATGTGTGCCTCCAATACATGCTGAAATATTTCCATCGACATGCCCACACTAACAGTTGGTTTTTCAGCTTTTGATTTTCTGCGGAAGATATGTTCCGCTTCTTCCAGCTTATTCATGTGGTCGATTATAAAATTATACAACATTGTCCCTCTTTCCGTGGCTACCATTTTTCTGGTATCCCGATCGAAAAGCCTATGCCCGGCAAAAGATTCAAGGGAGCTTAAGTGCAGGCTAACACCTGGTTGGGAAATAAACAAATCTTTTGCTGCAGCCGATAGTGTTCCAGCTTCATAAATTACTTTAAAGGTTCTGAACCATTCTAGATTAATCATTGTTTGTTGGTTTAAGTTTTTTACTAATTGTTAGGTACAACTTGCAGGGTTGACACTCGCAGAGCGGTATGGCTCTTCGCTGTTTTGCTCCCACAATTTATATCGCCCCGGTCAGCCACTGGATAATATCCCGAATGACAATTCCGTTGTATTTATCGTTGAGGAGGTCATGATAATGACCTTCATAGAGTTTTAGTAGCTTATTTGGAGAAGATGCCTGTTTTTCAAATAATTCACTTCCAGATGGCAAAGTTGCGCTATCGGCGGTACCATGAAGTACCAGCAGCGGAAGCTCAATTGCACTTATTTGTTTTTTGAGATATTCTGATGCCAACAACAGCTGCTGCATCGTCTTGACAGGCTGTCTTTCGTGACTAAGAAGTGGATCATTGTTCATTTTTAGAACATGAGCTGCATCACGGGAAAAATATTCATTGTTTAATTTGACTAACCGAATATGAGGAATAAAACGGGCAAGGAATTTTATTGCCGCAAGAGCAGGTGCCGGCGCCGGAAGTTTAAATGCAAAACTTTCTAAGATTAACCCTTGAAGTCTATGCTGGTTTTTAACAGCATAAGCAGCGGAAAAAACACCTCCTGCGCTATGTCCAAAAAGGAAAACCGGTAGCAATGGGTACCTAGAGGACGCAATACCGATGAGCGTATCAATGTCGGCCAATATATGTTTAAAATCAGGTATATAAAATCTTTCACCTTCTGACTGTCCCCTACCGACCAGATCCAGAGCATAAACCTCGAAACCATTTTCGTTAAGCTGATACGCAAACTCTTGATAATACCCGCTGTGTGAGTTGAGTCCGTGAACAACTGTAATTATTCCCTTAGGCTGGCTCTGACTTTTCCAGTTCCGATAAAAAATGTTCTGGCCTTTCTGATTTAAAAACGTTGCAGTTTGTTCATTGTTTGACTTCATAACCAAAGAGTAGTCAATTGTGTGCCATAAGTATAAAAAAGACAAACGCAAACTGAATTAATTTTAAAATATTGATTATCAGATAAATAAAATATTTCTAATTATGCATTTTGATTCACAGATAAAAAAAACTCCATTTTTTTCGGAGTTTAAATAAAGTAAACTCTGAAAATATCGGAGTTAACCTGTCAGCAAAATATCTGATGGGAAATCGTCCTGCACCGAAAGGCTTCATGGGATTTTAGCTGTTCGGGCCAGCCACCAGCTTTATGGAATGTTTTAAATTGCCGGTTCTCGCAGACCTCGTCAATTAATTATAGGCAGGCAATAGTTATACTCACCACATAGTGATCACCTTATGTGTGAATCTGGAAATTAGGCATTCATAATTTTAATAATACCTGGTATAAATAGGCTTATATACAATTTTTGGCATTGGCCGGTACTTTTGATATGCCGCTATTACAAATCAGTTATAGCTGCGTACACTCAATATTTACGTTAAAATTAATTGCAAGATTATGAAAAATCAAACTACGTATCAATTCATTGACATTAATGGTGTCAATATTTTCTACCGCGAGGCTGGGCTGAAAACGGCTCCAACATTGGTATTGTTACATGGCTATCCAACATCCTCGCACATGTTCCGCAACCTGATTGACAGTCTATCCGGTAAATATCATTTAATCGCCCCTGACTATCCTGGTTATGGAAGAAGTGAACAGCCTCCTATCGCAGACTTTGATTACACATTTGACAACTTTGCCGAGATTATTACAACCTTGCTTCAAAAACTGGAGATATCAAAGTACAGTCTTTACCTGATGGATTACGGTGCCCCGGTTGGCTGGAGGATCGCTTCGGCAAATCCAGAAAAAATTGACACATTGATTGTCCAGAATGGTTGCGCTTATGAAGAAGGCCTGGAAACTTTCTGGGACCCGTTCAAGGCTTATTGGAAAGACAGAAATGATAAAGCTGCAGAAAGTACGCTTGAAACCTTTCATCAACCGGATGGGTTAAAATGGCAATATACTCACGGGGTACCTGATACCTCGGTAATAAGTCCGGATAATTGGGAGATTGATCTGCGCCATCTTGAACGACCCGAAAATAATCAGATCCAACTGAACTTATTTTATGATTACGGGACTAACCCACCTAACTATCCTAAATGGCAACAATATTTTAGAGACCATAACCCTGAAATGCTTATTGTCTACGGAAAAAACGATTACATTTTTCCTGTGAGTGGAGCTGAAGCATACAAAAAGGATGTGAAAAACCTTGAATACCATTTGTATGATGCCGGGCATTTTGCCCTTGAAAGTAAGGGAGATGAAATGGCTGCAGTAATTGAGGATTTTTTAGACCGTAAGATTAAAAGATCATAAAGCCTAGGGGGTGTTAAGCCGTAGGACTCTATGCTCTGGATGCGATAACCTCCCCCAATAATAATATATGCGCTTCATAATAAACACAAAAGTCCCGCGCAGACACATTAGTTATCACACATAATTATTTTACAAAATCAAATAAGATGAAAAAATTAATTCTATTATCAGTTGGTCTCATATCTTCTATGTATGGATTTGCACAAAAGCCAAGTCCGCAATTACTGAACCCTACAAACCATACACTGGTTTTAATAGACTATCAAAGTCAGATGGCATTCGCTGTCAAAAATCAGCCCATTGAAGTGCTCAGGAATAATGCGGCATTGAGCGCCGGAGCATCCAAAATATTCAACATACCAACAGTGGTCACAACTGTAGCAGCAAAATCATTCAGCGGACCTGTATTTCCCGAAATCAGTACATTTTATCCGGCTTCTTCAACGACTATTATCGATAGAACCACTATGAATTCCTGGGAAGACGTTAATGCGCACAAGGCAATTACAGGGAAGGGTAAGAAAATACTGGTTATGGGTGGTCTCTGGACAAGTGTTTGTATAGTTGGCCCGGCATTGTCGGCGATCAATGAAGGATATACGGTGTATGTAATTACTGATGCCAGTGGTGATGTTTCCACTGAAGCACACGAGCAGGCCATTACCAGAATGGTTAAAGCAGGTGTCCAACCTATAACATCACTTCAGTATCTGTTAGAGCTGCAGAGAGACTGGGCCAGATCAGAAACGTACAATGCGACTACCGATCTCATTAAACAATATGGAGGAGCATATGGTATCGGCATCCAGTATGCAAAGGAAGTAATGAAACATTAAGGGTTACATACACGGGGACAGCATAAACGTTGTCCCTTTTATTCCTCTAGGTCATGAAACTAACAAACACAACCATATTTTTGATCATTGCATTCTCGGGAAATGTATTCTCCCAGCAGAAAGTCGACAAAATCATCCTAAACGGTAAAATCATCACGCTGAATGACAAGCAGCCGTCTGCCGAAGCAATTGCTATTGCAGGTAACAGAATTATTGAACTTGGAAGTAACCAAAGAATAAAAAAATACATCAGGAGGAATGTACAGGTCATTGACGCCAGAGGAAAAACGGTTATTCCCGGGATTTATGATTCCCATCTCCATGTCATTCGCGGTGGGCGGTTTTATAATGCGGAACTGAGATGGGATGGAGTGACCACTCTGGCAGGCGCATTATCCATGCTCAAAGAACAGGCTTTGCGTACACCCACAGGACAATGGGTAAGAGTTGTCGGTGGATGGAGTGAGTTCCAGTTTAAAGAAAAACGCCTGCCTACCCTGGATGAAATCAATGCTGCAACAGGTGATACTCCAGCCTTCATCTTGCACCTATATGGGCAAGCATTCTTAAATAAGGCGGGAATTCAAGCCCTGGGCATCACAGGCGACACACCCAATCCAACCGGCGGACTAATCCAAAAGAACCCGGATGGCGAACCTACAGGACTTCTAGTTGCCGAGCCCAATGCATTCATATTGTATTCTACACTATCAAAGCTTCCCGAACTTACCATGGAAGAAAAAATCAATTCCACAGAACGGTTCATATACGATTTAAATTCATTGGGTGTGACAAGTGTAATGGATGCCGGAGGCGGATTCCAGAATTTTCCGGATGACTATCAAATTACTGACATGTTGTCGACGAGCCGGAAATTAAATGTAAGGTTACCATACTACTTATTTGCTCAGAAACCAGGAGCAGAATTGGAAGACTACCTGAAATGGATTGGTATGGTTGATATCTCAGAACATCAAAGTGACGTTCAAGTGGAAAACCAGACAACTGATTATCGTGTGCTGGGCGCTGGGGAAAACTTAGTGGCCTCGGGTGGAGATTTTGAAAATTTCCTCAAGCCAAGGCCTGAACTTCCTCTGGCGATGGAGAATCAGCTGAAGGCGGTAATAAGTGAACTGGTAAAAAACCGTTGGCCATTTCGATTGCATGCAACGTATGATGAGAGTATCACTAGATTTTTGAATGTTATGGAACAAGTAAATCAGGAAACACCGTTCAATGGTCTGACCTGGTTTTTCGACCATGCTGAAACTGTGAGCGATGCAAATCTAGACCGGATAAAGGCTTTAGGCGGGGGTTTAGCAATCCAGGACCGCATGGCTTTCCAGGCTGAGGGATTTGTTTCAAGATATGGAAAAAACGCTGCGCTCCACACACCTCCCATCCGCAGAATGCTGAACAAGGGTTTACGTGTTGGGGGTGGTACAGATGGCACAAGGGTCTCAAGTTTCAATCCCTGGATTGGAATCTATCAATTTGTATCCGGAAAGTCACTAGGTGGATTAAAATTCGCATCCAGTGAAAATCAGGTGGATAGGATATCCGCACTGAAAATATATACCCTGGGAAGTGCTTCATTAATTCATCAGGAAAATGAGCGCGGGATGCTGAAGAAAAATTTCCTGGCAGATTTGGTAATTCTGAATGCTGACTACCTTGGCGTTGAAGAGGAGAAAATAAAAGATATTCGCTCAGTGCTAACCATTCTGGACGGCAAAGTTATATTTGGCGCCCGGGAATATCAAACAATCGCACCGCAAGTTCCAAAGGCACTGCCGGATTGGAGTCCGGTCAATTTCTATAGCGAGTATCAAAGCCGCTAAATACAAATTACAATGCTCAACATCAAAGGCAAAACTTTTAATTAAGTATTTGCCTTTTTTTGGTATATAACTTTTTTACACTTGTCAAAACCAGCATTTCGAGTACAAGTTAACTGCTTACTATTAGTAGCTTCGAATCCTAAACCATCCTGGAGCTGGAAAAGCATTAAAATTTAAAAGAAAGCTGTGTATTGAAAAACCTGGAGTTTGCATTAACGGGAACGACGTCTTTAATAAAACCACCGACTCTAAAATATTGGTAGCCGACACTCAAGGAAAAATGATTATTAATCCGGTAATCTGCACTCAACAAATAGGTCGTGCCAATGTAACGCGCTATGGAATTTGAGCCTGCAATATTGAAGCTTCCACCTGGGTGAAAGATGCCGTCCTGGAGTGAATACCGCCAGTTATAAACCAGGTCGATCTGAAATAAAAATCTATCGGTAAAGTTGAGTGTAAGATATGGATGAATATCTATGAGGTTGGATGGTCCGATTAACGGATTAAATCCAAAGTAACCACCTTTCGGGTATAAGGGGTTAAAACTATTCAGTTTTTTATCCAATGCATTTTTGTCTCCTGATATGTAATCATTCCGCAGGTTCACCGTCGGTGTAAATTTAACCCCGTTAAATCTATAACGCAGTTCGATAGCCAGCGTCCATGCGCTGATTTGATTTTGACCAAACTTTCCGAACTGGTAGGCGGTCTCTATATTATACATAAAGAGTTTATCATCCTTCCAGTGACGAATCGCCACAGTATGCCGGACTTCCCTGTCCGTTCCCGCTTCAAATCGAGACTGCTCCCGCATGGCACCAAGATAATAGAAGTCAAAATTACCAGTTTGAGCAGACCTAATGTCTGAATAGGCACCCCAAAGGTTTCCCTGCAATTTGGTTTGATTATCAAACAAGCCTGGATTAGTTCTATCTGTGGCTAAAACAAAAGCATCAATTCTCACCTTTGGTTTATTGTAAGAGAACTTTAAACCGGTAAAATACTGACGACTGTTGTTTCCGTCTCTAACTGAAATTAACCTACCCGAACCATAATCTAGCTCTTGACGGCCAATCCTAAGTAGAAGTTGCTGTGCAGGAGTGGACGAAAAGTCGTAATCTATAAAAAGGTCCTGAACCTCAAGCTTATCCTCATCTAAGGTTGAAACTGCATATTTACTGCCATTTTCAAGGCTGCTGTTTAACTGAGCAAAAAACCTGAAATTATCACCGGAACGAACGCCCGCGTGCAGGGAATAACGCTGAAGAAAGGAGTAATTGAACCCCTGATTGGCAATCCAGTTTTCATCCTCTTTAAGTGCCCACTCAGAACGTATTTCACCGCCAATTGACAGTATCACCGGACCAGAAGAGAAAATCTGTGAATGCTTCAGGCGGTTATATAAGTTTCTGCTCGAATCTGCCAGATGGGTATAATCCTCATCAAACCTAAGCAGCATAAAACTTTGTGCCTGTCCATTTTCCCCAGCGAAGGCTGCAATCAAAACTAAAACTGATATTTTCAATAAACACTTTATGCCAATCATTGCATTTCTAATTGCTTTTTCTAAGAGTCTGCTCCAACCCAGTCAAACCGCTTTGAGCTTACCATGGCAGCCTGAAACAATCTTTTCCGTTAGATTTTGATGCTTCCAATCGCTTTTTCCAGCGCAGTATCACGCGTTTCAGATAATGCAAATCCCTCGGCCCTGCATACAGTTATATCATTCATCCCAATAAAAGTCAACATGAATTTTAAATATGGAGTTAAAAAATCCTTTTTTATTTCCTCCCCTAAGCTGTATATGCCACCAGTTGTGACTGCAAGAAAAACCTTCTTTCCACTAAGCAGTCCAATAGGGCCCTTGTCAGTATATTTAAAGGTAATTCCTGCGCGGGTTATGTGGTCAAACCAGGCTTTCAATGTTGATGAAACCCCAAAATTATACATCGGTGCACCAATCACTACAAAATCTGCCCAGTTGAGCTCTTCTATTGCTGAATTGGAATGTTTTATTGCCTCCCTATGCTCCCCGGTATTTTTTTCCACATCTGTGAAAAAAGCGTTCAGATGTACCTCCTCTAAGTGGGGAAAAGGTGCGTTGGTGAGATCCTTGATGTGTAGTGCGGCTGAAGGATAGTTTAATTTCAATCTATCAATAATCGCCTCTGATAGTTTGATACTATTTGACGCCTCGCCTCTTGGGCTTGAAATAATCTGCAGGATATTGGACATATTCATTAATTTTAGTGGATATTTTTTTAACTCAACCCCCAGTCGAATTGCATTAATCGGCGTAACCGCTCCGAGGGATAAGAGTATTGATGTACTGTTTTCCTGAAGTAAAACTACGCTGGCAACTCAATACTATGTATCGCAGTTTAATGATATGATTTATCAGTTTTTTGATGGTAACCTATATTGCGTAGTTTCCTGGATTTAATGCAAACAGAAATTTTATTTACCGGTAATCTGGCTCAGCCTCTTGAATTCCGAGGCAACCCCTTAAAGCTCGGGCAACAAAATCGGGCGATCAAAATAGTGTAGAAAATCAGACTATGGAATAAAAACCTAAAGATGCCTTCTCAATTATTACAATGCTGATAAGTTATATGATTAGCATTATATAAAACAAACGCTGTCCCGGATTATTTTTGTCGTGCAAGTTTTCCGTTTGATCTGGGAATGAGAAAAAATGTAGGTTCGCACGAATTCAGCATCCCGGCACCTCATTCTGATAGGTAATCCTGCCTAAGTTCATGGCTCTTGCAATAACAATAAATTACATAGCTTATACAATGAAAACACTACATCAAACCCCTTTCAAATTGATGCTATTACTCGCATCAATTTCTCTAGTTATTGCCTGCGGCTCTCCCGAAAAGAGAACGGAGTTGCAATCCAACGCAATAAGAAACATAAAAACAGGTGGCAGCAAGCTCATTTCCGTTGATGGAAAATATAACGTGTGGACGAAAAAGGTTGGAGAAGGGAAAATCAAAGTTTTGCTTTTACACGGCGGTCCGGGGTTTTCACATGATTATTTCGAATGTTTTGAAGACTTTCTCCCAAAAGAAGGTATTGAATTTTATTATTATGACCAACTTGGCAGCGGCTATTCCGATGTTCCTACAGACACAACACTTTGGAACACTGCTCGTTTTGTTGAAGAAGTTGAACAGGTAAGAAAGGGACTGGGTCTGGATAACTTTTACATTCTGGGGCATTCCTGGGGAAGCCTGCTGGCTATGGAATACCTAAACAAATACCAGAAACATGTTAAGGGTGCTGTTCTTTCCAACATGACCGGTAGCATAGCGGACTTTGTTGACTATAGTGCTGTGCTAAAGTCGAAACTCTTTACAGGAGCGGAAAAACGATTGTTTGACTCGTTGGATAGAGCTAAGGCTTATTCTTCTCCTGATTATTCCTCGCTCCTAAACGAGAAACTTTACACTAAGGTAATTTGCCGACTTCCTCTTGAGCAATGGCCCGAACCCTTAGTAAGAGCATTTAAAAAGCCCAACCAGACGATATATCTGCAGATGCAGGGAATAGATGAATTTCATGTTACCGGCAGCTTACGAAACTGGGACTTCTGGGATAAATTGCCAAACATCAAGGTACCGACATTGGTACTCGGCGGGGTGTATGACGAGATGAACCCTAAAAGTATGAAAAAAGAAGCACAGCTAATTCCCAAAAGCAGGCTATATCTATGTCCGGGTGGCAGCCACATGGCCATGTATGATGATCAGAGCAATTACTTTAACGCCCTTATCGGCTTTTTAAAAGATGTAAATCAGGAAAGTTTCGTAGCTGATAAAAAATAACTGCTGATAGGCCCTGGTAATAGGCATGTTCCGCAGAAATAATGATCATGGATAACGCAGCCTTAGACTACCTAAGCTAGGTGCATTTCTTAATCACCGTGGGGATTGACCGAAAAAGAAGGAAGCAGCATAATCTTTAAATCAGAATTAAATTTTAAGCCATGAATATTAAAATGAAAAAACTAGCTTGTATAAGCGGAGTGATATTCTCCTACTTCAGTATATTCTTTTCCGGACAAATCACTTTTAACCATGACAGCGGCAAAATCCCTGACTCTTTGCAAATCTCGATTGCCGGTAGAAGCACATTTGCCAAAACTGCGATGCGCATGAAATACAAATCAGTCTACGATACCAAGTTAAATTATTTTACAAGCCTCCCGAATACTGAAAATCCTCCAATTGAAGTAGAAATCAAATCCAGGAAATCATCTATTGAACGGTGGCATATGCCAAAAAAATGATTCTTTAATTAGAATATAGATATAATGAAAAAGAATAAAAATCTACCTTTTTCTGTCACCTATATTGGCGGTCCGACGGTGCTCTTTGATATAGGAGGCTTAAGATTAATGACAGATCCGACATTGGATGAGGCTGGAAGTTTTTTTAAACTCAACGAGCACATGACTGAAACCAAACTCAAAGGACCTGCGGTTATTCCCCCAGAATATGTAGATGTGGTTTTGCTAAGTCATGATCATCACTTTGACAATCTTGATCATGCTGGTCGACGTTTTCTGGCGCAGACGGGTGTGGTTCTGACAACCAGGTCGGGGGCAGAACGATTAAAAGGAAACAGTATTGGTCTTTCTCCCGGGGAATCCATGGAATTTCAGATTCCTGCGGGTGGCCGACTGGTTGTTACGGCCACCCCCGCGAGGCATGGCCCCTCCGGTATCGAAAAAATAACCGGCGAAGTCGTCGGTTTCCACCTGAGCATCCAGGGCGAGCTTATGCAGAGTCTATACATTACCGGTGACACCGTTTACTACGATGAAATCGAAAAACTGGCAAAGCAAATAAATCCGTCATATGTGTTTATTTTCGCTGGCGCGGCACGGCCCCGTGGTCCTTTCAATTTGACAATGGGTACCAACGACGCCTTGGATACCGCAGCTGCATTCAGGCATTCCCTAATAGTGCCCGTCCACTCAGAGGGCTGGTCACACTACACAGAAAACAATGACAATCTGCAGGAGGCTTTCAATATTTTAGGTATCGGGAATCAGCTGATCTTTCTTGAACCCGGAATCCCCACAAAACTATTCAATTAAGCATTGTAAATAAATTTAAAAAAAATGGAAACCATACAGTTAATACCCCCATTTAATCTCCAGACAGCCCTACAAAAAGTTCAACTTGCGGAAGATGCCTGGAACTCACAGGACCCGCTTAGAATAGCCCTTGCCTACACTTTAGATAGCGAATGGCGTAACAGGGACACTTTCATTAACGGAAGAGAAGAAATCGTTAAATTCTTAGAAAAAAAATGGAAAAAAGAGTTGAACTACCGTCTTAAAAAGGAACTCTGGTCATTCCATGATAACCGGATCGCGGTTAGATTCGAGTATGAGTACCAAAATATTCAATCCCAATGGTTTAGAGCCTACGGTAACGAAAACTGGGAGTTCGATGAACACGGATTAATGAGAAAGAGATATGCAAGTATTAATGACCTTGCTATCCATGAAACTGAAAGGCGTTTACGATGCTGATGTCTCTGTCAACTTACATTGTAAATATCCGTAAAGCGCACGCTGCGACGGCTTCCACTTGATTAAAAAGAAATAAACGATTTAAAGAAGAAAAAATGAAAAAACTCAGCATTCTCATCATTGTAGTTGGACTAGTAACAACAGGCTTGACAACGACCCACGCACAAAGTACGAAAGGAAATAAAAAACCAATGGGTGCACCTGTATTAAAAAAGCATTCACAAACATCGAATCTTATCGAATTTCATAAAATCAAGGTTGGGGATACAGAAATATTTTATCGGGAGGCGGGTGACCTTGGAAAACCAGTCATATTACTTTTGCATGGCTTTCCCTCATCATCCCACATGTACAGGAATCTAATCACGAAGCTGGCACCTGACTATCATCTAATTGCACCTGATTATCCTGGATTCGGGATGAGCAGTAGCCCTTCGCCCGAAACGTTCAGTTACACCTTTGACCATTTATCAGAGATTGTTGAAAAATTTATAGATAAACTTAAGCTGAATTCCATTACCTTTTATCTACAGGATTATGGCGGTCCGGTTGGATTTAGAATCTTCAATCGGAGGCCCGAATTGGTTAAGGCATTGATCATTCAGAACGCTAACATGTATGTGGAAGGAATTGGTCCGGATGTACAGAAAATTGGTGCACTAAGCGCCGCAAACGACACTAAGGGCTTGAAAGCGGCTGTTAATTACATGATGTCGTTTGAAGGAATAAAGGAGCAGTATCTATATGGTTCAAACCAACCCAATCGCATCAGTCCAGATAGTTACAATATGGACCACTTCTTTTTTGAGCAGCCCGGTATTAAAGACATTCAGATGGCACTGTTTAGCGATTATAAAAACAATTTCCCGAAATATCCGCAGTGGCAAACTTACCTTAGAAAGCATCAGCCGCCAGCGCTTTTGGTATGGGGTAAGAATGATAAAATATTCCCCGGCGCCGGAGCGACCGCTTACAAGAAAGATTTACCTCACGCAGAAATTCATCTTTTTTCCGGAGGACATTTCCTTTTAGAGGAACGCGGTGAAGAGGTAGCGGGTTTAATACAAAGCTTTATGAAAAAATTAAGATAACAATAAGGCCTTACACGTCAAATGTAAGGCCTTATTTAATTCAGCAAAGAATAAGCGCTGATTTCTATCCCTCGATCGTATCGTATGGTTTCGATTTGTGCAGCTGCACTAAAATATTTAAACTGGACTTTCGCAATTAAAGAATTGCCCACTTTATTTAAGCTGTTAAAAAACCAATGCTGTTGTTCTGAAATTCGTCGAGGTTAAAATGTATTAGCGGATATTTTAGAACCCTGTAGTCTTTCTTTTTTTTATTTTATGTAGATAACGAAATGTATAAATTAACGCTTAATGGTTTGAAATTTTAAAGAAAGTCGCGTAGCAACACGCGAAATTTTAGCCGAAACGCTGTTTCTATTAAATTGCTTTTAATTTCTTGATTTCTTGTTCAAGCTGCTCAATATATTCTTTCTGCGGCTTTAATAGTTCCTCAATTTCCTCAAGGGTATATTTTGGCACAATATGCTGTGGACAGTTCCAGTCGTAAGCCGATATTCTAAAGGTTAACATCCATTCAGGCTTATTTTTATATCTCTCGGGTTTTAATAGTTCATAAAGTCCCGGATTTTTACCAATTTCAACAACTTCAGCTTTGGCGTATATCTTCAGCCGCGCTTTCAGCGGATAGGAAAGAAGTATGAGTGAAACATTTGGATTTTTGGAAATGTTTGCTGCTGTTATGTATTGCCGGTTTCCCGTAAAGTCAACTATCCCGATTGAAGTATCGTCGATAACCTTAATAAAACCTTTAGGGCCTCCGCGGTGCTGAATGTAGGGATATTGATTCTCACCAAATGAGGCAATATAAAAGCTATCTATCTGGTTTATGAAGTCAATTTCATATTCGGTTAATCCGTCAACAAAAGTTCTTTTTTCCATGCGTTCATAACTCAGCCGGCTGCCAAGCTTTTCCTGTAAGGCCTTAACTGAATCTGTGAAGGCTAATTGTGCGTAGTTCATAGACTAAATTTAAGCTTAACTTTTTATAAAGCACTAATTTGTCTAATCATCTGATTAGTGAATCCCCACTCATTATCATACCAGGACATCACTTTTACCAAATCACCATCTACCACTCTGGTCATCGCCAAATCCACTATTGAAGCTAACGGGCTCTTTATAATGTCTGTAGAAACCAGCGGCTCATCTGTTGTACCAACAACATTTTTATACCTTTCTGAAACAGATTCCTCTAACAAAATCTCATTTATCTCCGCTGCAGTCGTGGGTCTCTCAGAGATAAAAGTTATATCAGAAATTGACCCTACAGAAACCGGAACCCTGACTGCTACACCGTCAAATTTGCCAGCATACTGCGGGAGTGCTTTTGTGGTTGCAAGAGCAGCTCCTGTTGCCGCTGGTGCCAGGTTGATTCCTGCTGTTCTGCCCATTCTTGGTTCCTTCTTTGAGGGAGCGTCCATTAATGTCTGTGATGCAGTATAGGCATGGGTTGTGTTCAAAATCGCTTTTTTAATCCCAATTCTTCTGCCCAGAATTTCTATAATTGGACTTATGTTATTGGTTGTGCAACTGGCGCAGGAGAAGATGTTAACTTTTCCTTCTTCGGTGTTCACACCATGAACAATCGTAGGTGTATCTTTGGTTGGCCCCGATATAACAACGAATTTCGCTCCTGAAGCCAGGTGTTTTTCTGCATCTGCCCTGTTGGTGAAAAGCCCTGTACTTTCAATCACCACTTCCGCTTGAAATTCGCGCCAGGGAAGGTCCGATATTTCCCGGAATGAGCTGTAATGAAAAGATTTATCGCCTATATGAATCGTATTTTCACTATGGGTAATTTCCCGTTCATACCGCCCATAAATACTATCATATTTCAAGAGATAAACAGCGTTCTCTATACTCATTAAGTCATTTACAGCAACCAACTTTAAATTCTCAGAATCCAGAATCAATTTTAGCGATGCTCTGCCGATGCGGCCTAAACCGTTTATTCCTATTTTTTTCATGTTTTTTTGCTTTGAAAATTATCCTGTAACCCATGAATTCCGGAGTTACAGTTGTGTAAACCTATTGAATTTATTTTGACCCAAGGCGAATTCAACAATCAGAAAAGTAATAGTAATTATTATTGAATTTATAGCGATAAGCCCACTGTGATTTTGGGTATTATTTGAAAATTATAGTTGGGATTTAAGGGTAAGCGTAGGATAAAACCCCTCCTTTGAATAACCAGCAGTCAAATTAATCCGCGCATACGATGCTGGGGCGAAATAGAGCCCAGCCCCAAAACCATGATGCACCCGTTCACTATGCTCGCCCCTTTTCCAGACCCTGCCGAAATCATGCATTGCATTGAATCCAAATTCCCCGGGAAGAATGTAGTTTAGAAATGATCCAATTCTTATCCGAATTTCAGCATTATTAAACGCGCTGTAATCACCCGCAAATCGGAACTTCCTATAACCGGTTAAGTTATCGGTGCCTCCCAAATATGGCAGTTGAAAAAATTCCGGCTTTCCGGCACTGAAACCTCCACCTAAGCGATTGCTAAAGACCATACTTCCTTTTTCATTCAGTTTGAAAAAGAATGTAAATTCAGAATTCACCACTCCAACGCGCCTGGCATTTTGCCCAAACCCGGTCAGTAATTCAAGACTTGACTTCAAAAGGGTTCCTGATTGCGTAAGAACTACCTTATCCCTGTTATCTATCATCAACTGCAGGGCAGCACCAGCCTGAAAACTGTTTTGACTGATCTGGATACCTGAATTATCTCCCGCCAGATAACGCTCAATAAACTTTCCAATATTTTTTGATCCTGAATAATGAAAATTTTGGAATAACGGGCCAAATGTAATATTATTCGCACCCCAGCGATTCCTTATCAAAGCCTTAAAGGTATAAAGGTTGAACCTTGCCCTGTAGAAACTCAAAGGCGAGGACTCACGGTCAAATACACTCTCATTCCCCGAGCCAAAATAATTGCGTGTATTGTTCGGTGCATTTACGTCTAAATCGATAAGAAGATCATGATTTCCAACGGAATTCATCCACTCGCCCAGATAGTGCAAGCTAAAAGCTGAGGTATTCCACGCGTATAGCGCAGAAAGCGAATGAATGCTTGCAAAAGGTTGTTTTCTAAAACCCTGGACGGTGAATCGATGTGAAATGCCAACCATGGCACCATCATCTACATTAAAACCAACATTGGCTAAAGTTAGCTTTCGGGAATAAAGGTTAGTAGCATAATAAGTGAAATTCGCGGTATCGGTTGACAATTTTGTCCGCAGCTTGTTATGAAAACTGTCAATACGGTCCTGAGGCTTTCCATAATAAATTAATGGCTTCCCCTTCCATTTGAGCTTGACATCTTTGATATCCTCCCCTCCTACCAAACGAACCTTAATCTTTGAATTTAATGATTCCATGAAAACACTATCATTTCCCGCCCGAAGAAATATGCGCAACTCTTTTGTAATTGCCGGATCGAGTTCCCGCTGGAGAATCAGCTTTGAGCCAGCTTTCCCCGCTCCGGCTCTGGAGATATCAAGCTGCATATAGCCATTGCCTTTTTCTACCAGGCTGACGAGTTCGTCCTGATCGCTGAGCGGCACATCTACTGTTTTGTTTAGAAAAAAATAATACTGGTCCATCAAATCAGGCAGCGCATCCCGCCGCTTTCTCATTTGCGTCAGAATCTTTGCTTTGATAACAGGATCTGTCGGGTCTGGAAGTTTAAGCAATGCCTGGGAAAGCAGGGAATCCGTTACAACCGCACAAAATTCTTTAATGGTATTTTTCCATTCCAGCTGGCTGACGCCAGAAAATATCTGTGAGTTTAAATTTCTGCCTTCCCATAAAAACCAGTTAATATTTCGAATATCTCTTTCATAGCCTTGCATCATGGGCAATAGCCAGCTGGACTGTGCAAGCCGTTGCACGATACCGTCCGACCGATAGAATACCTGATCCCGGTCACGAGGTACGGGAATGTATTGAATACCGTCTGTTTTTTCCTCCATTGCCCAACGCCATTGATCCTCATGCCTATCCCAGTCCCCCAGCAATACATCCAGTGCTTTTGCTTTTAAATAAGTCTGCCAGTCAATCCTGTACCGATTACTGTTTGCTACCTGATCTAACATTTTTGCGGTATTGTCTGATTTGCCCATCGGTTCCCGCTCCTCCAGAAGACAGAGGGTATTTACAAAATCCTTTGCAAAAATCCCTAGCCCGATATCGCCCTCCACAACCCCTATCAAAGGATTAGTATGTGGAATCCCAACGACTTTAGCTAAAACAGGAACAACCAATGCTCCGAAAGGGTATTGCGCAGACATGTTATCCTCTAAAATATCTAGCAGAAATGTTTCTCTAAGTGGAAGTGGAAGTAACACCGCCGGAAATTTCTTTACCGACCTGAGCGTCCATTCCTTACCGGCGGCATCTATCAATCTCAGTGTTTTTGATTGATTCCCCCCTCCCGCTTGAATTGCGGTAAGACCACCGGCTATTTCTGAGAGCCGGATAACAGGAACTTTGACAGGCCTGGCATAATCTTTCCGATAGTTTTCACCAAAAACTTGCCGGTGCAATCTGGACACACTATCGTATTTTGCCACGGGTATTATTATAACCGAATCCAGTTTCTGATTCTGGCCTTTTAATGTGGGAGTGGCTAACAAAAAAGCAAGAGTAAAAAAAATATGTTGTCTAATCATAGCAATTAATTTTAGCATTCTGTAAATGTCCTGTTGAATGCGTGAAGGTCAGCATACAACTGAATAAACAGAAATAATGATATTCATAAATGCTATCAATATATTTATAATTCAATATCGATCTGAAAATCCAAGGCACTATTTATTATAATTCTGATAAATACTATTACTGTTGTTTTGATGGCTTTCGCCAGCCTATACCGTAATTTGAATACCTAAGGAAACATAACCTATTTATGAAAATTTTTAATCTGCTGATGGTGTTTATTGCTTCAAGTATTTCTGTAGTGGCGCAAAACAGCAACCTGGAAGCACTTCCAATCGCGACCTTAAAACAACAGCTTTCCAGGCACAATGCAGATACGACAACGATAAAACTAAAAATTGCTCTGGGAAGAGTACTTTTGGTCAAGCCAGGCGGCGGAGGCTTTGAAATAGACTCAGCGATGAAGTTTTCAGCAGATGCCGAGTACTTAAGCCGCAGGATTGGATATACTAAAGGCATTATTAACGCCATTTTGCTCCGGGCACTTTCATATAATAAGAAAAATGAGCCGAAGGCTGGCCTGAACTCCGCAAGACAGGCCTTAGCTTATTCAATTAAAATAATGGACTCAACGGGGATAGCGGAATCATACATCGTTATCGGGCAGCACTACTCCATATCGAAGCCAGAGCAACTGGTTAAGAGAATGGCCTACTACCGAAAAGCGAGTGTTATTTTCAGAAAAACCCGTAATTTTTATCGGCTCGCCTCTTCCTTACAAGGTGATGCGGAAATGTTGTTGCTGAACAGACAACATATGGAAGCAATAAAAATACTGTTTGAGGCCATCAATGTTAATAAGGCGATCGGAAATAAGTCCATTCAGGGAATATACTGGCTTATAGGTCGAACACTGAATGAACTCGGCGATTTTCCCAGCGCTTTAAAATACTCGCTTCTTGCGATTAAATCAGCAAAAGCAGTCAATGACACTACCTTAACCGTTGCCAGTATAAACTTCACTACCTCAACCATATACACTTATATGAGGGATTATAAGAACGCGCTCCCATATGCGTTAAAGGCGCTTGAAATCGCGAAGGATTACAAAGATTCAGATTATATCTTTACAATATCCATTTCTGCTGCTTTTAACTATACCAGAGTCAATAAGTTATATAATGCACTGAAATTGTTGAGAAATGTCTGGCAATATGCAAAGAATGACGCGGATTCCCTGTATGTCATGACCTACTTCCTGGGCAACCTCAACCATGCAAAAAAATATAAGCAGGCAGCTTTGTATGCAGGCGAGGTAACACGGCTTCTCAAAAAGATACCACCTGACAATTTTAACAATAGAATTACTGCATATAATTTTCTCGCTTTTCACTACATTGAGACCCGACAGATAAAACTGGCCTACCAATATGCAGACGCATACGCAGCAGTTGTCAAATCCTTTAATTTTCCTATAGGTGTCAGGTCAGTAGAAAATATGTATTATAAACTCGATTCACTACAGGGCAACTATCAATCTGCCATTAAGCACCACTTATTGGCCCAGGGGATTAAAGACTCGATAGACAATGTTACCAAAGCCTATCAGGTATCGCTTTTGCAAATCGAAAATGATACGGAGAAAAAGAATAACGATATTGATGCCCTTACCAGAGCGGGGCAGGCTAAGGACGATGCATTGAAACGTACGCAATTGATGCAAAAGGCTATCATTGCCGCGTCCGTTTTACTGGCCATAATTACTGCACTTATATTTAGCCAATATCGGCTTAAACAAAGAACCAACTGGAAACTTGAAGAAAGTCAGCGCGAATTGGATCAGAAAAATGCTTTCCTTGAAACTTTGAATACCCAACAAGATAAGCTTTTGAAAGAGAAAGAATGGTTAATTAAAGAAGTCCACCACCGAGTCAAGAATAATCTCCAGATGGTTACCAGCTTATTGAGCTCTCAAACGACCTATCTTGATAATGATGCTGCAATTTTGGCTGTCAATGATAGTTTGCGGAGAATGCAGGCTATGTCCATGATCCATCAAAAGTTATATCAGGATGATAGCGTATCGACTATATTTATGCCTGAATATATTGATGAACTTATTCATTATCTTCGTGACAGTTTTGATGATAACCACAGGATTATTTTTCACCAGAAGATCGAACAATTAAGCCTGGGTGTCACCCAAGCTATTCCTTTAGGTCTTATTATAACCGAGAGTATAGTCAATTCAATAAAATATGCATTCCTGAACAGCAAAGCTGGAATTGTTAATATCTCTTTAGGGCAAGATGGTCCTGACCATCTATTACTCTTCATTGCGGATAACGGAACGGGATTACCGGAAGGTATTGATAAATCCCCTTTGAATTCCCTTGGTCTTGACTTAATGCAGGGCCTTGCCAGACAATTGAAGGGAACGTTTCAGATCGAAAATAATAACGGTGTGCAAATAAAAATCAAATTCATTCATCCAGAAAAAACAATTTAGCTAAATTTATACCATATGGCCAAGAAAGTGCTCATCGTTGAAGATGAATATATAGTTGCAAGTAACCTTCGTTTGATATTAGCAAAAGCAGGTTACAGCATAATCGGCATTGCGATATCTGTCGAGGACGCGTTGGATCAGATGGAGAAGCAGAAGCCTGATATTGTTTTACTCGATATCATGCTTAATGGCGAGCGCTCAGGGATTGATTTAGCTAAAATATTGACTGCACAACATATTGCTTTCGTTTATCTTTCCGCTAATTCTAACCAGGCCATGTTAGAAGAAGCAAAAAAAACCGATCCTTATGGTTTTTTGGTTAAGCCCTTTCGTGAAAAAGACCTAATCGTAACGTTGGATATTGCTTGGTACCGACAGAAAAACAATCTTGAGGCCAGGCTTTTACAAGAAGTATCATTACAGAAACAATTAATGGATATTAGTAATGGAAAATCTGAAGCAAAGCAAAAATTATTGGAGCTTTGTCAGGCGATAAGGACATTTATCCCATTTGATTTGATCGTCACCCAGGCTAATTCAGCTAGTGGGTACGTAAATTGCGGTTATTTAAGGACAGGTTTCAGTGAATATGAGTTCATTGTTGAAACTGAATTAATAACCTCTCTGAAACCAAAACAATCTCTGCAAAAAAAAACGTTTAATACCGTTGAAGAACCAGCAATCTTTCCGCACGTCACCGAGGAAATCGAGATCAACCTCAATTCCACAATCGCGAGTGAAAGAATTTGGATGGATCATTTCAAAATGGAATCTAACCTAATTTTCCGATTAAATATTGGCGCCGGAACTGCATTCTCCTATCAGTTTTATAGTCGGCAAAGGGACTTGTATACGCAGAAACACGCAGGAGTATTAAAACTCTTCAAGAAATGCCTGAGTAATGTTACCGAGAAAATGTTTCGCCCTTCAATTTCTCCTGTAATCGGAATCCCTCAGGAGCCCATTAATGATGAGCTAAAACTTTTGGAGCGTCATGAGTTCAATGGAATTATTGGCCGCCACTCTCTACTGCTCGCTGCTTTGGACCTTACCGTTCAGGTTGCACCGTACAATACATCTGTTCTGATACTCGGGGAAAGTGGTACAGGTAAAGAGAAAATTGCACGTGCCGTTCACCAGTTATCGCCGCGAAGAGACCAGCCGTTCATTCAGGTAAATTGCGGAGCTATTCCTTCCACGCTTATTGAATCGGAACTTTTTGGACACGTACTAGGTGCATTTACGGGAGCGACCGAAAAAAGAAAAGGGAAGTTTGAACTTGCAAGCGGCGGAACTATTTTTTTAGACGAGATTGGAGAACTTCCCCTAGATATGCAAGTAAAACTACTCAGGGTACTGCAGGAAAAAGAGGTAAATGCTGTTGGTGCCAATGCACCATTTAAGGTTGACGTTCGTGTGGTTGCCGCAACCAACCGAAATCTGGAGAAAGAGGTGGCGGCAGGGAAATTTAGGCTGGACTTATATTATCGGCTTAACATATTTCCAATTACCATTGTTCCGCTAAGGGAGCGCAAGAGCGATATTCCCGCGCTGGTTAGCTTTTTCAAAAATAAATTCTGTAAAGAATTCAATAAGCCTATAGCTGATGTTGATGAAAAAATGATGGAGCAGTTGTATGAATACCAATGGCCAGGCAATGTACGAGAGCTGGAAAATATAATAGAGCGTTCTGTTATATTAAATGAGGGAACAAGTAAATTAACATTAAAGCAGCCTCTTAGTGATCTGACCACTAGCAAGTCCCCTATCAGCACAATCGAAACATTAGACGATATTAAGCAGATACAAATGGAGACGGAACGCGCCCATTTAATATCAGTTCTCAAAATAGCTAATGGGAGAATTAGGGGGCACAATGGTGCTGCAGACTTGCTTAAAATTAAGCCCACCACACTGGAATCAAAATTGTTAAAATTAAATATCCGCAGACAAGATTATTTTCCTTCCCAGGAAATTTAAAATTAAACATTAGCCCAGAAAGGATGCAAGATTCTAGCAATTAATTTTGATTAGGCCCATAATTAAAAGTAAATTAAATAAAGGAGTTATGGGTCATCTCTATTTACAGGTCCAGAAAATTGAATTTGGCACCTTTTGATGCAGGAGTATACCTGCTATTTAATCTTCAGGCATTTATAATACATGCATTAACTGATCGGAATCCAAATGTGATTTGAATAACTTTCCTGAAATTAAATTAAAAAACAAGCGACTATTTTAGTCCTTTAAAAGGATCACTTACCGATTTTCGTTTAGGTTATCCTACCATTTGCTCCAATCGTCGTTTATACCCTACAGACAGTTTTTTAATAAATGTATTATCCACTATCGACCAATTTATGGTCAAGATCATCTGATTCATACTCGCAATGGTTGCTCTTCACCCGCCAACTCCTCAGCTAAAGTACCATAATCCAGATGAGAAGGAGATTTTAATGGAAATTTCAGGAATATCGTCAGCCCGTTGTTATTTTTGATGTTAAATGTTCCGCCAAGCTGCGGGGTCAATCCCTTCAAAAGATTTATTCCGAGTGTGTTTACGTTTGATAAGTTAAAATTACTTGGCAGTCCTACACCATTATCACTGATTATTACTTCTACGAACGTATCGACTTTCTTAACCCGAATGCTTATTTTTCCATTTTGGTTATCGGGAAATGCATACTTCAGAGCATTGGTCACTGTTTCATTTAAGATTATACCTATCGGTATTGCTTGGGAAACATCAAGCATGAAATCCTCAATCTCACAGAATATCTCAATGTTATTGATGTCATCATCCAGGAAGTCATATAAGGAATCCACTAATTCGTTAATGTATAGGAATACACTAATTTGAGTAACATTGTCTGTTTTATATAACTGATCATGGATAAGTGCGATTGATCGAACTCGGTTCTGGCTGTCCAAAATGGCCTGCTGGGCACTTTCACTGGACAGATAAGCAGATTTGGAGGCGAGTAGGCTCATGACTATCTGCAAATTATTCTTAACACGATGATTCACTTCCTTTAAAAGCAAATCCTTCTCTCCGAGAAGCTGATTTTTATATGATACCAGGTGCTTAAGAGCATTATTCTGGTTGTCGATCTCCAATTTCTGCGATAATAACATGGCATTGCTTCGCCGCTTTAGCCTATACCTGCTAAAGATCAGCGCAGTAACAATCAGCAGTACGATTATTCCACTAATGCTAACGCGTTGAATTAGCTCATTGCGTTTCATTTTAATATCTTTGATCAGCGCGTCTTTAGTAAGCATTTCAATATGCCTGTTTCTATCCATTGCTGCATTTTCGATGTGCAGCAGGGATATTTGATAGGCTTTAGAAACATTATCAATCGAATCTTTAATCGCTTTTTCTTTCTGGAAATGCGCCAAAGCAGACTTTTTATCACCTTTCAGCGAGACCAGCTGATAATATCGATATTCGGCGGTCTGAATGCCCTTAGCATAATTTAATTTGTGTGCTAAATGCGCATGCAACTCTGTGTGTTTATAAGCCTTGTTAACTTTCCCGGTCTCGGAATAGTAATAAGCGAGAGCATTATGGACGTTCATTATTTGCTGAATGTTTTCAGGATAGATTTTTGGCAATACGCTTTCCAGTTGGCTTACATATTCTTTAGCTTCCGGTAACTGTTTAGCATAAACAAGGGTATTGATATACTCTATTTTAAGTGCGATATCTTTTAAAAAACCGCCGGGACGGCTTTTCATTTCATTAAGTACCGCAAATGCTTTGGGGATTTGGTTCGTACGGGTATATGCTGAGGCCAGCTGGTAGGCTCCTTCGCGCACAAGTCCTTCATGATTATACTTTTTGGCCAGGCTGACGACCTCTTTAGAATAGGGTATGGATCGATAATAATCCTGCTTCTTGATGTAACTGTATGCGATATTTAAGTTGATAACACATACTTGAGCTGTTGTATCATTAACTTTTCTTGCGGTTTCTCGAGCTAGCAAGCAATATTTTAAGGCATTATCGTAGTCCCCTAATCTGAAGGAGTTTCTACCGATATTCCAGTAGATCCCCTCTACAGTTCTCATGCTTACTCCTTTTCCCAGATTTAGCGCTTCAAAAAGGAATCTTAGTGCTTCTGTAGTCCGATCGGCCTGAAAAAGCATGTCTGCATTTACGGTTAACATATCAGCAAGGGAGTGGAAATTCTTATTTTTCCTAAATATGGCGATAGCCTTGTCATTATACCATATGCGGGTACGAAGTTCGCTCTGTGAATTGGTGCTAAAGTGCTTTGATATCATGTGATATGACCTTGCTTCTCCATCACTATTGTTATTTTGGCGGCAAAATAGAAGGGCATTTTCTGCAAGTTTTACTGCCGCTTTTCCATCCCCCCTTTCATACAATGTCTCCGCTCTTAACAACATTGAATTGATAATTCCGAAATGGTAATTAAGCCGGCGGCTGAGAACTTGGGCATCGTTGGCAAACCGAATTGCCGAATCTACATCTTTTGGTCCCTTTAAGCCTTTCAATAGCATTAAATGTCCAATTGCAAGCTGCAGTTTCACCTTGGTTGTATCCTCCTTGCTGGCAATGAGTTTCCGCCTCAGTACAGGCATGGGTAACTCATCTAGCCTACTCGACTGGGCATGTGTAAATATTGCAGAGAAAAATAAGATTATATATAAAATCAAACGTTTCATATCATTGAACTCAAGATTTCCTAGTATTAATCTATAAAGATATTAATAACCGCCAAGATTATTAACTATCCACAATGAAAGAGTCAATACAATACAAGGTTGTGAATGTGGATTAGCAATCTTACTCCCAGCTTGGAGAAGTAAAATATGTTATGGATATTGTCCCTACTGTAGCTTAGGGCACATTCATAACTGGTGGAATTGTTAACGTTCATGCTGTACTGTGAACGGGATACAATCTGAATTAATCATTCGATATATAACGATTGGCCATCTATAAGTCATTTAATCAAGGGCTAGCAGGTAAATAAATCCTCTGTTATTTCCCAAAGCTTATTCCGGCTACGGCTTCTAAGCTAGGCCTGGGTGATGATAAACGTACAAAATTCGAGCCTTATGCTGAATTGTGTAAAGGCCAAACTGGCTTACTGCAGATGTATAATGATTATGCGCGGAGCGCGTCCGGACTTTTTGATTATGATTACTATAAAGGATTAAGTGAAATTATATTTTCTTTATTTTTAAAATTGCCAGAATGTATGACTTATTTCCTCAAAGAAATTGAGACTAAAAATCCATGAAATAATCCCTGATTTTTTTAAGACCGATCCAGATGGGGCTGGAAAACAGGTATAGATAATTGGCTAGCACAATCCGCTATGGCAAAAGAAAATGATGAACTTTTTCGAAATCTATAGAGCTGTTAAAAACTTCTCTAACTATTGGCTGAAGAATTATCTAAATTATCAATTATGATTCCATCAGATAAAAGAGGCCATGTTTAAACCCGTAAAAGAAGGCCAGGAGATTTTTATCAGTATCGCAAAAATTTTTAAGCGCTAAATGCAAGCTGAAACGGCTGCTGAAAATTCACCTCAATAAGTTGATTTTAAAAAACAAAAAGGACATGTAAAATGCGCAAACATCAACTTCCAGGCTCGCATTCATTGCTAATATTTCAAAGAAGGAGGTTCTTAATCCCCCTTCTTTTTGTTACCATAGGCTTCCGACAGCTTGGTAAAAACTAAAAAGTTGAAATGACGGGTTAATAAATAAATTGTTATTTCATTGACAAAATCTTAAATAGACTACATCCATCCAACATTTTTATGCGAATAGCGCGGTTTTTTATGCGAACGACCTGTACCGCTATGCGAAAGACTTCCAAAACAGCTAGACATTACTAATTAAAAATACAATTATTATTTTAGCGATATACTTGCCGAGGCTATTTTATTATGGAACTAAAATGTATAACTATTGATGATGAAGACTACTGCCTGACCCAGCTCGAGGAACTCATATTGATGACGCCCGGAGTAATCCACTTAAAAAGTTTCAATAATGCTTATCACGCATTAACATATCTACATGATCAAAAACATGTTGACATCGTCTTTTTAGATATTGAAATGCCACAGATCAATGGCATTGAAGCCGCAAAACTGCTTAGGTCGTACTGCGATTTCTTGATATATTCGTAACTGGACATACAGAATACGGAGCGCAAAGTTTCGAGATCGGTGCAGACGGCTATTTACTTAAACCAGTAAGCGAGGTTAAATTTATTCAGCAGGTTCAGCGCCTATTGGAAACAAAGTCAAATGAATTGTCCATTAAAAATCCCGACAGCTTTCTACTGGTAAAGGGAGGCTCAAAGCATAAATATATCAGCATACCGTTCGAAAAGATTTTATACATCAAATCGATGTCAAACTATGTACGGATTTTTTTAACGGATGAGGAACACATCACCTATCATACATTGAAGCATGTAGAAGAGGCTATTCAAGAGCGGACAGAATTTTTGAGGATCAACAGGTCTGAAATAATATCCTTTAATCACGTCAAGCAGGTTGATGGATACCAAATATTGCTTAATAACGGAAACAAATTTATGGTAAGCAGAAGTTATAAGCATAAATTTGACGAGTTCTTGCGCAACCGGTTACCGGGTCCGGGGATCAGATAAACCGCACGCGATTTTTTGAAAATAATTCGCAACGGGGTTACATAAATGGCTGCCATCAAAACCCTTGATAGACAGTGGATTTCGATAAAAGTGATCCCCCACTTTTGGCGATAGCGCGAGAAAATTAACGAGCATGAACCATCATCGGAAGTTACACGACATTTACAGTCTAGTTTATTCGACAGAAATATTTCTTTAACCAATACACCACCAAAAGTGGGGAACAACCAGTTTGATTGAAATACGCAACCAAAACTAATATAATTAAATTCATGTGATTTTTTTTCGCACTTTCGCTGAAGATAACTCAATTCATATCTAAAAATATCTCATCTCCCATGGTTTCACTCGAACAGGATTACAAATAAACAGAGAAAAGAAGAGGCCGTAAAAATGGCTCAATTACGAAATATGTACGGCTCAAATGTTAGTTTTAATCTTTTCTTATGTGGTTATTTTGATAGTCCCTACTTAGGCTATGAGGCAGCAGAAGGTATCGATTGGATATGGGAACATCGCATAGATGATTTAGCTAAACTTGGTATATAATGAATAAGGAAAAAATGCTTATCGTTGAAGAGTATCGCCAGATTTTACAAAAAAAATTAGATAACCAAAAAACTTCCTTGGAACGAAACAAACTCGGTCAGTTTTCGACTCCCATTGAGTTGGCAAATGAAATTTTACGCTACGGAATCTCTATCAGCCCAACCGACAATATAAATTTTCTGGATCCAGCACTAGGCACGGGTGTATTTTTTTCAGCACTGCTTCAAAATATAAATGGCAAAGTTATAGATGAAGCCCTTGGTTTTGAAATTGATCCCTTTTATGCGGTTCCAGCAATCAACATTTGGGGGAAAAAAAATCTAGACATTATAATTTCAGATTTTACCAATGCCAAACCAGATCCACGATTTAATCTTATAATTTGTAATCCTCCTTATGTTAGACAACAGCATATCACAAGTCAAGAAAAAACAAAATTAAAATCTTTAAGTTTGGCCCGAACAGGTATTGATGTAAGCGGTCTTGCCGGCTTATATTGCCATTTTCTTCTTTTAGCAAATGACTGGATGGACACTAGCGCTGTCGCAGGATGGCTTATACCAAGTGAATTTATGGATGTAAACTATGGTTCTGCTATTAAAACATATTTGTTAAAAAATGTAACATTATTGCATATTCACAGATTCGACCCGAAGGAATCTCAGTTTTCTGATGCCTTGGTGTCATCAGCTGTCGTTTGGTTTAAAAATGAGGTCCCGCGCAACGACCATAAAGTCAAATTCAGTTTTGGCGGTATATTATCGAAACCAAATGTAATAAGAGACATAACCTTAAATGAGTTAAGGGATGAACCTAAATGGTCGAGATTCCCTAATTTGAATGCTAGACCAAAAGCCACCAACACTACACTTACTTTAGGTGATTACTTTATTGTGAAAAGAGGTTTAGCGACTGGCTGCAATAGTTTTTTTATCGTGCCAGAAAATGTAATGATAGACAAAAAACTACCATACGACGTATTTCGACCTATCTTACCTGGGCCACGCTCAATTAAACAATCAGTTATAGAATCCGATTTAAACGGTTTACCTCTTGACGTTGAACGTTTATTTTTACTGGACACACCAATTTCTGAAAATCAAATCGAACTTTTACATCCTACATTATTTTCTTATATCAAGGAGGGGAAAGCTAAAAATGTCCATAAAGGTTACATCTGTAGCCATAGATCACCTTGGTATATGCAGGAAAAACGAGAACCAGCTCCCATTCTTTGTACTTATATGGGGCGCTCAACGGGAAAAGACCAACTACCTTTCAGATTTATTTTGAATAAATCAAATGCAACAATGACCAACGCCTATTTGGCAATGTATCCTACCAAACGCTTGTCTAGCTTGTTAGTTAATCATCCAAACTTAATGATGATTATATGTAGTAGATTAAATAAAATATCAAAAGAGAATATGACGGATGAAGGGAGGGTTTATGGTGGTGGCTTACATAAGTTGGAGCCAAAGGAACTATCTAAAGTTCCCATGCCTTTTATAGAAGATTTACTTAGTAATATCGAAATAGTATCTTAATTGACAGATTGATGCTAGTATACATTTAACCCCACCAATATAAGTGATGTCAAACAATTACTAGGAAGAAGTCCGATTTCTTTAAAAGATTTTTTAACAAGCATATACGGTAAATAATTCAAAGAAGCTTACATAATAGAATTAACATCCGGACTGGAAACTCACCGGGCCGGATGTTATTAATGATCACTCAAAAAGACCAATCGAAACTGCTGCGCTTACACCATTGTGTACGGGACCAATATTATGAAGGTAAACATACTGTCCGTTTTCTAAATGGAGTCTTTCATCCAACGCCTCCCATCCTTTTTTCGCTAATAGTGACTCCCAAGTATCCCTGAACATTTTAATCTTATTAATCAAATTTGATTGTTCTCAGCCGTGCATTCATTGCTTATATTTCAAAGAAGGAGGTTCTTAATCCCCCTTCTTTTTGTTACCATAGGCTTCCGACAGCGTGGTAAAAACTAAAAAGTTGAAATGACAGGTTAATAAATAAACTATTATTTCATGGACAAAATCTTAAATAGACTACATCCATCCAACATTTTTATGCAAATGGCGTGGTTTTTTATGCGAACGACCTGTACCGCTACGCGAAAGACTTCCGAGACAGCTAGGAATTGCTAATTAAAAATACAATTATTATTTTAGCGATATACTTTGCCGATGCTAATTTATTATGGAACTAAAATGTATAACTATTGATGATGAAGACTACTCCCTGACCCAACTCGAGGAACTCATATTGATGACACCCGGAGTAGCCCACGTAAAAAGTTTCAATAATGCTTATCACGCATTAACATATCTACATGATCAAAAACATGTTGACGTAGTCTTTTTAGATATTGAAATGCCACAGATCAATGGCATTGAAGCCGCAAAACTGCTTAGGCCGTACTGCGATTTTTTAGTATTCGTAACTGGACATACAGAATACGGAGCGCAAAGTTTCGAGATCGGTGCAGACGGCTATTTACTTAAACCGGTAAGCGAAGTTAAATTTATTCAGCAGGTTCAGCGCCTATTGGAAGCAAAGTCAAATGAATTGTCCATTAAAAATCCCGACAGCTTTCTACTGGTAAAGGGAGGCTCAAAGCATAAATATATCAGCATACCGTTCGAAAAGATTTTATACATCAAATCGATGTCAAACTATGTACGGATTTTTTTAACGGATGAGGAACACATCACCTATCATACGATGAAGCATATAGAAGAGGCTATCCAAGAGCGGACTGAGTTTTTGAGAATCAACAGATCTGAAATAATATCCTTTAACCACGTTAAGCAGGTTGATGGATACCAAATCCTGCTCAATAACGGAAATAAATTTATGGTAGGCAGAAGTTATAAGAATAAATTTGACGAATTTTTGCGCAACCGTTTACCGGGTCCGGGAATAAGATAAGCTGCGCGCAATTTTCAGAAGTAAATCCGCATGGGGAATCAGAAAATGTAAACTAGTTCTATAATTACAACGCAAATACAACCAGTAAATGCTGGACGAGTCAGCTCATCAAACACAAAATACACTACTGATATTCAATATACTATATATTCTACTGAGTATACTTATTACGTGTTCGATACTCCTGGAGCGTTCCCTATATTAAACATATTTGAACGAGATCTTTTGTAAACTAAAAGTTTAATTTTTGTTTTCTTTTAGCTTATTTTCGCAAAAAAAATCAATATGAAAAAACCACTACAAATTTTATTTGTCATTCTTTGTCTATTTGCCTCTTGCAAGAAAGATGAAAGCATGATAGAACAATCTACAAGTCCTAAACTTTCCAAGCAGCTTATGGAAGGACAAAGTAGTACACCTGCAAGAGATCCTTATGTCGAGTATTTTTTTAGCAACTATAATGAGGCGACAGGCAAAACCCATGTTAAACTACAAATTGAGGGAGGAACTGAATATCCTGGAGCTCATTTTTACCTGCAATATCCAGGTGGAGGTACAATAATGGATTTTGGGGAGGTCGGCACAGGATTCGAAACCGATATCGTTCTGCCGCTTGGTAGATGGACATTTGGAATGTATAATGATGGCCTCACCCGTGAAAGCCAGCCATTTTCTGTCAAAGCCAGGCCATCAGCTCCTCCCGCAGGAAAATTGAATTTATATCGCTATTATAATCATATCACTAACCGCCATTATTACACGACAAACTGGTCTGGACTTGGAAGTAACGGAGATAATTATGAACTCGAACAGGTTCAAGGACTATTATATGATTCACCAGGAACCAACCGATCAGCCTTGTATGAGTATTACAATTTCTCAACAAATGATCATTGGTATACAACCACTACCGATGGTTGGCCCGGATATGGCCTTCAAGGACCGATTGGATATATTTCAACAGTCCAAACTTCAGAGGCAAACACACCTTTAGATGAGTATTACGCGTCAGCAACTGGCCATGTGTATTCATCACCACCAGAAAGATTGCCTGCAACATACACACTATTAGGGAATGTTGGATACCTTGAAAAGAAAGTAGACACTTCACCAGTTCCAGTATATCTATTCTATAGTCCTTACCAAACAGATCATTATACTACAGCAGACCCCAATGCACTAAGCGGCATATCAGGCTGGCTTGCTCAAGGAAGCGAATTCAAAGCATATATTACTCAAGTTGCAGGAACAGTGCCTGTTTACGAGTTTTATTACCCTGGAGATCATTATAATTCTATTAATAGAACAGCAGTTGCTGGATTCCCTGGATGGTCGAATTACGGAATAAAATATTATGCTTACAGTGAACAGGTTCCCGGTACCGTACCAATTTATGAATTCTATCATGCAGGAGGCGGAGACCATTACCTAACACCTAATCCAAACATCGCTAATCTCTTTAGCGGTTGGAGCAATCATGGAATTGCATTCTATGCTCTTCCAAACTAAAAATATCTTTAACCAGCAAAGGATTCAATATGATCCTTTGCTGGTTGCTTCCTTTAGAAGGAACGGTATTGCCGATACTCTCGGTATTTTTAGCAATACCTTTTTCGACGACTTTTTACCTTTCAGAACATTCTTCCTGGCATTGCCAGAAGCATTTTTATCCTGTTTAGCCTCAGATCCACCCGACTCTGCTTTTAGCAGATCCGCAACCTGGGCCTTTATGCTTTCATAATTATCCCTTATTTCTTCGGCGGACACCATTTTCACTATCGGTATAGGCTTATATAACTTTTCTTCCTTTGCAATTGCCTCATGATCATTCTGGATTTCGCTGTGAAACATTTTTAATGCAATCTTTTCTTCGGGATTGTCTGCCACCATGCCCACAAATTCACCTGAGGAAAGAGATGCTATTTTGGAAGCAGGAATAGCGTAATCCAGCTGTGTGCTCTGTGATATAGAGATGTCGCTACTGTTGATGCTCCTCGACTGCCGGTCCTGCATAATTTTCCCAAAAATTTCGCTCAGGCTCTTTGCGGTACTTCGCGTCACCTGGCCGGAAATAATATTTCCAACAATGCCAGTGATTACCTCAGACTGTTCTGCTGTATATTTCACGAATAGCTCCGTAATCGGGCGTCAGTTTGAAGCGGAATGCAGCGTCACTTTGAAAACGGAACGAGCTACCATTTTCCCTGAAATACCCAACTACACTTTCACTGAAATAGACAGCAGGAAGAAACGTAGACCGCAAATACATAAACAGGGTCTTCATATATTGTCTTATATTTGCCCGGAATATGGTTAGTTTTTTTGACCGTAAACCGCCTGGCGCCTGTCTGCTCACTTTAGGATATGATAATATGAAAGATCTTTTTTTAGATGATTATAAGAGCTGGTTTATCGAGATAAAGGCCAAGCTGAAATCTACACAGCAAAGGACTGTTGTTGCAATAAACTCAGCATTGATTGACCTATACTGGGATCTAGGTAAAATGATTGCAGAAAAACAGGCTCAGGCTCAATGGGGAGATAATATTCTTCAAAGCCTAAGTGATGACCTAAAAAATGAATTTCCGGATTCTACAGGCTATTCAGTCAGGAACCTAAGGTATATCAAACAGTTTTACCAATTCTACACTGCAAATCGGCAACAGATTGTTGCAGATTTAAGACAGCAGCTGGGCCTTATCCCATGGGGACATAACATACTTATTATCAGCAAGTCTAAAGACTTAAATGAAGCGGAGTTTTACGTAAAGGAATCAATAAAAAACGGTTGGAGTAGGGATACCCTGGCAATTCAGATCAAAACCAACTTACATGGCCGCAGCGGAAAATCCGTAAACAATTTTAAACATACCCTGCCAGAGATGTACTCTGAACTTGCAGAACAAACCTTAAAAGATCCTTATGTTTTTGACTTTGTAGCACTCACAAGCGAAGCAAAAGAGCGGGATATTGAAAAGCAACTGGTTACACACATTACCAAATTCCTTCTTGAACTCGGAAAAGGCTTCGCATTTGTAGGCCAGCAATACCATCTCGAAATCGCCGAAGAAGATTATTACCTGGACTTATTATTTTATAACATACCATTAAAATGTTATGTTATAGTGGAACTAAAGAATACAAAATTTGTTCCTGAATATGCCGGAAAGTTAAACTTCTATCTTTCTGCAGCAGATGACCTTTTAAAAGGAGAAAGCGATAAGCCAACAATCGGGATACTTTTATGCCGTGATAAAAATAACATTGGGGTCGAGTATGCCTTGAGAGATATAAATAAGCCAATTGGTGTGAGTGAGTTTCAGTTTACTGAAGCATTACCAGAGGAAATAAAAAGCAACCTACCAACTATTGAAGAAATTGAAAACGAGCTCAAGAACCTTGAATAGCATTATCAGCTAATGCCATTACCTACTGTGCTGGCAATTGCCGGAGCGTTATACTAAGGACAAAAGAAAAAAATTCAAAAGACATTCCAGAAAAAGATTAGATCATGAAAATAGCTGATTTATATGTAAGGGTAAGCACTGATGAGCAGGCAGAAAAAGGGTATTCATTAAGGAGCCAACAGGATGTTCTGTCCAAATACTGCGAGCTAAACGACATTAAAATTAGAAAGATAGTTGTAGAAGACTATTCTGCTAAAACCTTCAACCGACCAGAGTGGAAGAAGCTGGTGATTGACCTTAAAAAACATAAAGGTAAAACGGATCTTCTGTTGTTCACTAAGTGGGGAACGATCAGGTTTCCCTTAAGACTGAACATGATGACAATAGTGAAAAGCAATGCTATCAAGGTGATCGGTGATATCATTGGCACAAACTTATCCTGGAACCATTCTTCCCCCTTAAATTTGATCAAAAGGAACCTGGAGATAATGCCCATTGCAAAAGGCAGACCTAAGTAAATGCCGACACTTTTGGCGATTTCACCAATAGTAATGTTCACTTCCAGGCCTTTCATTCTAAAGTAAGGAGGCAATACGGTAATAAAAAATATGTCTAAATAAAAAGTCATACCCCTTAAAAAGAATTTAGAAAAACAAGTAAATTTGATTTTCTCCACTTCATTGTATAAATTGAATTATAATCCGCACTGAATCAACCGTTATGAAAAGATATATCTTTGTTATTTTTTTAGCAATCTCCTTGTCTGTACAGGCACAGTCTAATACAAGCAATTATAAATACATAATTGTGCCCGAGAAATTCAATTTTCTAAAACAGGTTAATCAATACGGTCTAAATACGCTAACCAAGGCTTTTTTTGAGGAGAAGGGCTTTACCGTTTATTTTGATAATTCTGAAATACCAGAAGAAATTGCGACTGATAGATGTAAGGCTCTGGTAGTAGAATTGCAGGAAAACAACAGCATGTTCGTTACCAATCTTACTCTTTTACTCAAAGATTGTAAGGGCGCTGTAGTAATAAAAAGCAAGGCAGGTAAAAGCAGGGAAAAAGAATATGAGACTTCTTACAATCTGGCATTGAAAGACGCATTTACGTCCTTTAATGATTTTAAATATGCTGCAGGGAGCCCGACGGCGGTTAACACTTCAACATCTGCCCCGGTAAGTGTAGCGGCTAAAACAGTGCCTGTGCCGGTCAATCAACCAATCGTCGCCAAAACAGAACAACAAGAGGGGCTATTGTATGCACAACCCATAAGCAATGGCTACCAACTGATTGATGCAACGCCTAAAATTGTAATGACCTTACTAAAAACCTCTATAGAGGATTGTTATATTTCGAACAATGGCAACGCAAACGGTGTAGTTTTAAAAAAGAATGGAACCTGGTCTTTCGAGTACTACAAAAACAATGTTTTGGTTTCTGAAAAACTATCGATTAAATTTTAATCCCATTTAAACAAAATGGACTTAAATATTTTCTGAAATCCAGCCAGTATTTCTTCAACCGCCCAGTACTTCTGCTCTTCAGCAGAAGATATCCTTATTCCCTTTAAACCGAGAGGCTTTGTCGTTATTGCCAAAACCTTAAGTCGAATGACAGTAATGGTATATACCTATTGAAAACGTTTGTGTGAAACTAAAATCTAAAGATTAAGCAAAATAACGCATCTATAAGGCAACTGCTTCAATTCACGTTTAGCCATTTGCACTGTTCCCTATCTAAAAAACATTCTTATTATTCCCTTCCAGGAATAGAGTGCCCACCTTCAAGTGGATATCTTGAAATTTCTTCTTTCCCAGGATTTGTTTCAGAATTGTGTGATAATATTAATTCTAAAACTACCTTAAGATCAAGGTCATCTGTAGAATTGAGTTACAGATTTAGATTGATCCGTAAAAATGAACTCTTTTTCGCCCGATTTTTAAACCCGTTCGTCGAGAATTAAGCTGTGTTGGTATAATTGAGGGTTTTCTACTGCAACGTTTTGGCCATCGTGATGTCTTATCTACAAAACAATCACAAAATATTAATTAAAAATATAATTAACAGCATTATGAAAACCTCAATCAAAACCCTAACAAAATCAGTATTAGCAGCTATCGTTTTAACTTCTGCTATTTTCTCAACAAGTGTAATGGCAGGCGAGAAACAGCCAATCAAAATATCGGCACCTAAAAACATCAGCCAGGTTATTGTAAGCGGAAATGTAGAAATCACGTTGATACAAGGAGAAAAAGAAAGTGTGGCCTACAATGACGATAACACAGGTAAAGTAAAAGTGATCCAAGACGGACATGCATTAAAAATCAGTTCAGCAGATAGAAATACCGCTAAGATTACTGTTTATGTAAACAACATCTATAGAGTACAAGCATCTGAAAATGCCGTAGTAAAAACAGCAGGCAAATTGGATGCTAAATATCTTCAGTTATTCTTAAAAGGAAATGCAGTTGCCGAAATCGATTCAGATACAGAAAGTTTATATACTGTAATTGAAGGCCGTGCAGATTTAAAATTAAGCGGAGCTACCGGGGAGCATATCTTAGTAATGGGAAGCACACCAAAATTGAATCTAGATAGATTTGCAGCAATGAAAACACAAATGAGCGCACCAGTAACCGGTACAGAACAAACTGCCTCATTAGCAAAATAATAAATAAAAATTTAACATTCGAAGAGCGATGAAATCTATTCATCGCTCTTTTTTGTTTATACACCACTTACGCTTAAGCCGTAACCTGTTTTTTTGGCACCAGGCATTGTAATTAACCTAATAAGATGCAAACAGGCCAAATAGAAAAGAGCATTTTCTGTTTTTGCTTTTTTGGTAAACTGATCATTTCCTTTAAATTTGATAAATCGTTTTACTATTATAAGCAGATTAAAAAGATTTACATCATTAATGATACAATCGGCAACTCATCAGCGTTAAATATCGTTTTTGAAAAATGTTATGTTTGCCACATCTAATCGAAATTCCTGACATGAAAAAACATACATATCCTTTATTGAGTGCAATATTTTTGCTAATTGCTTGTATCAATTTTGCACATGCACAAGCTAAAAAACAACCCGTAGACTATGTTAACCCATACATTGGTAACATTAGCCATTTACTTGTACCCACTTATCCTACTGTTCATTTACCTAACAGCTTATTGCGGGTTTATCCGGAGCGTGATAATTTTACCAGTAATACTATAGATGGTTTGCCTGTTGTGGTTACCAGCCACCGGGGCAGCTCGGCCTTTAATTTGAGCCCTTTTCAGGGCGACCTCAAAAATGTGAGTAACGTAATTCCTTATGGCTACGACAATGAGGTGATTAAACCTTATTATTATGAGGTTGACCTCGATGATTTTGGGATAAATGTACAATTTGCGCCATCGCACCAATCGGGCATATATGCGCTCAACTTTTCGCAGACAAATGCTCCGGCTTACCTGGTTTTAAATACCAGGAACGGGGCGCTAAAGGTGAGCCAAAATGTGGTAAGTGGTTTTCAAAAACTAGACAATAATACCAGGGTTTACCTCTATTTCGAAACGGATTTAACACCCCTTGAATCAGGCAGGCATCATGGAACCAAAATTGACTCCAGGGAACAGTCTGCCTCCGGCCGTGATGCTTATCTTATTTTAAAATTTCCTGCCCAAACCAGGCAGATTAAGGCACGTTATGGCATATCATTTATCAGTGAAGAACAGGCAAAACACAACCTACGTCGAGAAATCAAGGATTATAACCTGAACCAGGTGGCGCAGACGGGCAAAGATATCTGGAATGCCACACTTGGAAAGATCATGGTAGGGGGCACCGATGAAACAGCCAAAACCATATTTTACACTTCCCTTTATCGCACATACGAAAGAATGATCAGCTTATCTGAAGATGGAAAGTATTTTAGTGCCTTCGACGGAAAAGTGCACAATGATAATGGCACGCCATTTTTTACTGACGACTGGATTTGGGACACCTACCGGGCAACGCATCCACTCCGTGTGATTATTGAGCCAAAAATGGAAGGCGATATGATTAATTCCTACCTGCGAATGGCACAACAGATGAAAGACCATTGGATGCCAACTTTTCCAGAGGTAACTGGTGATAGCCGGAGGATGAACAGCAATCATGGCGTGGCCACCGTAATTGATGCTTATAACAAGGGTTTGAGAAATTTTAATCTTGATGAAGCTTATCAGTATTGTAAAGCAGCCATTACCGAAAAAACCCTGGCCCCGTGGTCTTCAAAAAAAGCAGGTGTTTTAGATCAGTTTTTTAAAGATAAGGGCTATTTCCCTGCTTTACCTGAAGGCGAAAAAGAAACTGCAGCAGAAGTTCACGGTTTTGAAAAACGCCAGCCGATAGCCGTTACCCTGGGTACAGTTTATGATGAATGGTGCCTGGGCAATATTGCTCAGCAATTGGGTAAAACCGATGAAGCCAAATACTTTTTAGATAAAAGTAGCAGCTACCATACGGTGTTTAATCCGGATACCCGATTTTTTCATCCGAAAGATGCGGAAGGCAAATTTATTAAACCGCTGGACTACCGCTTTTCGGGCGGACTTGGTGCCAGAGAAACTTACGACGAAAACAATGGCTGGCTTTACCGATGGGATGTGTTGCACAACCTGGGCGATTTGGTAAATATGATTGGCGGCAAACAAGCCTTTGTTGATGAACTGGAAAAAATGTATAATACGCCGCTTGGGAAAAGCAGATTTGATTTTTATTCGCAGTTGCCTGATCATACGGGCAATGTTGGGCAGTTCTCTATGGGTAATGAACCTGCCATGCATATTCCTTATTTGTACAATTATGCGGGACAGCCCTGGCGCTCGCAAAAAAGGGTAAGGAGTTTATTAAGTCAGTGGTTCCGTAACGATTTAATGGGTATTCCTGGCGATGAAGATGGCGGCGGCCTTACTTCTTTTGTAGTGTTTTCGCAGATGGGTTTTTACCCGATAACCCCAGGCTTACCCATGTATGTAATTGGCAGCCCCACTTTTGCCAACGTAAAACTTGATCTGGGAAATGGCAAAAAGTTTGAGTTGAACTGTATAAACTATTCTCCCGAAAATAAATACATTCAATCGGCTAAACTGAACGGACAAGTATGGAATAAATCGTGGTTTGCTCACGAAGATTTGATGAAAGGGGGCAAATTGGAGCTGGTAATGGGCAAACGTCCGAATAAACTATGGGCAGCGGATGAAGCGTCGCTTCCCCCATCATTTAAAATGCCTGCGAAATAAAAATGACTGGAGATTTTGGGAGATTAATATTGTTTTCAGGTATTATCTCCCCAGCTTACCATTAGTTATGACCTGAGCTAAATGATAGGTAATTTACACCCATCATGATAAAAAACGCTGTACCAATTCTTCCCATTCCTGATCTAATGTTAATTGTGGCCTTTTTTCGCCAGCTTTAGTATACCAATAATCGGCATTCCAAATATCGCCTTCTTTGCGGTGCAGGTAAGCATGGATGCGGGCAGAGGCAACATCGCCCAAATGGTCGACCTGGTGATGTGCCGTATGCCAGTCTCCTTTTGCATCGTACCAGAGTGAGCGCAATTGAACCGACATGTTACTATCGGGTCTATCTTCTTTTAATGACATTCTAAATTCAGCTATATTCTTCATTAACTTCTGATTCTATTTTAACGATTATACAAAATAATCGTTAAACAGTATGCTTGCCGCCTGATAAAAAAAATATTTTCGATTAATATTTTTGTTGCTTTCCACATCTTTTAATGTCAACACAAAACACTAGATCACAAATATTTACCATTAATTACCTACTTTACGCTATTTGTTTTAGCCGCCCTATTTTTGTACCCTGGCGTCTTAGCATAAAAACCATCTCCTGAAAAACTTGTTGTAAAAGTGGGCATCGTTATTAATAGCCCCTTTAAAAAAAGCAATTATGGATTCAGGAACTATTGTATACAGCAATTTAGAAGAGCTCTCAAAAAGTAGTTATCAATTAACAGCCGGCGAGGCAGACATTAAAGGTTGGCCAGTAAGAAATGATGCCGGCGATTCGGTTGGAAAGGTGCGCGACCTCCTATTTGATCCCGAGCAAAATGCGATACGCTACGTTATTGTGGAGCTTGCCGATATGGGCGAAGATCTGGAGGAAAAGGCTGTGCTGATACCCATCGGGCTCGCAAATTTAGGCGAAGAGAAAAAAGAAGTTATTTTACCCGATATCCACCAGGATCAGTTCAGGGCAATGCCGAGATATATTATTGGTGAGGTTACCCCTGAATTGGAGAACCAGATCCGCAGCGTAATTGGAAGTCCGGCGGCGTTGCGGATGGAAGATGAAATTGTAGAGATTGACCGTGCAAATTTTTACCGTCACCATCATTTCGATAAGAATAGTTTTCCAGAGCACAATCCCCGCAATCAGGATTCCGACCCGTTAATTTAATGGATACGTTAAATTTATAAATGATGCACATGCATCGCTAGTATAATTTATATTAAAAAAAACGAGGTTGTACCATAAAGGCGTTTCACCTCAGAGGATGTTATGTTGTCCAAAGGACTCCTACGGAGAGCTTATCGAAACAGCTTAAGCCCTTCGACAAGCGACCATCAACAGACTCCAATGGAATGATCGTCATCTCCGAAACACTGCGGAGTGTTCCAAAGGAACTCCTTCGGAGGAGAGATCTTTGAACCATGTTATTGAAATCAAATTTAAAGATCTCTTCCCGAATTCGGGATCGGGATGACGATACTTTCGAATCAATTAAATATTTGCCCCTCGCGATAATCGTGGTCTATACTTTCCAGCTTACCTACCTTGAAATGAAGGGTTACTGTTGAAGATCCGCTGGTGCTTGCACTTACAAAGTTTGAAAAACCAAACTGCCAGTCATCGTGATTATTCATATCCGGATCGTAGGGTTTGTTTAATGGTTTATCGGAAAGTACAAATCCATAAGTAGCATAGGCTGGTAACTGATGGATTTTGATCAGCTTTGCTGTTAAACCTGAAACAGGGTCATCAACTTTTATTGCGGTATCATCAGTCACATTTTCTGGCCATTTGCTTACTGGTGTGGTGAGGCCACCGCCCGTGGCAATCTGCTGCACTTTATCTCCGCTAAAAAACAGCACTACACGGTCTAAAGTTCCGGTATTGTTATAAACAGTAAGCGCATAATAATAAGGAAGAAGTTGGCCCAGGCTTTCTGGCGAACTATAAGGCTTGTGGCCAAAAATTGCTACATGCTGAAAGTCGAGGCTTGATCCTGCCTTTTGCAGTTGGGTGTATACTTCAGCATGTGAGCTGCCTATCTTTATTCCCCATTTTTCTCCTTTGGTTATGGTTTCAGAATAATTTCCCTGTTTTTCCTTTTTACATCCGGCCATGCAAAATAATACGAGCAAAATTGGTAAGATTTTTTTCATTAATGCCTAGTGTTAATTTAAGGTATAAACGTGTATATAGCGTTACTTGCTACAAGCCGAGGTAAATAAACTTAAATGTGCCAATTCAACTACAAATTACAGATAGCCGGGCTAGCGCATATATTAGATTTGCGGATTCGTTTTGGTTATTTAACTTCAATCATCTAAAGGCCAGGTATGAAACATATTTTATTTTTGTTATGTATCATAGTCAATATATCGGGTTGCAAAAAAGACACTGATCATACTACGAATGAAACCCTGAATGGCAAGTGGTCGACAGGTGGGTATGACCTCGAGCTTTATAATTCTTCGGGAATCATAGTTAGTCATATCGTGGCAGATGCCCTAAAATCGTACTGGACATTTGATGATAAACAGGTAAAAGTTTCTACTGACATTAATACATCGGTAAAGTTTTCAGACTATATTCTGAGACGAAATGCAGATAACCGTATCCTCACTTTTAGCAATCCTAATTTTGCCGCACAGACCGATTGGAGCATTGCAGCACAGACTGATCAGTACATGTGGATTAGTGCTGAGGTAACGGATAAACAATCGCTTATTTATGGAACTAACCAAATTGCAGCAAGAGGCGTGATGAATATCTACCTCACAAAGGAATACAACTAATCATCCTCTGTTTAACATTTAAAAAGATAAGGCGGGCGTTGTGGCAAAGTACCATGGCCAACTGCAGCAGGCATATCCTCTTTCAGGTATTAATATCTTCAACCGTTACCTTTCGCTTTAAACATCATAGCTTGCCCTGGTTTGCTGTCCTGCACCCGCATTAAAGGTTTCCATATAAGTAAAAACAAGTTCGTTATCTATAAAACGGTACCTGGTTTCGCGGCCACTGGCTGTAAAATCAATTCTAATCCTTATTTTTGGCAACCTATATCCTTAAAAAAGGATATTTCCCAATACTGCTTAAGCTCAATGATAACACGAAATTCTTTTTACCCAGCCATACGGAACTTAATATCTTTACTCCTTATCCTATTTTTTTCTGGCCATGTGTTTGCGCAGAAAGATAAACCTGTAGATAAGGGTCAGGATGTATCTATTCTATCCGACTCTGCTACATTGACCAAAGGCGATTATCTTGCGCACCTGGAAAAAGTATTTGAAACCATAAACAAAGTTCCGGTTACCGTTGGCTCATTTAAAAAACTTAAGCCCATAGAAGCACATTTAACGCAGGATGAAGCTGCACTGGCATTGCTTAAAAGCAGGTTAACGCAAAGCGACAGATCCCCTAACCTGCAAAATCTGCTGATGGATCAAACCCTACTGGAAGAACTACAGAGCAATAATAAAGATTGTTTGTCAGACCTTGATGAATATGAAAAGGAGTTGTGGGCTTTAAAAACAGAAATTCTTAACCTGCGTAAAGATACTGTACTGATTAAAGTATTTACGGAACCTGCCATACAGGTTATGTTTAAAGAGCAGTTTGCAGAGTTAAAGAAGAAACGTATAGTGATGGATAGCCTACTGAAAACGACTACTTTATCCATCAACAACCTGCAGGCCAGAACCTCTTCTAACCTCATCAATATTAAAGAGTTGATGTACCTTACCGATAGTCAGCTCGATGCCGTAAGCATTAAAGCTTTTGGTAAAGAGCGCCGTTATTTGTGGGAAACGGTAAACAGACGGGCCAATAAAAGCATGGGCTTCCGTAGGTTTATTAAGGGAGAACAAGAAATATCGGGCTATTATTTTGTGTACACCAGGAGCAGCCGGTTGTTATTACTTTTTACCTGTACCATATTCTTCTTTTGGGTATTCTTCAATTTTAGAAGCGTAAAACAGCGGGGCCGTTTAGAAACCCTTGATGGTTTTTCACTGGTCAGTCCGCAGCCTTATTTAATTACTTTTATCATGCTCTTTGCGTTGGCCCCAATATTCGATCTGAGGGCGCCCGCACTTTACATCGAAGCTGTTGAGATTATACTGGCCATTTTGCTCACTGTATTTTTCCGCAAAAAGCTAGGCTCAAAGTTGTTTTACTATTGGTGCATATTTGTAGTACTTCTTCTTGCCCCGGTTTTCTTACGCCTTTTTGGTATGCCACCAAGATACCAGCGTTGGCTGCTGCTGTTCTTAACCACCAGCTCGGTTGCCTATGGCATTATGGTATGGAAAATGCTCGATGAGAAAACCAAAAGATACAGAATGATCCTCACTACGGGTTTTATTTACGTCGGCTTTGCCATCATTGCTACCTTTTGTAATCTATTTGGCCGCTTTACCCTAACCCAGATTTTTTATTCTACCGGGGTAAGCTCGCTTTTAAATGCCATATCGCTAACCATCCTGGCCAAAGTATTGGTAGAGGCCTTTTTGTTACAGATGAAAAGCAGCAGGATCCGTAAAGGATTTCCAGAGTATTTTGATTGGCAGCCCGTAATTACCGGACTTAAAAGGCTAACCGGCATTGGTGCTACCCTAATCTGGTTTATAATATTTACCACCAACCTGAATATTTTTAATGGACTATACGAATCGGTAATGGAAATCCTCACCGAAAAAAGAACCATAGGCAACTTTTCTTTCACCTTTGGCGGCATCGTATTGTTTTTGGGCATTATCTGGGTTGCCAACTTTTTGCAGAAATACATTGCCTATTTCTTTGGCGATACGGGCGATGATAGTTTTGATGATAACAAAGGAGAGCGTTCGAAATTACTCGTAACGCGTTTGGTATTATTAATTGGCGGTTTTTTAATTGCTGTTGCTGCCTCCGGACTGCCAATTGATAAAATCACGGTTATTCTTGGTGCATTGGGTGTTGGGATTGGGTTGGGCCTACAGAATATTGTAAGCAATTTTGTATCGGGGATTATCCTTATTTTTGATAAAACCATCCGAATAGGCGACATTGTGGAGCTGAGCAATAAAAAAGGAAGGGTAAAGGAAATCGGCGTACGCTCCAGTACCTTACTTAGCGACGAAGGCGCCGAAATTATTATCCCTAACGGTTCTATTTTATCGAACAACATCATCAACTGGACACTGAGCAATAACCAGATGCGGATAGATATCTCTTTATTGATTGCAAAGCCCTTTAATTCTACCGAAGTGGTTGGTCTGATCAGAGAAATTATTGTAGAGAACAGCAATGTTTTTATCAGCAAAGAACCTATTATTATGATCAGCCCGGTGAGCAAACTGAACAGTACCATCAATATTTATTTCTGGTGCAAGGATATTTCAAAGGCCGATTTGACCAGAAGCATGATCAATGCACAGATATTTGAGGCATTTGAGCAGAAAGGGATCGAAATCCTTTAACTACACCAACTGGCAGGATAAATACCAGATAGATCTCACCTAAATTTGGTTTAATTTCCGAATGATGATAATTTAACAGGACTGAAATAGGTGTTTGGAAAATGATTCGACCATACGCTTCCCTATAAGAAGAAACAAAAAAAACAAACGACCATTAGTGCGAATAAAAGCACAACAAAAAAAGAAATTTTTCTATCCTTCTTAAAATACCGCCATATCTGTTCAAAAATAATGGCCAAAAACCAGATCACCACTACTGCAGCGGCCAAAATTATGTAACCAACTGGCCCCATGGTATGACGGTGTTCATTTGCAGTGCAAAGCGCATGGGGATTGTAGGTAAACTCCATTAACAGGTATATCGCTAGTAAGGGCAGTACCAAAAAAGCTAGCCGAACCAATATCTGCCTGATTAAAGTTTTCTTTATACCCATTTGTTGTTACACAGCTTGTTTTTAAGTAATACGTTGGTTTTCTATTATTCTTATTCCCGAAGATAATTCAATTCCGCTAAACAGCTAAATCCAAAATGTCTTTTTATCTTTAAAGCATGAACAAACTTCTCCTTTCTGAAATCAATATCTATCCCATTAAATCATTGGGCGGTATCCGGCTTGAAAAAGCACAGCTTGAAGAAAAAGGCTTGCAATACGATAGAAGATGGATGCTTGTTGATGAGGAAGGTATGTTTATTACCCAACGGAAACATTTTGAACTGGCACTACTTCAGGTAAATATTGGAGATGGTAAATTAAGCGTTTCCCATAAAAATTCACCCGAGCAAAGTATATCCTTTTCTTTGGATGAAGATACCGGAGAAGAGCTATCTGTTGTAATCTGGAACGATACCGCCACTGCGCTTGAAGTAAATAAAGCCGTAAGCGATTGGTTTTCTAATTTCCTAAAATTTAAGGTTAGACTGGTAAAAATGCCTTTAACTGAAAAAAGATTGGTAGATCGGGATTATGCTTCGAATGATGAAGTGGTTAGTTTTGCCGATGGTTATCCCTGCCTGCTTATCGGCCAATCGTCGCTTGATGGGCTTAATGAAAAGCTCACCGATCCAATCCGAATGGACCGTTTCCGTCCAAATTTTGTTTTTACGGGCGGAGAGCCCCATATTGAGGATAGTTTTAAAACTTTTCACATTGGTGAGGTAATGTTTTCTGCAGTAAAACCATGTGCCAGATGTGTGCTCATTACCATCGATCAGCAAACTGGCGAAAAAGGGCAGGAACCATTAAGAACATTGGCCAACTACCGAACGGTAGGCAAAAAAATCATGTTCGGCCAGAACCTGCTTCATCAACAATTGGGGATTATCCGTGTTGGCGATGAGGTAAAGGTTATAGACTGGAAAGACTAATACTAACCTCTTATCGCATAATTTTTTTAATCTGGAAACATGAGTGGAACTATTATTTCTAAAATATTGATGGCTATTGTAGTTGGCAGTGCATTTGGCCTGTTTTATACGCTCCTGCTAAATCTGCATGGTTTTACCCGGGTGAAGTATAAACACGTAGCCATCTCCATCGCTTTAGTTCTATTTCTATTGGGCCTGTACAGTTTTGAGGCTGCCGGCATAGCCTGTTTTATTATTGGTATAGGAATTTTTATCCTCGCCATAGCGCTCATAGTAAGAGGTACGGCCGATTCACTCAAAACGCTTTCAGCCAAATTCTCATCTGGCAACAACAAAACACAGAGCAATGAAGATCTGCGGCTTAACAACACTGCTTTCAGCAGTTATGTGGGAGTGGTATTTCACTTTGTGATTATTGTTCTTATCTGCCTGTCTATATTTACCTATGCTGATGATACTGTATTGGACCAAACAAAAATGGACAGATTGATCAGTGATGCTGTTTTTCAGTTTTCGAGTACCATTATGCTTATGCTGTTGGGCGTATTTAACCCCTTTGTTCCCGCTTCGCTAAGGTTGTTAAGTATTGCCGACCATATTGACAGCCTTAAATACCCAAAACTCTACCTCATGCTTTCAGGCAAAAAGTTCTGGACAGTTTTAAAAAGTCTGATCTGCCTGGCTATTATTTTATACTTCGTTCTGCAAGGCTATTTTGGTCTTTTGGTGTGGGATAGTACAGCGCCTTATATGAATGCATATATTTTCATTATCGGTCTTTTTATCTTTATCAATCTGGTGGAAATGATCCGTAGGCCTGAAATTTTTTTTCAAAAAAACCTGTTCAGGATAACGATGTTACTGCGTTCGGCTTTTGTGAGCATTTTCGTAAGTGCCATCCTGGTTTTCTCTACATTGGTTATTTCTACAGCTGTTGGTGCCGATATTGATAGACTTAAAGTAAGTTCGGAAGCGATACTTTTTCTTGGCTTTAATATTGTAATGTGTTACAATGAGTTTAGGCTGGCCAGGGCTTAGATGATTACGATCTTCTTATCGCTATTGATAACTTGTAAGGATAAATGTAAGCATGCCCGGAACATTTACATGCATATTTTGATGATCGCTTGAGGCAATTTTAAAGCCCATTTTTTCGAGTAGTTTTACAGAAGGCGGGTTATCGCTGGATGGATAAGCAACGATCGTTTTTATGCCCATTACCTCAAATGCATACCTGAGTATACAGGTGATAATCTCTACCATGATGCCTTTACCCTGAAACTCCGGGAGCAACTCATACCCAATTTCCACGGTCTCGTTCTGGATATCAAAATTCCATAGGCAGGCTGCACCTATCATAGCGGCATCACCCTTATAAGACGCAACCCAGTATATAGATTCATGATTATTGATCAGATTATCAATTTTATTGATGTATGCAATGGCTTCGTTAATATGAAGGAAGGGTGCCTTGCCTGTTAAAGCAGCCACTTCAACATCCGAACGCAACTGATAAATTACTGGAGCATCTTCCAACGAAAGTCTGCGAAGTACCAATCTGTCGGTTTCTAGTATTGGGAAAGTAGAAAAATCGAGTTGTTTCATCTGGTTTACTTAAGGAATAATTGTACCCTTTCGGTTGCGGGCTGCTTAAAACCCTCAATTCATGATCACAAACAGTGTAAAGGCAATACTAAGATGAATCGCTTAAATCATTAGCCCGGATGGATATACGGGCTAATGATTTAGTCATCTACAGATACAACTGCAGCGCCTTATTATACTGATAAAACAAAAAGCGATAAATGATAAGCTATTGCTTTACCGGCACATTTATCTGGTAAAGCTTATCGTGCAAAGCTTTCATCTGTGCTTCAGAAAACTTGATATCTTTTCTATCATAGGTCATCAAGCCGTTGGTTTCTACTTCAACATCGGTAGTTTGAGTATACACTCCGGCAGAAAGCCCTAATGGGATTAATTCTGCTAAACGTTTGGTAAACTGGGCGTATTTATTAAACAGATCGGTTTTGTTTTTAAAACTCTGATAGCCCCAGTTATTTTTCTGTTGCCACACGTGGCCATCAATAGGCAGGCCAAGCCCACCAAACTCGCCCAGTACAAGGGCATAGTCTTTTCCAAAATAATCAGGACTAGGCATAGCCGGATGTGGGTAATTGTGCAGGTCGATAATATCGCCTACCGGATGGAAATTTCCTCCACTGGCCGTATTCACCAGCCTTGAAGGATCTTTCTCTTTTGTCCATTTGGCAATTTCTACTGTTTTAAACTGCCCCCAGGCTTCATTGAAAGGTGTCCATACTACAATAGAAGGCACATTATAAAGTGCATCGATAATGGCATTCCACTCTTTTTTGTAATATCCTTCAGATTCGGCACTTCTGTTTTGATCCGATCCATGGTCTAAAACACCTGGGCGGTTTTCCCAGCCGTTACCCAGGTCGCCGCTTGGCATATCCTGCCAAACCAGCATGCCTGCTTTATCGCAGTAGTAATACCAACGTGCGGGCTCTACTTTAATGTGTTTTCTGATCATATTAAAACCCATTTCTTTGGTTTTATCTATATCGAACTTTAAAGCGGCATCTGTTGGTGCGGTGTAAAGTCCATCCGGCCACCAACCCTGATCTAGCGGGCCATACTGAAAAACAAATTCATTGTTTAACAGCATACGCTGAATACCGTTCTGATCTTTGCCGATTGAGGTTTTTCGCATGGCAAAATAACTTTTCACCTCATCAACCTTTTTATTTTTAGAGATCAGCTCAACTTTCAGGTCGTATAAAAATGGATTTTTAGTATTCCAAAGTTTAGGGTTCGCAATTTTTAAACTGATTGCACCAGTGCCATCCGCGGTCTGCTCATCCACTTTGGTCGTACCATCCCATGCTGAAACTTTAACCTGATCGCCTGTAGCACTACCCGTTAAAAATGGGGTAACCGATACGGTTTGCTGATCAATATCCGGCGTTACTTTAATATGATCAATATGTGCTTTATTTACCGCCTCAATCCACACCGTTTGCCAGATGCCGGTTACCGGGGTATACCAGATGCCCTCCGGTTTTTTCACCTGTTTTCCCCTTGGTTGAGGGCCCTCATCTGTCGGGTCCCAAACTTCTACGGTTAAAGTCTGGTTTCCACTCTTGTTTAAAAACGGTGTAATATTAAAACTGAAAGGATCGAAACCGCCTTCATGTTTACCCACCTCTTTACCGTTGATGTTCACCGTACTTCTCCAGTCAACCGCACCGAAATGAAGCAAAATTTCTTTGCCTTTCATATTTGCCGGCACAGTAAAGCTGGTTTTGTACCACAGCAAGCTATCTTTACCTACTGTTTTGCCAACACCCGAAAGTGAAGATTCTACCGCAAAAGGCACAAGGATTTTACCCTGATTAATTGCCGGCTGTTGTGATTTTCCGGAAATGGCATAATCCCAAAGTCCGTTAAGGTTTTTCCAGTTACCGGTACGCTCAAACTGTGGCCGCGGATATTCCGGCAATACATTTTTAGGATTAACTTCCTGGGCCCATGGTGAAGAGATTTTCCCTTTTACCATCGACCACGATTTGTCCTGTTGCTGCGCAGAAAGGGAAAGCGAGAGCCCCAGCAGCGAGAAAAGGATGGATACTTTTTTGTTCATCGGTTTAAATTTGTGTGTTAAAGTTGGGTTTGGCAATGCTATTAAGTTAGGTATTAACTAATGTCAGTCTGTCCAAAGGACTCCCTCGGAGAGCTTATCGTCCTTCAACCCGGCTATCAAGGACATATTCTAAAAATCGGCGTCATCGACCGGAGCAACGCGTAATGGAGAGATCTTTGGACTAGATTAAAAGATCTCTCCTCTACGGCCGAGATGACGATCGATTGTAAACCTGTCATCCATCTCCTTTTTTTGGTTAAATACTAACTTCTATCAATGAAAGAAGAATATGGTTTATTTATTGTTAAGTTTTTTAATCAGGTTAACTTCATCCAGGCGGTACGGGGTGCCATCGGGCTGAAAGATTTCGTGGAACCACTCAATCGGATCAGATCCATCGGCAAGCGGGGTATCCCAGGCGTATTTGGTATTGGTTTTACCCGCAGCAAAACCCCAGTTAATGGCGCCTACATTTTCGTTTTTTAACATCGGCAAAATGTTAGCGAAACGGCTGTTACGCGAGCGGGCCATATATTCGGTACAGATCAATGGCCGGCCGCTGGCTTTTAACAGATCGATGGTTCTTTGGTGCCAATCTGGTGCCTCATAGTTATGGTAGGTTACAATATCTGAATTGGCCAGCTGAATTTCATTAAGCTTTTCGAAACCCCAGCTCCACAATCCGATAGAAATCGGCTGATCGGGATTAACCGACCTTGCCCAGCTGATGGTTTTGGTTAACAAAGGTATGGAGGCTTCTAACTTTCCGCTATTTCCGGGTTCATTGTACAAATCCCATAACAGAATCCTTTTATCATGTGCAAAACGGGTAAGCACATCCTTTACATATTTTTCCAGTTCAGGGAAATTGGCTTCTTCTTTAAAAGCAGGATCGCCGGGATCTTGCAACCAGCCCGAATTGTGAATACCCGTTTTAGGCTCTGGCTGTTTACCAATGGCCGAAGTTTTATTCCAGCAATCGTCGAAAAAAACAAACATCGGTTTAATACCATGTTTTTGGGTAATGTTTAAGAATTGATCCATTCTCTTTTTAAAACCTTCAGGATCCTGACTCCAGGCTTTACTGAACAGGAATACGCGCAGCGTATTAAAGCCGATTCCTTCGGCCCAGCCCAGTTCTTTATCGATCAGATCGGGTGAAAAAGTATCTGCCTGCCACATTTCCAACTGGTTAATTGCATTGGAAGGAATGTAGTTGGCACCTGTTAACCATTTATGTTCTTTGTACCAGGCGTTGGCTTTTTCTATCGACCAAACCTTTGCAGGCTCAGTGCTTTTTTTTGTTTTTTGCGCAAAACCCAAGCTGATGTTAAAGCTCAAGACAGCAAGTAGCGCGTAGTTTTTTAAATTCATATCGGTATTTATCTGATTATTTTTTATTACGGTTTGATGGTGATGTTAAGTTCAACCCTGCTTTTACCGGGGTTCCAAAATTTGGTGTCCCGTCGTTATTCCAGCTGAACTTTTGGGCCCGGGGCGAGCGGAAACCTCCGCAGCCCTGGCCCGGTTTATCATTGGCGTGATATAGGATCCAATCTTCTTTTCCATCCGGCGAAGAAAAAAATGAGTTATGGCCTGGCGCATAAACGCCGTCTTTTGGCGACTGCTGAAAAACAGGTTGATCGGATTTTGTCCAGGAAGCAGGGTCGAGCAGATTGCTTTTAGCCGAAGCCGAAAGCATACCCAAAGCATAAAAATCTGTCCAACAGCCACTGGCCGAATAAATAACAAATATTTTATCACCGTGCGGCAAAAACTGAGGTCCTTCGTTTACATCCACGTGCGCTCCTGCGCCAAGGTCTCCGATTTTTTCCCAGCTAAATTTGGGTGTAGAAATCTTCACCCGTTTACCCGCTACTGTCCAGGGGTTTTTAAGTTTGGCGATGAAAATTTCCTGTTTGCCGTTTTCATCTCCCTCCCATCCAGACCAGATCATATACAACTGGCCTTTAAAATCGATCACATCTCCATCAATGGCCCATTTATCGGTCGGATCGGTAATTTTGCCTTTAAATACCCATTCGCCTTTCATCGGATCGGCCGAAGCATTTTCTAAAACATACATACGGTGGTTTTCATTCCTCCCGTCATCGGCGGCAAAATAAGCGTACCATTTCCCCCTTAAAAACATCACTTCTGGTGCCCAGATTTCTTTACTGTACATGGTTCCTGCAGGTGCTTTCCATATCGTTTTCCGCTCAGCATCTTTTAAGCCATCCAGGGTTTTGGTTTTCCAAAGGTCTACACGGTTTCCAGTAGTATGGGTATAGTAATAATAACCATCTTTATAAAAGCTATATGGATCGGCACCCGAGGGCAATAAAGGATTGGTAAATGTTTGCGCATGTAAACATGCTGCATGTAACAGGCACAATGCAACAAACAGATATCTTATTTTAAAAGCATTCATTATAAATTCTTACGTCTTTTATATTTTTTTCAGCGGCATTCGTTAATCTTTAAAAAAAGCGATTTCTTTTCTTAAATCGGCCTATTTTTATCTCAATATTTCTACAAAAGCAATCAATTAATCCTTTGCATTAAAAACCGAAAACTTTCAGGGTCGATCTGCATGCGAAAACGCTCATTTTTGTCGTTTATAAAGGCGGCTTTGATTATAGCTGTAGCTCTTGGCGATACTTTACGATTTGAGTGATGCGTATGGAAAACATATTGTAATACTCCGTTTTTATCGATAAAGAAATCGCCGTGCCCGGTGCCGTTTATCTGCAATACCTTTTTACTGATGATCGGGTTGCCCTGATATTTTGTCCAGGGGCCGGTAGCTGAGTTTGAGGTAGCATAACCCACGGCATAATCAGGATTTCTGAAATCATTTGCCGAATAAAAAAGATAGTAAAGATTTTCCTTTTTGATTACCGTTGGGCCTTCGGTTACCGGCCAATCGGTTTTCGCTGTATTTTCCCAGGGTGCTGTTCCTGATAAACAAAATTTTGTTGTTTCGGGGATTACATCAGAAAAATCATCTTTCAGTTGTGCTACAAAAATCTTGTTGCCCTGATCGAGCTTAACATGGTAAAGGTAGTTTTTCCCATCTGTATCGGTAAATACAAAGGGATCGATCTGTTTCCCTGTACCTGATATTGCTTTTAATTCTTCCTGAACAAAAGGTCCTGCCGGGCTATTACCATGCGCAATGGCAATCTGCTCATCTGCGGTATAGGCCATAAAATAGGTTTTGCCTCTTTTAAATACCTGCGGCGCCCAAAAACCCTTGTTTCCAAAGGCATCGCCCTTTTTTAATGCAAACCCCTTATTTTTTCCGGTCGGTTTAGTCCAGTTTTTAAGGTCGCTCGAAGAATAGACCAGAAAACCTTTATCGCCACTTGTACCATACAAATAATATACACCGCCATCCAAAAAAATGGTTGGATCGGCCAGGTAAATGGTATCATTCAATGCCTTTTTGTACGGATTGGCAAATGCTTGCTGGTCTATAAAAAACACTGACGTGCTTAAAAAAAAGGCGAAAAGATATTTCATTTAATAATGATTTGCTAAGGGTAAGATACTGATAAGCCAGAATGTTCATGGTATAAATGCCATCCTGAGAAATAATTTATTTTATAAAAATCAATATTATTGACATAGTTTTAAGAGAATGAATAGCCTCGAAGTGTCGTCATTGCGAGAAGGCTTTTTCAGCCGACCAAGCAATCTTTATAGCAGAAATTGCTAGCATGAAAGATTGCTTCGTCGTTCCTCCTCGCAATGACGACCCTTATACTGGAATCTGCCAATGATCGCTTGTCGAAGGACTGGCTTAAATATATTTATTAAAGCGTTTTGACAAGCGCTCCGTAGGAGTCCTTTGGACAACGTGACAAATTCCATTTAGATTTACCTTCTAAAACACCTTCCTTGGTTAAAAACTTATTTTGGTTACAGGCGTAAAAATCAGGTCGTCTACTCCTGCAATTTTAACCCCTATCCTGGCGAAAACATAATTTTGTGTCGGTACAATTGTAGGAATATTTACACTCATATTTAAGTTATTCAGGTCGGCAAGCGCTGCACCCGTAAGTTGTTGTATCGCAATGTTATTGCCCCCATCTACAAACTGTGTTTTGTTGATATAAAGCGATACACTTTCTATATCCTTTGCATTGGCATCAGTGATTATTTTTTCCAGTTTACAGAATCCGTTCACTTTTCCAGATGCAGCTGTTAAACTAGCGCTTCGGATCATGTAGTAAGGCATTACTTCTATATCCATCACCTTGTTACCGCTAATATTTACCGCTATGGTATCTTGTTTACCGGCTGCATTTTTTTTCCACAAAAACGGCCCCTGGTTTGGAGAGAAAACCAGTTTATAGTTCCCATCAAATAACTTAGCCGAAAAATTGCCATCCTGGCTAACGTTTACATTTAGTGCGGAGTAATTGCCAAAGCCAGATTGCCAAAGTTCAAAATTTACCTGGCCGTACTGCACATTGATTGCTTCGCCCTGATATACGATCCTTCCTGTAAAATCGGCCGCAGGTGCCTCATAATTATCCTTTTTACAAGAGGAGAACAACACTGCTATAATTGCCCCTATGATGAAATAAATTCTATTTTTCATGTCTGTATCTGATTATTGATTAGGGTTTCTGATAATTTTCGGGTTGCCATTAAGTACATCCTGCCCGATTGAAGAGTAGTAATTACCGATACGAAAGCGGTGCGCTGCAGTTACACGGCTAGGTTTAATCACCTTAAAAATATATTTTAAATGATTCGCATTGCCCGGATTATAGTATTTATATGGCCACAAGCCAAACACCTGTGTACTGGTGCGGGTTGCGCTACCGATATTGCTGGCGTTGGTAAAATCAGCAACCGACATATTGTTGCCGTTCCATACTTTATCGGCCAGTCTCCAACGTTTCATATCCCAAAGCTGATGTCCTTCAAAAGCAAATTCTACTTTACGTTCGTGTACGATCCGGTCGAAAGTAATATTGGCCGGACTCAGTGCTGTGGTTAACCCCGCGCGGTCTCTTACCGGCTTGATATAATTGGCTGCAGTAGCTGCATCGCCTAATTCAAAAGCAGCTTCGGCGGCATTTAACAATACCTCGGCATAGCGGTAACGGATCCACCATACATCGCTTCGGGTACCAATCTGCCCTGAACCTGTAGCAGGATCTAAATATTTACGCACGTAAAATCCAGATTGTGCGCTAAATTCAAGTCCATCAACAGGACCATCACCGCCCACTACCTGCACCGAACCCGGGTTACCGGGAAGTACATTGCTTTTACTCTGCGCAAAATTGTCGCCTGTTACAATTGTACCATTGGCCAATTGATAGCCCGCCCATATATCAACCGTTTTACCTTTAAACTGTGTTCCGGGAAGAATTACCGTACCTGCTAAACGTGCATCGCGGTCAGCAAAAATATCGGTGATATTGGTGTAATAAACCGGGTTTCCGCTGCCATCAACAGCAGCTAAAGAGGCATAGGTATTATCTAATTTTTCGAAAGACTGCACCAGATTTAATGAAGGATTTAACCTTCCTCCCTGTGCTTCTTCGGCTGAAGAGCGCGGTTGGTTATCGATTGTAAAACCATGTACTTTATTGGTTTTCAATTTAAAATCTTTAGCAAATATTACTTCCGGATTGCTGCCTTTATCGGTAAAAAGGGCTGCAAAATTATCAGATAGATTTGGGTTCTTTTTATAAAGCGAATATTTACCACCATCGATAATTTCTTTTGCGGCATTTAAGGCTTTGGTAAAATAACCACTGGCCATTGCTGCAGGAATGCCAACCTCTCCACCTGGAAGGGTTAATTGGGCATTGCTATATTTTGCAATAGAACCTGCATAAAGTGCAGCTCTCGATTCCATGGCCAGGGCCGCAGCTTTTGTAGCCCTGCTCTGCACGGTTGCATTATCTGGAAGTATGGTTTTAACGGCTTCCAGTTCTGCAATCACAAAATCGTAAATTTCAGATTCCTTTGCCCTTGGGTATTGCAGGGAACTTGGATCTCCGCTATAATCGTATGCCAGGGGAACAGTAATCAGCGGAACACCGCCCATTCTTTTTACCATCTCGAAATAAACACCGGCCCTGATAAAACGCGCCTCAGCTAAAAAACGGTCACGGTCTTCGGCCTTTAGAGCGGTCGCTTCCTGCCCACGTTTAATAAACAGATTCAGGTCGTTTACCAGCCTGTAAACGCCTATATCCCAGTATCTCCATGCATCGTATCCATATTCTAAATTCTGGTGGCGACCGTAATCACCGCCTGCAGAGGCAAAACCCTCATCGAAATCGGCAAATAACCACCACGATTCGATACGTTGAAAATCAGGGAAACGATCGTACAGATCGCCAACCACAGTAAGCACCAGGTTAGGATCTTTCCACACTGCATCAATCGGCAGGGTACTGGTAGGTTGCTTATCCAAAAATTCGGAATCTTTTTTACACGACTGCGCAAAACTTAAACATGCAATGGCAGCAAATGCGTATATATATTTTTTCATTTGATTAGTCTTTTTCATGTTATAGCGATAATTTAAGACCTATGTTAAAGAACTTGTTCTGTGGATATTGCAATCCATTGTCGTCTGCAATTTCAGGATCTACACCATATTCTTTCAGGTTATCGATAGAAAACAGGTTATACCCGTTTACATATACCCTTGCATTCTGGATCTTGATTTTTTCCGCCCATCTTTTTGGCAAGGTATAACCAATTTCAAGTGTACGTGCCCTTAGATACCTCACATTGTGCAACCAGAAAGTCGAGTTTCTGGTGTTGTTACTGTGGTCGCGGTCGTTAAAACGGATTGCAGGATATTTACCGGCCACCCATGGACTGTTCAGGTCGTAAAGATTAGTGCGGTGCCAACTGTCATCAGCAAAATTCTGCAGCAAAGCACCTCCGTTCTGGAATGCCCAACGCTGCTCCCAGTTCTGGTTCCAGGAGTACATGGCACCACCAGAAAAATCGGCAGTAAAATCGAAGTTTTTATAGGAACCCCCAATGGTGAAACCAAAGCCAACATTTGGCTGCCCCGCTGTGGTATAACCAATCGGCCTTTCATCTAAACCATTAATAACCCCATCGCCATTCTGATCTTTATAAATTAAATCACCGGGCAATAAAGAACGGTTGCCTTTTCCATCGATGTTAACTTTGTAATTATTGATCTCATCGATACTCTGAAATTGACCGGTTACCTCGTAACCCCAGAAAATATCGGCATATCTATCGGTACCATTACTTCTGTAATTCTCCCACGAGTTGCCAAAACGTGGCTTATATCTTTCTAAAAGCTTCTTTCTGCTAATGGAAATGTTTCCGCCAACATTGTAGTTAAACTCACCGATTTTATCTCTGTAGTTTAAAGAGAATTCACCTCCAAACTGTGCATCGCTCTCCAGGTTTTCAACATTTAAAGGATATCCCAGTTCAATAGGAACAATTACGTCATTTTTAATGGCGGGTAAACCCGAACGTTTTCTATAAAAATAATCTGCTGTTCCAGAGAGTTTACTGCCGAACATCGTAAAATCCAGACCGATATCGGTAATTTTGCTTTTAAACCAGCTCAGGTTATTGATAATAGGACCTTTATCCCTCGAAGTGGTGATGTTTTTTCCATCCAATATCACGCTGCCCTGGTTGTAGTTATAACCCGGGATATATGCAAAAGGATCGATACCCACATCATCATCACCCAATACCCCATAAGAAGCACGAAGTTTCAAATCATTTAAGATGTTGCTTTCGCCCAGAAGTGATTTCATAAATTTCTCTTGCGTAATTCTCCATCCAATTGATGCCGAAGGGAAATAACCAACACGCCTGTCTGGTGCAAATTTCCAAGAGGCATCTCTACGACCGGAAAGCTCCAGGTAATATTTGTTATCGTAGTTGTAATTTAACCTACCCACGTAGCCGATACGTGCCTGTTCTTCCTGTATATCAGCAAAATCCTGCCCATCCATATCGGCAAACTGCAGCACAGGTAAAATATTAGTTTGTGGTACAGCGTGTTGAAAGGTATAAGTTCTAAAACGGTCTAAACGCTCAGCTACCAATACCCCACCAACGGTATGTTTGCCAAAAGTGCGGTTATAATTGGCCTGAAGCTGATAGGTATTGGTGTATACTTTTTCATTTCTACGCTCTCTGTATGGGTTTGAACTGCCTACTTTTTGTTCGTAAATGCCCGTTTCCGGATGGTAGGTATACACATTATAGGTATACTCATGTCCATTAATTACGTTATCGGCAATGTAATAAGAATATAAACCTTTTATTTCCAAACCCTTTATAGGCGTTTCATAAGAGGCTGATAAATTGGTCTGCAAAACCCTCCAGTCTGATTTCCAGTAACCACTTAGCGCTTTACTCTGCACGGCAAACTGCTCGGTATTGTGCCCAATATCATTGGGATAATTCGGATTGCCATTGGCATAAGCCTGTTCAGTTGGTCTGTTTCTCAATAAAGCAAAACGTGCAGCCCAGTAATCATCGCCTCCTGGTACGCCTGGCTGATCGCGGCTTTCGATACGGCCATTGATGAGCATACCTACTTTAAAACGGTCGGTTATTTTAGCTTCGATATTACTCTGGATATTGGTCCGGTTAAAATCGAATTCCCTTGCTTTTCCATACACCCCTTTCTGATCTAAACGGGTAGCAGAAAAGTAATAGTTTACCCTGTCACTTCCACCAGAAGCACTTAGGTTTACTGAAGTTTGGGGTGCGTTAGGTGCAATGATAATGTCTTTCCAGTTCTGGCTTTGATAGCCATATTCAGTACCTGCTTTCCATTTATCCAGTTCGGCCTGGGTAATACTGGTTGCCCCGTTCTGGTTCATTTCTGCAGTAGCCTGTCCCACTTTCCATTGGTAAGCATTGGTCGTTTCCGGGAAACGCACCCAGTTTTGCCAACCCGTGTAAGCATCAACGCTAAAAGTATTGCGGGTACTGTTTTTTCCTCTTTTAGTGGTAACCAAAATTACACCGTTTGATGCCCTGCTACCATAAATAGCAGCCGACGCATCTTTAAGCACACTAATACTTTCGATATCGTTAGGAGAAATATTATTGAACTGGCCGGCATCCTGTTGAATACCATCAATAACATAAAGCGGATTACCCATATTACGGATCTGAATATTGGCGCTCGCCCCTGGTCTTCCATCAGGCATCCTGAAAGATACGCCTGGTAGCTTCCCTGCTAAACCTGTACTCACCGTTGAACCGCCATGCACTTTTTCAAGATCTTTGCTGCTGATTGATGAAATGGCGCCTGTAATGGCCTCCTTTTTCTGCGTATTGTAGCCTACCACAACAACCTCTGACAGATCGTTATTTGATGGCTTAAGACTAACATTTATTTGTGTACGACCAGCTAATGCCACTTCCTGATTGGCATATCCCACATAAATAAAGATCAGGGTAGCATTTTTATCGCTTACCTGAATCTTGAATTTTCCATTGCCATCGGTGGTTACCCCTGTGTTGGTACCCTTAACTTTAATACTGGCGCCAACAACCGTTTCACCCTTCTCGTCGGTTACTGTTCCAGTAACAGCTGTTTGCTCCTGGGCACTGAGCTGAAAGGAAAGTAAGATTAAGGTGATGGAAGTAAAAATAGCGGAGAGGACTTTGCGTTTCAAAAACATTTTTTGAAGCGGATACCAATCCAGGAGGACAAAGCCACCATAAGAGAATAAACTTCTTTTCATATTAGGTTAGGGATTTGGTTAGTTAAAGAGCTAAATGGATTTAGTTCTATTTAATTCTTATCCAAAGATTCGGTTTTTAGCTTTTCAGAGGGATACGCATTTGTATCAATCTTTCTTCATTTTGTCTCGATTTGTATTTAAGGAGTCTGTTTAGCCACGGAAACTCAGAAACACGGAAAATGCCGTTCAATGCGTCATCCTGAGTTTAGCTCAGGATCTAATAATAACAGAATAGTATGATAGATACTGAAACGAGTTCAGTATGACGACCTCTCTATGGGAATCAACCTTTCAGGAAGCAATCTTGTAATGACGACACCTCCCTGCGGCCACCATCTGGGCTAACGCTCGTTTCTAACGAGCGTTGAATAGTTTGTCGTTTACAAACGATAAAATCGTTTATCTATTTAAGCACTCGTTAGGAAACGAGCGCAGGCAATTACGTGCAAAGTCTTAATGCAGTAGCTTCGCGTTAGGGATTGTAAGGGGTCAGTACCGATCCTTCATCGGTACCGGAGCGAAGCGCAGCCCTGAGCCCGAACTTTGCGCAGCTTAGGTAACGCACAGATTAGTCTGCAATTAGCAGTCTTCAGGTCTATAACAAAGCCTAATACTCAGATTAAATTGCAATTGGCAGTTTACAAGTTTCAGGTCTATAAAATTGAGCTTCTTAAACCATTAAGACTTTACCAAATAAAAATGGAATCTGTCTCAATCTTTCTACTTATCCGCTCAAATTCAATTTAGCCTGAAAGCAAAGCATTTCTTTAATATATTTGATGCAGCTGACCAAGATATCTTGAAAAAACTCTTCATCCTTTTATGCCTGTTTTTTTCGGTCCACCTGCTGTGGGCGCAGCCTTATTATTTCAGGCATTATCAGGTAGAAAACGGGCTTTCTAACAATACGGCCTTTTGTAGTGTGCAGGATGGAAACGGTTTTATGTGGTTTGGCACAAAAGATGGCTTAAACCGGTTTGATGGTTATTCTTTTAAAACCTATCGCCACGACCCAGACCAGGCTGGCAGTTTAGGCAACGATTTAATCTATGCACTTCACCACGACCGGGAGCAAACACTTTGGGTAGGCACCAACAGCGGCGTTTACCAATACAATCCGGCAAAAGAAAGCTTCAGCATCATCAAAGAAACCAAAGGGATGCGGATTATAGATCTGGCCAGCGATCAGCGTGGAAATTTATGGATCTTGTCTTCATTCAAAATATACCTATATCAAAAGCACAGTAAGAAAGTACAGGCTTTTACCCATAATGCACCTTTTGATGCCTCACTGGTAACGGTTTTAAAAGATGGCAGCGTATGGATCAGTACCGGAAAGGGGACGCTGGAAAAATACAATCCAAAAGCGAATAATTTTCAGCGTTTTAACATCAACGGTAAAAATGCAAAAATAGAATACGGCTGGGTATCCAGAATTGCGGAAACCGAAAATGGCAATTTATTGGTCGGCACCACCAATCAGGGGGTCAAGCTCTTTAATCCGGTAACCTTGGCATCAAAAAATATACTGCGGTTAAACGACGACCAAACACCAATTTTTGTACGGGATATCAAAAAAACAGGGCCTCATGAGTTTTGGATTGCCACCGAATCGGGCATTTACATTTACAATGACGAAAACGGCGCGATTATACATATTAAAAAACAGTACAATAACGATTATTCTTTAAGCGATAATGCCGTTTACACCATTTGCCTTGACCGCGAAGGAGGCGTTTGGACAGGCACCTATTTTGGCGGTGTAAACTACTATTCGAGCCATACTTCCCTGTTTACCAAATACTTTCCTCAAAAAGGCACAAACTCGATCAGTGGAAGCGACGTAAGGGAAATTACCAGGGATGGCAACGGAAATTTCTGGATCGGTACGGAAGATGCGGGGCTGAACAAACTTGACGTAAAAACAGGAATATTTAAACACTTTTTGCCTGATGGAAAACCCGGAAGCATTGCCTATTCCAACATCCATGGTTTATTGGTTGACGGTGACAAACTCTGGGTTGGCACTTTCGAACACGGACTGGATGTTTTAGACCTGAAAACAGAAAAGGTAATCAAACATTACCAGGCAGGTGTTGGAAATGCCTTACGCACCAATTTTATTGTTACTTTCTGTAAAACACGGTCTGGTGAAATTTTAGTTGGGACCATTAATGGGATTTACCGCTACAACCGCAAACGCGATGATTTTGAGCCTATTGCCGGCCTTCCCTTTATTTTTTACTATTCAATTATTGAAGATAGCAAGGGCAATATCTGGGCAGGCAGTTTTAATGATGGTTTATTTCAGTTTAACTTATCCAAACCCGGATATGTGAACTACCGAAATAGCCCGACAGATGCGAAAAGTTTAAGTCATAACACCGTAAATAGTGTTTTTGAAGATAGTAAACAACAGATTTGGGTAACCACAGACGGTGGTGGACTTTGCAGGTTTGATCAGAAGACACATCAGTTTAAGCGTTACGGCATAAAAAATGGTTTTCCCAGTAATTACCTTTTCCGCATTGAAGAAGATGCTGCAAATAAGTTCTGGATTAGCAGTACCAGGGGACTTATCCATTTTGACCCCTCCACGGGTTTAAACAAAACCTATACTAAAGCCAACGGATTGCTTACCGATCAGTTCAACTACAGTTCTGCCTATCAGGATGAGGATGGCCGAACCTATTTTGGGAGCGTAAAAGGGCTGGTCAGCTTCAATCCGGCCAATTTAAAAGCAACATCATACGAAACCCCTGTATTTTTAACCGGCTTCCAGATCAACAGTTTAGAAATAGGTTTAAATGGGGCAGATTCTGTTTCTGATCAGTCGATCGTTTATGCCGATACCATCGAACTGAACTACAACCAATCTTCTTTTAGTGTCGATTTTGCGGCATTAAGCTATCTATCGCCCGAAATGACAGAGTATGCCTATAAAATGACCGGGCTTTATAAAAACTGGGAATATTTAAAAACCAACAGGAAGGTTTATTTTACCAAACTTGCCCCCGGGAATTATATTTTTGAAGTGAAAGCATTGGTTGAAGGAAGTAGTACCTGGAGCACCAAAAATGCGAAATTACTGATCAAAATCCGACCTCCTTTTTACCTCAGCCCTATCGCCTATCTACTTTATCTGATCGCGGCAGGTGGAATTATCTTCTTTCTGGTACGGAGTTACCACCGAAAAATTGCGTTAAAAAACAGCAGGCGGATGGAAGTTTTTGAGCATGAAAAACAAAAAGAAGTGTATCAGGCAAAAATCGAATTCTTTACCAATGTTGCCCACGAAATCAGAACACCGCTTACACTGATTATCGGCCCGATGGAGAAACTGATTAAACAGGCTGATGCCGTGCCGGCAATAGAAAAGAATTTACGGATTATGGGTCGGAACACTGATAGGCTGCTCAAATTGACTAACCAGTTACTGGATTTCAGAAAAACTGAAACCAGTGAATTTTCATTAAACTTCGTAAAGGCCGATATTTCAGAAATCCTGAAAGATGTATTTCTTCAGTTTCAACCTGCTGCAGAACAGCAAGACATTAAGTATAACCTGCATTTACCTGAGAAAAAACTCTATGCTTATATAGACGTTGAGGCTTTTTACAAAATGATCAGCAATTTGGTAGACAATGCCATTAAATACGGAAAAACAACGGTAGGGATCAATTTATCACTGCAGGAACGCGACAAATTTGCAGTGATGGTAAAAAACGACGGCCATAGAATCCCTATAGAAATTAAGGACAAAATATTCGAACCTTTTTTTAGAGGTAAAGAAACAGAAATAAAAGCCGGAACGGGAATAGGTTTATCGATTTCAAAATCACTTGCTCAACTGCATAGCGGCGAGCTTTATTTAGATTTTAATGATCATGATTTTAATATATTTGTATTAGAATTGCCTATCCATCAACTTATAGAATTTAACCTGAACGGAAAATGGAAGAAATTGTAGGCAAGCTGACCATAAAAGATACTGAAGATATGGAAAGATCTGTAGTGTTACTGGTTGATGATAATGAAGATATCCTTGATTTCATTTCAGATGATCTGGAAGAAAAATATCATGTACTACAGGCCAGAAACGGTATCGAGGCATTAGAAATATTACAGCGTGAAATTGTTCAGCTCATCATTAGTGATGTAATGATGCCGGAAATGGACGGTTTCGAATTTTGCGCAAAAGTCAAATCTACCTTAGAATTCAGCCATATTCCCGTTATCCTGCTTACCGCAAAAAATTCATTGCAATCTAAAATTGAAGGTTTGGAACTGGGTGCCGATGCCTATGTAGAAAAGCCCTTTTCTCCCGAGTTCTTACAGGTACAGATTTCGAGCCTGATTAAAAACAGGAACAAGATCAAAGAGTATTTCGCGAGCTCCCCCCTGCTTCACCTTAAAAGTATTGCTTATTCAAAGGCAGACGAACTGTTTTTAGAAAAATTACAGGATACCATTAACAAGAATATCAGCAATCAGGATCTGGACGTCGAACATCTGGCAGAAAAGATGAATATGAGCCGGCCAACCTTATACCGGAAAATTAAATCCATTTCTAACCTTAGCCCCAATGAACTGATTAATTTGGCAAGGCTAAAAAAAGCCGCCGAGCTTTTAAATGAAGGGGTACTAAAAATTTACGAAATCTCAGAAATGGTCGGTTATAGCTCTCAATCTCATTTTGGAAGGAACTTTGCCAAACAGTTTGGCATGTCGCCAACTGATTATGTAAACAGTAAAACTATTGATAAAAAAAAGCCTTAAAATCAAATAGTTAAACATTGTTATTTTCTTAATTTTTCCGTAAATTGTCATAACCAAAATATAGAAGTTATGAACATGCTTAAGAAAATCCAGACCTGGGGCGATCACCATCACCCAAAATGGTTAGACTATTTTAGAATCTTATTAGGCCTTATTTTAATTTGGAAGGGTATTGATTTTTACATTAATATGCAAGCCTTTAGTAATTTAATGAGGGGCGCTTTCTTAGGCACAGCTGTGAGCATTAGCTTACTAGCACACCTGATTATTATGTTGCACCTAATTGGAGGTTTAGCCATTACCCTGGGCACACATACCCGTGTATTCTGCCTGGTTAATTTACCAATATTGATCGGGGCCGTATTCTTTATAAATATTTCTGGTGGTATTTTTAAACCCTATTCAGAATTTTGGTTTTCGGTCTCGGTATTAACCGGACTCGTTTGTTTTGCAATTGAGGGAAATGGTATTTTATCGGTAGAGCGGGAAAAAATTTATCCTAAAGAGGCGCTATAGTTTAAACATAAAGTCCAAAATTGCACCTAAAATAGCCATTATTGGCCCTTAATTTGTTTTTTTGAAAGTTTTTATGCGACCTAACTAAATGATTAGCAACGCTTAAAATATTTATGCAAATATTTGAATGGAAATCATTTGCAGATTTGCGCCAAGTTCGTACTTTTGCAGCGGAGAGCTGGCAGAGTGGTCGAATGCGGCAGTCTTGAAAACTGTTGACTGTAACAGGTCCGGGGGTTCGAATCCCTCGCTCTCCGCAGTAGGAGAATGACTTCTCAAAGTGATAGGGTTGCTCGATTTCGAGCAACCCTATTTGCTTTAATAACAGTAAGTTACATTTTAAATCTGGATTGACCGAAGGTGTTCTAAACATCCCATTTTTATATGTGAGATTATCTTTGAACACCTCTCTAATCATCGCATGCTTCTGTCCGAGCGGCGCATCAATATAGACCTGATGCAGGTTCAACATATACGGTAATACCAATAAATCCTGCTGAATGTTGTCAGCTAAGCTATTCAGACTTTCGATTTCATCATTCAATTTACCCTGCTCCCCTCTAAACTTCTGCATGTTCCTTTTGTAGGTATCATCATTAATCACATCAGAAAAAAGTTTTTCCTCTACACTGGCAATCATTACTTCTACCCCCTGTAATTGCTGCCTAAGTACTTTTAACCTATTTTCGTTTGATTTCAGGATCTCTTTTACTTTTCCTGAAACCAACTCCACAACTTCATCTACAAAAGCCTGAGTAAAGCTTAAATGCCGCAACAACTCCTCAAATTTTTCGTGCAACTCAATTCCGGATATGTTTACGTTGGAATGATCCAAACAGCGGTAATACATATATTTCTTTAACCTTCCTGTACTCCATCCAGCGGTTAAGTTCCTGCCACAGCAAGGGCTTTTAATAATTCCCTTCAGTGGAAATTCATCTTTTGGCTTGGACTCCTTTCCCCTTTTATTTCCGTTTAGCTTAGCCTGCACCCTATAATAGAGTGATTCCGGTATAATTGCTTCATGAACCCCTTTCACCAGCTTTTCAGGCAGCTTGCCATAAGCGCAGACCCTTACCAGTCCGCAATACAATGGGTTATTAAGTGCGCGAAAAATGGCACTGGCAGAGTGATGTGGAAACCCAAGCTTTTTAACCTCTTTGTGAATTATATAATGAGGAATGCCATTCAGATAATCCCTGTAGTTTTTTCTATAATGAATACCTTAGATTCGTCAATCTGCAAGATCATTTTACCATCAGTGTGTTTACCATTGATATAGCCATAAGGTGCTTTATTAAGGTACCTACCTGATTCCTGTGCATGTCGTGCGCTTACTTTCGCCCTTTTTCTGATGGTCATTAATTCCTGATTGGCGATCAGGTATTTGAAGGCCCGGAGCAAAAACACTGAGGGATCACTGGTGTCAATGTCCAATGGCTCACTTACCGCTATTACTTTCAGATCATGCTTTTCTCTAAAAATTCGATCTTTTGCAGTGCTTCGGGCAGGTTACGGCTGAATCGGTCATGGTCAAATATGACAAGGTATTTAACTGATTTTTTATTCTTTTTAATGAAATCTTCAAGTGCTTTATAATCCGGCCTGTCAAAGGTATAGCTGCTTTCCCCGTCATCTATAAAGAGCGAGCCAAGCTCAAGAGCATTGCGATCACAGTAATCACGGATGCTTTTCTCTTGATAGTCCAGTGAATGGGTGGACTGGTCTTTTTTACTGATTCTTATATAGCCTATGGCATTCATTTTCTATACTTGTTTAATAGGTTTTCAAATACGATATCTGCTATTAAATTTACGAAAATTTTATCGCTACCTATAGGATTTTCTTCGTTTTTAGGCTCACGGATAGGCTTTTTGTGCTTGGGCTTGGGTTGCCTTCTGATTGTTATTTGTTTCATAATGTAAGATATTAACTTAAGTAGGGACCATTACAAAGTGTATCTATCAATTTATGAAAATCTGACTTTTGCTATAGTAGAGTTTTCAAGGTTAGTATTGTTTCGCGGATTTGTTACCTTTAAACAAACAAACAAGTATGACTTACTATCAAACAGTTAAGGAAACTGCAAAAGACCTTAAAAAAGATTTCAAAGACCTATCTACCGCAGATGCGCTTCTGATTGCCGCCAAGATCGAGCAAGCGGAATTGATTGCTGGAGCGATAAAGGACGGCTTACTGGTTAATACTTCGCACAAACCTGTAGCATTGGAGGCAATTGCAATGCAATTGGGGTTTAAAGGTAATATGTCCGGGACCGACTTGACTGAGGCTGTGATGTCAATTCATGAAGCTATTTCAGACAAAGATTAACATTTTCAATCACCTGGATGACATTTGACCAAGACTCTCAATGGCGCTTCAATATTGCTGACAACTTACTTAATAATGCGAGTGACATGATTCATCACGTTGCAGAACACCTTTCATATGGGCGTAAACCAAGGTACTATGATATTCACCAGTTGAAAATGAATTTAAGTTCTATTCAAAATGCATTGGAATGCCTGCTCAAATTTCGACTTGCCTGGTATGATTGGCGCTTAGTGGTCAGCGACCCCGTGAAAATAGATAATGCCGCAATCAAGTCGGGCGATTTCAAAACTATCACTTTCGACGATAGCCGAAAATTGTTAAAAAAGGCACCCTTTAGCATTGATCTGAGTCAGCTGAAAGCAAAGCCATTATATGAGCTAAGGAATAACCGACATAAACATACTCACTACCACCTTGAGTTAGACGAACAAAAATGTCTGGAACTGATAGCGTTTGGCATCGACTTTTGCCTTGAATTTTATGCCGATCAGGTCTATAAACAGTTCTATGAGGAATTTGATCGGTTTAAAAAAATTGACTTAATGTTGAGAGACATCGACTGTTATACTGCAATCAGAATTAAAACAGCTAAAAAAAAGCAACCATATTTTCAGGCTCCATTGACTTCTTATTTTGATTGTTGTCCTAACTGTGAACAATCTGCTCCCGTCATCAATTCTCCTGACACAGTAATGTGTTTATATTGTAAATCAGAGGATCAAATTTATTATGTAGCCGAAAACGTAGGATCAGGGCTTAACGAGTCTGCAGATCAAACACAGCAATGTCCTGAATGCCTTTATCAGAGTATGGGCGTAATTAATTTAGAGCATACACCTGAGTCGTGGCAATGTGTAATGTGCGGGTACTACACTAATGTTCCACAGAATTTCAATTATATACTCGGCGGCTTACAAAAGAGGAATATTAGCAAACCTGAGAGAAGAAAAAAAATAAGATGGCCGTATTGCACTGAATTGGTTAATCCTCAAACTGGATAAAGAGAGTTATATAACCTCTATCCCATACATTTCCATATAACAAACATAACGCCGTTATCACTTACTTTTTATTTAAATATTACCCAATGGCTCGAAGAACACTCTCCATCCCATACGAAGTTAAAAATGCAATTAAAAATCATTTAAAAGAACACTGTGAAATTGCGTTGGAAGGTTACGAATCTGCCAATGAAGAAGAAGATACCTTAACCGGAGATTTAGGTGCTACTTTAAGGATTAGAAATCAAAAAGTAGAAGTCAAAGAAGCGCAGGCAGGAAATCAAGGAACATGGAATTGGAGTATCAACTATCATAAATTCCGAGGGCGGGGCCAAATGCCACGGAAAATATACTGGGTGCAGATGGTATCTTTGAGCTAACACTTAATGTTGGGAATATAGTTGAAAAAAAATCAATCATGTTTCAGTCGAAAAAAGATTGGGCCTTCGACCAAAATATTTTAGCCCAATCAATAAAGCTGACCAACTGGAGAGAAGCCGCTTTTGTATTGAATTTTACGGATCGTGAATACCAGGCGTTTGATTTGGATACTGTAATCGCTGCAAAGGGAAATAAACCAGCCGCCGAAAAATCTAGCAGTCTTGAATCTTTCTTGGGACAGGATTTTTTAGATTGCATTGTTGGTGATGTAAATCTTAGTTATGATTCAAAGCTAAGGTGGTTAACAATGAATGGCGAGTTCGTAGTTACTAAATTTTCTATACCGCATAAAATTGGCTTAAAAATTACCGCTCCCAACACCGACGGAAACGATAGGAATATCTTAAACAGTGAAGTTTTCCACTACAGGATGGATTCATCTCCCGAGGAACTGCTATCACTTGGATACGGATATACAGAGGCTGAACTTAGGAAAGCTAGGGCGAAAGTGGCTAAAAGCTTTCACCTTGATACTACAGATGTTAAAGATGATTTTTTAATACAGCTTCAAAACATGAGGATGCAGGAGTTTAACAACGCTTTTGACGAATTAAAAGTTAAGTTTAAAAAGCCCTAAAATTATTTCATGTTCTATGGCAATGGTCTTTCCCAATGGGCTAGATTATGTAAACTTGTATCTTCGGGAATAACAAGGAAACTGGAAATTAGTGGAGGTTTGCCTTCAGGTGGTATTGAGGAAATGGTGTTCACTGTTTCATCAAAGACCCAAGCTTCGTCTGGTGTTGCATAAGATTGAAAAAAGTGACAATAGGCCCATTTTAAATCTGGGGCTTTAAATTCAACATTTTCAATCGTATCTGTGATCTTTAACATTCGCTTCATTTCAACTTCTGGGCCGTCAAAAGTTTCCATACCAATATGGATAACAACATTCTGGTTGGGCTGGAATTGTTTGAGTGCAGAAAATAGTTGTTTTTTTATGTCCCTAGCTTTTGCCGATATGGCGTCGGGAGCATCACAATGCCAAAATACTCCGTAAGCGTTGCTAATCTCGCTAACGTATTGATTATTGACTTCACCATCACCTACTTTAATAAAGTTAGCATACATACCTGAAGTGAAGCCCAAGTTATCAGGTGCCTTTTTTCCAATAAGCAAATTGAGCTGTGGCGAATGATGTTTTACAAAAAACTTTACAAGATGTTCATTAATACCCTTAATATCCACAAATGAAATATCAATATCGACTTTCCCCTCATCCGAAATTCGGCCTGGGTTCGATATTGTAGGAATCTTTTCAATTAACAAATCTCTTAAATAAGTGTCAGACAATGATTCCAATTCAACATGAAAAACGATATCAAGCAATAAATTGTGGATGAGTAGTTCTTTGCTGATATAAGAGATCATAACCTGGCGCTTCTTTGTCTCTCTATACGCATATTCTGAAGTCTTTTTTTGCCTTTTACATTCTATATGATATTCCTTGTCACCCTTTTTAGCGAGGAGATCAGGCATCTTTCCTGTTTTGCTTTCTTCTAAAAAATTAACTTCCCAACCGTTTCTTGCCCACATCAATGCTGTGAGCATCTCAAACAATAAAGCATCGGCTTCCGATTTACGGACTTTAATCAGGTTCTTGGCTTTCTTTCGGACACCTTCAATACTCATCAGCAAATCAAAATCCTGCCCAAATCTTTTAAAGATCGGAACGACACGCGCTCCCTGGAAAAATTCATACTTGTAGGGCCGCTTTTAAGAACATTTCTACTAAATATAGGAACCACCCTATCTGGTCATCATTTATCACCAATAATGTCCCTTTGTCCAAAGATTCACTAAAAGGAGCGCCCCCTTTTATTTCGACTGTAATTCGCTGTTCAATGGCTTCTTTTCTTTTCTGCCAGTCCTCATCAGAGAACAGGGACATAAACCAATTCCAGCTCTTTAAAACATCTTTATCCTGGTCTAATGGTATATTGAATTCTTCAATGGGTATTGTTATCATTTTTAAATGTAGACATCTAAAACTGGCCCACAAAATACCGAGTAAAAGAAAATTAGCTAACGCCTATCTTGTCAGCTTCGAGATAACCTATATAACATTCGAGATTACTGGAAACTTTGTCCAATACCTTGAGTAAATAAGGACTAACGGCCTCCATGTTCAAATCATTTGCCAGGGGAAAGCTGTGGTAATCATGCAAATGCTGTTTGATACTGTTGATTTCATCAGGTGATAATTGCCGAAATGGGTTTTCATTCCTATAGTCAGCCATGGGAGACAGGTGTATAAATGCGCATCCGAGCTTGTATACGGAATTTGTCCAACCATACATTGAATTGGCTAAATCAACCATATTACGGTCAGTGATTTGCGAGCGCGTGTTGGGCCATGTCCATTTTTCGTTCTGCAAAGTCTGCCCGATAAAATGCTGTCTTGGGGCTAAATCCTGATTTAAAAGAAAAATAGCCCTAACCATTGAATCCAGTTCTTGCCGCAAAGTAGATATAACCTGGCCATACAGCTGGTTGGTAAACAATAGTCTTCCCGCAGACAAATGGTCTGTGGATCTTTCTCTTAATATTCTGCAAAACTGCTCTGTTGGTGTCATTCTTAACTAGTATGGCTATTGTGTGATTTAATAAATTTGTATACAGCTGTTGTTAGTTTCTGAGCTGATGGGGAAAGATCCTCCCAGCTTGTGATATGGGCAACGGCTGATCTTGCAAAATCAGCTTTATTAGATAGTTTAGGCACTGCGTTTGCTTTTACCTCTGGAAAAATTTTACGTAATTTATCTAAGGTAGTCAACTTCTTTACAACATCAATAAACGGAATATCGACATATTCTTCTTGGGTAACCTCATTAAATTCTAATTCCACAACCGCTTTTAATTTGAAATCTTTTAAGGTTAATTGCAACACGGCAGGCGATAAAAGATTTTCTATTTCGAGCGTATCCAAACAATGGTAATTCTTCCCCAGTTGTTTAGTTAACCCAATATGTCGCTCTTCTTTACCCGAATCCTTGTCATGGATCAGAAATATTCTATTGGTGACACTAGTTGCTAGAATTTTTTCCGAGTTAGTTTCCTCCTCATCAAAATTGTAATGAACGATGTTATTCCCGCCAAATTCCATAAATGAAAAGTGAAGATCTTCCTGAAACACTCTCTCGCCATTTGCCTCGTGTTTCAATTCGGCAAAAATGACTGCGCGTTCGCACTTTAAGCTGATAAAGAAAAAGCGACAGACTTTCTATTCGTTTCATTAACCTTCGCCGAACTTAATAACAATACCTCCAGGTGTGAATACATTTTCTATAATTTTTCTGGAACCTAGTATTTTGTCAAGTGCTTTGTATTAGTCCCGATATTTTCCAGAACATGGATTAACCATTAGTTACAACGAAGAATATTACATATTTTAGTGACCAGATAGTTCCAGCCAATACAAAATCAAATTAATTATCTCAAAAAATGGACGAAGACAAATTACCAGAAGATGAAACGGAACATTTGCGACGTATCCAATCTCGTCTCGAAGGCTTAATCGATGGAAAATCGCATAGAAGCTTAATTATATTATTTGTATTAGTGGGCCTTTTTTCTGGGGCCTACTTGAGTTATACATCTGTCAACTTCGATTATAACAATGAGCAAAGGCTTACGGACTCTCTGGTGATGAATGAGATTCCGGTTGGTAAAAATGGCAGGTTTTTCATTAGTGAATCTCGATTTACTAACGAAAAAGACTATTTAAAAGAGTTAGCGAAGTACCAAAGGATAGAAAGTAGGATAAATGCGAACATTAGGCGAGATCAAATTAGCGACTACAAAATAAAAATGCCCTTGTTTGCCGGATTAGGTGCAATTTTATCAACATTATTATTTGTTTTTTTTACACTATATACTCGTGCTCTCTGGCAAGGTCATTTGAATAGAATTAAGTTAAAACTGAATGAACAAGGTGCCCAGCAACTCAAAGAAAACTTAGAACAGGATTTTTTCAATAAACTGGTAGAGATCAATTTCAAGTACCTGGATCAATATTATCTTCAAACACAGGAACAGGCTGATAAAAGCTTTTGGATTTCTGCCTCTGCTGGGATAGTAGGTTTCATTGTAATGATTACCGGAATTATTATGATGTACACAAACGCATCTAACGTTCAACCTGCATACGTAACTACTGCATCGGGTGTAATCACAGAATTTATTGCAGCAGTTTTCTTTTATTTGTATAACCGGACAATCTTAAAAATGTCCGAATATCACCAAAAACTAGTGATTACCCAAAATATCAGTTTGGCATTGAAAACGGCTGACAGTCTGGATGGAGAAAAATCGAAATCTTTGTCTTTAATTATTGATAGGCTAACTCAGGATGTCAATAGACACTTATCTGGTGAATACGAATAGACCTGCTTAAAAGTTAACCGTTGTCGGCTTTGTCTCTTTAAATGGATAAATTACTGAAGCTAATTCTTCATCAATGAGATTTATGAACACATCGGGTTGTACTTCTGCACGTACAAAATTTTGAAGAATATCATATTCTTTAATTAGATACAAGAAGTTGGGATTACCATATCCCTCAATTAGGCCATTGAATGCTATTAAATATAACTCATCTTGCGAAAGAGATGCCCGTGCGAGGGTAGCATAAAAATTTTTTTCTCCCACCTCGAGTTTCGAGAAGTAGATAAACTTAAAAATGTGGTACAGATGGCGAAAGTAGTGGTTGAAATGACTGGAATACTGATCATAGAATTCTTGATGATAAAAATCTTTTAATACACCTCCTGCATGAAATGTTGTAATGGAATGTCCTTCCCAAGTTTCATTTCTATAAAAACCCCATTCCAGCGATCCTGCAATTTCCTTTAAATTACTTAAGCTTAAAAAGCTAGTTAAACTATTCTTGGCATCTTGAATTACTTTTCTGCCTTTCCCTGTAGGTGTCTGTAAGTTTTTTATTATTTCGTTCTGAAGATTTAGCATATTAAAAAAAGTGTGCTCAAAGCGCTGGGCTCTTAGAGTTTTATTTTGTTCAACTGCTTCTTTTCTAGACTCTCTAGATTCTTCCCGCTGAAGTTTAAGTTCGTTGCGTTGCAGTAAAATAGTCCATATAATTCCACCAAAAGCAAGACCAGAAAATAATGCGTTTACAGCTCCGAACATATCACCGAACGTTCCACGATCATTAATGCCGTCTTGGGGAATCTTATCTCCTAAAAGAACCCAGTTTAACATCCAAAGAGATAAGATTACTACAGTTGTGATAGCTATACTTGTAACCTGCAAAGGTGTTAAAGCACGAACCTTATCATTTGTCTTAATTATTTTCTTTTTCTTCATAAGTGAAATCGCTAATTTAAAGACACAATTTAGTATTATTAATTAAGCACATTTTAGATGAATAGCGTTGTGAAGTTAAAAATTTTGGTAACGCTTTATTCGTGAGGATATAAACAGAGAAGCTGGAGATGCGTTTCATAACAGTAGGAATTTCAAACAAATTGGTCGACAGTAAATAATCATCAATATCAAATACCGCCCTAATAACGAAATCCAGTATTTTCCCGAGTTAAATACTAAATCTTAATTGGGTTTAACGAAGCCTTATTTTCATGGAAACGTAGTTCCACCGGAATGTTGATGCCCCAACGTCCATTAAATCTCTCCTGAATCTTAGCGATCATTTTATTATGCTTTTCAACAAACCCTATTAATGATTTCTGATCTTCGAGTATTTCAGTATCCTTAACTTCGGTCTCAAAAATAATTTTTCCCGCAAGTTTAGATACTTTTAGATCTAAAGAATTTTGCTTAGGCTGCAATGCAGTTACAATCCTGTCTATCATCGTATCGCGGTGATAATCATCAATATTGCTGCTTTGTGGGGCGCTAGGTACCGAAAAATTAGCTGCGTCATAGCTACTAAGTTCGCTTTCTAACGCTTTACTATCTTCAAAGTCTAGAATATAATATTTCTCCTCATCAAAAACATTTTTCACCCAGGTATAAACTTGACTACCATTAATTGTGTTGTAGACTACGAAATCTGATTGGCTATATTTCATTGCTAATTTCTCTTTTACTGAAATAGTAAATATCCGAATATCATTTCGCGTAGACAAGATAATATTTCCCCTGGCAGCAAAATACTGATTCTTCTAGGAGATATTTCTGCTTCAAAAATCATCTTTTAATTCGATAACTTCGCTAATCACTTCCTTTACACCAAATGACAAGAGACGAGTTCAATAATCAATCACTGCCCAAATCAGATGAAAATGCAAATTTAGAGACGCTTTCCAGAAGTAAGTTTCGGGATATGTTTAGTGCTCTGGATTTTGAGATACGCGATGAACTTCAACATGATAAAGGTGTCGATCTGTTTCTTGAAATTAAGTCGAAAGGGAATAATACCAATCTTAGGTTTCCGGTTCAGCTAAAGGCAACACAGTCGATTGAAAAGAATAAAGATGGCAGTATTTCTTTTGCAATTAAGGTTTCAAACATCAATTACTTACTCAATGACAGCCTACCGGCTTTTTACGTGCTTTATCATCAATCTGAAAACGTCTTTTATTATGAACGGGCCCAGGTAGAGACTGAATGTAAACTAAAATTAGACCGAATGATTAGAATTTATATGGACTGGAACGTTATGAGCCAGATGAAGGCAAGAATGCACGAAGAATTTTCGGAGATTATTGGGGATAATGATAAATTTTTTAAGTTATATTCTACATCCCATATTGGGGATATTGCTGCTAGTAGCCAAGACGCAGCAAACAAAGATAACATTATGGCTGACCTAGAGTTTATTAGTAAATTGACAGACGATTTTTGTGTTTTCAATACTGGCAAAGAAGTGGCCATAGAGCAACGTAGTCCCCAGGATTTGTATAACGAACGAAACGATCTTGGAGGAATATTGGATATACTCAATTCTGATATTGCTAATGAAGATTTAAGCGATGACGATATAGAGATCAGAACGATGCTCAAACCATATTTGGACATATTAAAAAATCAGCAGGTCGATGCGGTTTTTCGCCAAGCTTTTGAGAATCCAGAAACTGCCGCGCAGATGAAACAGTTTTTACCTGATTTAGAGAATAATTACACAGGTGAAGGAGTATTCAATGCATTACTAAATATGTTCAAGCGGCTAAACGAGCAGGACGACTATAAACAGCTGCGAACTTCAATGCAACAAGGGATCAAGATAAACCGTGACCGGATATACGATACATCAAATCCCTATATGATGATTAAAAAGGCCTACGAGAAATTGGGAATAGTATTACCAGGTACCACTGTGCCAAATGATTATTCTCCTGACTGGTATAACGAATTGAGCAATGAATACATAAGGTTAGATATGCACGGTTACCAAGAGGATAAGGTAGTCGTTAATAAAGGGAGACGGCAAACTTTTCGCAATACCAGTGAAGATGCATTTCATACTGCATTTGCCTCTACATGCGATTTTTACATTACCAATGATCAAAAAAATCTAAAAAAAGCAGAAGCGATCTATAGAAAATTTAAGGTCAACACATGCGTGATGGCTTCCGATGAATTTGTGAATCATTATCATGAATGCCTACATTTTAAAGGGGATAAGTTTTTAAGCATGGTTCCAGCTATCATCCAACATGTAGAGCCGGTGTTGAGCGAGGATGGATTAAGACGAATATATTCTACTCCATTGTTTCTTTTTGACTATTTCAATAAACTGCTGGTCATTAACGATGATCTTGTGAGTGATAAGCCGTTTTTCCTGCTAGTCAGGCAAAAACCGACCAATAATTGGTTTTTATATCAAAATGAATTAAATGTTTTGATCAATAAATTGTTAGCTGTATTGGGCAGTGATCTTGAAAACCATGGTAGTTTTCAAACTATTGAGAGGACTCAAATAAAAGAGGATCAATGGCCTGGAAGAAGATGGCTATTTAATGGAATGCAGTACCAGTTGCGCTTCGAAGAAGAAAATTTGCGGCTTTACATTTTATTTATAAACTAAGATGAAGCCAAAGTTTATCATTAAACTGATAGATTCCTGGTGCTAACGAATTAGCTTAACTTGGTGATCCAGTTGGTGCTATTCCAGCATCATTTGTTGGTTTGATCTGTTTGATAAGGTAATCTGCTAGATTAAAACGAAAATGTTCATAATTGAGATTCGTCGGGTCACCAAATTGGTTCATTCCCGTATAACCTAACAGAACTAGCTCTTTATCCTCGCTATCTCTATATTTTTTATAGGTACTCATTCTTTGTGCACATATTAATAATTTGATTACATCTATGTTATTGATAGCCACGTTGTGAATTCTAGTGACGCATTCAATCAGTACTTTAAAAAAAGGAAAAATATCGAATGTATCTCCAATTGTCTGAAAGTCAGTTTTGACACGTTTATGCCAATCCATCCCCGAAAGCAACTCAGCTTTGTTAACCATCAATTCATAGACCGGTATATCATTGCTATCCAATTTCGCATTTACAATTATGTTGGGCATTCCGCAATGATGAATATAGTTCCTTAAACCATATAAGAATCGATATTCAAAATAGGTGTCGAATTGCTCGCCAGTAGCTTCCTTAAACTTTATATAATTTTTGGAACTTTCGCCGAACTCCCGTTTTAAAGAGGTATTCCAATGATTCAAAAATGCATTAAAAGTAGACATCAGTTCCATAATCTGTCTAAATAGCTGATGACCAGGTGTGCCATTTTTCAAAGTATTTAAAATGTCCTCGTGAATATCCCGAACTATCTCAAATTTTATGTTTTGCGTTTCGAAGCCATTTATCACCCTAAACATCACTTCGATGGAAGCTTGCTCCTCAAAGGAGAGGGTTTTAACTACAACAAATTCTTTGTCTTTAAATGTGGCGAGGCGCTTACTCATTCTGTAGTTGTTATATTGACTACAAAGATAATGCTATATAATCCTTAAAACTAACTAGTAGAGATAACCATAAATTCTCTACTAGATAAATTTAAGGCAGCATGTCGAAAATTAAGCTTTCTTGGGCCGAAAGGCATTATGTCAAACTGCCATCTGATAAACTTAAATGTTACCATCTTCCATTCGCTTCTTATTCTTATAGATTTCCCTGATTATTCTGAAAAGTTCCTGTAGATGTTGTAGTGGGTATTCCGATTCCCCGCATGAAGGGATTCCTTCAAAAACACCAGAGGGTTGCTCCAAAAAGAGCAGCCATTTTTCTTTGATTATCAGCAACTTATGAACATAATCTGGATTGATGGAGCGTGTTCTAAAACTACCTTCCTTAAAGGTGAGTCCTTGTTTGAACACCTGGTTAAAAATGGCGTGTTTCTGTCCCAAACTGGAATCTTGAAAAATTTTAGGCATATTAAGTATATAAGGTAGCAGTTGTAACTCTTCATATAGATTACCTTCCAGCCTCTCTGAAAAACCAAAGTCTTCCCCAAGCTTCGCCTTTTCGCCTTCGTACTTGATCTTCCATCTTTTATATGTATGATCAATGATGGTACCGTCAAACAATTTAGTTTCCAAGACCTCTATTTTGGCATCAATGGTCTTAAGTTGTATAAGTATGCTATTGAGCAGGTTTTCGTTTTGTACGGGCATCTGCTCCGCGAACTGTCCTCCTGTATTTAGCTGACGGATAAGCGCAGGGAAAAGCGCCTCGTGATCATCAGACCATTGCAAAGCGCCATTGCTAAATATCAAGTCCCATTTCTCTCTGCTGCTTATGACCGCTTCCGTGGATGACTGTCGAAAATGCAGGCGATCATTTTCAAGTTTTTTAGATTGTCCCAGCATTTCAGCGGAAGTATCAACGCCCAGGAATACCGCATTCCTGAACTTATCTGTGAGGATCGCCGTTTGCTCCCCTGTACCGCAGCCAAGGTCAATTGCTTTCATTTTTCCAGCGGGCTGGATAAGACCTGCGAGATCAAAAAAAGCTGGTAACGAATGCTCTTAAACTTGTTGTAGATTTCGGGATTCCAGGGCATTTTGTTGCTAATTATTGATTAGTAAATTTCAATGTTGTGCCAAGGTTAGTTGAACAGGCGACACGCCATATTTCTTTTTAAAAGAAAAAGAAAAGTGGGACAAGTCTTCAAAGCCGACTTCGAGATAAACCTCCGTCGGCTTTTTTCTTTTTTCGAGCAATTGATAATGCGCCAGTTCCAGTCTTTTATCGGTCAGCCATCTCTGTGGCGTGGTATTAAATAGTTTTTTGAAGTCCCGGTTAAAGGTAGATAAACTCCGGCCGGTGAGGTAACCTAATTTTTCCAGGGACATGTTGAACATGAAGTTTCGCTGCATGAAACTGACCAGATCAATTTTACCAGGCAAGTCGAAATTCGCCAATACGCTGTCTACACCGGGATCAATCATCCGCAATATACTGATGGACTCCGTTATTTTTAGTGAAGCGAGGTCCTCGGGAAACTGGCCGTCTATATCAAAGTAAGGTATCAGCGAAGCAAGGCAGCTTTCTAATAAGGGATGGTTGCTGAATGCATAAATCTTTTGATCGGGTTGCGATCTCTTTTTGACATCGATATTTTCATAGAACTTTTTCAGACGGTCAAGCGATAAATGCATAACAACCGTTTTATGGGGAAGGCCATTTTTAGGATAGTTGATGATCGTGGCCAGCTGGTTCCTTGGAATCAGAAAGATATCTCCCGTCCTGAAATTAAAGGTGGTATCCCACTGGATGATCTTGGTTTCACCGGAAATGAACCAGACGAGCATGTGATCATCAAACATCAGGTCTGATTTGAAAAGCTTGTCCTCGTAGGAAGAAAGCTTGATCTCTTTGGTTAAATACCTGGATATATGTTCCATTTTTATAAAGTTATTGATTTAGACGGATTTCTTCAAATCGACTGTCCACCGTCAACAAAATATTCCGAACCCGTGATGAACGCCGCATCGTCACCAGATAGAAATGTGATCAGGCGGGCAACTTCCTCCGGCTGTCCTAAACGTCCCAAAGGGATTGAGGCCACGAGGTGATCTTCCAATGCTTGGTTGAGCCCTATTTTGCCCAGGATCTCCGTGGCGACAGGCCCCGGGCTAACTGCGTTTACCCTGATCTTCCGGGGCGCCAGCTCAACCGAGGCGATCTTCATTACAGCGTTGAGCGCAGCTTTGCTGGCCGCATAAACAGATCCTTGTGGCGGGGAGATGTGCGCGGACGTTGAAGAGAGCAGGATCACCGAGGCATTTTCATTCAGGATGGGAATAAACCTGCTTAAGGTAAAATAGGCACCTTTGAAATTTACGTTCATCACTTCATCAAAAGTGGCTTCAGGCATCAGTTCAATTGTTGAAAATTTAGTAACTCCGGCATTGACCAGCAGGATATCTATTTTACCAAACTGACTGGTGACTTCTGTAACCAGCGTGTCGATATCATTCAGACTGGACTGGTCAGCAACCTGGCCGGTTACCTGTAGTTCAAGGGCAGCTTTTTCCACCGCTTCTTTTCTCCTCCCGGTGATGATCACTTCGGCACCCTGTTCTTTCAATTCTCTTGCAGTGGCATAGCCGATCCCACTATTACCGCCGGTTATAACCGCGATTTTTCCTTTTAAATTTTTCATGTCCTTATTGCGCTTTATTTAACGTCAAATGTTATCCCTGTCATTTCCTCTGTCAAGGTCCAAAGCTTTTTAGCATTTGTTTCATCCAGCGAGTAAGGCTGTACACCACGGGTTCCAAGGCCATTATCTTTACCGAAATTGCCAAAATCAAGCTCCGCGATATCTCCGTCTTCACAATACACCCCGCCAATATCATTAAGCATTGGACTTGTAGCACACCATACAGTGGTAGCGGCGCCTTGTGGTATGGTCTTCAATCCAGCCAGGATTTCGGGGCGCATATTACCGTTCTCGTCAAAGAAACCCATTTGTTTAAACAATTCCATATCCGCGTCTCTTGCCAGTTCCGTTCCTGCTATCGATCCGGGATGCAGGGAATAGGCTCTTACCTTAAATGATTTCGCACGGTTGTCCAGCTCAAGGGCAAACAGATTACTTGCGGTTTTGGATTGTCCATAGGCTAAAAGTGTCTGATATTCCCGATGCTCGAAATTGGGATCATCGAAATTAAAGGATGCCATCTGGTGGCCATATGAAGATACATTAACCACTCTTGCGCCGTCTGCTTGCTTAAGGGCAGGCCACAATCTTGCTACCAGGTGATATTGTCCCAGATAATTGGTAGCCAGTTGTGACTCATAACCCCGGCTGTCTCTTTGTAAGGGCACCCACATGATACCGGCATTGTTGATCAGCAGATGCAGCGGGCGGTTCAAAGCCAGGAATTTTTCCGCAAATGCATCAATCGTTTCAGGCTGCGCCAGATCCATCGCCGCCAATTCTACATTTGGAATTCCGGCAAGATTCTTTTTGGCTTTTTCAATATCCCTGGCAGGCACAATAACTTTCGCGCCTGCAGCCGCAAGTACCTTGGTTGTTTCCAGGCCAATGCCTGCATTGCCACCGGTTACAATGGCGATCTTTCCTGTCAGGTCAATACCTTTTATTACTTCAGTTGCAGTTGATTTGGCACTAAATCCTGATCCTACCGGATATTGTAACGTTCCTTGATAATTGTTCTTTTCCATTTTGTTTTTTTTTAAATGATATAGAACAAAGGTAGGTCGATCAAAAAGCGAAGGTTTTGTTCAGACGGTCATTTTGTTTTGTTCAGCATGTCAAGGATATACAAAGGAAATGAAACAGTATGTGCTTTTTCAATGTACATTCCAATAGTTAAAATGTAACCCTTGACGATCTCACCAGCTCCAGCCGCCTCATTCCGTTCTCCGCCACTTATGCTGCCTGCCCCTTCACAATACCTCCTAAGTGTCCGCTACCACAGGTCAGTAATTCCACCCATCTTTTTGGCAGCAAATTTCTTAACAATCCCTTTGCTGCTCAAGGCGGCTCCTTCGTCGCTGGTTTTCAGAAAAAAATCTTCCTGGTCGCTTGGGATCACGAGGTTAGTGATATCCTGGTGATTGGCGCCCCGATGTATAATTTCGGTATTTCAAGCACGTTAAAGACGATATTAAATCAGTTTCTATTCTTGTAAATTTCCTTAATAACTGCCAAAATCCCCTCTAAATGTTCAAATGGACTCCCTTCATCCCCGCCAGAGTAATTTAAAGCCCAACATTGTTGGGCTTTACTGTTTATAATACTTTTGCATGCACTTTTCAGTGTTCTAACCCTCTCCTCCCATTCTTCCAACTATGCTGATTGACTTCTCACAAGTTCTACTTTAATTTTATTAGATATTACTCCAAGCCATAATAAGAATCACTTACACTTATATATTTAAGAAAATGTGCATTGAAATGAGGACTCAGTTTATTTCGAATTTGATTTGAAACCGATGACATTAAAGATATGTCAAACACTTTTTTATGATACTTCAAAGCATTCCTGATCGGCAAAGGTTTTGCCGCAGGTACGTTGCAAAGATATGAAACCAGCTACAGCCATACGGCAGATTTCATTCAATGGAAGTATCAAACAGATGATCTTCCATTGAACAGAATTGACCATGAATTTGTGACTTCCTACGACTTTTACCTGCGGAGTGTTCGCAATTGTGCCAATAATTCAACTGTCAAATACATTAAAAATTTTAAAAAGATCGTTTTTTGAGATTTTTCATTTGTTCCGGACTTTACTTTTTCACCTGGCTCATTCCGGATCTGGCAGGAGCAATCTCCGGCACCTAGCGTTAAACTTAGATTTTATTTCCATAAGCATGTCTGGCGAAATATTGAGCAAATGTTTCCAATGGAAGCTCTGAAATAATTTTTAAAGCAAATTCCAACCCTTCCGGTGTCAGTTGCCCTTTTTTTTCAAATGGTCCCCATTCCTCTGACTTAATAAAGAGACCTTTTACCAAATAGCTATTATCATAAGTAACTTCAAGATTAGGTTCAAAATGCGATTCTTTCATTTTTACATTTCGGTCGGCTAGCGCCTCATGTGTAATCATCCCACCCACAAAATCATATACAGAGTTTCCAGAAATGAAAACGATCGGGTGATATCCTTTTTTGATTTCTCGATGAGTTGCAAACAATATATCACCTGTTTTAAAGTCCTTGGAATTCATTTTTTTATTTTACTGATGTATTCGTTTATTGAGACGAAACTTTATAAATGAAGCCATTTGGGCAAAAAAAATTATATTTATCAAGATTATAGGAACTAAAACGAAGTAAATGAAAGGTAAATTTTTATTTTCAATTATACTAATAATTACGATTACAAATTATTGTCAAGCCCAGAAACTTAGCAAACCAGAAAGTAATTTTGAGTTTTTTTGGCAAACGTTTGATAAAAATTATAGCGGCTTCAAGGCGAGAAAAGTGGATTGGCGGCAACAGTATATGAAGTTTAGGCCTCAAGTTACTCAAAACACAACGGATGATGCGTTATTCAATATATTGAATCAAATGGTAGAGCCGCTGAAAGATGGCCATGTTGTCATTTCAAAAACCGGAGATCTACCCGCAAGCGCGAAATATTCTGATTTTCACAAGCAATTTCCCACAAAAGATTCTGTGAAATTATTGAGAAATGTAATTGAGAAGAACTTATCCGAAAAAGGCTTTTCCAATTTTGTGAAATTTAATAGCAATTTTCCAATTGGTGGTTTCTCGACATCAGAACAATATGCATATTTACAATTGAACGGCTTTGGCGGGATGGCGATAAAAGAATTTGAAAAACAGCTAAATGAAATGTCTTCAAGATTCAACGATAAAAAAGCCGTAATTATTGATATTCGCATTAATGGAGGTGGAGAGCCAGCATTTGTTAACGCAGTTTTCAAAACATTTAATCAATTAACTAAACCAATTGCTCTTCTCACTAGTGGCGCATCAATAAGTGCTGCCGACCATTTTGCAATGAATATGATGGATTTACCAAACGTGACCATCATTGGTGAACACACAGCAGGAATGTTTTCAAGCATGATGGGTAAGAAACTTCCAAATGGATGGGAATTTTCGCTTTCTCATGAAACGCATCTAGCAAAGAATGGAAATAATTATGAGGGTATAGGTATACCAGTTGATATTGAGGTTGCTAATACAAAAGATAATATAACCACAGGGAAGGACCCTGTTTTATTACGGGCTCTTGAGTTTTTAAAGGACAAATAAGATATACTTATTCTGTTAGTTGACTTTTACTATCTATTTTTAAAGAATGGAACATGCCGTAGCTAAATGAGGCTACGCCAATCAACCTTCTCAATATTACCTGGTTTTTTAAATCGTTTTCTCTTTGTCCTAATTAGCATTAGATTAAAATACAACCAAAAGAAATAGATCAACGAATTATACCTTCGTTTTTTGAGACAATAGCTTAAAAGGAAATATTAAGTCTTATCAAAAATCTACCGTTTTTTGATAGAGCTCATGGTAACTAGATTCTTATACTTGCAACCTATTCGATGTTATCATCGTCATTGATTTATACACTTATGCGATTGTTGTGAAAGAGGATTTCATACAGCAAATCAATAACAATTACTAGGCTGAACCACTAAAACCCTAAAAATTAATCATGAAGCTTTTAACTTACCAGATTCTACTCACAACTATTTTTGTATTGTTTCAGCCTAATGATAGCTTTTGTCAACAAGCAGCTTCTAAAAAAACTATTCGAAGTAAAACTAAACTGAATGATCTCGATGCAAAAATCGCACAGTGGCAAAAAGATTTGAATATTCCTAATGTTGCCATCAGTATTATCGAAAATGATAGGGTAGTAAAGTCAAACGTATATGGGAATTTAAGTAATGGAAAACCTGCTCCCAAGAACATGATTTTTGAAGTAGCTTCAATAACAAAAGTAGTATTCTCAACCTTGGTGCTTAAATTGGTACAGAAGGGAGAATGGGACTTGGATGAACCCCTGGCTAAATATTTTATTGATCCTGAAGTTGCTGCGAATCCTTTTTCAAAAAAAATAACAACACGTCATGTACTGAGCCAGCAATCTGGATTTGATAACTGGCGTTGGATGAATGATAGCGGGAAGTTGACTTTCAATTTTGAACCAGGTACAAGATTTAACTATAGTGGGGAAGGAATGGAATATCTGCGAGTTGCAATTGAACACAAATTTCATAAATCTTTATCCCAACTTGCTGATTCATTAACTTTTAACCCTTTGCATATGATTGATACCCATCACATGTGGGATGGTAAGACAAATTTTGATAGATATAGCAGGATGTATGATGCTGATGGGAAAGAAATTAAAAAAACAGATTTTTCAATTCAGGCTAGTGCAGCAGCAGGTTTAACTACAACTATTGATGATCTTTCGAAATTTGCACTTGAGGTTCTAGGCGGGGCACATCTTTCAAAATCCTTATATAAGGAAATGGTTAAAACCCAGTCAACTATTAACCCTAATCTTCAACAAGGCCTGGGATGGCGTATAATTAATGGTTTACCTAATAACGAATATGCACTTCAACACGGTGGAAATGATCCGGGGGTAGCAGCAATAGTTGTATTGCTACCAAAATCGAAACGCGGTGTTATCGTGCTAACTAATGCTGATAACGGTTTAATTATGTGCAATAACATTGTGAGGGCTGCATTTCCAGAAGGTAAAGAAATTATACATAAGGCATTCAAAAGCACCAAACCGAATGAAGTACCTTCGGTATTGAAATTGTCAGATAGTGTTTTAAAATCATATGAGGGGAAATATAAAAGAGAAGATGGAGTAGATGTCACTGTTACCTTGAAAGATAATGGGTTAGTCTTAAGAATGTCTGGAATACCTCTTCTTAATTTGCTGCCGCAAACTGAAGAAAACTTTTTCCTGATGGATTTGGATGCGACAGTATTCTTTACAAAAAATAATGATGGAACCGTCAACGCCGTTTCAATAAAAGATGGCGAGAATATTATCAAATGTCTTAAGGTAGTTGATTAGTTCAATCACAAAACCCTAGTTATTTGATAATTTATTCTACTTGTAATATCGCTCTAAATTATAAAACTCGTTTAAATACAGCCAAATTTATATGCTTTTGTTTTGCCAATTATCATAAACTCATTCCACTAATCAAATAGGTCTAGCACGTTTCTGATAATGAGTTTTTGATAAAAAAGTATCAAGTAAAAATATTCGTTTTGTGAGACTTTTTATTTGAAATTTTCTATCTGATTTAAATTTAATCCAGCGCTGTCTATATAGATTTCATTTATTCCATTCACGTCTGTAATTCCAATACCGTCATCTGGAATCAAGTCTTCACCGTTCGCAGTCCTGATTTTATAATTGAAGTCATTTATATTAGAAATTCCTTTCTGATTACATTGATCTTGTATCGAATGTTGAAAGTTCTAGTAAGCTAAAAAAGGAAAAAAAAACTCCAAAGATACCCACAAACTCATCAATAACTTATAAAGTTACTTCGCCTATTTGTATCTCATCTATAATTATCAAACATTTTACTATGGAAAGATAAAAACTTGGAAAGGTTATCTTTTTTGAGTCAAAAATTATACATTTATCAAATCTTAACACTTTCAATAATGAATTCTATTTCATGGTCTAGGCATATTCTCATCTGTGCCCTATTTATTTCGATTTTTTTTGGTATACAAAGCTGTAAAAGAGAACTTTTGGTGCCAAATTCTTCGCTGAAAAACTCATTATCAATTGAGGAAGCTAAACAATATTACTTTTCAAAATTGCAGCAGCCGGCTGTAGCAAAAAAAACAATGAGCACCTCAAGTCCAACTAAAGAGACTATGCAAGAGAATCCTTTAGTCAAGAAGCAAATTGGGAGAGAGCCTATTCCAAGTTAATCTCAATTGGCGCCGCAATTAAAATACCCCTAAATATGGGGGATGGAAAGGTAATCATAAATAAAAAGACTGGCGCGAATGTTTTATTTTCTTCACTTAATTATCTGCTGATGTATAAAGATAGTCTCCAAAATATACACGCAGAGTGGGTATACCTACAGCCTGATTCTCTTTGGTTTTATGGTGATAGGAGAAAGTATACAGGATCAATTTGGGTGCGTAACTGGAATGGAACTTTCATAAAGAAAAATGACTATCCTTCAAACCAAATTGAAAGTAAATCAAATATTCTTCAGGGCAAGATATTGAGTTCGATTACGCCCATACCAAAGTCATCATCCTCCAATGCAATAGTTACGCCATTTTGCGTAGACTTGATAACTAGAGATAGAGAAAATAGTAAGTGCAATTGTACACCATCGATGTTGATCATAAACAATGGTTGTGATAATTGTCCGGCATATTGTGCAAGAGTAAAAACAACTACAATCTGCGTTTGGCCAACACCAGATTGTGTTTTGTGTAAAGATGTACCCGCAACTGGTCCTGGATCAAACGGAAATTCCGGAACGGTAGGTGGTCAGGGGAACGGAGGTGGTGGCTCACCTACGGCACCTGGAGATTTAACACCTGATTGTAATCCGGCTCCCGATCATAACCCAAATATTGTATATCCAGATGGATCAATGCCTTTGCCAAGATGTGATGGCATCATTGTAATTGATGAGCCAGGTGCACTTCCTCCAGTGCCAATATCGAGTGCGAATTTACTTATCAACTTACTTAATATCACAGATCTGCAAAAAGTAAACCGGCTTAATTTAGACCCTGAAGTGTCGGGGACTTTACTGGACTATCTTTACAATTTTGGAGAAACAAATGACAACAAAGATTTCGCAAACTGGGCATTGGACTACCTTCTTGAAAATCCCGAGGTACATATTGCTGAACTTATTGAAACTCAAACACTACTAAATAACAATATTATTCTTCCAACTCTTGATATATCCGCACTAAATAATCATCCAAAATTCAAGGCGTTAGTAAATGATCTTCCAAATTTTCTAACGCAATATCCGAATGTGCTTAAGGCACTAAGCCTTACTACGGGGATGAAAGAGAGTAAAATTATGGCTCTGATGCAACCCGGAAAAGGGCCAAAAGTTGTTGTCATCAATAATTTGCAGGATGGGAACGGACACCCGGTAGCCGGCCAATTTGACGACGTAAACAAAATTTTAAAAATTGACCAAGCATATGTTGAGGACTTAGATAAAGCTAGCACACCACTTAAGTATCAGGCAGTTGGATTAATTTTAACAATTACAACATTACATGAGTTCGTTCATTTTGGACGGGATGCAAATAATCTTCCAAAACGTATGGCAGGACTTATCTCAGGAAAAGGAAGTTTCGAAGCAGGTTGGTATTTCGAAGACATTATAGTCGCACCAGGATCACACAGAATAGAACCTGCAAATGCTGCGGAATGGCTAAAGTATTATCGAATTCTACAAAGAAAATGATCAATGAACAGACAAAAACTTAAACTCACATTAATAGGCTTATTATTCATAGCATGTAAGTCTAAAGTTCGGGAAGCACAGACTAACGATACGTCACAGATAATGTCTCAGATTTTAAATAATATCTTAATAACGGAAAAACTGAATGTTGCGTCTGACACGGTATTTATAATCAAACCTCAAACAAAAAATGATCGGTGGCCCGATCAAATTTCAGGTGTCAATATAAAATATATTGCACCAACCAAACAGGAAGATCTCATAGATCTAAGCCCGGTTTCGTTCAATGACCCAAGAACCCGCCTCGCTATTGGAAAGTTTTTGATCAAAAAAGATACCGCATTCATTACAACGGGTCTTCATCAATTTCAAAAATTTTCGATCCATGATTACATTCTTATCAAAAACAGAAACCATTGGAAGGTATTTAAGGCTTTAAAAAGAGATGATTAGTGGTACGTTGACTGGTTGTATTCCATTACTTTTGGCGAGATCGGAAATGTTTTTGCATAACAAACAGCTTTTCAAACACCAATAGATTAGTTCGTTTTTTTGAGACATGTTCTCTTCATTGCTTAGTTAATTTCTAAAAGAACCATTTTTTTGATAAGCATAAACCTGTTAATGCTCACAAAAACATTTAACTCAAATGGATTCACAATTTTAAAAGCAATTTTATTTGAAGTTCACAAATTTATTTACTACATTAGGGTATACAAGGAAATGCGTTTTTGTTAGGTTCTACTGGTGCCCCAAACAGGTGCCCTATAAGCAAAAAAGATAAAATATATGGCCTAGAGTGTATTTAAATTCAGTTTATTCGAATCCCCCACTCTCCGCATGAAGGGACTCCTTCAAAAACACCAGAGGGTTGCTCCGAAAAGAGCAACCCTTTTCACTTGAGTATCAACAACTTATGAACATATTCAGGATTGATCGAGGGTGTTCTAAAACTATCTTCTCTATAAGTGAGTTTCTGTTTGAACACCTCGTTGAAAATAGCGTGCTTTTGGCCCAAACTAGAATCCTGGAAGACTTTCGGCATATTTAACAAATAAGGCAATAATTGAAGTTCGTCATGTAGATCAGTTTCCAATCGCTGTGATAGATCGAACTGCTCACGGAGCTTTGCATAGCCTATAGTGACCTAATTGTTGCCTGCGAATCTAGGGAGACAACTGTATGAATGTCATCTATTGATTAGCTATTTAAGCTTATAAAGCGGTTGTACCCCCGTCAATGATCAACTCGATCCCTGTAGTAAAGGAAGATTCGTCTGAGGCGAGGTAGAGTATACCATAGGCGATTTCCTCAGAGGTACCCCCGCGGCCTAATGGAGTCGCACCAACCGCAATTCTTTCAAATTCTTTAGCTTCAGGCAAATCTTTTGTCATGGGCGTTGCTATGTATCCGGGGTGCACAGAATTTACCCTGATGTTAAAAGGAGCAAGCTCCGCAGCGGCACCCTTTGTGTAGCTCCTTGAGCCACCTTTAGATGCAGTATAGGCCGTAGCGTTAGCAGAACCTATTATCCCCCCAATGGATGAGACGTTTACTATAGATCCTGAATTGTTTTTCTTCATAAAAGGAATGACAGACTTGGTACCCAAAAACTGGCTGAGCAGATTTACAGCAATTATTTTGTTAAATTCCTCAATTGTCCGTTCCTCGAAAGTACTTATGATGTTACCTGAAATTCCGGCGTTATTAATTAAAATATTGATATCACCATAAAGCGTTACTGCTTTTTCGGTCACCGACTTCCACCCATCCTCCGTTGAGACATCCTGGGTCATATAAGCTACCACTCCATCTTCAGCGAGAATTTCATTGGCAACTGCACTTAATTTCTCCTGCTGAACATCTGTAATCAATACTTTCGCACCTTCCTTGGCAAAAATCCTTGCCACTGCAGCTCCAATTCCACCAGCAGCACCGGTGACAATAGCTACTTTGTTTTCTAATCTTTTCATTATAATGAATATGGTTTCAACTTAATTTAAAGAGACAAAAAAGGAACGATTCAGAACCAACAGCGATTTGGCATGTTAATGAAATTGAGAACCTTTTTTGTCTTGTCTGAAATTTAGCTTCTAGGGTGGCGTAAGCCTTTATCAAGCTCTCGGCTTACGCGATCCTAAAAAGTTCGCCATTAAGCAGTGGGTGGTGGCTGGGTAGCAAGAAGCTGGAATTCCCAACGAAGGCTAGTGCCTACATTCCCAAAATGATCATAAATTACTTGAGCCAACTCCGGAATTGTCTCTTGACGAGCCCAGTCACGTTGCAGCTCTGATGAAAATACCACCGAAGTAATCGGTGTAACTCCTGCCTGTATCATGCGCTGAATAGCCATATCATGTGATTCCAAGCTGGTGCCTCCGGAGGCGTCTGTTACCCCATACACATCATATCCCTCACCTGCAGCCTGTATAGCAGGGAATGCCAGGCAGATTTCTGTCCAAAGCGCCGCAATTACGATTTTCTTTCTACCGGTTTGTTTCACCCATTCCACTACCCGTTCATCCTCCCAGGTATTGATGAATGTACGGTTAATTGGCTTTTGTTCAGGAAATACATCCTGTAACTGCTTGAGTAAAAATCCACCACGTTCTTCTACAACGGTAGTTAACAGTGTAGGAACCCCAAAAATTTTCGCAGCTTTTGCTAAACCAACAACATTGTTAATAACCGTCTGCGAATCATGGCTTCTTAGGCCGGCAAACTGAAAAGGTTGGTGATCGATTAAAATCAATACACAATTGTCTGGGGTGAGTAGTGCTCCTAACCCAGCTTTCGAATTTTTTTCCATTGTTAATAGTTTTTTTAATTTGTTAATGATTTGATTGCTAGTGCTCAAAGTGTTACTGAATCGGTTTATTGCATAAGGTCTGGCGACGCGGGCTTGAAATGATGATTAGTATTTTAGACATGATCTATAGTTTTTAAGAAATTGATTGGGCTACGACTTGATCGAGTAATCTATCGTACCATATTTATTGGCGTGAAAGTCATGGTATGCCTGTATGATCTCCTGTTGGGTATTCATGACAAAGGGGCCCTCTGCCACTACAGGCTCGGTGTAGGGCTCTCCGCCAAAAAGCAGCACATCAACAAAATGGTCATTGCCATTGCTTACTTCAATATCCCCTTGGGAAAGATCAAAATGGACAATTTCTGAGCTATTGATTTTCACATCGTTGATATGGGCAAAGGAATTCACCAGCACCGCGGCAGATTCCTCTCCTTGGGCAAGAGATAAAGAAAAACCGGCATTTGGAGCAAGGTGCAAATGATAAAGCCACTGTTTCTGGTAATCGGGAATGACCGAGCGCAGGCCCATGTACCCACCAACGATCACCTTCAGCCAACTACCATTTGCATCAAGCTCAGCCACTGGGACATCTGCTCCCTGAACGGCAATGTATTCGGGTGGATCCGTCTTGTGTGCAGCAGGGAGATTGATCCAGAACTGGAATCCTTGGGTCAGGCGGCTATGGGTAAAAGTGTCAGGATTCAAGGTCTCATCATGGATGATTCCCTTGCCCGCCTTCATCCACTGAATGCCACCAGAGTGAACCCTTGCATAGTTGCCTACGCTGTCAAAGTGCTCATCTTCACCCGCCAGGATATAGCTTAATGTGGCTATCCCCCTATGGGGATGGGCACCGGTACCTGCATTTTTCACCGGCTCGTCCTCACTGTGGAGAACCGGTGCAATGTAGTCAAGGAAGAAAAATGATCCGATCATCTTTTGCAGGGCATTGGGAAGAAGGCGGTAGATCACCATCTCTCCGATGTCCGCCCTTTTGCCAAGGGTGGAATAGGTTATGTTCTTTTTCATTTTTGGAATCGTTAAGGTTAAAGCCTATTACTGTATCTGGCTGAGCAGGGTATGGAAATCGGCAACCTCCCAATGCTCGGCCAACTGTCCATTTTCGATACGGTACAACTGGAAAGCTTCTGCATCCACGTTGTTGAATTTTGCCTTGAAGGGACCATAGTCGCCTGTATGCACCCCTTGGACGCGATTATAGACCGCCACCTTGTCCCCTTCGCTGATGATTGCAGAAATAGGTAGCCTCAAGTCACTAAAGGCATCATGCAAGCCTTTGAAGTAGTTTTTGAGTACCTCTCTGCCTGGCTTCTGACCGGCAAGGTGGTCATTATAGTGTTCTGATACGATCTGATCAAAGACCCCTAGGTCCTTGTTCTCAATGGCATTGAAAAAGCGCAACACCAAAGCTTTGTTTTCTTCTGGATTTTTCATTTTTAATTGTGATTTTAATTGTGGTTTTAATCTATGTCCAGCATCTTGGCACGAAAGCCATCGATGTATTGGTCTGGATTTTCCTTGACCATCCTGAGCAGAGCCTGGGCATCCTCCCCAATGGGCACGCGGATTGGAGCCGGTACCTGTTCGGCCACGCCAATGATCATTCCGGCAGCGATGGCCGCTGGAAGTCCGCCTGCCTGCATGGCGTTCAACTTGCCAGAAAAGCGTTCGAACCTGTCACCATACAATGACCTTAGCTCAGGACTGAGCGTATCAAGGATATGCTTCAACTGAGCGGCAGTCTTTGCCGGTCCGCTGGTGAGCATATTACCTGGTTGTACCATGATGAAATCTACGCCGAATGGCCGAAGCTCTTCCCTATAGACATCTGCAAAAGATTCCATTGCAGCCTTAGAGGCGCTGGAAGGCCCGCTGAAGGGGATGGCAAATGTACCGGTCATAGAACCAATCTGGACAATCCGCCCTTTTGCCCTTCTTAAAAGTGGCAGAAACGTATTTGCAACGCGGATACTTCCAATTACATTGATATCGAATTCCAGTCGGATGGCCTCGATAGACAGCGCTTCCATTGGTCCGGGGGTAAGCACCCCTGCATTGTTTACCAAAAGGTCCAGGCCCCGGCCCGAAAGTAGGTCCGAAACCTTCCCGTGCCACTGGGCAACCTGCTCAGCGCTTGTGATGTCGGTCAGGGAAAGTAGCAGGCGGTCCCTGTTGGGCACATTCTCAAAAGCGTTGAGCTCTTCGGGGTTTAGTACAGTACCGAAGACTCTGTATCCCTTTTTCAGGAATCCAAGGGCAAGTTCCCTGCCCAGTCCACTTCCCGAACCTGTTATTGCCACCGACCTGGTGTTGATCATTTCCATCTTTAATATGTTTAAGTATGTTCAAATCTACAGCCTAGGACAGGGGCAAAACGATGATAAATATTAAATTAAAACCTTGACATAAGTCAATAGTTTCCTACCCGGACAAAGAGCAATGTACCTGAAGGTCAAAAGGGAATAAAAGGCCGGCGATAAAAAATGGGCTAAGGGCAACCCAGATCGCCTGAAATGGAACCCACTAAAGCAGAGGGTTCTTACGGACCCTGCTAAGGGTTTCCTTGGCAATACCAAGGAATGAGGCGATCACATGCAGGGGAAAGCGCTGCAAAAGGTCGGGATGTTCCCTCAAAAAATTCGCATATCGGTTTTCTGCCGAGTGACTGATCGTGGAATTGATGCGCCTTTGGTTGGAAATCGAGTTCTTCTCATCCATTGATCGTATCATGGAACTAACGGCCGGTATCTGCTGGGCGAGGCTGACCACATCAGCTTGGGTGATGGTCAGCAGCTCACAGTTTTCCCAGGCATCTATGTTATAGGACGAGGGCTTTAACATCACAAAGCTCTCTCGGTCGCCCATCCACCAGTTTTCAATGCCCAGTTGAATGACATGCTCAACTCCCCTTTCATCCACGCTGTACTGCCGCATGGCTCCCCTTACGATGAAACAGAAATATTTACACACGTCACCCTGCTGCAAAAAGTACTGGCGTTTCCTGAGCACCTTGGGAACGAAGGTCCTTGTGATGAGCTGCTCCTCAGCCATGCTCATTACCTCACCCGAGTAGTTGTTAATATATGAAATTAAAGATTCATGCATCAACAGCAAAGTTAAAATTAAAGCGCACAGTACCATAAAAAAATCTCAAAACCCTCTCTTCTCTGGCCAGGTCGATCGACAAAAAAAGCTCCGGAAAATAATCCCGGAGCTTTACAGGTAGGTTACCCTTAAGGTCTAGTTCTTGGCTTTTGGAGCAGCAAGCAATTGCAGTTCCCATGCAAAACTGGTGCCTGTAGAACCTCCATGCTCGATCAGGATCGGACCAAGTTTGTTGGCAGTTTCTGTCCTTGCCCAATCGCGCTGAAGTTCAGCCTGAAATACCCCAGCGGTAATCGGCACCACACCAGCCTGGATCATGCGGAGCATGGCCATTTCATGGCTCTCAGGACTGTTGCCCCCGCTTGCATCGGCGACAACATATACTTCATATCCTTCTCCCAAAGCCTGAAGCGCCGGCATTGCCACACATATCTCTGTCCAAAGGCCTGCAATGACAATTTTCTTCTTACCGGTTTTCTTTACCCAATCCGTTACTTTTTTGTCCTCCCATGCATTGATGAAGGTACGGTTGATCGGTTTTTGCTCAGGGAACACGTCCTGCAACTGCTGGAAGATAAAACCTCCCCTTTCCTCGATAACCGTGGTAAGCAATGTTGGGACATTGAAAACCTTTGCCGTCTTTGCCAGGGACAAGGTATTGTTGATGATCGTCTGCGGAGGATGGCTAAGCAATGCGGTAAACTGGAAGGGTTGGTGGTCGATCAACAGCAGCGCGCAATTATCCGGGGTCAATAAAGCCCCCAAGCCCGCTTTTGGATTGTTCTGTGCCTTCAGGCTTGAAGAGCCTGCGACTAAAAGTAGGATAAGTGCAGTTCTCAAAGCGAGACCAGATTTGATTTTGTTAAGAATTGTTTTCATGTTTTTAAATTTTAAGTATGAAGCAAATTTGTGGAGAATCACCTACCTGGACGATGACATAAGGCAAAAAGTAATGTTGATAATTATCAATGTTCCATCGCTTTTGGTCGGGGGCATTACTTTTAAACGTGGACAATGCAACTGGTTCCTGTCCATCGATAATGGACTGCCTTGACCCCAGTGCCTGGCCCGGCGAAGGCCCTACCCCGTTTGCATGATTGCCTGGGGACAAGCTGGTTAAAAACTAAGGGCCGAGCGGATCCCAAAATAAAAAATGTCACCGGGGGTAGATGGGGTTGCCCTTAGAAAAGCCCCCCTTTTATAGTAGCTTGTTACCGCACTGAAACTAAGGTGGCTGTTGATCGCATGGCCTGCCACAATATCGCCCATCCACCCAACGGATCTTGATGGATTGTTGGGGGCAAGAAGAAATCTACCTGGGGTCGAATATAGGCCATCAGACGCCCGAGCCCTCCAAAACCTATAATAGTTCAGCGACAGCGTTGTCCTGGCAGAGATGCGAAAGTCACATTTGGGATGGAAGATGATCAGGTTTACCGAACCCGCATTATCCACGAACCCATAATACAGCCCCTTGGGATAAATTGGGTTGAAGGTTTGCATCTGGTTATCATCTGGGCTTTTATCCCCGCTTGAGATGGCCATTTGACCCCCCAGGGTTGGCTTAAGAGGAACATGCCCAAAGCTGTAATTTACCGTCCCCATTAGCTTCCATGAGCGGATCCTCTGGTCGGCCAGTTTCCCAAACTGCAAGTCAGCGCCAAGAAAGTTCGTCCAGTTTCCCCCGTGTAGTTCGGAAAGGAAACCCACCGTACTTCGCTTTTCTTCCCCTGCCACCTTGTTGTACTGACTGAAATCACTGCTAAAATAAAGATAATAAAGGTCCAGTCTGCGAAGGGGCTTCCACTTCCCGGGGCTGAAAATCGTATGCCAAAGGCCAGCGATCCTCTCCCTGCGGTTTACCCTGTCATCAAAAAAGCCATCCCTGATATCTAGCGGGTTCATGTAAAACGCATCCAGCCTCCAATCTGTGCCCTTGAGCACCAATTTATATCCCAAAAAAGTCCTGCGCACGTTGATATCGCGCACATCCAGCAAGGATCCAACCCCATAGTTCAGCGCCTGCTTGCCCACCCTAAGCGAGCCAATGCCATAGGCAGCCTTAAAAACGGTTATTTCTGCGAACAATTGGTTCACGACAAGCTTGTTAAGGTCCTGCACCGGCCTTGCCCCTCCATTCCTGCCACTGATAAAGCCGCTTTGCACCTCGGAGAACACCCTGAGGGTACGGTTCCATCGCACATCGGCGGTTACCAGCCCGCGGTGCTGATGGAATCCATTGTCATCCTGGGGCCCAATTCCCCATAGGTAATTGTCGAAAAACTCATAACCTTCCCTCAGCGAAACGCCAATGCCAACAGAACCCCTGCCATGGTTGATGCCCATGTGTTTGATTTTCCCATACCACCTCAGTGTATCCCTGCCACCGCTTGCCCTTGGCCAAAACTCTTCGGCTGCATCCGGTAGCGGACCGGTGTTGACAGAATCCAATACCTGCGCCCTTATAACCCCAGGTGAACAATAGCTCATGAGAAAAAACAACAGCCGTAATGATAAGCTAACATGGCATGAAAAAAGACCATTTCTTGCCCCGGCAATGGGTTTGGTGCTTGCGGTTCCCTTGAGCTCAGGTGCCAGTTTTCTATGGTTTATTGGGTTTTTGCTTTTTTTCATGTTCTTATGCAATGAATGATTTTTGTCTTTTTCCATCTTTAATAGGCCCGGTTTATGGAGCAGCTTTATCCATTAGTTATCCCATTTATTGAAGCAACGCCGTTTCGACGATTTCGCAACCTGCTCAAGGTTTCCGCCTTAATTCCCAGATAGGATGCCAGCATGGCCTGGGGGAACCTCTGGCTGAACTCTGGGTTGAACCGCAAAAGGTCATGGTAACGTTCCTCTGCGCTCATGCTGATTGCCGCATGGATTCTCTTTTGAGTGGCGATGGCGTTTTCGGTATGCTGGCGTTGTACCATCTCCCTAATTGCAGGGATATTGGCACCCAGCACATCCAGCTGTGGGGCAGCGATCTGCAGTACATGGGAGTTTTCGATCGCTTCGATATTATATCGGCTGGGCTGTCGAAGGCTTATGCTCTCTTTGTCCATGGCCCAGGTGCCCTCAAGGTTGAATTCAACCACAGATTCATGGCCTCTTTCATTGACCGAGAACATCCTCAGAGCCCCACTGAGCACAAAACTGATGTAACGGCAAAGATCACCCTCCTGCAGCAGAAATTGCCTACGCCTGACCACACGGTATTTGAATGCTTGGTGCAGCTGCGCCTGTTCATCGAGCGAGAGTTCAATTCCCGTGTATTGCCTGATGTAATCGAATAGGGTTTTCATCACGTTACCCTGCTCGCTGGCCTTTGAATGGTTTTCTACCCCTAAAGTCCGACTACTTTGCCATGGGTCTATCACCGGGGCCATGTCTGATAAGTTCATTGCGGTTTGCATCATGTTGAGTTTCAAGAAGTAATTAAATTATGTTTGCTTGGCGGTCTTTTCCCCTGGGACTGCCTAGGTCCCCGGCCTAACTTATTATTGCCTTGCGAACTTTTCCAGTTCTGAATTAAATTTGTCCGCCTCCTCTACAAACAGGGCATGACCGCTTTTTTCAAACCTTACCAGGTAAGAGTTCTTGATGCCCTTGTTCAATAGCTCGGCAAACACGAAATCACATAACTTATCCTGGGTTCCATGAAAAATGGCTACAGGGATCTTGATTTTTATCAGCTCATCGCGCAAGTCAAGGTCTCCCAGGGCAGTGATTGACTCGGTCATGGCATAAGGCGATGCCTCCAGGTTTATGCTCTCCAGCCATTTCTCCACATTTTTTGAGATGCTCCCTTCCTTTGCCGCAAAGGCGCCGCCGAAACCAGCGATCAGGTCCTGCCGGGCTGTAATGGTCTGCTTGATCAAGCCCTGTGCAGCTTCATCGGATATGCCATAGGGAAAACCTTCGCGCTGCTTCCAAGATGGCGCTGCAGCGGCAAACAAGGCCAGTTTAGCAACGTGCGCCGCATTGTACTTCGTCAGGTAATGAACCACCACGGCCCCACCCATTGAAAAACCTCCCAGGACAGCATTTTTGATCTGGAGCTTTTCCAGCACGACCTTGATGTCATCCGAAAAAACATCAAAGCCGTATTTCCCATAAGGTTTGTCAGATTTTCCAAAACCCCTCAGCGTGATTCCAATGACCCTAAAGCCTTTTCGGGACAGGTATTGATACTGATGTTCATACATGGCATCACTCAAAGGCCATCCATGTATCAATACGATCGGCTGGCCCTCACCCAGGTCGGTTACATGCAGGCGCACGTTCTTTTCTACCTCTATGTATTCCTGCCTTCCGGCTGATGCCGGGATTCTTTCTGCCTGCGCAAAGCCTGATTGACCAAAAGTCATCAGTATACCAATTGCTAAAACTAACTTTTCCATTTCCTTTTGATTTAAGTTATAATTGAATTTGTTTAATTATTCAAGGATGTTAATCGCTCCCACTATTTGTGTTCAGCCGGACGGCTAGCTGTTGCCTTTTGTTTTTGGTATCACAAAACAACCATATAGCAATACGCTGCTACTTCACTTTGTAAATAACTGCTCGAAAAACCTACTTAGTGTTTTTAGCTCATAAGTCCAGGTTTGATCATGTGCAGCAATCTGCTATTATCGGAAGAATAGATCCTTGTTAACACCTACTCTTCGGTCCATTCCTGCTCGACGGCAACTCATAACACAAAACCGTGCCACAACAATCAACATACTGATATTAAGCAGTTTACATAAATATTAATCAATTTTTTATATTGCGACATATCGCTGAATCAGAAACTAGGATTGATATATCGCCGACTTCTAAAGATGTTTTTGAGGAGATTTATTAGTTAAAGTTGGCGAAGAGTACCTTGAGAAGGTTACTGTTCGAATTCGAAAATGCAAAATCATCATATGTGCGCTTTAAGACGTTGCAAATCATAGGTAGCGATATATCGTCAAAATTGAGAGTCAAATTAATTTTTAGCGAGGGGGTCTTTTATCAGTTCTGATTGTCTTAACTGATATGAGCCATTGAGCCTACAGGATGAACAACTTGTTACCACTATCTATAAGTCATGAACTCACGTCTGTTAAGACCAGGAAAGATCTTGCCAATATTTTCGAAAATCAATTGCGGTCGCATCTTGGTTTTGGAGAGTCAACCGTTTTTATACTAGATCAAGAATCCAACTCCGTTCATAACTTCTTCGCAGAACTTCATATTTTAGATGCCTCTTATCCATTTTTTAATTCGGCTGGAATTGGAAAAACACCTTTAGATGACCAGCTTCCTCATAACATCTTGTTGGGCATAAACTCCCCTCAGGTTATTGATTTTGATGAACTCTCGGCAACCAAAGAAATAATTCTTCCTTTTTTAAACAAGACTGTGTCTGTTGCTTTTAAAGAAGGAATTCTGTTTAATCTTGTGAGAGGGGAAGAGATTATAGGGAATTGGATTCTACTTTTTGATGATAAAAGCTTAACTCAAGATTTGGAAATGAACATGCTGCAGCTCGTAGCAGACCAAATCAATCTTGCTGTTAGTCTAATAATCACTGAAGAAAAGCTTCAAGCTATTGAAAGCAAAGCAAATATTATACAGAGTTTATGCGCAGATTTTTCTGCTACAAGAGATAAAAAGAATTTGCTTAACATTATTCACGTAAAGCTTAGAAAGCTTCTTGATTTTCGCCACAACTGGGTAGCACTAATCAATGACGACGAACTAACTTTGACTTCATTTTTAAGAGATACGGAGTCCAGCGGACGGTATCATCCACGCTACCAGGAAGTAATTGTTACTAAATATCCCATATCAGATGGAATTTTTAATAAGGTTTTGCTCTCCAAGGATCCTGTAGTTTTCGATTTAGAAAAACAAGTTATCAAAGGAGTTATGCCTGACTACATGCAGTTGTTGTATGAGTCTGCAATTAAGAAAATCGTCATGACTGTGTTACAGGTAAGGTCGACAACCATAGGTGTATGGGCGATCTGCATGATAGAAAACCAGGAAATATCCTTGAGCCAGTTGGAGCTCGTAAAAAATCTTTCCAGTCAATTTTCTATAGCAGTCGATAATATCAGAGTAAACGAAATTATTAAGGCAAAGGAAGCTGAAACCGAACAGCAGTTAAAGTTAAGTTTCGGATTAACGACTATTCGCAATAAAGACGACCTTCAGCGAGTTCTGCAACAGAATCTAAATAAGTTAATCGATTACGAAGATGTAGCTATCATGCTTCCGGAGAATGATAAGACCTACAAGGTGTTTCTACTCATAGAGCAAAGCACTCAACCCGATGCTAATTCAGGTTCTCACTATGAAGGGAGTTTCGAAATTAACGACGGGTGTTTCAACAGAGTGACGCAGGCAGCAGACCTGCTTGTGTTCGGTATGAACACACTTTTGACCCAATCCAAAATACCGGGATTTATTCGATATGAACATGAACGCGGGGTAATGGAAAAAGTTGGGATTGCAATTCGTGGGGAGCATGATGTTATCGGTGTGCTTTTTATCAATCTAACTAAGAAGGGGGCATATACCGATCATGCTTTACAGTTGGTTCGAGGGATTTCATATCAACTCTCTACGGCTATTAATAATATACTTGCTAACGAGAAAATAGCGAAAAGAGAAAATGAGCGAGATGTGCTATTATCACTTAGTACACATATTGCCGCTGTTAGAAACCATAATGATTTGTTAGTTCTTATCAGTTCGGAAATTAAGCAAATCATAGGTTTTCGGCATACGTTTATTGCCAAAATAAACCACGAAAACAACACTCTTACTTCTTTTTTAATTGATCCCGCATCCAAAAGCAAAAACCATCCTCTTTACAATTCGATGATTGAAAAGAATTATCAGATTAATGACGGAGTTCTGGACCTCGCCTATGCTAGTCACAAACCCATTTTATTTGATCTCCAGCAGTTGTCGGAAAAGCGGGCTCTGCCTGAATACTTCCAGATTAACTATGATAGTGGTATTAGCCACGTTGTATTAACAGGCCTTGAAAACAGAGGAGTAATTTTCGGGTTATGGATGGTTCTGTTTGATGATAAAAAGTTTGCTGAAAATGCAAACTTAAATCTTATCCAGGGTTTGGCTAATCAGATAGCTATAGCTTTGATAAATATCAACTCGAATGAGAATATAGATCATCGGGAACAAGAAAAAACAAGGTTAATAGCGTTCAGTAATGCGATTGCTTCAGTTCGGAAGAAAAGTGTAATTGCAAAAGTGCTTAAGAAGCAACTCAAAGAGCTGTTCGGTGCATCCGATTTTGTGTTTTTCCTTTTAAACGACGATAAGTTACTTGTGCCTTATATTTTCGATGAGGATGCTAAGTTTGCAACTTCTCCCGAATTCAAGAAAATGTCATCGTCCCCCGGTGAGGTTAATAATGCCTCATTAAATAAAATCATTGAATCAGATGAGATCGAAACGTTTGATATCACTGCTTTTCCAGATAACGAAACTCCGCCCCCATTTTATACTATAGCATGTGCCCCTGATTTTCCTTTTCTAACCGGAACTACCATTTGTTTAGGAAAAGAGGTTATAGGGGTTATCGCATTATGTCATGACAAGAAAGATCTTCTTACCATGCAGGTGAAGTTATGGAAAAGCATTTGTTCTCAACTCGCTATTGCCATTTCCAATATTTTAGCAAATGAGAAAATAAGCGTTCAGTTACAGGAGATTAACAACTACAAATTAAGACTGGAAGAAGAGAAGGTTTACTTACAGGAAGAGATTGAAACCTCGCACAATCATATGGAAATTATCGGGGACAGTCCTGAAATGAAAAAGACCTTTAATCTTGTAGCCCAAGTTGCAGCATCAGACAGTACTGTACTTATTCTTGGTGAGACAGGAACAGGAAAAGAGCTTATAGCCAGAGCAATTCATAACAATTCTCCTCGTAAAGATAAACTGATGGTTAAAGTAAACTGCGCAGCATTACCAGCCAATCTTATAGAAAGCGAGCTTTTTGGCCATGAAAGAGGGAGTTTTACCGGAGCTACTGAGCGGAGGCTGGGTAAATTCGAACTTGCAAACAACGGAACGCTTTTCTTAGATGAAATAGGAGAAATGCCACTTGAGTTACAAGTAAAACTACTAAGAGCTCTGCAGGAAAAGGAGATCGAAAGGATTGGCGGAAATAGCACTATAAAAGTTGATGTTAGGATCATTGCTGCTACTAATAGAAACCTTGAAAGGGAAATGGAAGAAGGTCGTTTCAGGAGTGACCTTTATTATCGGCTTAAAATTTTCCCAATCAATTTACCCGCATTGAGGCATCGTAAGGAAGATATCCCGAAGCTCGCATCTTTTTTTATCAGCAGATTCTCAAAGAAATCGGGAAAGAAAATCAATGCATTAAGCAATAATGCTCTTCAGGAAATGATAAACTACAGTTGGCCCGGCAATGTGAGAGAAATGGAGCACCTGATTGAAAGAAGCGTATTACTGACTACCGGAGACTCTATTAAGAATATTGACCTTCCTTCTCCTTCGGTTCAGGAAAGAACAAGCTACTTAAAAGATGAAGAAGAATTTGCGCCGGCCACGATCGATGATAACGAACGCACTCATATTTTAAAGACATTAAGCTACTGCGGAGGTAAAATCAGTGGAAAAACGGGAGCTGCAGCAGTTCTGGGCGTGCCAACGAGTACCTTAAATTCTAAAATCAAAAGGCTTGGAATCAAAAAAGAACACATCCGCGTAGATGAAAGATAATACACATATCCCACGCTTTTATAATTCAACCCAACAAAACCGATGTCACTTTTAAAATCATTTAAATTAACACAAGACGATTTCTCAATGGTTGGAACCAGCCTTAACCGACCTGAATGTGTTTGGTATGATCATGATGGATTGTGGGTGTCAGACTCACGCGGAGGAATAGCCAAAGTAGTTAAGGATAGTCCTCCAATATTGACTGGCAGTGGGATTGAAATCCCTAATGGCTTCTGCCGGATGGTAGATGGTTCATTTCTGGTAGCAGGCCTAGGGGATGGAAAACTACATCGGATTTTTCCTAATGGTAAAACTGAAGTCTTCTTTAGTACTTTAGAAGTTGAATCTTCAGGTGTTGTAAATCATTGTTCCTGCGACCGGCACGGACGAGTTTGGATATCTGTGATGACACGACTGAAACGATGGGATGACTCATTGACCACTCGAAATCCGGATGGATACATTGTTTTGAAGCAGAGGAACAAAGCTCAGATAGTAGCAGATGACCTGGATCTCACGAACGAAGTCAAGCTAAGTCCCGATGGCAAATACTTATATGCAGCTGAATCTTTGGGAAGACGTATAGTTCGTTTCCCGATTAAATCCAATTTCACTCTAGGTAATAAAGAAGTATTCGGGCCTTCAGACCTGGGACCCGGAGCAAACCCCGATGGATTCACATTTGATGAAGAAGGGAATGTGTGGGCCGTAATTATCGCTAAAAACGGAATAACCATCATCACTAAAGAAGGATCAACAATAGATGTCTTTGAAGATATTAAAAGAGAAGCATTGGATGAATGGATCCTCAGATGTAATGAACTTACTGCCAATGCTTCTCATTTAGCAAATTGTGCCGGTGATTTCTTAAAACTGCCTACCAGCCTGGCATTTGGAGGGGCAGACAGAAAAACCGTTTTCATTGGCTCACTACTTATGCCCCATCTTTATAGTTTTCGCTCTCCTATTGCCGGGCCGAAGTAATTCAACATTTTTTAAACCATACATTCCGAAACTACTTGGCTTAAATCAAAAGTCCTGATTTGCCTATTTCATTTCATGATCATTCCTTGATTAGACGGAGGCCCGAATGTAATTCCCTATATGGAAAATATAAGGCATAAAAAAGTTCACCACCAATAGCAGACCTTTCACTATTGGTGATGAACATATCTACACCGGACTTTCTCAGTAATTCTAAGCCGGCTATATGGCTCAATTTAGTTACGTTTTACCGTATACAAGCTACTCTAAAACATTAAGAGAAGAACTAATCTCCATCAATGTCGTTCCGCACCACTATTTGAGATTCCAAAGTTTAAATTCAGTTTTGTCTGCCACTGGCAATACTGCCGGTTGCTTCTTCTCTGAGAGTAGTTCAGTATAAAAAGGGGTCAGATTCAGCTGCTGACCTTCACGAATTTGAAACAAAGGAAATGAATGTACCTTGCGTGCATCTGCAGATTCCCCCGCCACCTCAATCACCAGCTTGCTTAAGGATAAATTCTTGGCTCCGAAAGTTTTCAGTATTTCCAGGAAAACTGTCTTCTTTTTCCGGTCTATCCTTACATTAGCCCAGAAATCAGGAAAAAAGAGTGGCTGTACGGTGACCGCATCACCCAATGAAATCGGTGCTAACCTCAACTCCCCTTTTGGCAGATTCAGTCCTGCGCCCAATAAAACATCCGTTGAGAACCAGGTGACAGGCGCTGTCATATAGGTGATATTTCCCGGATTCCAGAGGTTCTGGCTCCAGGTCAGTCCTTTCCTTAAATGCACCAGTTGTATGTGTTTCATGATATCCATTCCATCCTGCGTATAACCTGCCTGCAGGGCCGGGTATCCGGTATAACTTTCCAAATAAAATGGCCAGCATTGAGAGCCTTTTAGGTCTATCCCATGCCCCAGGTTAATATCCCACACTTTGTTGGCATAGTAATCCGGTGTCTTTGAGAGGGAAATCTTAAACTGCGATACCAGTGACGCCTGGGTTACCTGTAGCGGAAAAATATCGCCCCAACCGCAATAGCGGCTAATAAATTGCCCCGCAAGCTGGCCTGTGAATAAAATATTATCTTTCCTTCCAGTCCCATCTATCTCGCAGCCATAAGCGAAGAAACGGCCGTTCCAGAGCATTCTCAACACATCCTTTTGTGTCCTTTCAAACTGTGCTGTACACTCCTGCTCCCAGGCGTTGTCCTCCAGCGCCCTGGCAATCACTGCCGCTGCTTTGAGCGAAGCTAGATACATGCCTGCTCCGTAGCTGTAAATCGGAGGATGGCTGAAATCGTCATAGGTAGTCGGTCCTACCGGAATTTCCACTCCCGGTGGCATTTTACTCTTTAAGAACTTCATCCCGTCTTTTATCCGGGCTGACCAGCGTTTAAGATATGCAGTATCGGCAGTTTGCTCATAATCTTTTGCAATCTGTATGATCCACCCTTCGGTATTGTCCAGCATCCAATGGTTTTCTGTGGGTACCCTTCCCCCGACCGTACCTAATCCACCATAATAGTGACCAATAAAATGGTTAATACTTCCATCAAAAGCCTGGGCGTCACCAAAAATTTCCATTTCTGAACGGTCTAGCTTGGTAAAAAATTTCTGGTAAAAAGGGTGGGAACTAATGCGTTGATCCATTGTACCGGCCAGTCCACCCATGCCGCCTTCGTTTACAGTAACGTCGCCTTTCTTATTGAGGATCATGTTGGTGTAAATGACATAGCCACTATTGATAAGTTTGAACTTATACCAGTCGGGATATGTTGCATTCATCACCGGCTTCTGCCATTCCTGAGTTTTTTCTAATAGCATTTCACGGTTTTTGATACTGTACTCCGCCAGTGACGACAGGCTGCTAAAATAATTGTGGAAATACCTTCCATAATCACTACCGCCGCCCCAATAGGATCCCGGTGGTGCTGTCTTCTTGTCAATCTTAAGTTCCGGATAATACCATACCAGCATGAAGCGGAAGGTCTTTGTTTCGCCTTTTTCCAGAGAAGCCTTCACCGACACCGCGCTTGCTGACCGGTTTTTTCCTGGTGTGCTTAAAACTCCGGCCCGGGCGCCGTCAAACAAGCCTGTCTGTACAAAGGAAGCCCATTGTTCCGCCCCGTTTTGAATATCAAAAGCGCCAAGCGAGCTGATTCTACCCTTACCCTGCTGGGCCAGAATGGCGACCTGGCTGACATAATTCTGAAAAGTCGCCTTTAAGGGAATGATTTCACTCCCGGAGAACTGCCTTATTCCATTGTACCCTGCCACTTCATAAGCATCACTATAGGTTTGAACGGCTTTCATTTCCGGCCAGGCCTCTCCATTCATTAACTGGCCCTTGGCAAGAATCTGTCCTTCAAGTCCTTCAAGTGACTTCGGTTCTTTAATGCCCCTGCCGATAAAATCCTCCCAAGCAAAGGCAATCGCATACTCACCTTTTTCACTCGCCTTCAGCGTCACTTCAAAAAAAGATACAGGAAGTGAAGAATTCTTAACATCATGAGGAATAAGGGAAGACCATGCGTGGATGGAAGTTTTGACCCCGGAATCATTTTCCCCCGGCGACAACGTCGCCTGGGGGAAAAGTCCGGTAAAGGTGGTATGCGCTACACCTTTCATGCCATACTGTGCCGCTGAATCAATTACTAGTCTTCTGGCTGAAGTCCCTTTTGAATTGTTACTCCATAAAGCAAAAAAAGCTGCTGAGCTTCTGGGAATCGGAACATGAATGTTGTTCATGCCAATCCGAACAAAACGTCCGTTAGGTGCAAACTGAACGTTGCCAACTCCTATTCCACCTAGTGGTACACCGCTTAGGGAAGGATGGTCTTTCAGGGAGAGATAATCATAATCTGTCCTCCCGCCAAGGAGATTTGGAGCGGGAATATTTCTCTTATTGGCCTGGTCGGCTCCATAGTCAACTTCCTGGGCATTTAAGGTCGCAGTGATCAGCGTGCCCAACACCAGCAGCGAGATAAATTTCATATTTTACTTGTTATCGGATGTTAATAATTCGGGTTCTGTTTAATTTTAGGGTTCTGATCGATTACATTCTGTGGAATCGGGTTCAGGTACATTCTGGTGGTAAACACATGGGGATGGTTTAAAGGTACTACTTCGTATTTCCACACACCGCCATTATTGTTGGGAACAGTGTTGCTGATCTTCATCCCATGGAGGTCTTTTGTGAGTACATCCTCTGCAATTCGCCAGCGAACCAAATCATACCATCTTTTGTTCTCAAAGCATAGCTCTACCCGGCGGTCATTGCGGATAATTTGTCTCATCTGCGCCTGAGTGAGGACCTGCCCGCCATAAGTTGTTTCAAGTGTAGGCAACTTCCCGCGCACCCGGATTTGGTTTATTGCAGCGTAAACCGACCCGTCCGGACCTACCGCTTCATTCTGAGCTTCGGCATAGTTAAGCAACACCTCTGCATACCGGAAATACACATAATTTTGTCCGTCGGATCTGCCACCAGATGGGATCATATCTGGGTTTAGCCTCTTCTTGAAATAATAGGCTGTATTGGATACGTCCGAGGAACCGAAATCAATCTCGTTTTTGGATGGATTCACTTTATCTATTCTGGTGTAGATCACATCCGCTGAAGGCATCCAATTCTGTTTGTATGGCGCGCCATCATAAACAATCCAGTCATAAAAGCGCTGTTCACGATTTACATAAGGCTTCTGCGGGTCATATCCAGATCCTGGCGCAGTGATTGGCAGGCCATTGCTCATCTTAAACTCATCAACGAGTTCCTGCGTAGGATTATAATTCCCCCAGGTATAATATTGATCCAGTATAAAAACAGGGCCTCCAAATAGATTGATGTCTCCGCCGATGGTCCCTCCCGTGTTTCGTACAGTTTGTCTGTCCCAGATAATTTCCGAATTGTATTCCGCAGGTTCAGAGAAAAGGGTGGTGAGGTTATTGAAAAGGCTATAATTGGCTGCGTAGCTGTCGATAAATTTTTTATTTGTCGCAGCTGCCTTGGCATACCTTGCGGCATCGGTGCTACCAAACGAATAAAATTTATCCGGATCAGCACCCACTACGGGTGATCCTGTATTAAAGGCAGGACTGGCAGCAAAAAGCTCAACCCATCCCTTAAGCGCCAGAGCTGCCCCGAGCGTTACCCTTCCGGCATCGGCGGCACCAGAGTTATACTTTATCTCCAGCGAACCTTCATTTACTATTTCGTCAAGTTCTTTGTCAATAAAATTAAAAGTCTCCTCAAAAGTACTTCTTGACTTGTACAGCTGATCTTCACTGTCTGTCTTGCGGTCCTGAGGCTCGGTAATGATAGCCAGTCCGCCGACGTGCATCCACAAGTAGCTATAAAAAAACGCCCTGAGAAACCTAACCTCACTGATTCTCTTTTTCCTGTAAGCCTCTGAATAACTGGTGGCGTGGGCATTTATTTCCTTGATAAAGGTATTGCAGCGCCTGATTTTGGTGTATACCGAAGACCAGTTGCTATAATTGGAAGCATCGCCGTCATTGTTCATAGGTGCACCGCCTTCCACGCTCGGGCCAATAATACCTTGTCTCCAGCGCCATGACTTCCAGTAAGGACCGCCATCATTATCATCTGTAAAACTATCCAACGGATCAGGTGTACTGCCCAGATTGTTTATTTGTCCGTAGATATCATTTAAAAACAGGTCTGCGCTTGATTCGTCATTCCACTGGGTATCACCTGCGATTGCGCTTTTATTCTCATTGTCCAGGAAACCCTTTTTACAGGACGCCAATATGGAGAGTACAAGCACACCCATCATAAGGAAGCTGTACGTAATGCTATATTTTCTAAATGTTTTCATGTCTTAATCTGCTTTTATTAGAATGTAACCTGCAATCCGAATATGAAGGTCTTTTGTACTGGGTAAGCTTCCTCACGCTGCGAAAATCCAGTCTCAGGATCCATGAACCCCAGACCTCCACCGGTAAAGATGTTTTGTCCGGATGCATATACCCTCAAGTTCTGCATGCCTGCGCGTTTGCTCAGTGCGGCAGGAAAAGTGTATCCTATCACCGCTGTCTTCAGCCTTACAAAATCGGTACTGGCCATCCACAACGAAGATGAAAAATCCCCAAAACCATCTCCGTTAACTGGGTTTGTTGTGTTGTTGGTGTTCTTTGATGCATATGCCCTGGGATATTTTGCACTCTGATTATCTGGTGTCCATCTGTTATCAAAGTATTCATAAGAGGTGTTGGTATTGTTGATCCTAAAGGGAACCGTTTGGTACCCCTGAACATTCAGGCTCGCTTTGCCAGCGCCCTGGAAAAATACGTTCACATCAAAGCCCTTCCATGAGGCATTCAGGTTCAGACCGTAGGTTATCGCAGGATACAATGGGTCGCCAACAACAGTTTCATCATTTGCGTCTATTTTACCGTCCCCATTGAGGTCTGCATATTTCACATCTCCAGGATGAAGTGCTCCGAACTGGGTAATGGTGTACCCGTCAGTTGCATTAATGATTCCGTCACCATTCTTATCATCCGAAGTCTGGAATATGCCAAGCGCCTGATAACCGAAAGGCGTCCCAAGAGGTCTTCCTGTGCGACTACGGTTTGGGTTATTTCTGGTTGCAGGAGTTTCGAAAACCTGTTCAAGCTTATTTTTTGCATACAAGAAAGTACCTGTAGCACCAAAAAGAATCCCGTTGCTAAACTTATGATTCGTGCCAACGGTCAAATCCAGTCCCCTGTTGCTCATTACACCTGCATTTTCCTGGGCAAGACTCAAACCGTATTCCACCGGAACAGTGATTGCCGGCGCCAAAAGCATACCGGACCTTTTCTCATGAAACACATCCGCGTCCATGGTCAGTTTGCCTTTCCAGAACGATAACTCCAAACCTATATTTGACTTGGTTGATTTCTCCCAGGTGATATTTGTATTTGCCTCAAGCGGCACAAATGAGCCCTGTACTAGATTGCCTGTACCAAAGGCATATGCATTTCCATATAAACTATAGGCGGAAAGATACTGGAAGGCCGAGCCCGCAAGGTTACCGGATTTACCCCAGGAACCTTTCAGCTTTAAGTTGTCAACCCAATTCAGGTTATTTTTGATAAAGGATTCTTCTGACAGACGCCATCCTGCTGAAAAAGCTGGAAAATACGCCCATCTTTTTCCTGGAGCAAAATAATAATGTCCATCATATCTTCCGGTGGCGCCAATCAGATACTTTCCTTTATATCCGTAGTCCAGGCGATAAACATAGCCAAGCTGGCTGCTGGTGGCCGATGATCCCCCATTGTCAAAATTCAGACGGTTCGAGGTGCCCAGGTTAAGTTCATCTACATTTACGCTAAATCCCCTTCTGGAAGCATTTAAGTTGCTGGATATTCCATTCCTGGATTCAGCAACAATCAAACCGGTTAAATCATGGTTACCAAAAGTCCTGTGGTAATTGATCAGCCCCTGATAAGTAAAATTCTGATTTTTAGAATATCCCTGGGAAAGCGAGGTGATGCCATCTCCCTGCAATGTTCTGGTATACGTCGCTGGAGTCACTGCCGGATTATAGAGATAGTAATATCCCGGACGTGACCAGCCCTTGTCCTCTGAATAAGACGGGTCATAACTGAATACCCCCTTTATGCTCAATCCAGGAACGAATGGTAATTGCTGTTCGACACTTAAGCTATTGAGTGCCTGATTCCTTTTGACCCGGCTGTAACTTCCGCTCATCAGATCAGCGATCGGTGATGATCCTCCCGATTCTCCCCATAGTCCATTGCTGTAAAACAGCGCTCTTGTTGGTATGTAAGAAATCCCATTCGGATTTGGACCTGTTTGGTTATCTTCAATGGTATTGTTGAGTGAAAGGGTGACTTTGGTGGTCTTAGTAGCGTCCACATCAAGCATCACATTATAGTTATACCTGTTGTACGCAAGCGGATCATAAATCCCTTCCTGTCTGAAAAAATTGAGACCGGCATAGTACCTGATCCGGTCAGTCCCACCAGAAAGCTGGAGGTTATAATTTTGCTGAGGCGTATTGATCTTCACGATCTCGCGCTGGGCGTTGCTATTTGGATATCTGTCAGGATTTTCCGCATGAAGTCTTTCGTAATTATCAATCAGATCTTGGGCGAATTGCGGCTGAAGTCCCGAGTTGAGGTCACCTTCATTCTTAAGGGTCATGTAATCTACTGCATTCAGCATTTTTGGTGCGAAAGTAGGCCGCTGAAATCCGTAGTAACTATTCAGACTCAGGGAGGTTGAGCCAGCCTTTCCGTGTTTGGTGGTGATCAGAATCACTCCATTTGCACCACCCAGTCCGTACGGGGCCACCGCGGCCGCATCCTTAAGTACACTGACCGTCTCTATGGTATTCGGGTCAACCTGGCTGATGTTGCTCCTGATCACTCCATCAATGACGATGAGTGCGGCATTGTTACCAGTAGTGGCTACACCTCTGATGAAGATGTTTGCGTTATCCTGTCCTGGCACACCGCCATTTGGACGTGTACCGATTCCGGCAACCCTACCAGCAAGTGAGCCAGTGATGTTAGCGACCGGTGCTTTAGCAAGTTCGGTTCCGGCTACTGTAGAAACAGAAGCCGTAGCGGTAATTTTCTTTTGCGTGCCGTAGCCGACAACCAGGACCTCCGTTAAGTTTTTAAGTTCCTCTTTTAAGGTAACATTGAGCGTAGAAGTATTTCCCGGCACCTCAATCTCGGTGGTCAGGTAGCCGATGGAGCTGAAAACCAGAACCCCTTTGTTATCGCTTAGTTTTAAAGTATAATTTCCCTGGGTATCCGTATTGGTCCCCTGTGAAGATCCTTTCAACATTACGCTTGTCCCTGGCAAGGGTGCTCCTTTTTCATCCGTTACTTTACCGGAAATGGTAACGGGATCTCTTTTAAGGCCGTTTTCAACCGGCACGGTTTTCTGCCGTATAACAATGACATTATTATTTATCGTGTAGCCAATTGGCTTACCTGAAAAATAGGCATCGAGTGCTTGTTCCAAAGAGACATTTTTTAAATTCAGGTCGGTGCTTTTTAATCCCTCAAGCATTTCAGCAGCATAAAGGATTTTATAAGAAGTCTGCCTTTGTATTTCCCTGAAAAATTGTTCGGTTTGAATGTGCTTGCCTTTTATGGTCACTTTCTGTCCATAGCTCGCATAGGAAATCTGTAAGAATACGGAGATCAATAAAACAAGGGTTAGTTTCATTATCAACAGCGTTTTAGGGATAATGGCCGCACGCCAGTATCCTGTTTGAAAATTAAATTTCATACATTTGATTGTTTGGGTTTAAATTGGTTAGTAGGGTAATTTATGAAGCCGATTGTCCCAGACACTTCCGGGTAAGCGTGACAGCGCTTCCCGGTTTATCAGACATGGCCAAAGGTAGATCTTATGGCATAACAGTAATCCTCCTTCCCTGAATTTTAAAATGCACCACTCCGGTCAGCTCCAGATAATTAAGCACAGTGTGAATACTTTGTGAGCGGGGTATTGTGCCTACAAAGCTTACATCAGCAATTTTACCTTGATACTCTACACTGATATCATACCAGCGGGCAATTTTTCGCATAATGGACTCTATTTTTTCATGAGCGAAATTGAAATTTCCATTTTTCCATTCCACAGCCTCGTTTACATTCGCCTCAGATACTCTAACAAAATGGTCCGACAGCGCCTGCTCGCCGGGCTTAATTAGCCTGCTTTGTGAACCGCTGCTGACCTTAACGGATCCTTCCAGCAAAGAGGTTTTTACACCTGTCTCATCGCTATAGCCCATTACGTTGAAATGGGTGCCCAGCACTTCTATTGAGGTATGATTTATATTAACCCGGAACGGCCGGTTTTTATCTTTACTAACTTCAAAATACGCTTCCCCTTTGAGCTCAACGACCCTGCTGTGAGGGGCAAATTTTGCAGGATACCTGATAGAAGACTGCGCATTAAGCCAAACCTTAGTACCATCGGAAAGGACTAACCTGTATTGCCCACCCCGAGGTGTTTTTAATAGGTTATAGGAAAGATTAGTAAAAGAAACTCCTTTAGATCCCAAGCCTGTGTACCGCAACTCACCATCATCGGATTTATCAACCTTTACACCATTTTCAATAGCAATGGTGCCATCCTGGCTCCCATCAAGAATGATATTACGTCCATTCTGAAGCACTAGAACAGCTTTGTCTCCTCCTGGTAAAATCGGATTCTTACTTTCAGTGGCGAGCTCCTGGTTTATAGCATCGGGGATCTGTTGTTGGGGGAATAGTAACCAGACGGCAGCGGCCAGACAAGCAGCAGCTGAAATTGCTTTGAGCCACCAAGTTACCCGTGGGGCTTTCAAGGATATCTTCTTTTCATTTTCAGAAAGCGATGCCTGGTCAATCCGTTGTTCAATCAAAGAAAAAAGTCTTTCATCTCCGGAAAAAGGTTTGGCGGCGAGGTGCTCGAAATGTTCGCCAAACTCTTTCACCACATTATCGATTTCAGCGGGTGAAGCATTCCTGAGCCAATCTGAAAAGGCACGATGTTCCTCAGGTGTTTGTTGATTATTCTTTAGTTTTTCGAAAAATTCAGGAATATTCTGGCTCATATCAGCTAAGACAATCAGAACTGATAAAAGACCCCCTCGGTTAAAAATTAATTTAGCTAAAAAATGTAGAAAACACTAAGGCAACAATCTCACCGTTTTTAAGCAGGTACTTCCGGACAAAACTGATACCACTATAGAGCTGTTTTTTAACTACTGATTTAGATATTTTCAGGTGTCCAGCGATCTCATCCAGTGATTGTTCATCATGGAGACGAAGTTTAAAAATCATTTTTCTCTTTTCAGGGAGTAAATTAATGGCGTCCATTGCCAAAGCATAATACTCCTTGTAAGCAAATCCGTCCTCAGTCGTATTTTTAAAAAGCTCAGATCGATCAGTTATAATTTTCAAGGCATTCTCGCGGACCTTTTCTCTTTTGAAGTGATTCAGTAGCTGATTCTTAGCGCACTTGAATAAATACGGTTTCAGGGCAAGGATATGTTCCATTTCTGCCCGGTTTTCCCAAATTTTCAAAAACAGATTTTGCAGGATTTCTTCGGTGAGCTCTTTGTCATAGCAAATACTAAAAATGAACCCGTGCAAGTTTTCAATATGAGTCCTGTAAGCATGGGCGAACGCCTCCCGGTCTCCTTTGGAGATCAGCCGAATCAGTTCGTCGTCGCTATTAAACTGTCCCATAAGGAATTATTTGCCTAATGTTTTCCAGAAATCTCATATAGCTTTTTCGATTAAGCTCTGCTAAGACAGCAAATGAAGCTAAAAACGTTTTCTCAGAGAATATTTGGTTTGCCTATGAAAACAAAAATATATACAATACTTTATAAAACAAATAAATATAAACATTTACGGCGGATATTCGGAATACATCAGTGGGCGTTAGTAAAATGCATCTTCAAAGGACAACTGTTCGTCACTTTACATCGCCCACTTATGAATTTCCATCTACGGCAGTCCATCGTACCGTCTACAGAAAAGAACTCCTGGGAAATTGCTTTTTACTACCTATAGCTCATCGAGACCTTCTGAAACACAGTGCACCCCAAGAAAATTTGAAAAGTCAAGTCTCTCAGCTTTCAGCAGCACTTGTCCAAAATTCATCTTCAGTATCAATGTTTTCAGAAAACAACCATACCTCTTTGATGACTCCACCTTCTATACGCAGCAAGTCAATTCCTTTCATCGACATTGACTTGTCTCCTTTTTCAGCCTTGAAGTTTATAGATGCCGCAACCAGTTGACCGTTACCAGTGATGTATTCAATATTATCAATTGCGAATGTGCCATTGCTCCATTTCATGAAATTTCCCAAATGGGCAAAAAGATCCGGTTTGCCGGAATAGGTTCCTGACTGGGTGCCTTTCCCCGGCTGGTGCCACACGACATCGTCCGACAACAATGAGCCAACAGTTTCAAAGTCACCTTTTGCAACGGCATTAAAATACGACTGGGCAATTTCAACATTTCTCGACATAATATAATTTTTAAGGGTTGATTCAATTACAAAGTTCGTTCTTAATTTCATATTAACAAGTACTTACTTTGGAGTAAGGTTCCTTACCAAACGAATCGCTTAAGAAAGATAGGATGTGATGAATAATAGCTAGTCCTTAACAAAAAGAATTATCAAGCAGCTTTCCCACTAATTCTTCAGCTGTCCCAAACACAGATCCGTTTGCATGGACAGTCTCAAAAATATATATGCCTACGATCTTCTTGACATACATCAAGGCTTTTTCTTATGAAAAATCATTTACCTGGCTTAGATTTCTGTGGAACTTTGATTCATTCCATTAAAAAAATAGCCATGAAAAATTTAAAAACTGGAGTTATCCCGGATCAAAAAGGAATTCTACTTGCTGAAGTTATCATTTCTGAAAAAATACCCAGTGGTCAGCCCATTGCTAGTGGTCTGACGCGGCAATTCGTGAGGCCAGAGCCCCGCCCGAACATCGATTTGCAGATCAAAAATGAACTGGAAAAAAAACTGGAGCAAATCATATCACAACGCAAAGCAAATGAAAACCTGACAACCAGATCACAAAATGCTATACATCCAACACTGGATGAACTCTGCAACATATTACCTCCGGATAAGTTTCATTTGAACAGCCTGAGGACAGCCACCCAGAGCTGGTGCGCCATTCCTTCGGAAGACAGGAAATTCATATTGAAAAAGTTCAGGGACCACTACCGAGCTCTGCATCAGGAAGTCAGCGATTCCCAGGTATCTCAATCATTTTGCGCAACATTTATCCGGGATTTTGTACCCATACTCTCACGACTTCACTATATACCTGACCAAATGTATATGAAAAATTATCCTGCCCGCAAATATCCGAGTTCTGCGAAAGCCAGTGGAACTTTTTTTTCTCACCCCTTGATATTATTGTTATCGTTTATAGTTGTCAGCTGTCTTATGCCGTTTATTTCCTATGGCCAGTCCCCAGGACAAGGAGATGAGAATCGCACACCAGGAGATTTTTCCTGCAGCCTGCTCATCAACCTGGTTCTTGTTATCGTGATTGTCGTGCAGGCCCGCCGTAAGGGAATACACGGCAGAGATTGAATTGGTACCGGATGATCTCCATACAATAAAAGCATATCGGTATAGCATTGGGTTAATTAGATTGAAGTAAGGCAGGGACTGAATCTGTTTGTATCCATAATCTGAGCGGCCTTTTTCATGATATTTAGTCAAATAATCCCTTGTTTTTTGACGGTAGGATAAAATTTGCCTAAACTAAAAGCGTTCCGCCGTCAATCAATAAGCTTTGACCTGTACCGTGTTTTTGCTTCATTAGATATATAAAGCCTTCCGCAACATCATCAGGTTCACCAATTCTTTTTAACAATACAGAGTTGCTCACATATTGGTAAAGTTCCTCGCGATCACTTTCTGGCATACTGTCCCAAAGCGGAGTATTTATTACACCTGGAACAACACAGTTAACCCGAATAGGTGCAAGTTCAACTGCTATCGCCCGAACAAAGCCTTCCATAGCACCGCATATTGCTGAAGCCACTGACCACCCGGCACTTGGACGTGCACTTGCTGTACCGCTGGTTAGAGAGATTGATCCGCCTTCATTGATTGATGCTGAGCCGTACTTGATAGCAGCGAATGGAGCCCAGAAGCGCAATGTAAAGAAATCGCGAGCCTGTTCAATATTCGTTTCGCCAATATTACTCAATGTAAGGTTTTCCCCGGCCGAGAATACAAGGTGATCGAATTTACCAACTTCGTTAAAAAAGTTTTTAATGTTCTCTTCTTTACTTAAATCAACGGCATAACCCTCGCTGCCTGCTGGCAGTTCAGTAAGAGCTTTATCAATTCTTAGCTGATTACTTGAAACGATAACTATATTTGCACCTTCTTCAGCTGCCGCCTTTGCAGTAGCAAATCCGATTCCTGAACTTGCGCCCATCAAAATTACTCGTTTCCCTTTTAAAGATTTTTTCGTGTTTGACATGATTGATTTGATTATGTCTGCAAAGTTCTGCATACATCAACAAATGCCCATTACCAAATGGTAAAAAGTGAAAACCTTCAAAAATTAATCAAAATATTAATCTATGCGGTCACTATCTTATAGTTCTTCTAATTCTGCTAAGGGATTGGGGAGTAACATTCAGATAAGAAGCAACATGGTTTAAGGGTACGCGATGAATGATACCAGGCTGTTCGGCAAGGAACAGTTTATACCTATTAGTCGAATTTTCGCCTGAATAGATGTTTTTTAATCGTATTTTTTCTAGCAACCTCTGCTGGTTGATCTGGCTAATCAACTCGCCCACAAACGGCAGGATTTCACAGAGCTTTCGAAGATCTTTCTTTGTAATTTCCAGGACATTCACCGATGATGAAGCTTGTATCCCGTCTTGGGAAATACTGCCATTATTAAAGCTATCCAGTATTGTGCAAAATTGTCCCTTTTTTATAAAATAGTAGGTGATATCGATGCCTTTATCATTAATGGCTACAATCCTTAAAATTCCATCAATTACAAAGTAAAAACTATTACAAACGTTCCCGGAGACAAACAAATACTCAGATTCTTTGAAATGTTTTTGTACAAAGTGGCGGCTTATCACTTCAGCCTCTGCATCTGAAATAGATCGATAGATGTTAAGGAATTGGATTAGTTTTTCCACTGTTAAACCACAAAATTTTTCTTAAAAAAAACAAAGATATACTATTTTAGACACCATAGTTGGGTATTTCAGCAAAACTATCCACTGATTCCGCGTTAATCATCATCATTGACGATTCTATTGATGTCTTCTTCGTTTAATAAATCCATATAGCGCAATATGATCCTGACACACAGCAACTCCGCATCATTGCTGAGATTCCCGTAAGTACATAATATGTTAGAAAAGTGGGGGAAGATCGAAGAGGAAGGTTGTTTACAGGGTGGAATACTTGATCCAAGAAAGCTGACGTGTTTACGTCAGCTCCGGTAAGCTCGAATCTGGGAAAATCATTAAGTTGAGCTACCCGTTACAAATTCCCTAATATCCTTTATAGGTAGATGATCACCAATGAACTGATTGTAATATGCAGTCTCGATCACGCCTTTTTGGTTGATTAGAAATTCCCCCCCATTAAATTGGCATGGCCATCCTGGTCAAATTTATGTTTAAATAGTTTTTTCCCCCGTTCAGCTTTTCCAATCACACCTTTATAGATAGATGATAACAATTTGATCGTACTACGTTCTATTCCGTATTTTTCATAAAGATCAAAATCAGGATTACCGATCATTACCGTGTAGTAATTTTCCCCATCCACATATCGTTTTAGATTACTGGTATTACTTTCATACACAGCAAGTACAACGATATCATGAGCACGGAACTGTTCTTCAAGTTGTAGCAGTTGATGAAAGCGGAGGTTACATACCGGGCAGCCGACATTGCGATAAAACGTCAGGAAAACCTTTTTCCCGTTTAAATCCTTAAGATTAATGATATTGCCATGAATACGCATTTATTCGGGAGTAGCGGCCTCCACATATTATATCCTTGGCGATGCGTATGGCTACATCAGGGCAATTGACAACGATGGAAAAACCTTATGGAGGCACCATTTAGGCTCTAGCATCAGCGGCATGGCTATTTCCAACGACGAGCAGACCCTTTGGGTGGGCTCCCACTCCGGAATGCTCCATAAGCTCCACCTGGGCGAGGGCCAGGACAGCCATACCATAAGAAACGGCAACCATTCAGAGGAATTCAGGATAATTTTTTGGAAAACTGAATCCAAGCCTTTGTTTTGGTAACAGCTAAAACCTGCAACTACTATGATACTTGCAGGTTTTGTATTTAATAGCTTAAAAATTAAGAATTTATGGTTGTTCCGCATCATAGAAATGTATCTAAAACTCATTATCGAGATAAGATCAGTTGTCCCATATATTACCGGATCTTAACTAATAACGGAAATTAAGGGAGAAATACGGGTACCATCCTTCTTTAGAATAAACTCCGATCAAACGCAAAACCATAAGTGATGCGCCAAATGGTCGGTTTTTACCGTGCTAGTGAAAGTGAAACCAAAATGGTTTTTGGTTGAAATGATTCCAGATGCGATAGCAATTTCTTTTCGGAAGTACGGACCTTAGGTCCCATAAGATATCCCTGTTCAATATTCTGCCATTCCTATTTATAAGAATATAATTAAGAAACATATAGGTTGTGTTCCTGAATTTTTGCCATCAAAACCGTAACTTCGGCATGTCTTTGATATAACAATAGTACGCCTAGTATAATGCAAATGGTCATTTCCACATTAGAAACATAGCCCATGTCTGAAATAAATTATCCTGTACCATATAATGAATCCGAAAGGCTTTTAAGGTTGTCCGATCTCGATATTGATTACGGAAGCCTGTCTGAAAGTTTTAAAGACCTTACCCATCTGGCCGCGAAAGTAGCTGGCACAGAAATCTCATTGGTTAACCTCATCGACGCCTATACCCAGTGGACGGTAGGCAGACGTGGCCTTGATTTACATCAGATGACCAGGGAAGAGTCTGTATGTCAATACACGATTACACAAAATGATCAGTTCGAGGTACCGGATCTTTCGGCAGATGACCGCTTCAATAAAAATTTCTATGTCGGTGCTCCGCTGTCCCTTCGCTATTATTTTGGTGTACCACTTAAGGATAACGACGGATTAAACATCGGTGCCCTTTGTGTGCTGGATACCGGATTGAAAACACTGAGCCCGGAGAAGATCGAGCTACTGAAGATCATTGCTGCAGAGATCATGAACAGGATAAAAACCTATCAGACCATGGAGTTGCTGCAAAATAATTTAAAAGATCTTAAAGAATCAACCAAAAAAGTTGCTCACGATATCCGCGGACCCATTGCAGGGATAATAGGTTTATCTGAAATAATTACTGAGCAAGGAAAAAGTGCCAATTTAGATCAGGTAATTGAGTTTATCAAATTAATTCATAGTGGAAGTAAATCAATTTTAGATCTTGCCGACGAAATACTTTCCGATAATGATGAAGTGAGAGCTCCAGGTGTCAATGAATTTGACCTCAGCAGTTTCCGCACCAAGCTTCAGGAGCTTTACGAACCGCAGGCAACCTGCAAAAAGATCAATCTGAATATCAATATTAACCCAGACAAAAAAAATATCGTTTTTTCAAAAAACAAGCTGCTGCAGATTAATGGGAACCTAATTTCTAATGCAGTAAAATTCACCCCCAGCGGTGGGACAATAACCGTAGACCTGGATGTGGCGGTGAAGCCGGAAACAAATATTTTAAGTATCGTGGTTGCCGACAGCGGAGTCGGGATCACGGAAGACGAAATTGTGCAAATCTTAACAGGAGGCATTGGCACAAAACAAGGCACCGGAGGTGAGAAAGGTTACGGATTTGGCTTATCGCTGGTAAAACACCTCATCGATAAACTAAAGGGTGAAATGTTCATCACCTCTGAAAAAGGACAGGGAACAGTATTCCGCATTGAACTTCCTCAACGCCATGCGTAATTTTCTGTCTGCTAAAAATCTAGTTTATGCTATCATGAAGCCCAAATTTTATTCATTGTTATTATTGGCCCTGGTATTATCCAAATTCTCGAAAGCGCAGCAAGGCAGTGCAGACGAGCTGTTTACCCAGGCAAGAACTGCAGCCTTCGAATCAAAAGACTATCCTAAGGCCATTGCACTCAGCAAAAAGGCCTTGGCTGAAAGTCCGGATTATGCAGATATCAGGATTTTTTTAGGCAGGGTTTACACCTGGAGCAAGCAACCGGATAGTGCCAGGCAAGCTTTCGCCCTGGTTTTGGCAAAACAGCCCGATAACAAAGATGCACACCTTGCTAATTCTACCCTCGAATTTTGGGAAGACAATAATGAAAAGGCCCTGCTCAACGTGAATAAAGGTCTTACCTTCCATCCTACAGACGATGAGCTCCTGCTGTTGAAAGCTAAAATACTCAACAGCTTAAAAAAATGGACCGAGGCGAATGCAACTATTGAAGAGGTACTAAAACGATCGCCCAACCTTACCGAGGCACGCACACTTGCCGCACGGGTTAGGGAAAATTCTTCCAAAAACAAAATAGGCCTCAATTACGACTTTGTATACTTCGATAAACAATTCGATGATCCCTGGCACATTGTGAGTATAGACTATAGCAGGCAAACCAAATTGGGCTCTGTTACCGGAAGAGTAAACTATGCGAACCGTTTTAACCGCAACGGCCTTCAGTTCGAGGTTGACGCGTATCCGCGCATATCAGACACCTTCCAGGCCTACATCAGTGGCGGATACTCTAGCGAGGTTGGCGTGTTTCCTCATTACCGTGCAGGCTTTTCATTGTATGCAAACCTACCGGCAAGCTTTGAAGTAGAAGCCGGATTCCGCTATTTAACCTTTGGCGAATCAACCTGGAGCTATACCGCGTCAGTAGGAAAATACTACAAAAGCTTCTGGTTTAATTTCAGGACTTTTTTAACCCCTTCCAACGACCAGGTCTCTCAATCGTTCGCCTTGACCACCCGGTACTATTTCGGTGGTGCCGATGATTATTTTAGCCTTCGCCTGGGCACTGGTTTATCACCAGATGACCCACAAAACAATGTTTTAATTGGAAACACGGCTTACAAGCTTCGATCAAACAACATCACGCTCGGTTACCGAAAAGCGTTTAAATCGCTTAATATCCTCATCGTTAACCTCGGGCTGGAGAACCAGGAATACAGGCCTGACACCAAAGGGAATCAACTTGATCTCGGGATTGGCTACATAAGACGTTTCTAATGACAAGCAAGGTAAAGAAACTATGGATTGTTCTGGCTGTTGCCGCCGGCATTCCATTAACGATGTGGCTCTGCTGGTATTTAAGCCCCAGAACCAAAATGGTTGCTGCCATAATCGATAAAACAGTTCTTACACCTGCAGGACAGGAACATATCTCCTTCCTATGGATTCTAAATCATGAGAAACTAACGAAAACAGCAAGCAAATTTTATAAAATTGACCACGATTATTTTGGTTTCTTCCCTTTGGAGGGAGAAAAATTCCGCCTGAAGGGACTGGAGCGGTTTAACCATGATCAGCTACAGCAATTAAGTGAGGATGTTAACCTGGTTTATTTTACGGATACCTACGGCATTTACCGAAACGAATGGTATACCCAAAAAAATAATAACGAACGGTCCGGAATGGTTTATGGCGGGATGAGCAGCCAGGATATTGAGCTATTAAAGCAGATGAAGCAGAAAAAGAAGCTCATTATCACAGAATTTAATAGCATAGGAAGCCCTACAAGCCAAGAAACCAGAAAGCAGTTTGAGGATCTGTTCGCCATGCACTGGACCGGCTGGACAGGCCGCTTTTTTGAAAGCCTTGATACGGCAAGAAATAAGGAACTGCCGCGATGGCTCATTAATAACTATAAACGGGCAAATAACAACAACTGGCCTTTTAAAAAGTCTGGCATTGCTTTGGTTAGCGATCAGGACAGGGTCATCATCCTGGAGGATGGCCGCGACCTAAAAAACCCGATGCCACATATTATCAGTGGTGAATACGGGCAAAAAGTACTGGGTTTGCCCGATGAGATTAAATATGCATTCTGGTTTGATGTCATTCAGCCGAACAAAGCGATTAATACCCAGGTTGCCAGCTTCCGGATGGATGTTAACCAAAAGGGGCAGGCGCTTTTGAAAGCAAATGGCCTAAGTGCTGTTTTTCCTGCCGTGTTGATGCATAAAGAAACCGATTATCGCTTCTATTACTTCTCCGGAGATTTCTGCGATAACCCGGTCAGCCTATCCTCCTCTTATTTCAAAGGAATTGGTGCTTTCAAATGGTTATTCTACGACACCAGTAATCCGATGGAACGATCCAGCTTCTTTTGGAATTTCTATCGCCCGATGATGACCACCATCCTTGATCAGGAACGCGAGTATATCAACAAATAGCTATTTCTTCGGCCGATATTTTAAAATTACCGATGGAGGCAGCACCCTGGCCTTTGAACCCAAACCTGTATTTTTCCGTTTAAAACTTTCGAAGGCATTTTTTATGCGTTCGTAACCCACCTCATCAGTTACTAACTCCTCCTGCATATTGTCGCCTATTTGATAAAGCGATGTGCCGTTGAGGTGATAGGAACCCTGGATAAAATCGACCATCTCGGTTTTGGTCTGTATCAGTGGGTAACTATGCACATTCCTGAATGAACGGGCAGTATCAAGTCCTGATCCGAGCCAGCTTACAGCGCTGGGCAGGTCTATGCCATAGCCTGACTGAAGATAAGCGAGCAAACTTGGCGTTACATCGAAATGTGTAGATATGGATGCGAACTGCGCGCTACGCTTTAACAGTGGAGAATAAATAATTAAGGGCACATGATAGCGATCAATCTTGTTACTCATCGGGATCTCTGGCATCCGGTGATCTCCTGTAATTACAAAAATAGTATTGCTGTAGTCTTCCCTTTTCTTATAATTGTTTAAAAAGCTCCTCAAAGCATCGTCGGCATATAAAATAGTGCCATACTGTTTTTTGTACTTGCGATAATTATCTTTCTTTGCTTCGTCGAATCCCAAGTCCGTCATCCGCTGTTCAAACCTGGAATTATATTTTTCCTGTTCATTAATCAGGAAAGGATTGTGCGTGGTGACTGTTAAAATTACGTTCAGCTCTGCAGGTTTAGCGGCTTTTGAAGGCCTGTTTGCCAGATAGTATTTATACAGCTCCTGATCTCCATATCCCCATGAAAATCCATTTTCTGCCGGCAGTTTGGGGTAGCCTGCCGAAAAAGACTTAAGGTCTCTGATTTCATCCACGCTGTTCTTTTGAAGAAACAGGTCCATATTATCGAAGCTTGCGTCTCCTCCATAATAGAATGAAGTTTTATAGCCATTGAATTTTAGTAAACTGAACAAAGAAAGATGATCTGGCATTTGCTGTCCCTGATCAAGAAAACCATTTTTACCGAAAGGCAGAGATCCCATTAAAGATGGGAGCACTGCAAACGTGCGACCGCCAGCACTTAAAAAGTTTTTCCAGTAAAGGCCTTTATTGGCTAATGAATCGATAAAAGGAGTGAAATTTCCCAGATAGGCACCTTCATTGGTAAACGCCCTGCCCAAGCCCTCAACGATAATGACCACCAGATTTGGTTTACTGTTGGCTTTGTTGAAAAATGGTGTCAGCACATCACGATCATTCGCTTTCCGGTAGAACGGGTATTCCGATCCACCCAGGTAGCTGAAAGTAGTGGGCGCAATACTACCGTCGCCATAATCTCCAATGTAGGCATCGGCATAAATATCCACATCCCCATCGTCCGGATAAAAGTGAATATAAGAGCTGCTAAAAAAGTAATCGGCCTTGTTTAATGCGAGGTTATTCACAAAAAGATTTTCAAAGTTTTTTTTGAAAAGCTCCCCGCCACTGGTCATCAGATAAAAAACGGACAGTATAGGTAAGGTCCAGGCCAGCCATAATGGAACCTTGATACCGTTGGGCAATCGCTTAAGTACAACTACCAGGAGCACAACCACACCTAAAAAACCTAGAATTAACGGCAGGCTTACCGTACCGGATGCACCAACGGTTTGCTTGATATCGGCAAAAGAGTAACCATATAAATCTGCGCCCAAGGGTACCAGGGCCGTAGCGAAATACTGGCATAGAACCAGTTGAATGAAGATGGTAATGGCAACAAATACTTTAAAGCTAACTTTAGCCAGTTGGGCATGCACAAAAAACAGCGGAACAAATAGAATAAATTCAAAAATCAGCCATTTAAGCCAAAAGCTCAGATCTGCCAGCCATGACCACAACATAAAACTTAATAGCTTAACCGGGAATTGGTGGATTAATCCATTAGCCAGTACTTCTACAAGCCTGATCACAATTAAAGCAATAAGCCAAACGAGGGCGGTTTGCAGAAAAACTATGGTTGCTGATTTAAAACGGCTGATCATATTAAACTTTTTCTTTTGTAAATCCCTTCCTGGTCATTTCACCCCAGGAATTCTTCTTCCTTAATAGGTCGATATTGCCTTTAATAGCCGACCATACCACAAATGGATGGAAGATCAATGGCTCCAGAAATGCGGTAAGAATTAAAAGCAAAAGGTTTCTGTTCGTTTTGTATTGGTTATAAGTGAGCACCTCCATCAATATTGCAAAAACTGAATATAAAAACCCGAAGCTGAATATAAAAAGCAATAAGCTCAGAAAGAAGGACCATTGGATCAATCCGAAGCTGGCCAGGATAATAAAAGCGATAAATCCAAAAAACTCTACTAAAGGAGCCAAAAATTCAAAGAAAAACCAATATGGATAGCTAATCATACCCAAAAGGCCGTATTTGGGATTAAAAAATATAACTTTATGCATCTGCAGGGTTTCTATTGTGCCCCGGGTCCAGCGATTTCGCTGTCGCCCCAGTATTTTAAAGGTCGATGGAGCCTCTGTCCAGCACAGCGGATCGGGAATAAAGCTCACTTTGTGGGCAATACCCTGTTCTTCCATGTACCGCCTCATTCTTACTACCAACTCCATATCCTCACCTACTGTTTTGTGATTATATCCTCCGCATTTCATCACGATCTCTTTATCGAATGCGCCGAAAGCGCCTGATATGAGCAGCAAACCGTTTAAGCGGCTCCAGGCCATCCGACCCAGCAAAAAAGCCCGAATATATTCCAGCGTTTGAACACGTGGCAGGAACTGCCTGGGAAGCTTAACTTTGAGTAAACGCCCATTTTCCACAATACAGCTGTTGGCAATACGAATTACCCCTCCCGTAGCAATCACCCGCTCTTTTGTGTTTTCCAAAAATGGCTTGGCCAGTTTCAGAATAGCATCCTGCTCTAAGATACAATCAACATCGATGCAGACAATATAATCGTTGCTTGAAACGTTTATACCAACGTTTAAGGCGTCTGCCTTTCCGCCATTCTGCTTGTCAACAACGATTAACTTTCTGTAAACAGCTTTTCTGCTTCTGTAAACGCCTTTAACTTCCTTGGTTTCAATCTGGCCGTTAATAAAAAAGTCAGCCTTGTAAAGATCATAAACTTCAATCAGCTTTGATAACGAATCATCTCTGCTTCCATCGTTAATGATAATTACTTCAAGGTTGGTGTAATTAATGGACAACAAAGACCGCACATTCTCGATAATGTTTGCCCCCTCATTATACGCCGGCGCTAAAATACTGATACTTGGCGCCTGCCTGGAACCTGCCAGCACGCCATAATCTGTAAAACTATTTTTACGCAGGTAGTTGCGTATCTCCCCCATCGAAAACACCGCAATAAATATGTAGCAGGACAGAAGTAGCAGTGAATAGGTTAATAGCCCATAAGTAAAAAAATCTGTTAAAAACGATTGCCAGCTCACCATTTAATCTCGCTTTTTAGTTGAGGAATCATGTCTCTTAAGGGGTAAGTTGTCGATCTGGAATCGTTAATCAGGCACTCCAGGCCAATAGCACTGCCGTTGACAAGCGCGCGCGCAACCGCAAATTTCATTTCGTGCTTCTCGGCTCCCAGGTAACCTAGCAGCGTTGAAACATTTTGCACACCCCCAATCACTGCGATCGCATTCATGATAGCGATCTGATTTTTGTAGGTTTCGGAATCGAACCTGCTCAGCAGTTCTTCTGATGTACTTTCTGTATAGATTTCGGTTAATGTTGAAATCGCCTGTTTCCGCACACTGGCATCGCCATGATCGAGGCAACTTACAGTGTTCTCATAAAGCTCATATCGATGATAATTCCGGACTAATTTAAGGGCAAAAATGACAACACTCGGATTGCCGGAGGTTAGCCATTTGTCAATCCCCGTCAACTCGGCCTGTGGTACTGTAGACAATTCTTTTAAAAGCCTGATCTGCTGCCACTCCGTCATCTGGTACGAGATTATATCAAGGAAACGAAGTCCTTCGAACCCAAAAAGATTCAGTACGGCTATCTGTGCCTCAATACGAACCAGGTCATTTTTATTATTGGTATAACGGTATATCCTGGTGAGCTGCTCTTTAAGGCCCATCGTTCCAATCTGCTGAATAGCATAAGCCCGCACATGCCATTTTCGGCTTTCCAGTAATCGGAGTGCCTTTTTATCCAAACCAAGCTGAATGTATAAATGACGCAGGTTTTCGCCATGCCGTCCCGACATGTTGCGCTTTGCTGCAATAATCTTTTTCACAAATTGCTTACAGAACCTCTTGTTCCTTAGGTTGGCTTTTAACCGTCGGGTTACTGGAATTGAAGCCAGTTGCCCGGCATTGTCCTCATGAAAGAATATAGCTTTACGAAGTAACAGATCTATCATCATGTCCCACTTAACATATTCCCTTCTCCAGGTTTTTCTAAGAAATAAATAAAAAGAAAGAAATGTGATCAGGCAGATCGCCAGCGTGAAGAAAAATGATAGCAGTACTTCAAAAAAAATCATCTCTGATTAACTACTGCAAACCGCTTTATCCGCACAGAAAGTTCGTTAGGACTAAAGGGCTTCGTTAAATAGTCATCCGCACCTAAACGAAAAGCTTCAAGTACGATATCCTCCTGTCCCATTCCAGAAAGGATAATTATTGGTGTTTGGCGATTTTCTCTCACCGCAGCTACTATTTCCAGGCCTGAGAGGTAAGGCATCATCACATCGGAAATAATCAGGTCAGGCTGGTATAGATCTATTTTCTGCAACGCATCTCGTCCGTCACGCGCCAGAATAACCTCATGTCCGTCTTTTTTTAAACGAAATTCGACTGTCCTGAGCATTAACTCATCGTCTTCAGCAATTAATACCCTCATGTTTAAAGTTATTTGGATGACTCCTTTCAAAGTTAATACATTTCAATGGATAATTAAACAATACGAATGCAATCAGAAATAGTGATCAAAGAAATATGCATTATGCAAACACTTGATAAATAGTACCGAATTGAGCATTTAAAGCTATAAAGCGCTTGCAAATCACTTTCCATCGAGCGGGGGGGAAAGTCCATAATGTTAGAAAATGGAACCCAGAAACTGTAAGTTTACAACTACAAGTTTTGAACTACAACTAAAGGGTGTAAAAGTTCATCCAATTTCAAAAACACAGAAATATAAGGAATCACTTCTGTGTTTTGATAACAAGTACGTTGAACAGTTCGATTTATCTGATTTCTTTAAACTAAATCATGGGGCATCGAATCTTAACCTCAACCAAAATGCAATCGTTTGAACACGACAATCCTGAGCTTTCCAGGCGCATCCCGGATCGGAACCTATGCAGCTACTTGGTGTCAGCCTCAATACGCCGAGGCATGCGAGAAGACCCTTCAGCTAACAGAAGCTTAAATTTATATCATCCACTGGCTTAACCCTGCCTATCAGCTGTTCTACTGATTCCATGCTTGGGAATATACTCGAAGGATATCTTATCCGGCATACCTCTCCAGTACAGGAATTGTGGAAGCAATGGTTTCCCTTAATTCCGCCACAGCCTGCAAGAAAGCAGCAAAATTGGAACAAGGTATGACCTGTAGTTTCGCACTGATCATCACCAGCTTCTCTAGCCCGGCAGTACTTGACATTCCATTGAGCTTATGTGCCAACGAAATCACCATCTCGTAATCTGCAGGCCGGATTTCCCTATCAAGCTCTCCCAGGGCAGCATTTAATTGATTAATGGCAATACCAATAATCTCGTGCAGCTTTACGCTATCGTCGTCAAAATATAACGTTAGCTTGTTGATGTCAAAATGGGGGCGGCCTATCGCTTTATCGACAAAAGGTTCTTCCGTCCTGAACAACCATTTATCAATTATTGCCGCTATATTTTCTTCCAAAACCGGTTTGGTAATAAAATCATCCATACCTGCCTCAATACTCTTCTCCCTTTCGCCCATCACGTTTGCCGCTGTCAGGGCGATAATGGGAACCCTTGTGCCCTCCTCCTGCGACCTTATTTTTCTGGCACATTCATATCCGTTCATTTCAGGCATTTGTATATCCATAAAAACAAGGTCAAAAACTTTGTCCTGAAAAACGGCGGCTCCCAAAGCTCCGTTTTCCGCTTCTACTATAAGACATTCCGGGTTTATTTTTTCCAGCAGGGTACGGGTAAGAAACCGATTTACCTCGTTATCCTCAATGATTAAGAATCTGTATGCCGGGCTTTGCCCAGTGTGAACAGACGTGGAATGCTGACGGATCTGATCGGATGTGTCGCGTGTCCTTATCCTGGTTAGGGCGAGGTAAAGATCGCTCATTTTGATCGGTTTTAGCAATTTGTTACCAATACGGAGATCATTGCAGGCTTTGATAATCTTTCCATCATCCGATGAACTGTGCAGTAGGATCAATGGGATTTCCCCGAGCTCGGATGGAAAATTTTCCCTGATCTTAGCTGCAGTTTCCAATCCGTCCATGTATTGCATGTGGTAGTCGAGTAAAACGGCATCATAGGCCTGTCCCTCTGCCAGCAGTTGAAGTGCTTCAAAGCCATTTCTTGCATGATCGGAAGAAATGTTTTTAAGTGCAAGCATTTCGGCCAATATCCGCCTGTTATTGTCATTATCATCGACTATCAGAACTTTATTGATGCTTTCCATTCCTATCCATTCAACCTGGCCTCCCTGTTCGCACTGCATGGTTACATCAAAGTAAAAGGTACTTCCCTTGCCCGGCTCGCTCTCCAGTCGAAGTTGGCTATCCATCATTTTTAACAGCTTATTGGAGATGGCCAACCCTAACCCAGTACCGCCATATTTCTTTGTTGTTGAGGAATCTTCCTGTGAAAATGCCTCAAAAATTTTCATCTGCTTGGTTTTCGCAATCCCGATCCCGGTATCTCTGACAGAGAACCTCAGCAGGTGATTATCCTCCTTAATCTGCAATGATTCGATTTTAAGCTCGATCTCCCCTTCTGCCGTAAATTTTGCCGCGTTTCCCAGTAGATTGATCAGCACCTGTTTAAGCCGCAGGGCATCTGCCCATATAAACCTTGGCAGGCCTGGTTGAAGATTCAGCAGCATCTCCAGATTCTTAGTATGAATCTGGTAATTGGTGATATCGCTGGCCTGCCATGCAATTTCATACAGATCGCACCTATAGATATCAAGTTCAAACTTACCGGCCTCGATTTTTGAGAAATCAAGGATATCGTTGATAATTCCCAGCAGTGCGTTGGCCGACTGATGGACAATTTTAAGGTACTGGTGTTGGGTATCATCCAACTGCGTTTTCAATACCAGATCGGTAAAGCCGATTACGCCGTTAAGTGGGGTTCTGATCTCATGGCTCATATTCGCCAGGAACTCAGATTTTGCATAGTTGGCAAAATCTGCACGCAACCTTGCCGCTGTGAGCTCCTGACGGTGCTCGACGCTTGCAGAAATATCGTGCGTAAAAATCATCATTCCGCCAATAGATTGATCAGGAGTGTACCATGGGGACATTTCCCAAGCAATATGGTGTGATTCTTTATTTTTTGGGTCGATATAAACATCCTCTTCTTTTTTAATTGTGAGGCCACCAAGCACCTGTTTATGCACCGCTTTCCGCTCCTTTGAAAGGTTTGGAAACAGTTTATAATAGGACATTCCCTTGATACTACCTTCGATCTGGGTATAGGCCTTTATCCATGTTCTGCTTGCGATCAAGAACCGCATATTGGTATCAACCATGGCCACTGATGCCGGAGCATTTTCGATGAAGGCAATCAGTATCGCCTTTTCAAGGGCGAGTTCACGCTGAATCGCCTCTTTTTGGGTTACGTCTACAGATATACCCAAGTAGCCAATCGTACTGCCACTGCTCCCTTTTATAGAAGTGATAGACAGTGATACCCTCACCCGTTTGGAAGCTTTTGTAATAAAGGTGAAGGCCCTCTCCCTTTCTGAACTGTCTGCACACTGTGCATAAAAACCAAATCCGGCAACTTCAATGCCAGCTGAGGAGCTGAAATCGGCACAGATTTCATAAACTTCCTTTTGGTCATGGAACATGATGGGTGTTTGTTTTCCGACCATTTCTTCAGCCGTATATCCGAGCAGGCGCTCAGACCCTTTGTTAAATACCGTGATTGTCCCATCCAGATCAGTTGCAATGATGCTTACCCCTGTGGCCGCCGAGAGCACCTCATCCAGGAGCTTTTTGGATTCTATAACTTCAATCTGGGCACGTTTTTGCACGTCTATATCCTGAATTGTGCCGTATACCCTTATAGGCATCTGATTTGACATTTGAGCCTTGCCTATTGCCCTTACCCAGATTTCCCGGCCCTTGAAATCAGTAATCTGAAGCTCCTCATCCCATTCCTGTCCGGTACGCATACAATCATTAATAGCTTTTAAAATTATATTCCTATCGGCTCCGGGCCTATAAAAAGCTACTGCATTGTCAATAGTCGGGGTAAATCCATCGGGAACACCGTGGATTTCGCGTGTTATCTTAGACCAATGGAGCTTTTGGTCCCTGAGGTTCAGTTCCCATCCACCTATCTTTGACATACCACTGGTCTCCTCAAGTAGATCCCTCGTATGAATCAAGTCCATCTCCAGTTTTTTCTGGTCAGTAATATCCACCGCATTCCCCACCACATAAGTCTCGCTCTGAAGATCTTTTTGCAAAGTATTTGAGTACAGCCATAACCGCTCCTCGCCTGATTTACGCTTAATAATCATGTGCCCCGTTGAGTGGCCCTTTTCAACTATATCGGCCAGATATTGCCTCAGATTTGCATGCCTTTCCCGAGGAATGAGATCGAAAAGACTTTTACCAACAATTTCCGTCCTACGGTAACCCAGCGATCTTGCCCCTGAGGGGTTTAAAGAAATTAACTTTCCCTTAAGATCATGTGTGCACATTAGACCCTGGGAGCTTTCAAAAAACGCCTTCAACTTTTGCTCGCTGACCTTTAGGGCCTGGTTCTTTTCTATATCGGCGGTTACATCCCTACCTATTGCGAAGACATCACCGCCCTCTTCCTCAAATGTGGCCGTCCATTCAATCATCCTGTACCCACCACCCTTTATCGCTATCCGATGCGTGGGGTTTCCCTGCTGCTCACGGTTTTTAAGCGTCTTCCAAATCTTCCTGGCTTCCTTAAGTCCATCGGCAGGTACAATATCCAAAAGCGTTCTCAATATTAATTCCTGCTCCATCCAACCAAATTTGGTAGCAAAACTTGGGTTCATCCGTTTAAATTTCAAGTCCTTATCCAGGATACAGATCAAGTCATCAGAATGTTCAAAGAGCAGGCTGATATTCCTGTTTTCCGCTTTTTTAATCCTTCCATGAATGAGGAATTCGATGTCTCCAATAAGCAGTGAAAGCAGTCTCTTCTGTGAGGCTGTGATTTCCTTTGGCATGGTATCCATCACCGATAACGACCCTAGAACAGTCCCGTTAGTATCTCTAAGGGGATAGCCTGCATAGAACCTGATCTTTATCCCATCACCTACCTCCGGATGTTCATTAAAACGCCTGTCGGAAAGAATATCCGCTACGGTAAAGGTTTCATGGCTATCTAAGGGGTATGCGCATAATGGCAGGATAGCCGGTACTTCACTAGCACTGAGCCCTATAATCGCCTTATGCTGAATTTCGGCACCATCTGAAAAGGAAATTACTGAAATCCTGCTGTCGCAGATTAGTGAGGCCATTTCATTAACCCGATCAAAATCACTGTCATTCCCATTGCCTATAATTTCATGGAAATAGAACCTCCTTATGCCTGTTGTTAGATCTTCTTGCATTTACAATGTATTATTCAGCAACCGCAAAGTAAACTGATAAAGTTATCAGGTTAGCAGTTCGTTTCATCAGTGCATCAGTAATTAATGATAGTCTTTCCCGCCATACAAACCGATGGGTAGTTTTAAATATCGGGAAAAAATTGCAGCTATATCGAAATTGATCTTCTTTTTTTAGACAATTCAGATAATATATACCAAATGTAGATATCCTACCAGATGGCTTGCCGAGGATTTCACACATAACCATAATACACAACGCCAAACCACTGAATCAACAGATTGTCAATTACTCAGCCTTGGTGCGTCAACTTATGCACGGGATAATTATATATACATATGTGGGAAATTATACTGATGGTATTGGCGGGCTTGGCTGTTCCTTTGCCATGACATTTGCCGTCCCACCTGGGAGAATTGCCATGGGTGGAGACGTGCGTGAAGACCAGTCCCTACTTCTGTTACTGTTCCGTCTCCTCCTTATACCACTAACATATCCGTTTTTCCGATCAGGCGCGTTGCGATTTCCGCAGCACTCCGATCCTTTTTAGTTAATTCAACCTCCCATTGTAAGTCTGAATCTTCCATTGCATGGCTAATCATTGAAAGTATTCGCTCTTGCTTACCCTTAGCAGATATCTTTCGATGGGCAACAGGGGAAAACGCAGTGCGGGTTGTGATTAATATTCATGTTGAAATGGTCGGCTGCTGATTTGGGTAAAGGTCAATACTAGGCCTTCACGAATTCGCTCAATTCCAAGTGCTGTGCCTCTCACCTTCTATCTGGTTCCAGGACAGCTACTGCACAATTCTATTTAAGGAAATTGATGTTTAAATCTATCATGTACGGTACTGGCTTTGACCGTTCGCAGGTTGCTTTTGACCTTTGTAAGGACTTTGCCAGCCATGGTAATGGGGCGTTAGCATTGAATTGATAAACACCCTATAGCCATTAAATACCCCCCCTACTCGCCAAATAACAGGCGAATGGAGGGGTATTTTCGCGGCCCCTTGCGGGGCCAAAGTGCTTTAAATCCAGTTGAAGATAAATAATAGGAATTTCGCGAACGACTTGGCTAAATCAGAAATTGGATAACTATAAATACAATTCTCCGTTCTATAAATTTTGAAAAACCGCATATTTCTGGTTAAAAGATCTGCTATAGCCTGATCAAGCCTTAAACGTAACCTTAGTATTAATTGAATTCTTCTTCATAAGACCGACATCAACAAAGCAGAATAGGGCTTTAAACAAACTGACCTGTACCGTGAGCAACTGGGTTATCCCTGCCTCAATACTATCAGCATTCAAATCATGTCGTTGACATTTATCAAGTATCGATTTTGACAATTGTCATGATTCCTCCATGACTACATCTATAGCTTTGATAATGATACAGGCACCAGTTTACTTAAACCTGAAAGTTGTGCCAATCCTGCACTTAATTAAACATTTTAAACTACTTAACCATGGCTAAAATTCTAAATGTTATCTCAAGCCCGCGAGGAGAAGCCTCAAACAAATAATGCAGTGATAACCAATATAAGTAATGGGCAGGTTGAAGGGCAGGTCAATCGTATTAAAACAATTAAAAGAAAGATGTACGGCAAGGCAGGGTTTCAGCTGCTAAGGAAAATGGTACTTGCAAAATCAGCATAATTCACCAAAAGTGACGGAGAACCACTTTTAGCGAAATCCCCAGTTTGCCTTCCAAAACGCAACGCAAGAATGGATTTACGTCGTTGAGATAACGCCTAAGAACTTACCAAGTCCGTCAACAGCTTGGAGGCTACTTTGCAGCGAAACAGAGGCTGCCTATTCACCGAAATACCCCCCCAATATACCGGCTGGTTACAAACAACACTAAATTCATCCTTTAAAAAATGAAGTTCATCAGAAAAGCAGAAGGCTTTTAAATAAAATCTTACCCGGAAGCTTTAACTTTGAAAGATGGCCAGAATAAAAAAGACCGATATAAAGCGATTTCTTATCTTTTTCATCTCCACGCTGATCTATGCTTTATGCCAGATGTTATTCAGCATCATCCTCATGAAAGAAGATTTATGGCGTAATTTCCATATCCAGTTATCGGCCCATTATGTCGTGATCTTTACCATGTGCATAGCCGACTACGGTTTGCTATTGTTCTTGAACAAACATTTGCCCTATTCCAAAAATATACTTTATCGCGTTGTGGCAGACATTGCAGGGATAACCTTAATATGCCTGGGGCTGCTATGGATGTTCAATTACATCATATACAACGTACTGCTGATACCCGAAGAGGGACTACCTCCTTTTTCGGTAAAGTTCGCATTTGCTATGGCGGCAAATATCCCCATACTCCTGGTATTCGAGCTGATCTATTATTTCCAGTCTGAACAGAAAGCGATAGCAAATTCCGAAATAGCGAAACGTAAGGTGCTGTTATTCCAGCACGAGACATTGAGGTCTCAGATAAATCCGCATTTCCTGTTTAACTCACTAAATGTACTGTCTTCTCTGATCTATGTAAATCCAGACAATGCCAACAAGTTTACAAAGGCCCTCTCCAAAACCTACCGTTATGTACTTTCCCTCACCCAGCAACCGGTCGTTTCCGTTGCGGAGGAACTGGACGCCTTGGACTCGTATATCTTCCTGATGAGGATGAGGTTTGAAAACTCGTTTACCTTTACCGTGGATAAATTGGCGGATCATGAAAACAGCAGGATCATCCCCCTTACGTTGCAACTGCTAATAGAAAACGCATTCAAACACAATATCGCAACCGAAGCTTACGTACTGAACATAAAGATTACTATAGACAGCGAATACATTACCGTCGAGAATAACTTCCAGCCATCAATAGATGCTGAAAAGGGTGGAATCGGACTAAAATATATTGCCGAGCAATATAAGGTACATGCCCAAGAGATGCTCATTGAGCATACCCAGCAACAGTTTATTGTAAAAATCCCCTATATACAGCCATGAGATACCTGATCGTAGAAGATGAGCGGTTCGCATACGAAGAACTAAAACGCATGATGATCAAATTGCGTCCCAATTATATGCTGGAGAGCCATACCAAAACGGTTATTGATACCATCAGGTTCCTGAAAGTATTTACCGTTGAACTGATCCTGATGGATATCCGTCTGGCGGACGGCAACTGCTTTGAGATATTCAACCAGGTTGAGGTTGGCACGCCCGTGATATTCACTACAGCGTACGATGAACACGCCATCAAAGCGTTCAAACTGAACAGCATCGACTACCTCCTGAAACCATTCGACGAGAAAGAGTTGGAGGGCGCATTGGCAAAATTCGAAAATATCTTCCATAGCTCCTCTTATAGGTCAGACCCCAGGAATCTTGAGCAGATGCTGTCTGTAAGAACCAAGAACCGTTTTCTGATATCAAAAGGGGAAAACTACCATTACATTGAAACGACCGACATCGCCCATTTCTATAGCGAAGAGGGGGTCGTTTTCCTCCACACATTCGGCGATAATCGGCATATCATCAACTATACGCTGGATCAACTGGAGCAACAGCTCGATAATCGTCTGTTTTTCCGGGTATCGCGCAATTGTATCGGAAATGTAAAAGCCGTTGAAAATGTGGCCAGGTATTTCAACAGCCGCCTGAAACTTTCCTTTCAGCCCGCATGCCCGCATGAGGTTCTGGTAAGCCGTGTTCGTGTACCGGAATTTCTGAAATGGATGGACGGAATAGTAGAATAGCGTGATGCGAAAAACTCCATCCCTTAAATACTGCATCTCATTTGGTAAATTCTAAACCCCATCACGTTATGGTTTCGTAACCGCTCCCTTCATCGTTCTTTTGTTCAAAATTTAATAACAACATAAAATTTTATAACAATGAAAAAGAACGTATTAGCATTTGTTTGCGTTTTAGGAGCAACGATCTTCATCACAGAATTGTCAGCACAGGAAAAGCCCGTGTCTGTAAAGTTCAAGGCCAGAGCAGGCCTGTTCAACTACCGCCTGGGAGGTGACATGAAGGGCTTCAAAAGCAAAATCGGCATAGGCGGAACGGTGGGTGCTACCGTCAAATATGAAGTTAGTTCTAACTTCGCTCTGCAATCCGGCCTCGATGTCTATTACAATACCTCAAAGCTTGAGGCAAAAAACGGAGGATCATCCGCTAAAATAAAGACTTTAGGGCTGGAGATACCACTTTATGCTATCCTTCAGAAAGAAGTCGGTGCAGGAAAGGCCTTTATCGGAGCGGGCGCTTACCTCGGCTATGGGATCGGAGCAAAAGCGGATGGCGTGAACCTGTACGAGGAGAATTCGGGAAGCCTCGCCATGAACCGTTTCGATTATGGGCTCGGAGGCATTACCGGTTATGACTTTGATACAAACTGGCAGATCAATGCGGCTTATCGCTTTGGTCTTAGGGACCTCCATAAGGCCAGAGAAGGATCCATGAAAAACAATGGAGCAACTATCGGGATAGCCTATAAATTCTAAACATCACGAGACCAAAAAAAGCTAATGTACCGGAGTTCATCCTACAAAGAATGGTTATCCGAATTTCGGTACGTTTTAGTTTGCTGATGTTTTCTACCACAAAGTTTAAAAAATATGAATATGAGAAAATTTTTTTTAGCAATCCTGACCTGTGTCATGGTCGCATGTTCTGCAAGCAAAAGCCTGACAGACATGGACAATGGTATAAAGAAAATCAGTATCGGTATGTCCAAGAAAAAAGTGATTTCGATATTGGGGAATGATTACGAAGTGATTTCTTCCAAAGAGCGAACCTCTACCTTGGGATATAAAAGCCCGAACCATGGTATATACCGGCTTGTCTTTGTCGATGACAGGCTAAATGAATGGAGTAAGGATCGCCCAGGTTATTACAGGCAACATAGAAATTGATAAACCACGCCGCAAATCGGTGCACAACTTTGGAATCGGAACGGCCCGCGGATTTATTTGAACTCTTCCAGGCTACATTTCATGCCTTCTATAATGAAGTTCACAAGATGTTCCTTTCTATTCCTAGCCATAAACTATTCTTTTGTCTGAGATAAGTGAATAATCGCAAATACAAATTTATAATCACATGAAGTTACAATCATTAATCTTAATAGCGTTAGTGACATCGGTATATATGGAAGGCCGAGCACAGGAAGTATCACTCAGAACAGAGTACCTTGGAAACTCGGGCTACTATTACCTGCCTCCGGGCGAGAAGCCAAGGGAAAAAATCGGTGATGCAAAAGGCTCCGCCATGGTGTACCAGGCTGGGTTCAGTATGCCGTTATCGATGAAATTAAATGAGAACAATCGCCCGACTGCCTGGGGAATCGGTTTTGGCGGAGCATACGTTTCGTTAAAAAACCAACATTTCGCTGAGGATATGGTGTCCGAAATCATGAATCTGCAGCTGGGTGTTTACCATTTGCGTCCTTTGAATGAAAGATGGTCGGTGCGCGCAAGTTTGGGGATAGGCGTATTTACGCCCTCCACCGATTTTTCCAAAATCAGTTTCAAAAATGTACTGGCAAGCGGAAGTGTGGTTTTTATCCGCCACCTTAAGCCGAATCTTTCCATTGGAGGAGGACTGGCCATAAATAGCTCTTTGGGCTATCCCATGGTATTTCCCGCTGTTTATGTGAAGTGGAAGTCGGAAGGGAAATTCGACATCAATGTTGAGCTCATTGAAGGACTGGATGTCTCCGCGGGATATGATTTTAATGAGCGCTTCAAACTATCGTACGCCCTTGAAATGAATGGACAGGTTGCTTTACTCAAAAAGGAAGGTAAGGATGTCATATTTTCCCACCAGTATATCGTAACGGGATTCCGTCCCGAAGTAAAGCTTCGTACCGGGATGTCTCTGACTGGAATGGCAGGACTGAACCTGTACCGCCCTGCAGCGTACAGTGACAGGACGCTAAAAGGGGTGTTTGCAGGAGACAATGACTATCATTTTTCTGTCTCGCCATACGCATCAGTTGGTCTAAAGATGAAGTTTTAAGTCATGAAGCTGAAGCAGACTATACAGACTTTGGTATACAAAGCCGCCTATGTGACTGTATATGCCCTAAGCCTGTTGCCTATGTCATTTCTGCATGCGATGGCTTCACTTACCTTTTTCGCGGCTTATTACCTTATTGGATACAGAAAGGAAGTCGTCATTCAGAATATTGCACGTTCCTTTCCAGAGAAGAGGTATGGCGAAGTCCAGGCCATTGTAAAAAAGTTCTATTCCTGCTTTACAGCCTATTTTGCCGAAATCATAAAAAGTGTATCCGCTCCAGCGGAGCTCCTTGATAAAAAAATAACCTTTAAGAATCTGGAACTGGTAGACTACTATATAAAATCCGGAAGGGATGTTATTGCCTGCCTGGGGCATTGTGGAAACTGGGAAATGCTGAATTTTATGCCATACAAGATTCCGCATAAGGTATACGCGATTTACAAACCGCTTCGTTCAGCGGCGATGAACAAGCTGATGGTTAGGGTTCGATCTCGTTTTGGCATGGAGTTAATACCAGATAGCGCAGTTGTACGCCATGTACTGGCTAAGAAATCACCTCCTGCCTTATATCTTTTTCTCGCTGACCAATGTCCAGCAACAAAGGAGGAGAAATACAGGTTTACCTTATTACATCAGGACACTTATGTTTTTTCAGGCATGGAAAAGCTGGCCCGGGCGGATCGCGCGGCAGTTGTATACCTGCACATCACCCAAATATCGAAAGGAAGCTACAACTTGGCCTGTATGCCGGTGTGTGCTGATGCGGGTGCCTTTACCGAGGGTGAAATCACCCAAAAGTACGTTGATCTGTTGGCTGAAAACATTCGGGAAGAACCATACGGATGGTTGTGGACACATAAACGATGGAAAAAATAAGATGATGGTTTACATGCTCTCGATGGTATTAATGGCCTTCATCATAATAGGATGCTGCATAGGCCTATATACTCTTATTAAAGTCCTTTTTGAGGATTGATTGGACAATATAAAGACGAAACTTAAGATACATGTGTTGATGAAATATCTATTGATTGGAGAAAATGACAAAAATGCGCAGGAGCTGCTTGATCGTATTGCAGCGTTCTTATGGGATAATGGAAATGTGATATATATATACGCAGTCATTTTCAAACGCAGACTGGTTACCGGAATATGGTGCAATGTTGCGAATGTTTCGTTGTCTATCACTTAGGGAGTATCCGGCAGCATCATACTTTTTTGGCAAAAACAGGCATTGTTTCAGAGGGTTTCGAAGTCGGAAAAAGCTTCGTCAGAAAAATCATACTAGTTGTCTCCATCAATGGTGTCTATTGCAATGCCATTCTCCTATCCGCACAAAATTCTTCGTTTTGAAGGATTATGTCAAAATGAATTAACACGATTCTCCGCTGGTGCAGAAAATTTAATCTCTTTTCAAAAGTGTACGGTCCTATTTTTTTTGTCTTCACGATTATATTCATATCCCCTTGAATCATTCCATAAAGCCACTTTTGTGCCGCTAGGCGCCCTGGATTTTCAGGCAGCAAATAATTAACAGCAAGACTATAATTTCAGTCTCGCTGTGGTTTTAAGCCATCATTTTAACCCTAAATTACCATGCGTCACAAATTCACACAAAGTTTAAAAGCCCTTTGTAAACACTTTTGATAAATAACAAAAGTCAAGACTTGAAAAGGATCTTTTAGTCTTAACAAGCGGTACCGCCCAGACTTCAGTTCTGGGCGGTAACCTTACTTTAGCATCATACTCCCCAAATTCAGGGTCTACCAGCATCCAAAAAGCTGATCTTTCCATTCGATGTTTCGAAGTGCATCAACACTTCCACTTTTCCTCCAGCGTAGCAAATACGGTTTTACCTGCATTTTCAGCTTTATGAATTTCTGTAAATTTGGCACTGGTTTCGCCGAAAAATAACTGGTCCGAAAATGCGATGATATCAGCCTTTTCCCCGTTGTGAATGAATATTATGTCGTCTGACACGAGTTCAATAAGTGTTTCTTTTCTGCCGCTGTTCCAGGCGATGAATGCGGCTTTTACCACATCGTCAACTATTTGATCATAATCCATATTTATTCCATTTTAGGTAGGCCCCGTTATTTTAAAATACTTTGTAAACCTGCCCAGTTTGTCCTCCCAGTGCACTTTTAACATAAGCCTGGGTAACGCGGTACATGGTAACCGGGATCTGACCCGGGAAATAAGGGAAATATGCCGGTGATTCTTCCACCACACCAGGTGCAACTGCGTTTATTCTTACACCATTTTCTAATTCGATCGCAGCCCCCGTTACAAAGCCATTGATAGCCCCGTTTAACGTGCTGAGGTTCGCTCCCAATATCACAGGGTCTTCCGCTAGTGAACCGGAGGTTAGCGTAAAGGATCCTTTAGGATTAACGTAGTGCTGACCTATCAAGACCAGATTGACTTGTCCCATCAACTTATTGTTAACGCCGGTGCGGAAGTCAGCATCCTTCATGCTGGCTAAAGGACCGAAGTGACCGTCGCCGCTAATACAAACCAGGGCATCAAACTTCCCGGCTGCCTTATAAAAATTTTCGATCGATTCAACCGACGAAATATCTACCTGCAGATCGCCGCTTTTTGAGCCGGCCTTCAAAACTTCATGTTCCTTCTCCAGTGCAGCAGTAACATGTTTTCCAATTGTGCCTGTGGCACCGATAATAATAATCTTCATAACTTTTTTTCTACAATTTTAATTCATTATTATACTTTTGTCAAGTAATGGCACATTTGTCAAGTAGTGACACTTTTGTCACGTTAATTCATAATCAATATGTTAACAGAAAAAATAGTTGAAAAAAAGGTAAACACCGTTTGCGACTGCCCGATAACCGCATCGATTAGTATCGTTGGCGGCAAGTGGAAACCTATCATCATATGGATACTGATAGATGGCCCTAAACGCTTTGGCGAACTTCACAAGACCATCCCAGGCATCGCCTTAAAAGTGTTATCAAGGCATTTGAAAGAATTGGAAGCTGACGGCATTATTACACGAAAGGTTTATGCACAGATTCCCCCCAAAGTCGAATACACGCTTACTGAAAAAGGAAGATCACTCAACGATGTCATGGAATTGCTGGCGGAATGGGGAAGAAAGAACATCTTAAATGCCTGAAGCGAAGATGCCTTCCAACGAGAGCCAATATTTCTCTTGAATGCACACAATCTATCTGTTCTCTGATAGCGCCTATGTCAATCAGGGTTGTGTCTTATTATATTTACGATTGATTGTCTACGGAACGTAATTCCTTTATTTTTTTAATTCCTATTTCATCTATCCACTGTTCAAAGTCTGTCAGCTTTGGCATCCAGGAAGATATAAATTTGTAATCGATGGGGTCGTAACCTTCTTTGTCGATCATTTCAACCAATTTGGCAAAGGTTTCACTTTGTTGATAAAGTACTTCTAACGGCACTTGTTCGAATTCGATTGATTGGTCCAACTTCTCTTGCAATAGTTTTAAAACTTGTTTAGGTGTAAATAATTTACCTCCAAAATCAACCGTTTTTCCGTTGAACGCTTTATAATTCTGAAATATTATTCGCGCAAAGGTTCCAATATCATTGGCAGTAACCCAAGAGATTGCCCTTTCTTCAGGTAGGGAGTTGATAAACTTGCCTTCTGCTAATCCGAAACTGGGTAAAAGTAGATTTTCCATAAAAGAAGCAGGTCTTATTACTGCCCCTTGTAAATCACTTTTTAACAAGTATTTTTCGATCGTAAACTTAAATTTTGGCCTAAATATATGCTGCTTATCTGATCCAAGGACCGATGAATAAAGGACAAATTTAACGCCTTGTTCTTCTGCTAATTTGATTGTTCGTATGCCAATTTCTGCTTCTTTCTCATCCGATTCTTTGCTGGAAACCCATACAGGAGGGAGGACTAAATAAAGCCCGTCGACTTTTTTAAATATTTCTTTTAAATCTTCAATGCCTTCTAAATCGCCTTTTACTAAAGTTGCCCCTGCTTTTTTTAGATTGACGGCTTCTGAAGATTGAGGATTTCTGGTAAGTGCAAATACCTCAAAATCGTTTTTTAGCAATTCATATGCTGCGGCACTGCCTTGCTTTCCGGTTGCACTTGTGACTAATATTTTTTTCATTTTAACATTGTTTTAAGCAAAGTTAGTTTCCTTATGTAGTAAATTTGTGTTTACTAACCTTAAGGAAAGTATGATGGATAAGAAGATAAAACCTTGTATAGAAAATGAAAAAATCTTAAAACAAAGATTTTTAGCATTGAGAGACACCTTAGATTTATTGAGTGGAAAATGGCGTTTCTGTATTCTTTTAAACCTGCATTATTATGAAAAATTACGGTTTAAAGATTTCTTTGAGGTATCTGAAGGCATCTCCCCGAAAGTACTAAGTTCTGAGCTTACCATGTTGGAAGCTCATCAGCTTATCCAAAAAAATATTGAATATACATCCACACAAGACATAACTTACTATGTCTTAACCAAGCACGCTCAAGAAATCTGGACCGTCCTGAATACGCTAATTGAATTTGGACTATCCAATCGTAAAGAAGTGATCAAATCACTACATTACGATAAAAATTAATTTGACTCAAGAATTCGAATTTTTTTCCGGTTTCCACAGAGAGTTAAATCATCGAATTTGATTAGGATCCAAACTATCACATCAAGCTACAAAGCAACATCGAAATCACAAACAGCGTACAATTATACCTGTAATGTTATCAATCTCTGTCTCGTTTATGGAAGCAAAACCAAACCTGAGAGCGTTATATCTCGCATTGAAATTGTCAAATATTTGACCGTCGTTAATAAATAAACCCATTTTCGAAGCTTTCAATGATATGTTTTTTAACGGATATTCATTATTGAATATCGTCCAAAGTGCTAACCCGCCTTCAGGCTTGGCAAAAGAAACAACGTCCTTTAATTTTTCATCCAGTGAAGCGCATAAATAGTCTCTTCTATGCCCGAAAATCTTATTAACCTTTTTTAAATGCCTTCCCAGGTCTCCACTTTCTATGAGCGCTGCAAGCGAATCTTCCATGATATTATCTCCTTTTAACTCTATTATCTTTCTTAAATAGATGGCCTGCTCAATGAAATCTGAGGCTGCAACCATAAACCCGATTCTGATGGAAGTAGAAAGCGATTTCGAAAAAGAACCAACATAAATCACCCTGTCAGGATGAATGCTAGCCAATGGCAAATAGGGAGATGAATCATATTGAAATCCATAGTCATAGTCATCTTCAATAATAGAAAAATCGTATTGTTCAGCTATATTCAATATCGAAGAACGTCGTTCCGGGCTTAAGGTAACAGTAGTGGGGTAATGATGATGTGGGATGAGATACAAAGCGCTGATGGTATATTTCTCACAGGCATCTCTGATAAGTTCATCATCTATTCCGTCACGATCTGCCGGTATGCGGATAATATTTGCGCCAAGGTATTCAAACACATAATTAGCTACATGGTATCCGGGTTCACCTACAATGATGTAGCTCCCGCGTTGAAGCAGTAAGCTGGCAGCTATGTAAATGCTCATCTGAGCACCATGTGTAATAAGTATGTTTGGTAAATCCGCCTGTATGCCTCTTGTTTGCGCAAGATAGCTTGTCATTGTTTCCCTTAGTTTTAATGAACCGGGAGCTAACGTAATTGCTGGCTTTTTACTAACATGCTGCTGTTTTAAACGCCGCAGGTACTCTCTGTTTAGCAGGTGCATCGGTGCCAGCCTGGAATCCGGATGACCGTCATCAATGATGAGGCTTGGATTAAGCGCAAAAGAATGTGGATGAAATTCTTTGGTCGTTTCGATTTTAAGAAACGTACTTTTCAGTTTGCTACCGGATACATAGCCATTTGCAGGGACTCCCCATTGTTTTATACCGCCCTTAGGCAATTCCCTGGCTATGTAATGTCCATGTTTAGCCACAGCAACCAACCATCCCTGCGCAATAAGCTCGCTATAAGCGGCAATAACCGTTTTACGGTGAATCTTTGCCATGCCAGCCATAGACCTTGTTCCTGGCATCTGGTCTCCTTTTTGAATTACGCCGTCTTTAATAAGCTTTATTACCCCATCAACAACCTGCATGTAAGCCGGACGGGATAACATTTTATCGATTACAATCAGCGTTTCAAACGGAAGCATGTGGACTACTGTGTTTTTGGTTTCTGGACGCCAAAGATAGTCCATTAAACCTATAGTTTTGGATTAATAAATCAGTTGTTTAGACAGGCATATGGATAATAATAATATTTCGAAAAATTTTAAGCATTATTTAGCTGCGATAGTAGCTTTTTCAATTTGGGGATTTTTTAGCCTGGTGTTAAAGCCTTTACATGCTTATGCGCCGTTAGATATCCTCTTTTATCGCGTTTTTAGCTGCGCTGTAGTTATGTCAATGATTTCACTGCTTTTTAAAAGGAAAAGTCTCTTAGCTAATTTGCGGCTGCTGAAATCTTTGCCGAAAAAGAAACGATTGACAATTATTGGCCTAAACGTTACCGGCAGCGTCTTTTTGACTGTCAATTGGTTTTCTTTCATTTATGTGATGAACCATGTCAGTGTACGCGCTACCTCTGTAGCCTATTTAGTCTGCCCCATTTTAACAACATTACTGGCCTTTTTCCTTTTGTCGGAGCGATTGAACCGATTACAATGGTTCTCTGTAGTGCTAAGCGGTTCCGGATGCTTATTGCTTTCATATACCAGCATAAGCGATATGTTTTTTAGTACAATAGTTGGCCTTAGCTATGCTGTTTATATTATCAGTCAAAACAAAAATTCCGGATTAGATAAATTTCTGGTACTTAATTTTCACATACTTTTATCGGCTGTTTTATTAGGATTTTTTTACCCCGCATTCTCCGGCCCGATTCCCTCAGATTTTAAATTTTACTTTTATGTAGAGATCATTGCGGTCATCTATACAATCGTCCCCTTGTTTTTAAATCTATACGCCCTTAGCCGGATCAGTTCTTCAAAAGTGGCAATGATATTGAACATCAATCCAATAATCGCGTTTATTTTAGCGGGAGTGGTCTATCACGAACCATTAGGTCTTCTGCAGGTATTTGCATACGCATTGGTGTTTGCAGCCGTAATCATTTTTAACATCAGTAAAACTTCAAGGTCTAAAACTTAATTAGGGTAATAACAGACTTCAGAAATATACGGAGAACTAACCAATGCGTATGCAAACGTTGCCATATTGTTCCATGTTTCTGCTCGGCGTATACCGTTCGAACGCTCTTATGAGTGCTATCTGGCGGCCCTTACGGAGAATTGATGATATGAAATTCGCTTTATTACTTAGCTGCTAAGGGGTGCTGGCGACTACAGAAATTTCAATGTTTGCATGTCGAACAAGGTCCTTTACAATCACGCAGGTTCGTGCGGGAAAAGGATCGCTGAACTGCTGCAAATAGACCTCATTGAAAACATCAAATTGTTTAGGCTTTTTTAAGTACACGGTTACCTTAACAACATTTTTAAGCGACAGGCCATTTTCGTGCAGAATCCGCTCTACATTTCCCAATGCATTCCGAACTTCATCCCTGAAAGAGTCTTTACCTTGGACAAGAGAATTCAGGCCCAGTTGACCGGAAACAAACAGGAGTCCACCCGCTTGCACCGCATCACGGAAAGGTTTTTTTGCTTTTGCGGGTTGTTGAGCAAAAGCCTGCGAGCAAAAGAGGATCAGGGTTAGTAATAATAAGGACTTTTTAACTTTTTTCATTGTTGTTTGCTTAAAATCCATGTTTACTGATTAGAGCTATAAGAGAAGCCATTGCTGCAGCACCTAGTTCAACCTCTCTTATATTTATTTTATCGTAAGTGTCAAGGGCGCTGTGGTGAATATCGAACAACCGCTGGTCATCGCAGTCCAGACTGATCAATGCTTTGGCTTGATCTTTCATTGGTGCCAGGTCGACTCCTCTATGACCTGAATGTAATTCTGCTACTTTATAAGGAATGAACAAGGGCTTCCATGCCTTCATCTTTTCCTTCACTTCCTGGCTGCCTTCTACCCTGAAGCCCCTCGGCGTAAACCCTCCGGCATCCGACTCCATGACAGCAATGTGTGTTTCTGCGGCCGACTTAGCCTCCCGAGCATACTTAAGTGCGCCATGGGCCCCTGACTCCTCGTTCATATACAAGATTGCACGGATCGATCTTTCCGGTTTTTGATCACGGTTTTTAATTAAGCGAAGAACTTCCAGCGTTTGTACAAAGCCCGTTCCGTCATCACTTGCACCCTCACTCAAATCCCAGGTGTCGATATGGCCGCCCACTGTGATAAATTCATTGGGATACACAGATCCTTTGATTTCTCCGATTACGTTGTAACTTTTAACATCGGGCAACTGTATGCAGTTCATTTCTAAGGAATAAATAAGATCAGAATTTCGTTTAAGCTCATGACTCAACACATCAGCACTCTTTGTGCTCAGTGCTGCAGCAGGGATTTTTTTCACATCAGGATCATAACTCATGGCTCCCGTATGTGGGACTTCGTCTATAGCTAAGGTCATTGACCTCACCAGGGCCCCCGCCGCGCCGCGCTTTCCTGCTTCGATGGCCCCTCTTGCGCGCTGGTCCACAACAGCAAGGTACGCCTTGAAAGTCTCGATCTCTTTAGGATCCATAGCCCTGTTGAAGAAAACAAATTTTCCCTGAACATCTTTATTTTCCAGAGCAGCTAGTTCGCCCCAGCTATTTACTTCTATTACCTGAGCGCTTAACACTCCTCCGGTACCAATAGATCCTCCCAGGGCACATACGGACATAGGGATTTTCTTTCCTGATTTGGAGATAAAAAAAGATTTCTCCTTCTTGCCCCTGATCCAATGTGGCACGGTGACCTCCTGGAGATAAACACGGTCCGGAGCGATCTCCTCCATCTTCTTCTTCCCCCATTCCACTGCCTTTTGCGCATTTGCAGATCCGGAGATTCTTGATCCGATTTTTGAGGTTAGATGATAAAGATTTGGGCCGATCTTTCCAGCGGTGAGGGCATTATCATAAATTTTCCTTATCATCAGAGAATCCGAACTTAAATCTTTTTGCGCAGAGAGTCTGCCGATAGCTCCAAAATAAATTAAGGATAGTATCAGCGCAAATTTCAAGCTTCGCCAGGGTTGATGTGTGTTGATTTGCAGTATCATGAGCTGTCTATTTGAAGATGAAAACAATTATTGGCCTACACCGGTACTGGTATAATTCACAGGAAACCAGGAATAGCCTTTTCCATTCGGGCGAATATGTCCGATCCCGGGAAATGAAAGATGATCTGCTGCAATCCAATATTTTCCTTTTGCAGCTTCAGAAAAGGCTTGTTTTCGAGCCCTGGCAGCGGCTTTGGGATCAACGTCATAGACAATCGTAACATCGGGATCTGAAAACTGGACTGCCGCAGAGTGCAGGATATCTCCCCAGAACATAATCTTTTCACCCTTACTACTTACCTGGTAGAAGCTATGTCCCGGCGTATGTCCGGGACTTGCTACCGGAAGTACTCCTGGAAAGATCTCGTTGCCATAGGTAAAAGTCTTCACTTTACCCGCCTTAATGTAGGGCATCATCTTCAGTATTGCCTGTTCGAAGTAAGGCTTCATTTCCTTAGAAGCTTTGGTATAATTCTCTGGGGTGAGCCAAAAATCATATTCCTGTTTGCTCACGTATACTGCCGCATTAGGAAATACTCTTCGATCTCCATCCATCAATCCACCGGTATGATCGGTATGGATGTGTGTAATCAGGACTGCATTAACATCCTCAGGTTTATAACCTGCTCTTGCTAAACTGGCTGGAAGGTGACCTAACGAAGGACCGTATAATTCCGAAGTTCCCGCATCTACCAAAATCAGCTTGCCGGCCAACTCAAAGAGATAAGCGTTTACAGACGCTTCAACAATAGGTTCCTGAAAATTAAGACCTGTTAGCTTTTCTACCTGTCCTGGTTTGATGTTGGTAAGTAACCTGGGAAGATCCTGGGGAATCGTTCCATCAGATAATGCAATGATATCGATATCGCCAATTTCCATGTGGTAATAGCCAGGTTGTTTCAACAATTTTGGTGTACGCTGGGCAAAGGATGTAATAAACGAACCTGATAACAAGGCAATCGTTAATAGTTTTTGAAATAATAGTTTTTTAGAATCGTGGTGCATTTTTTTTATTTTTTGTTATAGCAAAGTTATTGCTGTATGATCGGGGCTACAAGTACGCACTTCATTATTGCATAGGGTGAATTTTATCCCTATACGCCTTTATGTGCGTTTTTCTTATCTTTGATCTTAGTGATAATACAGAGACATGTACGAGCGAAAAATCCCAAAGAACCTAGACTGCGGAATGGGTATGACTATGGAAATTATTGGGGGAAAATGGAAACCCTGTCTAATCCTTAACATACACAATGGCGCCAAAAGGCCGAGTGAGCTTCAGCGGCTCAATCCACTCGCAAGTCGGAGGGTTCTTACTGTACAATTGAAAGAATTAGAAGAACACGGTATAATCAACCGAGTAGTGTACCCGGTTCTGCCACCAAAAGTGGAATACTTCCTTACAGATCTTGGTAAGTCACTGCTTCCAATGATATTATTAATGGATGAGTGGGGTGCACAATATCTATCAAAGCCGGAGGAGTTGCCTAAGCTCAAAAAAGTTATTTAGACCTGATTATTTGCGCCAGTGAACGCCGCGTTTGTTTTTCCTTGTAAGCGACAGCTAAAACATCGGCATTCTTGATATCATTCTTTAAAAACAGGTAGCAATATTTCGTCTACAAGTGTTTCAAGACGTTTACTGTCAATGCCCTGCATCCGCACTAAATTTTCAATACGGATCAAATCAAAAGGCAGCATTAATGCGACTCCGCTGGTGACCTTAATATTTTCACCTCTTGATTTAGCATTTTCTAAAATCGTTTTCATTGCTTCGACAAATTTATTAACAGCTTTAGTATGGACTTGTGGTTCTCTGCTATTGTCTTTGTCCTGCAGTCTGATATAGTAATAGTTAATTATAACTTCCGAACCGATCTCATCATAAACACTTTGGCAAATGGTAAGCAGCTGGTTTAAATCTCCACGCAAACTTCCTGTATCTTCCAACTTGTCAAGGAACTCACCGTCAAAAAGTTTTTTGGCCTTGTAAGTATAAATATCCTGTAACAAATCAAATGTTGTGGGCCACCGTCGGTATAAAACGCTCCGGCTGGTTTTTGCAGCTTCCGCTATTTGTCCAAAAGTCAGATTGGTATGCTTAACCTCATTCATCAGTTTGAAGGTAGCATCAAACAAGCTTTCCATCAACTCATCCCCACGCCTTCTTATACTTTTTTGTTCGTCCATAATATAAATTTCAAACAAATTTAAAAATAAATTAGATACAATTTGCATCTTATTAAAAAAAGCTACACATTCGCATTAGATACAAAATGTATCTAATAAAATTTATAATTATGCAAGAACCTGGTAATAAAAAGGGAGACACCTTAGATCCCCTCAGTGATTTTTTTAACAATCATCATGATAAGCTGGTATGTACGGCCAATAAACAAGGAGCACCTAATATCTCGATTATGGGCACGCCCAGAATTATGGAAAGTGGAGATATTGTATTCCATATTAGTGATCCTGTTTCGGTCACAATGGATAACATGAGGGAAAATAAAGAAGTCGTGTTTATGGCGTACGTACCAGGCGAGAGGGCAAGGAATTATCATGGTGTACGAATCCACACAGAAGTTACCGAGATCATTAGCTCCGGAGAAAAGTTCGAACTCATCAAAGAAAAAATCGGCGAACGGTATGGTAAGGATAAAGCCGACGAATTGCTCGCCTCGATAACCTGTCGTGTAAAGAAAGTTCGACCAGTAATTGACAGGGGTCAGCAATGGAACGAAACCCCTATGTAATGTTTAAGCAGATGATGATGAAAGCAACCATTTAGAAGGATCTGCAATAACAACAATGCGGTATGTATCAGATGTCGTTACGGCTTTTGAGATTTATAATCAAAGTAATATCCAATACATAGCACCATCCTTGCGTCTGATTTACATCCGTCTTCTTAAAATGTCTCGGTAGAGGCTTAATCCTTACTTATTAACAGAACGACAATGCTTAAAAATTTGCTTAATTACCTGCTAGTGATAACGCTGTTATGCATAGGCGGCAATAGCATAGCACAACAAAATCATACCGTAAGTGGTACCGTAAAAGACCGCAGGAACGGTGAATTGATGATTGGTGTGACTGTTAGAATTGAGGGAAACCTTTCGGTTGGAACAGCCAGCAATGAATATGGGTTTTATTCCCTGTCTTTACCCAAGGGAAACTACACTTTGGTCATCAGTTATATCGGCTATGATGAACAGCGTCAGCAAGTTCAATTGGACAGGAACGCTAGGATAGACTGGCTACTCGAACAGGCCACAGAAGGCAAAAATAATTTACAGGAAGTTGTGGTTTCAAGCGCAAAAAAGGATAAAAATCTTTCAAACGCTCAAATGGGTGCTCTTCAAAATCAAGAAATACCACTAAGGTGTTGCAATGGGTTCCCTTGATCCCCGCACAAAAAACTAAAGCCTGAAATCATAAGATTTCAGGCTTTTTTCATTTCCGGCACCCCACAAAACATGCATAAATTCGCATAATTCTGGTGAGTGATTAAGAAAACCAATTTTAGCTTGCTCTTCTATCCGAAGAAGCCAAAAAACTATCAAAATGGCCCTGTTAACCATTTACATGCGAATTACTGTTGATGGAAAGAGATCCAAAATCACTACAGGAAGATCGTGTGAACCCGAGAAATGGATTGTTGCCACCGATTGGATCAATGGGAAAAGGAAGGATGCAAAGTCCTTGAACGCCTACCTTAACCAACCTACAAATGAAGGTCTATAAAGCGCACCTTTAAGCAAGCTTTGAGGCATCTAGAATATAAATCAATAACCTCTTTTCTTCTAAAATACCTTAAGACAGGTTTGAACTCAGTAGCATACATCTTAATCTATTAAACTTACATTGATGAGGAAATAATCAACAATCGATCGCATGATTTATTATTAGATAAAAATAGTTTGGATATTTTTAAATATCATCGGGAACAATATGCTATCATATATCGCCTCAATATCCAAACTATTTTTGCGTATTAACCTTTCTTTTTCAAAGAAGCAAGGAATGCAAGTAAATCCGCTAATTCCTGCTTTGAAATTGTTTGATGTAAGCCCTCAGGCATCATAGATGTTGGTACTTGTTTAATTTGCTTCACATCAGCAGTCTTAATTTTCTGAACTGCGCCTCCCGGGTATCTCACTTCGATATCTGTTTCTGTCCGGCTTGAAATAATCCCCATCAATGTCGACCCATCTTTCATGACTAACTGCGAGGTCTCATACCCAAAATTAATACCTGCAGAAGGGTTAGCAATCGCATCAAATAGCCCTTCTTTGGGTAGCTTTGCACCTATTTCAGATAAATTAGGTCCAAATTCAAAACCATCTTTACCTGCTTTATGGCATACCGCACAGGAGCTGAGAAAAACGATTTTACCTTTTACTGTATTTCCTTTTAAAGCAAGTATACTACTCAGATCAATGGTCGAACTCTTGGTTTTAACAGCTTTGGTAGTATTGGTATTGGGCAAAAATGCCTTTGCTTTTTCCAATGTACCTTTTCTGGTTGTCCCGCTCAATCCAGCAACAGCTGGTGCAATCAAACTCGGGGATAACTTTTTACCCTCTAGCATTTCCAGAACGCGGTCTTCCCCATTCTTACTTTTACCCAGCATCTGTACCGCTTTTTCGCGCGTGGATAAAGGATATTGGTTTGACAAAATTACCTTTGAGAGAATAGCTGTTGATTCATTATTACCTATCGAACCAAGGACCGCTAAAACGTTGGACGTTTTTTTCCGATCTTTATCTCTAATGACATTGAGAAAGCGGAGATCTTCCTTATTTTTAAGCAGTATCCTTGCCGCATCAGCTCCGATCCCTCCGGTCTGGTATCCTCCTTTACTCTGAATACCATTGGATTTTACCAGATTCATCAATTTATCAGATTCTGTAGTGATATTATACTGTTTTACCATATCAACAAAATCCTGTGTCCCGGTGTATGAATCTAAAACCTTTTTAACCTGTTCCTTAGCTATAGCTGACGTCGATATATCTTGAGGATTCAATGATTTCAACACCATCACATTCAATTTCAAGTCCTTACCGTTATTTTCCTCCAATAATCCGACCAAGGTTTTAGATTTCTCGGCTTCAGGGTAAAAGTCAAAAGCCCTGAGATATCTCAATCGAGATTTTAACGGAACACTTGCATCTTTAGCCAGCGTTACCAGATATGGAAGCGCGGCATCCGTACGTGCCCGCCACACAATATCTCTGCCTCCAGCCGTCAATAACGGATCCGGTACCGCTTTTAGGTAGGCGGTAAAGAATCGGTTCCATTGCCTGTCTGCACCGATACCCAAGGCCTCTAAATACCATTTATCGTTGCCATCATGGCTCGCGGCAAGTGCTGCCCATATTGTTGCGGCCTCTGGTTCTTTTCGGTGGCGCAAGGCAATCGCGCAGTCTCGTCTTACCTGTGCATCAGGATCATTTACTAATGCTCCAGCAAATTTAAGCACATCGATATCTACTTCCCTTGCTGCTCTTAACGCAGTTATTCTCAAATCGGGATCGGGGTTTTTAATTGCCTGGGAAAGGTATTTTGCCGCGGCTGTTGATTTTGAAAGCACCCATAGTGCCCTTGCGCGCATACGTGAATTAGGGGATGTTGACCACAGCTTTTCCAGCTCTTCTATCGCTGAATCCCCCATACCGGTTAAGGCGGTGAATGCATGTCTGCGAACAGCGAGATTTGGATTCTGCAGCGCAATTACAGCCCCTTTCGGGGTCGTATAATCTTGTTCGGGTATCCTATAGGTAGCCACCATATTTTCTGGAACTACTCGATATATGCGGCCACGCTGAAGATCTCCAACCCGGTGTCCACCAACACCAGGGTCATACCAGTCGGCTACAATTAGAGAACCGTCCGGTGCTACACAAACATCTGCCGGACGGAACCATTGATCCCGCTTGCCATCAAGCATCTTTAGGATACTTGCTTTAAATCCGGCACCCGCCTTCTGGACAGGATATGTCCGAACAACATTATGACCCGGTTCGGCGTGAATCATCTCATTTTGAAATTGCCTTGGTAATAACGTCCCTTCATAAAACGCCATTCCGGAAGGTGAGCCTGATCCTGTCTGTAACAGGTTCGGAATAACTCCTGGGTCATTTTGATGCCAGTGGCGCAAAGGAATTGAATCCTCCATGTTAGTGCGCTTAGTCATCCATCCAGCGCCAGTCATTTCATCGGTATACCCATAATTCCCATATTCCATAACATAGTTGATCCGTACTCCTTTATTCCCGTCATCGTCATTATCACTTTGCCATATATTGCCATAACTATCTACAGCCGATTCATATTCGTTTCTGAAATTGTAGCCGAGGCATTCCACATGTGTGCCGTCCGGGTCACAGCGGAACAACATTCCTTGTTTGTATTTTCTTGGTCCTATCTCATCCCCATCCTGATCCAGTACTACCTTATTATTTTTATCTCTGAGCGTCTCACCAGCGTTTCCAAAATTAAAATATAGTTTACCATCCGGGCCAAATGAAAAACTGTGCATTCCATGATCATGTTGTACACCTCCAATCCCCTGAAACAGTATCTCTTTTCGGTCGGCTTTACCGTCATTATTATCGTCATAAAAAGCCCATACATATGGGCTTTGCGATATCAATACCCTATTGCCTAATACACATACACCTAAAGGTGCATTTACCTCTGGCCCCTGATAAAATATTGTACTAGTTTCTAAACGGCCGTCTCCATCCTTATCTTCTAAAATTACTATCCGGTCGCCTGCTTCTCTAGGTTTATTTTGGTTAATCTCAAAGCGATAGTTATAGGCTTCTGTCACCCAAACCCTTCCTTTTTCATCAACGTCAATGTTGGTAGGATTGATTAACATTGGTTCAGTCGCCATCGTTTCAACCCTCAGCCCGGGTGCTACATCGAGCTCTTTCAAGCCATTCTTAGCCAAATGCTTTTGTGCTTCAGTTCGTGGGGTATCAATTTTAGACTGATTATACGACGAGTATTTGCCGGAAATATTGGTAAATGCCCCTAATACGACCAACAATGGTACCGAGGTAATTAATCCATTTATTAATAAAACACGTTTTCTTTTATTGTTATTCATTTTGATTAATTTAAAAATATCGACTCCATACCTGACTTAATATAAAAGCAATCGTATCAGCCAGAAGTCCCTGCCCACCCTATCGGAGACAGCAGGTAAAATATAAAATTTATTCAATACTGAAGTTATCCAGATTCAATTTGTCAAATTTCTTATTACGTACTTGCCAGATTAATGACATCTGCAGTACATTACCATCATCACTTTTCCGCCCAGGGATAATTTCAGTGTAATTAAAGATCATTTAAATCAAGAACGGTGTCTAAATAAAACTATCGGCTTCGCGGTATGCTTCAATTAATGCTAGCTCGCCCTCTTTGCCGCCACCTGCTGTATCATGTTCCATACCGATCACACCTTTATATCCCTTATCATAAATATGCTTGAGTATATTTTTGTAGTTCATCTCCCCTGTACCAGGTTCTTTGCGGCCAGGAACGTCACCAATCTGATAATAGCCTATTTCATCATAGACCCGGTCCAAGGTATCAATGATATTACCTTGGTTGCGCTGTACGTGGTACATATCATACAAAAGCTTGCAGGAAGGATTAGCTACTGCTTTGCAAATAGCATAAGCTTGATCAGGCGTGCGCAGGAAGAGGTCGGGGTTATCGCTAAGTGGCTCTAGCACCATTATTAGGCCATGAGGTTCAATAATAGCTGTTCCTTTTCTAACCGCTTCAATTACGTTGCCCGTTTGAACACCTATAGGCAGATTACGAACAAAATCACCAGGAACAACGGTAAACAGTTTTCCATTGACCCTTTTAGCCACCTCAACCGCCTGCTTACAGCTCGCAATGAATTTATCGAGATATTCGGCTTTTCCCGATGCCAATAGATTGGAATCGTTACCCAGACCAGGTTGTAGGAAAACGCCCATGGTCATACCCAGTTTTGCAAGTGTATCGCCAATCTTCTTCTGTTGGTCAACCGGCCGGCCGGCCATCCAGTTATCTTCAATACTCCGGAAACCCTGATCATAAGCAAACTTGATCTGATCAATAAAATCCTCACCAGCATGGTTTTTAAACATACCGTGATGAATGCCATAATTTAAATGAAAGGTTTTCCCGTTATTAGGCGTGGTAGTCCCGGCAGTTGCGGAATCTGATTTTAAAAGCCCGGTTGTTAATAATGATGCACCTGCCATTACAGAGTTTTGCACAAAGTTTCTGCGTTTCATAGAACTATTTTTATTTTGTTTGGTTAGCTTTTTTTAAATAATTTTGGTCGCAAGTGCCGAGCTCTTGCTATTATATTGCATTTCTCTACACCTTACTGTTCATTAACAATGATCCCGTTAAAACCTTTCCTTGTGAAATCAGTCAGCATATTTGTCCATCAAAATACAACTGCTATCCTATATAGGGCAGATCTCAAATCTCTTCCCCTGGTTTTGCATTGATATTTTCAGTGATGCCAATTTCACATAGATCGCAGAAATTCTGTGCTTGTTAAGGCTAGCATCTATTATTTCTGTGTAAATCTTGGAAGTTTATTACCACAATAAATCAGCTATCGATAATGATAGTTTACATTAAAATCACAGTCTTTCTCGACAAATTTTATCTCAAATCCATTATAGATTAGTGCAAATTAAAGCCAATGCCCAGTTCATAAAAGTTAGAAACGGTAGAAAGAACAATCTCCCCGTTGAATGAATGTTTGTTGTCGTTGAACGAATTTTCGGTTCTTCTGGATAAAAAAGCCCTATAACAAATTAACGTTATTCTACGTGTGTCTGAAACATATCTTCAAATAAAATCAGGTCGCCAAATGTACCCAGTGGCAAGGCAAGCGTCGAAGGATTTTGAAGACAGTTAAAGATCCGTTCTACCACAATGCTCAAAATGGATTTTCACCAAACCTCAGAACTTACAGGAAAGGAGAATAACTAAATCCTCCACACCATATGATAGGTTTAAGAAATCTGTAGTCGTTTAAACAACGCAGCACGGAACCTGTTAGATACCGGGATCATATAGCGATCAATGATTAAGGTCCCGCCTTCGATCGTATTTATTTTATTGATGTTAACAATAAAAGACCGGTGCACGCGAAAGAAGATATCCGGTGAAAGTTTTTGTTCTATAGATGTCAATGTAGAATGAATGGAGTAAATTTTATCTGACAGATAAAATTTGACATGATCTCCTTTTGCTTCCAGATACAGAATATCATTTATATCCAGTCTTTTAAGAATGTTCGAATCACGGACAAAAATGAATTCGTCATTCTTGCTATGCTCAGTTTGACCAACAATGCTACTCAGGAAGCGCCCGACCAGGGGATGTCCATGTAACTACTCCTTTGCTTTAAGCGGCCAAACTCGCATCATTATTCGATTATCGAATTTTCATGAGATTATATAGAGGGAAAACTTAATCATTTGTTAACAGTAGTGTATTACTTTTATAGGTATAAACCTAATTGAAACCATTATGGGAAGGAAATTACACATTGCCAAAAGGAGCTGCCTGAATTGGATGTGCCTTGTTCTCTGCTTGGCAATTACTCAGGTTTCTTGCAAGAAAGATAAAAATAACAAGCCTGATTATCCGATTGGCACTAATGAAAACATAAATACTTGGATATTAGACAGCCTGAAACGCTATTATTACTGGAACGAATCGCTTCCGGCAATGCCTAACTTCAGCATTGCGCCAAAAGATTTTTTGAACGCTGTTCGCAATGGTTCGGACCGGTTCTCCTATATGATATTGCCAAATGACCCCACGTCTTACACGCCAAACGCGAAGGGCAAATATGGATTTGACTATAGCGCCATTAAAGAACTGAATACCGGTGAGGTTATCGGAATTGTAACCTTAGTTTTTAGTGATTCGCCTGCATCCAGGAATGGATTAAAAAGAGGTGATTATATCCGTAAAATCAATGGAAAACAACTGACTGAAACAAACGCGGCCGCATTACAAACCGAATTGCTATCGGCGGATAATGTTACCCTTGGGCTCGCTGAACAAGTTGGAAATTCCTGGTCAGACACTCGTTCAGTTGAAGTAGGCATCGGCGTAATCCTGGATCAGCGAGAAACTAGCCGCATCATAGAAAGTGAGGGTAAAAAAATTGGCTACCTTAGTTTTCATAGCTTTAACCCTGGCCTGGCCAGTTCCCTCAAAAATGTTTTTGCAAATTTTAAAAGTAATGGCATTTCCGATCTGGTACTTGACTTGCGTTATAATTCAGGTGGACAGGTGTCTGAGGCTGCAGGTCTTTGCGCAATGATCGCGCCCGGCATCTCTTTTGCCAGTCAGTTCATTACCTACAAGGGAAATAAGAACGGTGGCGTTAGAAACGAGACTTTGGGAAGTACAGCCACATTTGACCGAACTGTAAATTTCAACAGCCTATTGGAAAGCAATCTCGGACTGAGCCGTGTTTATATCCTCGGTACAGGAGCTACGGCCTCAGCGGCCGAAGTGATGATCAATAATCTTAAGCCTTATATGCAGGTCACCTTGATTGGAGACAAAACCATAGGTAAAGATGAAGCTTCTTTCCTCATCAGCGATATGCGCACCCCAAAACAGGTTCTGTGGGAGATGCACCCTATTATATATAAACTGTTCAATGCTTCTGGTAACGGAAATTACAGTGCCGGGATAATCCCCGATATTCCGGTAAATGAATTTGCTTCCCTGCCACTTCTTCCTTTTGGAGAAGCCAACGACCCCTTGGTTAAAGCGGCAATCACCAGCATTACAGGCAAAGTGAAAAGCTCCGTATCCAGTTTGAAAACAGCAGGCCCAGGCAGTTTAACAGCAGGAATTCTGCTGACAAATACACACATGCTATCAGCTCAGAAGAGCATGGTGATTACCCATCGTTAGACCAAACTAAGAAATCTTGAATACTTAATGGTTAGTTAACATTAGGCTGGTAACTTTCCACTGTTAACCTCATCACCTATGAAACTACATGTAGAAAACCGCACTGATCACCAAATACTTGAGCTGGTACGCTCTGGAGACAGCTCTGCTTATCATGAATTTTATCGCCGAAACCGGAATAAGGTAATGGGATTTGCTTTTCGCTTTTCGAAAGATAAGGAAGAGGCAAAAGACCTGACCCAGGAAATATTTGTCAGTCTTTGGGAAAGAAGAGAAAAAATAGATCCTGCTAAAAAAACCGAAGCCTTATTGTTCGTTATGATTCGCAGCAGGTTTCTAGACTCCTTAAAACGTAAAGCAAGTCAGTCCCGTTATATACAAAGGGAGTTTCAGGTGGAACCTTTTGGTTCCTCAACAGACAACTACATAGATTTCAAGGATTGCGGTGAAATTGCGTCAATAGCTATTCATTCTTTGCCAAAACAAGCAAAGATCATCTATCAGTTAAGCCGGGACAACGGGTGGTCACATAAGGAAATATCCGAGCACATGCACATTTCAAAAAAGACAGTAAATAACCAGATCACAAAATCAATCCGTCATATTCGCAGCTATTTTACACGCCTTTCTCCTGAAACCGCACTAATGGGGGTATTACTATTACAGTCACTCCTTCCCAAATATTTGTAACTCCCCTCTTATCAATTTAAGATTTTCGAATCATTTTATTTGCCCTTATGGATAATTTCCGTTTTCATATATCATCTCATCTTTCTGGGCATGCTGAATCACTAATTAATTTTGTGTTAGAATCATTCACTTGAGTTTAGCAAGCTGTATTTATCTTCATGTATGATGAATGCCTAAATATTTTATAATCAGAATAGATTTTTCAGCAATATCTTATCCTGCAGGTTTTACCGAATTCAACAAGTCTAACAACCTGAAAGGAAAATGTTACTTGCTACTCGATTACTCTTAAGCTTGCTGGTCCATACGAGATAGATCAACTCCGACTGGCGTAAATACACAAAACTAATAAAATTTATTTAACTGAAAATGAGACTATTATAATTTATTTCAAAAAGCGAATAGGTATACAAGCGGTTTCAATCTTAATACATACATATATAAGAGATACATGATGGTACGGAGAAACAATAAATATGAGCTGACCAAAAGCTTCTTAAAATAGAAATATAAGGTCGAAATGAATAAATTCAAAATTTAATTAAAAAATAAAATTTGGGATGGGTATAGTACCGGATTCAGTCGTACTACATATATAAGACATTAATAGAGTAAAATACAATAATGAATAGTGGAAAATAACGAAGAAATAAGAAAACTGTTTAAACTCTACCTGGAAGGCAAAGCAGATCCTCAGCAGGAAGAAACATTGCTTCACTATCTGGATAGTGTAAAAAATGATGACGGGCAGTTTTCTGACCTGATACAGGAAGCCTGGGGGGAAGAACCGTCGACACGGGAAGACTCTTCTAGGGTAGATCAGGAGTTCGAAGAGATAATGGCCAAAGCGGATATCAGAAGGCAGCAGAAAAGCCAGCGTTTCCGGGTGTTACAATATGCCGCCTCCATTGTTCTGGTTTGCTCAGTTGCGCTTGGCTGGTACAGCTACAAGGGAAACCAGGTTGAACCGCTGGAGGTTATCGAGATGTTCAGCCGAACTACCCTGCAGGGGGAAAAACTAAAGATCATCCTTTCGGACAGTACAGTTGTCTACCTGGGAGGCTCCTCTACTCTGAAATGGCCTTCACGTTTTGTTAAAGGCCGTCATCGTAATATCCGCTTGGAAGGGGAAGGGTTTTTTGAAGTAAAACGTGATACATTTAGTCCTTTTGTTGTTCATTCGGGCAGCATCCAGACGCAAGTTCTTGGTACATCCTTTAATATCAGCGCCTACCCTTCTGACAATATATTTAGTGTAGCGGTAAGAACGGGAAAGGTGAGTGTTTCTGAAATTAACAAAGGTGTATTAAAAAGATTGTCTCTGCTGACACCGGGCATGAAGCTGGATTACTACAACAAAGATCAGCGATATATAGTCAGTACGGAAAACACTGAGGACATAAACAGCTGGACAACAAACCGGTTCATCTTCAAAGACGATAATCTGGCGACGATGATGGGCAAACTGGAAAGATACTATAAAGTTCGGTTTAATCTGAAGTCTCCTTCCCTGGCGAATAGCCGCCAGTTCAACGCGACATTTAATCAGAAAAGCATCAGGGAAGTCATGGAACAGATACGGATGATGAGCGGAGGAAATATACATTATAAAATAACAAAGGATTCATTAATTACCATTTGGGGGGAGGGCTGTAAATGATCGATTAATTACTTGAAGGACCTGCGCCAGCAAAAATTAAGGTTGGCAAAAAAAACATATCAAACAAATAATTAACAAAAAAAACCGCCCTGCGTCAACAGGGCGGCCATAAAAAAAATTGTTTTTAACTCGTGAAAATTAAAAAACGCAATGAATCTATGAAAATAGGTTTTTACTTCGAAATACTAAAGTACTTTTTCCTTGAAAGATTTAAGGAGGTGACGGCATTATGTCTATTGCCTCTTGTTTTATTCCACCCCCTATCAGCCTATGCGGAACTAAGTCAGGCAGCTGGAAAAAAAGTCAGCCTGAAGCTAACCTCTGTGACATTGCCGCAAGCGATCACTGAGCTGCAAACCAAAGCTGATTGTGTGATCAACTATGACAAGACTATTTTTAATGCAGGCCAGAAAATTAGCCTGGATTTAAAAGATGCATACTTTCAGGATGCCCTTAAGAAGGTTTTAGCAAACACCCGTGTGGATTTTAGATATGCCGATGCAAATACCATTATTTTATATAAGCTGCCTGATCCGGTAAAACCGGGGAAAATTTCCGGTAAGATCTTAGATGAAAAAGGCGAGAACTTACCTGGTGCTTCGATTAAGGTGATTGAAAATAGAACTGGTACGCAATCAGCTGTCGATGGAAGTTATACATTAAGTGTAAATCCAGGCATATATACAATAGAAGTGAGTTACATGTCTTTCCAGACCCAGCGTATAACCGGTGTGGTCGTGAAAGAGGGTAAAAATACACTGCTGGAAATTTCCCTGAATCCTGATACCAAAGGATTAAAAGAAGTGGTGGTTACGGCAGGATATAAAAAAGCCTCTACCGCCGGCCTCTTGGCGAAGCAGAAAAATGCCTCTGAGATCAGCAACGGTATCAGTGCCGAGCAGATTGCAAGAACACCGGATAAAAATATCGGTGAAAGCTTAAAGCGGATCAGCGGACTAAATACAATCGACAATAAGTTTGTCCTGGTCCGCGGTATCGGAGAAAGGTACAACTCGGCCATGCTGGATGGAACAGTATTACCAAGCACAGAAGCGCAGAGCCGTAACTTCTCCTTTGACCTGATCCCATCCAATATGGTCGATAACGTGGTGGTAAGTAAAACGGTTACCCCGGACATGAATGCCAGCTTTGGGGGCGGTCTGATCCAGATCAACACCAAAGATATTCCCAATGAGAATTTTATGAGCTTTTCTGCTGGGGCTTCTTATAATGACCAGACAACGGGTAAAGACTTCATCAGCCATAAACGCGGTAAATACGATTATTTGGGTTTTGACGATGGAACGAGGGATTATCCCAAAGATTTAGTATCAACAGACGGCCTTACTCCGGAACAAATAACCGAGCAGAGCAAAAGATTTACCAAAGATAATTTTACGGTTTATAAAAATAAGGCCGCTCCTTCGCAGAACTATCAGTTTTCCATTGGCAGACTAATATCAATCGACACGACCAATGATAACAAGCTGGGTTTTACTGGCTCTTTAAGCTATCGGAATACGCAAAGTAATAACATAATTAATGAGCAGACCAGGGGGGATTGGTACCAGAGGTCTACAAATACGGGGAATGCCTATGGTTTTAATACGACCTTGGGCGGGCTGCTTAATGTAGGTTTGCAACTGGGCAAGAACCGTTTTAGTTTCCGCAATACCTACACTCATCTTTATGACAACACCCTTTACCGTATTACCGGCTATTCCACTGCCAATGAAGATACTACTTTGCCGCCAACTCGTATTCAAGAAACAGATGATCCTACCTATACAGACCTGTTGCAAAACAAGCTCAGCGGACAGCACCAGTTGGGAAAAGTAAAAATCGAATGGGACGCAGCCAGGACGTCGGTGAGCAGACAGGAGAAAGACTTGATTATTGCCGAGAGCATTCCTGAGCGAATTGGGGCCGAATACTTGTACTACTATGTCCCTGCCAATAATAGCGAGCCAAGAATAAACCCGCTCTCGCGCCACCATTACCAAAACAAGGAACAGCACTATTCATGGGATCTGGCCGCAACATTACCTTTTACAATTGGGGAGATCCGCAGCAGTGTCAAAGTTGGTTATTTTGGCAATCAGAAAAAGGCGAATTTTGACTGGGCGATTGCTGCCTTAACTAGATCAACATCACTACCTGATAGTATGAGGTATATTCCAATTGCGGAAATAGTCAAACCGGAAAATATGGGGCCTGAGCGTTTCCAATATTCCATACCGGGCAATTATAGGGATAGCTTCGACGGGAAAAGCCAGACCCATGCAGGGTTCATCATGTTCGACAACAGGTTGATGGAAAAATTGCGCCTGGTATGGGGAGTCCGGGGCGAATATTATAAGTATACACCGGGCAAAAACGGAAATAATAACCGCATTGATGTATTTAGCATAAAACCTGATCCCCGCTGGCAATGGTTGCCTTCAGCCAATTTAACCTATAGCCCGCTTTCATCACTCAATATCAGGGCGGCCTTTTCCAGTAGCGTAGTCCGCCCGGAACTCATGGATAACAGCCAGTTTTGGAGATTTAGTCCAATTTTGGGTGGCCAGTTTGGTAATCAGGGCTTATACAGTACCCGGATCAACAGTTTGGATTTTAAAACAGAATGGTTTCCCGGTTTAGGGGAGATACTATCAGTAGGTGGTTTCTATAAGAAATTTGATAAGCCGACCGAAACCGTACTTTCTCCGCAGGGCAATACAACTGCCTATTACTTAAAAAGCGCAGACTGGGCTAAGGTGTATGGATTGGAATTTGAACTCCGCAAGAACTTTGGCTTTCTCTCGGATAATGCAATTTTCAGCAACATGACTGCCTATGGAAACCTGACGCTGCAAAAATCAGAGGTTCGCAGTACCTATCTGATTTCGAATCCAGATCCTGCTGGCCCACCTTTAGATGTCACCAGCAAACAGAGCCGCCCTATGTATGGACAAACACCTTACCTGGTCAATGCGGGGCTCCAATACACTGGTAATCACTTCGGTTTTAATGTGATGTATAATAAATCAGGTTTTAAGACTTATCTGGTAGGAGAAGCAGCGGACCTTGTAGAGTACGAAAGGCCACGGGAGCAGGTCGATGCCCAGATCAGTTACCGGTTCCTGAAAAACAAGTTCGAGATCAGGATTAACGCAGGTAACCTGCTAAATGCGGCATCCACATTTTACCGCAATACCGCAAGTTATGAACCCAACCCGGATTTCATCCCTGGAACTTCTGATGTCAGCGATGCGCAGCGTTTGAAACCGGGTTTCACCAATAAATATGAGGAAGGGGACCGGATTATGTTCAGCCAGAAATTCGGACGCACATATAGCACAACCCTGACCTGGAATTTTTAAACGAATACATAATGAATGTAGCAATAGAAGTTAAACAATTTTTAAAAGAAAGGAGAAACGAAAGTGAATCCTGCTATGCCTTTAAGGTGAAAAACGAAGGGCCATATCATAGCCCCTCGTTTAAAACCGATATAGCTTCGCGGCAATCGGCACAGTCAGGACACCCCTGAAAGTATATCATTAGAAATCCCTGTTATAAGCCAAGGGTTTATATATGGCCATCTTTGCGGATTTATTTACAAATCCTGCGAAGATAACAAATACATCCCGGATTATGATGATTCCCTATTACATTTTCCATGAAAAACAACAATAAAACGGATTGGACAAAATGCATAGAATTATTAGGTCGGAACTGTAAGAATTTATAATTAAAACAAGAAACCAGCAGGAATAAAAATAAATCCTGCCAAAAACTAAAAAATTATGCTTAACAAAGTAAACATAAAAACAACTGCATTAGCGCTATGTGCGTTCGCGGCTGTCTCATTCAGTTCATGTAAAAAGGATCAAAATGCTGGTCCTGATAGCTTTGATAACCGCAGCACCTCAGCGGACTATGGTGCGTCTATCACGTCAAGGCCTGTTGTTACCGTTAGCGGTGATATCACAACTGCCGTTAACTGGAGCGCGGCGAACATCTATGAAATCAGCGGTGTGGTAACAGTTAGAAGTGGCGGGTCGCTTACTATCCCTGCAGGGACTTATATCAAATCAACCGTGAACCCTACTGGTACTAATCCTCCTGCAAATGGCGTTCTTGTGATTGCCAAAGACGGAGAAATCCATGCTAATGGAACAGCAAGCAACCCGATTGTATTTACCAGTCGCTATGAACTCGATGGCATTGCTGGTCAAGCCCCGGCCCCAGGTGATTTTGGAGGTGTCATTATTTTGGGTGATGCGCCGATTAACGAAACTGGCGGTACAGATCAGATAGAAGGTCTGCCAGCTCTTCCACAGTTCTCATACGGTGGAGCAGACGCTGCCGATAACCGCGGAAACTTTAACTTTGTTCGTATTGAATATGCAGGGTTTAAATTAGACACGGACATTGAAGTAAATGGTCTTACTTTGGGTGGTGTTGGAACCGGAACTTCAGTTAGCAACGTTGAAGTTGCCTGGGGACTGGATGATGGCTTTGAATTCTTTGGTGGAACGGTAAACGCTTCTGGCTTACTTGCTTTCTCAGTGGATGATGACGGTTTAGATTTTGACCAGGGCTATACCGGAACTATCTCTAATAGTTATGTAATTCTGAATACTGCCTCTACCCATAGCGGAAGTGGTGGAGTAAGTGATTCTAACGGATCGGAAATTGATAATAATGCTACTAATTTCGCGGCTACACCACGCACAAACCCAACCTTCAATAATGTAAGGATCATAGGCAGCAGGGCGACATCTACCGCATTTGAAAACGGAATCCATGTTCGCAGGGGAGCTGCCCTGACCCTAACCGGTTCAAGAGTTACTGGTTTTAATATAGGGCTGAGAGTAGAGGCTAACGCCGGTACTGAAGTTGCGACAGCTACTAACAGCTTTATTCACGGATTTACCAGCACTACTACAGGAAACTTTGTAAATGTATCTGGAAATACATTAAATGTGGCTGCTACTGCTTCGAATTATGGTATGACGCAGCCGTTCTTTAATACACCTGGTTTCAATCCGAATTTTGCCCCTGCCTGGGTAAGATATGTTTATCCGGTGATTTAATAAATTCATTTTACATTAATTATTAACACCATGATACAGACCGATTGGCCTGTATCATGGTTTTTCAAAAGACAAGAATATCGAACTTTACATGAAATTAAACACTTTTACTTTTCTATATATTGCCTGCTTAGCATTGTTCATGACCGCGTGCAAAAAACAGGAACCATTAATAGCGGACGCCACTAAAGTGGTCAAATTGCAGATCAACGGAAGCACCGCTACAGAGATTGAATTTCTATACAATGGTAAGATAATCCTTACCCAACCAGCAAATAACGCCGGTTTTGTCCAAACTGTCCAGCTGCCAATAACTGGACAGGATGATGAGATACAGATAAGAGAAAAAGGGTCTGCAAATGTTATTGCTACCCGAAAAGTTAAGCCATCGCCGTATAATCAAACGCTAATTTATGAAGGTGGAAAAATATACGATCGACTTGTAAATCTACGGATAAAAGGTTATGCAACCTCCGGAGAATTGGAATTTGTAATGGACGGGAAGATACTGGGAGAAGGAAGCATGGCCATTGACCAATCTTATCAAATCTATCTTAATGAGGGGGATAAAAAGGAACTGCAGGTAAGGCTGAAAGGCGAAACCAACGTTTTAGCCAAGCGAAATATCGACGCGACTACGGATGAGCAGCGTTTGAGTTTTTTCTTTGACGGTACATCAATATTTGACCAGATTCCCACATTGACACCTCCTAAAAACCCGAACAACATGTCTGTGACTGCAACATTCAGCAGTTTATATACCGCAGCAGGGTCAGTCCCAATGTTCACCGGGCAAGCAGAGGTGGATATCGTGTTTTTTATGACAGACGGTAGCGACGTTGTTAGGCCAGATCCTGAGATACGAATCACAGTCCCTACTGACGGCAAGTTTGTTACCTTCGAACTTCCGCCGCTGCCCAATGGTCTGTACTATACATACGACATCTATAAAAAGGGAAGCACGGAACTTCCTTACAAAGACTTTGACCTAACGGGCGGTAACGTGGCGTTGAATGAGGGTAGGCTTGGGCAAATGAGTTTCGGTAGCTTTATGGATCCATATTATTTTAAAGCCGGCAGCTCAAAATTAATTTTATTGCAAGACGAAGCTCAGGGCTTTAATAGCTTTCCCCCTAATTATAGCGATTACTTTAATGTGGTATGGGGAAGAAGCCAGGACCTTTCCGAATATTTTCAGTAAATTCTGACAATGTATAAACGTATTGGGCTGGCAACATTTCATGCGGAATCCATACGAAAGGACGAGAACGCGACTATTATAAAACCCTGTCTTGGTGACCCGGCGAGCGCCGATTACTTGCCGGATTTTCTTTTGATAGGGAGATGGTGGAACTTATAACATTGCCCGCATGATCATTGGAACAATAACCAGCAGCATATGAAGATTCCTAACGATGAAGAAACAGCACGGCTGATCAGTTCTGTCTACAAAGAATGGCAAATGTGGAAGCCAGTCATCTGCCAGATCTTTCTAAAAAAAGTGGACTGGATTATTCTGCTGAATAAGTAATTCCCTCATTTCAGGCCACGATGAACGTGGAGTTATGCAGTCGATATTGATAAAATGACAATAGTAAACAATTCAAATAGTACGATTATGACCAGAAAGGCCTATGCAGGGTATTAATAAAGGCAGACATGAACAGCTGAAAAATGCACTGGCTCAATTGATGAATCTGCTAGATAAAGACATGGAAAGCGAGCAATGCATCCAGCTAGCCGGAGATTATAGAAAAGAACTGGAGCATATGTACAGCGACTATATAAACGCACTGGCTGGTCTGGAGCAATTGGTAACAGAATACGAGATCTTGTATAGTCAGGTTAAAACTCAATTCCTGGCGAAAAAGTTAAAAGAGCTGAAAAGGGAAATACGGACAAAACACCCCATTTATGCCCTGCTAGCTGAAAACATCCAACTTACCTATGGTACTTAAAACAGTATTAATATAAATTTAAAACAAGAAACTATGGCATTAATTAGAGCAGGATCAATTGACGACTTCGCAGTAGAGGCAAGAGCATCCTTAAAGCTTGAGGAAGATATCTCCTGGACTAAAATGAACAAAATTTCAGAAATCCGGGAAATGACAAGAGCTGTGGAACCTACAGCATTTGAGTTCGCAACTTCAACCGAAGAGCGAGGGCTTGGGATCAAAAGCCTGCTACTGGAAAAAGACTTTGATGGTATTTTGGGAGGACTTTTTGACAGCAACAACGAAATTTATTTTGTGGCCTGGGCATGGGATCTCAGCGGGGAGCCGGTTTACCAGTATCCTGGTAAAGATGTAAATACAGAGGACGTAATCATTCCAATGAAAAGCGGTGTCCTGCGTGAATTTATCGGAGAGGGCATAAACCTATTTCCTAAGCGCCTGGTAAAAGGAGGCTTGGGTGTGCGCATACAGATCTGGGAATCTGATAAAAAGTCACGGGATTTCGGGGAGGTATTAACTCAGGTTGCAGATTCAATCAAAAAGTCAGAAATAAATGACCTGTTATCTTTAATCGCTCTGACGGGTGCGCCTGCTGCGACAATCAGTACAATTGCTAAAGCATCCCTGGAACTTGCCGGTATCATCGGCGCTATTCTTACAGCAAACAGTAATGATTACGTGGATTTCTTTGAGGGGTATTATTCGGCGGATAAGCAGTGGAATACAGGCCTTGATAACTATAATGGCTTTGCCTCTGCGATCTCACTGGAGAAGTTCTGAAACAACAGTAAGCAAAACAATAGGTTTTCGGAAGAATTTTCAACTGTTTTTTATTTCTTTTTGACAAGGCAGCGGAGTTGTCTGCCTTGTTTCAGTTCAACAGGAAACAATAGCCATGATTATATTAATTCTATCATTATTAAATTTAGCCGTTTTTGTACTGGCAAACTGGTTTGACCGAAAGTTTTACAAGGTTAGATTTATTGATCAATGGACAGCTTCGGGTAGTTTTTTTAACAACAGCTCATTCAACGAGCCTTTTAATCGATTTGTACTCAGCAGGGGCGGGATCTTGCTCACAATCGCATTGCTTTTGATAGGGGTAACGGCAGGTATAATAAATTCATATGGGATCAATTAAACAAGATTTTCTAAATTAATACGCATCGCCTATCGCATAACTGCTACATCATCTATTAAAATGAATTTTAAGGCTATAGACACACTCTCAGATCAGACGGAGATTGAGAAAAGGCTGTAAGCCATAGCGGTTATGATACAAGCGACATACGAGGACTGTGATTTGGTAGCGGGACTACTGACACGTTCATTTGAAGATAACGATATTGTAAATTACCTGATCCCAAAAGATAAGAAAAGAATCAGGCGCATTAGCGCGTTAATGCAATATGCATTCTACAAATGCCATTTGCAGGGGGATGTATTTTTATCTGAGGACCACAGGGCCTGTGCCCTGGTCATATCCCCATCAGGAAAGGCGTACCTTAACCACAATATCGCTGGATATCCAACTAATCTGGCATGCCACCAGTCTGGCGAATTGCATAAGGGTCATGAAGTACAGGCATATAATCAAAACCAGACTGGGTAAATCAACAATAGCACATGTCTGGTTGCTCGGCGTTTCCCCGCGTTTCCAGCGACAGGGAAACGGCAGCAGGCTCTTGCAGGATGTGAATATTGGCGATGCAGAAAAAAACTGCCTGTGTACCTAGAAACAACGGAATTTCCACACCTGCCCTGGTATGAGCGCTTTGGTTTCCGGCTTTACTCTACGCGGGATTTCGGCCATAGCCTGTATTTTCTGAAACGTATAGCAGATAAATGATAAGGATTATGGTATTCGCTCCCCAAACACACATTTTAACCCTTGTCTTTATCGTGCTGGAGATAATGATGCTGATATGGCTACTTGCCAGATACTTTTACCGCCCAGAGGATAAGCTCAGGGGTTGGTACATCTTACTTATATCACTATTATTACTCCACAACATTACAATCGCATTTTTTCCCGATCCCAAACACGCCCTGCCTATTCCCCCGCAAAAAATGCTTATTTATGGAACAGGATTTATCGTGGCCTCCTATTTCCCCTTTTATTTTTATAAAGAATTTGAATTGGTGGAAATACGCAGGTATGCACTGATTTGGACACCGTTATTTCTTATCGGACCATATCTCTTGTCTTTTGTGATCATATATCCAATATATGAAAACCTGAATATGGTTTTCCGGTATGGTCAGTATGGAAATACAACCTCACAGATATTGAAATTAGAAAAATAGATTTTAAGCAAGAATAAAAAATCGCTTTGTCCAAATTGCGAGGAATCCTCATCAAAAGTTCACAGTTATTACACAAGAAAGTTTGCGGATTTACCGGCATTCGGAAAGTATTCGAAAATCGTTTTGAGGGCACGAAAGTTTTATTGATATAAGCTGGCTTTCAATAAAACCTTCGCTGTCGAGCTCATAACCTTTAGCCATGATTCTTTGCAGCAACCTGAGGCGCGCATTGACGGCAAAAGGCAGAAACAGCTCAGTATATACAGCTACAATCGCCAAGTGCTGATCTGATCAACGTTCTGGTCAAAGAAAGCACTTTTGGCGAAATACCCACTTTGATAGGCTAATCGGATTTTATCTGGTTAGCCTTTCGCGAACGAGGTGGACACATATGGAATAATCCCCAAGCATCTTTGTGGTCTGGTAGCGTCTAGATTTTTAGCGCTTGATGCCGTCAGTATCACCCAACCTTGCAATAATTCCCCAGCCATAGAAATAATTTGCAAGTGCTATCATTATTTCGTTTTTGCCTTTACGTAGAGGAAGTTTAATGATGGCGTTTTCTATGGTGCATCTTCCTTCTGGACTTTTTTGCACTGGCGTACCAAAGTAATTTTTATCAACGTATATAATTTGACCGTTCAAGAAGAGCCATACTTCGTCATTAAAACCAAAATTTAGAATTTTTTCCTGATCCTTATCGGATTCGATTGTAGTTTTAAGCCATGTAAGTCGCCGGGCATCATTTTCTTTCAGTCCATATATTCTGGTAAGGTTAACAATTCCACGCGCTTCAGCTTTTATCGGTGACCATTTTGTGTTACTATCTGGCAACTCCGAAGTAGTTAGCTTTCCATACATACTTGGCAAAGAGAATTTTATTTCACGTCCAAAAGGAAAATCTTTCACGGGCGCTACCATCCAATCTCTCAAGTATCTAGTATCGCCAGTCGTTACAATATAACCAGATTCGGGACTTAAACCCTCAGTAGCATTTGGCTTGACTGTAAAATTGGCATATATAACATTTCCTGAAAGTGAAATGCCGCCAGAGTTACGTCCACCTTCCAATTCGGGAACGATGAGCGCAGGTTTGGTCATATCATTTATATAGACCCTCATCTGTTTGCCGGATATAACCAATTTTACATGATTCCATTTATTTTGATATATCGTGGCACCTGCCTGATACTCGTCGGTTAAGTCCCAGATGCTCATGCCGTCCATTAAGGCAGCATACTGCAATGTTGTTCTGGTTTCCGGTTTTACAGCTCCAAAAGAACGGATATAAAAGTTCTCGCCATTTTTATGGTCTTCGGACATGCGGAAATTAATTCCCGGAAATCCCATGCCGCTAAGTTCTACATCAAATTCAATTGTACCATTACTGAAATTGTGATTTTTTAAAAACACCTGAAATGCACTTCCATTTTTTCCTTTTATAACCTTCGTATTTTTGTAGGTTGTAAATTCAGTTGTAGCGGTGTCACTTTTCCAATATTCAGCCTTCATTGGTATTTGAATTTCACTACTTGATTCTGATTTTGCAGCCTTTATTGATTGGGCATAAATTTGGAATGAACACAAGATTCCGGATAAAAATAGAATTGATAATTTCATATTACTCTTCATGATAAAAAGGTCGGGGTTAAAAGCTAACCAATTCAATGCCAGTATTCAAATACTCGATTCTTACTAATAAGTCCACTTTCTAATGCTAGAATGTGTTCATTTTCGGGCACTGATGTGCGATTTCGTACGGCGATTCACGGATTGGATGTATATTTCAGTTGTATCTAGACATTCTGGCACTACACAAAACATGCATGAATTCGCATAGTTCTGGTGAGTGATTCGGTGAGTAAGAAGATGAATAATTATCTAAAACTATTAAAGCAACTGAGATCAGTACGGATTTGCTAGGTGGATTTTGAAGTTTTCGATTTTTGTATTCAATTCAGTCAATGATTCCTGATTTATAACGCCATTATGGACATCAAAATTCTCATAAAACTTCGGCAATGAAAAGACTTCTTTAATACCAGCTCCAAATTGTGAAAAAAACTTCGACGCTTCTGCCATTACATTTCCACCGCCAAACCCACCCGGAGAAGTAGTCATCAGAAACATCAGTTTGTTTTGAAAAACTTTCACATTAATCCGGGAAGCCCAGTCGAAAGTATTTTTGAATGCTACACTATAAGAGCGATTGTTTTCTGCTAGTGAACATATGATAATATCACAATCCTCAATATTTAGATATTATTGAAAAAATTTTGCTGGTTACAAGAGTGCGAACGATCCAGAACGAAGTTGTTTCCATTCCAAACTCTACTGTAATGAACAACCATACCATAAATTTTAGTATTGAAGCGCAGGAAAAGGGACTCATTATCCATACCACAGTAACTATTGGTTATGATGTGCCCTGGAGGCAAGTGCACGAACTGCTCATTAATGCTGCACTTGCTACTGAGCTTGTTGATGCCGAACCAAAGCCATATGTGCTCCAAACCAGCCTTGACGATTATTATGTAAGCTATAAATTAAATGCCTTTACTAAATCGCCAAACCGGCAGGCCGTAATCTATTCTGCTTTGCATGCAAACATACAGGATCAGTTTAACCAGGCAGGAGTAGAAATTATGTCGCCACATTATAAAGCGCTCAGAGATGGAAATGCCACGACCATTCCGGCAGATTACTTGCCTAAAGATTATCAGGCACCATTATTTAGGACAGAAAATATCAATAACCCCAACGCACTACCAAAGAAATAAATTTTAAGTGCCTCCGAGTATAGCGGAAATATATTATCGCAAAAAAAAGCCCTATTATTAGTGGCTTTTTTTTGTTTACACAGTAGCCAAAGCCCTCCTCATTTCCGAAAAGCAGACTCGTAACTTTGTTCTTAAAAAATTAAGAAATCAATAAAAAAGAAGAAGAAAAACAATTATTGGAGTCGATATCGGCGTATCGGCATTTTTTTTGTAGCGAAACAAGTATGAAAAGGAATGATATAATCAGTGCGCTCTTAGGTATGTTGATTATGGCCATCACTTATTGGCTGCTGTTTTACAGGCTCTCCTCTCCTAAAGAGCATAAAAAAGTTATAATATCCTCCTCAACACCACGATTAAAAATTTAGATTAATTACTCCTTACTGATTTTTATTTGGTGAAGTCTTAAATTTTATTGTAGGCATGAATGGCTTTTGGCAAAAACTATAAATACCCGCTGATCACACAGAAATGATGGTACTTTTGAAGAAGAAGAACTCTGCTTTTTAGCCACAGATGCACACAGATAAACACAGATTTTTATATCTGTATACCTCCTGTTTATCTCCTGAAGATTGGAACCATCGGTGGTTAAATTATATCTATCTATGCCAGGAACTTAAATAATGACATTGCACATGCTGCTTTAAGGATTATTTATATACCATATATTTCCGATTCTCAGGGCGAAACAGCTATATTGCCTAAAGCACCATTAATGACCTAACTGTTGCAGAAACATATTAAGATCGTCGTCTTTTCCCAATCCCAGTTTTTGTTTAATCCGGTAGCGGCTCATGCGCACGCTCTTGGGTTCGATGCCCAAACGGATGGAAATCTCTTTATTGGTCAAACCCATCAACATATATGAACAGTATTTTAAATCGAGCCGGCTTAGTGTATGGTTTGCCTTCTCTTGCAGGCGTTCAAAAAAAGCAGGATTGGCGTCAAAAAAATCTGTTTTATATTCTTCAAACTCTTTATCCATCTTTTTCTGTTGATTCACAATCCGTTTAATCTGTTCATCAAGCGAAAGATGGCTCTCACTGTTTACCTTGTCTGATATGAGTTCCAGCAGCTCATTTTTTTCCTCAATCTGCAAATTACCGGCTAAAACCTCTTTTTCCAACCGTTCCTGCCGTTCTTTAAGTAAAGCTTGCTCGGCATTTAACTGCAAAGCTTCGGCTTCTTTTAATTGTGCTTTTAGTTCTGCAGCATCCTTTTGCTGATCGATCAATTCCTGTTTCCTGACCGAGGCTTTGAGTTTGTAGTTATAGGAGATTAACAGGAAAAGTAAGGCTACTATCCCCGTAAGCCCCGAAATGATATAGAAAACATTTAATTTTTTCGTGTAAGCACTTTGTTGATGGAGATATGCGATTTCCTGTTCTTTTTTTTCATACTGATATTGTGCCTCAATCCTAACGGTGTTATTTATCTTCTCTTCGTCGAAAGCTTTTTTATAATTTGCCACATATTCTTTGAGATAATTTAGCGCTGCTGCCTTATCTCCTTTTTTCTCGGCGATATTAGACAGTCCCTGAAATATCCTGGACTTTGTGAGCGGCATTTTAACCACTCCATCTTCTATTTTGCCCAAACCGGTTAATAATATTTTTTCAGCCTGGTCATAATTGCCATCCCGCAAGTAATATTCACTTTTTAACCCATAACAATTTAATAAAATCTCCTGTAAATTCGTTTTTGTGGCAATTTCAATCGCCGCATCCACATATTTTTCGGCGCTATCGCGATAGCTTACCGGAAAGTACTGGAAATAGGTATTGGCAGTATTTAGCGCTACTGCGGCAGTATTGCTGTATACGAGCAAACGTCCTTCTTGTTTTTTAGAGAGCCAAAGCGATTTTTTGTAAACCTTTAAAGTCGAATCCAGCAGGTTACGTTTTGTGGTATCCAGCTTAAAGCGGTCAAAAAAGGTTTGTCCTATGGTAAAATAAGCGTTATTCAACAGATCCACTTGCTGGCTTTTTACTGCCGTTAGATAGCATAGATCGGCATATTTTTGTTGTTTAGATGGGTTGTTCCCATATCCATAAAAGCTGGCCAGGTAATGGTATATGGTACTCTCATATTCGTAAGCATTTTCTCCCTTAAAAAAATCGAGCGCTTTTAAGAGTTTGGTAGTAGATTTATCATTCTCATCATTAACAAGGTCTAACCAGCCATTTCTAAACCATACAAAACCTAAGGTAACCCTATCTTTTGTTTTCTTTGCATAGTACATCGCACTATCAAGGCTTTGATAAGCGTTTTTCATGTCTTTTTTCCAAACATATAAATGTACCAGGGTGGCATAGGTTATCGCTTTACTTTTCCCATCCTTTAGCCCCGCACTAACCTGAAGGGCCTGATCGACCAATTGGAAAGATAATGGAAGGTTTTTTTCAAAATTGGCTTTCGCCAGCTTGCACAATATATTTACACGCAGCTCCTTGGTTGTACCCTTTTGTGCAAGTAAATGGTTTAACGAATCGATATAGATTTTTTGGGCCCCTGCACTTTTAAAAAAAAGGAAAAGACAGATAAAGAGACTAGATAAAGTTTTCAGTGGTAGCTGCATATTCAAAAATAGAAAAGAAACACTTTTATAAAAGCAGAAGTACAACAAATAAATGGGATATAGCTGTTTAAACGGCTTTTGTAGTCTCCTTGTAGACGCTATTTTAAAAACTGGTAGTCGCTGTGTAGCCTGCAATTTCTTGGCTAACGGTTTAAACGCCCATAACTTTGAGTTATTCACTTCACCAAAAAATTTAATCACATGAAACAAAAAACAATGGCTATTGTGGCCTACATTACACTAATCGGTTGGATCATTTCTTATTTGGAGTTTAAAAAATCAACAGAAAAAAGTAAACTGGTTAACTATCACCTTGGGCAATCCCTCGGACTGATCATCACGTCTATTCTTTTAAGCATTCTGAGCAGTGTTATTTTAGCGATTATTCCATCTTTAGGTGCTATTTTTTATCTCATTTTATTAATCCCATTTGTATTGTTATTGCTTGGCATCATAGCGGCCAACAACGAGCTGGAAAAACCTGTTCCACTCATCGGAAAAATATTCGAAGGAAAATTCAATTTCGCTTCTTAAGCACTACAAATCAAAACCTATGAAAACGAAATGTTATCACCAGACTATACTCTTATTATTATTGGTGCTATTCTGCTTTAATGTTAAAGCCCAGGATGAGCCACAGGTACAGCTAGAATTAAAACTAACGGATAAAACTGCTAACACGAGCCACAATTATAAGCTTTATGGCATAAACTATTCCTTGAGCAATCCATTTTACCTTCAGGATGAAAGCAAACTAATTAATAACGGCAGCTGCAGCCTCATGATGGAACTGGCACAGGATGCAGATAGTTTCTTACTGAAGTGGGTTGGAGGAAGTATAAAAAATGTATCAGGAGAAATTTCGGTCATCCCGATTGATGGCATAAAAAAACCGCGCAAAATTACTTTTACGGATGGACAGATTGCGGGCTCGTCTGAAAGTTTTTATACTACAGTTGGTGCCAATTCGCCAGTACAGCTAAGCATTTATGTAAAAACACTTGTTGTTGATGGCACTACCATATTTACACTGCCTAAACCTGCTAACCAATAACTAAGTCTTGTTACGATTATTTATTCTAAAGTACCGATAACAGCTTTGACTTTTTAGCTGAAAGAAAACAATCATTCTCAACCAACATGAAAATAACATCAATCACAACAATGGCTTTGATCAGCTTATTCTTTTTTGCAGGTTGCAAAAAGGGCCAGGTAGTTGATCCGAACGATGCCACAGTAACCAAACTGAAGGGCAAATGGGCGGCCACCTCAGAAGTAGAAAAAGTTTACGAAAAAGAGAGCAACAAGCTCGTTTCCGAAAAAACAACTCCTTATAAGGCCAACCAAAGAGAAATTGAATATAAAGGAAATGAAGTCGTTTATTATTTCAACGGAACTCCTGAAGTTACTTATACCTATGCAATTATAGGTGCCGAAATACGATTAAGAGACGGCAATAACGGTGTCTATTATCAATTAAAGTTTTATTCAGATACCCAGCATGCCCACAGCGAAGAAAGTTTTTTCACCAGCAAAAACGTTAAAATGAGAAGTACTTACGAAACCATTTACGTCAAAAAATAAATTCCAAAACTTAAAATCATGAAAAATTATATATTGGTTTTCTTAGTGGCCATAACTGCGCTCACGGGATGCAAAAAAGATAAAATAGGCGACAACGACTTAAATAATCAAAAAATACAGGGCAAATGGGATGTAATAAGCTCCAGGTCTGTTACTTTTAACAATGGCAAAAAAGTTGAAGACGAGGAGAAGTTTGCGAGTGGCACAACTGTTTTTGAATTTGCAGGCAACACCCTAAATTATATCCAGAAAAACGGTTCTAAAGAAAGTTATTCGTTTACTATAGAAGGTGATGAAGTGATCATAAGAGAAGATGGCAACAGTGCTATTTTCTTCAAGTTAAAATTCAATTCCGATACGCAATTGGAATTATCGCAGAGCGAAACGGAAACCGACAACAATGTTACCTACGAAGAATCTTTTACCTATGTAATGAACAAACTGTAAAATCAGCATTGAATAAATACGACAGCTATTGATTAATTGCGCTAAATAAATGGCAAAATCTTTGAGCTGGCTTAACAAAATAACATTCAATAAAAACGATAATGAACCCGGAAATCTACAAACGGCAATTTACCACAGAAGATACACCTGGATGGCAGGCAATAGATGATCAATTGGAGAAGATATATGGCAGTATGGAAGCACGCCATTACCCACCGTTGTGCGGAATCCATTATGCAGCCGGAGGAACAGACCCAATAGATGGTGCCAGTATTTATGATAGCAACCACCAAACTTTTCATCGGCACATGATAAGTTATGGCATGAGCGAGCTGTATTATAACGAGGAGAAAGCTGGTGGCGAATTTAGCAAATGGGGCTTTGAGTTTACATTTAGACTGGCGCCCTTCAAAGATGATGAGAATGATCCTATCTGGGCCATACAGGTAATGAACAATCTGGCACGGTACGTATTTTCGAGCGGCAAATGGTTTGAAGAAAATCATTTTATCCCAGCTAATGGGCCAATAAGACTAAATACAGAAACAGAAATAACAGGCTTTGTTTTTGCCTTAGATCCCGAACTTGGAAAAATAGAAACCCCTCATGGCGAAGTAAGCTTTTTACAGTTGGTGGGCATTACCAATGCAGAAGTAGAAGATTTGAAAAAAAGCCCTACAATAGGTGCTGTACAAGAAATGATCGAAAAACTAAAAAAAGATAATCCACTGTTAATTACAGATTTGAACCGAAAGTAATTTATAAATCCTGTGTAAACCGTTATGATACTAAGAAACATCTTTTTACTTGTACTGATTTTGATTGTTTCCTCTTGCCACTCTGAAAAAGCAGCTCATTTAAAAACAGTCCTGGAACAAAAGGGACGGGTCGTTTTCAATATAATGCTGGGCAAAAACGGCCCCAATGAGCAAAAACTGAAGTGCCTGATTAATAGCGATTTTAAATGCGCCCGGCAGGCAATAACCGAAGAGGAACGGGCATTCGATAAAATCATCAGTGAAATAAATGCACTGGAAACGGGAGGGATTAAATACGGCAACGAACTAAAACTGGCAACAAGCAACTATTATAAGGCTGTTAAAGAATTCGAAATTTTTGACCGCTTAATTATTGACCAGCAACAGATCAGTCAAAATAAAACAAATACTGAAAAAATACGGGATGCTGCAATACGTCAACAAGGGCAATTATCAAGAGACAAGCTGGAAATGCGCAAAATAATCAATAAAAAAGAACAGGTTTTAGCCGAAGTACAAAAACAGTTCAATTTGCTTAACCATTTGCACTAACCTGTTTTTCGTCCTAATAAACACTTAGAAAGCTTAAGCCATTTTCTGCAAAAATAAATTTAAATCCTCTTCTTTGTCAAGCCCCAGTTTTTGTTTAACGCGGTAGCGGCTCATGCGCACACTTTTGGCTTCAATATGCATCAGCTGAGCAATTTTTTTGGTATCCATTTTCAAATGGAGGTAAGCACAAAGCTTTAAGTCAAGTGAGGTGAGTTTTTGTTGTGCCCGTTGATTTAACAGAGCGAAAAATTCTGGATGTACCTGTTGGATTTGAAATTTTGCTTCCTCAAAATCGTTATCCAAAAGCAGTTCTTCATTCCAGATCTTATTGATATTGAGCTGATGGTTGTCGCTGAGCTTTTCTTTGATCTGAAAAAGCATTTCTTTTTTATGTTCCAATTGTAATTGATTGGCCATTACTTCTTTCTGCAATTGCTGCTGCTGGCTTTCCAATAACAATTGCTCTACCTTTAACCTTGCCTGCTCTTCTTTTTCGAGTTTCATCTGCAATTCAGCATCCTGTTTTTCCAGATGCAACTGTTTTTCGCGCTGCAGTGAATACCTAAGCCTGAAATGATAGGAACGGAACATAAATATCAGGCCAAGCAAAGAAGCGATTGCAATACCAATGTACAGGTACTTTTGCTGCTGCGCATATTTTTCACTTTGCTTCAATAGCTGAACTTCATTGTTTTTTTTTTCAGCTTCGTACTGTACTTCTAGTTTTTGAGCATTTAAAGTTCGTTTTTCATCAAAAAGTTTGCTATTGTATTCTGTTGCTTTTTTCTGAAACTCAAGTGCTTTTTCATAGTTTCCCCGCTGCTCGTAAAAATTCGACAGGGAGGATACAACATTGATTAATGTATAATAGTAAGGTACCTTCTTGGCTTTCAATACGTTGTAAGCCTCCTGCAAATAACCTTCTGCCATCACAAAATTTTTGTCCCTTTTGGCATATTCGCTTAAAATACCCAAACTGCTTGCCCTTATTTCCTCTCCGTTTATTGCTCCTTTCATTACTTCATTGGCCATACTGGCATAGCGGATGGCATTGGCTTTTGCCTCGCGGTCGGTATCAGAGAAATACCTCAGATAATAATCGGCACTATTAATACAGGAAATACCATAGGTTTTTCGGGCAACATATTTAGGGTACTGCTGATAAAGGCTTTGTACTTTGTTTAAATAATAGATAATACTATCACGCAACATTTCATTTTTAGTGCCTGTATAGTTATAGTCGGCAGCAACCGATAAAGCAATATAACAATTGCTCAACAGGTTATAATCATTGGTTTTTAAGGCATTTTCGGTAGCCGCTTGCGCGTATTTGTTCACATTTTTCACGTCATCCCAACGTGAGTTCAGCATATATAACTGATAATATATTTTAGCACTGAGGTAGGGATCATATTTTTGCCCTAAGGATTTGAGCGCCAATTGGCAGTATTTGGTAATCTGCTCTGTATTATCAATGGCATTATAAAACAAAGCTTGCGCATAATAGGCATAGGCAAGTGCAATGGGCTGACGCGACTGTTGCGCAAGAATTAAAGTGGTATCGCTTATTTTTTTTGATAATGCAAATTGTTTGGTGGTCGAATACACATTAACCATTGCAGTATAGGCCTTTGCAGCCTCGGTAAGATTCTTAAACCTTAAAGCCAAATCTGCACTTTGCTGCGCTTTAGCAATGGCACCTTTATAATCGCCATTAATCCGACTTCTTTCTGCCAGCTGCGTAAGCAAAGCTGGTTTATCCTTTTCGCCTAAATTATCGAGTGCGGTACTATCCAATAAGCTTTGCGCCTTAGCTGTATAACAACCTATAACAATCCAAATTAAGAGTGATATGTTTTTAAAAACCAGGTACTTCATATCGTAAAATTAACATAAAGATTGGAGCTTGGGTAAAATTGTAGACAAAAGCTAAAAACAATAAAAAACATAAAACACTAATTATCAATAATTTAAAAATACCTGTAGATGTATTGTAGACGTTTTTGAAAAACACAGTAGATGTTCTGTAGGCGGCAAACTCTTTTAAGGAACGATGATTAACCCCAAATTTGACCTAAATAATTTTTCAATCTAAAAATCAGACATCATGAACAACAAAACTCTTTCAATCATTTCCTATATCACCATTATCGGATGGCTTGTAGCTTATTTCAGTGGAAAAGACAAAGCTGATGCTTTACTTAAATACCACTTAAGGCAGTCGCTTGGATTGGCCATTGTGAATATTATTTTTAGCGTGGTTCTTACCATTATTGCCAGTATGGTACCCAGTTTATCATTTTTAGGCTTAATCGGATATGTATTTATCGTTTTATGGATTATGGGTATTATCAATGCGGCCAATGGTGCATTAAAACCTGTTCCACTTATTGGTAAAATGTTCGAAGACAAGTCTTCATTTGTTGGTAAATACTAAAAAGAAGTTTATGCGCCTCAACATCAAAAATGTCATGCTAATGGTGATGGTCTCGGCCATCACTGCATGCAACCTTAGGGTAAATACCCCGGAAGAGTATTTTGATCAGGCGGCCTTAAATGCCAATGATATATCGCGTTTTGGCACTTACTATTTTGAAGGCTATCAAGAATATCTTAAAAACGTATCTGGTCCGGGTAAAGTTACCAATTGCGAAGAATATCTGAAAAATTCGATTGCCAGGGCCGAAAAGAATTTGGAAAAAGTAAAAAAACTGCAGCCAACTCCAGAAACAAAACCTATGCTAGGTGCTTCAATAATACTGCACAACTATGTTTTAACGAGTTACAAAGAAGAGCATCTCAAAATAGCTAAAATGATAGATAAACATCAGGCCGAGGAAGACATTAACAATGCCTTAACTGAACTCGACACCAAACCCTATGATGCATTTATTGAGAAGTACAATAAGCTATGGAAACTTGCAGACATATACGCTAAGGACAATAACATTGCAGTAGAAAAGATGCCTTTTTAGCAATTCATCTACTCTGTGACCTAATCATTTAAATACAATGGTAAACATAATAGAATTTAAAGAAAATTTAGCTCTAGCAGAGGTCCCGAGCGAATTGGAAAAACTGATTTATTTCCAAAATAACATCTCATCCTTCGAAAATTATGCTCAAGGCTTTGGTGTTTTAATCGATGATAAATCGGGATTAAAAAGCTGGAGCGAAGATGAAAACTTTTTAAACCGGTTACTGCCCTTTGCCCAGGCAAACGGTTCTGGTTCGTTTTATGCGATTTGGAACGATGGAACAAATAAAGCTTTAAACCAAATGCCTATTGTGGTTTTTGGAGATGAAGGTGGTGTTCATATTGTTGCAGAAAATATTTTGCAATTGCTACAGCTACTCACCTACGGTACCGAAATCTGGGTGGATTTTGATCAAACTTATTTCTATAAAGATGATAACAGCTATGAAGAGCCTGAAGATTTAGGCGAATATTTAAAATGGATGAAGGGCGATTACAGCCTGGATCGGATTGAGGCGCCCGATGAGTTGATTAAAACTGCCCAGGAAAAATACAAGGAAAACTTTGATCAATGGTTTGGAGGTTTTTTTAAGGAAGAATAAATTTCGCAATAAAGTAAACAATGTGGAGCGATAGATACAATTATTATAACATACAAAGTGATCCGGAACATACCCAAGAGCTAGCAACAAATAGTGTAATGGATGCGCTGTTGCAAACTGGAAATTTTGCACAGAAAACCCATCAGACTTTGAGCAATGCGAGTCATTTCCCCTGGGTTGACATTACTTTGGTTAAGGCAAAAGATGGAAATTTTGCTTCTTCAACAAAGAAAACAGATTTTATTAATTTGATTGCCATTGTTTGCGCCAAAGGAAAAAACATAGATCAGCAGCTATACATTAAAATATTTTTAAAAGTAGCCGAAAAATTAAACTGGAGGCTATATCTGGAAGCAGATGATTAGGGAAATGAAAATATAGTAATTAACCATATTCTTTAACATCAATTATAATAGAATAACAAAATGCAAACATTCCAACATTTTGAACAACAAGGAAATACCTATACTTTAAAGGTACAGAAAGGCCTTTTTTATACCATTACCTTTTTTTCTCTTGTGGCTATAATTATACCCGTAAAATTATGGCTTTTGAAGATATCCAAATACTTCATGTACAGGAAGATGGCCTGCTGCATTATGCACTCTCGCACAAGTAGAATAAATATGGCAAGAGTTTCGCCATCAGTCAGCCATTTGGCAGTAGCCGCAAAAGCCAGGCACGGCAAGAAACATTTGAAACAGAAGTTTTACTGAAATTGAAAAACTGATTCAAAACAGTGAAAGATAAATAAGGAAGAGTTAAACGCATGATACAAAAAGATTTACTAGCGTTACTGGGATTACCCGTATCTGATCCAAAGATCATTAACTTCTTTGCACAGCGAAATCTTACGCCTCCACAATCTATTCCCATTGTAAAGCCCAATAGCACTTCGCCGCTTGGTTTAAAAAACAATAGTAGCTTAAAAGACCATGATTGGGGATTTTCATACTATTTCAGCTCAGAAGTATTAAATGAAGATTTCCCGCTTTTAAAAGAAGGAAAGAACTACCTTCCATATCTAACCCAAATTGTTTTTGATGGTAAGCTTTACCAAAAGCGGCAACGAAAAGAGCCCGATAGCTTTTGGAATGTTAGTCCGCCCCCTGATAGCAGTATGGAAAGTATCGAAAACCATTTCGGTAAATTTGATCAGACCAAAAAATACCCAAGCATATACCTCCCATTTAATAAACATGTAGATATCATTGTGAGTCTGATATCTGCAGAAAATAGGCTGAGCGGCTATTTTGCTACTGTAAAAGAAACGTATGAATTGTACCACGCCACAGAATTTGACCGTAAATGGAACTTTCAGTTAAATTTAATTTTGATGGTAATCAAGTGGTTAAACGATCATCATTATCTGACTGCAGATCAACAGCCATTAACAAATAACGTTGAAAGTGTATGGTCCTTTGTGCAAGCTACACTAAAAAGTCATTTATGGAAAAGCCAATTAATACAAAACGAACAGTTACACAAATTCATGCTCAGCCCTTTTGAGGCAAAAAAGGGTTTAGAAAATAAATTTTATGCATTGTTGGGACAACTGGAGCATTATGAAAGCCTTGAATGGGCCGAACAAAAACAATGGGTGGCTGCTATTCCTTTTAATGATGAAACCTATGCCGCATTTTCTAACGCGATGGACCAAAGTTTTGGGCAATACAAAGCAAACAATTGAATAAAAACACATTTTAGCAGTTAAATAACTGGCAACCTAATTAACCTAACAATTATGGGAAAAGGACTTTCGATATTCTGGATACTTTACATGTTGTTTTTTGCCATTCCCTTCCCGATGTTGTTATATTACAACATTAAGAGCGACAACATGCCGAACCTGATGGAAAGAGACCCATGGCTATCGTTAAGTTTGGTAGCGGTTTCTGTGTTATTGTGGGTTATTCTCTTAATAGGCTATTACCGCAAATGGGTAATCCGTACTTTTTTGATAAAGCACAATATAGAAAAACTCAAAAATGCCGGCGAGCTGCGTGAGGCCAAAATTATAGCGGCTGTAAAAGTGTCAAAACCTAATGTGGCTTATGACACCTATGAACTCACACTCCAGTTTAAAAATCTGGCAGGTAGTGAAATCAGGCAAAAAACCACAATAAATGATTCAAAACCTTACGAACGCCGCTATGAGGTTGGTAAAACCGTGGGCATACTGTTGGATAAGGAAGCAAACAAAGTCCCTTATCTCATTATCGCCAGTACAGAAGTGAGCATAAACAAAACCATAGTAGCGCTGGTTAACTTGGGTTGGCTCGCTTTTACCTGTATTGTTGCTGGCTATTTTGTTTATTCATATTCCTCAGAAAGCGAAGGTATGGGCTGGTGTTTTATGAGCTTAGGCCATCCATTGTTGGTTTGCCCTGCTGAACTTCTTTTTTACCGGATTATAGGCACTTTTATCCACAGCAAATTTTGGGGTAAGCCAAATGAATTGTTCCTGATCAAATTTAAAGGTATCCGGACAACTGCCAGGTTAATTAAGGCCAGCCAGACCGGAACCTTTATTAACGAACAGCCAATGATTAACTTTGAGGTGGAATTTACCGATCAACATAATCAAAAACATAAGGCAAACCTAAAAAAGATTGTCGACCTGCTCGATCTGGATGTAACCAAACAGGAAGATGTATCCATTTTTTACCTCAAAGAAAATCCACAGAAAATTGCCCTTGAAAAAGACCTGAACGAAATTAAAGGAGAATTCTGATGAAAAACTTAACTGATATTTCCTGGCTGATGATATTGTCTTGCTTCCTGTGTTTGAGTTGCAAACAGGTCACAAAAAGTGTTGATGAAACTTTTCATCCAAATGATTCTTTGGCTAAAAAATATAACGAAGAAAACCGTTTTGGATCAGATGGCGAATACACCGGAACTACTAAAACAACTACCACTACTTCGACAACGCATCATCAGGAGAAATTTATAGTCATCAATGGCGATACGGTTAACACACCTGAACTTCAGGAAAAAGCAAAAGATCTTTTTCATGATATTGAATTGCTGAAACAAAAGCAAACACCAGCTAACAGCAAGGAAATCCAAAAAAGAGTAAATGAATTTTTAAAGGAAATGAACCTGCCACAAACCGGGACAAAAAATATCACTACAGAAAAACCAGTAGCAAAAGCCAGAAAAGGGATGTTAAGCGCTTCACAATTAGCACAGGCAGAAGGGAAATTAAGGCAGCTACCACAATACCGTGATAGAGAAATTGTGATATATGAATCTGTACACTTTTATGAAGATGGCTCCATTAAACTGGCCTTACAGCATCCCGAAAACCCTAAATATGTAGATGAATATTCATACAAAGATGGTTATTGGTCTGAACCAAAACCTGTACAGGCCAGGAATATTGAGCGTAGAACCCTTCCTTTAAGTAAACTAAATTTTGCAGATGCGCAAAAAGTGATACAAATCTATAATGAAAAGGCGGCTGAGGTTGAAGGTGCAAAGCCCACCAACTCGGCCTATATTTCCATTTGGGATGATGGTATGCGTTGGTTCCCTTCCACAATAAATGGCAGCCGCGAACGCTACGACCTGCAATTCAATAACGATGGTACACTAAAGAGTTTCAGACAGGAATAAAAAATGATTAGTTTGGTTAATTATGCTAACAGTGATAAATAAGGATGGTTACTTACCAGAATCCTTTAAGAACATAATCAGATCAAACTTAATGAGTTCCCAATGTTTCCCCTTCAAACAGACTGGATCAGGGTCCTGATCGGCAGAATCAAAAACCTTTCAGGTACATAGTTCAAAGATCTCTCCTCCAAAGGAGTTCCTTTGGAACACTCCGCGTTGCTTCGGTCGAGATGACGATTTTTCTATCGGAGTCTGTCAATGACAGCTCAACCCAAGATCTTAAAAGCATGCAATTCCCTCTGTGCCTTTCTCTTTGTGGCCTCTGCGGTTAAAGATGGAGATGGAATTAATTCTGCAGACTAAATGTTGTTAAAACTGTTTAACTACAACAAATCCTTCAACACTACCCATACGTTTTCGGCAAGGATCTTATCACCTTCGGCAGTTGGGTGTATGCCATCCGCCTGATTTAATTCAGGAACACCACCAACTTTATCCAACAAAAACGGGATCAGGTCCATTTGGTTTTTCTTTGCCAGATCAGGAAACATGTTTTTAAAGTCGGTAGCATATTTTGCACCCATATTGGGAGGAACCTGCATACCAGCCAACACCATTTTAGCATTAGGGTATTTAGCTTTTACACGATCAATAATTGCCTGAAGATTTTTAACCGTTTGCGATATAGGCAACCCACGCAATCCATCATTGGCGCCAAGTTCGAGCACGAAAATATCAACACGCTGTTTAAGTAACCAATCAATCCGCCCTTTTCCGCCAGCAGAAGTTTCGCCACTTAAGCCACCATTAATTACTTTGTAAGGCATTTGTAAAGAATCTATCCGATTTTGGATCAATGCCGGATAAGCTTCTGTTGGATCGAGCCCATAGCCTGCGGTTAAACTGGTACCAAAAAAAAGGATATTTTTCTGCTCAACAGCCATGGCAGCCGTTTTTTGGTCAGTCGAATCTAAAGTTTTATCGGTATTGCTTTTATTTTCGCGGTTTCCGCAGCTCAGCAGTACAAGGCTCAAAACAAATAGCCCCATTAATCGTTTTCGTAACATATCTAATTAATCTATATCTAATTATTGTTTAAACCATTATCTTACAGGCAGTGCCTGGTTATGTTTGGCCACAATCTATACGCAAACCCTAAAAATTCAGCTATTGGAAAGCATATTGAACATCCGAAATGTAAGCAAAATTTACCAAAGTGCCGGACGGGAACTCACCGTTTTGGATAACATTAATTTTTCGATAGCAGCAGGCTCAACTGTGGCAATAACTGGTCCTTCGGGAAGCGGAAAAACAACCTTACTTGGTTTATGTGCCGGGTTGGACAGGGCCAGCAGCGGAACGGTTGAACTGAATGGTATTGCTTTAGAGCAACTGAATGAAGATGAAAGGGCGGCGATCAGAAATCAATATGTGGGTTTCATTTTTCAGAACTTTCAGCTGTTGCCCACTTTAACTGCACTCGAAAATGTAATGGTACCTTTAGAATTAAGGGGAGCAAAAAACATCCGCGCTCATGCACTAGAACTGCTGGATAAAGTTGGCCTGGCCGACCGTTCACATCACTATCCCGTACAATTATCAGGTGGTGAGCAACAGCGCGTTTCGCTGGCAAGGGCATTTTCGAACCAACCTGCTATTCTTTTTGCAGATGAACCTACCGGAAACCTTGATGCAGAAACCAGCGAAAAAGTGATCAAATTGCTTTTTGATTTAAATAAAGATGCCGGAACCACATTGATCATTGTAACACATGATCTTGAACTGGCTGCCAGAACGACAAGGAGTATTAAAATTAAAGGTGGCGTAATCATTTCAGACGAAAACCCTACTTATGCCTAATACCATCCCAAAACAATCTATTAAGTTTTCGTGGCTGTTTAAAATGGCCTGGCGTGATAGCAGGAAAAACCGTGCACGTTTATTGCTCTTTATCTCATCCATCGTTTTGGGCATTGCCGCACTTGTTGCAGTTTATTCGTTTAAAGATAACCTGCAAAAGGATATCGATGCACAGGCAAAGGAACTTACAGGAGCCGATCTGGTTTTAGATAGCCGGAAGGGTGTAAGCAAAGCGATGCAAAAAATGCTCGATACACTTGGCGATGAGCGATCGCAAGAGAAAACCTTTGCTTCGATGATCTATTTCCAGAGAGGCGGGGGCAGCCGTTTGGTACAGATGAAAGCACTAGAGGGAAATTACCCCTATTATGGTACAATAGAAACCATTCCTTTAGCCGCAGCAAAACATTTTCAATCGGGAAGAAATGCATTGGTAGATCAAACCCTAATGCTACAGTTTAATGCAAAAGTTGGCGATTCGGTAAAAATAGGCGATCTCAATTTCAACATATTGGGCACTTTAACCAAAGCTCCAGGCCAAACCGGTATTGGTGCAAGTATTGCGCCTACCGTTTATATTCCATTACAAATCCTCGATAAAACCAATCTCATTAAAACCGGAAGCCGGATCAACAATAAATTTTATTTCAGGTACAACGATCCGTCCAAGATAGATGAATGGGTAAAAAAGCAGGACAGCAAATTAGAAAAAGAAGGTTTTGATGCCGATACAGTTGAATCGAGAAAAGAACAGACCGGAAGATCGTTTAAAGATGTAAACCGTTTTCTAGCTTTATCTGGTTTTATCGCTTTGCTGCTGGGTTGCGTTGGCGTAGGTAGTGCTACCCATGTATACATCCAGGAAAAGTTAAGTGCTATTGCCACGCTTAGGTGTTTAGGGTTAAAATCACGTCATGCCTTTTTAATCTACCTTATCCAGGTCTTTTTCATTGGCTTAATCGCCTCTGTTTTAGGGGCCGTTCTGGGTACGGGAATACAGTTCTTGCTCCCTTTGGTACTAAAAGATTTTTTACCTGTGGAGATCACCATACAGGTTTCATGGCCTGCTGTTGGTCAAGGGCTGTTACTGGGTCTGATCATCTCGGTCCTCTTCGCCCTTCCCTCACTCCTATCCGTTAGAAGAATTTCGCCATTAAATGCCATCCGCATATCTTTCGAAAAAGCAACTGGAAAAAGAGATCCGCTAACCTGGTTGGTGTATCTGCTTATGGCGGTTTTTATTACGGCTTTTACGCACTTGCAGATGAAAACATGGATACAAACGCTGGCTTTTACTGCAAGTATTGCCATTGCTTTTGTTCTGTTGATTATACTTTCTAAACTATTGATGTTCCTGGTAAGAAAACTCTTACCCAATTCATCCAGTTATTTATGGCGACAGGGCTTTGCTAACCTCTACCGTCCGAATAACCAAACCTTGATGCTTACCGTTTCTATAGGTTTATCAACTGCATTTATCTGCACCCTGTTTTTTGTTCAGGGGATATTAATGAGTCGCGTTACACTTTCATCAGGCGCCAACCAGCCCAATATGGTGATGTTCGATATCCAGAATACACAAAAGGAGAGATTAGACAGTTTAACCAAAGCTTTCAAATTGCCGCTAATGAACCAGGTGCCTGTAATTACCATGCGGATTGAAGAAATTAACGGAAAGAAAGCCAGTGCAGATACCAATAACAGAAGGGCTTACCGCAACGAAATCAGGGCTACCTATCAGGATACTTTAACCGCAGCAGAGAAAATTACAGCAGGCAAATGGACAGGGAAAATAAAACCTAATGAAACGGTTTATATTTCTTTAGATCAGCGTTATGCCCAGCAGATTCATGTTGAGCTGAATGATAAAATTCTTTTTAATGTGCAGGGTATGATGATTCCAACAGTTGTTGGAAGTTTGAGGGAAGTAAACTGGAGCAGGATGCAGACCAATTTCAGGGTTGTTTTTCCGGCAGGGGTATTAGAAGAAGCACCACAGTTTCATGTGTTGATGACCCGGGTACCATCGGGCGAAGTTTCAGCTCGTTTTCAGGGAGAAGTTGTGCAAAAATTTCCAAATGTTTCAGTCATCGATTTAGATCTGGTATTAAAACTTTTAGATGAGCTATTAAGCAAAATCGGTTTTGTAATTCAGTTTATGGCTGGCTTTAGCATGGTTACCGGTTGGATTGTTTTAATATCTTCGGTATTAACCAGTAAAAACCAGCGGATAAAAGAAAGTATTTTATTGCGGACCATGGGTGCAAGCAGAAAGCAGATTTTAGCAATAAACGCGATTGAATATTTCTTTTTAGGGGCTTTTGCCGCAGGTGCCGGATTAGTTTTAGCCATCGGCGGAAGCTGGGCATTAGCTAAATTCACTTTTGATGCAACCTTCTTACCTCCATTTATACCAACTGTATTGTTATTTGGTTCAATTGTATTGCTCGTGGTAATTACAGGGGTATTAAGCACCAGGAGTATACTGAATCAACCACCATTAAAGATTTTAAGGACGGAAAGTTAAGCGGTGAGCGGTAGGTATTAACCACCGAGCAAACAGAGAAAGGCACAGAGCACACAGAACAGTAAATTGATCCGTGGTTCGTGTCTTCACGAACCATTGCGTTGCATCATCACCAGCTTTCTCTTTTGATGATTGTCTCTGCGCTTTTTGGAACTCAAGAATGATTTATTCATAAAAGTAAATAACAAGGAATCGTAATGCCATAAGCTTTAAGATTCCCACCTGCGCGGGCATAACGACCGTTCTTTGGAACCGAACCACTGCGTTGCATCATTACCAAGCTTTCTCTTTTGATGATTGGAGCCACAAAGCAAGTTGATCTTTAACATAACACCAAGTATGAGGCTTAAATATTATCTCATTACTATTCAAGTTGCACACGCTCAACAACGGATTAAAACAATCCTACAAGTTTTACTAATAATTGATACTTTTACGATTATGATTAGATTAAACAACGATACACCTAACGATATTCTACAAGATGTAAAAATTGGCGATATGGTAACCGATACTTTTAGCAAAACCGGCCTGGTAGAAAATATAGAGATTAGCGACGATGGCCTATACCGGGTTTACGAGTTTCATCTCGTTACCGGCAGAACCATTACTGTTAAAAAGTAAAAAGCGCTAAAAAAAAAATGAAAATTAACCACAGATAAAAAGGATAGAGACAGATAATATTAAAATCAGTGTTTATCTGTGTGCATCCGTGTTAAAAGCTACATCTAATCACATTACCTAAGCCCTAACCAAATGTCATTACTTATCCTACTCTTCGGCATCCTGTTGCTTTTCGTGCTGATCTTGAAAAAGATCAACCCAATGATTGCCCTAATTGCTGTGGCGATTATTACAGGTCTTTTATTGGGCATGCCCGCCACAAAGGTAATGAGCTCTATCAGCAATGGTATAGGCAGTACGCTGGGCAGCATGGTAATGGTTTTGGCACTCGGTGCGATGATGGGCAAATTGATTGAAGATAGTGGATCGGCAAAAAAGATCGTTTTCATATTGATCGGGGCCTTTGGCAAAAAGAACATTCAATGGGCTGTGCTGTTAACCGGTTTATTGGTGGGGATTCCTTTGTTTTACAATGCAGGTTTTGTGGTGTTAATCCCTTTGGTTTTTGCCATTTCTGCCACAACAGGACTATCAAAATTATACATCGGCATACCAATGGCCACAGCCCTTTCGGTAACACATGGTTTTTTACCGCCCCACCCTGGCCCGGTTGCTTTAGCTGGTATTTTCCATGCCGATATTGGTAAAACATTAATTTACGGTTTAACTTTAAGTGTACCTATTGCAGTTATTGCCGGAATCTATTTCCCACGGTTGATTCTCAAACGCGATCAATCGGTAACTCTTCAGCACTTCAGTATCAACGAAGAAGAAAACCTTCCTTCCGCTTCAAGGAGTTTCACTACCGCATTGTTGCCAGTATTTTTAATTATCGCGGGGACCATAGGGAGTAGTTTTAAATTCGATTATATCGGTAAACCGCTGTTTATATTTTTAGCCGATCCTACCGCTGCCTTATTAATTTCGGTTATTATTGCTTTAGCGGTTCAAAAAACTTCCATTACAAAAGCAATGGAATCGTGCGCTGAGGGTGTTAAGAGTGTTGCCATGATTATCCTCATTATTGCAGCAGGTGGCGCCTTTAAACAGATTTTGATCGATAGTGGTATGGGCGAAACCGTAAAACAGCTTACTGGCGGTCTAAATTTATCGCCATTATTACTCGCCTGGTTGATCACCGCATCACTGAGGATAACCCTGGGTTCAGCAACAGTGGCCGCACTAACCGCTTCGGGTATGGTATTGCCGCTAATTGGCCCCGGTACACCGCCAGAGTTAATGGTTTTATCGGTCGGCGCAGGGAGTTTAATGTTTTCTCACGTAAACGATACAGGTTTCTGGATGTTTAAAGAATACTTTAACCTAAGCCTGAAAGAAACTTTCAGCACCTGGACCATGATGGAAAGCCTGGTTTCTGTTTTAGGGCTTATTGGGGTTTTAGTATTAAACCAGTTTGTGTAAGGGAAAGATAGCGTTGTAAACTTTTAATCGCCATGTCGCTAGTAAGTTGACAACGCTTATCAAGCGCTTATCCTCCATTACACTTTGCTCTAGTCGGGATGACGACCTATCACTTGTATTTTTTTTTGGAAAGCAATTGAGGGAGCTTTTAGGTTAAACCAGCCCCGCTCCCGCTTCTGCCAATTAGAAGGAATCGGCATCCCGCTCAGATCGGGTTTAAAAAACTTAAACAGTGCTACTATGCAGGGTAAATAAACCCGACCAGCAGCGTTGTTCCTCCCGATTTTACATCGGGATTCAAAGGGATTAAGCCAAGGGCGGGATTATCGGAACCGAAGCACCACAGACACTGCTGTTCAAAAAAATGATCAATTCTATAGATCCCTCCATTCGCTGTGCGCCAGTCGGGATGACGAATTGTTCCATTAATTCTTCACCCTGTTCTTTTCTGCATCCGCACCAGAAGACTCGTGTTTAGCCGGCGAAGAAAAAGCTTTACCAAAACGGTAATTATAACTCACTACAACCGATCTCGAATCCTGACGGTTAACCCAGTTTGCTTCTGTGTTTGCCAGATTATTGATTATACCATTATAAATCCGGGTTCTGAAAATGTCATTAGCGGTTAATTTCAACGTACTTTTTGCTGAAAGTTTTTTCTGCACCGCTGCACCGAACTCATGTACTTCACCCAATAAAAACTGTACATTAGATAGTTTACTCTGGTAACTCATATTTACCTCAGCATTCCAGCTCGGGCTAATTTTAAATTGCAGATTAGGATTTGCCCTAAAGTAACTACCATTGGTAACCAAAAACCCCGTATAAAAATCAGTCTTCGAAACTATTTTCGCGAATTCCATGTAGCTATTTAGTTTAACCCATTTCGTGAGGTTGATCTCCGCATTTACCGAAACATTGGCCACTCTCGTTTTGCCCACATTTGCTGGTCTGCTGTAATAGGTGCCATTTAAAATTTCGATGGTTTCGTTCACCTCATCTCTCACCCAGCTGTAACCAAATGTTGTGGTAATCTTATTTTTATAAGTATGAGAAAGTTCGATACTTTGTGTAAATGAAGGCTTTAAAAAAGGATTGCCAACGTAATAAGTAAACTTATCCAAGGGAGAAAAGAATGGATTAAGGTCCTGATAATACGGCCGATCGATCCTTCTTCCATAATTCAGTCCCAGTTGATTGTTTCCTGCAGTATCGAGTTTATAGGAGAAATAAAGTGTTGGAAATAAACTGTTATAGGTTCTTTTAAAACTCGAATCGGGTTTGATCAAATTGCCTAATTGGTGCCCATTAGAAAGCGTATTTTCATACCTCAAGCCAGCCTGGAGCGAAAACCGCTTCCCTTCTCTGCTCATATTCAGATAAACCGCATTGATATTCTCCTCATATAAAAAGTGATTGCTCTTTTCATAATCGGCACTGGTTTTCCCGTTTGCGGTATTAAAGTAATCGGCAATATTATCGGTTTTGGTATAAGCGGTTTTAACACCCGCATCAAGCTTCCACTTATTTTCCAGTGGATGTGAATAATCGGCTTTAGCGGTATAGATATCAATATTTGAAGGGAGGTTACCTGTTAAAATATCCTGGTATTTTAAGGCTCCGCTGGGCAGGTAACTGAAGTTGTAGTAAGTTTGATCGGTTTGATTTCTGTAAAGCAGATAATCGGCATCAAAGGTCAATTCTCGTCCTGCCTGCTTAAATTTGTGCCTGTAATTTAAATTTACACCCGCATTCTGGTATTTGATCTGATCGATATTTTCAGCCCTGATGACCGAATCTAACTGCATTGACGCATTAGACAAATTACTGGTATTGTTGTTTACCTGTTTGGAAATCCGGTTCATTCCGGTAAGTACAACGCCCCAGGTTGTGCGGTCTGATGCATAATAATCAAGCCCTGTTTTCAAATTAAAAGTATTGCCATGCCTGCGGAAATAAGAGTTTTGATTAAAGTAGGATTTGGCACTACCATCATCATTTTTATACTTACGGTTCAGATCAAGATCAGTAAAACTGTTATTTAAATTATAACTCAGGTTACCAAAAATGTTAAGCTTATCCTTGCGGTAATTAAAGTTAAAACTATTGTTCGAGCGACTTAACTCCCCCTGGTTCAAACTCAGGTTAATGCCTCCATTAAACCCAGCGATTTTGGTTTTCTTGGTTTTGATATTGATTACGCCTCCATTGCCAGCAGCATCGTACTTGGCAGGTGGATTGGTCATCAGTTCAATCTGATCAAGTGAAGAGGAAGGCAACGAACGCAGGTAATTATCAAGGTCGGCACCCGATAAATAAGTTGGTTTATCATCAATAAAAATGGCCACCCCACTCTTGCCTTTGAGCGAGATTACCCCATTCTGATCTACATTTACCCCAGGCGATTTGCTCAGCACATCCATTGCGGTTGTGCCTGCATTGGAGATCAAAGCATCAACATTGACAACAGTACGGTCTATTTTCCGCTCTACAAAAGCTTTCTGACCCGAAATATTCACATCTTTTAAATTGGTTGCTCCAGCTTTGATCTTGATGTCGGCCAAATTGATCACAGCGCGATTGGCAGTTAAAACCAAGGTATCGGTTTGATAAATAGGCGAACCTACAACCGATACCTTGATGAGGTATTTTCCATAACTGAGCTTATTGAAACTAAACAGTCCATCCTTTTCGGTGAAGGTCGTTTTAACCAATACCGAATCTTTAAGCAGTGCAGCTGTGGCAAATTCTATATTTTTTCCATCGGCATCCAATACACGGCCGTAAATTTTCGATGGAGGAGTTTGGGCTTGAGCAAAGGTAAGGGCAATATTCATCCATACGGCTAAAAAAGCCATGAGCTTAAATTTCATGATGTGAATTGGGTTAGCGCTTTTAGAACTTAGTTTTTATTGTTTTCTATCAGGAAATTATACATCAGCGAATGCTTATCGTTTTTCAAAAACCTTTGCTTGTATTTTTTCTGTACATCAGCATTTTGTTTTACGCCATTTACAATTAAATCGTCTTTACTGAGTTTGTACGACAATTTATTGGTACTGGTAATAATGCCATCTTTCATCAATTGCTGATTGATTTCGTTGGTATAATCGTGTCCATCTCCGTTGGTTACGGTTTTCGAGGTAACCGTACGCTGTACACCTGTTCTGGTACTTGTTTTTTGGTTATATAGAGGTGGGGTTGGAGGCGTAGGTGGAGCTGGTGGATTAGTTGGAGTTGATGGAACCGAAGGCAACGGCGGTGCCGGCGGTACAGCATATGCAGCACGGGGTGCCTTTGGTGCTCTAGGTGGGCGCGGCGGACGTGGTGCTCTTGGTACACGGTTTCCTCTACCCTCTTTATCATCCTGGGTCCATTTAGCGTCTTCCTTTGCCCATTTATCAACCTCTTTTGCCCACTTGGCATCTTCCTTGGCCCATTTTGCATCCTCTTTAGCAAATCTAGCATCTTCTTTAGCAAATTTCTCGTCGGCGATACGGCGTTTTTCATCTGCAATTCTGGCTTTGGCGTCTTCTTTCCGCATTTGCTCATCCGCTACTGCCTTTCTAGCATCGTCTTTTCTGGCTTGCTGATCAGCAATTCTTGCTTTCACATCTTCTGCTGTTTCATTGCGTTTAATTTTCTCATTTTCTGCCAACTGTTTTAATTGACGATCCACTTTCGAATTGATTTCCCTTTCCAATTGATCGTCAGATTTCCCTTCAACAGGCTTAGCTTTTTTCGCTGTATCCTGTAAAATTTGTATTGAAGTGGATATTTTTTTTCTGGTAACTGTTTTTGCATTGCCCACGCTCTTGAACGCAGCACAGCAAACCACAACCGATACCAGGGCGATGGTTAATATTGTTTTTTCCATTTTGTTTAAAGTTGAATTGGTATTGAATAACATCCTGCTTGCTCTATGCAGCAGGCTACCTTTCTTACCCGTTATCGCCATGGCATAAGCAGGTGCACGCTGCTTAAACTCCTGACAGAATATGAGGGCCTGAACGTAGTTTTTGCGATCGCTTACACAGGTAATGGCCAAATCATCACAGCAATGTTCGCGTTCTGTTTTTATTAATTGTGATACCCAAAGTACCGCTGGGTTAAAGAAGAAAACGATTTCTATAAAGCTTTGCAATAGGTTTACCAGGTAATCTTTGCGTTTAATGTGGGCCAGTTCGTGAGAAAGAATAGCCTCAACTTCTGCATTTGACAGGCCGGTAAGCAAACCTAATGGAATCAGAATTAAGGGTTTAAAATGCCCCACAACCATTGGCGCCTGCGCAATACCTGATTGCATGATTTTAACCGGTTGACTTAAACCTAATTTTTCGGCTAGCATAGCTAACTTTTCATCCCACTTTTTACCTGCAGCATAGGTTTTATGTTTACGCAAATGATATACACCATTTAAACCTACCATTAACTGAATGCTTTTTCCGCATATAATCAAAAACCAGACCAGTACAATCTGATAAGCATAGGCATTCCATAAAGAAAGAATTTTGTTCAGTCCCGAATACATATCGTGCTGAACGTTTGCAATTACGGGTTGATCGGTAGCCCTGCTAGGAAGATTAATCGCGACCTGATCAGCTATAGAACCTATAGGTTTTTGCAGTTCTTTGTAAAAGGTGAAGAATACGGCCACAACAAACAGGGCCAAACATATGGTGAGGAGGTTATAACGCATCGCCGCGCTCGCTTTTCGGGTAGTAAACATAACCAAACCGGCAAGCAAGGCCAATATTACCCCAAGCCATAGCGAGTGGAATAAAGTAGCACCAAGGGCATGAAGCCAGTTTTCGGGTAAAAGGTTAATTAACTTAAATTCCATCATTATAGCTCTTTAGAATCTGTTATTATTAATTATTCCATGCTATCCAATAGCCGCTTTATCTCTTCTATTTCCTGTTTAGAGGTTTTTTCGTTACCCAGAAGCTGCATCATTAACTGTGAGGCAGATCCTTTATATAAGGTATTAACAAAACGGTCTAACAACTGTACTTTGGTTTTCTCTTCAGCCTCAACAGGAATATAAATGTGCTTCATTTGGCTTTCATCACGTTTTAATATTCCTTTTTCGGTTAAGATCTGCATCTGCTTTAAAGTTGAGGTATAATTCACCTCCCGCTGTTCGTTCAATTTATCGTTTACAAACCGAACTGTAGATGGCCCGAATTCCCATAATACCTGAAGAATTTCTAATTCAGCTTTAGTGGGTTCAGGCAGATTATTTTCAGTTTGATTACTTTTCATATCCCAAAGGTACGATGTTTTTCGTACGATACAAATATTATGTTTATTATTTTTCAAAAAAAACAATTAAATAGCTCATTATTAATGAATTAAATATTATTTATTACTTAAAGCCCGACAAGTAGGTATTGCATCTTTAGAACCAGACAGTTTTATTAATCCAAACAGATCTAGAAAGTATAAACAACGCTCGAATAGAATGATTTGACAACAATCAATAATCGCATTAATTCTTATCAATGGATATAAGGTAAGGCTTAAGCAGATTTGGGAATCGAAATCTATCTTATGTCGCCTATTTCCGTTTACCCTTACCCTACGCAATCTAATTATAATTAAGATGGCAGATAAAACGAACAACATTTCAACCTTGTTTATTACTTACCTGATATTAACAACCGTTTTCCTTGTGCTATTGATCGGCTTTGGAGAAGATTATTTTTTTGCTAGTTTTAATATTGAAATCTTTACCCTTTACGATTTTGGCGACCTGGCGTCCTCGCAGAGGGGATTAAGCTATTTGGAAAAATCAGCTCTTTTAGTCCTTTTGCCTTTAATTATCACAATATCCTTTATTGTGCACTCCTGGATCTGCGATACTTCTACCATAAGGCGTACCAGAAACGCCGCTTTTGTCATCGGTCTATTGCCATTCGCATTTTTACCTGCGCTGATCGGTTTCCAGGAAATGAAAATGTCTATTTTATTAATCTGCATCTCACTTACGCTTTTGCTTTGCCTTTGGATTGTTCTTTTTCACATCAGGATGTTCCAGTTTAGTTACCTATCTTTCCATTTATTCGCAAGCTGCTGTCTTTTAACCACATTCACTTCAATTAACCGGATCGATGCTGATATTCAGCATTGTTTAAACAACACAAAAAACGATAATCCTTTCGAAAAATCAGATTCTGTTACCATAAGCAGTCCGGTTGTTTTTGTAGGCAGTACCTCATCCTTTAATCTTTACTACTCACTTACACAGCACACAAGCATCATTGTGCCAAAGAATAATTAAGAATCGTTTTAAACAATCAAGTTATTTAACTTTATATTTAAATAGATTAAATTTAAACAATTACATATTATACATATGCAGCTGTACACATTCCATATAAATAATAGTACCAGATCGCCTTACCTAAATAGCCCCTAAAAAACACTAAATGTTCCGTTATTGACCACAATCAACAATCAATTTGACAATTATCAATATAGTTATGCATATTTATGCTCATTTTTATTGGATATTTGTCTATTAATACCTATAAAAACCTAAAAAAAATGCTTTTCATAAAAAATTATGTTAAAAAAATGTACAGTTTTTTTAATATGCCGACCTATATAATTTTCAGTATAGTGATTAACTTCTTTCTTACTGATGTTACTCGAAACCGTTCTGTTTTGGAGGATATTCTAAATAAAAAAACATAAATGAAGATTTTCAGTCTATTATACAACGATATACCCATACCCGTCGGTTCTGTCAAAGATTCTCCAATAAATGATGAGTTTAACCAAAGAAAAAAATTAGGCTCTATATTTAAAATCCCCTGAACCGACACCAATTGTCTATCTTCTTTTTTGAGCGGTCCATGGTTAATATCTAAGGGAGGCTTTAATCATGCAAATACCAGGTCCGGAAACAAGGTTCAATACCTTTTTTACTTATCCCAAAGGAACTTATTTTCTTTAGGATTAAATATAAAATTTAAATGGAGGGATCTAAAATCTTGGTTATACTAGAGGATTTTGATTTAAGAATAAAAATCACCGAAATACTTAAAATCGGCAAATATCATGTAAAATCGACGGGTAGCGGTAAACAGGCAATCGACATTATCAGAAAAAACCCGGTAGATGTAATTATTTCAGGAATAAACGTTGCAGAAATAGATGGGTTTGGCATATTACGTGTAGCTAACAAATTTATGGAAACTGCAGGGATCAACTTTATTATGCTATTAAACGATAAAGATTATGATCTTGCGCGAAGGGTGATGGAACTCGGAGCAGATGGCTACTTGATGAACCCTTTTGATGATGGGGAACTTCTTAACCAGGTGGAGGTGAGGCTTAGAAAAAAAAGACTGCAACATGAATTATTTTTAAAGCAGAACTTGCAGTTAAGAAATATCCACAACAGCAGAGATGACATGTCGTGGTTAAGATCCAGGTTTGAAGGAAGTTTACCCAGACACTTTAAGAAAAACCAGATACTTTATTACAGGGGAGAAAGACGGGCGTTGGGATTACATTATATTTTATCTGGAAAAATTAAAACTTATGTGACCGATACGGCAGGTAATGTCCTCATTACCGGCATTTATGGCCCGCATGAATATTTTGGATTGCAGGGAGCATTATTAGGTGCCGAAAACAAAGAAATTGCAGAAGCCATTGATAGTGCCGAAATACTGACCATCCCATTTGCAGAAGTGCAGCATTTAATTTCCAGTTATCCAGAAATATTCAGTGTTTTTGCCAAAGATTTAGCTCAAACCTTAAGCGAACGTGATGAAAGGCTGCTCGATATTGCTTATTACTCTGTACGTAAAAGAATTGCCAAGGCTATTATAGGACTGAGCAGATCTGGACATGATGCTGACAACGGCAGTTTTATGCTTCCAAGATCCGACCTGGCCTGCTTGGTGGGTATTGCAAGCGAAACCCTGAGCCGTGTACTAGGCGATTTTACCAAAGAAAGACTTATTGAAAAAGAAGGCAACAATATCATTGTACTGAATATTAACTCTTTAATGATGATGAAAAATTAGCACATACTTATCTGGAATATCCACTTGGAAACCTATCATTCCGCTCACATTGCTGCCCAGTTTTAGCAATGAGTAAGATCAAGATAAGGCTTGATCAAAATCAGAGGAAAATTAATTTTTAATACAGAATTTAGTTGTAGCCGATCTTAAGTAAGATTAGCACAATACCAAAAAAAACGATCGCCGCACAAAAATTACTAAATCGATTTATTGATGTGCGAAGATGTTCCAAAGCTGTTGTTTCGGGTAGATAAATTAGTTTTCGACTGGTCTTACCCCATAACATGCAGTGGCATTAAAACCTACGAAGGAGAAAGAGCCGATGATTGATAACTGACAAGGAATTATACCCCTGTTAATTCGGGTGAGGATTTGAGCCTTTGAGCATGATCGGTTTGTAGATGCGATTTACCCAGTAAAAAAACAAATCAAATCAATATGTTAATTACAAAACTTAATTAAATCAACATGGAAGTAGGCTACATCAAATATTTTTTAAAGGTATTTCTTCCATTGTTAGATCGGAAGAAAGATAGAGCAGCTATTCGCTTTATGTACAGACATACAGCTTTTCTGAGCATTCGCAAAGGAAAAACGCTTTTTAAGCCAAACAGTTCAGTTGCTAATGATAACATTATAATTGTAGCAGATGGCCTGGTTAATGTCTATTTAGTGAATGAAGAGGCCGAGCAGGCCAATATATGGTTGGGCACGAAAGGTAGCGTATATATCCCGAACGGTTTTGAACAAGCAGACGGTAACTTCAATCTTTTTGCCATAAAGGATACTATCGTTTTTTTGATAGACCAAACTGAACTGGAGGAAGGCTGCGAATGGTACCCTGTTCTTGATTCATTATTTAATACTTATCTTCTCCAAACTGCCATATCTGATGCAAACAATAGAAACATCTTATTTAGACTGCAGAATACTGAAAACAGAATATCGCTATTTAAACGTATTTATCCTGGACTATTTGACCAGATCCCTACTGACCTGCTTCTCTCCTATCTTGATATTGATTTAAGCTTAACACCTAAGCAAAACTTGCAAATAAGTAGTGTATATAGCAAGGATATACTTACTAATTTCTAAGATTAAAAAGAGCAGTTTCTCTGTTAGGCAATCGCAAAAAATGCTGTTGAATAATGCAGGATATAACCGTATCTATTCAACAGTGGGTTTAATTAAAACACCATCATTCATTAATCATCAGGAATATTATCTCCTGATGGTTTAATTATACCGGCAATTATTCTATACAGCACTTTTGACGGTTAAATAAAGTACAACTAATGCAATCTATCAGAATAGCGGAAAATGCCTCTTTAAAATGGTATTTTCAGCTATGATCCTTATTGATTATTACAGTAATTTTTTATCCCTTAAGTTGTTTAATTACTGCGATAATATCCTCTTCTCCATATTTTGCAGCTGCATCTTCGAAAGTATTTAGTGCTGTTTTAGCCAATGGTGATGAAATCCCTTCTGCTTTGGCCAGGTTCAGATCTTTTACAATATGTTTAAGTGCAAAAGCAGCTTTGTAATGATCCGCAATAATGGCATCACCTTTAATTTTGGTAAAAATATTGCCAATGGCTGCATTATTGATCAATTCTAATAAGTCTTCTGTTTTAATCCCCTGTTCATTCGCAAACAAAACGGTTTCAGCCAGGCCTTGTGCATATAAGGCCAAAAGCGAATTGATGGCCAGTTTTGCGCTGTTGCCTGCGCCATTACCGCCGACAAGTTTGGCAAGTTTGCCCATTTTTTCCAAAATCGTTTTTACCTGATTAAAAGCAGCTTCTTCACCGCCAACCATGATAACCAATTGACCGGTTTCTGCCTGCTTTACACTCCCTGAAACCGGCGCATCTAAATAAAAGTTTCCTTTTGCTTTACACTGTTTAGCCACTTCTTTTGAAATTGAAGGAGAAACCGTGCTCATATTGATGATGATCTTACCCGAAGTTTCTATACTAAAAAGACCTTCTTCTCCCTTAAAAATCTGTTCTATTGCGGCATCGTCAGAAACCATAACGATTACCACATCAGTAGCTACAATCAGCTCTTTAGGTGTTTCGGCGATTAATGCGCCCATTTCTTTCAACGAAGCTTCTTTATCCTTGCTCCTGTTATAGACAATAACTGTATAATCTGCTTTTATCAATTGCTCTGCCATTGGGATACCCATATTCCCTAACCCGATCCAACCTATTTTTGTTGTATTCATTTCTTTTTTTTATAAAGCAAATGTGCCAAAGAAAAAGCTGAAATTCTTAAACCCCATGTAAAAATGATACGATGAAGTAAATATTTGAATTAGCCGCCTTAATATGCTAATATTTTTAGTAAATTAGCGCCACATTAAAATAATCTTCCACTTTGTAATTATCAGATCATATGGCCAGCCCGCTTAAAGATTTATATTCTCCAGCCTTTTACGATAGATTAGCCCATGCATTAACGGTTACTGTTCCAGGTTTCGATAAAGGAAAATTTATTAAAAACGTTTTCACTGCTGACTTCGGATCAAAAGAATTAAAAGAGCGGATGAAACATACCTCGAACGTATTACATGATTTTTTACCCGAAGATTACCCTCAAACGATAGCGTTGATTAAAAAAACTATCGCACAATTAAGGCTTCAGGGTATTGGAGAAGATAGCCTGACTTATATGTTTTTACCTGATTATATCGAAACCTATGGTATAGATGATTTTGAAGGTTCGGTTGAGGCACTCGAATATGTTACGCAGTTTGTAAGCTGCGAATTTGCCGTTCGTCCTTTCATTTTAAAATACGGAAATGAGATGATTTTAAAGATGCAGCAATGGTCGCTGCACGAAAGCCATAAAGTAAGAAGGCTCGCCAGTGAAGGAAGTCGTCCGCGTTTACCCTGGGCCATGGGTATCCCCTTTCTAAAAAAAGACCCGACATCCATTTTACCCATACTGGAAAACCTTAAAAAAGATCCATCAGAATATGTAAGGCGGAGCGTAGCCAATAGCTTAAATGATATTGCAAAAGATCACCCTCAGGTTGTTTTAAATGTTGCTAAAAACTGGTCGGGCTTGGGTGCCGAAACCGATGCCATTATTAAACATGGCAGCCGTACATTACTTAAACAAGGCCATGTCGATATCCTTAAACATTATGGCTTAGATGATGCAGGGATTTTATTAAAAGATTTCAAAATCTTAACACCTCAGGTCAAAATTGGCGAAAGTCTGGAGTTTTCATTTTCTATTCTAAACGAAAATCCGACTGAACAAAAAGTGAGGTTGGAATACGCCATTTACTATAAAAAGCAAAACGGCCAGAACACCAAAAAAGTGTATAAAATTTCCGAAAGAATTTATCCTGCAGGAGCCACAATAAACATAATCAGAAAACAAAAATTTGTGTTAATTACCACGCGTAAATTTCATCTAGGCGATCATCAGGTTTCGATGATTATTAACGGTGCTGAGAAGGAAATTTCACACTTTGAATTAACAGCTTAGTTTGGATTTTAATTCATCGAGCAAAGCGACCTGCTTTTCGTTAATGTGTTTAATGGCATTATTGTAGGCAAACCATTCGGCTTTGTCTATTTCAGCAAAACTTTGCTTTTTACCCGATCGCGGCGGCCATTCTATTTCGAAAGTATTACTAACAATTGTAGAAGGATCAAGATCTCCTTCCACAGCCCAGCACAATACTTTTTTACCCCCCTTTTGCACAACTGCAGTTAATTCAATAAAGTCGCCGGTTAAGCTTTGACCTGTTTCTTCTTTAAATTCGCGGATGGCAGCCGTTAAAGCTTCTTCACCTTCATTTAATTCCCCCTTAGGTACTGTCCAAAAGCCAATATCTTTTTTGGCAAAGAACGGTCCACCCGGATGAACCAGAAAAAATTCTACCTGCTGATCTTTTCTTCTGAAGAGCAATATTCCGGCACTCTGTTTCATAAGCGTAAGGTATGCATTTGGAATTGAAAAGGAATTGAGTTTGTCTTAACATCTTTCGGCATCTGTTTTGCAACACGAGCTCTTTTGATTAGGTTCACTAACACAAAACTGTTTAGAACGATGATATGTAAAAAGATCTACAGTTTATGGCTATAAAAAAGCAGCCAGGTTTTTTTTAAGTCCTGGCTGCTTTATATAATCTGGTATGATGAGATTTTATTGGAGGCGTTTTACAACAACCCGTATAAACCATGGGCGTAATTCCTTAATGAAGATGATACCGTCTTCATCTTTTCGGGAGATGGGCCTTTTACTTTATAGGCTTCTGGATGAAGTTCTAAAGGTTGTTCGTTAATTTGTTCTAATGTGTTTCTATTGCTTAATGTAGCATGTTGTTCTTCGCTTAATTTTAAAGGTGCCATGATCTTGAAATTTATACTAGAACAACAGGATTATATGGAATAAGTTTGCAGCTTTTTGTAACTTTTTTAAAATTATTTTCCAAGACCCGAAATCCAGTTTTCGGTATCCGAAATTTTAACCGGAACGGCCGAAGCAATGATTTTCAGCACCCCTCCTGCATTGATATCTTCTTGCGTGATAAAGTTCTTTTTGAAAGGCTTTCCGTTAAGAAAAACGGCCTTGATATATTTGTTTTTCAAGCTAAAATTTTCAGTTTCGATGGTAAATGTTTTTCCTTTTGGCAGGTTATAGCTTAGCGATGGAAATAAAGGCACATTTAAATAATAAATCGGCCACCCTACACAGGCAGGAGAAAAACCACTTGCCGCAAACACATACCAGGCACTCATCGCACCGGCATCATCGTCCATCGTACGCAGATAGGCATGCGGCTGGTTTCTGTAAATTTTACCGATATAACTACCGATTCCGCGGCTGTTATCGTTAAAATAATTTTGGATTACGGTATCAGCTGCCAATTGATGCATCCAATATTGCGATTTATAACCAGACTTGGTAACATTATACATCAATGGTACCTGCAAATCTGGTTCATTGGCATGGTTGTATAAATCACGCACAAAAAATTCGTCGAGTTTTGCCAGATAAGATTCCTCTCCCCCGTCCAATTCAATCAATCCCTTAAAATCATAAGGCACGAACCATCGATATTGCCAGATGGTACCCTGGTATAAACCACGGGCCTGCATACGATCGACATCATTTTTGCTCATATCTTTAAAATCCTTATTCCAATATTTCTTGTATTCAAGCGCTTTATCAAGATAAAAGTCAGATTTTTCTTTATTCTTTAAAATCTTAAAGATTTCTGCCAATGCCCAGTTATCGTAACTCGATTCCAGTGCTTTATCTGGAGATTTGTAATCCAGGCCATTTACCTCTTTCACTAACGAATCGGCAATTTTGTTAAAATCTACCGGATAACCCTTGCGATAGGCATCAAGCAAAACCACAATGGCATGTTCAGAACGCACGGTATTTGATGGCTCATTTTGCCCGGCATAATCTTTTTTGCCCGAGTTATAGAGGTCAGCGATAGAACTGACCATGCCAGCATACCTATCTTGTTCGATTAATGAAAGCAAAGGCAACTGCGTACGGTAATTGTCCCAAATGGCCCAGCCGTTGTAGCGGATTTCTTTATCTTTCTGAATTTCACCCTTCGTATTGCGATATGTCCCATCAGCTTCGGAAATTACATAAGGTGACTGCATGGTACGGTATAAAAGCGAATAGAATAGTTTTGCACTTTCCAGATCACCATTTACAGCAATTTTAGAAAGATTTGTGTTCCAATCGGCTTTGCTTTGTTCTTTTACTGTATTAAAAGCATTTTTATTGATAGAAGCTTTTGCGGCCTCAACGCTTACCGAAGAAAGTGCAATGTTGATTTCTACCGAAGTTACCTCCCCTTTGAGCATGGTAATCATTTTATGATCGCCGATTACTTTCCATGATACATTATCGCCGATTTCCATGTAATAAAACAACTTGTATTTACCCGCGCCACAAGTTGTTTTCGAGGTAATCCATCCGCTTAGGGCATTACCATTTACCTCGTGCGATTCGGATACAAAAGCACCGTTAAAGGCATAACCCAAATCGAGGTAAAAACCTTTTTCTCCTTTCGGGAATTGGTATGCATGTTTTCCCGCTTTGCCCGATACGGTAAAACTGGCTTTAATTTTATTTTCAAAACCTACTTCATAATAACCCGGACTTGCTTTTTCAGAGACCTTAATTAGTTCTGACTTCGCCGGGTCACTGCCTAAAAATGGTTTGATGAAAATATTACCACCCGAGCCCTGACAGCCTACTCCTTCGAAACGGTTGTGGGTAAAGCCTTCAAATTTCTTAGCCAGGTACTCGTAACCGGTGTGTGTTTTAGGATAAGTTTGAGGGCCAATACTCAACATGCTAAAAGGGGCCGATGCAGCTGGCGACATCTGCCCATGATCTGCTGAAGATCCTAAAAAAACGTTCACCTGATCTACAGGCTTTGCTGTTTTAACAGAAAAAAGCTGTGTTTTTTGCTGAGCTAAAACGTTTAATGAAAGAAGCGGCAATATTGCCAGTAGTTTAATGGGAAGCTTCATTATTTGTGTTTGTTTTTAAATCGCCCTAAAATAGTATTTTAACATGAAGTAGGTATTATGTTTTAGGTTCTTTACAAAAGGGGAGAAAAAGCTTTAATAAAATATGTTTTTTTTTATTTTTGGGCGCAAGCCCTGTACAGGATAAGAAGTGCCGTCCCATTTTTCGCTTTTACGCTTTCCTGAAGGTTCGGGATACCTCGTTGCTGCAGGGTAACGCTCCAATCGGAGCCAGGTGGCTGCAGCAGCATTTTATTTGTTGAGTTGCAGGTGTACAAACCTTTGTCCTTAAACGCGAGTGCAATGAATCCCGACGTAAAGTCGGGAGAAATGGAAAGCGCGACTGCAAGCCGCCAAGAATTACAACCCAGTCATTTTCAAAAAAGGCAAAAAAAAGCCGTCCTAATGTAAAACATGGACGGCTCTAAAGTAATCTTAGCTAATTATTTAATATTAACCGGAACAGAAATTTTATCCCATTCTAAAGCGAATCCGCTTTTGGTAATTTTATAAACCAAACGTTCTTGTGTAGCTTTTAAGGCTTTGGTTTTAACATCAACACGCAAAGCATCTTTAGCTTCTTCGTATTTGTAGGCACCCCACTGTTTTGGTTCTTTGTTAAAAATAGCTGTCCAGGTTCCGCTTTCTTTAGGGATTAAAAAGAAACTGTATTTCCCTGCTGCTAAAGGTTTACCTTCAACCAGGATATCTTTATCGGTTTCGAAAGTAGTAGCCTCGTTTGCACCTGCACGCCATACTTTATCAAAGGCTTCTAAACCGCCCCAGATTTTACGTCCTTTTACGGCAGGGCTGCTGTAGGTGATGGTAATGGTTGCACCTTTTACTTTTCCTGTTGCTGTAGCCGCAGGACTTGGTTTAGGCTGCGCATCTTGTGCCATTGCACTTACAGAAATAGTAATTGCTGTAAATAGTAATGCGATTGATTTAATCATCGTTTTCATAGTATTATATTTATCTGTTTTTGTTGTTTTTGATTTTACGAATTTATGGCTTTAGGTTGATAAAAACTATAATCCTAGTGTCTAAAAAATTGTGCAAAACTTCACTGTTTTTTGAACTCTTTTCTCAGTTACAGACCAAACCGCTTTATTTCCTTCTTCCAACAAATCTAATTACTGAGCCCAGGCCGTTATGAAACAAGCCCTCATTCAGTTCAATTTCTTTTTCTTCAAGCGCCAGAATCTCATAATTTTCGAAATCAGTTCTTATTTCCTCGATCGAAAATAGCATATCAATTTCTTTTGGTCCGCCAACTTTTTCGTTTTTGGCAAGATAATCAAGATGTTTCTTGCTAAAAGCTTCAAAAATAAGCAAACCGCCCTTGCGTAAATAATTGCTCAGTGTTTTATGGTAAGTTGATTTAATCGCCGATGGAAAGTGTGCATAAATTAAGGCAATGGCATCAAACTGTTCAGCTTTATAGTCCAGCTCCTGAAGTTCGCCCATCTGGTAATCAATGCTAACGTTATTGTTCTCTGCGAGTTGAAGTGCTTTGTTCTTTCCTTCAATACTGATATCAAAGGCCGAAACTTTCCAACCGAGTTTAGCGGCAAAAACAGCATTTCGGCCTTCGCCTTCTGCCGGAAAAAGTATTGTTCCGGTATCGAGCTGCATCAACTGTTCTTTTAGATAGTTATTCGGCTGTTCGCCATAAGCAAACTCATCGGCACTGTATCGGTCATTCCACCTATCAACCCAAGCTTCGTTCATATTTAGCGTTATCTATTTTGTCGAAAATAAAGGTATTAAATTTTAGGTTTGTGCCCGGGGAGCAAATATCTGCTGCACGTAAAATTAAATCTATTTGTCGACTACGGTTTTCGGATTAGAAAACAAGAGGCCAATTACCGAAAACATAATTACTGCTGCTGCGCCGATTACATTGAGCCAAAGGAATGAAACAATATCGAACTCATATACTGCAACAACGGCAATTTCGGATAAGATGGCTGCAATAAATACGATAGGTCCGTTTATCTTTTTAAAATAAAATGCCACTAAAAAAATACCAAGAATTGGTCCATAGAAAAGCGAGCCCAGTACATTAACGGCTTCGATTAGCGAGCCCATCTGTGTAGCAAACATGGCAACAGCTATTGAAAAAATACCCCAGGCCAAAGTATGTAAACGGCTATATTTCAATTCAGTCTCGTCGTCTACTTCTTTTTTACCAAAAATGAGGTGTACATCTTTTAACGAACAGGCAGCAAGTGAATTCAGCGCTGCAGAAATAGATCCCCAACTGGCCAAAAAAATGACGGCGAAAAGCAGACCGATCATCCCAACGGGAAGGGTGTTCTTTACAAAGTACAAAAAGATATAATTGGTATCGGTTTTCTCTGCGTTATAATTCGATTTGTTTATTGCCTCTTCTACCCTGCCATGCAGTTCTTTTACCTGCTTTTGTGTTGATTTAAAATTTTCTATCGAAGAATTTAGAGACGGTAATTGCTTTTGCTTTTCTACCAGGATATTTTTTGATTGCTGGTTAAATTTATGCGCTAAAGCGTTATGTTCTTTTTCGAAAGCTGCCGCTTGCTGAGGCTGAGTTTCTTTTAAGTACTGATAGGAGCGTTCATTGAAATAAATCGGTGCAGGCTTTAATGAGAAGAAAGCAAACAATAATGCACCGATTAACAGGATAGCAAACTGCATCGGGATTTTAACCAGTCCATTCAACAGTAATCCCATTTTTGCATTGGTATTGTCTTTCGCGGTAATGTATCTTCCCACCTGGCTCTGATCTGTCCCGAAGTAAGAAAGCGCGAGAAAAAAGCCTCCGATTAAACCACTCCAGATATTGTATTTATCCTTCCAATCGAATTCGGTGGTAATTACATTTAATTTACCCGATTTCCCGGCAAGGTAAAGTGCGTCTTTAAATCCGATTCCATTAGGCATATGCTGCACCAAAAGATATCCGGCAAAGGCCATTGTTCCTAAAATGATCAAAAACTGAAGTTTCTGTGTGTGTGCAATTGCTTTTGCACCGCCAACATAGGTATAAATCAACAAAATCCCTCCGGTAAGTACGTTGGTTAAATAAATATTCCAGTTTAAAACGCTCGAGAGGATAATACTTGGTGCATAAATGCTGATCCCTGTCGATAATCCCCGCGAGAACAGAAACAGCAACGAAGTTAAAACCCTTGTTTTTTTATCGAAGCGGTTTTCCAAATATTCGTAGGCGGTATATACATTCAACCTTTGAAAAATCGGGATGAAAGTAATGCAAATAACAATCATCGCCAGCGGCAGACCAAAATAATACTGCACGAAGCGCATGCCATCGGTATAAGCCTGCCCTGGCGCTGATAAAAAAGTAATAGCACTGGCCTGCGTAGCCATAATACCCAATAGCACAATATACCAGGGCATTTTATTATCGGCCTTTAAATAGGAAGCATTGCTTTTTTGCCCACGACCAATAAAAACACCATAGGTTACCACAGCAAGCAAAGTAAATATCAGTACCGCCCAATCGATATTACTCATGCCCAGAATTTAGTAAACAGGTAATAAAATGCAATCTGAAATACCAGCGCCAAAGCGAGTATAATATACCAGGTATTCCAGTTTTTGAATTGATTTTTCATCACTTCCCGGCTGATAAAAAGTTAAAAAACAATCTGGCTGCACCAACATTTCCGGCAGGTAATTGCCTAAAAAAAGCTAAAGGTGTATAAATAAAATTCCCTTTGCCATATTTCGCGTAAAGTGTCGACCCTTGAAGCGGCTCTTCATCGGTATCGTGCATCTCGAACAGCGGTTCGTATTTAGCATCCCATTTATCAGGAAAATAAGCACCACGCTCCTGCACCCATCCTTTAAAATCTTCAGCAGTAATTTTGTTTGGGTAGTTTAACAGTTTATGTTCAGGTTTTAAAAATTTAACCTCTGCATTTTCTTCGGTCACCCTTTTACCACTGATGCTAAACGGATAAACACCAAAATCCTGCAGTGCCATATCTTGTGCGGTATTGTACTGCATCACAATGGTCCCACCGTTTTCTACATAACCGCGCAAAGCAGTTTGCCAGTTTTTAATTCTTTTTTCGGTATTGATTACCCTTACTCCAGTTACCACGGCATCGTAAGTTGCCAGTTTTGTTGAGTTTAGGATGTCAGCTTCCGTTAATACATCAACCTGCAAACCTGCCTGTCTTAAAAACTCAGGGATCAGATCTCCGGCCCCTTCAATATACCCAACTTTTTTGGCCAGTACCTTTACATCTCCCTTAATCAACCACGTTGTGGCCGGAACAAAATACTGTAGGGTGGGCAAATGAGGATACTGAATTAATACCTGGCCTTTTGAATATTCATTCGCTTCTGAAGAGAAAACAGCTTCTAATTTATTCTGGCTGGTTTTAATTCTGGCTAGATCTTCAATTGGAAGAAGGAAATTCATCGTATTGATGGTATTCTCGGCCAGGTTGATTCCCTGAAAGGTTTTCACTACCTGGTTACCGATCTTGAAACTAACCTTACCATAATTAATGTTCTTGTTGGCCTTTAAGCGAAGGCTAACATTTAAAGCTTCTTTGTCCTTAGCAAAATAAACTGGCTCGCTAAAACTTAAATCGAGCGCGGGAATGATCCTGAGGCCTTCTACAACATCACCTTTAACAGGATCTAATTTTTTATAAGATAAGGGCAATCTGATTTCAAATTTTTCCGATCCTATTTTCAGTGACAACAGCACATTAACAGGCGATTGCATTTCTGGCAGCCCGATTAAAGTATCGTTAGCTACGCTGAATGTTGCCGCATCTTTTGCAGGCTTGGCTAACCAATAAGGCTCGGTAGGTTGCACAGCTGCAGGAATCTGGATTTTACGTTCAATAGTAATCAGCGAGTCGTTAGCAAGCTTTCTATTTAAATTATCTGTCTGGTTTAACCAATTCACACTTTCTATGATAACAGGGGTGGCTGATCTTGAAATTAAGTTTAAACGGAAATTATAACTGTTGCCGGCAATTGCTTCGGGTTGATTGGTTACCACCTCACCCATAAAACCTACACTGCTCAAAATGATGTTATCGATCGCCGCAAGTTTATCTTTTCTCAAGGCTACATCCTGCAATTCTGCAATTTTCTTTCTTAACATTAACAGTCCATGTAGGCTCTTATCGGGTTGGTTATAATTGAAAGATAACAAGATAATATCGATCAGTTCATCAATATCCCCTACACCTTTATCTGACCAGTTGACGCTTAAGCCATCAAAAAGAGCGCGCTTAGCAGGATCACCCAGAACATTTGTAAAATATTCGGAGCGCATACCAGCCACAGATTGTGTTCCTGCACCCTGACTTTTGTGTAAACTTCTGCTTAATCCAGCCAGTTCACCATAACCCATTCCCAATTGTGCATCATATTGACCAACGCTTATCTTTAATTGATTTTCGGCTGTGGTATTTATCGAACCAAACCTAAAGGTATTCCACAATAGTCTTTTCGGTTGCCAAACAGCAACATATTTAAGCTGATTTGGAAACATATTTTTATCGGCAGCAGCCTTAAATGCCTTCTCTGCAACAACAGCAGAAGCTGCATGTTGTCCGTGACCCGCAGCGGCAGTAGGCGGAAAGCGGCAGATAATCACATCGGGCCTGAATTTTCTGATCACCCAAACTACATCAGCTGTAATGCTATCGGCATCCCACTGTTTAAATGTATCTTTGGTATTTTTAGAGAAGCCGAAATCAATTGCCCTGGTGAAAAATTGTTGCGCCCCATCTAATCTACGCGCCTCCAAAAGTTCGTGTGTTCTGATCAGGCCTAAGGCTGCACCTTGTTCGGTGCCCAAAAGGTTTTGTCCGCCATCTCCCCTGGTAAGCGACAGATAAGCCGTTTCTACATTTTGATCATTGATTAACCAAGATAATAAACCAGTATTCTCATCATCGGGGTGAGCAGCCAGGTATAAAACTTTCGGAAGATGTTTTAACGTTTTTATATCTCTATAAATTTCTGAAGATTTGGCTGGGCGTATTTGTTGGGCAGCACAAAAAGCTGCTGGAAAGCAAAATATGAATATTGCGGTTAGTCTCTTAAACATAGAATTTGTTTTGCAAAAACCAAATATGCTCAAAAAGCTTTTACTTTAATGCTTCGGAAACGAAAAAGGTACAATTTAGTTTGGAGTTGGGAGTCCAGAGTCGGGAGACAAAAGCTTAAAGACCAAAGATAACCATGCATTTGTCAGTCTGAGCGTAGTCGGAGGTCTTACGCCGTTTTTACGAAAAATCATTTATCTCAACCCGTGGTCTGTGTCCTCACTGACCACTCCTTTCTTTTGCAAAGCCAATTTGTAATATTTATCCTTTCGTTCTGTGAGGACACAGACCGAGGAAGAAGAGTTGGGAGCCTGAGCCGTTTATTTTATCCACCTCATCATCTTTCGATATTTTTATACTTAATATTGCAGCATAAATTTTACCTATGAATGGCATGGTGCTCATCATCGATGATGAAAAGAAAATCTGTAGTTTACTTTCCAGGATTATAGAATTAGAAGGCTTTAAAACCCTGCAGGCCAATACTGGAAAAGAGGGCCTTAAATTGCTTAAAAGCAACGATGTTAGCATTGTCATTAGCGATGTAAAACTACCTGATGTTAATGGGGTTGCGCTGGTTAAGGATATTAAAGCCATAAAACCCTACGTAGAAATTATTAACCTTACTGCTTATGGCACCATTGCCGATGGCGTTTTGGCGATTAAAAACGGGGCATTTGATTATCTGGTAAAAGGCGATGATAACGACAAAATTATTCCGCTTTTGTACAAGGCGATGGATAAATCAAATCTGCAGCGCAGGGTTTCCGACCTGGAAAACAAGATCGCCAAAAAACACAGCTTCGAAACCATAATCGGTCAATCAAAAGCTTTAAAGGAAGCGATTGATCTGGCTAAGAAAGTAAGTACAACCGATACTACTGTTTTGTTATTGGGCGAAACTGGAACTGGCAAGGAAGTTTTCGCTCAATCTATCCATTACGAAAGTCCTAGGGCTGCAAAACCATTTGTGGCCTTAAATTGCAGTGGCTTTAGCCCTGATTTACTGGAAAGCGAACTCTTCGGATACAAAGCCGGGGCGTTTACAGGAGCCAATAAAGACAAAAAAGGGCTATTGGAAGAAGCGAACGGCGGCACATTGTTACTGGATGAAATCGGCGAGATGAACCTCGATTTACAGGCAAAATTATTGCGTGTACTCGAAAGCCAGACTTTTATTAAAGTTGGCGATACCCATACGCAACAGGTAAACGTTCGGATTTTAGCGGCTACCAATAAGGATTTAAAAGCGGATGCGAACTCTGGAAAATTCCGCTCCGATCTTTATTACCGACTTTCGGTCTTTACCATTACCTTACCGCCGTTACGCGACCGGAAAGCCGACATCCCCGCATTGGCAAAACATTACTTAAAAGAATTTGCCGACAAGGTAAACCGATCAGCACCCAAAATGGATGATAAAATTTTATCCATATTGAGCGATCATAGCTGGAAAGGAAATATACGGGAACTTAAGAATGTAATTGAACGGTTGGTAATCCTGTCAGATGGCAGTACTTTAAGCGCTACCGCCCTACCTCCTGAATTTTTTGAATTTGCACCGATAGAAAACAATTACAATTTACAACAGATAGAAAAGCAGCATATTCAAAAGGTACTCATCCATACCAAAGGGAATAAAACAGAAACCTCGCGATTACTGGGGATCGGCTTAACTACACTTTACCGTAAAATAGAAGAATACCAGATCAGAGAGGCCTGAAGCCTGGAAGGTAGAGGGGTGGGAGGTTTTCTCGTGCTGTCAGATATTCCTATCTGACAGAAAATGTGATATTTTTTTAGCTGAGAAGTTGAAAGGTTGGAATGTTCTAAAGTTGCAAATCCTCCCAGCGGATTAAAATTCAGTAACACCATCTCTAATCCATCTCATATCTAACATCTCACATCCCTAAGCTCCAAACCTGATCCATTTATCACCTTCGTGGCCAAAGATAAAAGAACCCGGGTGTAACATTTCGGCGATATCTTCTATTAGCGAAACGGCATTTTCAGCAGTTCTTTCGCGGTTAACATCGTCATTCAATAAAATGACTCTATTGTTTTGCACTGCTTGCCAATCGGTATTTAATGCCGCAGGTACTTCTCTCATTAAATCGGTTAAAGTTTTACCCGGCTGATAATAAATAATAAATACAGCGCTTAGTATATCAGCCTCTATCATTCCACCTGCCAGCGAAATTTCTTCTGATAAAAAATATTCCGGATTGTTGCTCGTATCTAAGCAGGCTACAGGCATTTTATCCATAAACTTAATCTTGTGCTCCACTAAATCTAAACGTTCCTGTAATTCTTCTTGTTGAGCAGCATCGAGGCCGATAAATAAATCGTTTAAAAAAGACATCTGCATTAAATTTATTAATTTGTGCAAAAATAACATTCCTATTCGCATGCGAGGCTCATTTAATTATATATTTTGGTTTTTCTGTGTAAGCTTGTTCTTTTCATGTAAGGAAAATACTGATCATCAGGACAAAAAAGTCTTTAATATTAATCTCGATCAGGGTTTAACCTCTATTGATCCGGCCTTTGCACGCAACCAGAATGCCATCTGGATGACCAACCAGATTTTTAATGGTTTAGTACAGATCGATTCATCCTTGCAAACACTGCCCTGTATAGCCAAAAGCTGGCAGGTTTCGGAAAATGCCTTAACTTACACTTTTAACCTGCGTAATGATGTTTACTTCCATGATGATCCTATTTTTAAAAATGGGAAAGGCCGCAAAGTAACTGCGAGTGATTTTGTATATAGTTTTTATCGCTTAATCGATCCAAAGGTGGCCTCATCAGGCGGGTGGATTTTTAGTGATAAAGTGAAGGATAAGCATAATTTTATCGCATTAAATGATTCTACTTTCCAAATCAAGCTGGTGCGCCCGTTCCCACCTTTTATGAGTTTACTCACTACACAATACTGCTCTGTTGTGCCTAAAGAAGTTGTAGAACATTATGGTAAAGATTTCAGAAGCCATCCTATTGGCACCGGCCCTTTTAAATTTAAATACTGGAAAGAAGGCGAAATATTGGTGCTTCTAAAAAACGAGCATTATTTTGAGAAAGATACCAAAGGGATGGCACTACCCTATCTTGATGCCGTTAAAGCCAGCTTCATCACCGATAAACAAAGTGGTTTCATGAGTTTTTTGAAAAAGGATCTGGATTTCTATTATAATGTTGATGGCAGTTACCGCGACGATATCCTGACCAAAAGCGGAAAGATGACCTCGAAATACAAAGGAAAATTTATGTTAACCAAAAGCCCATACCTGTGTACCGAATATGTAGGTATATTGGTTGATACCAATCTTTCGATTGTAAAGAAATCGCCATTGCGCTTAAAAAAAATCAGGCAGGCCATTAATTATGCTATAGACCGTGACAAATTGATTAAATACCTAAGAAATGGCATTGGCATAGCGGCAACATCTGGTTTCATTCCTAAGGGCATGCCCGGTTTTGATAGTTTGGCTGTTAAAGGGTATGCGTATAACCCAAAACTTGCTGCTAAACTTTTAGAGGAAGCTGGTTTCCCAGAAGGTAAAGGTATGGGAGAAGTAACCCTAAATACAACGACAACTTACAAAGACCTTATCGAATTTATTCAGGGCGAGCTTACTGCCGTAGGTATTAAAGTTAAAATTGATGTAAGCCCAAGTGCCAGCTTAAGGGATTTAATGTCGAAAAACAGCGTAAACTTTTTCCGTGGTTCATGGCTGGCCGATTATGGTGATGGAGAGAATTTCCTTTCCATGTTTTACTCAAAAAACAAAGTCCCTTATGGACCAAATTACACTGCTTTTTACAATAAAGAATTCGATCAATTGTTCGAGAAAAGTTATTATGAAACCGATAAAGAAAAACGTTTTGAGCTGTACCGCAAAATGGATCAGATGGTAATGGATTATGCGCCTGTTGTCCCGCTTTTTTACGATCAATCCGTAGTGATGCTTCAAAACAATATTAGCGGGTATTCCTTCAATCCGCTGAGTTTGATGATTTTGAAAAGGATCAAAAAGAAATAGAAGAATCGTCAACTAAATCAATAAATTAACAATATAAAATAAATAAATATTGTCCGTCAATAAGCAACCGTTGATAGATTCCAAAAGAAAGGTTGTCATTGCGAGGAGGAACGACGAAGCAATCTTTCATGTTAATGATCCATGCGATAAAGATTGCTTCCTCGGCAGAAAAAGCCTTCTCGCAATGACGATGCCTCGCAGCCTAGAATTCCCTAAAATCTTCTGTCATTTATATTGTTTTATACAAAAAATTAGCCCTCAGAATGACAGTGCGTTTTTGTTTTTGCTTACTAAAAGAATATTTACTTCTTATCTATTAACTTCCTTTTAAGAAAATCGGCAGTTGCTTCACTCACCTTTAAACCATTAGAAAACTTCATCCAGTGGTGGGTATCATCTGGAATAACTAAAAATTCGAACCCAATTTTTTTATCTTCAAACCTTTTGGCCAAATCTACACTCTGGTTAAAAGCAACATTGCGGTCGTCATCGGCATGGATAATCAATGTTGGTGATGTCCAGGTGTTAATGTAACTCACCGGAGATGATGATGTGGCTACCCTGGCAGCCAGTGCAGCATCTGGGGCAGGCTCCTTTCCTTCGGCTCCTGGATTGCTAAACCTATAATTTACGCCATGGATATCTACGCCTGCTGCAAACAATTTAGAATCTTTTCCAAGTGCCAGTGCAGTTAAGTAGCCACCATACGAACCTCCATAAATGCCAATTTTATTTTTATTAATGTTTTTCTGATTCGCTAACCATTCGCCTGCAGCCTTTATATCCTGATATTCTGCGGCTCCCTGTGCCCCGGCATTTAATGGTTTATGAAAATCAAAACCATAGCCAATGCCCAAACGGTAATTAACAGATAAAACCGTAAAACCCATATTAACCAGGTACTGGTTTAAAGCATAATCGATAGAATAATAATCCATCGGGTTCCAACCCAAAAACATTTGCCGCTGAGGGCCACCATGAACATATACAATTGCCGGCTTGTTTTTAGCTGCTTTTTTGGGGGAAAACAATTGTCCATATACAGTATTGCCATCGGGTGCCTTAAAGCTTACATGTTCTGGTATTACCATTTCTTTGATGGGAAAATCGTTAGGAATAAGTGATTCACCTATGAGTTTAACTTCCTTTTTATCATTTAACACAGTTGGTAAAAGCGGCCGTTCTGCTGTGGAACTTAAACAGAAAAAAGTACGGTTATCTCCCGAAATTACAGGATAGGCTTCAATGCCTTTACCAAAACTCAATGCCTCCATATTTGCCTTATTTACTGCTACTTTGTAAATATGCCTTCTATCTAAATCATCGGCTTCTTTGCCTGTGTTTGCTGCAAAAACCAATGTCTTTTTATCGTTGCTCAATTTAACGTTTTCAATAGCAAAATTACCTGGGGTAAGCAATAAACGGCCTGATCCATCGGGATTAACAGCATACAAGTGCGGCCAACCGTCTTCATATGAAGCGAATATTATTTTACCGTCGGCCCATTGCAAATTGGCACCACCATCAATTGAAGGATAAGAACCCCTGATGGTTTCGGGAGCTTTCCAAATCCGTTTTCCTTCTCCAGTATTTACGTTAACCGCCCAGATAGCCCAAGACTGATGTTTTCGCGTTAAAATCGAATCAGTTTCAATACCTGTTCCTGCTGTGCGGATAAAAGCAATCGCATTGCCATCTGGTGACCAAACTGGTGCATTATCTTTAGAAAAAGATGGTACTAACCATTGTATTGCTGTTTGCTGATTGGTATAAATACCTACAAAAGAATGATCTGTGCGGTTGGAAACAAACACAATCTTCTTCCCATCCGGCGACCATTTGTAACCTGAGTTGATACCTTTTGCGTAAAACAGGTTTTTTGCCGGAAACGATCCGTCAATCGAGGCAACCATCACCTGACCCGCTTTGCTAAACAGCACCTGTTCGCTGTTTGGTGAAATAACAGGGTTATCGCCTTCACCTATTGCAATAACTTTTCCACCGCCAAATGGTACAGCAAATACCTGTATCTTTGGTGCAACTGGAGATGAATTTGCGTTAACCGGTCCGCCATCTCTTCCACCATGATCGCCGCCACGTACAAATACAATCCATTTGCCATTTGCAGAAATAGATAAACTGGTTAATTCTTGCCCATCATCATCATTATAATCTGTATTTTTTATTGCCTTATAATCAGGCGCTTCAGCCGTATAAACATTTCTTTTTCCCTGCTCGTTTGCGGCCCAAGCTATTTTAGAGTCAACAGGCGAGGCTACCAATTGTGTGGGAAAAGGGTAACTTAAAACTGATTTCAGTGTAAAGTTCTGTGCAAAAATTTTAGCGGTAGATATTAGTAGGAGCAGTATAAGCAGCGATTTTTTCATTACTTGATATTGAGCAGATAAATTATAAAAAAAAGCCCTAACCGATGTGCAGTTAGGACTCTGATTATTGTTTTTTATAAGAATGTTACTGATCCCACCACAGTTTGGTTGTTCTTGCCACATCTGTCGGAACATTTGCCCCGTTTTTACTGCGTTCGCCCTGTGGATAATCCAGGCGGCGGATAAATGTTGGAAGCGCAGCGTTGGCTGGCATACCGAAATCCTTGTACTTGTAATCGAAACGGCGTGCATCATTCCAGGCCTCAGGATTTAAATACGTTGCAATATATTTCTCTTTAAAAATAAGATCTTTTGTTAAGGCCGCAGCGCCAACATTAACAACAGGATCGGCCAGATAAGCATCTCTTGCAGTTGTCGAAACCAAAAGTTTATCCATATTAGCGCTAATACCGGCCAAATAAGCTGCATAGGCTTTCGTTTTATCGGTATCGAAATTTGCTTCAGCTTCGATAAATTTTAGCTCTGCATAAGTTACAATCAGTATCGGAGCGGTATTGCTGGTCCATGGAGAGTTACTAGAAATATAACACTCATCTTTTGTAGTGTTCGCACCAGGCAATCTGTTACCTGCCCCATTTACGGTTCCAATGTAAATGTTGTTAACGGTTTTATCGGTAATTTTTTCGATGCGTGGATCAAAAACTGTAAAAGTTTTACCATTTAAGGCATCAATAAACTGTTCAGAAAGCCATCCACCCAGCGATTGTTGCGAATTAGACAATGCCACATTGGCCCATGGATTACGCTCTCTAAAAGTAGCCATGCCAGCATCATCTGCATTTGAGGTAAAGGAATTACCCAGCGCTGCCAATACTGCTGTAGGATTATAAGAACTTGTTTTACTTATTTTGTTCAATAATCTGGCTTTTAAACCATAAGCCATTTTTAACCAGTTTGCCCTTTCAGTGGCAGGAGTTTTTCCATAAATTAAATCACTTGTTGGGGCCAGTTTAACTGTTGCATTGGTTTTGGCAAGTTCAACAATGGCTTCATCCAATAGTACTATGGCTTGGTTATATACCTCCTGTTGTTTGTCGTATTTTGGCCTAAGGTTGTTAATATCGAAAGCTTGCGAAAAAGGAGCATCACCCCATAAATCATTTACCAAGGTGAGGTTGTAGGCAATAATTACATCGGCTACACCTTTATACTCGCTTGAGCCTTGTGCAACTGCCAGTTTTTTCATTTCGTTAGCATCGGCCATGGCAAAATAAAGCGCATCCCAGGTAGTACTAAAATCAATTGCTTGGTAGGTATCTCCGGCCGCATTTGCTGAAGGATTGGCGGTATATTGCACATAAGGGGCAACAATATTTCCGATAAGGAAATTGTTATTTCCGATTTTGTAAGTTGACGTAGCCAACAATGCATTAAGTGTTGGCGTGGGAACCTGATTCGGGTTATCAGACAACTTATCAAAATAATCGTCTTTACAACTCTGCAAACCTAGTGTTGCAATTAAAGCTGCGCACCATGTATATTTTATAATCTTTTGCATCGTAATTCTATTTAAAAACCAACATTAAGTGTAAACATAATTGTACGGGCAGATGGATAGGTAAATCCGGCAGAGCCATCATTATTACTACCCGAATCGAAAGAACTCGATTCTGGATCTACACCATAATATTTCGTCCATAACCATAAATTATTTCCGGTAACGGATAGTGAAGCATTCTTGATTGATTTAGCAGGCAACCAGTTCTGAGGCAAATTATACGTTAAACTTGCAGAACGTAAACGTACCCATGAGGCATCACTTACAAACGGTTCAGAAACGTTGCGGTAGTAAATGCGGTAATATCCTTCACCATAATCAACACCGTCTGGCCCTATCCGCTGCCCCATATAAACCGGCTTAGTGTTCGGTTGTCCATTGGCCAAAACTCCATCAAACACCCGAACTGCTCTTCTATCTGCTGTATAATCAGGCAATCCGAAGGCCGAATAAAAATCTTCTAACCAGTTGTATTTCTCAAATCCTAAACGCGCATCAAACAATACATTTAAACTGAAATTTTTGTATTTGAAAGTATTGCCCATACCAATGATATAGTTCGGCTGCGAATTACCCAGTAATTTTTGTTTGCCACCTGAAATGCTCGGGAATCCATTTGCTCCGATCAGTAATGGAAGATTTTTATCCAGTACAATCGGATCTTCTGCCGTGCTTCCGTAATAACGATTAAAATAACTGCCATAAATATTGCCATATGGCTGTCCCTGGATCAGTTTCATCGATACTCCGGCATTGCCGTAACCTCTTGCGGCACCATAAACAATTTCTGATATTCCGTTAGGCATACTCAATACCATGTTTCTGTTGGCCGAAAAATTAACATTTACATCCCACCTGAAATCTTTTGATACAATTGGTTTACCATTCAATACCAGCTCAACTCCCCTGTTCCTGATATCGCCTGCATTGATTGATTTGGTTACATAACCTACTGCCGAAGAAATCTGTGTTTGGATGATCTGATCTTTACTTAATGAATAATAGTAAGTAAAATCGAAACCTAACCGATTTTTAAAGAACGACATCTCTAAACCAGCCTCGTAGGTATTGGTAAACTCGGGACGAAGATCGGGATTACCAAGATTTGGAGCAATGGTTAAACCACCTGTTCCGGTTGGCAGCGAAATATAAGGCGAATATCCGGTAAATGTAGAATACTCGGATGCATCCTTTCCGATCCTTGCATAAGACAAACGCAACTTGGCCTGATTAATGACAGTTGGCAATTTAAATTGATCGGAAAATACATAACTTAAACTTGCTGAAGGATAGAAAAACGATCTGTTCGCTTTTGGCAGCGTAGAAGTGATGTCATTTCTTCCGGTTACGGTTAAGAAAAGGTAATTTTTGTAATCAAAAGTCGCTTCTCCAAAATAACCGATCAGTCTCTTTTGTCTCAGGTTTTGTGTTGGAGTAAGCACGCCTGCATTAGCTAAATTAAAGAAATTGTACACGCCAAGAATACTACCCAATGTACCGATCTCTTTAGATTTACGGTCGTAAAGTTCTTGTCCAAGCCTTAAGGTCCCGGTAATATTATCTGTTAGTTTAGAGGTAAGCGTAGCAACGACAGTGCTGTTGATGGTTCTAAACTTGGTATTATATTCACCATAAAAACCCTGGGCATTATCATACATGGCCTCGGTAGCATACATCGGTCCTCGGGCAGTACGCACACGGTTATCATTATACGTATCTACTCCTAAGCGATAAGAAAAATTAAGCCACTTTGCAGGATCGTAACTTAGGCTTGCCCCACCGATAAACCGATTAACATCACCTTTAAATCTGTTATTTGCTGTACCCCAGATTGGGTTATTGGTACCGAAGTATTTTTGCGAACCATCTGCATTCTGATAATCTGCCACATCATAACGCGGCGACCAATAAGCCAAACTTTCGCCAAAACGGTCTGCACTATAAGTATATCCGCCAGAATTGGTGAAATTCATATTTACAGCGGCTTTAAATTTCGGACTGATGGTAAAGTCTGTATTTAAACGTCCCGAGAAATTTTTGTTATCGGTATTTGGCATCATCCCTTTTTGGTATAACTGCGAAACAGAAGAGAAAAATTTAATCGCCTCACTTCCTCCGGTAACTGAAATTGAATTTTTAATTTGCTGACCTGTACCAAAAGCACGGTCGTAGTTATTAAACAATTGATCAGGGTGAGTCGGATCGATCAGTTTCGCTTCAGCAATGGTTGGGCCCCATGCCGGTCCGATTCCGCCTGGAGGGTTAGTATAAACACCCAACACGCCTTGAGTATATTCCGTTTGTACATCTGGCGATTTCAACACTTCATCAAAGCCGTAACTACTGTTGAAATTAATACTAACGCCACCCTGCTTGCCTCTTTTTGTGGTAATTACCACAACACCATTTGCACCTCTTAATCCATACAGCGCGGTAGCGGCACCTCCCTTTAAAATATTGATGGTTTCAATATCCTCTGGATTTATATCTGAAGCCCTGTTGGTTACCCCTCTTGAACCAAATGCGGTTCCATCGGGATTAGCCCCAACTGTAGAAGTAGAGTTATCAATTTGCACCCCATCTATTACATATAAAGGATCGCCAGAAATGTTAGGATCAATAGAGTTAACTCCCCTGATCCGGATACTTGCGCCCTGGCCCGGGCCACCGCCTGTGCTCGAAATTGTAGCACCTGCAATTTTACCTTGTAATGCATTGAGCAAGTTAGGCTGGTGATTATAATTAAGGTCTTCAGATTTTACAGATTGTGCGGCGTAACCTAAAGATTTGGCCTGTCGGGTAATTCCCAAAGCCGTAGAGATGGTTACCTCCTGCAGTTCCTGCGCATCTGAAGCGAGTACCGTATTCACAGTAGTTTTATTACCAACGGTAATCTCTTGTGTTTTATAGCCCAAAAGGCTAATTACAAGCACTGCATTTGGTGATGGCACCTGAATGGTAAAACTACCATTTGCATCGGTAGAGGTACCTGTTGTGGTGCCTTTAATTTTCACACTTGCACCCGGCAAAGGGCCTCCGTCATCAACAGCGGTTATTTTTCCTGTTATTGTTTTTACCTGTGCCATTGTGGATTGACCCATCAGTAAAATAAAAAGAAAAAAAAGTGAGGTAAAGATTTTTCTCATATCACAATTGTTTAGTTTAGGGGATTTAGTTATATGCAATATAACATTTTTAGAACCAAAAACACGCACAAAACATGATCAATAAGGCCATATTTCGTGCAAAATTTTACACAAACCCCCTTCATCCTGCAAAATAGCGCAAAAAACATCAACAAAAAACGCATAAACAACCGTATAAGCTTACTTTATGCAAAAATATTACTGCCAAAAATTGGTTAGCGTAGTTTTAACGCTTTACAGAAAAGAAATAGTGATATAAAAGAAAAAAGCCCTTCCAAAATAAATCGGAAAAGGCTTAAATGTATATTAAATTGGGTTTTTATTGTTGAACGCCCCCCATACCTCCTTGTTGCTGATCCTGTTTCACATCATCGTTTTTGATTTTTTTCTTCTCCGTAAATTTAAGTTTACCGAACGAATAACTAAAGTTAACACCAAAAGAACGCAATGGGTAATAAATGTTGGTACTTTGATAAAGGGTACTTGTTTTATTTCCAAGTGTAGTAACAGAATTATTTACAGTTTTAATATGCAAATCGCGGGTAAATGGATTTAAAGTATTAATACCTATAGATCCTTTTTTGTTCAGGATATCTTTCTTGAACGATGCACCATAAAATACCATGGCATCTGTTTTACCCTGATATGTTCTCCTTGGCGAATTTACCACCCCAAATAATTCGAAATTGTAACCTTTACCAAAACCATAAGCAGAACGGCCAAATATATTGTAGTTTAAAAAGGTGCCCGTACTTAAACCTGTTTGTGTATTACTTACCTCATAAGTATTCACCCCAAGGTTAGTCATCAAAGTCCATTTTGGCTTTGGATTATAGGAGGCAAAAACGTTAGCACCATAAGTTTGTGCTACCCCCACATTAATATAGGTAGATAATGTTTTTTCAAATCCGTTTTCTTTTAATGGAATTATAGAACTTTCGATTACACCACCTGTACGGCGATAAAATACTGATGCATTAATGACAGATCCTTTAATAAAAGTTGAATAACCCAATTCAAAGTTGTCGCTTAACTCAGGGCTTAATGTTGGCTCTCCTTGTCGGATATTAAACTGATCGCTCTCATTACGGAAAGGATTTAAATAAGCTAAACTTGGTCTTTGTACCCTACGGTTATAACTCAATTTTAAAGTTGCATTCCCTTTAAGTGTCTGAGAAATGATTGCACTTGGAAATAAGTTAAAGTAATCGTTTTTTTGGATGCCCTCTTTAACAGTATTAAAATTGATACTGGTATATTCTGACCTCAAACCACCTTTAAAGTTTATTTTTTTACTCAATTTAAAGCTGATTACACCGTAGGCCGATGCTACATCTTGTTTGTATTCAAAATCTTGGTTCGCATCATTAGAAAACTCACTATTGATGTTCCTGAAAATCCCTTTTGCACCAACCTCCAAAGTGGTGGATTTGTTAAATGGATAGGTATAATCTGTTTGTATAGTGTATTCTTTATTTTTACCTGTATTATTATTATTTACAGCAGGGAATGAACTACCAATAATCTCGTTTTGGAATGCTGTTGTATTCCTTCCTGAAGATAACTGACCAGAAATAGTGAACTCTTCCCCTTCTTTTTTGGTAGTGTGTTTATAATCCACATTCCAATCGAAATTATTAAAGCCCATATCCATATCACTTCTATTTTTAAATGGCATACCATTTAAAACATAATCTGCACTTCCAGGGCCTCCGTTCGAAAAGTTATTGTATTTTAAATTGGTACTTACGTTATTGTATGCGTTAAAATCATAATCAGCACCAAAACCACCATTATACCCCTTACGGCTCCATTTAGAAACCCCGTCCTGAACAATATTAGTGACGGTTGTTTGACCAATAGTATCGGTACGTGTATTATTTTCGAATAGAACTCTCGAATCTTGAGCATAAGCCAAATTTGTACCTAAGCTTGTGTTTACGCTTAATCTGCCAGTTTTAGCGGTTAAGTTAAAAGCCCCGTTATTTTGACGGGTACCGGCAGATACATTAACCGTTCCACTTACGCCTTGGGCATTAGATTTTTTAGTAATAATATTGATGATACCTCCAGAACCTTCGGCATCGTACTTAGCAGATGGACTGGTAATTACCTCCACACTTTTAATCTGCTCTGCAGGGATCATTTTCAATGCATCAGCAACGCTGCTGGCCATAGTTCCTGATGGTTTACCATTAATTAATACACGAACGGCACCACCGCGTAACTGAACATTACCATCAACATCTACCGATAACATCGGCACTTTACGCATTACATCGGTCGCATCGCCACCAGCATTTGTTCCATCGGCTTCGGCGTTATAAACCATCCTATCGATTTTATTTTCGATAACTGCTTTTGTTCCCTGAACCTGAACATCTGCCAGCCTATTTTCGGTTGATGAGATATAAATTGTTCCAATGTTATTATCTGGTTTAGACGGGGTTGTGGTAACCAGAACAGATTTTGTTTTGTAGCCCATAAAACCGATCATTAACTTATAAGAATCAGGCGATACGTTCTGCAAGGTAAGTTTCCCTTTTTCATCGGTTACACCACCATTCACCGATTTATTATCTTTTGCATTAACCAACGATACAGTTGCATAATCGATTGGTTTTTTAGTTAATGAATCAAGTATAGTGGCCGTAATACGGCCGGTAACAGTAGATTTTTTTGGTCCTCCACCAAAGCCGCCACCAGTAAACTGGGCATGCGCGGTAAAAAATAATCCAAGGATGAAGGTAAGTAGTAGAAGTTTTTTCATGTTAAAGAGTTAGTCTTTTGTAATTAGTCTACGCAAATTGCGTTTTGTTACAATCATAACCTATACTTTTTACCCCAACTCATTTAAATAGTCGGCAAACACTGCACTTTTATCGGTAAAAGGAGTAATCAATTCCACATTTCTACATTTACCTGCTAAAAACAATTAAATGCATTCGATTTTCTTCTTGATTGGAAAGCAGATTCCTGTTCCTATCGGTTGCGAAAGTCCTGTCATTTGCTTCAATCTTTTTAAGGTGCTGCTATGCTGAAGCACGAAGCACCTGCAGCATATTCAAGGCTGCCGCAAACAAAACGGATTTTCACTGTTGTCAGGTTTAAATAAGATAAAACTGTGCAAGACACAGAAATCTAGGTGAAAAAATTATCAAATAGAACTTGTGCTATCCCTCAACAAGCTCAGGATGAAAAACTTAACAGATTAATTATGAGCGTTCTCCGCTTTCGTGGCAGGAAAAGTTAACACTTATTTGGTGAACCAAAGAGGGCACAAAAAATGGTCTGTGAGGACACAGACCATGTGAGTATTATGAATTTACCGTGGCTGGCGCATGCCCCCGCTTTAGTCTTTGTGCTTTAGTCTCTCAACTTTAGCCCTTAAACCTTTCTTATTTTTATAATACGCATCCAGTGCAATACCTTCATTACCGGATAGGTTGGATCAAATTCCCACCATTTGGTAGCAAAGTTAGGACTGTTTGGTTTTTTGTGGTGATTATTCTGAAAAAGCTCACCCATTAATAAAAAATCCCATGGTAATGAGTTTTTGCTATGATCATCATTATCATGATTAGAATAACCATATTTATGACCGCACCAGTTTACAATTGCCCCATGTAAAGGCCCCATCAAAAAGTGGATAGGCAATAAGATATATAGCCACCAGTGGTTGGCAAAAGCCACATAAAAACCAATATAAAACAGTCCGCATGCAATTCTCCATGCCCATGAATTGCCAATCTTATCGACGATTGGCCATTCGGGATAATTACCCTGAAAAGCTGGCTCAGGCTGTATTTTAAATTGCAGATAATTCATATACATGTTCTTTGTTGCGATCATCATCCCGAAAACATCCTTAAAAAAATGCGGAGAGTGCGGATCTTTTTCAGTATCGCTATAGGCATGGTGCATCCGGTGCAGGATGGCATAAGCCCTGGGGTTTAAAAATGATGAGCCTTGCGAGATCAGCAATATCAGGTAGAAAAAACGCTCCCAAAAAAGCTCCATTTTAAACATCTTGTGCGACGAGTAACGGTGAAGGAAAAAGGTTTGGCTAAACAGGGATAAAAACCAATGGCAAAGAAAAAAAATGAAGATAATCATGTATAGGGTGTATGCTTTATAAACGTAGTTTGAGGGCGTTTAGTTTTTAATCGTGTAGAAAAAACGCTTTAAATTAAGCGTTTAGATAAAAAGAATCCTGTTCCAATGCATAGAACAGGATTCTTTTTTAATTATTTATTATCTCCCGAAATCGTCTTGAACGCGTACGATATCGCTTTCATCTGATGGGTTTGAAGCATCGGTATGCTGCCATATTTCTGCTACAACACCCCAATCTTCTAAACCGATTAAACGGTGGCGTTCGCCTTGTTGTAATTTGATCTGATCTTTTGGAGCATATTTTTTCACTTCACCTTCTTCATCAGTTTGGCTGGTTTTAATGCCAACAGTACCAGTTACCACTTGCCAGATTTCGGCTCTGCGGTGGTGATATTGCCAAGAAAGACGTGTATTTGGTGCAACAATTAAAATTTTCGGGCTTAATTTACCCCCAATTTTAAGGTCTTCTACGTTTAATCCATCAAAATAAGTATCGGCAAACTGTTGCGCCTGGGCTTCATCTATTACAAAGAAACCACCCCAAGGACGGGTTTCATCGCGGTTTACTACATTAAAACCTTCAATTTTTAAACGTTGTGCTACGCTTTCGAATATTTCTTTTTTGTCGTTTGTCATTGATAAAATATTAGTTTTCTAATGATTGTCAAGGTTTACAGGCATTAATTTATCTCCTGTGCGGTTCTATAATTTGCCGCAAAAATAAGCCTAATAAATTAAAAAAGCCGCTTCAAGCTTTTTATTTTTTTAAACTCAATTTACAAATTACCGTAAAATCTGTCCATATAATAGTTAAAGGCTGTAAAATTGCCGACAAACACCTCCATTGCTTTAGTATGCTCCCGAGCGGCGGCGAGGAATCTCTATTCGGTTTTGCTTCAGCCGAAACGACGATGAAAACGGATGCCTCATATCGGGCACCCGTTTTTTTTGTTAAAACATTATTTATGGTCGGTGTGACACCAACCATTAGAAATAATAAAATACTGTTGTTTAATAACCTGGATTTGGGGTCAGGTTAGGATTGTTTTTGATTTCTGAAGTAGGAATCGGGAACAATAAATGTTTGGTTTGCAATGGTTGGTTTACACTTTTATTAACGTGGCCAACAAAATTATCAAAACCATTGGTACTTTCATTGTACACTTTACGCAAACGGACCATATCAAACCAGGTAATACCTTCGTAACACAGCTCGTGCCAGCGCTCTCTCCAAACCGCTTCTTCAAACTGTGTCTGGCTCAAACCTGCAAGATCAGCCAACTGCGCTCTTTTTCGTACTGCATTTACCGCAGCATAGGCAGCAACATTCGGACTGCCATCTGCCCTGTTCTGTGCTTCGGCATAAATTAATAAGGTTTCGGCATAACGGATCTGTGGAATATTCAGATCGCTCCTGCTGGTACCCTCGACACCAAGTGTTCCATTTGCAACCAGATCGAAGTGTTTAAAAACATAAGGCTTACCGCGGTTAATCAGCGGCATTTTAAATCCATCGGTATAATAATCGGTAAAGAAATAACCTTCTCTGTTTTTAGCCCTTAAATCTCCTGCCTCATACGAGCCATAAAAACCTGCTGTTGGAATAGCCGTTCCAATCCCATCAATTTTAGAAACCAGTGGCTGGTGCAAAGGTAAATAAGATGACTGCAAGGGGTTACCAGATCCGGCAGCATCATTGTACTGGATCCCGAATAAATGCTCTACTTTATTGTCATTCTTCGCATCGTGCAGGGCTCCATAATTAGGGAGCAGGCCGAGTGATGCTGGATTCCCAGTTGAATAATCGATTATCTCTTTGGCTTTATCTGCAGCTAATTTATAATAAGCTGCTCCTTTGTTAAGGGGTTGTCCGGCCATGGTTAAATATACTTTTGCCAGTTCAGATTTAATTGCTGCTGTAGAAACACGTCCACTTGCATCCATCAAAGGCAAACCGGCCGCTTCTGCAGCAACCAGATCGTCAACAATGAGTTTGTAAACCTGTTCTTGTGGAGCACGTGAAGGAGAAAAATTGGGATCGTTAGGGCTGGTAATCGGTTTAGTAATTAAAGGCACATCGCCCCATAAACGTACCAGGTAAAAATAGGCCCAGGCCCTGATGAAAGCAGCCTCTCCCAAAATCCTTTTTTTCTGTGCATTGTCCATCGGGTTAATGCCCGGAACTTTATCCAACACCAGGTTTGTTTGTGCAATTACTTTATAAAATCCGTTCCAGGTTTGGTTAACATGCAGGTTTGTTCCGTCATAAATGAGTGAATACAAATTGTTCAGATCGGAGTTTTGTGCGGTTTCGGTAGATTGTATGCCGGTTGGCGCATCAAGCATCTGCCAGTTGTTGGAATAAATACCGGCACCATTTCCAATAAACCGGATCTCTGCATAAACAGCAGCAATACCTGCTTCTGCATGTTCTGGTAAAGTATAAAAATTATCGGGTGAAAGATTGGTGGGGTCTGTTTCATCTAAAAACTTCTTACATCCCGAATTCCCTATTATAGCGCTGCTTAGCAACAACAAAGCAGCGATATTTTTTATGTTTATTTTCATGTTGATATTCTTTCTATAGTTAATGTTTATAATCCAATGTTTAAACCTACCATGAAAGTAGTTGGCTTTGGATAATCAAAAAATGTTTGACCTTGGGCAAATGCATTTCCATAGGTAGTTACCTCAGGGTCGTTACCTGTATACTTGGTTGCCAGGAAGAAATTTTGAACCGATGCATAAACACGGAGTTTGCTTAAGCGTAATTTTTCGACAAGTGTCTTATCAAAAGTATAACCCAATAAAAGGTTTTTTCCACGGATGAAAGAACCGTCTTCTAACCAATGGGTATCCACATTGGTTACATATCCGGCAGATTGATCTCTGATTGCAGCAATTGGTGTATTTTGATTTTGAGGAGTCCAGGCATTTAATACACTGGCAAAACTATTGGCCTGTACCTGTCTGTCTTCACCCGAGTGATGGGTCATATTCAACACATCATTACCGTAAGAGTATTGAAGTTCTACAATCAGCTCTAAGTTTTTATAGCGGAATGAATTACCAAACGATCCCCAGCCTTTCGGTGTTCCGTTACCGATAATCTGGCGGTCGGCATCTGTAATGGCACGATCGCCGTTTACATCCAAATATTTAATATCGCCCGGAAGCAAAGTTTTACCACCCCGGTAACTGACATATTTAGCAGCCTCTGCCCTTTCGGCCTCGCTCCAGGTCCCTAAACGTACAAGCCCCCAGAATGAGCCCACAGGCTCACCTACCCTGATAATACCCGTTTGATTGGTGAAATTTGGGTTACCCACCCCAAAAATATCATCAGGAGTGGCCAAAGAGAGTACTTTGTTACGGTTAAGGGAGATATTGAAGCTGGTTTTCCAGGTAAAATTGTCTGTTTGTACGTTTACCGTATTAATTCCTAAATCTAAGCCTTTGTTCTGCATCGACCCAATATTTTTTCTGATCACCGCGTATCCTGTAGTACGTGGAACCGGGGCATCCAATAACATATCGGTTGTTTTTCTGTAATAAAGATCAGCTTCTAAATTAATGCGGTTGTTAAACAGGCCCAATTCTAAACCGGCATCAACCTGTGCTGTTTTTTCCCAAACCAGGTCCGGATTCGCCAACCTGCCGATACCAATACCTGTTACCCTACTATCGTTAATAATGGCAGCGTTATTAACCAATGTGGCGAGCGACTGATAGGCAGGAAGTTCTGAGTTACCACTTAAACCATAACTGGCTCTTAGTTTTAAGTTAGAAATGGTTTTGTTTCCTTTGAGAAAATCTTCATCTGAAGCTTTCCAGGCCAATGCCGCTGAAGGGAAAAAGGCAAATTTATGGTTCTCTCCGAATTTGGATGACCCATCTACCCTACCTGTAAAAGTAACCAGGTATTTATCTTTAAAGGCATAGTTCAATCTTCCAAAATAAGAGTTAAAAGCCGATCTGTTCCGGCTAGAGCCCACCGTAATCGATTTACTTCCAGAGCCCATGTTATTGTTTCCGTAAAAATCGGTTACAAAGTTCTCGGCATGGCTGGTATTGCTAAAGAAACTGGTAGCCTGCCAGGAGATACCCAATAATGCATTAATGGCATGCGACTCTGCAAAACGTTTGTTATAGGTTAAATAGTTTTCCAATGACCAGAAGGTTTCGCGATCATCGGTTACATTCGCCGTTCCATTCTGTCCATCAGAGATACCGTATAATTGCTTGGCATTATATTCGTTAATGTTACGGCTCACAATATTGGCGCCTAACTGGGTACGGAATTCTAAATCTTTGCTAAAGCTAATGGTAGAATAAATACTCCCCAAAGCAGTTTGGGTAACCATTCCATATTTTTGATCGGTTAAGATGTGCACCGGATTGGAGCCTCCTTCTGCCCATGGAATCAGTTTATTATCACCCCACTTGCCATCTGCCAGTTTAATTGGTAGAAAAGGAAATGCTTCTGTAATCATACGGACTGAATTTAAGCCGCCTGTTCCCTGATCAACAATGTTTTCATTCTGGTTATTGTAGCTCAAATTACCACCTACCTTTAACCATGGTTTAATTTTACTATCGAAATTAAACCTGCCTGAATATCGTTTTAAATAAGAGTTTAGTAAAAGTCCCTGGTCATCGCGATAGCCTGCAAAAACACCGTAAGTGCTATTTTCGTTTCCACCTGTAAAACCCAGCTGGTGATTTTGCGAAAGTTTGTTCTGTGTAGATTCTTTCAGCCAATCGGTATTATATAATGGATTTCCACTGCTATCGAAAAATTGAGGCAAGGCAATTCTGGCGGCTTTGGGCACAGGTGTGGATGCGTAACTTCCTGCTGCCCAACCTACGGGGTCGTAAACTTTAATATTCTCATAAGCCAGATCCTGCACTTTAACATACTCAAAGGCATCGAGCATTTTAACATGGTGTGCCGCCAATGTATTTATACCAAAATCTGCATCATAGGTAATGCGTTGGGCATTTGCTGTTCCTTTTTTCGTGGTGATTAAAATTACTCCATTTGCACCTCTTGCACCGTATATCGCTGTTGAAGATGCATCCTTTAACACCTCTACCGAAGCGATATCGCTTGGATTAATGTAATCGATAGCGTTACTGTTCTGTGTTTGCGAGCCCACTGGCAAAGCCACACCATCTACCACATAAAGCGGATTGTTACTCGTGTTGATTGAACTAAATCCGCGGATTTTGATATTCGTCTGTCCGCCGGGTCTACCCGAGTTGGTGTTTACCTGTACGCCAGAAATACGGCCAGCCAGTGCTTGGTTTAGGGATGAAGAAGGACGTTCCTGAAGTTCGCTTGCTTTAACCACACCAACAGAACCCGTAAGGTCTGTTTTTTTTACCGACCCATAACCAATTACCACTACTTCATCTAACTTATTCGCTTCGGCAGGCATCATTTTAACACTAATATTCGCTTCGTTCCCTACTGTTATATCTTTGTTTTGATAACCCATATAGGAAAAACGGATTACATCGTTTGTGTTGGCCTCAATGCTGAACTTACCAGCTTCATCGGTTACAGCCGTTTTACCTGAAGAAATGTTTTTGATACCAACACCTGGAATAGGCATGTTTTTTTCGTCTGATACGGTTCCTGTAATTACTTTTCGGTTTTGGATATGCACTAAGGGCATATTTGGCACGGAAAACCCCTCGGATTTTTCAGTAACCGGATTCATCGAAAAAGCAGGGCTATTGAGCAAAAAAAGCGCAGAAAGCCCTGAAATCTTTAGTAGATTGATTTTCATCGGTTTTAGGTTTAGTAAATGGTTAGTTAATAATATATAATTTAAACTGCTGGCTGATAAAACGTTTTATTAATTGTTTTATAAAAAATAATTGACGGTAAATCATCATTTTTAATCAGAAGGCTTTGCGTTAAAAGCAATTGTGTGATGGGAGATCGTATTTTTAAACGGGTTAAAAACTACACACAAATAAACTACACAGACATATACTGCACCACAAGGAGCAAATATTCTTAAGCTCATCATCATATTTGGTTATTGATAAATCGATTTATCAATTCAATATTAAATATTTTATCACAAAATCAAGAATATTATTTTGATAATTAAAATCACGCTGTTGTATGAATTCGATTATAGTATGATTACTTTTACAGGGGCTAAAATTTTTGAGTAAATATCCTAGGTAAATCAAAAAATGGCTCGATCTAAAATCATTATACCTCACCTACTTAAGTGTATTTTTAAGAATTTGATAAAAAAATTAAGTTTTTTTCAAGAGAAAGCACATCAGGTTTCTTATAAGTATTATTGATCAGCATTGCCTATCACCAATGTGTGTTTGGGTTATTGTCGTATATAAATGAGAAAGCCTCATATTGCTATGAGGCTAATTATTTTGTTTTATTCGCATCCACCAATAAAACTAAACCAAACAAACTAATGAAATTAAAAGACAAATAAGTTTGAGAATTGTTTTAATAAATAAAATCTTTTAATATTTTTTTATTGGGTTATAAGGAATAAAAATAGATGCTGCAAAAAAAAAGCGATTGAGATCTGTGTCAGACCATGATAAAAAACGATAATACAAAAAGGCACCAAAAAAATTTCGGTGCCTTTTAATGTTGCGCTGTATTTCTGATTAATTTAAATCAAAACGGTCTAAATTCATTACTTTATTCCAGGTGGCCACAAAGTCGTTCACGAATTTGCCTTGTCCATCCGAGCTTGCATACACCTCTGCTATTGCTCTTAATTCTGCATTAGAACCAAATACAAGATCTGCACGGGTTGCGGTCCATTTTGGCTGACCAGTTGAACGGCTGCTTCCGATATAGAGTTCTTTATCTTCTGCAACAGCTTTCCATGCGGTTTCCATATCCAGTAGGTTTACAAAAAAGTCGTTAGTTAACTGGCCGGGTTTTTCGGTTAAGACACCATTTTTCGAACCATCAAAATTCGTGTCCAGCGCACGCAAACCACCTACCAACACCGTTAGTTCAGGTGCTGTCAAAGTTAGCAACTGTGCTTTATCAATCAGGAATTCTTCTGTAGGAACAGGAGATTTTGAATTACGGTAGTTACGGAAACCATCAGCAACTGGCTCTAAATAACCAAAAGATTCTACATCGGTTTGCTCTTGCGAAGCATCCATTCGGCCTGGAGTAAAAGGCACTGTAACTGAATGGCCCGCGGCAGCAGCAGCTTTTTCTACCGCAGCAGCACCCGCCAATACAATTAAATCGGCTAAGGAAACATTCTTATCATCAATTTGTGCTGCATTAAATTCATTTTGAATACCTGCCAATACGCCCAATACTTTTTGCAATTGTGGAGGATTGTTAACCGCCCAATCTTTTTGAGGAGCCAAACGTATCCGTGCACCATTGGCACCACCACGTTTATCAGAACCGCGGAAAGTAGAAGCCGAAGCCCACGCAGTAGACACTAGTTCGGCCACACTCAATCCTGAAGTCAATACTTTTGCCTTTAATGTTGCGATATCACTTTCGTTAATCAATGCATGGTTAACCGCAGGTATTGGATCTTGCCAAAGCAGTTCTTCCTGTGGTACATCTGGCCCTAAATAACGTGCCAAAGGCCCCATATCGCGATGGGTTAATTTAAACCACGCCCGGGCAAATGCATCAGCAAACTGATCTGGATTTTCTAAGAAACGTCTTGATATTTTTTCATAAGCCGGATCGAACCTTAAAGAAAGATCGGTGGTAAGCATCGTTGGCAGATGTTTTTTCGAACCGTCAAATGCATCAGGAATAATGGCGGCTGCATTTATAGCTTTCCATTGATGTGCGCCGGCAGGGCTTTTGGTCAACTCCCATTCAAATCCAAACAGGTTTTCAAAGAAGTTATTGCTCCATTGTGTTGGTGTGGTGGTCCAGATTACTTCTAATCCACTCGTAATCGCATCAGCACCTTTGCCGGAAGCATAACTGTTGTTCCATCCTAAACCCTGGCTTTCTATACCAGCAGCTTCGGGCTCTTTACCTACATGATCTGCTGAAGCAGCACCATGGGTTTTGCCAAAAGTATGTCCACCAGCAATTAATGCTACTGTTTCTTCATCATCCATTGCCATACGGCCAAAAGTATCGCGGATATCTTTAGCAGCAAGAATTGGATCCGGGTTTCCATCCGGGCCTTCAGGGTTTACATATATTAATCCCATCTGCACTGCTGCAAGTGGTTTTTCTAAATTACGGGAGTGTACGTCGCCATCGGCATCATCATCTGTAACCACTACACCATGTGCTTTATCTGCACCATCAGAGCCGTGTCCGTAACGGAGATCGCCACCCAACCAGGTGGTTTCCGAACCCCAATATACCGATTCGTCAGCTTCCCAAACATCCTCGCGACCGCCGGCAAAACCAAAGGTTTTAAAGCCCATCGATTCTAAGGCAATATTACCGGTTAAGATCATTAAATCTGCCCACGAAATCTTGCGCCCATATTTTTGTTTAATCGGCCAAAGTAATCTGCGGGCTTTATCAAGACTCACATTATCCGGCCAGCTGTTCAGCGGTGCAAAACGTTGTAATCCGGCACCGGCACCACCACGCCCATCGCCCACCCTGTAGGTTCCGGCACTGTGCCATGCCATACGGATAAATAAACCTCCATAGTGACCAAAATCTGCCGGCCACCAATCTTGCGAATCGGTCATCAGTGCATGAAGGTCTGCTTTTAATGCTGCTAAGTCTAAACTTTTAAAAGCTTCGGCATAACTAAATTCACCATCCATTGGGTTAGATAAGTTAGAATGCTGGCGTAAAATACCCAACTTTAACTGCTTTGGCCACCAGTCGCCATTTCTGGTACCGCCACCACCTACATTACTTTTCATGCTGCCATTATGAAACGGGCACTTGCTAATATCGTTCGATTCTTTTTCCATATATTTTTTGTTAGTATAATCTAATTCCTTATTAAAGCTTAACCAGATTATTATAAATTTAGAGAATTGAAAGAACTAATCACAATCATTTAATTCTATAATGGAATAGTTAGAATCTATTACTATGCTATATCAGCAATTTAGGAGGATGCCAGGGCTTAGATCATTAAAATTTAACCTTATGTTAATTCTTCCTTAAAATAAAAAGGCCCCATTAAGTATTTAAATTTCGGAAGATATAATGTAACTGGCTTTCTCAGAATATACCCAGAAATTTCTTCTTCTTTTTACCGTTCTGTTTCCTGGCTTTTTCGGTTGCTTTTACTTGTTGGGCCCATTGCATTTTTGCTTTCCGGATGCTGTCTTCCCTCGCTGTTTGCAGCGCTTGTCTGTATTGCTGATTTGCGATTTCAAATGGTGACCGGTATGGGGTTGTCGGCAAGGCCGTAATATTATTGTTTTCTGTCTTAGCTAAGCTGTAAACTACAAAGGCGACAACTAAAGTACAGGCGGCAGCGTAGCCTAAAAAAGCCTTTCTTGGCGCATGGATATAATTTCCCTGGTGATATTCACCAGTCGAACCATTGTATTTTATTCCAGCCTTGAAAGCAAGGGGTTTTAATGCTGCCAGCTCTTTTTCAAGCTTTTCGTTCTTTTGCTGTGCCTCACCATATAAGGCGGCATAATGTAAGGTCTCATTGGGTATAGTATTTTCTCTGTGCCTGATGTCTTGTGGTACCGACAATATTCCCGCAGTAACTGCCTTCTGCAGTTCCATTCCATTGGCATACCGTTCATCTGGATTTTTTTGAAGGCATCGCCCGATCAGCTCGATCAACCAGTGGGGCACCTGCATTTCCGCATGCAGAATATCGTCCGGAAAGGTATTTTCCAGATTGCTCTTACGCAGTAACATGGCATCGGGGATTTCCTTTTCGAGATGTGATATCATGACCGTATTGCGGGCGGTATCACCTCCCTCTTCGAGTGGAAAAGGAACCTGGCCGGCCAGGAGTTCATACAGGATGACACCGTAACTATAAATGTCTGTTTGTAGCAGCATTTTCCCCTCATGCTGTTCCGGAGCCATAAATTCTACTGCCCCGGCATGGCGAATGCTTGTTCTGCGCTGCTCTTCACTCATAATGGCCAGGCCAAAATCCAATAGCACGTAATTGGCGGTCAGCGTATTGTACTTCACATTATTGCTTTTAACATCGCCATGTTTGACCCCAAACTGATGACAGTGTTCAAGTGCTGCAGCCAGTTGTTCAGCGACTTTCAGCAGTTCTTTTATGGTGAAAACTTTTTGATGCGGAGGCAATAGCAGTTCGCTGAGTTCGGGCCCTTCGATGTATTCCATTTCTATATAAGGAAAAGATCCGCTATCGGTAATCCCCGAACTGAGTATCTTCACCACATTTGGGCTGGGATGGGCGTTTACCTGCTGCAGTTTATTCACTTCATTGAGAAAATTCCGGTAGTTTTTATCGCTTTCATCTTCCACGTAAATTGGTGTAGGAATAAGTTTGATGGCAGAATAAACAGGCCCCATGCGCATCCCCTTGTAAACAGATCCCTGCCCACCGGTTTTTAAGGCACCGAGGTTTTGTAGCCCTTCTGCAATTGTAAAAATTTTACTCATGATGCTGCGCCTTAAAGCTAAACTCCAATACGACCGATTCGCCTAAGATAATCTGATCTCCCTCGGCTAATTCCTGCCCGATCTGCGTAGCATGGAGTTTTACCGTCTTTTCGGTAAGCGCTGAACGCAGTTTGACCTTATTGCGGGGCGGTATCCCACCTTCATCTGCGAAGATTACAAATTTGGCTATGCTGGTATCCCATTCGATATGCGCATGCTGCCGGCTGATGTACTTATTTCGTTCATCATCACTTTCCGATGGAAATGCAATGTGGTTGGTGCGGAAATAACCTTCATCAGACTGTGCCTTTTCATCTCTGCCGATATTGTATTTCCCACCCGCAGAAGTTATTTCGTAGCTTGGCTGTAAAGTCTTGCCGCTAAGTGCTTTCAGGTAGGCTTTAGCCTGTTGCTTAACAAAATGGGTTTTGGTTTTGACCAACAGTGCTATCGGCAGATTTTGCATTTCAACCGCGTCGTCGGGAATAGCTTCGTCGAAAGCAACTGTGAGTGACCAGCCTGAGGGCAGATCCAGGGAATAGTCATCACTGATGCGTTGTATCTCGTTTTTTAATTGGTCGGGATCCTCGGTAAACACGGCAGCTTCATACACATGGCGCGCTGCGGGGCTGCAGTGTATAAAAATACCCAAGCCTTTGATATTTGCGCCTTCTCCGCCCTCCGCTTTTTGTAACTCCTGTTTTACAAACTGTAGTAATGCGTGCCTGATTCCCTTCACATCATCGGGATGTTCCCCACTTGCGCTTTTGAAGAGGTCGAATATCATTTTCATCTGTATGTTTTGTTAGTGCTTGCTACTGTGTTATTAAAATATCGAATTAAACATCTGCTCTGTTCTCAATTGTAGTGAAGCTATACAAATTATTGAATGATGGTTTGAGTTAAAATGTTTCATCTTTTCAATTAAATTCCGGTATAGCTGCCTTGTCATCAGTTTTGGCCGAAGGAACAATGCTTTTAATATAGCCACCCGCTTTTAAGAACGGGATTACATGTCTGCCAGCCAATCGTACAGCGTCCGATGATCCTTTGGTAGCCTCAATGCGTATACAAACTACAATATGACCATTGCCAGTTGCAGTCGGTGCAAAAAACACATACCAGCCATCATTGATCTGCTGTTTTTTCCAGATCCGCTCCGGCGTACCGGTTTTACCTGCAACGGCCAGTCCAAGCGTTTGCACTTTTGGACTGCTCTGTTTAATCATGTACTCCTGCATCAGTTTGGCGTATACCGGATTGTTTACCAATTTCGTACCAGTTTTTATCGACTGTGGCTGATCGCTTACTTTAAGTACAAACCTGTTTGCAATCATATTTCCATTATTTGCAATCCCCGCAGCCATTCTTGCCACTGCCGCTGGGGTTGCAATGAGTGCGCCCTGGCCCCAAGACATCCCGGAAATTCCCTTTGCCCTGGTCCTTCGGATATTGTTGGGATCATACTTTGGTTTGGTGTTGAATTCGGTCCTGCGCCAAAGCTGTTTCCATTTTTCTTCCTGTGCTCCGTTTTCGCTGGGCTTATTGTAATAATACCCTCCTGCCCCATGTAAGAACATGCCTGTTTTTAAGTACAGCTCGCCCATGTTTTCCTGCAGCTGCTCCTGGTTTGCAAGTTTGATGAAATAGACGTTGTTGGATTTCACCACCGCCCGTTCCAGATCAATCCATCCCGTTTCATCCGGCTCGATACCTTTTGTACGGATACGTTCCCAGGAGGCCACCTGGTATTTTTTTTCGGCAGCAGCCATGCCCAATTTATTGAAGGATGCCATGGCGGTAATCAGCTTAGCGGTTGAGCCTGGCTGTGTGAAATTGGTAAAGCCAAGGTCAGCGGTCGTTGTCCACCCCGAAAGCTGGTTCTGTTCTGCATTGGTCATGGTTAACCGTTCCCAATCATGTATGGGTGGCAGTGGATATACGGCTGAAGTAAGGACATCGCCAGAACTTGCTTCCATGATCACTACAGAAACCCGGTTATCCGATAATGAAGTGTCACGGGCAATAGACTTTTGAATCTTGGTCTGCAGGCCGGCATCCAGGGTTAACTGTACATCGCGGTTTTTATTTTTAAAATCTTCCACCTTTTTGCTGCTGATTCCGGCAAGGAGTAACGGAGAAAGTGCGGCGTAATCTTTTTTCACAACCGTCATTTCCTTAACTCCCCGTGCCAGGAAACGGTTTTCGCTGTATCTCTTTGCAAGGACGGTAAAGCTCTTTAGAGGCAGTTTAAAGCCGCGGAGTTCGGCCGCGTGTTCATAATCGGCAAAATAGCCATTAACACTTCCGTTAAATATTCCTGAATTTGCATCGCCTGTCCAAAAAAACAGTTGTTCTTCGAAAGGATAATACCGGTCTAAACGTTGATGTACCGCAGAATCGAGATTGTAATTCGGGATACCCGCACCGATGAGCTTAAAATGTTGCGCCTTCACACTGTCGACGTTGCTGGTTGCCATTAAAATCCCCTTGCGGTCGTGTATGGTTCCGGCTTTTAAACGGCTCATCAATATTGCGACCCGGGGATTGTAACTGAACATTCTCGCGCCGCTACGGTCGGCTACCAAGGCTGGCTGTACTACCCATTTCCGGTTGTTTAGCACATAGCCCGCTACATTAACGCCCAATAGCATGATGCCCAAACAGGCAGCAATCAAGGCCGGAACCAGGTTTTTGTCCTGCGCTTTGGCAATGTACTGCATCTGTACTTCGCTGCCTCGGACAGCAGATACCGAAATCAAAAATCCGGCGGCTAAAAAATTGAGTACAAGTGATGATCCCCCATAACTTTGAAAGGGCAGGGATACCCCAGATAGCGGTAGCGCACCGGTAGAACCACCTGCTATGAGCAGGAACTGTACAAAGGTGGATACGCCGACCCCTGCACTTAAATAAAAGAGAAATGGTGATCCGGTCCTCCTCCCGATAATAATGGATCGATGAAGGTACAACAGGAACAACAGGAAGATGCATAACATGCCCGTTAATCCAAATTCTTCACCTATCGAAGGTAAGATCATATCGGTATGTGCTTCTGGAATGGTTTTAGCAAAGCCCTGCCCCACGCCCTGGCCGGTTGCGCCGCCTGTAGACATGGCCCACAGGCCGTTGGCCACCTGGTCGCCGCCATAAACCTCATTGTTCCAGGCATCCTGCCAGATTGCTTTGCGATCTCCCAGGCGCTGCACAGGCCCAGGGAAGATGCGATCCAGATATGGAATCTGATCAATCGTTAAAAAAGCCGACATGATCACCAGCACCATGATGGCAGATTCACTGAGCTGCCTGCGCCCGAAAAACATTAGCAGACCGACCAAAAGCAAGGTAATTCCAGTGGATATCCATATGTTTTCAAAAATCCATGAGGCCAATACGTACAACACGATAGCGCCTGCCATGAACATAAAATCGCCCCGGGAGAATGAAAATAGTATAATAAAGGTGAAACAAACCACCATCGCCGGACCAAGGTCTCCCAATATCAGAAATAACATGAGGGTCAACAGTATCGCCAATAGGGCAAAGGAGAAAAATGACCATCTTTTTTTCCAGCTCATATATTCACTGATCAGTTTCTCGTTTACGGCAAAAAATCCTGCAAGAAAAAAAATGATCAGATACTTTACCACCTCACTGGGCTGAAATCCGAACAGGTTTACCTTTACACCACTTCCTTCTGGCCCGGTTCCGAATAAGATAGTGAGTGCCAGCAATCCAATAGCGGCCAGGGCCCAGGGCCAGCCGTTTGCGGCTGATCGGATGTTCTTAAATAAAAGTAGGCGGTAAAGCCAGGTATCGGTATTGAAACGGCGCAGTTTAATGCACAGTATCAATAAGATGCCTCCGAAACCCATTAGCAGGTATAAAAGGGAATCTTTAGCTAAAAAACGGTCGCGCAGCGGATCCTGCAAACTCAGCAGCATCAGGAATGAGATGCCTGTGAGCATCATCACTACGGGCAATATAACCTGATCGGTAGTGCTGAATTTCCATGACAGGATGAAGTGGACAAGTAAAAATCCACCGATCAGGCTTCCGCAGATGATCATAAACCACTTGTTGAATTCCTCAGGTGTTCTGATGATCAGTGATTTTTCCTTTTTGAGGATATTGAAATCCCTGGTAGAGAAAAGCTTTATCGTATGTGGACGCTGTTCAAATGCGAAGGCGGTATTTTCATCAAGGTTTTGTACGCCCTTTGAGGCGCCAAACTGAAAACCTGGTTTTAAAGGTAATATTTTGAATGCCTGGTTGCCGGGCAACTTGGCAAAAGTGAATTCCCCTGCAGTACCGGTACGGGCATAGGCGGTGAGCTGAAGTAATTTCCGTTTACCGGCAGTATCCAAAGTATAAACCTTTGTAATGCCATTTGATTTTTCAGTTATATTTTTGATGGTTTCTGTCGGCTCATCATTGTAAATACTGTCCTGCGGCAAAATCATTTCCAAACGGACTAAAACACCAGGCGCAGCTTTTTTATTCGCTACGATTTTCCCGCTGATATCATGCTCGCCCATGCCGATATTTACCTGGGAGGGGTATGGGCGGGGATTACTTTGCTCCTGGTCGAATCTAAGCGAATCATCACCGGTATAACCAAGCAATGCCCGGGATGCCAACACCCTTGCTTTAAATGATTTCCCCCCTGTTTTATAGGCCTCATCTGCAGGTAAAAAGTACCTGCGTTTGTTCACTTCGCCAATGTTGTCGAGTTGCCCGGCATTTGGCGTTGCAGATGCAATGGTTTTTTCTATCAGATCAATGTCCCGCTGATCTTCAAAATAGTAACCTTTTTTAAGTAGGTTATGGATATGTTCGGCAGGTTTTTCCGCATTCAGGTTAACCATCGTGCCGGCGTTTAAGCGTGGAGCAACTTCTGCAAATCTAGGCTGAATGATCGCGTATAACTGATAAAAAAAGAGTGCGAGAACGGTTGCGGTGGCTAATATGAAGATCCTTTCCTGAGCCCGGCTCACTTTGACAGTTCCTTTATTCTGCTCCATTTTTTGAATCTGCGGTTTTAGGGGTGTTACCTTTTAGTGGATCAATCTTCATTAGTGCTGCATTTACCGGTTTCCGGTCAGGGAAATGGATGCTATTCTGTACCGGGATTAAACAATTGGTGAAGGTGACATTTTTGAGTAACAGTGCCTGGTCTGAAATGGCGATAGCGGTAGCGAAACCTTTAAACTGCAGGCTGTCAAGCTTCAATAGCCTGGATTGAGCGCGCATCGTTATGGCTGCACCTTTGTATCCGCTATCCGCTTGCAGCACAATGCCCTTTGCGATAACATACAGGGTATCTTTCCGCAGACTTAACGTATCGCTGATCAGGACCGGACTTTTAAAAATCGAGTCTGATAGTACCAGCGTGTCCCACAGGGCATGGTCAAATGCATCTTGTAGTAACTGCTCCTGGCTGTTTCTCACTTTTTGTTTTGGTGATGGATTAAGGGTAGAGACCGTATCTGTAGTGTGCGGGTTCTGCAAATACAAAAATACGGTAGTGCCGAGAAGGATGAGGCATAAAATAACCAGCGCAGTGAACCAATAATTTCTTTTGGGCGTTGCATGAATTGCCGGTGCTGGACTTTCAGGCGTCGGTATCGCCTCATTATTTTCTGCTCCTGCGGCTGCCTGGGGCTGTTGTGTAAAGTCTGGCCTGGTTGGCATTACCTTTTGAGGCGCTTTGTTATTCTGCAGCAGCACAACGGTAATGTTGTCACGGCCTCCATTTTCATTGGCAAGCGCGATGAGATTGCCTGCTTTTTTAGCAAGTGTATCCCCTTGGAGAAGCAGGGTGGTGATATCCTGCCTGTTTACCATATCGGTCAACCCATCACTGCATAATAAGAGAAGATCGCCCGGCAGGAAAGGAGATTGACCGGTTTCAATATAGCTCTCATCGGCAGCAATCTGATCGCTGAAACCGATTGCCTTATTAATTTCATTGCGTTTTGGATGCTGCATAGCAGCAGCCTCGTCCAATCTTCCCGAATCTTCCAGAAAACCTACAAATGAATGGTCTTTAGAGATTTTGATCAGCGATCCGTCCCGTAGCAGGTATAATCGGGTATCACCAACGTGCGCATAATAAAATTGATTGTGCTCAATATCCGCAATTACCATAGTGGCCACACAGGCCATTTCAGAAAGGTCTGTTTCTGTTTGCTTTTTGGCAATGATCACTTCATTTGTATTCCTGAACGCCATGATCATCTGCGAGATTGGATCGGCTGGACGATCTGAGAATTGCATCGAAATCTGTTCCGTAGCAATACCCGCCGCTACTTCGCCGCCGTGATAGCCACCTACGCCATCTATTACAGCTGCCAAAATCAACTGATCGCTGGTAAGAGGCTTAACAATAAAGCTGTCCTCGTTGTTGTCTCTGGATTTGCCGGTGTCTGTGAGGCCAAAAAAGTGTTTATCCATTTTTATTACGGGAATTTTTAATGTCTTTAAAATGAACGATCATCAGCGCAACGACCAGTGATAACAATAAAATTGATAGCAGTTGCGACATAAGTTAGGATTTAAATAGGTTTATACCGATTATACCGTTGAGCAACATCCTGGAGTTCAGCGGCAAAGAAACCCATTGTGGTGAATTAATTTCGCTGCGTGGTACCAAAACCTCGTTCAAAGTAGTAAGTTCGCCGAAAGAAGCTAAATAGAAATTACCGTCTGTTTTGTTATAGCGGATGTGTAAGTGTGGTGAATTGGCCCATTCTGAGGCAATCTTGAAAATATTGGAATCTTCGCGTCCTTCATCGTTACCCGAAACGATAGTATCTTCTGTTTTAATCAGGAACTCGATTTTTTTGCCCGAAAACTGCTTGTCGGGTATGATGGCTTCCAGTCGGCCGAGAACGGCCTGATCCTTAGACGGGGTGGTATTACCATCAACATATTCCAATTGAGCATCGTATGGGATTTCCATATAACCTTCGCTGTAGTAAGTGAAGCCCTTTAAAATATCGTTGTTGATATCGAATGTCTGCGCAATACCCGTTTGGCGGGGAATGAATGTTACACGGAGATTTTCCGATTTCTGATTGTTGTCTGGCAGCAGTTTTCCGATAAAACCCTTATCGCCCCTTGCGTAATCGGGATGTGATACCAACCGAAATACCCATTTTGAGCCAGATGGCTCAACATTTTTCCCGGCTTGCCGGTGTTCTCTTAAAATCGCATAGAATTTTTTGACTGTTTCCTGTACGATTAAGCCCAAAATCCCTTGTTTATTGTCTATAAATTCACGGTAATCTTCAGCGTTGAAGGTGATAATGAATTCATGATAAAAAACGATGCGATCGGCAAAAGATAATTCCCTGATGGACTCCTTAAATTTATCTACAATAAAGCTGTAGATGGTTTCCGGAGTGAGTTGCTGTGCTTTTTGGTCACTGCTCTTGTTTTCATCGGTTAGAAACCAATCCTGAATACCGATACGCTGCCAGAAATTTGATTTTGTTTCCATAAGTTAAGGTGCCTATGTGGCGGTTGAGGGAAATTATTTTAAAAATTAAAACTGTACAGGACTCAATGAAGTATCAGGGTTAAGATCTTCTGTGCTATCGGCAGCTTTATCTCTGGCTTTTTTGATCTCTGCATTGATTGCACTATCCACCGCCCGCTTTGTTGCTGCTGCTTCAGCCAGCTTGCGCTGCTTCGCCAATCTCCTTCTTTCCTGTGCTGTGGTATCAACTGGCGGAGGGATCGAATCTATGGTTTGGACAGCTTGCTGTGCCTGTGGCTCGCTGCGAAACTGGGAATAGCCCAGAAAAGCAATCAATCCGATAATTGAGATGACCATAAGCGCAAACGCAAAATGAGGTAACATTATACCGTTTCTTTCCGGAACCTGCGCTGTACTTTCAAGTGTCAATACCTGTTTGCGGAGCATTTCGTTCTCCGCTTTGAGCGAATCCATAGCAGAATGGTCTATGGGTAAAACACTGCCCGATAAGCTTCCGCTAAGCACCGCTTCATGCAAGGCCATTCCATCGCTGTACCTGAGCATAGGATCTTTCTGCAGGCATTTTTCGATCAGTTTTAGGAGCCAATCCGGAACCTGCATCTCCCGGGTTTTCTGTTCCTCGGTCCAGCCCGTGGGTAAGTTTGCTTTGCGCAGGTTAATCACGTCAGGCACTTCGCTTTCCATATGACCGATCATTACCGAATTACGTGCGGTATCGCTATTTCCAGGCAGAGGAAAAGGAACTTGGCCTCCGAGTAATTCATATAAGATGATGCCATAGCTGTACACATCGGTTTGCGGAAGCATTTTACCTTCGTTTTGTTCGGGTGCCATAAACTCCACCGCGCCTGCATGCCGGATGCTACTTCTACGCTGCTCCTCACTCATAATGGCGAGTCCAAAATCCAGCAGTACATAGTTAGCTGTGTGCAAATTGTATTTAACATTATTGCTCTTAACGTCGCCGTGTTTTACGCCAAGTTTATGGCAGTGCTCAAGTGCAGCGGCCAGGTGTTGTGCAACTTTTATGACTTCGCTTAGCGTAAATATCTTTTGGTGTGGGGGTTGGAGCAGCTCACAAAGATCAGGTCCTTCTATATATTCCATTTCTATAAATGGGAAGGATCCGCTTTCTGTTATGCCGAAACTGAGCATTTTTACGACATTCGGACTGGGATTTTCATTTACCTTTAGCAACTTTGCTACCTCGTTTTCAAAATTGCGGTAATTTTTATCATCGCGGTTCTCGTTGTATATTGGAGTAGGGATTAATTTCACTGCAGAGTAAATTGCACCGATGCGTTTCCCTTTATATACCGATCCCTGTCCGCCCGTTCGCAGCGCTCCCAAATTCTCCAGTCCTTCTGTAATTGTAAATACTTTACTCATATTTCTCCTAATAACAATTATAAGGATTTTTTGTTGCCTATTAATAATATAAATATGATGGCCCAATCCTTTTTTTGCCTGGCCAGGAGGAAATTCCTACCGTTGCCGGCAGTTCCCGATGTATAACATCGGTTGGTTGAAATAATAACTGACGTTGCTAAAATAAAGTATCCAGGTTTCATCTTATTTATGGGGCCATTATTATGCCAGAACGCAGGTTGGTAACGCAACAAGGTCATTAGTACAAAGTAAAACGTGACGGGGCCGAACTTTCGCCGACTCATCTATTGAATTATATGCGTTATTTGGTCAAAAAAACAACTAAACACCAAAAAGAAGCCTGCAATCAATGATTTGCAGACTTTTAGTTTTTATCAATGATTTCTGATACTGATTCCAGTGGAGCCGAAGGGAGTCGAACCCTTGTCCGGTTGCAAAGCCGGAAAGGCTTCTGGCAAAATCATTAAACAATACAGCTATTAAAGGCTCACCATCACATCAGTCGACAAGCGCTTTTGCATTTTTTAATTCTTTTCGGAGTGTTCAAGACTTATCCTCAAAGTAAAAAAGAAATCTACTTCATCTCTCAGGAAAGAAAACCTGTAAAATTCATAGCGACCACCATCTTTTTGTCTCTGAATTCCTGGCGTTTGTCGATTAGCTTCCCAGGCTGGTATAATGCTGCGATTTGCGCTGAAACGTTTCTAGTAGTTGCACGTCTTAATATCAGAACAATCAATAAAAACATTATAAAAATTAAAACTCAAAGCATATGAAAACTTTATTCAAAACATTATTCGCATCATCTTTAGCATTAGTATTATCTACTTCAACAGTATTATCAGCTAACGCATCTGAAACCATCAAACCTGTTCATGCTTCAAAAGCATTAAGCTTCAAACGCATCAAAGTAAAAGGAAATGTAGAGCTGACCATCATACAGGGAAAACGTACCGGCATCAGCTATGCAGATGAAAACACTGGTAAAGTTAAGGTTGTACAGAGCGGAGATGGTTTAGAGATCACCTCGCTGGATAACAGCACCGCAAAACTTACCATTTACGTAAATGAGATCTATCGTATCCATGCAATGGATAACGCTAAAGTAAAAACACAGGGCAAAATCAATACGCAATATTTGCAGGTTTTCTTAAGCGGAAATGCATCATTGAATCTAAACTCACAAACTGACGGATTATATACTGTGATCGAAGATCAGGCTGATTTAACCTTAAGTGGTTCAACTGGCGACCATATGCTCGTAATGGGCAAAAAACAAAAGCTGACCATGGATAAATTCGTTGCAGCTAATACAAAAACCAGCTTAAACACGGAAAACGCACTAGCGTCACTTAGCAAATAAAAAAAGAATTATATTTTGGTTCAGGCGGTCTGTTTACGGACCGCCTTTTTGTTTAATCGACACAGGTCTGTTCTGGATCACTTCCACAACAGGTTTTTCTCCCTCTATTACATCAAATAGGATATGCCGTTTCGCTTTTAGGCTCTGAGAGTACAAAATAACTTTGAACAGTTGTGATATTGGGCAGCGTAGCGAGTTTGTTACGCAGAAATTCATGATAATCATCCATATCCCTGGTAGCGATACGGAGGATAAAATCGTGAGCACCGGTCATCTGCAAACATTCCATTACCTCGCCGAACTTAGAAACTTCGGTTTCGAATTCGATCAGGGTTTTAGCCGTATGTTCTTTCAACAGTACATGCGAAAAAGCGATCAGGTTTCTGTTGATCTTTTTGCGGTCGAGAATGGCCACAATCCTCTTAATATAGCCTTGTTCCTTTAATCGTCTTATCCGTTCATGGATAGTGGCTATAGATTTATGCAGCTTCAAGGATACTTCTTTATTGGTTAAAGAGGCATCATGTTGCAACAATTTTAGTATTTCTACATCAACCTGATCTAAATCTCCGTGGGTCATTGACGTTAATAAATTGAAAAAAAATATAATGGAAGTTAAAAAATCAAGCCAAAACTGAAATAAAGACTAATTTTTTATCAAAAAAACAGAAATTTTCTGTAAAAAACAACATGTGTTGATGTAAAAAATTATAATACTGAATTTTACCGAAATAAAAATGAATCAAAATAGCTATTGCTATCTGATGTAATCAACAGTTATGACCACAATAACAGCAAATAAAATGACTTCTGCCAAGGAGGGAAAATTCGAACATTTATCGCTTCTGGTTGGTAACACACCAATGCTTGAGCTCACCTACACCTACCAGGGGAGTGTAGGCAAAATTTATGTTAAATGCGAGCATTACAACTTAACTGGCAGCATTAAAGACCGGATGGCACTTTACACGCTAAAAAAAGCGTATGCCGAAGGTAAAATCAAAGCTGGTGATCGGATTGTTGAAGCCACCAGTGGCAATACCGGGATTGCATTTGCGGCCATAGGTAAAGCTTTGGGCCATCCGGTTACCATCATTATGCCAAATTGGTTGAGCAAAGAGCGCATGGATATTATTAAAAGTTTAGGTGCAGAGATTATTCTGGTGAGCAAAGAAGAAGGCGGTTTTATCGGCAGCATTAAACTTGCAGAACAGATGGCCGCAAGTGATCCAGATATTTTCTTGCCTAAGCAGTTCGAGAATATCGCCAATCCGGAAGCACATGAACATACCACAGGTAAAGAAATCTGGGAGCAGTTGCGCTTGAAAAACCTTTCGCCCGATGCTTTTGTTGCCGGAGTAGGCACTGGTGGAACTATCATGGGGGTAGGAAATTTCTTAAGAAAGCAAAATCTGGCCATTAAGATACATCCATTGGAGCCTGCAGAATCGCCGACTTTAACTACTGGTTATAAAGTAGGCAGTCATAGAATCCAGGGTATTTCTGATGAATTTATCCCCGAAATTGTTAAGCTTAACGAACTTGATGAAGTACTGCAGGTAAACGATGGCGATGCCATACTCATGGCACAAAAACTGGCCGAAAAACTTGGTTTAGCCGTAGGCATATCATCAGGCGCAAACGTAATCGGTGCCATAAAGCAACAACAAAAAATGGGTACAGAAAGCTGTGTCGTGACCATCTTTTCGGATAGCAACAAGAAATATTTAAGCACCGATTTAATGAAGGTAGAACCTGTTAAAACCGGATACATTAGCCCTGAGGTAGACTTTATCGACTACCAGGCCTTTAGCAGATTACATTAATCAGAACAATCAACAAATAAACCACAACATGAAAAAAATCACCATTTTATTCTGTGCCGTATGCCTGATCAGCCTTAGCACATACAGCCAGATTTTAAAACCTGTAACCTGGAGTTACGCAGCAAAAAAAACCGGGCCAAATACGGCTACTGTTTTCATTAAGGCGACTATAGACCAGGGCTGGCACCTCTATTCGCAATTTGTTAAAGATGGCGGTCCGGTTAAAACAACCTTTAGTTTTCCAGCGTCGGGCGCCTATACCCTGGTTGGAAAAACCATCGAACCAAAAGCCATAACCAAATTCGAATCTACTTTTAAAATGGACGTAAGCTACTTCGAAAAGTCAGTAGTGTTTCAACAAAAAGTAAAGCTAAAAGGCAAAACCGCAACCATTAAAGGCAATGTAGAGTTTATGGTATGCGACGATAAACAATGTTTACCGCCTGAGCAGGTAGATTTTAGTATTCCTGTGAAATAATAGCGTAACAAAGCATATGATATTCTTAAAGAAAATCTGTCTCGGTTTGCTGTTCTGCTGTGCAATATCCTTAAATGGATATGCACAGGACAGCACAAATACCGAAGAGCTAACTTTTACAGAGATTAAGCCAGAAGCGGTTGACAGTACAATTAAAGCAACTGATACTGTTGCTAAAATAGCTGCTTCTGTTCCTGCTGTTACTCAAAAAAACATTGCTCAACCAAAAGAAGAACACAAAACCTTGTGGGGAATTTTTATTGCAGGTTTTGTTGGCGGTTTAGCAGCTTTGCTGATGCCCTGTATCTTCCCCATGCTGCCCCTTACAGTAAGTTTTTTCACCAAGGGATCAGAAAAAGGAAGGGCTTTTCGGCGTGCGGCACTCTATGGCTTTTTCATCATCCTCATTTATGTGGTTCTTGGGCTTTTGGTAACGGTAATTTTTGGCGCCGATGCCCTGAACAGCCTGTCCACCAATGGTATCTTTAATTTTTTCTTCTTTTTATTGCTGGTTGTTTTTGCAGCTTCGTTTTTAGGGGCATTCGAAATTACCCTGCCCTCTTCCTGGGTAAATAAAATGGATGCCAATTCTGATAAGGGCGGCATTGCAGGATTGTTTTTCATGGCCGGAACATTGGCCCTGGTATCTTTCTCCTGCACAGGCCCTATTATTGGCACGCTACTGGTACAGGCAGCAACAACAGGGGCTTTATTAGGGCCTGCAATAGGCATGTTCGGTTTTTCTTTGGCCCTGGCCATTCCTTTTGCACTGTTTGCACTCTTTCCATCGGCAATGAACAAACTGCCAAAATCTGGGGGTTGGCTAAACAGCGTAAAAGTAGTTTTGGGTTTTCTTGAGCTTGCTTTTGCATTAAAGTTTTTGAGCAATGTAGATCTGGCCTACCATTGGGAGTGGTTTGACAGGGAAATATTCTTAAGCCTGTGGATCGTTATTTTCGGGATGATGGGCATCTATCTTTTGGGCAAACTCAAGTTTTCGCATGATAGTCCGCTGGCATTTATCTCTGTACCAAGGCTTTTTCTGGCAACAATAGTTCTTTCCTTTACCATTTACTTAATCCCTGGTATGTGGGGGGCACCCTTACGCAGTGTATCGGCTTTTCTTCCACCGCAGGAAACACAAGATTTTGACCTGTACACCACTGGGTTACTGGCAGGAAAACAAACATCAACAAATGACAGGCCGCATAAATATGAAGATAAGTTCCACGCGCCGTTAAAGCTGAATGCTTATTTCGATTATGACGAAGGTTTAACTGCAGCTAAAAAACTAAACAAACCTGTGCTGATTGATTTTACCGGCCATGCCTGTGTAAACTGTAGAAAAATGGAAGCTAATGTTTGGCCTGACAAGGATGTGTATAAAATGATCAACGATGATTACGTATTGATCCAGTTATATGTAGATGATAAATCGGAACTGGCACCAGCTGATGTAGTAATTACACCAGAGGGAAGAAAACTTAATACCATTGGTAAAAAATGGAGTGATCTGCAGGCCAGGAAATTCCAGTCTAACTCACAGCCTTTTTATGTACTGCTAGATCCCAATACAGAAGCATTACTGGCACAACCACAGGGTGCAGATTATGAAGTAACAAATTATAAAAAATTCTTAGAAAGCGGGTTAAACGCTTTTCATAATAAATAAAAACATACTGGCCATTGTAGAAGTATGGCCAGCAGTTAGTGATAGTTAAGACGACGATGTGGGCATTGCCGGATGGCATGCCCATTTTCACCACCAGATGCGTGTGATAAAATACACATAATCCCACCTTAATACCTAAACCATGAAACTTAAAATTTTTGTTGCCGTTATATTATCAATAGCAAATACGGTTGTCAACGCACAGTCCCTTTACCAGTGGAAAACGGCCAGCAGTGGCGGTTATACCTATAAGTACGTAACAAATGACCCGACCCGTTCCCGATTTTATACGCTCAGTAACGGATTGACTGTAATACTGTCACAAAACAATAAAGAACCAAATATTGTGTATAAAATGGCCGTTAGAACAGGCAGTAATACCGATCCCAAAACCAATACCGGTCTGGCACATTATCTTGAGCACCTTTTATTCAAAGGCACAGATAAATTCGGGACACTGGACTACGCCAAAGAAAAACCGTTGCTGGACAAAATTGAGGATCTGTATGAGCGGTACAATAAGACCAAAGATGGGCCGACACGGAAAAAGATCTATCAGGAAATCGACAGTATATCTGGCGTAGCTTCCAATTACGCTATTGCCAATGAATACGATAAAATGATGAAAGCAGTGGGTAGCCAAAGTACAAATGCCCATACAAGCAGTGAAGAAACTGTATACGAAGAAAACCTGCCATCCAATGCGGTGGAAAAATTCCTTGCTGTACAATCAGAACGTTTCCGCATGCCAGTATTCCGTATATTCCATACAGAGCTTGAAGCAGTGTATGAAGAAAAAAACAGAGGGCTTGATGATGATGGCACCAAAATGTACGAAGGCATGCTGAATGCACTTTTTCCAACCCATAACTATGGTCAGCAAACTACCATCGGAACAGTTGCACATCTAAAAAACCCTTCCCTGGTAGAAATCAGAAAATATTACAACAAATATTACGTACCCAATAATATGGCGCTGATTATGTCTGGCGACATCAATTATGATTCGCTAATTAAGGTCATAGACAGGAATTTCGCTTACATGGTTTCAAAACCATTTACGCCATATGAGCCTGCTCAGGAAAAAGCATTGACAAAGATTCAAAAAATTGACATAAACGGCCCAAGTGCGGAAAGTTTATATATTGCATACCGGGGCTTCCCCCAGAACAGTCATCAGAGTTTATTATTGGATCTGATTGGCAGCATCTTATCGAACGGTAAAGCAGGGATGCTTGATATAAATCTGAACAAACAACAAAAGGTTTTAAAGGCCAGTGCCGGATACAACCAGATGAAAGATTATGGTATGTTCATACTGTCGGCATCACCAAAAGCGGGACAAAGTCTTGAGGATGCTCAAAAGCTTTTGACCGGGCAGATCGAGCTGCTAAAAAAAGGTAGTTTCGATGAAGGGTTGATTAAAGCAACTGTTGCAAACATCAGGCTGGGCGAGTTGCAGGCTTACGACAGCAACGACGTGCGTGCAGATGCAACCATGACAGCCTTTATCTTAAACCGTGGTAAGGAATGGGACAAGATGCTTTCGTCGACTGATGCCATGGCCAGGATAACCAAGAAGGAAATTGTTGATTTTGCAAATCAGTTTTTCATCAATAACTATGTAATCGTGCTTAAACATAAAGCAGAGGACAAAAGCATTGAAAAAATAGAAAAACCGATGATTACAGCGGTAAAAACCAATGCAAACGAAGTTTCCAATTTCGCAAAGAACATCATATCCTCAGCAGTTAAACCCATTGCTCCAAAGTTTCTGGACTACAAAAAGGATCTCGTACAGGGTAAAGTGGGCATCGCCGACCTGATCTACGTACAGAATACCGATAATAGCATCTTCCGCATGGGTTACCGCTTTGAAATAGGTTCACACCATTCCAAACTTTTGCCTTATGCCGCCCAGTACCTATCCTTTTTGAGCAGTGACGAATATACTGCTGAAGATATCAGTAAAGCATTTTACAATATCGCCTGCAGCTACAGCGTAAATATGGGCACTGAGGAGACCATGGTTTACATCAGCGGTCTACAAGAGAACTTCGACAGGGCAGTAAGCTTGTTAGCGCATCTGCTCTCCAACTGTAAGCCAAATGAAGCCGCCCTTGAAGATTTCAAAGCTCGCCTGCTGAAAACAAGAGACAATGCAAAACTAAACAAGAACTCCATACTTTCAGGACTGATGAGCTATGCGCAGTATGGCAAGGAAAATCCATTTAATTATGGGCTGAGTAATGATGAAATCAAAAATTTGAAGTCGGCCGACCTAATTGACATCTTGCATAAGCTGGGAGACTTTAAACACACCATCATCTACTATGGGCCTAAGCCAATGGCTGACCTTACAGCGCAAATAACAAAACTGCATAGATTGCCAGGTTCTTTCAGCGACATCCCTTCAATCAAAAAATTCAACTATGAACCGACCAATGCCAACAAAGTGTACTTCGCCGATTATGATATGGTTCAGGCAGAAATCCGGTGGATCCGTAATGCAGGATTGTACAACCCGGCCCAAAGAGCGAAAATCAGTTTATTTAATGATTATTTCGGCGGAGGTATGGGCTCTATCGTGTTTCAGACAATCAGAGAATCAAAGGCCTTGGCCTACTCTACCTTTGCCATGTACGCCTCACCTAACAGTAGAGATAAACAAAATTCGGTAGTGGCCTATGTAGGTACACAAGCCGATAAAATGAATGAGGCAATTGCTGCGATGAACGAACTGCTGAGCAGCCTGCCCGAATCGCAAAAGGCATTCAGCCTATCAAAAAACAATGCTTTGAGTGAACTCGAGGCCGAAAGGATTAGCAAAGACGGGATAATTTACACCTATCTCGCGGATAAAAAACTAGGCTACGACTACGATTCAAGAATAGATGTCTATTCTGCACTGAAGCCGCTGGGTTTCGATGACCTTAAGTCTTTTCATGAGCAGAATATTTCTGGTAAAAACTATAATTACTGCGTTGTGGGTTCAGAGAAAACCATCAAAACGACCGATCTTGAAAAACTCGGAACATTGGTTAAACTGGATTTATCTACCATATTTGGTTACTAAAATTAAACAATAAACTGAAGTCCCAAGGTCGTTGATCGTTGGACTTTTTCATTTAGTCATAGGGCCTGCGGGCCAAGATGCAATCATCTTTCAAAAGCTGAGATAGATATTGGCATTGGCGCAATTAAGCCACTGGATGCATGCCCTAGCAAACGGTTATCTACAGGAAAAATGACTGGCGGGCTAAGATTTTGAACTGGTGTAAAAGTTAGAGGATGTATTTTGCACTATCGGGATCTAGAAAAACAATTGTTCCCTTATGTTCGCGTAGTATTGTAGAGGGGAAAGCAGTATCAATTGGCTGCGTAAGCGTATTAAGAACAGCCTGTGCCTTTGTGCTGCCCGGAACTACACAACTAATTACTTGGGCACTTAATAATACCGGAATTGTTAGCGTTAAAGCTTTGGCGGGTACCCTATCCAAACTGGTAAAACAACCATCATTAACCTGTTGCTGCCGGCAGGCAAGATCAAGGTCGACCACCTTTACTTTCCTGGTATCATTGAAGTCGGCAACGGGCGGATCGTTAAAGGCCAAATGACCATTTTCTCCTATTCCCATGCAAACGATATCAGTTGGATAATCTTCAAGAAGTTTTGCATACCGATCGCATTCTTTTTCCAGGTCATCAACATTTCCGTTAAGGTAATGAACAGATCTGAAATCGAAATGGTCGAAAATCCGTTCCTTTAAAAAGTTGCCAAAACGTTGAGGTGCCGTATCTTCCAGATCAACATATTCATCCATATGAAATGCATTTACACTTTGCCACGGTATATTTTCGTAGTAAAGTGCCTTTAAAAATTCATTTTGCGACGGCGCCGCGGCAAAAATAATATTGACCGTATTTTTTTTCCTTAATACAGCATTTATGGCAAGCGAAAGACCATTTGCGGCAGCCTCACCCATCGAATTTCTAGAATCGTAAACCCTTACTTCGGGTAATTTTAAATCTTTTAGCACTGCTAATTTTATATAATAATGAACCAATTTAACGAAGGAAAACCAAATACCAACAAGAGACAATCTTATTTGGCATTATGAATTCGGGCTATTTAGAAAACAGCTCGTTGGTGTAAATATTTTTGCCCTTAACCATGGTAAGCAGAACATTGATATCATCATCAAAAATCACAATATCAGCATCTTTCCCGGCAGTTAAAGATCCTTTAGCATTTTGTAAACCCATAATGGTGGCCGGGGTTAAAGAAGCCATCTTCACGGCATCAACAATGGTTGTATCAGCTAAGGAAACCATGTTTCTCACCAATCTATCCATTGTTGCCACGCTTCCGGCAAATGCACTCCTATCGGTTAATTTAGCTACATCATCTTCAACAATAACTTCAAGGCCATCCTTTTTACTGCCAAGTTTACTTAAACCCGGCGGCATTCCTGCTGCCCGCATGGCATCGGTTATAAGCGCTATTTTATCTGCACCTTTAATTTTCAGCACAAGTTTGAGCAGAGGGGGCGGAAGATGAACACCATCGGCAATAATTTCCACCGTCATATCATCAATTAAATACGCACTTTCAATTACTCCGGCGTAACGGTATGCATTTCGCCTGGACACCCCCGACATGCACGAATAAAAATGCGTGGCATGTGTGAAACCATTTTCGAATGCAGGCACTACTTCTTCATAAATGGCATCGGTATGTGCAATAGATGGCAATATATTTCTCTCTTTGAGGTATTGCCCAAACGCTATGGCGCCTTTAAGTTCAGGAGCAGCGCTCCATCTTTTTATATTATTGGAACGGGCGATAATACCTGTATACTCCTCAATATTTGGTACCCTTATATATCTTGCATCCTGAGCACCTTTCTGTTCCATAGAAAAATAAGGCCCCTCGATATGGATTCCAATAAATTGTGCCCCACTGTGGTTTACGCTATCTGCTTTTTCATACACATCTAAAGTATCGATCAGGTCCTGGTATTCGCAGCTTAAAGTGGTTGGCATTAGCGAGGTGGTTCCATGTTTCGCGTGCAGCGCAGCAATAGCCAGATACCCATCAATTTCATTGTCCATAAAATCATGACCACCACCGCCATGTACGTGTAAATCGATAAAACCTGGCGAAATATATTTTCCTTTGGCATCGATTACAACTGCTCCGGGAACATTGATATCGATGTGGTTAACACTTTCAATCTTACCATCTCTGACAATTACACAGCCCCCATCGATCACCCTCAGTGGAGAGATTATCCTTCCGTTGTGTATTTTAATTATATTCATTTTTGAACCTTTCATTATCTATAACGTTTCCACTCCTGCCTAAACCATTAGATGCCCGAAAACGGAGCCGTTTTGTAAAAGGTGCACGCTGTGGATATAAACTGCTGTTGCCAGGGAGCAGAAACCACAGAACAACAAATGTATTAACCCGATTTATCTCACCTAAACCATACTTCATCATCTTATTCTTTTCAATCTGGCCAGTAAAACATTCATCCGGGCATTCCTGTATTCTATTTCCTGAACAATTTCGGCCGGATACATCACATCTTTATTCAGATCAGCGAACTTCTTATCGAGCGAGCTGCTTTTTAAAGCCTCCAGCCCCTGGATTAAGCTTTTTATTGAATCTTCTTTCATATCATCAGCATTCGCCCGCGATTCAATTAACTGATAAGAAAGATACTGAATGCGTATATCAGTCATCAATTTATAATGTTCAAATTCCTCAGCATTTTTTTGGGGTTTTAGTTTAGACAAAACCGTACCGGCAATTCTGGTGCTATCCAGTAGCTGTTGGATGGAAAGGTTTGTGTTTACAGGTATGCCCTGGGTAATTTCGAAAGGAACCGCCGATATTGCATTCCAAAAAGCCTTCGAGGCGTTATCGTCAAAACCATACCTGGATTTGGCGTAGTCGTTGATAAAACTTTTGTAATCCAGGGGTTCATCTTGCTTAATGCCCTTTAGAAAGGCAGCTATCAGCATATTAAAACCACTGATGGGATATACACGCCTAATTGCATACAGATCCGAAATATCCCTGGTGCTTTCGAAAACAGTAGAATATAAACCCGAGGTAGACCATGAGGTCATTATAATGCCTTTATATCCAAACTTCCTTGTCATCGGCACAAAATCCGTAATGTTCTTAAAATGTTTTTCCCATTGGGTTAGAAAGTAATTATCGGGATGGCTTCTAATTGCCGGTGCTCCCCATATTTCAAATCCGCTCTGCATCAGTTTCTGATGATCACCGAACATGTTGATGTCCCAACCATAGTTCCAATCCACAAAAATGGTTTCCTTAGGGAGACCCTTTAATGCTTCGGGGTATTTTAGTGCGATATCTGCCCATAAAACCGGTTTTTTTCCTAAACTTACAACCACATCGCAAAGCATTTTAATGTAATCGCCATATAAACGACCAATGCCAACTGCTTTTATCTTCTTTTTAGATTCTTCACCATGGCCTAAAAGGTAGGTTTCATCGCCACCGATATGGATATAAGGTGAATTGTGGGTTGATATTAAATCTCTATACAGGGTAGTAAAAAGTTTTTTTGCTGCCTCTTCCCTGATTGGATTAACTTGCGAATAATCCTTTTGGTCTTCCCGAAGATTTTTAAACTTTGTATTTCTTAAAATATATTCCACATGTCCAAAACTTTGTTGAAGCGGAATTACATCAAGCTTAATCCCATTACAATAGGCAATAAAAGACTTCACTTCTGCTCTTGAATAGGCATACCTGTTCGGAATCAAAGGTTCATCCTTAAAAGGATAGGTACCTTCCCACTCCATAATCAACGTATTTATTCCGCCTTCGCTAAGCTGTAGGGCCAGTTTTTTAAGTGCCGGCATTGGAATCGCCTGAATGCGGAGATCCAGGTGGAAGCCTCTTACCGGGAAAGGGTTTGGATTTCCAGATCTTCCGGATTGAATTGCATCAGACTTAAAAAAAGCCGTACACAAAAGTAAAATCAGCAAAATTTTTATTTTCATATGCTATATTTTAACCCAATACATCGCCAGGACAATTGGGATGTTATGGTTTAATTAATGACAATATCCAGGCTTAATTCATTTGCGAAATACCCTCCGTTATGATCTCTTGCCTCGAAAACAATCTTATCGGCATTGCCTGTACCACCGTAAAGATATTTTACAGCACCCTTTGCAATATCTGTCTGAGAAAATGAAGCATTGGCAGAAAGCGGAACCCCGTACTTAACCAAGTATCCAGCTGTTGGAACCTGTTTAATGGTATAAGTGATATTCTTGTCATCTGTACCTGTCATTTGTAAATTGGCGATGGTTAAAGGTACAATTGGTTTGCTGGCAGATACATTAAGCGGGCTTACCTGCCCAAGTTTCAGTAAGGTTATTGGCGGAGAGGTTACAGCTATATAAGCGGCAAAACTACCTGAAGAAAATTCCCTTGGCCTAAGTTTGATAAAATTATCGACATTATGCCTTAGAAAGACATTGATAAAGCTTCCATTATTTGCATAAAGCTGGCTAACAGCCGAGGTAACATCAAAAGAAACCCACCCCACAGTAGCACCCGGAACCGGAATGGTTGACATGGCCACCGAATTGTATGTTGGTGCATTGTTCCAGGTAATGGTGCTTTCTATCCAATCTTTATTCTCGCCCAGGTGTGCAGAAAAAGAGTAAATGGTTGAAGGGGTAAGTCCGGTATTATAAACATATACAAACATTTTGGCTGCTCCGATTTTATCCCCAAAGCCCGGTTTTGTTAAAGGAAACTGCATTACCCCTATCCTACCCACGGTAGCATCGGCTGAGCTTACAGCTTTTAAATCCATTGTTGCGGCATCATTGAAATTGGCGTTATTATTACCGTTTCCGCCACGTATATAAACATCCTTTGTTACGTTTATTTTTTCGGTTACCACATTTCCGCCGGGAATTGCATCATCAGGCTTTTCATCAAGCAAACGGTAAAAGGTAAATTGTGCCGTTACCTGCGCCACGCCATTGCTAAATTCCAAATCCTGACTCCTTACCACAGCCGCGGTAGAACTTAAAGATGAGTTTTGGTTGATGGTTAAAATATATTGATCTGAACTACTGGATGATCTACTGTAATAAATAAAATTGCCGTTAATGGTTTCCATTTTTTTGGATTCGCCAAGGCCAATATCAGTCGACTTCAATTTTCCTTTTATGATGAGATCTTCAAGCAGGTTTTTGAGTATGATCGGAGGAACCTGATCTACAGATGCATAACCAATAGTAGCCAGCAATTGTTTCATGGCTGGATTGGTTAAAAATACGCTTGTATAACTATCACTTGTACCAAATAAATCCACTAAACCCGCTCTTTTTACGGCAGCTGAAAAAAGATCCAGTTCGGTAAGATCTGTACTATGATCCGTAAGCAAAAACTGCTTTATGGTCTGCGCTTTGAGATTGGCTCCAGCTGCCGCTCCATCACTATCTTCATTTTTCAATAGTTCGAATTTGCTGCAGCCTGCTGCAACCAGCAAACCTGTACAGAAAAACAGTGTTTTTAAGTAAAGTTTTAAATTTTTCATCTGTAGCCGTTTTTATTGATAATATGAATTTTGATCTAAAAGTGGGTTTAACCTAATTTCGGTAAGATTAATGGGCCACAGGAAATTTTCAGGATTTGAGATGCCATTTATCGGTCCAAGAACTTTCAGGGCCTTACCGGTACGCACCAGGTCATACCATCTTTTGCCCTCGTAACAAAGCTCCCTTGCACGTTCGTCCAAAATAAGGTCTTCAATCTGATCAGTTGTCAAACCTGTATACGATGCTGGTGTGTATGCTACAGCTCCAGCCCTTGTTCTTATCTGGTTAACCAAAGTCATTGCGCCTGCAATATCGCCTGTTTTGTTCAGCGCTTCTGCCCGTAACAGCATAATATCTGCCAGGCGGTAAACAATAATATTCTTATCATCCTGCGTACCACGAACAAACCCCGACTTTTCAAAGAACTTGACAATTCCCGAATTGGTATCAAAGTTCACTTTCGATCTTAAATCTGTTGAAGTAAACTTACTGGAAAGATAACCGCTTGCTTTGAAAAATGGCTGAAACCCTAAATCCCCATAAACGGTAATCAGGAATGAGCGTGTTGCCCGTTCCGAAAAGTTGTAATCAATTTCAAAAATCGACTCTGATGAAAATCCTTTGGTAAACATCTGGGCATAGGCTGTATTATCTATCAGCGCAGGGTTAACATTATAATCTATTGTTGAGGAGGCACTATATAATGCCGTTAAAGCGTAAGTAGAATTAGATAAGATTTTCTGAGAAGCCGTTAATGCGTTTTGATATTGATGCCTCCACATGTAAAAATCGGTATATATCGCATTTACGGCCCCCATGGTAAACTGCGCCCTTGTTGCTGAAGCTGTAGAATAAGAAGCGGGTATTGCCGCAAGTGAGGCAGAATCTAAATCCGCCTGAATGCGGGCGTATACTGCAGCAGTATCTGAGCGGGCAATACTTACATTCTGGTTAGCATCTGTTAAAGGTTCGGTCACCAAAGGCAGTTTGCCCCAGATACGCGTCATATAGAAGTAGCAAAAAGCCCGAATGGCAAATGCCTGTCCCCTAACGCTGCTATAGTCGGCAGCCTTGCCTAAATACAAACCTTTATTTTTCATCTCCGAAGTATTCTTTAAAATCAGATTACTTTGATTAACAACCTGGTAAATGCCATTCCAGCTAGTAATAGGCAAACTCGAATTAAGGTTATTGGTGAGTAGGTTTAAGGTTTGGGAGCTCAGGGCCAATGGGTTTAGCGCCACATTATCGGCCCTGCCCTCGCCATACAAAACAGATTCTGGTGCCATTGCGCCCTGCATCAGATTATAAGCGCCATAAAGCGCTGCCGTTGCCTGCGAGGTTTCAGTCCAATAGTTGGAACTGGAATATGATGTTGTAGGATCTATCTCCAACGCCTTTTTGCAGCTTCCCAAAAGAAGCAGTCCGATTAGCATGAAGCTGTACATTTTATAATCTTTCATTTTCGTAATATTTAAAGACTAAAGTTTAATGATAAATTATATGTTCTGGTTCTAGGGAACGAACCTCTATCTACCCCCACTGCCAGTGCATTTGTGGATGAACTTACTTCTGGGTCATATCCGGTATACGAACCGAAGGTTAACAGGTTCACCACTGAAAAGCCAATGTTGGCATTGCTGATTTTTAGTTTATTTAATAGTTTAGAAGCTATTCTATAATTTAGTGCAACATTCTGTAGTCTGATAAAAGAACCATCTTCGACAAACCTATTGGAGATGGCATAATTCAGCATAGGGTCGGTTTTCACCAATTTTGGCACATCTGTTACATCGCCCTGTTTCCTCCATCTTCTGAGCTGATCGGTTGTGAGGTTCTGATCATACGGCGAAGCATCCAGGTTTCTTTTTACCTCGTTAAACACATCATTGCCAAAACTGTAGGTAATGAGCGTTGAAAGTGTGAAGTTCTTATAGGTAAACTCGTTCTGAAAACCGCCTGTAAAATCGGGGTTTGGATTACCGATAACCTGTAGATCAGCATCATTAATAATCCCATCGCCATTTACATCTTCCCAGATCACATCTCCACCTTTATATACTGCGCCATTGGCCGAACCCTGGCGGTAAGGTGTTACAGCTCCGGTTGTAGGGTTTTTCTGGTAAACATTATCCGCATCGTAAGCATAAACACCAAGTGCTTTCAGTCCATAAAATACACCAGCCGTTTCGCCAACCCTTGCCATGTTGTAGATATTAGGCCGGTAGTCCTGATTTCCCGGAAGGGAAAGAACCTTATTTCTGTTCAGTGAAAAGGTCAATGTAGAATTCCACTTAAGTGCACCATCTAGATTAATTGTTGACAAGGTAAATTCGAGCCCCTTATTCTCAAGGCTTCCAAAGTTTGCAGGCACTGTAGCATAACCTGTTGTGCCTGGCACCGCAACATCAAATAAAAGGCCTGTAGTTTTTTTCAGATAGGCATCTGCAGTGAAGCGGATTCTATCATGGAGAAAAGCTAAATCCAGGCCTATATTGGTCTGTTTTGTGGTTTCCCACCTCAAAGAAGCGTTGGGTACGCCATTACTTACAATGGCAACATTGCCCAAATAAGTGCCTGGGGTATAAAAAGAGCCTTGCCAGGCGTAATTTCCGATCGACTGATTTCCGGTAACGCCAAAACTTCCCCGCAGTTTGGCATCGGATATAAAAGTGATTTTTTTGAACCAATCCTCCTGCGAAAGTCTCCAGCCGGCCGAAAAGGAAGGAAAATAACCAAAGCGGTTTTGGGCACCAAACCTCGACGATCCATCAGCACGCATAACTGCAGAAAACAGGTATCTGCCTTTATAATCATAGTTGGCCCTACTAAAATAGGAAAGCAGGCTATGTTCTTCTATATTTTGATTGTACAAGGATACCACCGAAGTTCCGTTTATAGAGGTGATGGTTGCATCAATCAATCTCCTTCCGATTACATCCACATTGTTATCGGTAAATTTTTGATAGGACTGCCCCAATAAAAATGTCAAATGGTGGTTGTTTGCGATGGTTGCCCTATAATTTAAAGTATTCTCGTTGATAAACGAATAATTTTTACCGGTGGTCAGGTAAGAAGAACTGATCTGCCCCTGTGGCAAAAGTGCCTGAGGCGTAAAGTTTGTTTCTTCGGTATTGGAATAATCCAGCCCCAATGAGGTTTTAAACTCCAGGTCTTTGATAATTTTTACTCTAACATCCTGATTACCAAAAATCCGCCAGCGGTTTATTTTATTTGCGGCAAGCTCCGATATTGCGATCGGGTTGGGTTTGCTTCCCTCAAGCAAAGGAATAAGCTGGCCGGTTACGGGATCATATGGTGTGTAAACGGGCATGGTACTCAGCGCCTGGTAAATTGCACTCTGGTTACTAAGGCCACTGAGAATTCTATTATAGTCATTGGTAGAAATGTTAAAATTAGTGTTGCCAGAAATAACTTTATTTATGTTATAGTAAACTTTTGCCGAAGCAAAGGTTTGCTTAAATTTCGTATTGATGATGATCGGATCAATATCCTTGTAACCGGCACTGATAAAATAGTTCATATTGTTATCTTTCGAAGCGCCCTTTATACTCACATCTGCCTTGTACTGGTAGGCCGAACGGTACATCAGGTCCTGCCAGTTGTTTGGCTGGGAATAGTAAGGATGCAGGGAATCGATTACGGAAACCTTTGTAGTTTGTGCCCCGGTAAAATTATAGATGGCATCAATAAAAGCACTCCTGAACTGGCTTGCGTTAAGAACACCGATCTTTCTGGTTATATCGGCCACACTTCCATTTGCAGATACCTGGATTTCAGGTTTTTTGGCGTTCTTCCCACTTTTTGTAGTGATGATAATCACCCCGTTTGATGCGCGGGAGCCATAAATCGACGCGGTACCATCTTTCAGGACCTCAATAGATTCGATATCTTGCGGATTCAGATCAGCTAAAGGACTGAAAGTAGAAGCATCATCTACCAATCCGCCCGCATACGTATCTGAATTGATGGGAATACCATCTACAATGTATAATGGCTGACTACTTCCATTTACGGAAGAGGCACCACGGATTCTGACGGTTGCCCCTGCTCCCGGCTCTCCTGAATTGCTCGTGATCTGAAGACCGGCAATTTTGCCCTGTAAACTACTGTTTACATCGCCAAGGGCATGACTATCCATTTGCTTTGCCGAAATAGAGCCTACAGCGCCTGTTATTTCTTTAACCTTTTGGGTACCATACCCCACATTAATGGTAACCTCGCCCAGTTGCTGTGCGTCAGGAGTAAGTTTTATATCCAAGGTTTTGCGTTCGCCTATATTTATGGTTTGATTTTTATAACCCAGATAGTTGAACGTAATTACTGCACCCTGGCTCACCCTGATACTGAAGTTTCCATTTTTATCAGTTGCCGTGCCCACATTGGTTCCCTGAACCCTTATCGAAACCCCAATAAGCCCTTCATTGGTTTTATCTTCACTAACCTTCCCGGTAAGCATGAAGGTAGGTACCGGGGCGGTATTAACCTGGGCAGCAGCACTCCAAATAGAGAACAAGGCTACAACAGCCATCATGTATATTTTTTTCATATGCATTTTCTATTATCAGTTTCGCGTTTGGTAACTATTAATCAATTTATCCCCGTGTAAAATAATGAACAATCGGGAACAATTCGTTAACGTACACGATTAAAATTTAAATTTTTTTAATTATGGTGCAGGCGTGAACTTAAAACTTCTGATCACGATCTCGACTTCTTTTGCGTCACTCGGCGCCAATCCTTTGAAACACCAGAGATTCATCTTCACTGGCAGCGCAACACTGGGAATAGAGGTTGCAGGTGCCAAAAATGTATGAGAAAAAAACATATTGGTGTCGTCGTTGTAAAAACCGTTCATGCTTTTAAGTACAACAGAATTGTTTGTCCAGGTATAACGATGGGTACTAGCGGTTCCCTCTGATTGTGTCCATTGGGTGGTTACGCGCTGCTGCGTTCCGGTAGTACCCGCAGCCGGATATACACTATAATTTACGTTTGGTTTGGAAGCATTGCCCCATCTCGCAAATTCTATATCCATTTCATTATAGCCATCAGGGCCAGAATAATGGAAAAGGCCTGCTACCACATTTTTATCGAGCGTACTAACTGGGCCCTGTACCTGCCATTGATAGGTTCCATACCCCAGATTAACTGTAGAGGTAACTCCGGCACAAATCCACTTCGAGGTTGCGCTATCGTAAGAGAGTTTAAGGTGCAACAGCCCTTCGCTGTCTTTCCATACATTTTGGGCACCCCAAATGTTTGGACCAGGGCCGAGGCCATTCCCACTTTTTACCGTCCAGGAGTAACCGCCAAAAGTTATGGTTGTAGCAGTGGCATTTTGCTCAGCTGTATCAACTGTTTTGGCTTTCAATGATGCAGATTCTGCTTTTTGAGGCAGCAAAATATCCTTTTTACACGCCAAAAGGATGGGTAACATCAGCAATAATTTGTTCATTTTGTTTTGGTTAATTGGTTTTGGTTGAGTTGTTGATGAGTTAAATCAATTTATAGCCAATATTATAACTATCTATATGCTAATATATTAAAAATATCGTTAACGTACACGAAAAAAAATAATAAAAAATATTTTACCTTTTAATTTCATCAGTTACCGCCGGTTTTATCGGCATAAACTCTATAGAGCCAAAATATTCCGGACGGTGAAAATCTGGTAATGCACTCAGTATGCGATTCCAACAGAGATAATGAGGATTTGGTAATCCATCGCCACATTTAAAAAAATTGGCCTTTGCATTTTGCCCTTCAAAACTCCTGAGTTTATGGTACACAAAAACCTCTGTCGGGATTTTGAGCAGTATATCCCAGTTGAAACTTTCTCCTTCATTCCCCCATTCCACTTTTGTGCGTATTTTACCTATTACATCTTCGTTTAATAGTTTTCTTCTTCCGCTTTTATCCCCATAGGCTACTTTCCCTGTACCGAAGGCATTAAACTCCAGATTATAATAGTTGTCAGATTCATCAAATGAAATAAAAAACTCTACGCAATTATCAAGATGCACATCGCTGTTGATTGGCCTGTTTATGGAAGCAAAATAATCATCGGTTACGAAAAACTTGATTAAAATGTATTTTGAGGTATGGGCAATTTTGAATGAAGCATTACAGGAAGTTGGGATATGCGGCCATGAGCTATTGTTCAGGTCATGGCTGGGCAGTGCTTCCAGTTTGTTCCACAGGTCAGCAGGAGATCCTCCGGTTTCGTCTTTAAAAAAGGGTACGGTTAAGTTCATATTAAGTTTTGAAGTGGAAAATACAGATCAAAGTCTCCAGCTTTTTAGCTTATAACCTTTGTAGGCATAGAATAAAAGATACAGATAGCAGGGCAACAATACGATGTAAGCGTTTTTAAGTCCATAAACATCGGCAAGGTGCCCATAAATTAATGGAAGAATGGCATTGCCTGAAAGGCCCATGATCAATACGGCTGCACCTATTTTGATAAACTTACCCAATCTGTCCATCGATAGTGGCCAAATGCCGGCCCATATCATTGAGTTGGCAAAACCGAGCAGCACAATAAACCAGATTGAAACATCTGCCTGATGACCGAACATTTTAATCTGTCCGCCCGAAAATAAGATGCAAACGGTGAATATAATGCCAAAAATCACACACATACGCAGCGCCAAAAGCTGGGAAATGTATTTTGGGATCAATGAAATTCCCAACAGGTAGCCTGCTATGGTTGCAGAAAGGGTATACGATGGAAACACCTTGGCCTCCAGCAGAGAAATGTTCATTGAATGTGCATATCCGATAATGGTATCAACGGCGATAACCTGCGAACCCACGTGAACAAAAATGGCCAGTGCGCCCAATATCAGATGAGGAAACTCGAAAATATTCGTTTTCTCCCTATTTAAGGCAGCCGTCGTTTTATCTTCCTCTTCAGTATTGATTTCGGGCAGTACCGAAAAACGGACCAGGAAACCCAGAACCAGCAAAATGATGCCAACCGCTGCATAAGGATAAATTACCCTTCGGATCAATTCGTCAAGCACGGCAGCCCTTTCGGGGATACCCATTAATTTTACCTGCTCAAATAATTCCCTATCTGATGGTTTTAGTACCACAGCAGCAAAAAGCAAGGGAGCCAGGATTCCGGCGAATTTATTGCAGATGCCCATTATACTAAACCTCTTCGCTGCACTTTCTTTGGGGCCGAGGATGGTGACATAAGGATTTGCCGCAGTCTGCAGTACCGCCAGTCCCGCACCCAAGGTGAACAGCCCACATAAAAACAAAAGGTAGCTTCTGTACATGGCCGCCGGAATAAATAAAAAGGCGCCCAGAGACATTACCCAAAAACCAACCATCATTCCATTTTTGAAGCCGGTCTTCTTTAGCAGTAAGGAAGCAGGATAAGAAATGAACAGATAGGAAATGTAAAAAGCAAATGCTACAAAATAAGACTCCAGGTTATTCAGTTCGCAGCATAACTTAAAATAAGGGATAAGCATGGCATTTATCCAGGTGACAAACCCAAAAACAAAAAAGAGCACAGCAATAATGCAAAGTGATTTTGTGTATGTCTTCTTATCCATAAAAAAAATTTTGTTTAGCTGATTAATACATGCGTTAACGTACACGAATTAACAAAACATATATTGTAATTCCAAATCAATATGTTTATGATTAGGAAAGGGAAAGAAACACGAAAATTAAAACCGGCTTAGTTAATGTAGAAATCGCAGTTTTGGGCAGTAATGATATCGATCGGCATAAAATTGTTTTTTTCGCCGGTTTTTGCATGTACAACAAACTGATACAGTGCCATGATACCTTTGTATCCCTGCTCCCGGGGTTTTTGACAGATGAGAAAATCAATACTCCCCTGCTTTAAGAACTGTAGATTTTCTTTAGTGTAATCAAATCCGATCAGCATTTTACGTGCGTTAGTTTGGTTTAAATATTTTGCTACTGCCGACACTCTGGAGTTGGTCACAAAAATGGCCGAAACATTATTTTCCTTAAAAACTGTCTGCAACGATGTAGCCACGAATTGATAATCAGTCTGTACGATATCAATTTTGAGGATGGTATTTTTTAAATCCTTCTCTTTAAAGTAACTACGGAACCCCTGTTCCTTACGGAGCAGGTGGTGATGATTATCTATTTCGTGAGAGATATTGACAATCAGTATTGTATCATCTTCCTTGATAACATACTTCATTAAATGGGCAGACAGATAACCACTCTGGTAAAGTTCAGGCCCGAAATAACTCAAACTGTTATGGCCCTGGATATCAGAATTGATAAAAACATAGGGAATTTTTCTTTTGTCCAGTTTGATCAGGAAATTTTCGGATTCCTCAATAAAAATTGGTGCAATAAGGACGGCTTGAATATCTGAAAGATCAATTTGGTCAATCTGTTGAACAAAGGAGGTTTTGTGGTTTAGATCGTAAAAATATTTTTTCAGGATAATTCCATAAGGAGCTATTTCACCTGCAGCCTGCTCAATACCCAGCAAGGGTTCTTGCCAATAATCCGTTTCATCAGAAACGGACGGGATGATTACGGCAAAAACAATCTGCTTTTTAGAGGCTAATCTGCGGGCCAAAATATTGGGCTGATACGCCAGTTCCTCAATAATAGCCAGTATTTTATCTTTTGTTTTCTTGGAAACACCTGTTCTGTTATGCAAAACCCGATCTACCGTACCAATAGATACATTTGCACGGCGGGCAATTTCCTTAACACCAACAAGTTCTTTATTTCCTTCCATAATTAAATTCTTAGCTAGTCTTTTACAGTTCTTTCTTAAAGGTATTTATTATCTAAAAATGCTGGTCACCTTAAAGCTTCGTCCCTTTTGAGTAAAACCGGAATGCCATATGCATTCAGTTAACGTACACGAAAATAACAATTATTAATTATAAAATGGGCTTAGCTGTAAGACCCCTATTATAACCGTGAATACGAATGTACTATCGTGTGGATACATCTCTGTTAATTTAGATTTGTTTTTAGCGTCGTTGCCTAGGTCTATCGTCATGCTGAATTTATTTCAGCATCTTTCCTGCCATTAAGAGATCCTGATTCTAAAAACATCAAGTGTTGACACAAATATTTATTTGTTTTTCCGCTCTTTGCCACGGTGGCATGGTAGTTTTTCGCAGAGCATGTTGTTTTTATTGGCGCCCAAGAATGCTGCGCATTTTGGAGCGTCAAAGTACCCAAAGCGCTTTGTCAATCCACCAATGTGGCTCCTCACAACCCACGCTCATCAAAAAAAAGCAGCACTTTGTTTAATCAGTTTTTGTTTGTGTTTTCTTTGGGCTGATTGAGCCCTTCGGGGTTTGTGTTCAATTCTCGTGGAAGCTTTGACTCATCGCTTATGAACACAAAACCACTGCGTTTTAGGTTTGGCTATTTGTTCTATTCTGCACCTGTTTTTTGATTTTCTGCCGCTTGGGATTGACGGGCGTTCTTCGGTGAAACCTGTATATTGTTAAAGCAGGTTAGCATAGCGCCTAAAAACCCACACATATAAAGACATGCCCACACGACAAGCTTTTACGGAGAATAGTATTTGTCCGCTACGATATATGAGAAATGTATAATTCTTACCCTTAAATGTATAAGTGGGCAGCGATTTGATGATGGAACTTTGTGTGATCAAAAAAAATAAAACGATGAACACAACAGATCAACAATCGAAAATCGTCCTGGTAACCGGTGGTAGCCGCGGAATAGGAAAAAGCATTGCATTGAATGCAGCAAAACGCGGCATTGGCGTAATCCTCACTTACAATAGCCAGCCCGAACACGGAAAAGCGGTGGCTGATGAGATCAACCAAAATGGTGGTAAAGCGGTTGCATTGCAGCTCAACTCGGCCGATACGGGATCTTTCAGCAATTTCAGCAAACAGGTATTGCAAGTGCTTAAAACAGAATGGGATCGAGAAAGCTTCGACTATCTCGTTAACAATGCGGGAATAGCTCAACGAACACTTATTAAAGATACAACTGAAGAAATGTTCGATCAACTGGTGAATGTCAACTTTAAAGGTGTATTCTTTCTGACGCAAAAGCTGCTTCCTTTCATCACTGAGGGCGGCCAGATTATTAACATCTCTTCCGGGCTCGCACGGTTCGCGTTTCCAGGCGTGGCGGTGTACGGTGCGCTGAAAGCCGCAACTGAAGGCTTAACAAGGTACTTCGCCAAGGAATATGCTGACCGGAATATCCGGGTGAACAGTGTTGCACCCGGTGCGATCGATACCGAGTTTGGCGGCGGAAAAGGCGATGAGGGCCATAGACATCAGATTGCAGCCGGCATAGCCCTGGGGCGCCTTGGTGTAGCTGATGATGTAGGTCTTTTTGTTGCATCGCTATTATCGGATGACAGCAGATACGTAAATGCCCAGCGTATAGAAGTGGGCGGCGGCATAATGATATGATCAATTATTAATAGCAAGCTTATGCCTGTCCTTATTCAAACGGTAAATGAAATATGAAACAGCAAATACCAGGTATGTTTACTAAATTTGAATCAGGGTTAGACAACGGTTGTATGGATTATATAGATATCAAATCAATTGCTGAACTGCACAGTTTTTTTCATTACGATAAACCGCTGCACCCGCTTATTTCCGTTATAGACCTGGCCAGGGTTGACCGCTCGAACAGGAAACCGGGAGCCTCCTACCGGCTTGACCTGTACTCCATAGCCTGTAAAAAGATCGAAGGTGTGTTTAGATACGGCCGGACCAGTTATGATTTTTCAGCCGGTTCGTTAATGTTTACCGCACCTGATCAAGTGCTAACCCCTGGAGTCGAAAACAAGGTGGAGGGCTGGGCAATTTATATACACCCTGATTTTTTAAATGCAACCAGCAGAGGCCGTAAACTATCCGAGTATTCTTTCTTCGGTTATGACACCAATGAATGCCTTCATATTTCAGATGCTGAAAAGGATGTTTTGGAAGATTGTTTGCGCAACATCGGTAAAGAGATCGGAAACAACCTTGATAAACATTCGCATAATTTGATCCTGACAAACCTTGAACTGCTTTTATCCTACTGTTCAAGGTTTTACGACCGACAGTTTTTAACCAGGGTAAAAGCGGGAAATGATATTGTTGAAAAATTTGAAAGACTTTTGAATGATTATTTTGCTCAAGGCTCTCTGATTGACACCGGCATTCCAGATGTAAAGTATTTCGCTTCGCACTTAAATTTATCTGCCAATTACCTATCCGACCTATTAAGTAAATATACCGGCAAGTCAACACAGGAACAGATCCATTTGAAATTAATTGATAAAGCAAAGCATTTACTATGGAGTACAGAAAGCGCGATCAGTGAGATTGCTTATGGACTCGGCTTTGAGCACCCCTCTCATTTCACCAAAATTTTTAAAAACAAGGTCGGGCAGTCTCCGAAAGAATTCAGGAACCTGAATGAAAGAGAACAACGGCTATAAATAAAAAGCTATGAAAACGTTAAATATCCATTATCAGGCAAAAGCGATTTGGCTGCTTTTGCTGTTCGTATCATTCATATTTTCCATTCCCGTAAAAGCGCAGGATACAGCACACATCCGGAATGTGGTGCTGGTTCACGGTGCTTTTGTAGACGGGTCTGGCTGGCAGCCGGTTTACGAAATACTTATAAAAAAAGGATATAAGGTAAGCGTAACACAACATACGCTTACCACTTTTGAGGAAGATGTTGCAGCGGTAAAGCGAATAATTGATCAGCAGGACAGCCCCTGTATCCTGGTAGGCCATAGCTATGGAGGAGCAATTATCACGGTAGCCGGCAATGATCCAAAAGTGGCCGGCTTGGTATATATTGCTGCGCATGCCCCTGATGATGGCGAGTCGGAGGCAAATAACGGCAAGCTGAATCCTTCGGCTTATAAATCGCTGACCAAGGGAAAGGACGGCTGGGATTATATTGATCCGAAATTCTTCGCAGCCGATTTTTCAGCGGATCTACCGGCATCAAAGGCCGATTTTATGGCCAATTCGCAAACGCCAACAGCAGATTCCGTATTTCATGCCATTATCCACAACCCTGCCTGGAAAACAAAGCCAAGTTGGTATATGGTAGCCAAGTCAGACCGGATCATCAATCCGGATCTGGAAAGAATGTATGCAAAACGTGCAAAAAGCCAGGTTATAGAAATAGAAGGAGCCAGCCATTCGGTTTACATCTCGCACGCTAAAGAAGTAGCCCAACTCATTATTGCTGCAGCCAAAGGCACAATTCAAAACAAATAACTCCCAGAAAACAGATCAGCGCCACATGAAACCTATCCAATTTATGTTTGTCCCACTTCTATTTACAGTTCAACTCTACTTTTACTTAGTTTTTTGGCGATATACACTGATGGGAGCATATTAAATTCCTGCTTAAAATACTTGGTAAAATACTTTGGGTTGTTAAAACCAACCTCGTAAGCAATTTCGGAAACGGTTAGCTGCGATTTTTCCAAAAGCTGGGTTGCTTTTCTGAGGCGGTAAAAACGGATATACTCTACCGGAGATTTCCCGGTTAAAAGCAGTACTTTTTTATAAAGGCTTACACGGCTCATGTTCATGTCCTGGCTTAACCGATCTACAGAATAATCAGCATTGGATACATTGGTTTCGATCAGCACAGAAAGCTGCCGCATAAATTTTTCATCAACAGATTCTATTTCATCGGCTTTGGGATTAATATCGACCTGCTTTTTATATTTTATCTTCGACGATTCTAACTGTTTGAGCTGGTTTTTAATTTTGAAGAGCAGTATTTCAAAATTAAAAGGTTTCGTTACATAATCATTAGCCCCGGTTTCCAGACCAGAAAGCTGCACCTCTTCGCCTGTAAGTGCGGTCAGTAATATTACTGGTGTATCTGCAGTACGTACATCGCCTTTAATTTTTTTACACAGGTCGATACCGTTCATTTCGGGCATACTGATATCGCTCACCACCAGATCGGGATGGGCAGATAAGACTTTTTGCCATCCCTCTTTTCCGTTCACCGCTTCGTAAATCTGATAAAATTCGTTTAAATTATCTTTTAAATAGAACCTAAAGTCGTCATTATCCTCTACCAAAAGTAACACTGGCTTTTTATCGAATCCCGATACAGCCACAGCATTACTTTCTTCTGATAGCGCTCTGGTAGACGGTTTAGCTGTAAAACTGAGTTTACTATTTTCTACTATTGTTACCTCTGCCTCATCAAAGGGAATTTTAACTGTAAAGGTAGAACCCGCACCAACCTTACTTTCGGCCCAGATCTCACCACCATGCAAGCGGACAAACTCTTTGGTAATGGCCAAGCCTATCCCGCTGCCCTGATTAACAAAGGATCCCGGGATATCGCTCTGAAAAAAGCGGTCGAATATCCGGTTCAGTTTATCTTCTTCAATGCCGATACCATTATCGCTAATACTGATCAAGAGACAGGTTTGATTAAAATTATTTAGCGTCGAACTTAACAGCACACTAACCGATCTACTTTCGGATGTAAATTTAAATGCATTGGAAAGCAGATTGAACAGTATCCTTTCTATTTTATCATGATCAAAAGCTGTGATCAAGCTGATGAGTTCGGATTCGAAATGGAATTTAATATTTTTCTTTTCGGCAATATCGGTAAAGGAATAGGTCAGGTCTTTTATAAAATCAACTACATCGCCAAGCTTACAATCAAGTTTTAACTGCTGCACTTCCATTCTTCTGAAATCCAGCAACTGGTTTACCATGTTCAGTAGTCGTCGCCCATTTCTATGGATCATCTGCATTTGCTGTTTTTTTTCTTCATCTGCTGTCTGTCTGATCAGTTTTTCCATTGGTGTAATGATCAGTGATAAAGGCGTACGAAACTCGTGACTTACGTTGGTAAAAAATTTGATCTTCATCAGATCCAGGTCGTGCATACGTTTTGCCTCATGGCGCTCCTGCTCCAATGCAAATTCGCGTTTTAATTTTCGGATACCCCGGTGTCTGATCAGAAAAAGTATTCCGCCGGCAAGCGCAAGATAAAGCAAATAAGCTAATGGCGTTTTCCAGAAGGGTGGCAATATTTTGATAGAAATTCTTTTCTCGTTCGATACCCAATCGCCTGTAGAATTGGTAGATGAAACCCTGAACACATACGATCCCTGATCCAGATTGGTATAGGTTGCCCTGCGTAAATTCCCTGTAGGCTCTTGCCAGGTTTTATCAAAGCCTTCTAACATATACCGATACCTGATCTTATCAGGGTTAAAGTAATTTAATGCTGTAAATTCAATCGAGATTACATTATGCTCATGGGTTAAAGATAAATTTTCAGAACTGTTTAAGGTTTTATGCAGAATCACCTCTCCATCCATCTCCTCGCTAACAGCCACGCTTTTATTGGCAATCTGCAGCTCAGAAAGGGCAATTTCAGGTGTTGTATGGTCAGTCCTGATATCTTCTGGCTTAAATAGATTAAAGCCATTTGCACCTCCGAATATCAGTTCGCCATTTTTGGTAATATAGCCGGAGTTTATATTAAACTCTCTTCCCTGCAGGCCGTCCTGCTGATCATAATTTCTGAAGGTGTAAGTAAGACCTTTATCTGTTTTTTTTACCTTGATAAACGTTAAGCCTTTTGTGGTGCTTAGCCAAAGGTTACGGTTTTTGTCTTCAAGTATCTTTAACGTATTGTTATCAGGAAGCCCATTATCAACTCTATACACATCAAATTGGTTGTTTTTAGGGTTATACCGGTTCAGTCCGTCCCTCGTGGTTACCCAGATATACCCGTAACTATCTTCCAGGATATCATAAACATTGCCATTGCTCAGTGAGTTTTTAAGGTATGGGTCTGCATTAAAATGCCTGAATTTTCCGGTTTTCTTCTCCCAAAAATCCAGGCCTGATGAGGTACCGATATAGGCATTGCCATATTTGTCTTTTAATAAAGTCGTAATAAAATTAGACCCTATGGTATTGGCTGATGAATAGGCCTTGTAATGTGAAAAGGTACCTTTTGAACGGTCCAGTACGTCGATACCTGCACCTAAAGTGGCAATCCAGAGCTTTTGGTCGTCCCCTTCAATAATATCCCATATCCGGTCATCGCCAAGGCTCTTGGCATTGTTTGGATCGTGGCGGTAATTTTTAAAATTCTGTCCATCAAAACAGTCCAAACCGCCAAAATAAGTTCCGATCCACAGTTTTTTTTGATCATCGATAAATAAGCTTACCACAATATCGTTACTGATGCTATTGGGGTTATCCACCTGGTGCCTATAGGTCTTATAACTTTGTGTTTTTCTGTTGTAATAAATCAGCCCCTGTCCGTTGGTGCCAATCCATAGATTGCCCTGATCATCTTCCACAAACCGGTTTACATCATCATAGGGCAAACTGCGGCTGTCAGAAGCCAAATGTCTGAACAGTGGAAATTTGATGATGTTTTTATGGTAATAGCTAATTCCTTTTTTAAAAGTCCCAATCCAGATAATTCCTTCGTTGTCTTTATAAAGGCTCACTACACTATTCTGGCTTAAACTTTTCGGATCGTCCTCCCTATTTTGCACATAGGTTACTTTAAGGTTTTGTTTATTTAAAATGTTAATGCCACCATGATCGGTACTGATCCAAATAGTACCGCTTTCATCCTGGATTACTCCGGTTACCAAACTATTATTTAAACTACCTGTTTTTTGACTAAAATATTTTACAAGATGATGTTCTGGCTGGTAATAAGTTAGTCCTTCCCGGTCATCAAAACTCCAGATAAATATGTCACCGTCATTGTCGATAAAAAAACGCAGCGGTTTAAAAGCAGTCTTTTCTTTGATCTTAAAATCGTAATACCTCCTTTTAACCCTTAAGGTATTGATATCTAAAAGTTCGAAAGATTTATCGGTATGTAAAACGTAAATATTGCCTTTGGCATCACTTTGGATATGGGTAACAGGTGCTGATCCCAAAGCATTCAGGGCACGGTCTGAACATTTTAAATGGCGGGTTTTCTTTGTAATTATGTTGTAAACATAGATGCCTTCGGCCCCGGCATTGAACCAAAAGTTACCAATTTTATCTTTTTTAATACCTATTACTTTTGTAGTGGGTATACCCATGCTTTTAAAGTAAGCGGCAATATTCTGGATAAATTCCTCCTTTTCAAGATCAAAAACATTTAGGCCTGCCCGGGTATCGATTAGCAGTTTCGCATCGGGTAGTTCGCTTATTGCATTGATGAAATCATCGCTTAAGGATTTTGGATCCCTCGCATTATGCTTAAAAACCTTAAACTGATAACCATCATACCTGTTTAATCCGGCCATGGTACCAAACCACATGTAGCCTTGCTTATCTTTATAAATAGCGGTTACCTGATTACTGGAAAGTCCGTTTGATAGATCAAGCCTTGAAAACTGCAGTTGTGTTTGCTGTGCATATGCAAATTCACAAATAACCAATAAGATCAGGATGATTTTAACACGCATTTTAATCGCAAAAAAAATATTTGGTTATGGGTAAAGCATACGCAATGTAACAATAAAACTACAAAAACCAATAACAGGTTATTTTTATAATTAACTCATAAAATATAACCAGATGTGCTTTATTTAGTTTTGAAGTGTTTTTATAGATATCTATATGTATCTTAGAAACTCAGGCGTAAACTAGCATATCCTTCTACCAAAAAAATGAATAACCACAGTTTTTTAGCAAATAAGCGTAAAAGTATCTGGTTAGCGTATTTATTTATGCTTATGTTGAGCGCATTTATTTTTTCGTGCAAAAAGGAACGAACAGCAGATGTTGAAATTGACATTCAGGCTGAACTGTTGAGCAGACTCAACCAGATAAGGAAAACAGGCTGCACCTGCGGAACAGATATTATGCCACCTGTACAAAAGGTAACCTGGAATACCGCATTGGAAAAAACTGCCGCACTGCATGCTGAGGATATGTTGAACCGGAACTATTTTAGCCATATCACACCCGAAGGTATTCCGGCTGTGCAGCGATCGCGGGAACAGGGGTACACCGGAACGGAAGTTGGGGAAGTTATTGCTAAAAATTATAACAGTGCTGCCCTGGTTATGGAAGCATGGATTGCCAGCGAAAGCCATTGTAAGGCCATGATGGACTCGGCCTATAATGAAGTAGGTGCCGGCAAAGCTGGCACCTACTGGGTAATGGATTTAGGTAGAAAAAATTAATACGCCCGTTATAAATTGTTAATTAATTAAAGGATACGGTATAGTTATTTACCCTATGGTCTCTGCCTCCGGCGGTACTGGTTACCTCAAAACCGAACTGAACGCGGTCTATCGTTTCGTTCCCGATCCAGCCAAGGTCGTTTTTAAGATAGTTCATAATATCTTTGATATTAACATTGCCTGAGGTTGAGTTGCTGGTACGCAGGAAAGAAAATACCTGTTTGCCATCCGAACCAACAGGGCCTTTGTACACATTCCAGGTATGTCCGCCAACAGTTTTGTTGGCTACATTGATTTGAGCCACACCACCCGGATACGCACTGGCTATAGGCCCAACACTTCCTCTGTAGTTCATCCACAGCATAATTTCATATTTGTCATTACTCGTCCAAACATCATAATCTGCGCCCCATGATCCATCTGAAGGCACGGTAATATCGTATTGAGAGGTAAGGCTATTCAAACTGCTCAGCGTGCGCTGTACCTTGCGTTCGGAATTGGGGTAAGATTTTATACCTGATGTATTTGGATGGTTAGACCAGATCCCCCAATTGTTTCCATTATTGGCCCAGATACTCTGATAGCCAGGATTTGCACCCCATACATTATTAAAAACAGTATATGGAGAATAAGTTTTACTGGTGTAATTAAAGGTGCTGTTATCCGAGGTCCAATCGGCTTTTACCTCTCCTGTTTTATCTGTTACAACTTGCTGCTCTTTTTTGCAGGCTGTAAATAAGAGCATGGTTACTGCTGCACATGTTAAAAATTTTCTCATAATCGGTTAGAATTTTGGCTAGTAATTTTTTCTATCCAAATGTAGTTGCAAAAAGTCTCTGACGTAGGTATCTTTTGTTTACATCTAGGGGCTGAATTGTTAAATCGGCCCAGAAAAAAATGTATGGATATCACCACATCTGAGGTAGCAGATTTTCGAGACAACATTATGAAATCCAACAAGATAAAGTTGGATTCTGATTAAAGGATAATTGGGGTATGGGAGGATAAACTTATAATAGGATTACAAAAGGCTTAATCAAATTGCAGTGAAAACATGTTAGGTAGCGTACCTGCACAAACCAATTCATTTGACCCCTTTCCGCCAATTCACTAAAATACAGACAAACAAAACTTTACAACAATTTTATTTCTGGTGAGACGGGGGTCAATGTACTCAGGTTTATCCACCTAGGTTGGTTGCTTAGTTGATCACACTCATACCGTGATTAAAATGGCTGAATAATTATCTTCACTGTTGGTTGCCAGGTCTTTTCCCGGTAAATCTATTGCGCCTGAGGATGGTATTCCGGCAATCCATTGATCGATGGTGGGTAATGCGCCATCCGAGCAGATCAGGAATTGATCGCCTTGTTCAACTTCCATATAGTGATAGCCGATAGTCGCTTTTTCGGGTTTTCCGGATAGGTTTCTAGTGAGGATATGCGTATAATCAAGGATTGTTTGCTCATCGAGTTCAATTCCTGAGTCTTGCAAGGCATTGACCATGGTATGGCTCCGGGTCTGGAAAATCACTTTGCCATTTTTTAAGGCGTACACTGTGAGGTCACCCAGCCAGAAGATATGTGCTGATAAGGCATGCAGCACGAGTCCGGCTACAGCTGCTCCGGACAATTCTTGCCGATTGGTATTTATTTCAAGGATGGCCTGGTTTGCAATATCGATTGATTCCTGAAGGGAAACGGTGTTGATTTTCGGTGCAGATTTGATCTTATCCAAAATCTTTTCGCAAGACAGTTTAGCGGCAACAGCGCCATCAACATAGCCAGACATTCCGTCAGCAATGATAAAACTGTTGCGTAGGGCATCTGAAGTGTCGATGAGCAGGAAATCCTGATTATCTGTACGTTTGCCCTTTTCACTGAGTTTTTTGATGTTCATAATTTGATTGCCTTAGCTTAGTTTTTCCAGGATGATTTGAAAGCTTTCAAACACTTCTTCGTATTTTATGTGGTTGGTTTCGATGATCTGATTGAATAAGATGCTATTTTCTTCCCGGGCAACTTCTTTTTCGATGATTTCTTTAAGTGCATTTTTGCTCTCTTGATTGGCAGATACCATCAGGTTAACATCAATGCCCATCAATGCTGCGCCCGCTTTGGTTACTGTAAAATCTTCCAGACCATAAACCTGGTCATAATGTTCGTTAGCCGCACGCTCATCATGAATATTCAGGTAATTTTGTAGAATAAATCCCATGTCATCAGCATCCTTGTTGTTTTTATGATGCCGGTCTCGCCAAGCAACCAGTTTTAGTATAAATATTCCCGTAAGCGAGACAATTTCGATGGTCAATTCTCCGTCGATTTCTACTTTGTGTACGTGCTGCTGAGCTTCATCAAACCCGAGTACGGTCATAGCAAATGATTGGTCGGGTGGCCAGAAGATCTTGTGTTTTTCATTTGCAATCCCGCCAAAGGGTACAATATCCACCTGAAATTCATTTAGGTAGAGGAAGCGCTGCTTTTGCTTGGCATCCTTTGTGAAATTATCCAGGCCAGTGATCGCCTTCTCTACGGCTGCGAATTCTTCCCATTTGTTAACTGCTATGGCAATATCGATATCTTGCGTTCTTCTGGCAGACTTTTGTCCGTTCAGTTCCATGATAATGTCACGGGCTGTGGCGCCTATGATAAAGAATCTAATATCCAAATTTTCAAATACTGGTATGATTTCCTTCAGTAAGGCCTTGATAAGTGGGTGTTCGAGCTTATCGCTCGATATTTTATAATCCATTTTCCATGATCAGTTTCGCCGTTTCTATATTTCGACTGTTTCCATTTGCCAATAAATCAGCGTAGACGATTAAAGGCGGCGCTATGTTTGGTCGATTTAAGATTAGTCCTTTCGTCCATATGGGATGATAAATTTCTACGTTTCCTAGTTCATCAGGTACAAGCTTGAGGGTCTTGGCTAGTGTGGCCATTCCCATATCTGAATAAATCGTAAAATCTTGCGCCTTGAGGTATCCAGTCATTATTGCACCAGCCCCTTCACCGCCAAGATAGGCGTGAATGTTTGAGTGGTCGAGTATTTGGTCGCTGAGCCTTTGCTGTTCAATGCTGCGCATTTTCCTTCTGAAAACCCTGGGCTTTATTGTTTCGTTGTAGGCCGTTACCCAACGTCTGATGAGTTCGTCCCTGTGTTTTAAGGTTCTACCTTTTGTTGTCTTGAGCAGGAAGTTTTCCTCTTCTAGTTCGTTGATGATATTGCTGACCGAACCAAGGGCGATATCAGTTCTAGCGGCAATTTCTCTGTAGTTGAATTGAAGGCTTTCCGGGTTGGTGATAAAGAGTAACAGCAGTTTTAGACCAGCCTCTGCGAAAGCTCTGGATTGGTTGGTTTTTTTGTTAATGCGTGCTTTTCGCCCTTCTACATATAAAAAAATATTGTCTGTTTTGATATGTGCATTCCCCGCCCGATCAAGGTAATTCACGCCGCTTTCCTTCAATCGCTCCGCGGTGTCTTTACTCAGATAATCAGCAATGATCAAACTATCTTTCAGGTTTCGGTGTATGCTCGAAATCAAAACACCATAATTGGCATTTTTTGCGTGCTTTTTTACCTCGCAAAAAAATAGGTTATTTTTTAACCTAATGATTAGATCATCATTTTTGGATCGTTGTTCAAGGGTAATGGGAATTCCACTTATTGTGTTTAATTCGCTTACAGCCTCTTGTACAAAGTCAATATCATTCTCCATCCTGTTCATTATATTTGAATGTTCAGCAGTGCTGAACATTCAAATATAATGAACATAAAAGACATAAACAAAAAAATACTTTCATAATATGTTAAAATTAAATGATTTATAATTCATCTTGCAAAAAGAATTGTTTTAATATGTTCAACATTTTTTAATGTTCAGCACTGCTGAACATTAAAAAATGTTGAACAAAAAAACTTGGACATTATTTTATAACCACGGCAAGGTTAGCAAAAAGAAGAAAAAAGACATTTTTTCTCTGTTATTGACGGTAATAGATCAGGCGATAAAGACCGAGCCAGTACAGAGGTATTGACCTTATTCAAGAATATTATATATTTGAAAATCTAATATGCTCCAAAATGAACACCAAAAAACTGAATTCAGCTTGCATTGATTGTAGGCTTCCTGACCTCCGCCAGCGCAGGATGATCCGCCATTTCCGGATAAATCCCCTCCAGCCCAGCCATCATCCGCATAAAATCTTCCTTCTTACCATCCATCTCCCCGATCAGCTCAAAACACCTGCTCACCTCATCCATCACATCATCCGCCATCCCCACGCTTTGCACACTGACGACGCCTTCCGCATTCCCTGAACGGTCAAAAACCAGCTCCGACATCAGCACCTCCTGTACCCCAGCCTCCAGCCTCACCTTTCCCATCACATCAGCCACGCCTCCACCGGAAACAGAAGCTATACTACCCACCCCAGGTTCACCACGGGCCTGGCACCAAACCTTTAAGAAATAAAAAAGAAGCCCGACCACGCAGATGCCCATCAGGCAGGCAGCAACAAAAAACATCGGCTGCCAATCAGAAAGAAAAAGTAACATCAAAGAAAATTTATCCGTCAAGCGGCATTGCTTAACTGGATCAAAGTTTCACAGAACGCAAAACTTTACGGCCGAGCTTGGAAATATTTGCATCGAAAAAGGCTTATCGTATGATCTGCATATGGGGAATAAAGGAAAACCTTGGAAGAAATACTCCAGATAGCACATAGGAATACAAGTACCTGATTATAACAAAATGTGCTAAAAACGACAAAAGCCTCAACATTCTAGTTAAGGCTTTTGTTCTGGATTGGAATTGACGGGACTTGAACCCCGCTAGCGTTCCATTGAATATCAATATTTAAATCTTAAAGCCTAACCATTTTTACATTGATAGACTTTGCTTTATTTATTTCAGTACAAGCCGCCACAGGCTTGCACTAGCGAACCGATTAAATACGGGCTACACCTGCAAAGGGATTGTTTGAATAGGCCGTAGCAAAACGCTACGACCAGATGTATCCGGAAATTATCCTCTTAAGTAAAGTGTCAAAAAGAAGAAAACTAAGGGAAATATAACCACACATAATGTTATAAAAATACTTTTTCTTCTCTCCTTTTCAGATTCATTTTCAAATTCATTCATGATTGAATCATGTAGTCCTTCTTTTTGCATCAAATACTTAAAAATCAAGTATAATGGGAAAAACAACAATAATGGCCACAGATACATAATTGTTCCAGCCTTAGCTACAGGAAAAGTAAATAGCCCCTTTCCAAAAAATATTTTCACGACATTAAACAGCCCAAAAGCCATAAAAACCATTATTGCAAATATTACACAAAATACAGACACTAATGGAATTGACCTATCATTATCATAGTATTTATAGAGCCTAATATATATATGTCGTATCTCTTTTTTCATTATTTATTATTTATTATAATCTGCGATCATATCAACAGGATTATGACCCGTGGCATCCAATATCCCATACGGCAGGATTAACCTTAAGCGCTAGTTGAGCAATTGATAGGATTGATACGAGCGACACGCTCGCACCAGCACGGGTTCAATCTAAAATCTGTTTTACTGGCTCGACTGATTCTGAGATTGCTTAAACTTGAACTCCTACAGAAATAACAAAGCCCAACATTTTTATATTGCTGAGCTTTGCTACTTTCCTTACTTTTACACGCCACATGCTTGTGCCAGCGTAGGATTAGGCAGCTAAACGATTACCCGTTCCTTAAATTCATCAGGAATTTCATTATATAGAGGGGTCATTAGCATTGAGGGAAGCCAATTATCGACACCATACTGAATATCTTCATCGCTTATTTTTTTCATTGAAGGCTCAGACCTCAATACCTTAAATGCAATTTGGTTAAACTGCTTATCAGAAATGATGATCAGTTTTCTTTTTATGTTTTTCTTTAAAAGCTCAATAACAATTCTTAACCGTAGTATCGTATCCCCGTATATTGATATTCCTTCAAGATGTTTAACTTTTGCAAAGCTTGATTTGATGCCAGAGAGTGCAAAATAATCTCCATCTTTAACATAAAACCAGTTCCCCTCAATTTGATTATTGTTGCTATATTTTAAATTCGGCAAATCACTTTTTGTAATCTCCTTTTTAATGCTTTTAACTGAGACAACTTTATTTATCCCCCTTTTTGTAGGCGTTTCGGATATCACTCTCCCAAATAGCAAATTTGATTCATCTATTTCATTCACATCTATATCTGTGAATATATCGTAAACACTGAATAGAATATAATCTACTCCCATAAAGGTTTTCAGGGAAAAGTAAGAGCAATTGACATAATTATAAGATATGTTTTCCAAAGAAGGTATTTCTTCAAACGGAATAGTATTTAATGGTAATTTAATATAATGTACTTCCATAATTATTTTCTAAAAAGATTCTTTCCAGTTTGGAGCATTTTTTTCAAGCCACACCAAAGCCTTTTGTGCATACTCAGCATATTCTTTTTTCTTTGGATTAAATGCGTTGTTGATGTTTGCTACGGCACCTTTTGTTTTCGCATATTCTAAAACCTGTTGTTCCACTGCCCTCAATAATTTTGGATCATCTATCCCATTTAAAACAGGTTCTATCTTCATCAGCAACCTTTCTTCTTTTGTATATCGCTTAAATATATTAAATGCTTTTCCAATATATGGCAATCCTTTTTTAATTCCTTTATAAATCGTATTATAACCATTCTTTACCCCGAGGTCAGGCATTTCCATCTTAATCATCCATGGGTTCTGCATGTATCCACGGTTATCAACATCAACATTCCGATATTCACCTAACCCCATATCAACAGTAACCTGCCTTGGAAAGAATCCACGATATATATAATTCCAAAAGCCATGTACTGGCTCCATCACTTTTTGACTTTTGTATCCATGTATAACAACGCTTTCAAGATTAATAATCTTAACTGTGTCTGCCCTCATACCATCAGGGTCAATCATCAGAATAGGATTATTCATCACGTAATTATATGGTGATAGGTCATCTGTTCCTTCTGCCAAAGGATCTACAGAATTCCATCTGCCAATCACCGGGGCATAGAACCTGGCTCCATAATCATACTGCTTTAACAATAGGGGAAGAAATAATATCCTCCACTTCCTGCGTCACCACGATCGCCTCGCCAAAGAACTTGCGCACCGTCTTGAACAAAAACTTCAGGTATTCGGCCATGCCTTCCTTGGCTATCGCTTTCCAGCTTTCCTCGATCAGCATGATCTTACGGATCCCCTTTAGCTTGCGCATCTTGGAGACATACAGGTCCATGATGATCAGCGTAACCACCGGAAAAAGTATCGGATGCGACTTGATCGAATCAATTTCAAAGACAATAAAAGGCTGGTGCAGCAGGTACAGGTTTTCCCTGGCATTGAGCAGGTAACCGAATTCCCCTTTTTTATAATAGGGATTGAGCACAAAAAGAAAGTTATCGATATCAAAGTTCCGCTCCTGTACCTTCCCATCCTCCAGCACCTGCAGAAATTCCTCCATCAAAAACTCATAAAAGGAATCAAAGCAGGGAAAGACATCCGGATTGCGGCCAAGAAAAGCATAATACAGGTTCAGTGCATTCGACACCGCCACATACTCCGACTGGCGGTAGCTTTCCCCCTCCCTTTTCCAGAGTGCCAAAAGCAAAGTCTTGATACTTTCCTTTTTCTCGGTATCCATCACGTCGCCCGGAACTAAGTAAAAAGGATTAAATGCGATCGGGTTTTCCTCGCTATAGGTGAAATAATAGCCACCCGCATCCTCACAAAGCCCACGGTAACTGTGGCCGATATCGACGATCACCACATGCGCCTCACCACGGAAACAGGAACGCATCAGATGGTTGGTAAAAAAGCTCTTGCCCGATCCGCTCGGCCCCAGCACAAACTTGTTGCGGTTATCGGTATAACCCAGCCGTATCGGCTCATCCGAAAGATCAACATGCACCGGATAGCCCGAGAGCCTGTCACCCAAACGCAAGCCGAACGCTGAATCCGAAGAACGGTAATTGCTCTCCAGATTCAAAAAGCAGCAGGCCTGCTCCGCAAACGTATCAAAGGTATCGTTCATCGGAAAGTCTGCCTGATTGCCCGGTACCCCCGCAAACCACACCTGTGCCGCCCCGTCCGTCTCGGTCTTGCATACCACATCCATGCCCGCCATCGCAGAAGCCACCAGATTCTTCAGCTCTTTTTGCTTCGCTGCATCCTCCGACCACGCCATCACATTGAAATGCGCTTTCACCGGAAGACGCTGCATCGTCACCGCTTCATTTAGAAAACCGTTCACCGCATCACGGCTCACCGCATTTTCCCTCGAATAAGCAGACAGTGACTGCAAACGCCTGCGCTTGGCTTCCAGCTGCTTTAAGCTCAAGCTACTGTCCCCGATAAAAATATACTGGTTATACACATGCTCACAGTCCAGGAGCAAACCCAATGGACTTGCAAAACCCACCGAAAACTTAGTCCTGTCGGTCGAATACCGATCGTAATTGATCCTCGACCCACACATCGCAGGCAGATCCTCCGCATCAGAAAGCGTAAAGAGTTCCACCTTTTTCTCCCCCACCGAAATCCCGCCCTTCAGGTGAATGTCCCGCAACATAGAGGGAGAATTCTCACCCAACAAAAAGCAGTAACGCTCAATGATCCCCGGTTGATTGGCCGTGCCCGCCAGCGCATCATCATCCAGCCGGACCAATGACACAAAACCGCTATCGGATAGCACCCTTGAAAACTGCCCCACCGCATCCAGAAAATCAGATAACTGCTGCTCATCTATAACAGACTTCGGCACAATACTCCTACGCAAGATATTACTAAAGGCAGAGCTGGACAGCTTCCTGCCCGCAGGCTTTTTGGTCAGAAACACATAACACTTATGCGCCAGCCTTTCCCTGCCGGAAAAAAACCGCTCACTCGATACACTTAAAAAATCCCCGCCCGGCACTTCCTTAAAACCATAAGCCTCCCTAACGAACCAATCCTGCTTATGGAACACTGTATGCTCCGGCAATAACCTCATCGCCCGTACCCAGCCCTGGTGAAAAGCCTCGTAATCTCTGGCGCTAAGCGTAAAGATCTCCGGTAGCGAAACCTCAAAACCCACCGTAATATCCCCCTGCACCGAAAGCATGCAGTCCCTTTCCACCCGGTACACCGGGAACATGTCTGAAGCCTTTACCCCGCCACCTGGCAAAACGCTCTCCCTATTTCTTCCCATACCCCTCCCCAATTTTAAGTTGCGTAAAAAGTTTCCTCGAATTGAACCAGAGGTACACCGGAACCCGGCGCGAAGCCAGGTACTTCATCAGCCCGTACCTGCCAAAACGTTTGCTCAAAAAGTTAACCCCAACAAAAAGTCCCCCTCCCAAAAGCCCCGTTGCCGGAAGCAAAACCACCAACGGCAGCCCCAGAATATACCCCACCGTAAAACCCAGCAGCAATACCACCAGCCCAGCACTCAGATAAGCGATGTATTGCGCCTTCAGTCCCTTAAAACTGATCGGCCTGTTAAGCCCCTTATTGATCTGATACACCGTCCCCATCGCTACACCCCAAAAAATGATTTCAGCACCGAAGTCACGATCACCAGAAAAACACAGCTCCCAAACCAGGCCGCCGCAACCTTCCCTGTATCCGGCTCCCCCGCATTCCATTTCTGAAAAACCTTCACCGCACCGATGATCCCCATCACCGCACCGATCGCATACATCAGGTTCGCACCCGTATTGAAATAGCCCTTCACCTGATTGGTCGCCTCCTGTATTCCCGCCTGCCCGTTCTGCGCCAGCGCATCGCCAGCCTCCAGCAGCAGAACAAAACACAACCCCATAACCCCAACCAGACCGACCCTGGCCCAGACCGCTTGTTTTACCTTCTTATCAATCTTCATTTTAAACCCTATCTTTTTAAACTCCAAACCTTAACCCCAGAAACCTGCAAGCTCCTGCTCCGAAAGCGAAAAGGACGCATGTGAGATGATAAACGCCCTGACCTCCGCCAGCGCAGGATGATCCGCCATTTCCGGATATATCCCCTCCAGCCCCGACATCATCCGCATAAAATCCTCCTTCTTGCCATCCATCTCTCCGAGCAGCTCAAAACACTTGCTCACCTCATCCATCACATCATCCGCCATCCCAACGCTTTCCACAGTAACCACACTTTCCGCATTCCCTGAACGATCAAAAACCACCCCCGACATCGGCACTTCCTGTACCCCGGCTTCCAGCCTGACCTTTCCCATCACATCCACCACACCTTTACTGGAAACAGAAGCCATACCGCCCTCCCACAGGTTCACCACGGGCCCTGCACCAAACCTTTAAGAAATAAAAAAGAAGCCCTACCAAACAGATACCCATCAGGCAGGCAGCAACGAAAGCCATCGGCTGCCAATTAGAAATGAACTTTACCATCAAAGAAAATTTATCTATCAAGCTGTATTGCTTAACAGGATCAAAGTTTCGCAGAACGCAAAACTTTATGGCCGAGCTTGGAAATATTGCAGGAAAACAGTTCTGGAAAGAAGATAAACAGATAAGAGACAAAGTATTGCCTTGGAAATCGTAACAAAAGCTAAATTTGCGGAATGCCAAAACAAAATTTCGACACTCAACTCACTGGACAAAGAGCATTCACCGAAGCGCAAAAGGCTATACAGGATGCTGGTCATTTTCTTCAGCCCGTGGATGGGAGCATAGATGATTCTATCGATGGTTATATACGGCTCCGTAAAAAAGTTACGGTTACAAAAAATACGAAGAAAGGGTCAATAAAAGGAGATATTGGTGTCGAAACGGGAAACCTGATAGGGATTCAGGTGAAAGGAGTTTCATCGATTCCTGCCAGTGGTTCAAATTCATACTATATCACTGTCGCAGACAAGGATAAATTCGGTGTCAACTTCAGCAAGAAAGAAAAACTCGACCGCCATAAGAAGGTTTGGCAAAATTTTATCGGTCCGGTAATCCTAATTTTTGTTGATTTGGATACAAAAAAATGTTGGTGGGCAGACGCACAGAATCCATCTGTATACTCTACGGCAGGCTATTCCATGCTGATTGACAAAAAGAATATCCTGGATTTTCAAGCATTCAAAAAAATAAAAAAACTCGGAAGGGAGAAATTTGTTTCAAACGATGTACCCCATATAGATACTGTCAACACTGATTTTCCCACTCTTCGGTTGACAGATTTTAAACAATCGGCAAAAGACCTTTATTCAAATCTACAGGGCATTGGAAAAGAGCCATATTCGCTAATATACAATCCTTTAATCGGAAAAATTAGATATTCTCTCAGTGGCTGGAAGCATATCACCAGGCTCAACCGCAGAAAAATGAGGATTTTTAATTCACTAATGCTTTTAGGTGTGTCTTATAGAATCTGTTCAGAAGTAGAGACTTTCACAAAAGTTAAAAAGGGAGTTATTAGAGAAAGCAAACGGTTCATTAAAAAAGTCGATTTCTTAACGTTAAGAGCTGAGGTTCATTTTAATTATAGGCAAAGTTCAATAGTCCAGGTCGTATTAAGAAGAGTGAAAACCTTTGATAAACAACATCCGACAATACATGTTCAAGACCAAGTATTTTTTCACTCCGTGTACGAGCCTTACCGTAAAGAATAAAAGGGGCCTCTCGATTTCTAACTGCGATTCCTCTGCAAGCATTCTTCGTCTGATTTGAAAAGTGAGCACCCCAGTGCAAATATAATAATTCCGGCATTAGTATGTTCAAAAATAGTATTAAGACTTACCCATAAGCATCTAAGTCAGATCAAAAACAAGACGTTATTCTTGTGGTAATGCCGCCGAAAGTTTATCTACAAATCTGTTTGGCATTGTGCCCTGCCTAATCCTTTCCAATATCTGCTTTATTTCATCGACTGTTAAAATCCCTATGATCCTATCAATATATTCAACAACATTGTAACGGCCCAATAAGCCTATTAGATATCCCCTGGCTATAGGGCACTCAGGTTTATCTACGTTCCTTAGCGTAAGTTCGATAAAAGCATTTACATCGTCTGCATCGGCATAATCAGGATAAAATATGGTATCACCTTTTAAAAAAGTAATCGGAGATGATTTGAATAAAAACACTGTAAGCAGCTCAACATACATAAAGACAGTATCTCCTTCAGAGCCTTCTTTTATCAGTTTATATACACGTTGATAATCGGAATCATTAAGATAAGTAGCATACAACGCACCAACCAGATACTCCCCTGTCATCGGGTTCTGCTCAATTCTTTCCAGTACCAATGCTGTTTCCTCTCGTTTGATTTCCTTGTACAATGCGGGAGTATGGTTCTGAATATCACTCTGTATCTCGACAATCCTGCGTTCAATGGCTTCAATGGCAAGCAGCTTCTCTGCTGTCCGTTTTTCTAATGCACTTGTTCTAGATTCGATTTTCGTGATATAAAAGCCAGAAATAAATAACATAACAGCTACAACAATTCCAAAGACCGCGATTGCAGTGTTTGATGCAGAGAGCTGGTTCGCTACTGTAGATGCACCGATCGCAACAATGTTATTTGATTGTTCGATTCCTGTTTGTAGCAACGCAACCTGTTTCTTTAGGTCGGCGATTTCTGCACTATCACGGATAATTCTTGAATTGTTACCTTGCTTCTGGCCGAAACAAACGGAAAAGAAAACACTGAAAATGAGAGTTAGTATTAATTTCATTTCCTAATGTAATTAATTAAGGAGGATTTAGCAACAGTTAAGGCAATTGCCATCAACTGATAGACAATCTATCAATACCTAAAAGGAAACCCGAAAAATACTTTTTTCCGTATAATTGCAAGATAAGGGGCGAGAGCCTTACATCCGGCGAAAGCTAGAGAGCGTTAATTTAGAGAGGGGTAATCATGAACTTGATTATCCCTTTTTATCCATCCCCCTCTTTCTGGGATCGTAAGCATCCGCATCATCAAACTTCTTATCCAGCCCATCCCGCAGTATCTCCAGAAAATGCGTCCTGCTCAGCCTTTTCCTTGAACTGAGATCATCAAAACCTCGCTTTGGTATCCCAAGATCGATCTCAAAACACCGCCCCATCCGCTCAAAAAATTCTGTGATCCCCACCTTACCGTTATCGATCTGCCCCGAAACAAACAGCGCATGCGCCAGTTCGATCAGGTTCACTTTTTCGCCCGTCCACCTCAAACCCACCTGCATGCCTTTAGGTTTTGATCGTCCAGCAACCGCATAATCGGATAACGCAGGACATTCCAGCTCAGCGATCTGCGCGATCAGAAACGACTGTATCATCTCATAGGCCATAAACTTCGAAAAAAGATAATCCATAGGGGTTGACATCACAGGATCCATTCCAGGCACCTCAACAGATTGTGGTTGCAGCGTCATTCCAGCCCTCGTAAAGTAAATTTCATCCAGCTCAGTGACCCCTAGCTTATAATATTCGTAATAAAAACGGTTCAGCTGAAAAAAAAGACCATAATAGTTAACCTGATCCTGGTAATAATCCAGCAGGCCCTCTCTGGATGGAGCCGGCCGCGCATTCCGGATAGCAAACTTTTCCACACAGTATACCTGCCACTGATAAAAGCGGGGCTTGCCGTACTTAAAGAACCAGGCCTCTTCCTCAGCACCCGAAAAACCTGTTTCCAGCACCTTTTCCTTTAAACGGGACAGGTAACCCTTAACCACCATTAAGCAGTCCTGTAACTTCTTTTTCTCATCTGTCCCCAAGAGTATGGGTACTTTGATTTCGTTCTCGAAAGAAAGATAGAGCTCCTCTGTAAATTTTTGCAATTGTTTTTCCATAAGATAAGATTTAATGTTTTCGGAACATGAGTACGTCAATCCAGCCGCTAAAAACAAATTTACCTGACTGACTGTGCAGGGTCAAGTTGCCATGGGGTTGCCAGATCAAGCAACCCTTTTCAGAACAGGCTAAAATGCCGTTTTATCGACAAAAAGGACTTGGCCATCAACATTCTCAGTTTACTTTAGTCACCGCAGAAAATACGTTTGTCACTGCTAAAAGCATTTTGATGGACTATATTTTCAGGACCTTCACCATCTTCCTAATTTTCGGAGAAAACAGCCATGAGATACGAACTTGAATACCTAGAGCGACTGTTTTCCGAGTGCACCGAACGCAAGAGCTGGTCCGCGGGATATATACGCACAAAAAAAGAAGACTTGAGAATAACCCTAACGGAAGTGCGTACCAACTTTAAACTAACGGCCTGCTCTGGCTCGGCGACCGAAACCCTGAAGAATTATTTCCAGGCCCATCAGCGGTTCCTTGGATTGCTAGTGGACGGGATATCAGCAAGACTTTGGTCAAAAGAAGAAACCACCGGACCGGTACTCAGAAAAAACTTATTGGAACATCTGTTAACAGAATGCGAAGCGCTTCTGTCTTTTATAAAAAACCACTTTCCGGAGCACATGGACCAAAAAATGACGCTTCCAGACCAAAAAGCCTATCAAGCTAGGGAAAAACTGAAAGAAAAAATCTACCAGATCAGCGGAACTGCGGAAAGCGGAGATCAGTTATCGAACCTGGCAGCTATGATGGAAGCGGCACTTATGGATGTGCAGCCTGTTTACCGGAGCGAGCGTTTATGGGACAAAATCCTCACCGACCTTGAAGAAATAACAAAAAAGAAACCATTAAATGCGGTCCAGGCCATATCATTTTTGATCATGCATAATTTTAACCACCAGCTGGGTACAAAAATGATCTATCGCATTATCGATGAGCAGTTACACCTTATCCCAGATCCAGAAAAGCAGCTGAATGAACTGATGCTACTGGAAAAAGCCGTTGTCCAAGCATCGAAAACAAGCGAAAAAAAACTGTTTCCCGGTCTGCCAAGCCTTGGAAATTCAATAACAAAATACATCGGTGCAGAGATCAAACTGATCAAACAGATCAACCGCCTTATCCAGCGCACATCGATCTCCGATCCTTTTGAAGGCTGTTTTGCTTTCTCACTATCCGTTAAACAATTGGCCTATTTTATCTATCTTCAAGTGGAAACCGGTGTACTGATCACCAGGACCGCTAAACAGGTCCACCAATATTTCGCCAACCGATTTACCACTTTTGACGGAACACCCATTTCAGAAAAAAGCTTTAAGAATGCCTATTACTCGCATGCACCGGAAGACATCCAGAAAGTGATCGAAAAACTTTCGCAGATGCTGGCCCTCGCTGAGGAAAACTACTGAGTTCATCAACAGCTGACCAATAACTGCCCAAATCAAAAAATTACCATGGGGTTGCTCCAGATTGCTTTTTTAGCAACTTGACAACCTTCCCCATTCCATTTTCTTTGCAGCTAAAAAGACATGGAAACAGAAAACTACATCCAAAGGCTCGAAACTTATCAACCATTCTCCTATGGAATGAAAGCCTACCTGAATGTGGTGCTCACGGAGCACAGTTTTAACAAAAATCAGCGCCTGTCGTTGGAACAGCTTCCTTTCGGACACTACCCGCTGCTGGAAACCGGGACAGTCAGGCTTTTCGCACCCGACAGCGAAAACGTGGAGGAAATAACTTTGGGCTTCTGGTTCAGCGGCCGGTTTCTTCATCAGCTCCACAACCTGAATCCCAAAGCAGCAAAAGATCTCCAAATCGAGTTTTTACAGGACACCCTGATCCTATCCATACCCGAAAAGCATGCCCTGAACCTCTACCGCCTCTTCAGGGAGGCTAACAGGCTCGCCCTTGCCTATTTCGCAGCACAGCACACCGATCTACTTGACCAGCTCTATATCCGCAATCACCTTAATGCTGCAGAACGATATCACAGGGTCAATCAACTGGAACCGCGTATACAGCGCTTTGCTCAGGTAAAAGACCAGGCTTCTTTTCTGGGAATAGATGAAAAAACCCTTAGCCGTTTACGCTCCGCAAAAGGCAAAAAGTGATCATTATCACTCCGCAGATCTCAATGTGATAGCTTTTGGTGACATATGTCTGCCATGTTTTTTAAAACCGCTGATGAACTTTACACCAGATATTCGAAAGGGATGACAATTTTAACGATGGAAAAAACAACAGCAAACATTAGAGAGCTCCTATGCACCATATTACCAATGGCCATATCAGTGAACACAGCTGTTTTCTTCATCCGGCACCTCAACCACTGCATGCGGATATATATATCCTACCTGTTAAAACATTTTTTCTACCTACCTGAAAGGAAAAAGTTTACCCAATTATTCATCCATGACCGTAAACACAGCTGCTTCACGGTTATCCCGGACGGCAATAAAAACTGTCCGGGAAATGAAGGCCTAAAGTTATTCGGTAGAAAATGGGTTTTCGGCGAGGTCCGCCTCAGGACATACATCAACAAGAATAAAAAACAAAAGTTTTTCGAACACTTTTTTGATATTATAAAAAGTTCAACCTATATGAACAGACTGTTCAACCTTAAAAATATTGCTGTAGCAGCAATATTCGCATTAACCGGAGTCGTAGGCCTAAGTGCCTTTACCAATTCTGAAAAAAACAACAAATCAGAACGTAAACTTGTCAAACAATGGTTTACCTACAACGGAACCACTACAGCCGGACAAAACAACAACCTTAACTACACCGAATACACCCAGCCCGGAGAACCTGAAGACTGCGGCGGTGTAGACATGCGCTGCGCCATCTTCGCAGATCCGGTTGTTATTTCCGGCGTAACCAGACCAGACCTATCTACAATCGACGACACCAAGACCAAATTACAACCTTTGCCTCAACAGTAGATAAACAGAAACACAGGCTACGTAAACCCACGTAGCCTGTGTTATAACTAACAGTATCTTAGATAAATTAAAATTACATATCGGAGTTTTTGCAACTGACAGACGCTCTTTGTTTTGCTTTGCATTCGCAACAATCCGGAACCCTCAATAAAAACGAAAGGAATAATTACCAGGCATGGCGACGCGGAGCTTCGATCGCTCCTCAATATTTCCTTCTGGTCAGCTATCCGATTAATGCTTTTGCAAAGAGTCATGTGAGCGTTTGAAAGTTAAAGGAAAGCCTATTAATGTGGCATTAATAGCTGCCATAAATAAATTATTGAGACACACTTTTGCAGTAGTCATTTCGAAAAGCAACTATGTGACAATTATATCGTAGCAGAAATTAAATAGTCTAAATATTTAGAATTCAATATAGTTGCTCCTGAATTTAGGATAGCTTTACTATGAAAATACTAATCTATTAAAACAAAACGCCCCGTTCCTTTATTCCCCCAAGTTAGAAACCCTGAACTTCTTGGCATGGTATAAGGAAGTATAATATTACCATCATTATCGATAACAGTTACTTTTGATATGACTGATATCCCTCTATCAGGGGTTAAATCTAGTAATTTAAATGGCATACTTATTTCCATTATATATCCACCTTGATATTTTTTTTGACGCAGTCTAATTTCCTTTATAATATCAATTGTCCCAGCTTTCGTAACTACATCATAGTCATATACGAACATGAAACTTCTATCGCTTCCAACTTCGTGAGCCTTTTCAGTATCAAAACTAACTATTATGCAATCATTTTTATCGGGCCATTCTACATCTTTAGTCGGACAAAAAAAATTATACCGGGCTTCTAAGGCAGATTTAGGTAATGGCCTCCTATATCGAATATCATCTGTTACATCAAAAAGAAAATAAAAATTATTATTGTCATATAAAACCTTAAACCTTGCAGATAGATCACTTTTTCCAAATTTAGCGATATTACTTCTTTCGATCATGGTCCAATTCGTTTCGTTCCACAAATCGTCCTGAATTCCATCAATAAGTGGAGATATCCGTACTTTTTTTACTTCCAATTTTGCCTTATTGTTATAAAAAAAACTGAAAACGGCTACAATAGCCAATAGGACCAATAAAACAACAATGTTAGCTTTCCTAATAAAGAATTTAATTTTTTTAATGGGTAACATAATTTTTCAGTCTTATATATAAAGCCTTTGCGATCATTTCATGTCCCTTCTCATTTAAATGGTGATCCGGTAGAGATTTATGAATATCCTTAAACTCTAATCCTGGAAAAAAATATTCAAATCGGTTCTTATCTAAAGAATCTTTTAACTCATTATCAACAGGATTATTTTTATCCAACTTAATGACTGAATTCATAAGTAACAGTTTACAGTTGTGTACAGCAACATTATCACGAGTCTCTTTTAATAATTTCATCGTAGTACTTATAGGATAGCAAACATATGCTCTTTTTACTCCGATAGGATCGGGTCTTATTATTTTGGTTTTATAGGCCTCCATTCTACGCATTATGATGTCGTTATCATTATTTTCTATGTAATATTTACATAATAATCTCACCAGATAAGAGGCATCGTAAAAACATGTTAAATATTTATGAGTATTCAAATAATCAACTATTTGAATACCAAATTCTCTTGACCTTTCAGAGTTTGCCTCATATTCGATGACATAATCCTTATAGACTGCCCTACTGAGGTTTTTTGACATAAAAGGTAAACTAAATTCTAAAATAATTAAATCGGGATCAAACTGCAATATCTCTGTATTTATTAAATCTAAATTAGCCTTTTGTCTGCCAGAACCGTCAATGGAGCAATTTATTATTTCAACCTTACATCCCATTTTATCGAACGATTTTTGAAGCTTATCAGAATAATTTTGCCTACCATTCATGTATATATTTCCAGAGGACGATGCACCAACAATTATAATTCTGTACACTCCCAATTGCTTTTTCGATTTGAATTCTTTAAAGGAATATCCTTTACTATTGATGTAAACATCCTTTAAAGAGATACCTGCTCCACTAATCTTACTGTGTGTGTTGGGTATAAATCTATAATCAATAAGTGAATCAGGTTGGTAAATCAGTGGGTAAATCCTGTCTTTTAACTGCTCGTGAAAACTGAATCTTAGAAAAACTTCAACGATAAAAAAAAACAAAAGACTTATGCCAATATATTTAAATGTTCTATTCATAACATATCATATAATTAAATTTATTTTTTTTATCAAAGTAGTAATTTTAACACATTTATGATCACGTCCTTGCCAAGGCATTTTCTCTTCTATAGCTCACGATTTTCATAACCTGGATTCATTAAACATTTCATTTATTCATCCGATTTTTAAGGAAGACTAAACGTTAACAGGACAAAAAATCGTGAAATCAAATAAATAATTTATGTGTATGTTTTTATTTTAATAGACTGTAAATATTATTCTTCACAGCAGTAGACATTTCTGCGGTTGAAAACCTGTTAATTACTTCCTTTCTTGCATTAGCACCAAATTTCTTTCTTAATTTACTATCGTTTAGTAAAGTGAGTAGGTAATCAGATAACCTTGAATGATCATTAAACGGAGCTAGAAACCCAGTATAATTGTGTGTTATAATCTCTTTTATTCCCCCAGACATATAGGCGACAACTGGCTTGGCTATTGACATACCCTCTATAATAACCCTCCCGAAAGGCTCATTTTGCGCACAATGAATAACAATATCTAACTGGTTCATATAGGACATTACTTCTGATTGATAGCCAAGAAAAGTAATGCTGCTTTCTAACTTTTTTGATTTTATAGTCTCTTTTAATCGACGGATACAAGAATCATTTTCGTAAAATAGATCCTCTCCGATAAAAAGAAAATGGACCTTTTTATAATACATTACCGTCTGTTCAATCACATCGATTAAACCTTTGTGGTTTTTCCACGGCACCAATTGACCTACCTGTCCCACTAGAAGCGTATCCGCATCGAGATTTAACTTTGCTAGAAGCCACTTTTCTGCTATCACCGGTTTCCAGATATCGGGATTCAACCCATTGTAAATTAGAATCTTTTTGGATGGACCAATTGGAATCTGATCACATATGTATTTGGAGATACAAATAATTTTATGAGCAATCCAAGACATTGCCCATGTCAAATATCTGTTTTCATTTCTATCACGAACATGCCACACAACTTTAATCCTTGAACAAAACCTTACAAATAGTACAAACATCATAGACTGATTTGAATTCGCATAAACCAAATCAATTTTGTTTGTTAATGCGTAGGACCTGATGAGAAAAGAACACTTAATAACATTGATAAGATATGTCAATTTCAAATAGAACCCATAATTCTTTGAGAAACGCATCATATTTATACATTTAACCTTATAACCTAGAGATATAAGTTTAGCATACAGATCACCTCCTTTATCTGGTACTATTACAATAAACGAAAAGTCATATTTAAGTGAATCCAAGAGTGTCAAGAGGCTAATTTCTGCTCCACTGATCTTGGAAGAATTATTTATGACTAATAGTTTTTTATTCATTGAAAAATAATATCAGATAATAAATTCATCATCAGTATTGCATTAAAGTACCATCCCTCTTCCCTCTTTCCACTGCCCATTCAAATGTTTTTAAACTTAACGGGAATAAAATGAGGGCAATTATAGAAAGGATACACAATTGGTTTTTCAACACTAGAACTGAAGCATTTTTTAAAAGAGCGAGTCTTAATGCATCTAAGGCATATGTGGTAGGAAAAGCTTTTGAGATAAAACGAAGCCAGGATGGCATAACTTCAACAGGAAACATGGCTCCACTAATCAGGGAGCTCACTACTCCGAATAACCACCCAATTGGTTCACCTTGTTTAAATATAATGGTCCCTGCCGCCGAAAAAACCCCCAAGCTAATAAAAATAAGCAAAGAGGTTACGAAAGAAAAAACGGCACCGGCAATATTTACGTTATGGATATCAAATCCAAAAAATATGATGCCTACCAAAAACATAATTATCAACTGTAACCCAGATGACAGAAAACTATAAAAAGATGAGTATAGGACCACAGTTTTAGAATCAGTCTGTGAACTCAATATTGCTTCCAAACATCCGGCCATCTGTGCCCTTTTTATACTTCCCGAAAATGTATCCACAGCCAGTTGGAAAAATCGGATAAATGCTATCCCTATTAATGCAAAAGAGAAATAATCACCGCCATACTTCAATAGACTACTACTACTATTTCCAGCTATCAGCTTTGAAATAAAAAAGAACGAGATCACGGGAAATATAGAAGTAATAAAAGTCAGGATAAAATTCAATTTATAACTAAATTCTATTATAAAGTCTCTCTTTATAAAACTTTTTGCTTTAATGTAACTCATAATTAATCTTTTTTATTTCTTTCCATAATACTATGATAATATTGGGACACGCTCCCATATATTGATCTAATCTCATCTATAGTTTTGAAAGATATCAACTCTCCATTTCTTATAATACACACTTTATTACATAGTTCTTCAGCTTCATCAAATCTATGGGTAGCAATGATAAGTGTTCTTTTTTCATTCTCATGGATTTTCTGCATAATAAGATTTTTCACATCGATCACTGCTTCAGGATCGAGTGTTCGAGTAGGTTCATCTAAAATCAGCACCTTTGGGTCACATAACAAACCTCTGGCTATAGCCAATCTTTGTTTCATACCTGAGGAATAAGTTGCAACTTTTTTGTGTTTCGCCCCTTCCAATCCCACAAGCCCGATCAACTCTACAACTTTGGATGTTAACCTATCTCCTTCTAAATTGTCCAAAACACCAAAAAATTCAAGATTTTGAACTGCTGTCAATCTCCAGTAGAAACTTCGTTCCTCATTTAGAACAAATCCTACACTCTTTCTAGATCTTAGATTATTATGAACAGTATTATAACCGTTTACATTGATCTCACCATAAGTTGGGTATAACAAACCACCTATTAACTTTAGCAATGTAGTTTTACCCGCACCATTCGGGCCTAAAAAAGCTACTTTGTCCCCCTCATCTATCATTAAATCTACATTAATAAGAGATTTAACAACTTTTTGACTTTTAGTCAAATAAAAAAAGTCTTTAAATCTCTTAGATTGGAGAAACTCCATTGATACATTGCGAATTTCGATCATTTTAAAAAAACAAGAGCCAGTTCATTGATAAAGAATGACTTAAGAAACCAATATACTACTAAATTAAACATGCTATTTATACTTATCATTGAGCCACTTTATTATATTAGTATTCAATTCGTGCTGTGCCCAAACAGGTGTAACGATATGATCTATATCATTCATAATCAACACCTCATGCTGTTCGTTTTCACTTACTTCTTGCTTTTTCATTCTTTGTAAAAAGTCGTAGGCCACACTCCCTTCCGTAATAACCAATAACAAGGCAACCCCCTTTTTAATGACATTTCTAAACGGATTTAATAATTCAAGATTCTGTTGAGAAACTTTCTTACTCTCTAAGCCAAATAATCTTATTACCAATCGCTTTAATTTATTAACCTTAAATAGACCGCTTTTCCCCCTTAGCACTTTTAACCATCTATCCGGATTTTTTAGCGACTTCTTATAATAACGTAGCTGTATACTTTTTTCAATCTCTGGATATAAAGTGATTACATCATCATGATCTAGTCCTGTACCGTTAATCATCACAATCCCTTTGATCCTGGTATCAGTTAATGAAACATGGTAAGCATCTTCAGCCCCCGAACATAACCCAATTAAAACAAACTCTTCAAACTTGAGCTTTATAGCCAAATGATCAAGAGTTTTAGAGATTAATATATCGTCAGAAGGCTGTTTTGAATAAAAAAGGCTATCTCCTTGCCCACCGTAATCGAAACGAAAAACATTATATCCTTCCATCGATAACCTGCGGGCCAATTTTACATATATTCGATTTGGCCCTATTCTGTGAACGAGCCCTGCATTCAATAAAATAATTGTTGGTACTCGAATATCAAGTTGCTGATGGGTTAGTATTCCTACCGTAGAAAATTGATCAGTTATAATTATTTCCTCTTTCATACAAATTTGGATAACCAGTTGATTATTTGATGGATCTCGGACAGAGGGACAATTGATTTTTCTTGCTGACCTTTTTTCTTCAACCAGAACCTCGATATGGAGTTCTCTATTATATCTGACTTATTATTGCTAAAAATCGGATAGTTATTAAATCCCTTTGCTAAAACTTCTTTATCAGCCAAGATCAATATTCTGTAGGGCAACTTAGTCGATAAATATTTAATATGGAATTTTTTCAACTCTGGCAACAGATGTTTACTATAAATGAAACCCAAGCTCTCAAAACCTAAGTTCTTCTTTGTCATAACAAAAGATCCTGATACAAACTCGTTATGATTTTGGCTAATCTCTTTTATATAATCCTCTCCCGACAGAAACGGGTTCCAAAGAATTAGCGAATTCACATTTAAGTCTTCTAAACTTAGGCTTAATATACAGCCATACCTGATACCGATCAAACATATATTATCTACATCACACCCTTCTTTAACCTCTTTCACAACTTGCTTTAAATCTTCTCTAGAACTTGACAAGTCAAATTCTGTTTCATCACCATAAGAGTCACCAGTGCCATAATAATCAAACCTAAAAGTAGAAAACCCATTCATTGACAATTCCTTGGCGAGGATGGAAATGGCTTTATAAAACCTAATGTATTCGTGGCCTAATGGATTACATATTATGACTGCTGTTCTTTTTATTTTTCTTTCGTTACCTGCATGAAAAATGGATAATAATCTTCTAGCATTATCTCCAATGTAAAAAATCTCCATGATTAAGCTTTAATTAATTTATGTTCACATAGGAGGGCTATATCCTCTAACTTTTTATTCACTAGATCAATTATTTTAAGTTCTACCCCAAGTCGTGTTTTAATTAACGCGATTGTTTTAATAACCAATAACGAGCTACCTCCAAGGCTAAAAAAATCATCATTAATCCCGATTCTTTCGACAGACAAGACTTCTTTCCATATAGAGGCTATTTGTAGTTCCATCTCCGTTCTAGGGTTGAAAACTTTACTGTCGAGTAAGCTTTCAATTGTCAAAGATTCAAGGTATTTCCTATTTGTTTTTCCTGAAGGTAAAAGCGGGATATTGTTAATCTGCATAAAAACTGAAGGGATTGAGTAAGGAGGAAGCCTCTGATTTAAATACTTTCGTAATTTTAATGTAGATATTGACTCCTCTGCGGTAAAATATGCTACGATCCTTTTAGTATATTCATCTATCGATTTTATGATAACCGCTGCATCATTTATCAGTTCAAATGACTTTAAGATACCTTCGATTTCTCCAAGTTCAATCCTGTATCCATTTATTTTAACCTGATCATCAAGTCTTCCAAAATATTCAATATTGCCATCTGGCAGAAATCTGGCCTGATCTCCAGTATTATATAATTTTCCACCATCTTCTTCTTTTGCATAAGGATTAATAACAAATCTATCTAGGGTAAGCTCTGGATTATTTAAATAACCTCTTGATACCCCCTTTCCGCCGATATGTATATTTCCTTTTACGCCGACTGGACACAAACGCAGTTTATGATCGAGGATATAAACCTGTGTATTAGAAAATGGAGCACCGATAGGTACAGTTAAATACTTTTGATCTAAATCTACCTTATAAATTAATTTCCCTATTGTGGTCTCAGTTGGACCATAATGATTATAAACATCCCCACTATACGCCGATGCAGATAATTTCTCTAAAATCTTTAATGAGAATGATTCACCTCCAAATATAATCTTACGTCTAGGAAGTGGAAAATAGTTACTATCTGTGTAAGACAACCACAGAGATGGTACAATTTTGATACAGTCGACAGCACTTATATACTGTGTCAGCTTCTCACCGTCTAGCAGCATGTCCAGCGACAAGATATGTAAAACACCGCCCATTATTAGTGATGAGAATAATATTGAGTGTCCAGCATCTGCACTTAAAGATGCAAACAGCGCATAAGAATTACATGTTCCTAAATTTGTGACTTCAACAAGACCAAGAATATGATCAGCAAGAGCGTGATGTTCGATCATAACTCCTTTCGGATTACCAGTCGATCCTGAGGTGTAGATAACATAAGCCAAATGAGAGTGACTAAAGATCAAATCTAAATTAGCTGCCTTTTGTTCAGCAAATACACTCCAGCTTTTATCTAGGACGATAAGGTCCTTTTCATACGGTATTTTGTCTCTAGAAATAGCTCCACCCAATATAAAATCTGATTGTGTATCTGTCAATATGTAGGATACTCTTTCTTGAGGAAATAAGGGGTCAATGGGTACAAAGGCCCCTCCAGATTTTAGAATCCCTAAAATACCCACAATCGTTTCCAGGTTTCTCTCGACAATTATCGGCACTAGGGTATTTTCTCTGACACCCAGATTTCTCAAATAGTTTCCAACCTGATTTGCCTTCTCATTTAAATCCCTATAAGTCAATGAATAAGCCCCTTCAACCAGAGCGATATGGTCAGGATTATTTGTTGCGCTCTCTTCAAAAAGGGCAACGACTGTCCTGTAGTCTTGATGAACAAGTATGCTTTCCCCGAAATCTTCCAACAGTTCTTTACGCTCGTTCAAATTAAACAACTCGATATCCTTTACCTGTTGCTTTCCGAACTTATCCAATTGGCTTAATAAGTTTTCAAAATGACCCTTTATTTTTTTAACATATTCCCCACTCACCAAATCCGCATTATAATTAAATGATATGCTAATGTTAGTATCAACTTCTATTACGATACTCAAGGGATAATTATTGTAAGCTTGCATCTGCATATTTGTTATCTTCAATGCCCACTCCGGTGAAGATACCATTTTGCTAACTGGATAATTTTCAAATACAAGTATACTATCAAAAAAGTCTCCTTTGATATTTACCCACCTTTGAATATCATTTAATGAGGTGTACTGAAACTCTCTGCTATGTAACTGATCGTTCTGGATGCTTCTTAACCAATCGACGATTGACTGATCCTCCTTTATACAGGTATGTAAAGGAATTGTATTGATATACATACCAACCCTAGTTTCTATATCTGGCAGATCTTCGGGGCGGCCAGCGACAGTTACGCCATAAACAATATTATTCTGCCCCGTATACCTATACAATAGATAAGACCATATACCTTGCATTAACGTATTAACCGTTAAATGTTGTTGTTGAACAAAAGCCATTATACTACTTGTAGCGATGGAATCTAGTTCCAATACTTCACTCTTATATTGTCCCAATCCTTTGGTCCTGTTGACATTGGGTATGATAAATGGCAGTAGACAAGGCTCACTAACATCACCAAGATAATGAGTCCAATAATGCTCCTCTTCTTCTTTATCCTTATTTTCAACGTAGGCAATAAATTCCCCATATTTATCCTCCTTTATTTCCGGGAGGGTTCCACCCTTCACTAAAGCTTCATAGTTGCTTATGATCTCCTCCATTATTGTTTGTATAGACCACCCGTCCACAAGAATGTGATGATGGGTCCACAGCATTCGGTAATGATCATCGGTTAATCTGAAGAGAGCAATTCTCATCAATGGGGCATCGGCAAAATCAAATCCTTTTTTACGGTCAATATCTAGGTAACCATCCATTGCTGTTGACTGCCCCGATTTATTCATATTCCGAAGATCTAGCAATTCAAAAGGAAGTTCAGATTCTTTATAGACACATTGAACAGGTATTTTGAAATCTAAATGGTTAAATCCACTACGCAAAATACTATGCTTTCTAAGTATATTCTGCCAGCATTTGATTAAAAATTCAGGTTGAACATTCAATAGATCACATTGTAACTGCTCAAGATACGAGCTCCCTCCTTCATCGTATAATCCATGAAATAACATCCCGCTTTGTAGAGCACTTAATTTATAAATTCCGTCAATCTGATTTCGCCTTGCATTACCGTTTCTCTGTTGATTTAGAAAGGCGTCAAGTTCTTCACAGCTCATCTCATGGGTTAATCCAAAATCGTCAGGTGTATAAAACTGATCAACTCCGGGCTGGTCGCGGAACAAATTGATAAGTTGTTCTATATTTAGAAGATACTGATGGGCCAAATTTTGAACGGTGTGATCATCATGGTTCTCGAGGCTATAACTCCAATTGGACACTAGACAACCATTCAGTACCATACTGTTAATAACAAGCTTTTCTTCCCAGACAACATCATTTCCTACATCATCCCCAGATGATTCTTTAGACCTGCTAAGCCAATCGTTTGTATTGAACATATTATCCAGTTGGCCAAGGTAATTGAATAAAACATCCCAGGGAGATTTTCCCTGTAAGTCTTCATCTTTATTAAGATACTTCAAGATTCCATAACCAATTCCTTTATGTGGAATCTTGCGAAGCATTTCCTTCGTGTTCATTATCCATTTTATTGGCTGTCCTTTTTTCTCTGGATCAAGTGTGAGCAAAACTGGATATAAGCTTGTAAACCATCCTACTGTACGGCTTAAATCAATATCAGGAGAGATATTTTCCCTTCCGTGTCCTTCCAAGCCAACACTTACTGAATCATGTCCACTCCAACTACACAGGGTCATACTAAGGGCTGTCAATAATATGTCAATAATTTCAATGTGGGAAGTTCTGGGTACTTCACTCAACAAAAACTTGGTCAGCTCAGGATTTAGGTGAGTTTGATATATTTTGATACTTTTTTGCGTCAACAGATCATCAAAAGTTCTATCGACAGGTAATGCCCGATAACTATCAGTTATCGTTTTCCAATATTCCTTTTGTGATAAGAGATGTCTACTGCGAGCAAAAATGTTCAATGCTTCGTACCATTCTCTATATGAACTACCTTTTCTGATCTGAGGAGCCTCATTATTTGCGCCAATCTCGGTTATCAGAAGCTTCAGATCGTCTAAAATGATGCGCCAAGAAACCCCGTCAACGACCAAATGATGGATAACGATCAACAATCTATTGTTTATCTCGTAAGATGGAGTATTCAACAATACAAAGCGTACCAATTCTCCCTTACTTATATTCAGGCTATTTTGAAGCCTATTTACCAATGGTTGAATAAGATCCTCCAAATTAATTTCGGGCCTTTCTTCAATTTTCAAATGACTGAAAAAACTGCCACCTTCAGCAAAGTCAGCATATTCCTGTTCCCAACCACCGGAAGTCTTTATGAATATAGATCGTAAACTATCATGTAATTTCATCAATTCCTTAATTGCAGTCTCAATTATCTGGAAGTCGACATCTTTCGAAATATCCAGCAGCAGACTCTGGTTAAAGTGATCTAAGGACAGATGATCTCTTTGAAAATACCATTGTTGAATGGGAAGCATTCCACATTTACCCTTCAACAAGCCCTGCTCGCTATTTATTGTAGGAGATGTAAGTTCAGCTATAATTAATGCAAGGCTTTTTATCGTCTGATGATTAAATATATCTTTAGGCTGTAATTGAAATCCCTCTCGTCTGGCGCGGATGACCATTTGGATAGTAATAATAGAGTCTCCGCCTAGCTCAAAAAAATTATCGTTGACCCCTATATGGTCAAGACATAAAAGTTCTTTCCATATATCGGCTAGCTTTTCTTCAATCAATGTTCCTTTAGGTTCCAGAGATTTTTCTGGTGCTGCCCCTTTATGTAAATCTAGCAGCGCTTTCTTATCCAGTTTTCCATTGGGTGTTAAAGGAAGTTTTTCCACTTCTATTAACAGTGCGGGTATCATATACCCTGGTAGCTTACTGGCTAGCCACGTTTTGATTTTCTCTTGTTCGTAATTCCCATTAGGTACGACATATCCCACAAGATGTTTGTGTCCCATTACATCCTCAAAGGCAGTTACTAGAGAATGTTTTATTAAACCACTTTGGGTGAGCACATATTCAACTTCACCTGTTTCAATGCGATAACCCCTTATTTTAACCTGATCATCTATTCTTCCGAGATATTCAATATTACCATCTAGCCGCCATTTTGCCAGATCTCCAGTTTTGTACATCCTTTTTTTTCCTGGCAGGAACGGGTTTGCCAAAAATTTGCTCTTATTTAACTCATCTCGGTTTAAATATCCTTTAGCGAGGCCAATTCCTGATATGCATAATTCTCCAGCTATTCCAATAGGTAGGAGCTTAAGATACTGATCAACAATATATAATTGCATATTGTCAATAGGTTTTCCAATCGGGACCTTGCTTAAATTGTCACTTTTATAGCATTCGTAATGACTTACATCAATTGCTGCTTCTGTGGGGCCGTATAAATTAATTAGACGGCACTTCTGATTTCCGATATAACCATTTACTATTTTAACCAATGAAGCATCTAATACTTCCCCACTACAAAATATATATTTCAAATTTTTAAAAGCATCGCGTATATTTTCAGCGATTAGATAATCCATAAATGCACTGAGCATCGAGGGAACAAAATGTATTACCGAAACACTTTTATTTAACACATCAATAATTGACAGAGGATCCTTTTCCGCTTTGTCCTCTAACAAAAATACCTGTGCTCCAGAAAATGACCACCAAACTATTTCCCAGACAGAAACATCAAAAGTAAACGGCGTTTTATGTAAAATTATGTCATCTTTATCAATTGGGTACTGGGTCTGCATCCATTTAATCCGATTAATCAAAGCTGCGTGCTCAGTTAACACTCCTTTTGGCTTTCCACTTGAACCGGAAGTATAAATTACATACGCCAAATCGGATGACTTATTAACAAATTTTAGCGGCACGGCACCTAATGAATGTTTTTCTGAAAAAAGGGTTGAGGCTCGAATGGTATTGATGGTCTGTTTCGAAAGCTCGAAATCTTCCTTGACTATCAAAAATTTTGCACCGCTGTCAGCTAAAACAAAATCAATTCTATCTTGTGGATAAGACGGGTCTATAGGCAGATATGCTGCACCAGCACGTATGATTCCGTAAATACAATAGAGCATTTCTGGTGATCGATCAATTAGTACAGCTACAATATCATTTGGTACAATGCCCTTGTTTCTGAGATGAACGGCTGCGTTAGCAGAGCGGCGATCCAAATCTTTAAAGGAGATCTGATCGTTCGCGGTATTAATCGCTATACCAGATGCATTTTCGGTAAATGTATTATAGAACACAGATTCAAGTGTAACGGAAGAAACCATGTCTTCAGCTGGACTGTTAAATTCATTCAGTATCTGATATTCTGAAGACTTTGACAAAATCCCATACTCATGCAATTTCTTATTAGGATCATTAATTATTTGAAGGATCATCTCCTTAAAATAGGATATTAGGTTGTCTATAGTATCCTCCTTAAATAATCGAGCATTATAATTCAGATTAAAATATATTGTTTCATTACTCTGATAAGATTCCATTGATAAATCAAATTGTGAGTAGAGCCCAGGTAAATTATAGTTGGCGATATTTAAGCCCGGAACCTGAATAGGATCAATTTCTCCCAGCCAGGATACCATGCAGTCAAAAAGAGGATTTCTGCTCAAATCTCTTTTAATACTCAGATCCTCGACGAGTTTATCAAATGGATAGTTTTGATGTCCATATGATTCAAATAACAATTTACTTACAGATATCAGGTAATCATTAAAGTATTCATCAGGATCTATTACTGTTCGGATGGCCAAGGTGTTTACGAACATGCCCATGACAAGCTCTAATCTTTCATCGTTTCTGATTGATACGGGTATACCTAGAACAATATCGTTTTGATTGGTTATTTTACTACAAAAGAAGTTAACCAGTGAATAGATTACAGAGAAGGATGTTACCGAGTATTCCTTTTTTAACTTGTTGATAAAATCGTTTAGCTCCCCAATAACAAATGACACTCTCTTACCCTGAAACTGTTGCTCATTAAACCGTGGGTAATCTAATGGTAAATTAAGTGATGGAGGTGGGGACAAAAATTTATTAATCCAGTATTCCCTGGCTTCATCATATGCAAGAGAAGCTAAGTGATTATTATGCCAGGTGGAAAAATCCTTATATTCCAATGGCAAAAAGGGAAGTTCAACTCCTGAATAACATAAAAGTAAATCACGGATAAAAATGTCAACCGAAATTCCGTCAACTATAATGTGATAAGCTAGAAATGAAAATACAAACCTATTTGCATCTATACGGATTAAGACAGAACTAAACAATGGCCCATTGTTTAGCTGAAAAATATTATTCACTTCCGCTCTTAATATGTTATCGATGTCAGCCTGATAACTTTCAGCCCCCTTTAGATCTATGACTGATAAGGACAAAAAGGGATCAGACAGATATTTTTTTCTAGGTTCTCCTTCATTATCCAGATAGATACTATGAAGTATTCTATGTCTCTTAGTGACATTATTATAAGCTGACTTAAACCTATTAAAATCTAAATCACCCTCTATCATTATAGCTTTTCCCAAGTTATAAGCCGGATTGGCTTTCCCTTCAATCTGACTTAAGATCCAGATTCTTCGTTGTAGCGGGGATATCTTGAAGTCTTCCAGATCAGGAACACTTTGTAAAAGGCTCTTACGGTATTCATTGTCAAGAAACTCGAGAATATGTTGTTTTTTATCTTTAATTTCTTCAATTAATTCTTTCTCCGCCTGATCTATGGCACCTGTAATTCTGATATTGCCGTCTTGTTCTCTTAATGTTATTTTCTTTTCTTTGAGCCTCTTAAAAAGATCTTTCATAGATATTTATTATATAGTTATCCCTATATTATCGTTAACGTTCCGCCCATCATTGATTAGCTGTTCTATTTTCTCTGCGATCTTCTTGACAGAAGAATTACTATAAAGAAAGACATGAGCAATGTCCACATCAAATTTTTTCTCAACCATGGATCTCATTTTGACCAATAAAATAGAATTTCCTCCCAGCCTGAAAAAATTATCGGACATACTGATGTGACCAGATTCAATATTTAGAAGTGTGGCCCAGATAATTGTCAGTTGTCTTTCTACCTCATTGGTCGGCTCATAATACGATTCAGAACTAACTGTCAGTTCCTTTTTCCCCAATATCTTTTTTGAAATTTTACCGCTGTTAGTGCGAGGCATTTCATCAATCTGGGCAAAAAAAGAAGGGATCATATATTCAGGGATAGACTCTTCAAGGTAAGCTCTAATCTCATCTATGTCACAAATGAGTTCACTTGTAAAATAACAGACCAGATATTTTTCGCCATTTTTTTCCTTTACAAGTGCAGCTGCCTCTTTTACATATGCAAGATCTAAAAGACTATTTTCGATTTGTCCCAATTCAATCCGATTGCCCCTTATCTTGACCTGCTCATCTATCCTACCTAAATATTCGATGTTTCCATCGGGTAACCATCTTGCTAAGTCGCCAGTCTTATATAACCGGGTACCTTCTTCAAATGGATTATCAATAAACTTTTCACGGGTCAGCTCTATTTTATTTAGATATCCCCGAGCAACTCCTATTCCCGAAACACACAGTTCTCCTTCAATACAAGCTGGTAGCAGTTGCATATGGTGATCTACGATATAGATCTTAAAATTATCTATAGGTTTTCCGATTGGCACCCTTGATATTTTCTCTTTGGGACAGGTATAATAAGATACCTCTATGGTTTCTGCAGGGCCATAAAGATTAATTAGCCTAACCTTAGTGCCGAGGGTTATATCATTAAAATCATTTACTGTGTTAGCGAGAAGGGCTTCGCCACTGGAATATATATATTTTAATTTATCAAATAACGTCTGATCACTTTTCTTCACATATGAAATAAATAAGTCAAGAAATGACGGGACAAAATGAATAATCGTGACTTCCCCACCTTTAATTTTTATCATAATCTGTTCAGGATCCTTTTCTAGCCCATCTTCGAGTATGTAGACACTGGAACCGGTTTTGACCCACCAGAATATTTCCCATACAGAAACATCAAACATTATTGGTGTCTTCAGAATCATGACATCTTGGTGTTGTATGGGATACTTTTCATGCAGCCACAAATCACGATTGATAATAGCTTTGTGTTCAATCATCACCCCTTTTGGATCACCTGTAGAACCAGAGGTGTAAATAACATAAATAAGGTCATCAATCTTATTTATGAGCTTTAAAGGGCTTACGACTACGGAATTAAGGATATCCTCGCTTAACAAAACAAGATCAATATCTGATTCGAAATAATGCTTATCAGCCATCAAAATCTTTGCACCACTAGCTTTTAGGACATTCTTTATCCACTTTTCGGGCAGGGAAGGATCAAGGGGCATATAAGCTGCACCCGCACGGATAATTCCGTGGGCTGCAAATATCAATTCCGGTGATCGCTTACAAATAACCGCGACAATGTCATTGGGTTTGACCCCTTTTGAAAGCAATAAGTTTGCAATCTGGCACGACTTGGCCTCTAGTTCTCCGTATGAAAAGCATTTAGTATCAGTTCTTATCGCAATTCTCGTAAGATTTGCGGCATACGATTTTTCCAGTAACTCAGCTAGGGTGATTTGGCCATTTATCAAAACGTCCTCTTGGTCGTACTTCACTATGGATTGATCAATTCTGAATTTGATTTCAGCAATTTTACTATTGGGATTTTCCAAGACTGTGCTTACGATCTCCTTATAATATTGCGTTATTTTATTTATCGTAGATAAATCATAAATGCTTTTATCATAAATCATCTCAAATTTAAGCTGATTTCCCAAATCAAATGCTTGAAGAAACAGTTCAAAATGTGCAACCTTTTTTTTGCAAAGCAACCATTTTACCTGCAGATCATCAACCTCATCCTCGAACTGTTTATCCTGTAGAGCGAACATGATTTCAAATAAGGGATTCTCATTTACTTTTCTTTCTACCTTCAGCTTACTAACCAACTCATTGAATGGATACGTTTGATGATTATAGAAATCTATAACCTTATCTTTAACTAATTTAAAAAACTGGTTGATGGTTAATTGATGATCAATTTCTATTGGCATTGCAACAGTATTTACAAACATGCCAAGGAGATTGCGTTGATCTTCGTTGGCTCTCTGATCGAAAGGAGCACCTATAACAACAAAACCAGCATTACTCATTTTATGGATGAGTAGATAGTAGATACCAACCAGTCCGATAAATAAGGAGAGCTTATTTTTAAAAAGCCAGGTTTTCAGTTCTACCGATTGTTGTGCTGTAAGCTCAAAGTTTACGCTATTTCCGGCATACGTCCTGTCCTGAGCTCTTACCCTATCCAATCGAATCGGATTTGCCTCGTAATTTTTGTCCAGGAACTGTTTTAACCAAAAATCTTCGCCCGAAGGTATGACTGGGTATACTCCACCAAGATAGTCGCTATAATTGAGGAGCAGATCAGATTGTTCTAATCCATTATAATGTTGAAATATTTCCTTAGCTATTAAATTGAAAGACCATCCATCAGAAATAATATGATGAACTATAGCAACGAAAATAAATCTTTTTGCCTCAACTTTAATTAAAATAAACCTGAATAAATTGTCAGTTTCAAGATTAATGGCAGTATCATTTAATGTATTTATCCAATCACTCAGATTTGTTCCTTCTTTTTCTTCGTATGAAATAAGCTCAGGTTTGTAAAAAAAATAAGGAAGTATGTACTGCTCGATCCCACCTTCTCGATTTTTTATAAAAGCTGTCCTTAATGCTTCTTGCCTTTTTAGTAGCACATTTATGCTAACACTAAACCGATCATAATCAACTTCACCGAACATATCGTAAGCAACAATATTATTGTAGACCAGGGAAAGTCTTTCATTTTGGCTTAGGAGCCAAATTGGAAGTTGAGATGAGGTCAAAGGATAAGCGTTCATGTTTTATAATGCAGTGTTTATATCTTCAGAAAATCAACCTATATAGACCATTGCCCGTGCAGAATGACTATATGAGTTTAATACATAATTGCTATAATTCATTCTGGAAGAATTATGATACTAACATTGATCAAGGAAAGAATCCTTCACAAAAGAGTAGTCATTATCTTTAGTTTCCTGATATGTCACATCAAAATTTGTTTCCGTTTGCAACCGATTGAAAGGACTACGGCTTTCCAATACTTTAGTCATCTGAACAAACCTAGAAATTATAACTTTATCTTGTAATTTTTCTGAGAATGACGATGAGGGAGCCCCCTCAACAGCACTATAGCCATTATGCTGAACATTGTCAATGTACTTTTCATTTTTAAAAAACTCCAACAATTCCTTGAACATTGTTTCAGTCTCACCAGGGAAACCAACTATAATATCTACGCCGAGAAAAAGATACGGACAGGCTGTCTTTAACTTTACTATTGCGTCGTAAGTTTTTTTATGATCGGTTCCTCCCCGCCCCATACGGATCAATAGCTCATCATTTGTGTGTTGCATTCCCAAATGCAGGTTTTTTATAGCCCCTCTTTTGCAAAGCGATATGATATCATCAATATATTCTACCAGCCACTTATGATCCATGTTACTAAAATTAAATTCAACATTAGGCTGAATAAGTAACAAGCTTTCTATCAACTCGATTATCGTTGTACCAGAATCTGTACCATACGCAAAGGTATCTTCCCCCATTAGGTAGAATTTACTATACCCATCATCTATTCCTTTTATGAACTGAGCTTTTATTTCTTCAGCGGGAACACTAATGTGTTTGCCTTTAGCTTTATATATTACACAAAAAGTGCATTTACGTATACAACCATTGGATATTTTAATATGAAAGATTTTGGACTCTTCGGTAATTTCACTTTTTTTGTGTGGACGTATAATATTGGTAAGGTTGACATCTTTATAGGGAACAACCGCATTGATAAGATTGTCAATAGTTGTTTCAAAATTCAGCTTTACAAGTGTCCCTGAAAAAGATCTCTTCCACTCTTCTTCATGGGTTGTAGGAATGCACCCTGTCATTACTACATTATTTGCAAAACCAATGGATTCAAGCTCTAAAAGCAAATTTTTCACCTTTTCCAACATTAGGTTATGGAAGCCGCAGCCACTTATGACAACCATGTCTACATCAAAGGAGTCACATATAATCCAATTATTCGCGATAAAATACCGTTCGAGTGTTGAATAATATTGGACATGACGTTCGCAGTTGGTATTATTCGTAACGATAGCCACTTTCTTAGAGACCAAAGGCATTAAATTAGAATTTTGCATAAACATTTATTTTCTTGTTAAACTAGTCACTAAAGTCATTTCAAAATTTAGATCACCACTTTATATTCTCGTTGCAACTCTACCAAAGACGGGACTGAATTGTTATGAAGTTTTTTCCATCTCCTATCAGCGATGTACCACTCTGAAAAATTATATGGGTTCTGAATTTTATACTCCTCACAAACTTTGTTAAACTTAAACGCCCTCTTTTGGTTATTATAAAGATCTGTAGAGCCTTTCACTCTCCAAGTTTGCATCATAGTTTGTTCACTTAACCTGTCTGAGAAAACAGGATCAACACCCAGTTCTGTAGCCCATTTGTCTGAGGCAACTTGCCCTTTTAAAAAGAAAGCAAATGGATGGCATTCTGCAGAATATATATATTCATTCAATTCTCTCAAAAGATCCAATGTTTCTTCAAAATCTTCGTCTGTTTCACCAGGGTATCCCGCGATCCAATATGTGGTGGTCTTTATTCCAGCTAGAGCCAGGTTCTTCAACGTTTTTCTTATCTCATCTTTGGTTATTCCTTTATTCATTAGGGTTAAAACCTTGTCCGAGCCACTTTCAATGCCCAATCGCGCTCGGTAAAAACCCGCACTTTTCCATAGCATGACATTTTCCCAAACCATAGCCGCCTTAGAAACGCGTAAATATCCGTCCCAGAACAATTTTCTACCCGTTTTGAGAATTTCGGTAGATAGATTTGTTATAATAGGATCCAATAATGAATCACCCAATAGAAATAACGACCTATCATACTTTTCACTTAGTACAATCATCTCCTCTACCGCCTCAGGTATACTTCTCTTTCTATATTTCCCCCATTGGATAGTTTCAGAACAGAAATGACACTGAAAGGGACAACTTCTGGATATAAAGGTAGATATGTATGGATATCTATCCATATCTAGATTATCAAAGTCCGGGGTACGTAGCTCTGAAAAAGATACAGGATCCTTCAGATCTTTATTGCTGTCATATATCTTTTTCGCATCATCTAATTCTCCATTCAGATATTTTAGAAATAAAACCTCTCCTTCTCCAACAATTATTTTATCTAGATAAGAAGACATTTCCTGCATTAAGGCATTGAAATTCGGTCCTCCAGGAAATAGCTGATCTGCGAATATCCCACCGCCAACAATAATTTTCACTTCAGGGTACTTTTCCTTTATCTTTTTAGCTACAAAAAGTGAGGGGCCAATATTTCCGTTAAAAAGTGACATCCCCAAAACATCAGGGATTATTTCATTGTCGTATCTATCGATGTAATCAGACAAACCTTTATAAAAAATAGTCAATTCATTATCTAGCGCCCACAGTATTTCTTCCTCAATGTCATAATTAAAATGTTTGTATATAAGTTCTTTTAGCAGCTCCAGATAGGGTACATGTTCGGATCTTCTGAAATGTATGACAGCGTGATACATCAGTAAATAATTACCAATGGTATTAATATTTCCTTGATACTTCTCAGGGAGGCCTTTTTTTAAAAGCGCCATGTATGTCCTATGAGTCTCTAGGAATTCAGGAGCCGCATTGAGATCATGAGTCTTGATTTCAAAATTTCCGTATGTATTTAAAAAGCTTTTTAATATAGAAATACCCAAAGGAGGAATAAATGGGGACCAGAATGGCAGCAACATTAAGTCAATTTTCTTCATTTTATCATACTATTAATATATACATTCAAGTCTATTCTATTTCCCTAATGTAACAACAAATATTGAAAATCAGCACACCTGAACTTAAAATATTAAACCTTATTCTGACAATTTAAATGATTTATCAGAATAGAAAACGTCCACTATTGTCAATCCTGCTATCTTAGATTTAATACTTCTTGAGCATTTTTATAAAAAAATAATTCCAAATAACTGTCCTTCATAACATTGAGATCCTTAAAATAGTCAACCCATTTTTTTTGAGTGCCCATCATATTGAACATGGGCCAGTCTGTCCCAAACAAAACCTGATTTGGCACATGTCTAAATAAGCTTACAAGAGATTTTTTGATAAAATACTCATTATGACATTCTTTTTGAAAACCCGAACTTTCAAGAAAAACGTTTTTGAACTTCCTTGCTATTGATAGGTTAACATCGAAATTTTGAAATGCAGCATGACCAAGTACAAAACGGACATCGCTAAACTGGGAAGCCACCTCACAAATAGAACTGGGGTACTCCCTTTCAATCTTCATGCTGGATAATGAAGGCCCGGTATGTGTCAATACCGGAATATTGTATTGCCCACATAATTCGTAATAAGGATATAAACGCTTATCATTTAATTCATATCCGCAAGGTGGATATAATTTTAGCCCTTTAAATTTATAATTGACTATCCCTCTTTCAAAAAGGTGTAATCCCTCATCCCCTCTCCGTGGATCAGCACCTGCGAAAACTATAAATTTATCAGGATTTTTTGTTAAAATACCGTGATAATAACCATAAAGATATTCTAGGCTCAACTTGGACTCATCTAATCCATAGCCCCAGTCGGCGATCAACAGCACTGTCTTGGATATACCAGCCAATTCCATTTGAGCAAGTAATTCGTTGCAATTTTGATCGTCAAGTCTTTTTTTGATGATTTTATTTAAAATAACAGGGTTCAACAGACCGATGTCACTTTTACCTATAACATCAAATGCCTCTTCTTGTACTCCCGTTATAAAGAAGGGGTGGTATAGCTCATGAAAAGCTATATGTGCATGCATATCTATCACCATAAATTAATAAGGATTAGTCAGGTACATGCTATCAATTTCTTCGGTAAACTTTTGGTGAATTAATGTCCTATTCAGCTTAAAAGATGGCAACAAAGTGCCATTTTCAGTACTAAATGGCTCAGCTAATAAATTGAAATTCCCTACCCGCTCATCTTTTGGAAGATGATCATTTATTTCTCTTAGGAGATGATGTATGGCATCTTTGTCAATTTCCTTGTTCTTAGCAACGATTAAGACTGTCAAATACGGCCTGTCATTTCCTACGACAACGCAATTATCGATAAAATCATGAGTATTGATTCTAAGTTCAACTGGGCCAGGATGGATTTTTTTTCCATTAGATAAGATCAGCAAGTCTTTGATCCGTCCGGTTATAAATAAGTAGCCATCCTGATCCAAATACCCAATATCACCAGTTGCTATCCATCCTTCAGCAAGAAAAGTCTGATCATTTATAGACTTGGTGGTATTAAAATATCGTATGTTTTTTATGTACTTTCCCCTTACCAATATCTGTTCGTTCTCATCAAACATTATTTCTTTATTTGGAAATACTTTTCCAACACTTCCTAATCTATAACTACCTGGGTAGTTCAATGCTAGCATTCCGGAAATTTCACTCATACCATATCCTTCATATAATGGAACCCCCATTTTATGATAAAAGTCAATGATGAATACTTTACATGGAGCCGAACCCGTTAAGAAAAATCTCATTTCTCCACCCAAAAATTCTTTGAAAACCCGAACAATATCATTGTCATGTATTTTTTTTAAGCCTGACAGATGATCAGCCAACTTATTTTGCAGAGTAACATCCGACTGTACATTCAGCATGAACAGATTATAGAGGCTTTCAAAAAAATACGGGATACCTACTGTAAAGGTAATTTTATCATTTTTGAGAACTTTAAACAGATAATTTGGACTAGCTATAACAAGATTGAAGCCATGCAATATGGCTAAATAAATATAACACCTCTCTAGGTAAATATTTAACGGTAAGAAGACCAACATTTTGTCCTTCGGTCCGATGTCAAACATTTCAGAGGCACTTGCAAACTGATCAAAAAAAGAGATTGCCCTTACCTCAACTGCTTTATTTATACCCTGGGTCCCAGAAGAGAATATTGTTGTAAAAGATTCTTCTGCTTCATATCTAGCCGGTATAAAATTTGCAAGTGTTTCATTATTACTGCAAAGCACTGAAAAGGTAACAACCCTATCGTCTAAAAATTCAAGATTGGTAAAGACCGTTGAAACCTTAAACTCTTCTACAATATCTTCAATTTCATATTTTTTATTTTCATCAAGGGGAACAGTAAATACTCCCATCACTACACACGCCAGATCCACAATAACATATTCATAACAGGTCGTACCTATAATGGCCACCCTATCGCCCTTCATGAGATGTAAAGTTTTTAAATGGGATAAAACCCTTAAAACGTCATGATAAACATTTTTGAATTCTTTTTTTAATTTCTCACCTTTTTCATAAAACTCAATATAGTTGTCATTTGACTTTTTCAAATACTCAAAGATATTATTAAGGTCTACAAACGAAGTATCTAACATAACTAATCTAAATTGTTTAAAATACGTAAAAGCAGTTTTTATTGAAAGGACTTTGGCCTGAATCTTTTTGCAAGCTCTCGTGTTGCCAATTCCAGGTCAATATCGATGGTTAATAAATCTTCTTTTCCGAACTCAGAGTGAGCTATGCACTGTCCAACAGGACTTATCACACTTGAAACTGCTTCTGGAAACTTAAAGCTATAATTAACTGACGCATAAAATATATTATTTTCCATCGCTCTGCATATCATTGCTTTTTCATAGTAAGGATTATCTTTCGCTCCCCATTCAGTTAAAATATCTCCATCAGTGTCGCTTCCTGCACAAAACGGATGAAATACCAATTGAGCTCCCCTTGTTGCCGCCCAACGTACTGACTCAGGATACCTGAATCCTTCGTGACAGATAACCAACCCTATTTTCGTACCATTTATTGTAAAAACTGACCGGGTATCGCCAGCTATAAATATTGCGTCTTCTGAAGGATCCAACTGATTCTTAGTTTGGCAACCGATAACTTCTCCCTTATCTGAAATAACAAAAGCCACATTCAGGATATTCCCATCTTTATCCCAGTCCATGGGAATGATTACATTTATGCTGTGTTCCAACGCAAGTGCACACACTTTCTCAAGCGCAAACTTTAGTCGTTCTTGGGAGTGGGGCTCAATTTCAAATTCAAGTCCCCGCATTCCTGGAAGATATGACTCTGGAAAACAAATAATTTCGGCCTTTCTCAAGGCAGCTTCTTTTATAAACCGCTCAACAGTGGTAATTCCAGTTTCGAGAGAGTCCGGAAATATTGGAGAGGCCAGTGCTATAATCATGCTTTAAAGAATTAGTTACCATTTATACTTATAGTATCGTTTAATAAAATCGAATGTCCGCATCCTGCGACATGTTTGCCTTCCCCATATCTGAAGGAATCTTTTAGGCCAGTTTTGATATTGTACACACCTATTGTAGAGGCATTATTATAATACAAATAAGGTTTCTCATTTATAGCCTGAACCGAATATGGGGACCTATCAAGAGCCATTACTCTATAGGCAAATGGACCATCCACAAATTCTATCCTTTTAATATCGTCTCTTAGTAAAATTCTTTTTTCAACGGACATACTTTTTGCGTCAATCAAAAATATCTGTTCTGGTGTAACCGGAAGTATTATAAAGTCATTCCCCTCGAAACGAAACATTGTGTGACCCGGTATCCTGATAAGGTGATCATCCGAAACGTCGGCCTCCAGTCCAAGCTCCCCCGTATCGTTGATCCTATATTTCGAAAGGCTTCCCGGTCCAAAGCTAAAGAAATCTACACCGTTGCTTCCGCCGTTGATACCTATCTGATGTTTAGAAAGGTACATAATATTTTCCTCCCGATCGAATACAATATGGGCCGGGCTCCCCCCGATAATCTTCTGATCACTGACCCGCATATTTAATAGATCATATACAAAGCACCATGAGTCTGTTAGCCCTTCTTCTAAGATCTGGATCTTTCTAGCTACATCTTCCTTTCTTATGCAAAGACTTTCAGCAGAGGGTTTTGTATTCATTTCAATCATAACTAAGTATCGTCCATCTGAGGAGATGCTTGTAGTATGAATTTGATCTCGTCCTTTAATAGTATCTATTTTCCGAAATTCTTGCTGCTCTAGATCGTAGGCTAATATCTCTAGATCGACATCATTGGCATTTTTTTCATAAACATTTCTATACATCTGTGAAATATTCCATCTAGACATATACATTACCCCTTCTAAAATCTGGTTTGTGGAAGAAAAAACATATTCCAACGAAGAATTTTCATCATAGATCAAATAAGCCTTTACTTCCGTGAGGTCAATCTGCAAGAAGAACGGGCAATGGGTAAAGCTTACATATAGTGAATTCTTATAAAATTCTCCGCTGTGTGGAACTGTTAACCAAAATAGAAATTGGTCGAAAGTCATTTGATGCGGACTACTTTTTTCCTTATGAATTAAAGTGATCCTTTCCTTGAATGAAGCTATCTGTGTGTGTAAATCTATCTGGAATGCTATCGTTCTCCTTCTTTCGAAATCTACCAAAAAATAAAAATGTTCAGCTAAATTACCCCATGAAGGGATAAAAATAGTTCCGGTGGAGTCAAGGGGAACAAGAATATTTTCTGGAAAATCTGTAATTTCCAAATTTAATTTAACCTCTATCTTCATCATTATGATTTTTTACAGCAATACAATCCAACTCAAATAATAGTTCATCACGGCAGACATCGCCTATTAAATAGGTAAAAGAGAAATTGTTTATTTTAAGATCCTCTAAGGCCTTCATAAATTCTGAATAATATTCACTTTTTTTAAAAAAGCATGTTGATTGAACTAAGTGCTCAAACCCCATCTGATATTGTTCCAATATTGAGTATACATTCTTCAATGTAGTGATGATCTGTTGGTAAGGATTATTCAGGTGCACGGATTCACCTTTTTCATTAATACTGGCGGTACCTGATATATGAACTTCATTGTATTTTTCAGTTGAGATTAATGTCCCCCTTGCAAAAGCAGGTTTAAACTTATAACTCACGCCATTGGCCTCATTTTGATTTTTGTTGTAAATTCTCTTTAAAAAAACACTCGGGTCCATTGATTTAAGACAATACACATCCAAGAGTATTCCTCTTTTGTTTAAAACTGGAGCTCCGATGCATGTGCTACTCGGGAGAAAGTTAGATTGATCACCATATGATATATTTTCTTTCTCAAAAAAGTCAAGCCTGCTGTCATTGAAATCACAATACTTCCTATCAATGTTTGACATATAGAACCATGTCCTTGCTATCGATTTAGCGGAGTATCCACAGTTTCGTAAATAAAAGTCTAAATCTAAGAACACATCAGAATACGGGTTATTGCTGATGAGGTGTTGATTTTCTCCGTCAATACTTAACAGATACAATTGAGAAGCCTTTTCGGAAACTATCTCTATCGATTTATTCTCTGCTCTGTTAATTTTGACCTTGTCAACCTCATAAGGCTTTATCCCGTAGATAAAAACGCTGGATAATGGGGCACCTTTTACCGTTTCATAATTGATTAGTGTGGATGGAAAAAAATCTTTTATCCGAGCATTTCTCAGTAAGGATAATTTATCTTTTAGTACCTCACTACCAAAGACCTTTTCGTATACCGGAATGATATTTCTTTCCGTAATTAAATCATAGAGTTTTGAATACTCTTCAAAAACTTCATCTTCATTGAAAGTGGCATTTACATCCAATGTTATAAAATATCTGTCAAAAGCTGTGCAGGGAACCACATTAATTTTCAGTATATCATCTTTAATTGAGCTATTTATCATGGTATTTATTTATAACTTCATCAAAACAAGACTAACCCTATTGTTAATACAATGGCATTAATCTTGCTGAACTCTATTGATCATATTTAAAATAGACTCCATGTCCTTAAAATTTTCCGGTTCCATCTCATCTTCAGGTATCTCCATATCAAAAGACCTTTCAATCTCCCCCATAATAATGACAAATGTCAAAGAGGACAATACTATTTTGTCCAAAGGATCTGTCAGCTCGATATCTATGTCCTTTTTAATTACCCTCTTGATAATGCTTTTTAGTTCTTCTATATTTTTATCCATATATTATAAATTTTGATCCTTTTAATATTACAAAATGATAAATAAATTACGACAATTGAATATAGCAATAAAATACGCATCTTATATTAAATCGTTAATTATTTTCGATATTTCTGTAGGTCTTGACCTCAAGAAGTAATGACCTCCGCTCTCGATTGTAATCAATCTCACATCGTTTGAAAAGAAATTCCAATTTCTGTATTTTTCAAGATAACCTTTAGTCAATAGATCATCTTTAGCGATCACATTATATATAGTGGTTCTCAATTTCTTTGGATGCCCATCTTTCAGACACTTTTGAATATATTGATTAGCAGATGCGGCATCATGTCTAAACATTTTGATCACAAACTTACTTTCCTGATCGCCAAGAGTTTCAAAATCTTTAAACCCACTTTTTTCAATCAACCATTTCTTTATTTGATCATCATTCATCCCGTCCACATTTACTGCCATAAACGGTGATAGCAATGAGCTCAAAATCTGACGCCCCTTTCTTATCAGCCTACCGGATAATACTTTTCCTCCTAAAAAGATCTGTTTAAGATCCATTCCCCTTTCTTCCATAAGCCTTGCAATCTCTAGTGCAAGCGCACTTCCAGAGCAGTGTCCCCAGATTACGATCGGAGTGTTTAGCTCAGTGATTCTTTCGAGACACAACAGAGCTGTCTTTTCTATATCTTCGTAATTGTTTGTAGTTCCATACGTATGCCCAGGATATTCTATTGCATAACATCCAATTTCCGATGATTCCTGTAAAATCGAGTCAAAAAAAGGTTTAAAATTAATAGCGTTGCCACCTGCATACGTGCACCCTATAATTGACAGCCTTTTTGGAATCCCACTTACAGAAAAGTCAATCAATAGATCATCATTTCTTCTATCCAGATTATTGTCTAAATAATTCGCGAAATCTTCCAATAATGGAAATTTATATAGGTCATTTATAGAAAATTTTTTCTTTGAATTGAATGCAAGCTCCATTGCTTTTAGAGAATGTCCTCCAATTTCAAAAAAATTGCTTCGTTTATGTATATGGCCTTCAGCTATTCGTAATACCTTTGCCCATTCGCTTGCAATTTTGATTTCCGTTGTGGTTTCAGGAGGAAGTACCTCACTTACTACTACTTCCAAATATCCCATACCTACCTGCTCAAAAAGTTTATTTTTCAAAATTTTTCCATTTGAACTTAATGGCAGTTTTTCGACCATGTAAAACTTACCTGGAAGCATGTAATAAGGTGCCTTAAGTTTAAAGTAATCTTTCAAGACCTTAAGATCAAATGATTCATTAGCAACAATAAAGGCAATTAGCTCGCCTTTATGTAAAATTACTGCTACCTCTTTAACCAAGCTACTGTTCAGCAGGTGACTTTCCACTTCTTCTATCTCAATGCGAAAGCCATTCAGTTTAATCTGTCCATCTAATCTTCCTGACAGCTCCAATATTCCGTCAGGAAGCCATCTGCCGATATCGCCAGTTTTATACAACCGCATTTGTTCTCCCTTATGAAAGGGATCCAAAGTAAAAACCTTGTCAGTAAGTTCCGTATCGTTCACATACCCTCTACCAACACCCACTCCTGAAACACATATCTGTCCGAAACTGCCTAATGGCACTAGTTGCATATTTTTATCAAGAATGTAAATATTAAGATTCTGGACCGGCTTCCCTATAGGAACTATAAGGCTCTCTGGCGAATCGTACATAATATGATGGGTTATATCGTCTGATGCTTCTGTAGGTCCATAAGCATTTACTATGGGGATATTTGGATATTGCGAGAACCATTTTTTTACATGTTTCGGTTTAACAGGCTCACCGGTCACTAACAGATATTTAAAGTCGTAAAATTTTATTAAATGAGTTCCGGTATAAGTTATCAAAAGGTCTAGATATGAAGGTACGAGTTCTAAAATAGTAACCTTATCCCGAACCAGATGTTCAATAAACTGATCCAGCTTTAGTATTAGTTGATTTGGATATATTATAGTCCTGGCTCCTACTAATAGTGCTGAAAACAGTTGCCAGATAGATATGTCAAAGCAATGTGAAGCATTTTGCGCAATAATATCTTTGCTGCCTAGCTGTAGATCATTTACTTTTGAAAAAAGATGGTTCAACATACCCTTATGTTCTATCATTGCACCTTTAGGCTGGCCAGTAGATCCAGAAGTAAAAATGATGTAAGCTAAATTATCAGGGGTAACTGGTAGATTTAAATTATCACTACATTCAGTTTTAGCCCTTAGCTCACTTACGGTATAAACAGCTCCGCTGAACTGTGCGATAAGCGATAAGTGAAGTGAGTCGATATCAGTATTTCTTTCGCCTGTTATGACAAGCGAACATTTACATTTATCCAGCATAGCGCAGATTCTATCCGTGGGATAAGCAGGGTCTATCGGCAGATATGTACCACCCGCCTTAAAAATCGCAATTATAGTCGCTGCCCAGTCTAAACACCTATCCATCATTACACCAACTACTTTTTCGCGATTAACACCGAGTGAATTCAATCCCCACGCAATATTATTTGCTATTGAATTGAGTTCTTTATAACTCCAAGTTATATCCCCGAAAGATATAGCAGCAGAAAGCGGGTCTTTCTTTGCATGTTCTTCAAATAGCTGATAAAAACATAGGTCAGACCGATAACTGACCTTATGGCTATTTAACTTAATTAACTGCATGTCTATCTCTTCGGGACTTAATACTGTCTCAGATTGATAGAAAGCAGAAGGATCATTAATCATACTCTGTAATATTTTCCTATAATAACTCGAAATGGATTGTATCTGAGCACTATTGAAAACATTACTATGATAGTGTAACCATAAAGAAATCTCATCTGTAAAAGGATGAAGCGAAAATTCTGCACGCAGTATGAATTCAGTTTCTGCTTCTAGTTTCACATCCGTCAAATCAAAACCCTTATGCTCCATCAATTCCTTTAAAACGTGAAAATGGGTAAAATTGAATACAGTTTCGAACAAAGGCATCTGTCCACTACAACTCTGTTTGATTTGTGCCATTGGATATCTACGGTGTGGTATTAACTGCAGCTCCTGCTGATATACTTCCAGTATCAGATCACGCCAGGTTCCGCTTCCACATTTTCCTCTGAACGGGAGTGTATTTAGAAATAAACCGAGAATTTTCTCTCCATCGATATCCTCTGGCCGTCCGCTATATTCATATCCGGTAATTATATCTTCTTCACCTGTCAATACACTCAAAAGCCTTATATGTGCAGCCAGTAGTACAGATTTCACAGGTACTCCAATAGATCTGGCCAAATCCTTCACACCATCTGAAAAATCCTGGGGTAATTGAACCTTATAAAAATCAACTTTTACCTTTCCTGACTTGGAGTCAGGAAAGGGCCAGATTGGCAATTTGGTATAAGTAAAATCTTTTAAAGCTTTGTCCCAAAATTCCTTATGCATTTTGGATGCCGCGGTGTGCCGTTCCATTGCGATAAAGTCTCGGAATTGGGATTTCAATGTCGGCATTTCAGGCACATTGTGATTTAAAAAGGAATAGTATAGATTAAATAATTCAGCATGCAGGGTGTTGACACTCCATCCGTCCAATGCAGAATCATGAAAACTTAACGTATATATATATTCGCTATCATTTAAAATATGGAAGTGAAATCTGATTAACCCAGGGTTTTCCCAAGTAAATTTTTTTGCCCTCAATCGGTCGACATATTCCTTTATAATACTATTCTGATCAGAAGCGGGCGTACTCTGAAGATCTGTTATTTCCAGGGGAATTGGGACAGAAGAATGCACCATCTGTATATGTTCGCTAAATCCAGTAAGATGGTAGCTCGTTCTTATGATTGGGTGCCTGCGTACAAGTTCTTCTATTACTTTTTCGAAAACACTTTTATAAAAAATACCTTTGATTTTATAACTGAATACATCATGGTATAAAGAGCTTCCAGTTGAAATCTCCGATTGAAAAATTAATCCTGACTGTAAAACGGATAATGGATACGCATCTTCAATACCTATTGGTATCAAAGACCGGTCTTCCTCGGATAACATTCCAAACGGTCTGATCTCTTCTCTATCTAACGGTCTTACACAAGTGCTAACTGAGATACTTTTACTCAGTCCGAAAATTGTCGGGTTTTCAAACAATTGCTGAAAATTAAAAAAAATGCTCTGGTGTTTTGCTTTTGAGATTACACTGAGAGATTTTATTGAATCACCGCCAATTGAAAAAAAATTGTCATGAATTCCTATTTTCTCCACACCAAGAACCGATTCCCAAATACTGGAGAGTTTGACTTCTATATCACCAACCGGTGCAACATATTTTTTGTCTTTATTGAAATAATTCCTAACAATTAGAGCCTTTCTTTCAATTTTACCATTTAAGTTTAATGGAAATTCCTTAATCGAAATAAAATCTGAAGGAATCATATAATCAGGTAACCATTCCTCCAAGAATAGCCTAAAATCACTTTCAATAGATGGATCCTTTAGGATTACAAAAGCACATAAGAACCTGGAACTATTAGCATTTTCCTGTATAGTAACAACTGCATCTCTTACATTGAAATGCCTACATAACGATATTTCTATTTCGCCAGTCTCGATCCTATATCCTCTTAATTTAACCTGATGATCAATCCTGCCGATATACTCTAGCTTTCCTTCAAGTGACCATCTTACCTGATCGCCAGTTTTGTATAATCTTTTACTTCGGTCAAAAGGATTATTAACAAACTTGGATTTCGTAAGCTCAGGGTTGTTTAAATAGCCTCTTGCCAGCCCTACGCCTTCAATATATAATTCGCCTATTTCACCAATTGGCAAAAGTTCCATATTCTCACCTAGAACAAATAATTTTATATTATTAATTGGGTTCCCAATGAATACCCGATCACAATATATATCAGATGGGCAGTTATAGTAAGAAACATCTATGGTAGCTTCCGTCGGTCCGTATAAATTGATCAGCTGAGTCCCATTATGTTTGAAGATCTTATTATTAAATTCGTTAACATGCCATGGTAGCAAAGCTTCACCACTTGAAAAAATTTGCCGGACAGATCTTATTTTATTCACAAGGGCGCCTTCATCTGAAGGAATAGAGTCATTCAGACTTTCAAGAAATGCACCGAACATAGAAGGCACGAAATGCATCGTGGTTACCCCAAAGTGCTCTATAGCATCAATTATTTTGTCTGGAAACTTCTCATCATTGGGAACCAGCAATGCCAATGTTGCTCCCTGTATTGCCCACCAGAACAATTCCCAAACGGATACATCAAATGAAATAGACGTTTTTTGAAGAATAGTATCACCGGGGAATATTGGGTAGGCCTGCTGCATCCACTGCAGCCTATTTAATAGCGAGCGATTTTCTATCATTACACCTTTTGGATTACCCGTAGATCCCGATGTATAAATGATGTATGCTAGATCATTAGGAGATGAAACACCTCCAATATTATCCTCTGATTCTGTTCTATCAATTCCACTATCTAAGCAAATTATTTGGACCGACTCATCTACTAAAAAAGTCAAGTCGCTGGTTGTCAGCAAAAAAAAAGCTTTACTATCTTCTAGGATATAACTGATCCTAGATTTAGGGAAAGTAGTGTCAATGGGTAGATACGCCCCGCCGGCTTTGAGTATAGCAAATATACCGATTACCATATCAATTGAACGCTCAACCATTATAGGTATAATGGATTCCGCCCCGACTCCTTTCTTTATTAATACTCTAGCTAGGCTATTTGCCCTTGCGTTAAGTTCTCTGTAAGTCAAGTTGTGGTTGAAATCTTTAACAGCTATGGCCTGCGGATTCTTAGAAACCTGATTTTCAAATAGTTCCATCAAAGAATATTCAGTTGAAATAGGAATCGAAGTTGAATTAAACTCAAACAGAAGCTTATATTTAGCTTCTTCTGTTATTTCTTGCCCTTCTTTTGCCAAAACACTCGGTGATGGATAACTAAAGGCAGGGCTTTTCAACAATTCGAGCACTGTGCAATCATCATCCAAAGATATTCTTTCTAACATTTGTAAGAAAGCAGAATGCATGTGAGTTATGTCCTCATCCGAGTAGATGGAAGTTTTATAGGTGAAATTCAACTCAAGCTGATCCGATCCTAACCACTCTTTAATGACGATATACAAATTAAAAAGCTGAAAGCCTGGATATATTTCCTCGATTTCGGCATAATACGTGTCTATGCCACTGGCTTGATGTAGATCTGTATTATAAAAATTAAAACAGACATCGAAAAGCCCATCAAATCCTTTTGCTCTTAACTCCAGATCACGCACCAATAAATCATACGGGTACTTTTGATGTATAAACGAATATTTTAACTCTTTACTCAGCATATTCAAAAACAGACCAAAAGAAGTTTTTTTATCGACACCGATTCTTAGCGGCATAGTGCTGGTGAGCATGCCAAAGTCTTTTTTGTTTTGATGGGCACGATTAAATACAGGAAGTCCGATAACCAGGTCATCCGAGCCAGTAACGTAGTGCTGGTAAATAAATGTTAGAGCCAGAAATAATGTACTTAGCGGGATCTCATATTTTTCAGCTATCTCTTTAATTTTTTTACCATTTTCACTAGAAATATGTACTTTCTTGAGTTCTCCCTTCAATTCAGCATTGATCTCAACTGGCAGTACCGAGGGTAAAGATTCAAATTTGTTAAGCCAAAATCTCTTATTTCTTTCGAACTTAGAGGAACTGAAGTACCGTTGCTCATCAAGTAAATATGCTATATATGACCTGGTTTCCGGAAAAATTATTTTCTGATCAGCCACAAGCGCATTATAGGACTGAGAGACAAATTTCGTAAACAGCTGAATGGACCAGCCATCCGCTATAAAATGATGGAAATTAATAAAATATCCTGCTCGGTTATTATCTAACTTAAAAAAAGCAAATCTAAACAGCGCTTCGTTATAAAAGTCAAATGTTCTCTCAGATTCCTTTTTCAGCCAAACCGAAAATGATCTTTCGGGATCGGCCTCAACACTAAAATCAAAATAGGGAATAGCAAAGGGCTTATATTCTTCTATGTACTGTAATTCCATTTCCCCCGCTTCATTTGACAGCCTTAATCTTACGGCATCATGACTCTCGACAAATAAAAAAAAGGCCTGAGTCAGCTTATCGAAGTCGAGCACGGTAGAATATATTGCAGTACCGGCAAGATGGTGTATTGGCAAACCGCTGAACAATTTTTCGACATGCCAGATTCTCTTCTGGGAATGAATTAAAGGATAAGTTAAAACGTTCATCTGATTACATTAATTATAGTTCTATGCCAAATTTCTCTGCAATAGAGCGATCATAAAAATGTTTGGCTACCGCAATGTCGAATACGGCCATTCCCATTGGATTAAACATCACTACTTCTTTTCCTATAATTGGAGTATTGTTTTCGCACAGGAAATCGACGATGCTAACTGTGTCTTCTTCCTTTAAGCCTTCGGTATTGTACATCTGCTCTATATCGGTATTTTCTCTGCATACTTCATTCCAGTCATCCACTACTATCAAATCAATATAACTTCTTATTGAAGCCTTATAGTCCCGAAGTGATACATTTAATTGTAAACTTCCATCAGGAGGAGCAAGATCTATATATCGGTTAGGGGTAGTTGTACATGCACAGAACAAATCGGAATCTCTATAGGCATCTTGCCAGGTATCGCAAATAAGCACACGGCTTTTGATGTCCTTCGGAAACAGCCCAACATCAATCAATTTTAAATCATATAACAGGAATTCACTGATCTGTTCTCCATATAATGAATTTAACATCTGCATATGAAATTGACCTATTGGACCGAAGCCAGAAATACCAATTCTCAAAGATCTTTTCATATCTGACTTCCGGCTCATCCATTCCTTGACTATCGCTCCTGAAACCGCGGCCGTTCTAAGACCGCTGATGATTGCAGTATTGATAATAGCCAGAGGCAATCCGGTATCTGCCTGATTAAGAATAGTGGTCGAGTGGGCCCGTTTAATATTTTTAGAGAGATTATCAGGAAAACTGGCTATCCATTTAATACCTGAAATATTGGCCTCTCCTCCTAAAAAGGCAGGCATCGCTATAATCCTGTTACTTGGATTTTTGTAACGGAGATACGTTTTAAGCGGTTGAGCATATACGCCACTTTTCAAAATAAAACAGGTGTCGTATATGGTATCCACTAATTTTCCCCAGTCAATCTCTATGTTGTTAAAATCGTGATCAGATAAATATCTCATAAATTTAAATCAGTTTTCCTCAAAAAAATCAAGATAACTACGTGCATCGTCAGCACATATAAAAAGGCCGGTCTGCTCTGGAAACATCTCATGATGCCTATATGCTACGGCATAAGCGGCACCCGATGATATGCCCGCAAATATTAGTTCATTTCTGTAGAGCAGTTTGCATCCATCGACCACGGCTTGGTCACTTAAAATAACAAACTCATCAATATGTGCCATTTCAATCACCTCCGACCTTATACTTGAGCCAATTCCCGAAAGTCTTCTTTTTTTTGGCTCAGAAGAAAAGATCTGTGACCCCTCGACATCAATGCCTACAATCTTAATATTTGGATAAGCTTCTTTCAAACGTCGTGATAAGCCTGTAATGGTACCTCCTGAACTAACACTAAGAAAAACAACATCAAGGTGAGCAAAAGATCTTATAATTTCTTCACTAAGCCCATAATAATAGCTATCAGGATTTCCTACGTTACTGTATTGATTTGGATTGAAACAATTTGTATGATCATCCATGTAATCATTAACGAACTTGATCCTATTGATCAGATATCCACCCTGATTGTCCTCCTTATCAATAGTCACTACTTTATAAGCCAGTAACTTTAACATCTTTTGTTTTTCTTGCGGTGTATTTGAATCAATTACCGCAATGAATTTCAAGTTCAGGGCAAAACAGATATGTGCTAAAGCTATTCCAAAATTGCCGGAGGTAGACTCTATAATTGTAGTGTCAGTATTGACTACCCCAGAAAGTATTGCCTCTCTCATTATATACATCGCAGGACGTATTTTAATACTATGAGTGAATTGAGTATACTCTATCTTGGCATATAAATTAGGTGATTTTAAAAGTCTTAATAAAGGTGTATTGCCGACTCTACGGTCTAGATGGTGGATTATTTCTATTAATTTGTCCTGTGTCTCAAATGTTTCCAATTCCAACTGATTTTAATATTATAAAATAAATAATACTTTTACTGATATATTTAAATACCTATATCAAAAAAAAATATACAATACATCATCAGGTTTAAGATATATTTATGTATAAATTGTTATTTTGCGATGTAATACTAACAAAATAAATTAAGAAATTAATGAAAATAAAATTCGCGCTCACGATAATCTTTATAAGCTCACATATCTTCTCATTTGCGCAGGAAAAATCTAACAATCATATCATTAAGGGTAGGATTCGGGATTCAATCACCAATGCCCCTATAAGCTATGTAACAGTAACATTAAACTCCATTAAAGGTCTGCCTGTTCGAAGTACTCTTTCGAAAACCGATGGCAGTTTTTTATTGGAGAAAGTTTCGGCAGAGGCTACGAGTGTCGCCATTAATGCGGTAGGTTACACCGCAAAAACGATCTATATTGATTCAATAAAAATAAAAAGTGAAAATATTGATCTGGGTAACATTTTATTGAATAGCAGGACAAATGAGTTAAAAGAAATAAACGTAAGCGCACAGAAGCCGATAATAAAACAGGAAACTGACAGGATTATCTACGATGTACAAGCAGACCCAGACAGTAAAGGGCAGAATGCTCTGGATATTATGAGAAAAGTGCCACTCATTTCATTGGATGCAGACGATAAAATCCAGTTAAAGGGAAGCTCAAAATACCTAATTTTGATCAATGGGAGATCTTCTGGAATACTGACTAGAAATCCGAGAGAAATATTATTAAGTATGCCGGCCCTCCATATGCAAAAAATAGAAGTAATTACTACTCCTCCTGCTAAGTATGATAGTGAGGGAGTCTCCGGCATAATCAACATTATTACCACCCAAAACAAAAACGATGGATACAATGCATTGATCGGCACCTTTTTTAATTCGTTAATCGGCGAAGGCTTTTGGAGCGAGCTTACATTAAAAAGAAAAAAATTTGGTATCTCGGGCTTCATGATGGGACTACTGAACAACCCTCCCCATACCGAGATCAATAACTATCGGATCCAAAATGACCCATTTGGCTCAAAAGTTCTGCAGGAAGGAGCAAATAGAAGCGATGGCAATCATAAAGATGGTAATATCGAAATAAGTTATGACATTGATTCTCTGAACTTGGTCACTGGATCATTCGCTTTAAATTTTGAAAAGGGTGATCAAACTGAAAATGATCTATTTAGAATCTTTAATAAAAATAATGATATTGATAAGTTATACAGATTAAATTATAACAACAGGTCTCATATTAATGGTTATGACATAGGTGTAAATTATCAAAGGGGATTTAAAAACAATAAAAACAGACTATTTACTACCTCTTACAAACTGATTACTTTTGACAATGACCAGAACATAACAAACGCCGCAACCGAAAAATTCAATTATTACAACGACGATCTCTGGCAGCAAAATGGATCGGGGTCTCAGGAACAAACCTTTCAGCTTGATTACGTACATCCGCTGAAAAATCTTGATATCGAGGGTGGGATAAAATTTATTTCAAGAAAGAACTATAGCGAGTTTTTAACAGGCAACTTCGATACACCTGAAATCAAAATCCCAACGGAGTCCGATAAATTCGACTATTTGCAAAATATATACAGCGCATACAACTCTTATTATTTAAAATTAAAAAATTGGGGCATAAAGCTTGGATTTAGATTAGAAAGAACTACAATTAATGCCAATTCGTTATCGCTAAGCACAGCTATCAATAATAATTACAGCAATTTCATTCCCTCATTATCAGTTCAGCGGAATCTCAATAATGCAAGAAGCCTGAATTTTGGATATAGTCAGCGACTGCAGCGCCCTGGAATTGCGCAGCTAAACCCATTTGTGAACAAGTCCAACCCCCTTTTCTATTATTCAGGTAATCCAAATCTTTTGCCCGTGGTTAACCATAATTTTGAATTCGGTTATAGTCAGTCTACAAAAGGTTATTTTATGATCAGTGCCGATTACTCATTTGCACATAACACAATTCAAAATCTAATTAGTTTAGGATTAGATTCTATAAGTCGTTCTACTTATTATAATATTGGAAAAAGTGAAAATACAGGTTTAAATATAAGCTACTCTTATCCGATCACAAAAAAGCTAAACTTAAACATAAACGGGAGGGCCTCTTATACATGGCTACAGGGTTATATAAACAATGAGCTGCAAAAAAACTCTGGAATTCAGGCGAATTCAAATGCAAGTCTTTCATATAAGTTAGAACATGACTGGCGACTTTCATTTAATTTCGGCTATACCAGCCGATCCGTACTGCTTCAGGGAAGTTTGAATGAATACTACAATTCATCGATAATAGTAAACAAAGAATTTTTAAAGAAAAAAGCTGGGATTTTTATGAATCTTAAAAATCCGCTTCAGAAATTCAGGCATGCGACAACTCTTTCAAATACTGATTTTTTCACGCAGCAATCTGATATTAAATCTTACTATCGTGGGATCTACATCAATTTTTATTATCGCTTTGGGGGATTAGATGAAAAAATTAAAAAAAATAAAAGAGGGGTAAATAACGATGATATTAAATAATTCCATCAACCGGGTTTATGAAAAATATCTTGATCAATGGATTATTGCTGAAAAGTGAACATTCTGGAGTCCAATATTCAATTGAATATTTAGTAGAAGCCCTAAGCAGTCTGGAGTCGAACTGTCATAAAATTGAAGTATTGCTAAGTACCAAGTATGAGGGTACAATATTGGAAAGTAAAAGCCTAGGGATAAAACGGGTTGATATCAGCACATTTGGAAGATACAGCAGAATATACCTTGAAAATTTCATGCTACCATCATATTTACACAAGAACAAGTTCCACTTATACCATTCCCCTGGCTATGTCCTTCCCTTGTTCTTGAAAACCAACAGTATCATAACTATACATGATCTGATTGCTCTTGATTACCCCGACTTATGTCAGAACGAAACAGCTATCTATTATAATCTCCTTCTGGCAAAATCAATCAATAGCGCTCGCAAAATAATTGCAGTTTCAAACACGGTAAAAAAAGATATCATTAATAAATTTCCAAAAATAAATGAGGATAAAATTCACGTCATTTATCCCGGCATAGACAGTAGATTCAGTAGAGTTACTGATCAGATTTTCTTGGATTCGGTTATATTCAAACTGAAACTACCGGATAGATTCTTACTTTTTGTAGGCAATTTGGAACCAAAAAAAAATATTGATGCAATAATCAAAGCATATGATGAGTTAAAAAAACAGACGCTAACCAGACACAAGCTTGTTATTGTCGGAAAGCCTGGCTGGAAATATGCGTCAATCTTCAATTTAGTAAAAAGTAGAAATCTTCAAAATGATGTGTTATTTTTAGGTTACATAGATGATGCATATTTACCGGCAATTTATTCACTTGCAGACATGCTTATTTTCCCCTCTTTTTATGAGGGTTTCGGCATACCCGTAATCGAAGCGATGGCGTGTGGATGTCCGGTAATTATTTCAAATAAAGGAGCTTTACCAGAGATTTCTGGAGGCATTTGCCTTCAGGTAGATCCATTCAGCATTTCGGAAATCCTTAACGCTATAAGGATACTGATGCAAGATAGTGAGCAAAGAGAATTAATTAGCAATAAAGGATTGAAATGGGCAGAAAGATATACTTGGCAAACAGCAGCTGATAAAACTTTTCAGGTTTATAAAGAAGCTATTGAACAATCTGATAACTTCTTATGATACACATTTACTTTACACGTATAAGGGTTCAGATGCCAAGCGAAATATGGGATAAGCATTTCAATACCCTACCGAAAACTCTTAAAGAATCCAATGCAAGATATACAAGATGGCAGGATAGACATCTACACTTATTTGGAAAACTATTATTAGCGAAAGCACTTGAATATCATCAGATTGATATAGAAAATCTGAACAGATTAAAATACAATAAATTTGGAAAACCCTATTTTGACTTTAATCTAGGTTTTAATATTTCTCATTCAGGAAGTTATGTACTATGTGCTTTTTCTGATTTCCTCACTCCAGGCATCGATATAGAAGAAATCAAACCAATTGATATTTCTCTGCTAAAACACATATTTTCCGATGGGGAATGGAAAACAATTAACAGCAGCGATGATAGTTTAAAACGATTCTATGATCTTTGGACAATGAAAGAGGCCGTTATAAAGGCAGATGGACGGGGCTTATCAATACCTTTAAAAAAGGTGAATTCAGATAATGATGGGGTGGTGACCCATAGTAGCAGAAACTGGCGCATTTATAATATTAAGTTCGACCCTAGGTATTCCGTTTCGATAGCAGTAGATCAACTGATTTCACATGGAGAAATACTCCTAGAGGAGATTGATTTTTATAATTTTTCAGACAAATCATTTTAAAGCCTCTCCACATATCATGTTTTAGGAAGAAAAACTGTTGGAATGTACCTATCCTTTAAGACTTTAAATAAACTTTCAGCAATGATAAGATCTCCCTTTAAATTAGGATGCCCATCAAGTTCATGATGATATTGATCCTTATCCAAAGGTAAGTTAAGTCCGATATTAGAGAATTTTCTTTCGTATTTATTATCAAATAATGATGAACCGTATTCAAACGTAACAAGTCTGCAATTTACACGCACAAGGTCAGCGCTCAATTTATTAATTTCAGTCAAGCTCTGTTCCATATTGAGCTGCTCTGAAGAATAATACAACCAACTATCGGCACTGTTTTCGGAATATATTTTCCAGCAGTTCATCATAGTGCCCCAACTATCGGAACTCCTCCTGTATAAGAATCTTATTACATAAGAATAATTGGCCAATTCAGTAATCAAGCTATGGGATTTAATAAGATCAACCTTCCTCTGGGCAACAAATTTTGAATGCTTAAATTCATCAAGATTATTGCCTGTGAATAAGATTGAATAATCTCTATAGGTCTCTCTAGAATAATTTATATCATTTATAGGTAGGGCTAATTCAAATAAAATCAAGTTAGGCCTGAATTTGGTTGCTATTTCTCTTGCTGATCTTATATTCTTAAGCCCCCTACTCGCTCCAGAAATCCCGCAGTTAATCACCTCAACTTTAAAGTTTTCTCTTTTGAATCTGTCATTGAGCAAAGAGGCAAATGACTCCTTCTGATTAGCCCACATACCTTGGGCAACAGATGAACCAACAATAATTATGCGAAATACAGAATCAGCGTGTTCCAAAGAAAAATCTGGACCGTAAAAACCAAAATTATTTAATTTAAAATGCTTATCTATACTGGGCCGTCTAATATAACCATCTATATTTGGTATTCCCTTATACCCAACATCCCGATCAAAACGATAAATTTTCGGGTAGTCATGGAGAACCATATTTTCTGCCTTGAACATCCTAAGATAAGCCTCACAGCATAAAAATAGTACAAAAAGTATAAAAGTTAAATATTTGAGATAATCTAATTTTTTCATGGAATTCTTGTCAACTGCTTAATATACTCTGAAAAACATATCGTCCTTTTGAAGTGAATGTGAAACGACATTGTCAATTGCGGTAGGGTACCCCCTCTTGTAAATAGTAGTTACCTACATGTCCATTTTTCATCTCTATGATAAGAAACTCAGGATCGACTGCAAATGGCTTATTTCTAAAACCAACATAATATGCCAGTTTGGTAAGCTTATTTTCATTGTAAGTTCTGATTGGCTTTCCCAACAGGTCTATAACTTCTGTTTCTAGTCTGGTCCGAAGGATATTGTTATCTATCAGATCATCAACTATTGTTGACCGCCCCTCCATATCCGCCTTCCAAAGTTTCTTATTAAATATTTTTTTTTCCTGAGTAAATTTTATACTAAGAAAGGAATACGAATAAATAAAAAAAATAAAAATGGTGAGAAAAAAAACATGACCTAAGTAGAATAGATCATTCAGTTTTACTACTCTCTTATGTAATTTAAAGGTCCTGTAAACAATTATGCAAGAAAGGATCGTACTTATTGAAAGTATAATTATACAATTGTTATAAAAAGCAATAGATGTCATCAATTTGTAACTATGATATTCGGCAACTATAAATCATTGCTCGAATATACAATAAATTTTAATTGAATGTAAAATAAAACCTGTTCAATATGTAGTATAAACATTACAGACGGAAAGTCCAGAAGTATATGATCAATGCTTATAAGCGTACTTCAATAATGACATCTGAAATTTTCTCGAATATTACATCTTGCCGGTAGATACTTTAGACAGATAAATCAGTACATATCTTTTTGGATCCTTAGCACCCAAAGACTGAAAACGTACAGACCAAAGCCAGATAAGGAGACAATGGTTAAAAAGATAAACCTTAAATAGTTAGTTGAAAAAGTATCATGGTGAATGTAGCGTTGAAGAATGAAAAAGAACAACATGATAAGAAACGAGGAGGAAATTATCTTAAATAAAAAAGAAATTACTTTGGCGCCCTTTAGCCGTATATCTTTAGTCCTCAATAAAAATAGAAGAATGACAACTTTTGCCGTCTTTGCTAATACATGCGCTAGAGCCACACCGATGTAACCAAGAATCTTTACTAATAAATAAGTTAATATTATATTTGCAAAAACACATATAATTCCTGTTACTATGGGTGTTCTGGTATCTCCATTTGAAAAATAAAAAATCACCAATACAGTTTCTATCGCAAAAAAAGGCAGACCGATTGCATAAATAGCTAACGGATTTGAGGTCAAAAAAGTGGAGTATTCATTAAATGCCCCCCTTTTAAAAGCTACTTCAGTGATCTCATATGAAAACATAAAGAATAAGACAGCTAGTGGCACAAATACCAGAACGATCCATGATAATGACTTAAAAAACAACCTATTAAGCTCTTTTTTTCTCTTTTTGATTGCTAGCTCAGAAAAATATGGAAATATGCAGACGCTCAGAATGTAAGGAAAAACCAAGATTGGAAGGTCGATAATTTTTTTAGAATAGTTCAACGCAGAAATGGCCCCGTCTTGGAGGTATGATGCGAAGATATTATCTGTTAAATTACTTATCTGGGAGAAAATCACCCCAATCAGAATCGGCCAGGTAAGCTTCCAAACATGCTGCAAATGAATAGAGCCAGGATTTAGGTTCTTAATTGTAAAATGCTTGAACAAAACCAACATATGAACAAGCAGTTTCAACAACCCTCCAACTAGAATTCCTACCATAACCGAGTAAATACCACAAAGATTGTATAAACCAACTATTGATAATAATATACAAACTTTAAAAACGAGATCGCCTGAAGCAGGTATTGCAAATATTTTCAGCCCATTCAATGCGATGTTAGTCAGGGCCGAAAGTGAAAGAAAGATACAAGCAGGAAAAGCTATCTTGAGCATTAACATTGCCATCTCTTTCTTTTGACCACTGAAGCCAGGTGAAAACATATCTATTAAAACAGAGGGCATAAAATATACGAACACAGAGAGTAATAGGGCGGAAAAAAATATATATATAAAAATTCTATTGAATAAGCCCCATGCAGCAGTTTCATTATCAGAATTCATCGCTTTTAGAAATCCATTGAGAAATCCCGGTTCAATTATTTCCCTGACCATAAAAAAGAAACTGAAAATGATGGTAGTAATAGTATTGTATACATCAATTTCATATCCAGTTCCAAATTTATATGCTAGGACAACTTTTTCCCCATAACCTAACAGCTTAACAAATGCGGTGATTATGCCGATTAAAATCGAAGATCTCAATATCGGATTTTCACCTATTTTTTTAAGAATGCTCGACTTTAGAAAATTGTGAAGCTTTAAAAATGACTGCATGTTCGTATATTTTTAACCTCTAAAATCTATTTAAATCAATCATTTTATATTTCCGAAGATTGATGATGGCTCAGATACAATTTTTCATGTTTATCGATAAATTCCTCAAAGGAAAAATTTCTGCTTACTATTTTATATCCCTCTTCTCCAAATTGAACGCACATCGCTTTATTAAGTATCAATTCTTGGATTTTATCCGAAAGATGTATATGATCTTTCTGTGGGATCAGATAGCCATTTAAACCATCTTTTATAACATTGCCCACATCGCCTGATTGGGTTGCAATAATTGGCTTCTTATACCACATTGCTTCTAAGAAAACATAGGGCAGCCCCTCCCATAACGATGTGCTGACATAAATATCAATTATTGAATAAATTTCACTAATATTAGCTGAATATCCCATAATACGGACATTATCTGCTATTTCCAATGAAGCAGTCAACTCTTTCAAGCCATCATAAAGCTCGCCATCTCCAACTATTAAAAAAATAACTTTAGGAAAAGAGGATAGCAATCGCTTTGCGGCATATAGATAGGTTGCCCAGTCCTTTTGTTCAACCAATCTACCAACGGAGCCCACAACAATGCAATTTTCATCAAGTCCAAATTTCTTTTTCACAAAGCAGCTGTCATGGTGCTGGTATTCATTAAATTTAACGGCATTATTGATATTCAACATTTTATTGCCATCAGCGATTCCGTATTTGAGCCCATAGTTTTTTTCAAGTTCTGAAACTACGATATAATCGGTTATTTTTCCTAACATTTTTTCGATAAGGATATAGTAAGTTCTCCCAAGCCCTTTTTTGGTTTGGAAGTAAAAACAGTGGGGAGTATAAATGGTTAACGGCACTTTTTTAAACCAAGCTGCAACTCTAAACAATGCTCCTGCCTTCGAACTGTGCGCATGAACAATATCAAAAGTATTTTTATTAAGAAATGAAAAAATCCTTACGAAACTTATAAAGTCCTTTAAAGGATTGACATTCCGTATCATTGGAATAAAAACCAGTCTTACTCCGATATCAGTCATGCTTTTTAAAATGTCATAGGTATTGTCTGAACGGGGAGATAGGATCACAGTAACATCAAAGAGGTTTTTATTCAAATAATTTGCTAAATAAATTACATGCTTAAGTGCACCTCCATCCGCAGCCTCCAGCCCCAATAAGATTCTAGTCTTGTTATTCTTATTAGGCTGCATTTATCGAGTTAAATAATTCCATTAACCGATCAGTACTGTTTTTTATTTGAAACTCCCTTTCGACCTTTTCCCTACCATTCCGCGATAAATAGGAACATAATTCAGGATCTCCTGAAAGCCTTAGCACTGCCTCCGCTATTTGGTCCGGATCTTTTTCCTTTACAAGAATTCCTGTTTGCTCATGAGTTATCAATTCTGTAATTGCAGAAACTGAGGTTGAGATAGCTGGAATTCCAGTTGCAAGAGCTTCCACCAGTACATTTGGAAGACCATCACGATCACCATTGTCAGCAATAACACAGGGCAAAATGAAAATATCAGACTCTCCATAAAATGAGATAATATCTTTTTGGGGCAATGAGCCATGAAGGACTATATTGTCTTCTAGGGCATTCCGTTTCGTAAAATCCTCAAGCTGCTTCCTTAAAGGCCCGTCGCCAATTATAGAACATTTTACATTAAGACCTTTCAAAACTAGAATCTTGATAGCCTGAAGAAGAAAGACAATTCCTTTCTTTTCTACTAGTCTTCCGATCGAAAGAATACGTATTTTTTTGTCAGTTAAAGTCTGGAAATCTCTCTTTTTACTTACCCACTTACTTAAATCAATACCGTGATATACATGACTAACTTTTATTTTACTGCAATCGGCCAGTAGTTGATGTAAAAAATCCTTATTACATAAGGTGCATGTTACAATGAATGCTGTAGAATTTGCCTTTTTGATAAGATCATCCTTATTCGCCACATAAATATCATTTGCATGAGCACTACAGCTAAATGGAATATTCAAAACTTTAGACATACCCATCGCAATACTTGAAGGTAGAGATAAGAAATGAGCGTGAATTAATTTAGATTCCATATTCCTGACTTTAAAAGAGAAAGACATTACGTTTGAAAACACCTTAAGTTCCCTTAAAAAAGTTCTATAGGATGTTTTATAGGATGGCGCTAACTCCTTTAAAATCTTCACGTACCTGGATTTCAAGAATAACATCATGTAAAAGTGGCCCATAATAGCGTCAAATGAAAAAAAACTGGGTTTGTAATATATGTTTCCATTTCCACCTATTGCCTCAACCAAATGAGGCAATCCATTTCCCTTTTTCTGAGCAAGAATAAAGATTTTGCATTTCTTTTTCTGCAATTCAAGGATCTCATTAAGAATAAAGTATTCTGAACTAGAGGGAAATTGGTCAACTACATACAAAAGATTCATATCGGCTTTGCTAATCGTATAAAGATGATTTCTGACAGGTAGTCTCGTCAAAAAAACAGCGTTTTGAAATTAAGAATAAATCTAAGATATAACTAGTATAATTTACTATGAATAGAAAATTCCATTTTCAAAACCATGTTGTTAATTAGAGAGTTCAACCTGATTAACTGTGCATTTTGGCAATATCATACGCGATAAATAAAACGAGATGCCGAAAATCAGCTTCATAGATAAAGAATACTTCCAGATTCGAATCGGAATGAGAGACAAAATATTGAAGCTGCGATCAGACTTTTCAATACAAACTACTATTATTACAAAAGCGGCAGAAAAACTTCAAAGAAATAAAATTCCGACAGTAGTCAGTTATTACCATAAATAAACTATACGAATGCTCTTGTCGACATGTACCATTCATAAAACTTCACTAATCCGATTTGGAGCTCGGTTTTAGTACAGTAGTCCAATAATTGTTCTGCTTTAAAATTCTGCCCTTCAGTTGTAGGAACATCCCCTGCTTGCTCGTTTTGCCATTCAACTATTGCCTTTTTGTTACAAATAACCTCGATAAGCGTGATTAACTCAAGGAGGTTTACTTTTTCTTTACTACATAGGTTAATTATTTCGAATTCTGTCTTGTCGTATACAATAGCTTTCATAATACCGGACACAACATCATCTACATATGTGTAACTTCGATTACTTGAACCGTCACCATAAACTATAATTGGAGAGTTCGAAAGTATAGATTGAAAAAATTTATAAATCACTAAATCTGGTCGCTGTCCAGGACCGTAAACAGTGAAAAAGCGAAGAGATATAAAGCGTAAAGAATGTTTCTTACTGCTGAAATACCCTAGTCTTTCACATTCCATTTTAGAACAGGCATATGGGCTTATAGGCATAGGCAGTTCGGTTTCCATCCAAGGTGTGTTCGGATTATCCCCATAAATACTGCTTGAGGAAGAAAAAACAAACTGCTTTACGTTCTTTTTAACTGCTAAATCAAGTAGGTTTTGTGTCCCAATCACATTGGTCAAATGGTATTCTGCCGGATTATGAATGCTATTACGAACACCAGTCTTCGCAGCCAGATGTATAATTATTTCTATATTATCGATTTTATTTAGTTCATCTTTATCGAGAATATTACCTTCAATAAAGGTGAATCGTTTACAACTACCAAATTCCAGAATATTTAACTGCTTCCATTTGCGTGAGTAAGAATCATCAAAATTATCTAGACAAATGACTTCGTTCTTCTCGTCTGCTAATAATATCTTCAACAAATTACTGCCTATAAATCCAGCACCACCTGTTACTAAAATTCTCATTATAGAAATTGTAATTTGATAAACAAAGATTAATCACCTAACAATCAAAATCTTCACAAAGGAAACAACTACACTCTTCGTAACGTTCAGGTACAATAAATATACCTCTGTAAATTTGTTCATTTCTCCTGAAATCATCGGGATGATAATTTTAATTTAATTTATCCGTAGGAATATTGAATCATTGAATTTAAAGTTTTGATAACTATCTTAAAGTCCAAACCCGCCGATTGTTTCATGGCATAGAAATTATCCAATTTTATTCGCTCATTTTCAAACATTAAATCTTTACCCCTTTTAGTAATTTGCCAAAGCCCTGTTAGACCTGCAGGTGCTAAAAAACGCTTCTGATGCCCCATTGACGATAACATCGTAGCTTCATAACTTGTTAAGGGACGATTTCCCACAAGAGACATGTTTCCAATTAATATATTGAAGAATTGCGGGAGTTCATCTAAACTAGTCCTTCGAAGAAATTTCCCAATAATTGTTACTCTCGGGTCATTCCGAAGTTTTATAAAAACAGGTTTTTGGCTCGAACCATAACCTAAGGAATAATGATTTAAATAATCAAATTGAAAAAGTTCACCGTCAGCCCCTAAATACATTGACCTAAACTTAAACAAAATAAACATTTTACCATTTTGGCCTATTCTGCTACATTTGTAAATAGGGTTGCCTTTAGATTCCAATATAATTAAAAATGCAATTAAACCATATAATGGCAGCAGTAAAATCAGAAAAAAGCTAGAAATTAATATATCAAAAAATCGTTTATGTAATGGCAACTTATAACTGTCACATTTAACCCCTAATTCCAACATTGTTCTACTATTCCATTAATATTAGCTAAATTGAAGATAAATTACAAAATATTTTTGCCTAATTTCAATTCCCTGGCTATTTTTTTTAATCTATTTACTTTCATAAAGATAATATTTTTTTTAAGAAAACGACGCCTTAATCTTTTAAGCAAGATTGTTATGTTCTGCCTTGTTAAACAGAGGTGAGTTTTTAGTTTATCATAACATTCACTCGCTACAAAAAACTGATTTACGAGCATTAAAGGCATTAGGTTCGACTCCCCTTCAATCCCAATTCACTTAGCATTAAAAAATACATTCGACCACTTAATCCCCTAATTCTGTGGGATACCACTTTGCGCTATAACTGTATTTGGAATACAGATTGCATATCTTTTATCATTTGGCGGCACTGAATAAACCACACCGTTCAACACTCTTTTAATGGTCACCGCAAACCGTGACTCCCTGTTCAGACGTTTGAGGTCCGGCCACCTCAGCCCTCTGAACACCAATTCTTTCCTTCTCTCTTTTAATACAAGGCCAAGCACATCCGGAACGCCGGAAACCGTGTAGGCAACATAACTCCCTGTCATATACCGTTTGACCAAAAGTGCATTCAGATCCGCCAGGGCCGATAAATTCTTTCCCCCTCTGGCATAACTTTCCGCCCTGATGAGCATCATTTCATCTACTGCGATCCCGTTAAAAAGATTATTCGCGCCATAGTAACTTCCCTTAAAACCCATCCCCCCACCTGAGGACACAGCAAATGCCTTGAAATAAATCTTTTTCCTCAGATCGTTCTCCGAATAGGACTGATACAGCGCAGAATCGACCCGTCCGCTGATCGAATTCGTCGTGGCCGGCATGGAACTGTTGAATACCACCTCCGCATTAAACCTGGGAATGGGGAAGGCTGCCGATGGGCTCAAAGTATTATAGTCGACCAGATTTCCTGTCAGCTGAAGACAGGAATCCGCGTAAAGCCCTGCCTGCCCATAGTCACCCATACCCAGAGATACCCTTGCCAACATACCATATGCCGCAGGTCTGGAAGGACGCATCACATGCTGTGGCGAAACAGGCAAAAGCCGGACCGCCGATCTGAGGTCAGAGATTACCTGCTGGTAACAGTCCTGTATACTGGAGCGTACCGATACCACATTAAAATCCGGCCCCACGCGCAGTGGCACACCGGGATCCGAGGAAGCGCTGGATGCATCATAGGCCTTCGCCCATATCTGCAGGGCTTCCCAGAAAGCCCTGGACCTAAAAAAAAGCGAAGCCCCTTTCACCCGGTCATACTGGCCCGCATTTGCAGGAGTCCTGTCGATACCGGGCAATTTTTCCAGCACAATATTAGCCCTATAGGCCGGGATGTAGGCCGAACCCCAGTCCCCTGGTCCCGGTCCATCATTGAAAACATCACGCTCCCAGATATACAGGTTTTTTCTGGTTAACGAAGTGAGCCCGTTCCAGGTATTGTCCAGCAGGTAATAATCATCCGAACAGTTTTCCTGCGCGGCCGGGCTGGCATTATTCATATCATCCGCATAATCCATCAAAGCCTCCATATCGGCAAGCGTAGTGGGTACCTGTAAAGCTTTGTCTGGTTTTGCATCCAGGAACTTTTCACATCCATAACACAGTGTTATGCCCAAAAGCAAAATCAGCAGCACCGAAAATTTATATATTTTATTGCTCATCATATCTTATTTTTAATTTTAGAATGTAGCCTTCAGGCCAAAACTGAATGTTCCGGGCGGAGTCAGGGCATAAGGATAATCCGGATCGATCCCATCTTTATTGGCACTCCAGAGCACCCCCAGATTGGAGGCATTGAGGGTCAGCTTCAGCCCCTTAAAGGGCAGGCGCTTAAAACGCTGCTGCCGAAGCTCATAACTAAGCGAAACATACTGCAGGCGGACATGGTCCCCCTTCCTGACCAATGCCGCTGAACCCGCGTACAGCGCATCCCGTCCGGCATTGGCCGGATAGATGAGTGAGGGCACCTGGGTCCGCAGCTCATCACCAAGTACCTGCCAGCGGTCTGCATAATCACTGTGCTGTACCCCTGCAGAGAAAAGGCTGCTGTAATCAATGGAATTCTTCCTGAAATAATACCCGAGCTTATAGATCAGATTGACCGAAAACTCAAAATCCCCATAAACTACCGTATTGCCAAAGGCGCCAGAATAAACAGGCGTTGAAGGGCCATTGTAGACTAGATCTGCTACCTGTGTCCCCGTGCCAGTAATCGCCGCATAATCTTTGCTCACCGCACCGCCCAGATAACCCTGAGGATCTCCCGTAGCAGGATCAAGCCCTGCCCAGCGGTAACTAAAGATTGAATAAACAGGATAACCTGGAACCGGGGTAACCAGGTTCCCCTGATTGATATAAACTGAACCCTGATAGGTACTCAAGTAATAATCCTTGACCCTGTTCAGGTTATAACTGAAGAGCAGTGAACTCGTCCACCTGACCACTCCTTTGATATTTAACGTTCTCAATGTCAGTTCAGCGCCCCTACCCTTCATACTGGCCACATTCTTACGCACCGTCGCTACCTTTAGTCCCGCAGTCGGATCTACCAGCGCATCCCCCAACAGGTCACTCCCTCTTTTTTCATAATATTCAAGGCTTCCCGATATCCTGTCGCCCCGGAGGGCAAAGTCAATACCGATGTTGGCCATCTGTGTCTTCTCCCATCTCAGTTCCGGATTCGCAAACTTGTTGATCAGCGCCTGCGTAAAACCTGTCTGTGAATTGGGCGCTGAAGAATAGCTCATCACCGTAAGTGCCGACATCGAATTGTCGAGATTCCCGCTCGAACCATAGGTCATCCGAAGTTTGAGATAGGGAAACAGCTCAGAACGAAAAAAGTCCTCTTTTGATACTTCCCAGGCAGCACCTGCCGACCAGAAAGGCCTACCCCGCTGGTTGGTCCTCACCCCAAAAAGATTGGACTGATCCTTTCGGACACTCCCGGAAAGACTGTACTTTCCCCTAAAGCTGTAAGCCGCATTTGCGAAGTACGAAAGCGAACGGTTGTCCGTACCGTTAAAAGTATTGGCATTGCCGACCGTTCCCATCCCCCCGTAAAATAAAGGATAACGGTTCACCGGATCAATCAGACCGGTGACCACACCCAGATCATCATTGTAACCATAACTCCGGTATGAAGCTCCCTCCACACTGTTCCTTCCGGCCTCCATTCCAATCAGGCCGGTCAGGCTGTGGTCTCCCCACGATCTGTCCAGGTTGACCTGTGCCCTAAAATTGTGGGCATTCAGCACAGACCTGTTCAGATCCAGGATCCCTCCCCTCGGTACGATATATTTTAACGCTCCCGTGGCGGGGTTGATCTGGGTAAACTGGTTGATCAGGTCCCTTGCAAAGAAACTGCCCTCCCCATACAGATTTTTCCCGTCCAGGTTCTGCCTTTCAAACTGATAACGCAGCCCGGCCTTTAGCCAGGAAAACACTTTATACTCCAGGTTTACATTTGCCACCAGATCCAGGGTCTTCTGCCCGTTTTCTACATGCTGATAATCCTCCAGCGGATAATACCGCCAGTCCAAAAGTTTACCTCCCCCTGCCGTGGCCACATAACTTTCCCTATAGATTCTGGGAATAGTAAGCGGGTTACCCGCATCATCCGCCAGCCTGGCATAAGGATAGAGTGCCTGGGAAGGCGCGGGCCTGATCGCAGCGTAATCCGGTCTGCCGGAAGCACCACTGCCCACCGTGAAAACCAGTCCTGTCGAAAGCGAAAGCTTATCTGTCAGATCAAAGCTATTCTGTGCACGCAGGGAAAAACGGTCATTTTTGACGCTCAGATGATTTTCTCCCCTGTCATACCCAGCCGAATAATAATAAAGCATCCGCTCAGCCCCACCATTGATATTAAGGGCATACTGCTGCGCAAAACCCGTTTTATACAGGTACCTGCCAATATCCCTTCTCACATCATTGTTCTTTAAGGCCGCAATCTGCCTGTCGATCTCCGCCTGCCCAGCTTCTCCCAATGTACTCCGTTTAGCCAGAAGCTCCACTACAGGCGACACCACCGGATAAGTAAAGGTATTGTCCAGGGTAGACTGGTAAAACCCCTTACCAAAAAGAAAGCTTTCCAGATCGATATAATCCGCCGAAGAGATAAAATCCCTGCTTTTATATATATCCGGTCGCTGCGTGAAACTAACGTTGTTGTTCAGCGAAATGGACAAGGGCTGTCCACGCCGGCCTTTTTTAGAAGTGATCACAACCACCCCGTTGCCAGCCCTCGCGCCCCAGATCGAAGAAGCCGCAGCATCCTTTAAGATCGTAATACTCTCAATGTCATTGGGATTGATATTATTGATATCCCCCGCATATGGAAAATTGTCCAAAACAATCAACGGAGACTTGGGCGCATTGATACTGCTCAGCCCCCTCACCATAAGCCCCGGGCGCTGACCATCCCGATCAAAGGACACACCTGCAGCCGTCCCCTCCAGCCTGTTAAGAATATTAGGACCGAACAGGGCATTGAGCCTCTTATTGTCCACCAGCTCAAAAGAACCCGTCAGCCGCTCCCTTGGCCTGCTCTCATAACCCGTTGAAATGTTCACCGACCCTAGATCGGTAGCATCCTCTTCCAGCGAAACGAGCAGCTTCTGGTCAGCACTGAGATCAAAAGGAACAGACCGGGCCTTAAAACCCAGATGAGAAACCTTCAGTTCCCCCCTCACTATACTCGCAGAAAGTAAAAGCATAAAATTCCCCTCGCCGTCCGTACCGGTCTTCCTTCCCCCTGCCTCAACTACAGCACCAACAATGGGACTGCCCTGCCCCACAGCAAGCACCCTTCCCCAGACAACTTTACCAGCCCTTTCCTGAGCAGTCAGAGAAACATGCAAACCAAGAAAAAATACTATACACCATAAAAACCGCAGATGGCACCACCAGAACCCATCGACAACCAAACCGCCCCGCCTCATTTCTGCTCGGATTTAACACGCACCGAAAAATCATCCTTTAACGGAAAGTCGATCGGCGCACCGCGAAGAATGGCCTCTATATGGGGCAAGGTTGCCCCATTTACCCCCGTAATCGCCCTCACCACACCATCCCTATCAATAAATACCTGATGGGAAATGCTCTTATGAGGGAACCGCATATTCAACAGACTATCATTCAGGACAAAAGGCAGCTTAACCCCTCTCCCATAATCACTGTTTTTCATAAAGGCACCTAAAATCGCCTCCGTGTTTTTCGTCACCAGCACCACCTGTACCCGGTCACCAAACCTTCTCCCGATCGAATCCAGTTCAGGCAGCGAACGGATACACGGACCGCACCAGGTACTCCAGAAATCAAGTATCAAAAGTTTACCCCTGTAACCGGCAAGACTTTCAGCAGCAACCACCCCACCCCTGGAAACAGTATGCACCGCATTCCATACACTGTCAGGAATCCTGTCCCCAATACGCAGCACACCAGGAGCCCTGTCCTGACCATGCACAAAAAAAGCAGAAAAAATACAAAAGACGCCCGCCAATGAAAAGCGTAAGCAGAAAGAATATAAAGAATACAGGCTGCACCCGCCCGGCCCAGACACGGACAGCCTTAAAGGCAACTTAAAATCCGGCAAGCCACCACCCTTAAAAAAAAGACATGGCACAGCCCATACGATCGGTTTTATCGTTTTTAACATAAATCTGTTTGGTTTAGTTGATAAAAAGAAAGGAAGAAAAAAGAAAGCAAGGACAGGCCATTATCAAAGAACCTATTTCAAATCATTAACCATCAAGGCCAGCCTGTCCAATGCACAAAACCCTATACCGGATTCTTCGGCTTCAACGCATAAAGCCGGTCAAAAGGATAACAGTTTAAAACAGATGGATTCATAACTTCTAAAAAAATTAACCGCAGCCTGCCCATAAAAACACCGCCGCCAAAAAACCACAAACATCCAGATTTTGAAATTGATGCAAAAAACTATAATTTTAGGGAATCGCTAAAAACCATAAAACCGGAAATCTGACACCCTTTCGGCTTTGGACACTTATTGGAACAAACAAGGTTCAACTGTAGACAGGAACGGCAGCACCGTGAACAGCTTTTCCGCTTTTCAGGCACCCTCTTCTTGTGCAACTAAAACCTTACCGATAATAGCACACACTTATTCTGGTGTACAGAATACGTTCTTTATCAACAACTGTTTGGCAAACCGGATGTAGCTACGGTACAGGCACGGGATTTTTGCGGTTAATGTTTTCGTCTCCATAATGGATTTATAACTGGTTATAAACGAAATCATCTCACAAAGCAATGAAGATCCATTGAGAAACTCAATAGGGCGAACCTCAATGCTTTTGAAACTGGTACCGTCAAGAACCTCCTAGACAAAGCCTAGGTCCCACAAAAGACTAACATGAGATTCGCCCTATTGAATAATATATCAAAGATAGAAATATCCAATAGAAATGGCGAACTCACGATCGGCTCATGTGGAAATTGACGGTTTCGTTCATGAGTGACATCGTATAGTGTAAAATCTACACCTATTATCGTCGCTTTAAATTACTGATAACAAACATAATAAATAAAATCGAAATATCAAAATAAGATATCACGATTAAAAAAATAAATATATGGATGAGAATGAGCGTTTTAGACATATCATTAAAAATTATAGAATTTCCTTCAATCTAACCCAAGAGATTGTTGAAGAATTATCCAAATTAAAAAAATTAAAATACTCTAGAATAGAGTCCGGGAAGCAAAACGCTGACATACAGGATTCCAAAGATATAGCCAAAATATATGGCCTCGAAAACTATGAGATATTAAACCCTAACCATAAAATACCCTTAAAAAGCAATCTGCCAAAATCTACGCAGCTAGCAATCAAAAAACTTGAACAATTTGGTGTAAATCCAAAACCTCATCTACGGAAAATTGATTTGGGGAAATATTTGGACGAACTGATTATGAAAGGTTTATTGGATCAACCAATGTCAGCGAAAGCACTTCTCGGAGCAATGCCAACTGTAGTACAGAATGAGGTGATGGAATCGCGAAAGATTACCGATTTATTAAATAGACGACCAAGAAATGAGCACATTGCGAAGGTTGGGAAGAATGGGAAGGAATACCTTTTTCAACTTAAAACTAAAATAAGCAATAAATAAATTTCTTAAATAATAATACTTCTTTCTCAAATAAACCGGGAGATTAAGCCCAGTCCATTTCGCAACTTGTAATCCATAATGTTAGGTAAGATCAAATTAAAATCTTCCCTTAAATCCTATTTATGCATACAATTTGGCTAATGTACTTCTCGCTATAAGAGATGGCTATTTGAACGTAAACTTTCCAAAAATAGCTAAATAATATCACACACTATGTGTAGTTATATCACACATCCCTACACCATTTACTAAAATACAAATGAAAAAATTTGTAAATGGCAATTCACATCGGCAAGGAGATAAGGAAGCAAGCAGATAAACATAAGATTGGCGCAACAGAATTGGGAAAACTACTTAACAAATCCCGTGAAACTGTTTATGACATCTTTGAGCGTGAATCTGTGGATACCGAATTATTACTTGTGTGCTGTAGGGTTCTAAATCATGATTTTTTCAATTACTATTATTCAGAAGAACCCCCTTGCCACTTTCAGAAAAGCGGAAGTGGATAATTGGATAGAGCAAATTAAAACGCTTACAGAGCGACTGACTATTGAACAGAACCACAGCATCATCAAAGACGAATTGATTGCCAATCAGCGAGAAAACATTAGGCATTTGAAAAAAGAACAACTGAATAACAAATGATCAGATAGCTTTCCAAACATGATTTGGCTGACTACTATCATTTGCTTGATATACATGCTACCAAATAAACCGTTTTATGGAAAACTACACATGCGCCATCATTGATGATGAGGACTATGCAATCTCTACCCTTACCGAACACATTAACCAGATACCGGAGCTAAAACTGGTCAAAAGCTTCACAGATCCCTTGCAGGCACTTGCTGGCATCAGCCCCACCGACAATATCGACATCCTCTTTATAGATGTTGACATGCCAAACATTTCCGGTATCGAGCTTGCCGCCAAGCTAAAGGATAAAATAAAACTAACCGTCTTCACCACAGCATATTCCCAGTACGCCATTGATGCATTTGGCATCCACGCCGATGATTACCTAGTAAAACCCATCGGAAAAATAAAATTTATCGATTCTATACGTCATCTCATCGATAAAAGGCTAGTAAAATCAATCTACCATGAAAAGGATATCCTATTTATCAAAACCGCGGAGAAAAACAGAACCTTAAAGCTGTATATATCAGATCTTCTCTTTATAGAAGCATCAAAAAACTACGTCAGACTGAACATGGCCGACCAGAAGCACGACATGAAGATTACCATGGGAAGGATCGAGAGAGAACTGGCCAATACCAAACTGGTAAGGGTACATCGGTCGTTTATTCTGAACCTGGACAAGATCGAACAGATCCTAGGGAACAGCGTAAGGATAACAGGCAACAATATTATACCTATCGGCAAAGAATATAAGGAAACTGTAATGAATTATGCTGAAAAAAAACTGATAAGATCCGGCCGGAGTTCTTGATCAGATTATGCCCCAGTCCTGATGGTCTCTGTGGCAATAATGATTACACTGGTTTCGGTAGGGTCCGTAGAGGATGCTCCCTTACCCTTTTGCGACCTGAAAACGAATACTGTTTTTTTGGTCAGCCTTAACGGTTTCTGTTTCATTTTTGCATAGATTTTTGAATGAAACTAGCGCCATAAAACAGGTCAAAAAAAAATAGTACACCAAAATTCAATATGCGTACACCAATCTTCAAAACGAGATGACCAAGAAAATTCTTCAATGGGCAAAATGCTACCGGATCCACCTAATCGGATGGTCGTTATACATCATCAGTGAGATCCTTCTCATCGGCTTCGCTGTAGGAAGGTTTGGCAGTCCGGTGGGATATTTGCTACACTACACCCTCAATATCATCTTATTCTATTCCAACACAGCACTACTCCGGCAGAACGCCGTAAAGGCCAGTGATTATAGATGGCTTATACTGACCCTTACAATGGTAGGCGAGATCTTACTGTTCCTAGGGCTAAAAATCTTGATCGACGTGCTTATCAAATGGCCGGACGACTGGGTAAAAACATACATTGACTATCTGACTATACCAAACCTCCTCCAGACCCTCTGGAGGGCACTGTTATTTATCGGACTGTCATGTTTCTACTTTATGTTTCTACGCTACGAAGAGGAAAGGAGAAAAAAAGAACTGGCAGAGCGCCAGAAATACGAAAACTATATACACACCAAAGAACTGGAAGTTACCCTTCATGAGACGACTAATGCCTACCTGAAAGCCCAGATCAATCCACACCTGATATTCAACATCCTCGGATTTATCCATGACAGCGTACTGCGGACAGATGAAAAAACCGCACAGGCTGTCATCGACTTATCTGAGCTGATGCGCTTCGCCATTAATTCCAGGGACGGCGAAGCGGAACCAACACTATCAGGGGAAATCCAACAGGTCGAAACACTGATCAGGCTTTATCGGCTGAGATTTAAAGAAAGGCTTTTCGTTGAATTTATTTATCCATCTGAAGCAAAAGAAATCAGGTTTATCCCCCTTGTCCTGCTTACCCTGGTGGAGAACCTTTTTAAACACGGCGATATACATGATGCGCAAGATCCTGCTAAAATTAATATATCCCTCAGCAATGCAGGGCTCAGGATCTCAACCAATAACAAAATTAAAACAGGTTTTAAAGCCGCAGGCTTTCACAAGGGATTGGAAAACATTGAAAAAAGGTTGAAGCTCAGCTATGGAGATCATGCCAAACTCGAATTTACCGCGGGTGATGACAAGCATTTCTCGGTGATGGTCTGCTCTAATAAAAATTAAAACCCTCTCGATCATATCTTAAGCATTCTTACAATATCATTAGCCACCTATGGTTGTACACCACCAAAATATTCACATATAATACTAAAAAATAACTATTTTTAAAAACAACGTATCTCGAAATGGAAATATCTAAAGAATTTATCGAAAAACTAGGCTGGTCGCTCTATCCAAATTATTATGATCTTCCTAAAGATTTTTATCATAAAGAACCTTACCCCTTTATACTTTGGTGGGATGAGCGTTATAAAGCATTTTTCGTGGTTTATAAAGACGAACTAACCAATAGTATTACAATTAACGGAAGAGACCCTATTCAAACCGTAGAGGAGTATGACAAATTTTTGATTCCGGTCCTGAAAGCACTCAAGGATGGTGAAACAAATCCAACCAAAGAACCGGAGTAGAAAAAACATGGAAGGCATTTCTATTATGAAAGGCAAGGAAATGGACCCAATTAAATAATTCTCAATAAACAAAAAATATGGCCATGTCCGAGAAATTCTGGATGATTGGAGAAAGCAATTCTGATACTACTTATTATTATAAAGGTTATTATGAAAATGGAAGACCTGTTTTCAGCATGGCTATTAGTGAATCGCTACACATAGCTTCGTTTGAAAATGCAAGAGAACTTTTCAATTTCCTTAACAAGAAATTTCCCTGCGAAATATGGCTAGTTGAGAATAACAACGTCACAAAAGTCCTTTGATTTCAGCAGGGGAAACAATTTCATAAGCCACATGACTCACATAATTTAACACCTTAGAGATTATTTCAGCATCAAAGCGTTACAAATACTTGAGAGCTGGTATAAGAGATGATGTTCAATAAAAAAGAATTTACCTCTTCGAAGACCCTTGTGGATAAAAGATATTAAAATGGAAGAAAAACTCAACATCACTCATGAGAACCTCATCAGTAACGAAGATTTTATAGAGTTTTTAGATAAAAGAATGCTTGGCAACATTGGGGAAGGCCCATGGAAATCGCTAACTATCTGCCATGGAGAAGAATGTTTTGAACATTATGGAGTTACTACATACCAACAGATCAGAAAGAAATTTGAGTCTGTAAAAAACCTTGCGGGCGTATATGCTTATTTTATTAAAAATCAAAAAACGGAATGTATATATATTGGGGTGAGCAAAAATTTAAGCGAAAGAATATATCAACATTTATTAGAGTCCTGTAATGCCTGGGGGCACCCCAGATATAAAGAAGCTTTTAAAAACTACCGTGGCGAGGTTGATTTCTATTATTTACCACTTGGCGACCAACCAAAGATGGCGATTACCTCAGAAGTATTGTTGAGAAAATTTTGCAGGTGAAATACAGGCCTATATTGCATTCAATAAAATTATAGTGAGGATCAAATAAATAAATGTTCGGCGTAGTCTTAAAAGCTAAGGAAAATAAGTCCTAATAAAACATGGTATTGGTGAAGAAGTAAAACCTGCACTTAAACTTCCCATCTAAGTGAAATGCCCATCGGCTTACAGTATGATTAGGTCTTTTTCAACTGAACGATATTTCGTCTGATGGCCTCGAGCGCCATACCGACACGGCTTTGGACCTGGAGCTTTTCAAATAATTTTTCGCGGTAACCATCAATGGTACGCTCACTGAGGAACATTTTAGCAGCAATTTCCTTATAAGTCATATCACTGCAGGCCAGCTCCAAAAAAGCAGTCTCCCGTTCACTAAAGATCTCTTTTTTCTCTTCCTTATAACTGATCAAGGCCCTTAGTTTATGATGACTGATATCACCGCTAAATTCACCGTTCTTATTTATTGCAACTAAAGCAGTTTCAAAAACATTTGGATGGGTGTCTTTCAGCAGATAGGAACAGCACCCGGCACGGAGCATTTCAATTATTGCCTGGTCAGTATTGTTCATCGAGAGCGCGACAAGCTTCGTTACAGGATGGTTTTCCCTCATCCACTTTGCTGTCGCAATACCGTCCATTACCGGCATATTTACATCGATGAGCATCATGTCCGGCGAATTTTCAAGGCCCTTCATTTTTCGCTTCAAGTCTTCTCCATTTGTTGCCTTAACGCAAATATTGTATTCCTTGAAACTCTCCAGCATAAGTGCCAGCGATTCCAAAAAAATCAAATGGTCGTCGACCAATCCTATATTAACTTTCATCTGGGATGTCATTTAGTGGTAATTCCATATTAACCTGGGTGCCTTGTCCAGTATTAATCCATTCTATTTTTCCTTTGAGCAGGAGACTCCTTTGCCGCATATTACTCATTCCCAATCCTGCTTCTTCCGGTTCAGTGAAACCTGGACCATCATCACTGATTTTGATGTGAAGGGCATCTTGGTTATCAGCGGTGAGGATATGGATGGATAAGTATTTTGGTTTAGCATGGCGGATGGCATTTTGTATGGCTTCCTGTATGATCCTAAAGAGTATGATCTGCCGATCAGGGGCCATCAGTATTCTCGAAGGGTGAATAAAACTGATTTCAAATGCTGCGGTTGATCCAAGCCGCTGGCATTCGGCCTTTAGGTTTGTCAAAAGATCAAAGCGTTCAAGCCATTCCCTGTCCAAAGATCTGGCAAGTGACCGAAGTTCGGATATAGCATCTGCAATTGTTTCATTCGCAGCATTTAATAATGGAACGGTTTGGGGAAATGCCCTTTCTGCCAAACCAATATGCATTTTTGCACTGCTCAACAACTGCCCGATATTATCATGCAGTTCCTTGGACATTGCGGCAAAAGTAATTTCCTGGACTTCTATCCGCGACTGTAGCAGCTGACCGGAAAACTCCTCTTCCATAGCCCGTTTTTCAAGCAAAAACCTGGACTGTTTATCCTTATAATTGATGATTGCGAAAATAATGCCTCCGGAAAGCACCAGAATAATCATTGATATTATGATAATGGCTGAATAGATTTCTTCCATCTGTATTGAGATAAACCGATCAGCAAAAGGATATACAATCCGTAATTGCCAATGGAGTTGATTATTGAAAAATTAACCCTGGTACTTATTTTCATTGATTTTACGGCCATCATCGAGTTGTATATTGCATTAAAGGGAAGCGTACCAATAAAATACACAAAGAAGGCCAGTGCAATCCAGAAGGACGACCGTCGAAAAATGCTCCGTTCATCAATGGGTTCAATGGACCACATAGTTGTCAGGCACCAGGTAATTACCAACAGGCCTTCAATACTGTTGCTGATGCTCGGCAACTTTAAAACGTCCTGCAGGTTTAGGGTGATCAATACCGAAATGGCCGCAAAAACCGGTATCGATATCTGCATAGCCTTTTTAACCGGGTGATAAGGTATACAGTCATAAAGGATCAGGGTTATAAAAGTGTATTCGCAGATATTGAAAAAATGGTAAAAAATGTAGTAGTTCATTTTTTTATAGATGCATATTTCTACCATTATCTCCGTTATAACGGAAATAAGCAGCAACAGGGCCAGCAGCCTGACCCTGTAAAACTTTATATAAAACAGACTTCTAATAAAGCAGGCCAGCATCAGCAGGTAATAAATGTACTGTAAGCGGAACATGCCTAGAACTTCTCTACCTGAAAATCATGAAGGTCGGAAATAAACGCTGAAAAGCTTTTGTTCTGGAACGACCATTCAGGTTTGGAGATAAACGCATTGAGCGATTTAACAGGTTCACCATGTAAGGTTGCTCCTTCATTTCCTTTTTCCTCAACAGGTGGTGGCAAATCTTCTCTCTGCATGGTCAGGGTCTGATCTTCGGCAGTGGAATCGGTTTCCATCTGTTGGGCGATACTTTCCAGTATTTCACGCTTGATGGTACTCCCGTCTGCTTTTACCCCTTGCAGGGAGAGGCTGGCCTTACCCGAACTCTCATCAGGGATTGCCATATAAAACCGGATGTATTCGCAATCTTCCTGAGAAAGAATTCTAAAGATTGAGGCTTTACTGAATTCCACCCAAAGTACATCCTTAAAAGGATTTTTGGGGTCCGGGTTTTGCACCTGGTCTTTGAAGCGCCTGATCATGTTAAGGAAAGCTTCAGGTGTCACAGGCATTCCGTAATGTTTGCCTGTACTTACATCGGAAAAAGGCTGTTCGCGGGTGATCTCAACTTCGTTTTGAGCACTGTCATAGCCGTGAACCTTCATGGTTTTGTTTTTCTTTGCCATAATAATTTGATTTAGATGATTTATTGTCAGAGCGTGTTTATTAATGGTTCTCGCGTAAGTAATTTTAGGTCAATTGCTTGTGAGTTAAATTAACAAATTTAAACGAGGATCTGACAATTTATTTTGCTGGATTTTTATTGATTTTTCGCTACATTCCTTGACAAACCGACCTTAAAGCCCAATAAAGAAATAATGTTATTGACGCCTGATAAATCTTTACCTACTGACCCCACTAAAACTATATTTTCGTTGATCGCATAGTTGACTGCGAAGGCCAGACGGTCATAGTGTTTGCCTCCGGTTTCCCTTCTATTCACATACTCGGCAGAAAGATCCCATTTCGCTTTCGCAAACTTTAAGCCCGCACCAAAATCCATAGCCGAACTGTCCTGGCTCGAAGTATGGTTTTTCCACGAGTAGCTTGCCAGCCCAACAAGGCCAACCGGAAACTTTGCAGGCTGCCATTTGATATTTAACCATGTGCCCGATTTATCAAAGTTCAGATTCTTAAGGTAACCTTCAGTCGACTTGCCAAGTACGGCGGCGGCAAATTCTACAACAAAGAGCCCTTGCTGCGACGCCTCTTCCAGCGCCTCGTTTGCTTTGGTAATAGAATCCTGATTTATTGTGGTTCCCTGACTCAATAGTGACAAGAGATCTCCAGCTTTCTTTTGGATATTTTGGTGGCCACGCTTACTATAAAGTTTCAGCAACTGAGCACGTATACCAGGGGCAAAGCCAAAGGTGTTTTTTTCTTTATAAGTAGCTACTGAAAAAGTGAATGTCTGCAAAAACGGAAATTTTTCATCAATAAAATCATTATAGGTATAATTGGGTTTATTGCTTAGCCAATACGGCGAAACTTCAATTGCTCCGCCTTCGGCCAGAGTCATCAGGCTTGCGCTGAATGCCCTTGGCGTAGAAGGTTTACTGACCATTGTGGGTGCTTTATCCCCAAGGATTAGTCCTGGGGCGTCGGGAATGATGAGGTCATTCATTTTGACCTGCACCTGCGCGTTTGCGTAAAATGCCATGCAGGTGAGTGTAAATATGAGTAGCTTTTTCATGTGATTGCTATTTAAACTTATAAGTAGCGGTAATGGAGCAGATGTCCCCGCTATTTGATACAGTATCTGTGGTAACGATCTGACCGGGCGAACCGCCTGAAAAATAATCGGTAACGATGATGTTATTGGTACCCGGGTTAATGTCAAGTACATTGGTGATTATTTCTAAAGTTCTTCCACGAAGACTATCGGCCTCGCCAAGGGCCAAATTATTCACATCTCCTTTGTGGAAGATCTGGTCTGAATCGGTAAATTTTACCTGGTTTCCGCCAAATTGCGCATTGCCTATTGCTATTGACAAACTGATCTGACCCATTTCGGCCAGTTGAATTTCGACTAGCGGATTAGTTTTTTTCTGAACTTTCATGTTGTTTTAGTTTAGTGTTTGATTTTTAGATTGATTTATTTTTTCTTTAAGCAATTGTATCCGTTTTGTTCGCGGGGATCTATTTTGTGACAGGGCGGTTTTCGGTGACTTTTAACAGTGCGTATGCACCGGAACTAATACCAAGAAGCATAAGCGTTTTGGCGGGAAAAAGAAAAAGCTTTTCATCGCTGATCACTACCGATATAAAATAGCAGCCGTAAATGATGTTGAAAATAAAGGTCTGCAGCCTAGTGGTGCTGATCCCGTCTTTATCTGAAAGGATATCTAAAAAGAAATTTTCGGTTTTCGAATTGTCCTGGATGCGTGCAATCTTTGGATCCTGACTCTGTAAAGAGTCGATTGTGGCTGCTGTTGCTGTAGTGCCAGCGGCGATTCCAAGCAGGGCTAAAACACCTTCGTTGAGCTCAGGGACTTTGCCCAGAACGATACCCAAATAACATATAGAAAGCAGGATAAGCACCGTCCAGAAAAACAGCGTGGTCTTTGCAAGGCTGTAGGAGCGCTGGTCGCTGGCCAAGACGCTCATGTCTTTTAAGGCGTCTAGAAGCCGGCTATTAAGCGATAAAAAGAGGATGACGATTAATGCAAGCGCCACCGAAAAGGCAATTGAGCAAGAGTTCATTTTGATTGAATTAAGTTGTTTAAATTTTTAGTTGCCAGATTTTATTGGATTTCCCTATCTAAGGGCCCAAGGCCCTAGGCAGAACATTGTTTTTCATGACAATTATTTTTGCTTAATGTATGGATCAAATGTATCGGCTTACCGGCAGGCAGACTAGGGGGAATTTCCCGTATTTGTAATGTAAGTTTCCCCGTTTTTTCTAGAACTGCCTTATTGATCACCAGGAAGCAAGGAGATTTTTAGCGGGCTGAATAAAAGATTTCTGATTGCAAAAAAGCCTGAGCCGGTATTTTTTTTCCTGATGAAATCGCTTTGGTTTGGAGAGAATACAAAATTTAACTTTTCTACGGGAATACTAATGAGTGGCAAACTGCAGAAATTACAATATTGAGAAACTGCTGATCCCCGATAGGTTCTAATATCACATGGAAGATAGGAAGCGGAACATCCAAAATTTCCAATTAAAGCTATATTGGAGATGCGAAAGAGTAACTTACCATTGCTTTACGGTTTTCCATACTGAAAAAACAATCAATCTTTCTATTTTAGCCTAATTGAAGAAAAAATATAAATGGAGATCTCAAGAAATCTTTTTCCTGCATTACTCATCTGCGCAATTTTTGCATGTAACAGCAATACCCAAAAAACAACATTTGACAGCAAAAAGTGGTCTAAGAGGGATAGCATGGGATATGTTTTCCGTGACACAATGCTGAAGGATCTTATCAGTCATCAGAAAATCAAAGGGCTGACCAGGGACGAACTCATTGCCCTGCTTGGCAAACCCGAAAACTACAATGGCAGAGACAAGCAACTTTTCTATCCCATCATCCAGCACTATACTCCACCTGTCCGGGCAAAATGGTTTATCGTCCAGCTTGACGTAGACAATAAGGTCGATGAGTTTCAAATCGTGGACAGCAACAATATAAAAGGCCGTTGACTGACATAAACAAGCAGTAAAAAACACTACATTAACCTCCTAAACATACGCGCTCATGTCCAGACATAAATATATCCCGGACCTCATTCCTCAACCTGCAAAGGTATTGCCCGATTATTTTAACACGAAGAAAAACGACCCGAATAAAAAGCCAAAAAAAACCGGTAAAGAAATCATTGACACTATTATTTTTATCGTGCTGCTCATTTTCGCAGCAGTATATATCCCCCATCCGGTCATCTCGCTGGTCCTGGGCTTTGCCGCTCTTGTCACTCTTCCCTCGGGAAGATCCTGGCTGGAACACAAGCTGCGATTTTCCCTGACCAAGCGGATCAGGCTAGGAAGCTATATACTTGCCGGGATTACACTAATTCCTTTATTGGTCCATTACCACCATGCGGATATACTTGCCGAAAAACAGCGTATCGCTGATCTCGCCAGGGAAAAAAGACAACAGGAAATAAAAAAAGAAGAAAACAGGAAACGACTGGACAGCCTGAACCTATATCTATCCCGCTATAGTGCCCAAAAACACAACCCCGAAAAGGCAGACGCCGCACTGGTTACGGCGGCCACCTTTCTCACGACCATAGCGGATACCGTCGCGCTTGGAAAAGCGACAAACGACCGGGACTCTGTCCGCGGAGAAGACCTGCTCAAATGGAAAAAATATCAATCCGCACTGAACCATTTTGACAAAATGCTGGGTGACCACGGCGAAGATCCAAAACTGCTTTATGACCGGGCCTACTGTTATTACAAGCTTGGCAAAATAAAATTGGCAGTAGCGGATCTTGGCAGATCGCGTGACCTTAACTATTCCGGAGCCAAAACACTTTACAACAAAATCAACCCCTTAAAACGCAGAATCTCGGGTTATATCACCCTTTGTTGTGATGGTACAACATCCGGCGCAAGTGGGCGCGGTGCCTGCTCCTGGCATGGAGGGGTTTGCAACTGGAACTCCCCGATTTACGAAGAATACAGAAAATATTAAGCCATGGTATACCAACAGAAAAACCTTCTACGCCCGAGCCTGATGCAGAGGATATTTGGGCAGCAGCCAATTGAAAATGCCATCATAGAGGTTAACAACCTTTTGGCTACCCAGCCCATTGCGATGATTACCAAAGAGCAAATAGCAGAAATTGGCAACCGGTATGGAATTATACTGGCGGAAGAATTTAGACTGAATATGGAAGAGTTTTACGCGGTTATGCTCAATAACCTGATCCAGGACTTCAAATTTGAGCTTGGCAACCGTAAGAAACTGGAATACCTCCAACAGATCCTAGCCCTTGACGATAGCCAGGTATCTTTCTTGACCTGGGAAATCGGTGCAACAGTCTATGAAAAATGTTATGTAAAGGCTATCGCAGACGGGCGTTTTTCAGAGGAAGAAAGAACCCAGCTTGACCGCCTGGAGGAACAGTTACAACTTCCGAAAAAGATAATAACAGAAATTTCCAGTAAAATCCGCACCAATTTCGTCACCCAGTATTTTACCAAACTCATACATACCAAACGGATCTCCCCAAGGGACGAAGAGCAATGGAAAATGCTCTGTCAGAATTTAAATATAACACCGAACTCAGATGCCCGGACCACGCAACTGTTCAATCATGGAAAACTCTACTGGGCACTGGAAAACACGCCACTACCTTTACTCAACCCACTGATCAGCCTACAGAAAAGCGAAAGCTGTCATTTACATATCGAGAATGTTGCCTGGTATGAGGAAAGAGCAATGCGTTCGAAATATGGCGGAACCTATTCCAAACTGATCAGCTCAGGACCAATTTATCTCACTCAAAAAAAATTGTTACATTATGGTTCTGAAAAAGCGCACACCATTAAGCTTGACGATATTATCAGGATACAGGAAACCAACGATGGCATAACAATATACAAATTGACAGGAAAGAATCCGACACTGAAGATGCCACATCACGAAAAAGAAATGTTAAGGATCATTTTAACGAGATTGTCGTCTTTGAATTATTAGTTGTGTAAAGTACCGCACAACCAAATGCAGAGGCAGAAGATTTTGACGGCGACAACGATATCAATTATATAGATTAATGCAGGATTGGGACGAAAGGAAAAAACCCACATCTTGATTTTGCTGAAATACTCGCTTCATTTCCTGATGTTCTGGTGAATAATAGGTGTTCAGGTAGCTCTCAAGACTATACAAAATTTCTTAAGTAAAATTGAAATCCGAGATAAAATTGGAAACAAAGAAAATACTCTAATTAATAATCGCTCTTTTCGAAATTTTACATTTCGTTAATTTAGTGTTACATTACGACTTCATAAGTTAACACTCATTCAATGAATTTCTTTAAAAAACTAAGCACCGAAGAGTTATATCCCAAGGGAACCACAAGATCTTTCTTTATTGGTACGCCAGAAGCGGAAGGTGAAACCTCTTATAATTCAAAAATCAAACTCGGCGAAATATTTGGAGATTATCTCAATGTATTTCCCGAATTGAGCAGCGAAAAATTCATTGTGACGGGCCGAAAAGGGGCAGGCAAGTCGGCAATTGCCGAATTCATTTTTTATTCAGCTGGAAACGAAGCCAATTCTTTTTGCGATTTCATTAAAACTCATGATTTAGATTGCAACAGACTCGTTCAAGTTGGTAAAGAGGCAGGGCTTCCAATAGAAGAAAAACTATTATTTGAATGGCTGATTTTAACCAAACTAATTAAACTTCTAACGGAAGATCAATCGGTACAAAATATCAAAGAATTTAAGGATCTTCAAATCTTCCTCCAAAGAAACACTGGAATGGTAGATATCAAAGACTTTGAAATTTCCGAAATTGCAAAAACCAAATCCTTCGAGGTTAATATTGAGTATTTTAAAAGGGTATTCTCATCAATATTTAAAAAGGACGTTGGTATCAAAGAACACAAAGCACCGTTTTATAAAATATTATCTCCTTTAAAAGAGGTTGTAAAAAGATTACTCATTGAAAACGTTACAGCTGGAAACGAATATTTCCTAATATTTGATGACCTAGATATCGGCTTCAAAGAAAGTGACCAATCTAGTATTCAGAGTTTAACCAATGTGATTAGAGTTGCTAAGGATTACAATATTGATTTATTTGGTAAAAATGGCTTGAAAGCAAAAGTAATTATACTATTGCGCGATGACCTAAAAAGAATTATCGTGAAGCATGCCGCTGATACAGCTAAGATATTTTCTTCTTATGAAATACCTCTTGTTTGGTATGAGCAAGAAAATTTCAAGAACAATGAGAACTTAGTCGGATTAAAAAAATTAATAAATAAAAGGATAGAGATCAATTTTAAAAAAGAAAACCTTGGTTTTAGTGCTAGTGATCCTTGGAGCTCATTGTTTAAAGATGACTATCAGTACAATGGCAGTAGTTTTAAGTACCTAATTGACTTCACGTTTTTTAGACCTAGAGATTTAATCTTATTATTCAAGCCATTGCCGACAAATTCATTTACAATACCATTATCCTTTGCAAATTCAAAAACGCTTCTCAACGCATATGTTGAGGATTTGATTTTGGAAATTAAAAATGAATTGTCAGCAAGTTTTAATGACATGGATATTTCGAGGATATTCGCATGTTTGAAAAATTTAAAACAAAAACAACCACTGACTAAAAGTGAGATAAAAAACGAGTTACAAAGCCTAGGTATGGAATATGATCCGGAATTAGCGATATTATTGTTATTTGACTATAGTATAATTGGAAATTTCGATAATTCAGATACTCCCCCTAAAATTTATTTCAAACATAGAGAAAGGAAAAACGAGCCGTGTGTTATTAATTTTGACATGAAATTCATATACCATAAAGCATTGGAATTATATTTGGACAAGCGAGCAAAATAGCCTATAGATTATTTCAAGAAAAGATAACGGCCTGCTTTATAATCAACAGGCTGTTTTCTGACAAAACGTTTATGTCAATAATACCAATTAGATGTCTTTGAATACCAATATTTGAATATGGTAAATGCATTTACTAGCATTTATAGAATATCATTAATCACAAACGCTCACATCGAAACCGACTTAATTGGTTCGTCTTTAACATTTCTCCCGTTACGCTTAACCGCAGCCCTATTTCCCTTTATCTTTCTCTCACGCTGCCTCTTCCCTACACCCTCCGGCTGATCTTCTTCCGGCATACTATCCCTATTTAAATCCGCTATCTTTTTCAATTCACCTCTAACCAGATCCGCCACCTCTTTTTTAACCCTTTTATAATTCTCCTCCACATCACTCTCTGTAACATTAGCCACTACCGGGATCGGCACATAACCTGCCTCTTCCCTGCCAATAGCCTCATGATCATTCTGTATCTCCCCATGGAACATCTTCAGCTTGATCTTCTCATTCGGACTATCTGCCACGATCCCCGCAAACTCACCCGATGAAAAAGTAGCAATCTTGGATGCAGGAACCGCATAATCCATCTGTGTTGATTTAGAAATGGAAATATCCGAACTATTGATGCTCATGCTCTGCCGATCCTGCATAATCTTCCCAAAAGTTTCCGCGAATTTTTTCGCACTGTCGCCAGAAACCTGCCCACTGATGATATTGGCGCAGATCCCCAAAATGATTTCCGCCTGTTCCGCACCATACTCCTTTTTCACCTGTTCAATGCTCTGGATCCCCAGCGTACAGGAAATCAGGTTCGACCTGCCCGTCGAAATCGTGGTGATCAGATTGGCCACCAGCGTAGGATATTCATCGAAGATCAGGCTGCATTTGCTTTTCCCTTTTTTATTGATCTGTTTCAGCATCCTGTTCACATACAGTGAAAGCACCGCACCATAAGTATCGATCTTCTGCGGATTGTTGCCCATGCATACAATCTTGGGCTCGTCCGGATTATTGATATCCAGCGTAAAATCGTTTCCTGTCAGCACGTAATACAGCTGTGGCGATGCCAACCTTGCCAGACCGATCTTGGCCGAGGCAATCTGTCCCTCAAGCTGCGCCTGGGCATTGTTCTGAAGCGCCGAGATAAAAGGATTGATCAGCACCTTGATCTCTTCCTGCTGCTGCAATACCGCAAACAGCGGATCATAATCCGCCTGCATCAGCTCGATCACATGGGGCAAAGTGCAATACTTCCCATTTTCGTATTTGCGTAAATACCAGATAATAGCCGTTAAAAAATTGATCGGTGATTCCACAAAAAAGTCCCCCTGTTTTTTCAACCAGTCCCGGTTCAGGCCCATCATGATCGTACGGCTGGCCTCGGTCGCATCGGTAATGTCCTCCATAGCCTGCGGGTTCAAGGGATTACACCGATGCGTACGGTTAAGATCCTCAAAATTGATGATGTAAAATGATGGGATGACCTTATAATTCTGCTGGTATTTCAGTAACTTATTATAGGCCATCTTGGTCAGGTCATCGAATTTAAAATCATATAAAAACAGGCAAAAACCCTTTTTGATCTGCTGATCAATGATATGGCGGATCACAAAATAGGTTTTACCCGCACCACCAGAGCCCGATACCAAAACGCTTCTAAAGGGGTTCACACAGTTGATCCAGCCATCCCTCACCTCTCCCCTTAGGTGGTATTTTGTTGGGAGGTTAAAAGAATATTCGTTTTCCAGCAGCCTTTCCTCTTGCGGAAAAGTTTCGTTTTTGCTATTGAATATGTCTTTTTGCATACTGTCTTTGATCAGCCTCGAAAGTTCAGTACCGCCTTTTAAAAGCAACAGGTATCCCGCAACAAGAAACGCAATATAAAGACAGACAAAAACATCCGGTGGAAAATGGAACAGGAAACAGATCCCACTTGAAAAATAAACCATTAACCCAATAACAATCTGTAGAAGAATCGGCTTTAACTTCAGCTCTTCCGATTTTTTACCCTTAGCCCCGATCAGTGAGATACCCAAAAAAAGCAGTACCACAGCCTTGGTCAATAGCGGATGCCGGAACATCTCCAGTTTGGCAAAATTCAAAAACAAACGGTCTGTAATCAGGGTGCTCAATCCCCATTCCCTGAAAGCCTGGTAACCATAAATATAAATGTGCATGCAAAGGATCACCAGACTGATCAGCCTAGTCATATCCAATATCTTTCGCAGCCCCTGCGTATCTTCCCCTGTATTCATAGGCTATAAATTTTGCTGTAATTTTTTTCTGCGTTTTTTCTTTTTTATCGTTGGCTGCATAAAACCCTGGTCAGATCTGGATAGTACCATATCGAGGTAACCTGTCTTTTGAGTCATTTCTAAATGGCTTTTTTCAGTGCTATCTTTATAAGTGAAATGTTTGCCTGGCGTTTTCTCCAATGTTTTGTCGAGCTGTGCTACCAGAATATCACGTTCCCCAAAAGCCCTTGTGAGGGCAGCCGCGCTATAGGCCTTTCCAAGGTCACTGCCATTGAATACCGATTTTGTCCCATGGTCAATAAAAGTGACCCCATAAATCCTGCCCTGCTCGTTTCTTCTAAAATCAGCAGTTACCCCAATCTCTTGTAAAGCCAATTCAAATCCTGTTCTCGTAATGGACTGATAGCCATTAAATACCCCATCAATCTTATCCCTCAATTCTTCCCTGAAAACTTTCCGATCTTTGGTGTTTTTATCAAAGCGCTTCTCCAGATTATCCAAAGTTGGTTTGGCATAGATTGCACTGGCCTTTAACGGAATGCCAACCTTATTGTCATTATCATCTAGGATGGAATAAATCAGACCACGCTTCTGGTACATCACCGAATCTTCGGCTCCCCTATCCGTGGTAATATTAAAAGCCTTTAATGCAGCATTGAACTCTGGAAAAGAGCTGTACCTGTACTGCTTCATCACCGCAGTAACGATATTACTGATGGTCTTTTTCGTTGGCCCTTCCCCATAAACAGCCGGTTTAATCTTTGGGAAATTATCCAGCGACCTACCCTCGGCAACCGTCAGGTCATATTTCTGCTCAATGGATTTCCTTGCCTGTTCCGATAATCTGTAACCGATGCCGTGGATATCGATCCTGCTGCCATCTGATCTGATATTCGTTGTGGCGATATGTACGTGCGGATGGTGGGTATCCTCATGCAGGTAAACCAGGAAGGGTTGTTCGCCAAAACCGATCTGCTCCATGTATGCTGAAACAATGCATTGTAGCTTTTCACTGTCCAATTGGTCCGATGGGTGGAAATTCAATGTAATGTGCAACGCATTGGTTTTGACCGATGGGTTCAGCATCGTGCGTTTATTAAAACGCTCTGCCTTTTGCGCGAGGCTGAGTCTATCAATATCCCCAGCAAAAGCACTGGCCATAAAAAGTATCGCTTCTCCCTTTTCGACCTTATTCTCGTTATAGATCAGGATCCCCCTGATGCTTTTTCCGCTGACGATTTTTGCAACCACTTCCCTGCTAGTTTATCCGTGATCTCCAGTAACCTCTCAATTTTGATTTCGATCTTTTCATATAACTCTTTTGTCCGCTCCACATAAAACATCCTCGCAGCTTTTCTCTGGCTGGTATGAAAATGGTAGGTCTGCTGGTTGATGTTAATGCCAATGGACCTGATTTCTTTTCTAATCATGGCCAGTTCTTCCATCGGCCCATTCATCGAAATGTCCCTGTGAAAAATCTGCACGGGCTCCTCCATCAGGATCTTTCTTGCCAATTGTGAAATGCCTTTGCAGTCACTGCTTTTCTGCATTTTATCTAACCGTTTGAGGGTCTGTTCATCTACCCTGATGCGGATGTAGTGCTTGAGTTTTTCTTCCTCTTTTTTGATCTTGGGTCTTGGCATTTTATGATCGCTTTAAGGCTTACGAGTTCCGAGTAAGCCTCCAGCCGTTAGGATGGCAAGATATTTTTGTCCCACAAAAATCCATCTTGCTGCGAACCCGAGTTTGCCAAAAGCACCTTACCCACATGTATTTTCTGATGGATTACTGTTCTTCCTGTGATTGAGATCTGAGATGAAAGAAAGGCATACACGCCCTAAGCGCTTGCCTGATCCGGTGACGGGGATTCACTTTGATGCGTTTGATTTTGAGGTGTGGCCTGCCGTGAAAAATATGGCCGTTGATGGTTTTGATCTTAGTGTTTTTCATCTTTAACATTTTCGATGTCCAAAGATTGGAGGATGAAAAACCAATACAGCCGAGCTGGGAAAAATCAGTTGTTTTTTAGTAACATTCTCAGAATGTAAATCAGGATATGTCTTGAGTTTTCGGTTTTAAGATAAAATTGCCTTCCTTTTCCATAAATTTTTCAACTACATATTTCTCATACTGGGCAGGGAGTCTTCCATAACCAGTTGTCAGAATCACCTGATAATCCTTAACAAAGCCTTTTTCATCCTTCGCTAGGTCAATCGCCATGTCAAGAAGTTCAAGATTCTGGTTAAGGTGGTCAGTGTCAATGCCTGAATCTTCTGGTGTATCGATCAGTAAGAACCTCGGGTGCTTTACGGAATCAAGTTTCAAAGAAAGGCTAAGAATAGTAAAATAATACATAAGTCTTTTTGGCACCTCGCTACTGTTTGCTTTATATTCTCCTTCATCAATAAAAGGCATATAGTCTTCGTCGATCTCAGCCTTTTTGCTCTTATATGACGATGCAGCCAATAGTTGACTATAAACCTCATTAAAGGCCGTTATAGTATCTCTATTATTGTTTTCGAACTCTATCTTAGCTTTGTTAAAGCTGCCCTGTGCAAAACCAAATATCTTGTTTTTTTCAAGATAATCGTCTTTCAACCGCTGCTCTATCACACTTACTTTGAGTGAGTTTACAACATCAAAAAGCTCTTCCCTAATGTTTATGATTCTGTCATTCAGCTCATCTACAACGGTAGAATTTCCCGCAAACTCAGCAGTACTGATAACATTCTTTAGTCTTGCCGTAAACTCAGTAATAAGTTCTGTATTTTTCGCGATTTTTTTATCCAGTTTGTCTATATCCTCATCATAAGTTTCCTTAGCAAGTGTTATAGCACTTATACTCTTCTTCTTATGGCTCAATATATCCTTATATTCACTAGAATCATAAACAAACTTCTCATAATCATCGTCTTGAAACTTTGAGCCACATATACAGAAACCTTTTTCTATGTGTTTCTTGTCGGTCATACAGAAAGGACATATCTCCATTGAAAACAAATCCAATTTGTCATGTGTAAAGATGATTTTTTCAATCTGCGATATCTCTTGAAGAAGGCCATCGTGGAGCCTGTTAACCCTTGACCTTTCACTACTCAGATTGACAATATCGATTCTGTCCTTTGATGCTTCAAGTTCAAGATTGAGAAGATTTTCCTGTATTTCCGAGAGTTCACCAATTTTGTCGTCAACAGTTGAATTTCTTTTTAGATAAGAATTCCTTTCCGACTCTAAATTTTCAAGTAAGTGTTCAAGGTCCTCTTTTTTATTGGCAAGCACATCATTATCTACATAGTCAATATCATTATGCGCAATAAAATTATCCAGAAGTGCCTTTGCATCATCTCTTTTCTTAAGTGCCGCCTTCGCCTCATCCAATTTTTTGAAATATTCTGCCGATGACATTCCAAGCAAAATTTCAAAAATCGATTTTCTGATTACTGTAGAGTCAGCAACGAAATTTTCTGCAACCGGAGCCTTGAATATTTTTCTGGTTTCCGTGTTCTGATCATAGTTCAGAAGTCGGAATAAATCAGTGAAGTTAAAGTACCAGTGCGTAGCGCCCATATTCAATTCAAAGACCGGTATGTTCAATTTTTCTAAAAGCCAGTCTGAAAAAATATACGGAGCTGATTGCCTACTAACTGCTAAAGCACGGGTTCCACTTGCTTCATCAACAAAAATTTCCTGAGTGTCGATAAACCGCTTGATTGAATATCCAACCCCATTGATGCTAAAATCCACTAGGACATAATTGTTTGAATCCTCTAAAATTAGGGAATACCTTCCTCCTCCATCGTCCCCAGTAAAGGGCTTGACCTTTCCGCCGAATGCATATTCAATAAAATAGGTAAAGGTACTTTTTCCAGAGCCGTTGTCCCCAACTATAATATTTATTCCTGGTGTTAGTACAGGAGAATCATAAAAATATTTATTTCCAGAATATCTGACCCGAGTAATTACTAAACTTCCCATGTGAGTACGTTATTTTTTGTAAAAATATTATTGGCAAGGGTCTTGATAGCAACTGTCTTAAGAGAGGGTGCCTGTTTCTTAAGCTGCATTATATTAAAAATTTCTTTTTCAAAAAATGACTTATCTAGAAAACTTTCTGGAATATTAGCTTTATTAAGCCATAGATCAATACTACGGTAAGTTGTATTTACAGAAACACCTATGTATTTCTTATTTTTAAGCACTATCATCAGATGGTGGAGCAACTTTTTTTTGATCTGAGCACGTGAATATATCTGGGCAAGCTGACGTTGGTCGTAAAGTTCTGGTTCACCTCCCTCATTTATAAAATCGATCAGGTAAGCGATCTTTCTAAAGTCCCGGAATTTTTTTGCTTCATCTGTGCAACCTAGTGTATATAAAAGAATAATAGTGTTATATGCCAAAAAATTGTAGTCCTCCTTTTGGATGAACATCAGTCTTTTTTTTGCCGCATTCTTATTCTGCATAAACTCCCTCCTTATCAAATGACAGATAGCAATCGTTTATCAATTCAAGAATAATCTTTCTAAAAAGGTCATCATCAAGAACTGGATACTTAAACCGCTGAGATTTAACTTTGATGATCTCTATTGCCTTTTTTGTAAATCTGTCAATCAACGCGTTAATGTCTTCGACCAACATCTGGGTATTACCATTTGTTTCTACAAAATCTATAAGTTCACTTTGGCACGCCTCAAACACCCTATATTTTATTGCGCTGAGATCTCTTTCCTGAAAGAATGAAAGCTCATCTTTACCAAGGGCCAATTCGCGACAGTATTGATTTATTCGCAACTGCGATATCTCCGGGTTCACGGCAGTTATTTTTTCAAGAAGGTCCCTAACGTCCGATGGAGTGATTTCTCCAAATTTATTCCTTCCCCATTCATCAAATGAAGCGTCTTCAGCAATATCCGAAATGTTAAAATCTATGTATTTATCGATGCAGCAAACTGGACAGCACTTTATATCGTTGTTTGCTGCATCTTCACCGTTAACACTTTTAAGAATTCCGATAAAGTACAGTCGTCCTTCTCTTATAATAAATGCACCGCTTCCAGACAAGCCTCTTGCATCATCTGCACCTCCTTTAAATGTATCGTTTTTTGCGAGAGTTATCCGGAATTCTTTATTCGATGTTCCATCAAGAACCCTGGCCTTAAAAGTTCGCCCTTGATCAGGGCTTATTGCCTGAAATCCCTTAAAGCTTACCGGGGTATCCGTCTGAAAGTTTTTTACATTAAGGATTTCAGGAAAAAGATTATCTTCATTTTTAAAACCTACATTTAATACAGCCCAGTCTTCTTCCTTATGTGAATCAAGAATACCTTGAACTTCAATTTTTACAAAATCAGCATTATAGGAAGACTGTGACTCAATGCAAATCCAGTCGATCGGAGTATCGATAAACTGGTCTTCATCACCAAAAACACAGTGATAAGCAGTGAAAACCAAAAACCCATTCGCTGTTCTAACCAAGATACCGCTTCCTCTACTGAGGGGAGTACCTTCTTTCACAACAGACACCCTAACTGTCGTACGCAGTAAAAGCTCTTCACTCATAATTTGAATATATTTACATTTTCGATGAGCCTCCAATTACCGTTTAGGAAATCGTCTTTATCAACAAGAGTACCTGCTTTATTTTCAACCTGTTTTAATGAATAATTGAGGTAAATCTCCCTTAGTGAAGCATAGCCACTTTTTTTTCTTTCTGGGTGGTGCACAATTCTGGCTATTGTTTCCCGGTCAGGATGTTTGTTATCCGAGCTCCCTCCATTGGTGGATATTATAAATTTATCACAGTCGATCATATCGAGCACGTCATTTAAGGTATTGTTTAAACTTCCGTGGTGAGAAACCTTGACGAAATCTACCTTAAGTTTGTTATCTGTACTGTAGCCATTAAAAACCATAGAGTTACGGATGAGCTCCGGATGGGAATCTCCCAACAAAAGAATCGCCAAGTCTGGCACTTTAAGTACAAAGGCAATTGAGGAACTGTTAAAAAGGTCTCCCATAATTGTTTTTTCAGGGGAAAAATCCACTGATGCCAGATCTTCGAGCGTACCTTTGGTAATCTGAGAAACTGCTATTGTTGAAATAAAAACATCTTTTAGTTTCTTGGAGTATTCCTCGCTAAGATCCGGCCACTTCTCGTACAGCTTGTCGAGAACATCAGCCGTCGGAGATAGGATTTCTACACTAATCCCAAGTGGCAATGTTGGGCATTTACCAAGATAGATATCTTCAGACCACTTATCTTTTAATTCTCCTTTTGTTATCAGAAATTCCTCAAAGGTTTTGGCTTGATTGTAGCTTATGCTATTCCCGCTTACTAGAAACTTGATATTGCTAGAATTAATCCAATATTGTTTTATCTTTTCAGGTTTGAAGAAGGGATTTTTCAGAAATTTTATTAATCCAGCTATGTGATCTGAATCAATATGGGTAAGTACCAAAACATCAATTGTAGGAAGAGAGGCGAGCTCCTTTTTCAGAACTTCATCATAAGTTTTGGCTGTGCCTCCATCGACAACAATATTAAATGGAATTCCAGAAGCATCGAAAGTCTTAATAATAATGGCATCACCATGATGAGCCTTCAATACTAGTACTTCTGTTTCGCTAATAGTTATTGGACAGGTTGACAATTTGAGCTTATTTAGATGTGCGTAATGTATGAATAATATATAGATATAAAAACTCAGTGAACTTATTAGAGCTTTCCATTGTTACGATGTACATTAACACTCTATTTTACAATGCAAACCAAACTATTAATAACACTTTAATCAAAGCAATATCAAATATTTCTGTGCAAATTATCAATTTAATAGAATTGTTAATTATGGTTAACCGTAAAAACGTGCTTATTTCCTCTTCCCTTGAAGATACAACTCCATTAAAAACAATCCCCTAAATACCAAAGCGGACATCTTTAGATTCCACAGGCAGGAAAAGAGCCTGCAGCCAGCCCCAGTAGACTGCCAGGCAAAAACACTCTTGTCTAAAATGTTGTACCAAAAGCATAATCCCCTAATTGCTCAAAAATCTCTCTTTCCGATATCTATCCAGTAATCTATTTTTTTTAGACCTTTATACAGTATATTTGAAAAACACCTATAATCCCTCCAAAAAAAGCATGCCTACCCTCAGCCAATGCGCATGAATGGCTGAGATATTATAAGGTGAAGCCTAGACAATTAATAAATGAAAAGAGCTGCATTTTTTCCTGATGATTATCTGTTTTGGATCCAGGACAATTCTATAAACAAGTACTCCCACCATTCCTGCATAGAAACAGCTGGCCCTTACCGCCCGCCTAACTTGTTGTGAATCTATTATAAATTCTATTTCTCCAACCTCCGAAAACAAAATCGATCAACTTTCCATTTTTGGAAAAAGACGGGCAAGATGGAAGAAAAAATATTAGATACCACAATAAACAGGTCAAATAAAACCACAGAAAAAAACAGCATCCAAAACCTTTCAAAATTACTGGACAACATAGAAAAAGGTGAAATCTCAACAGAGCTTGTTTCTATCCGCCTATTTGAAACGGTTGTAGAACTCGAAAAAAAACTTGACAGCTTTAGTACGAAATTCACCCATCTAGCAGATATTGCCAGGAAAATAACAGAAATACATGCACTGCATTTTCCCAGCAGTTCTTTTCAGAAAAAAGAAGACAGCCTAAAGGCCCAATATCTTGCCCGGATCTTATTGGATATCCCACGGAAACGCAAAAGATCAAAGCTATACTAGATCTTTGGGATGACCTTATCTGTTTTTACGAATTTTAAGAGATCTTTGAGGTATGTCTCCGTCTCTGCCAGACTTCCGTGCCTGTTGGCCGAACAAATTTCTGCCAAAGTCCAGCCCGCCTTAAATTTCTGCACATTGGAAAGATGCTTGAACGAATAAAGTGTATAGTTCTTATTTAAAAGATTTGTCTCTTCCAGGCATTTCTGAAATTTATTATAGGGCGTATTTTCTCCAATCCTTTCCGGACCGACTATCGAAGTAGTAGAACCAAGCAGATAATAAGTATCCGGATAAGTCGCAATCTTTAGTGGCTTTAGCTCCTTCAACAGACTAGGGTCAATATGCACAGGCAGCGACTTTTTATTCTTAGCGACTGACGCCGGAACCGTGATTACATTTCTTTTTAGGTCGATATACCTCAACTGCAGGTAACGGAGCTCTTTAGGTCTGATACAGGTATAATAAATCATGCGAACGAATAAAAGACAATACGGATCGTATTTTTTTAACCAGACCATAATCTTTTTAAAGTCCTCATCAGAAAATATCTGGTGCGATTCGGTCTTGATTTTAGTTCTGGTCTCCGTATCGGTAACGGGATTAACAGGAATATATTTGTTAACCTTTAAATACCTGAAATAGTTGTTGAGTATGATTCTGGCACTATTATAGGTCACACCAACCCATTTCTCATTTCTTTCCATTGTATTTAGAAAATCTGTAATTTCATAATCTGTGATATCGGTTACTTTTTTATCTTCACCATAGTAACTGATGAACTGGTTAACCTTGGAAAGGTAAGATCTGCGGGATTTCTCCCTGGTACCCTTTGCTATATGGTATTGCTCAAACAGTACTTTAGCCTGCAACAGGTTTATCGAACTGATTTGTTTTTTGAGTTCCTCATTGGATCTTTCATCAAGCGGATTCCAGCCACCTTCCAATGCCACTGTATAAGCTTCGCACAACCGTGTAAAATGCTTAAGCTTTTCGTGTGGATCTTTTATCCGGTTAAGGTTCTTAGTCGGTCTGAACCTTTCCATCTGACCAGTCTGTGGGTTGTGAAAAAAAAATTCGACATACCAGCTCTGGAGGGCCTCTTCTTTAGCCCACGTGCTACCTTTAGGAACAGATTCAATCTTTTTTCCTTTAAATAATCTTGGAATGGTATAGGGTAAGTCCGGAATTTCCATAGAACTCAAAGTTCTATTTCGAGGCGGAAGTTTATCGGAGATTGGATTTTTAAAACCATCAAATAACTTACCTGTAGTTATTTGATGGTTTTTTGTGGAGAATGCCAGATTATTTGGCCTCTCTTTTTTCTGTGGCTGAGTTTTGGCTGAGTAGACGCCATTTAACTCATTAAAACACTGACTATCAGTAGTGTTACGGGTACCTGTGGAGAATATCGGATTCGAACCGATCACCTCTTCACTGCCAGCGAAGCGCTCTAGCCAAATGAGCTAATCCCCCAATTTTTATATTCAATAACTAAAAAATTTAAATAATCATTCGGTAATTGAAACAAGCTTCCTGCCTGAGCAGCAAAAATAGCAAATACTTTCTCGAATGCAAATCATAATTCATTTTTTAATTAATCTTTAGGTTTAAAAGCAAACATGGCCATTAAACAGACTACCGCAAAAACCGATTGCATAGGATAATTGATGAACAGAAAAAGTACAAATGTGACAATAAGTAACAGCACAAAAAACATAATGGCCTTAAAAGCGGTATCCATATAACACATGGCTACAATAGCCAAAAGATAAAAAGGAATGATAACGGCAGCTATAAACATCACCGAAAATAAATTCCTAATATTAACCGAACATTAAATATCCTTTAGGTTTAATTCCTTAAAGTTTTGAATTATATATATTCGTTAACCTCTTTTTTGTTTAATAGCTCTTGGTAGGCATTTACAAACTGTGCAACGTTATAACCATCCATCAAAGCATGGTTTACATGTATAGATACCGACATTATTTTCCTTCCGTTTTCATCTCTAACCTTACCAAAAGATATTTTAGGGCAGCTATCCTGAAAAGCATAATTTCGGGCGTGTGATAAGGAAGTGAAATTTAACCAGGGCAATGCCGAATAGTGGATCACATTTTCGCCTGATGAGGAGGGGATTAAACCCGTGCTGGCCTGTACCTTTTCGATCTCCTTATTGGCTGCTGTACTAAAATCTTCAAAATCCCTGTAGAAATCCATGTAACCAAATCCAAATGTGCCATTTGGTCTGTTGATAGTAGCCGCGGCATTCACGCTATCGTATTTCCAAACTTCGCCATCAATAATGCGGTAACGAAAAGGTTCTACCTGATTTACAGCAACCAGCGATTTGTGCAGATAAAGCAGGAAAAAAGAAATGTTATGTTCTTTTGCTTCTTCGTAGGTAGCAGTACAGTCTACCGCTACGGTTACACCAAAGAAAGGTTCATCAAAGGCGCTAAAAAATTTAAAATGATCTTTTCTGATCCAGGTGTTTATATTTATTTTTTCTTTCATTCAGTTAATTTTGGTAAAACGTCAGATAGGCTTTCCATCTGATAAAAATTTTCATGTTCAATGGTATGATCGATATGCTCATGTACCCATGTGGTATGGAAAGGGATGTGAACAGCATGTCCGCCAATATTCAGTACTGGTAAAACATCCGATTTTAAGGAGTTGCCCAGCATTAAAAACTCTTCAGGTTTACAATCCAGGTGTTTAATCAGTTTTTGATAATCTTTTTCCTGTTTATCGCTCATAATTTCAATATGATGAAAATAGTGATCAAGGCCTGATTTGGTGAGCTTGCGTTGTTGATCGAGCAGGTCGCCTTTGGTCGCAATCACTAATCTGTATTTTCCGTGTAGGGCTTTAAGCACTTCTTCTACCCCATCAAGCAATACAACCGGTTTATTGAGCATTTCCTGTCCAAGTGTTATCGCTTTACTAATCACAATAGGGTCTATCTTACCTTCAGTTATCCTTAAAACTGTTTCGATCATACTCAAAACAAAACCTTTGATCCCGTAGCCGTAAAGTGGCAAATTGGCAATCTCAGTTTTGTAAAGTTCTGCCAGAATACTATGATGAGGCATAAAATCTTCTAAAAGACCTGCAAACTGTTCTTCCGTTTCACGGAAATAAGGTTCGTTTACCCAAAGGGTATCATCAGCATCAAAAGCAATTACGGTAATTTGATTTTTCATTGTTATGCTTACTTTTAATGCGACAAAAGTAACGCAACTAAGACTGCTAAAAAAGGACATTTGTCCTGATTGAAAAATATGCTAAGAACCAACCTTACTTTCTTATCCTTTATCGAACGTTTTTGTACCGAAAGCGAAGGGGGAGCCATTACCCTTAAAAACTTTAAAGCGGGTTATAGATTTATTGAACAGGGAGAAAAAATCAGCAATATCTATATTATTAAAGAAGGAATAAGCAAGTGTTTCATCTCTGAGGAAAACGGCAAGGATTTTATTATCGAATTTTTAGGTAAGGGCGAAGTGGTTGGCGAATTAGAAGCTTTAAAAAAGATAGATTGTTTGTGCAACGTAGCCGCAATAAGTGATGTTACAGCCTATGTTATCCCTGATCATCTATTCCTTTCCCTGATAAGCAAAAGTAGCGAATTTACTACAATTTTACTCCAGGAACTGTCGACAAGAATTATACAAACCAGTACACGGGCATCCTTCCAGCAGTTATATACCTTAGAATATGCACTTTTAAAATTGCTTAAACTGCAGGCCGATGAGCATATTTCCATCTCCAAAGAAGACATGGCTGCCTACCTGGGCATCTCCGTAAGAAGCTTTAACAGAAGCCTAAAGCAAGTGATAGATAAAGGTGGTTTTGATACGCCCGAATTTAAAAACATCTTACAGCTAACCAACATGAAAAAGCTTCTGGAAAAATTAAAATAATCAACGTATTGTAGTGTAATTATTGCTTAAGGGCTATTTAAAAAATTAACTGTAACGTTTCAGTATTTTGATTCATTTAAGTAATTGAAATTAAAAAAAGAAGCATTCGCGGAAAATAATGGCACACAAAAAACCACATATACAAATGGGAAACTACAACGGTCAATTCACATTAAGATTTCCAAGTTAATCGATATTCTGGAGTACAAAATAGATTATTCCACAATATGATGATATCCTTAATTATCATTTAAATAAGGCGCAGGCAAAAAACTGCGCAATTTACATTGATTCAGCTAATCTTAATTAAACATGAGTGCTTATCTACACCAATTCTTTAACAGACGATCTTATCCCAACAATTTTAAAACGTTTAAACGAACATGAAAATGTTCTGGACATTAACTCCTCTTTTTCATTCAGAAACCCGAATGGGAACTTGCCAATCGTTTTTAAATGGGACAAACCCGGTTTGGAAATATTTAACGAAAACAACCTAAAACTAAATTTTGGTGTATCCCTTAAATCATTCGACCTTAAGGAGTACAAGAAAAAGCTCTTTAAAGACAAAATCATCAAACAAAGTTTTGTCCAAAAGATACCGGGATTATTTAAAAAGAAAAAAAGAAAGGTTGCAAAACCTATAAAACTGAGCGCAGAAGTTGAAGCGCAGCTTCAGAATTACAACAAGGTATTTTCTTTAAAACATCATTCGGGCGATGTTTTCGAAAATCACTTTGCAACCTTAATTGGTGCAATTATTACCGAGCTAACCAATGGCGTCTGTCATTTCCCCCAAGAAAACGTGTGGTATGATGCTAAAAATGTATTAAGAGAATCGTTGGTTAACTTATATGCGCTTGAAGAACTGCCTAATCACATTAACAAGAATGCGGTAGCTGTTGCCAGTTAAAGAACATTTTTAAAGCCAATATTAATCAGCGTTAAATAATAATGGTGATTGATATTGGCTTTTGTTTTTCTTCATATATAATTTTAATCAAGACTATAAAAAATCAGATTAAATGGAATATATTCGAACAGATTAATTGCTCGATAAATGAATGCATTTGAAGAAACCGGTGGTGTTAGAATTGGCGGATTTAAGGCAACCTGGCCTTTTGCCACTTTAAAAGTAAGCGAATTTAAACTCGAACTTAATGCATCCATCAGGGGTAATTTTGTTTTTAAACGCTCAGATATTATCGCCATTACTCCCCACACTTCTATATTAGGTAGTTCAATTAGGATTACCCACCGAGTTGAAAAATATAATAAAGACATCTTCTTTACCTTTCTGGGAAATGCAGAGGAGCGGATGACAGAGATTATACAAACCGGTTTTCTTAATTATACCGAACCTACCCCAAATTACATTGACCAGGAGATCAGTCAGCTTCAGGCTCAAACTGGTTTCCCGATTAAAATTCCAGTTGCCGTAGGTATAGTGGTGATCTGGAACTTACTTTTCCTATCTGATTTTTTCAACGTATTTTACACCAGAAAAGAGACAGAAATATTTGGGATTGGTGTTGGCTTAGCGCTTGCTTTCGTATTTTTAATTTGCATATCATTGCTCACTTCAAGCTTGGCTAGACAGCTGATGTTAAAGAATGGTGGTAGTGCCGCTGGCCTTAAACCTTTTTTGTTTTTCACAGCCTTTATTACGTTTATACTATTTATTGCTGGTTTCCTTCCACAATACTTCTCAAGCCACTAAACATTTAACAGAAAAAGTTGTTAGTTAAGCTAACGAAACGGAAGATGAAGAACTTGCCAAAATGAGAGAATCTTTTTTAGTTTTACAGCACAATAAATACTCAATTTATCAATATAACATATCCCTAAATTCTATTTAAAGCAAAAGCATGAATGTAGAAGAAGTTTTTAAGAACAACGAAAAATGGATTGCCGAGAAACTGGCCATTAATCCTGATTATTTCACTGAATTATCGAAAGGTCAAAGCCCTGAGTTTTTGTACATCGGCTGTTCAGATAGCCGTGTTACGGCAGAAGATTTAATGGGCATACAACCCGGACAGGCATTTGTTCACCGCAATGTAGCCAATCTGGTAAACAACGTTGATCTGAGTGTAATGACGGTTTTAAATTACGCCGTACGCCATTTAAAAGTTAACCATATTGTAGTATGCGGCCACTACAACTGTGGTGGTGTTAAAGCGGCCATGCAACCAGCAGATTTAGGTATCTTAAACCCTTGGTTAAGAAATATCCGTGATGTTTACCGCATTCATAAAGATGAACTCAACGCGATTGAGGAGGAGGGTAAGCGTTACAACAGGCTGGTTGAGCTTAATGTGCAAGAACAATGCGTAAACCTCTTAAAAACAGCAGCCGTTCAGGAAGCTATTGCCAATCGCGGTTTAACCGTTCAGGGATGGGTATTTGATATCCACACCGGCCGGTTAATTGACCTGAAAATCGATTTCGAAAAGATTTTGCAGGATATTAAGGAGATTTATAACCTCTATTAGTCCGAGGTCCACGGTCCGAGGTCAGAAGTGTTTAGTTTTTAAATCAAAAGCCTATAAATCAGAAGTCCGAAGTGGGAGCTTTATGCACCTAAACTTCGGACTCCTGACTAATGACTCCGGACTCCTCTATCGTCCCATCCAACCACCATCAACGGTCAAAATTGTTCCGTGAACATAATCGCTGGCAGGTGATGCTAAAAATAATGTAGGTCCTTTAAAATCTTCTGGTGTCCCCCATCTTCCCGCAGGGATACGAGATAATATAGAAGTGCTTCTATCCTGATCTTCACGTAAAGCTGAAGTATTATCGGTTGCGATATAACCAGGTGCAATGGCATTTACGTTTACTCCTTTTGATGCCCATTCGTTTGCAAACGCTTTGGTTAAAGATGCAATTGCCCCTTTACTCGCTGCATAACCGGGAACAGTAATTCCACCTTGGAATGACAGTAAGGATGCAGTGAAGATTACTTTTCCGCTTCCTCTTGCAATCATTTCCCTTCCGATTTCGCGGGTTAAAATAAATGGTGCAGTTTGGTTTACCGCAATCACCTCATCCCAATATTCATCCGAATGCTCAGCAATTGGCTGACGTAAAATCGTTCCGGCATTATTTACCAAAATGTCGATAACTGGGTGATCAACCTTTACCTGAGCTGCAAAAGCCAAGGTACTTTCGCGTTTACCAAAATCGCACTGGTAAGCATAAAACTTTCTACCCAATGCTAAAATTTCTTTTTCTATAGCGCTACCCTGCAGTTCAAGACTTGCAGAAACACCGATAACATCGGCACCGGCTTCGGCCAAAGCTAAAGCCATCGCTTTTCCAATTCCTCTTTTGCAACCGGTAACTAATGCAGTTTTACCTGCTAAATTGAATATGTTTGACATGTTTTTATTCTATGATACATTTAAAAGATCCCGCCATTTCGCTACCGATGACGATAAGAATTTATTTCAGTTCGGTAATGGCACAATGATCCATATCGCCATAATCTAAGTTTTCGCCAGCCATACCCCAAATGAAGGTATAGTTGCTTGTACCTGCACCTGAGTGGATAGACCAGTTTGGCGAAATAACTGCCTGATCACTTTGCATCCAGATGTGACGGGTTTCCTGTGGCTGACCCATAAAATGACAAACACTCTGCCCTTTCGGAACTTCGAAATAGAAATAAGCTTCCATCCTTCTATCATGTGTATGTGCCGGCATGGTATTCCAAACACTGCCCGATTTTAACTCGGTCATGCCCATCTGCAATTGGCAGGTAGGCAAAACACTGTTTACCAACAACTTATTTATTATTCTATGGTTCGCGGTTTCAGGCGTACCCAATTCTACGATTTCTGCTTCCGCTTTGCTTACCTTTTTGTTAGGATAAGTGTGATGTGCAGGAGCAGAATTGATGTATAATTTTGCGGCTTCGCCAGGGGTAGCGGATTCAAAAAACACTTCTTTTGTACCTTTACCAATATATAAAGCTTCTTTATAATCCAATTCGTATTTTTCGCCATCGGCAGTAACTATTGCCTTTCCACCAACATTGATAATACCCAGTTCCCTACGTTCTAAAAAATAAGTTGCTTTTAAATCATCAGGGTTTGGAAGTGCTATTTTCTGATCAACAGGCATTGCGCCGCCAACAATATATCTGTCAAAATGAGATAAGGTTAGGTTTACCTGGTTTGCCTCAAATACGTTTTCAATCAAGAAATTATCCCGCAAAGCTGCGGTATCCATTTGTTTAACTTCTTTAGGGCTTTGCGCGTAACGGCTTTCGAATTTGTTCATTGGTTAAAAATTGAGTTTTGCGATAAGATCTGAACTGATACCAGATCCTATCCGCAAATATATTTATACGATACTTATTATTTGTATTAATACTCAACTTTATAATCCTTTTTTATGGTTTCTCCGCTCCAGGCTTTTAAACTGGTCCATGGTGCTGGTCCGTCTGTCCAAAATTTATTGTCGGCAGGTAAACCTAAGGTTAAAAAGCCTAAGGTAGCCATGTATAAACTTCCGGTAGAAGTATAGGTATCAGCCACTTCTGGTTGATGACCATTAAAACCCAGTACCAACCATCCCTTATCATCAAAATTCTGGTTTCCATCGTATAGTTTATGCATTACAGCGGTTAAGCCGCCACGAACTTGTGATGGTTTTACATATTCGGGCAGTTTCTCCATTAAGGCTGTTTGTGCCAGGGCCTGAAAGGCTGCCGTACGGTAAGTGATTGAACGGCCATAGGCAGGATAAGTGCCTTCTGGTGAAATGATCCGTTCTAAATATTCAGAATAACGTACCATTCTTTTTAAGGCTATATCATAATCGGCCTGAGATGCTCTTTTCTTATCGACCAATGCCTTTAAAAGATCAACCAGCATAGGGTGGATCACATATGAATTGTAATAATCCATGCTAAATTTTTCACCATCACTGTACCAGCTATCGCCTACGTACCATTCCTTCATTTTATTGATCGAGAATTGAACACGGGCAGGATCGTACTGTTCACCAATGCTCAATAAAAATCCTTCAGTTAAGCCCGAAAACAATAACCAGTTATTATAGGCGCCACTTCTTGTACGCAGCGATTTAAATTCTTCTATAAATCTTTTTTTGGTGACTTCATCAAGTGGCTCCCAGAGTGCTTTTGGCGCACGCAAAAAAGCATGTGCAACATAAGCAGCATCAACAATAGGCTGACTTTCGGAGCGGTAACTGATGTAATCAGGACTTGCAGGATTTACCGAATTGGCCAAAGCTTTTAAAAGCTCGGTACGCATGGTTTTTCTAAGTTTACCTTCTGCAGAGTTGTCATCGGGCAAAGCCAACCATGGTGCAACACCTGCAATGGTACGACCTAAAGCTTCCAGATAGGTAACTTTAGCCGCATTTAAGCCATATCCAGGGGCTTTTTCCAATGGCATGTTCTTTTTTAGGGTTTCATTGGCCAGGTTATGGATCACCGGATAGGCAATGCGGTTTAAGGTTTTAACCCAAAAAGCACGGTCTTCGGCACCTGTTGTAGGCTTCTTTTGTGCGTTCGCCAACTGCGAAAAAATCAGCAGGGCAGAAAAAATAAATTTATATTTCATTATCATTATATATGTGATTGTGGTGGCTCACTCTGGTTATTTTTAATTATTTGGAGAGCGGGTTTCTGTGCTACTATTCAGATTTCTTCCCGCTTTCCGTTTTACTTCTCCCGATGAAAAATCGGGCTCGTGTCCACTCCAATCGGGTCTAGGTGGCACGGCAGGCATTACTATTATCGGTGAATTGCTTAACCAACAAACATTAATTTTTGGCAGCCTTTGCACAAACCACTGTTCATAAACCCGGTAGTAGCGTGCATCCCGATTTAAGCACCGGTTTATATTACCTTTTGGTGTGCTTGCTTGTTTCACAGGTTTCTATCGGGATAAAGCGGATAACGGGACTGCTGTTCCAGAAGCGTCACTGAGCGTTCATTTCCATAAAAACAAAGAACTAAATAAGCGTCTGAGACTACTTTTGCCAAAAAACATGTTTAATAAATTTCTACAAATACCATTTTTTATACCTGGCCAATGCTTCCAAATAATAATAATCGGCATAAATTAAAGGTACATCTATTTCGCTGTTTAATGGGTAAGCGCCTGTGCTGTGCATCAACAAAAAGCCACCGTTTTCGCCTAATTTAGCATGGTAAGCACTGCTCGAAAGCGAATAGATCATGGTTTCGGCAGCAGATTTGAATGCTGTTTTTTCGCTTCCAGACGTATATTGACCAAGCTCTAACAATGCCGAAGCCATCAGTGCACCTGCAGAAGCATCGCGTTTGGCAAAGGGAATCCCCTGTGCGTCGAAATCCCAGAAAGGAATTTTATCTGCAGGTAAATTTGGATGGTTCAATATAAAGTGTGCAATACCTTTTGCCTGTTTTAAATAAACCGGATCTTTGGTGAAACGGTACATCATAGTATAGCCATACAAAGCCCAGCCCTGCCCACGCGACCATGCCGAACAGTTTGCGGCGCCTTGCCAGGTCGCCTTCCTGATTATTGCTCCGGTTTCAGGATTATAATCGACCACGTGGAAAGAACTGAAATCTGGGCGGAAATGGTTTTTTAAAGCAGTATTAGCATGTATAACCGAGATTTCTTTATACTTTTTATCACCTCCATTATCACTCACCCAGTTCATCATTTCCAGGTTCATCATATTATCAATAATTACGGGGCATTCCCATAATTTGCTTTTATTCCACGATTGGATAGATTTTACAATAGGGCGGTAACGCGTAGCCAAAGATTCTGCTGAACGCTGAATTACGGCCTTATATTCTGGCTTGCCGGTTAAACGGTAAGCATTACCAAAGCTGCAATACATCATAAAGCCCAAATCGTGGTTTCCGGTATAGGTCTGGTTTGGTTCTATTACCTTTAAGGCTTTCTCAGCCTCTTGTTTGATCTCTGCATTTTTGGTCTGTTCGTATATATACCACAAACTACCCGAATAAAAACCACTGCACCACCATTTGATATCGTAATTTACGGGTTTTCCTTTTTCGAAAGTCTGGGGTGTTTTCCCTTCAGGGATATTTTTACCCAGCACTTTATATTGATCGACGGCGAATTTAAATTCATCGTTAATTAATTGGGCCATCGGCTTTTTCTCGGTCTGCGCAAATGAAACTGAACTGCCAAGCATTAGCAATGCGGCAGCGAAATTGATTTTTTTCATAATTTAATAGTCTGTGTGTATTATTCTTTAATTTTAAAATTCGCCGTGGCACCTGCAAAGGCACCGGCTGGCAGATTACAATCTATACTTTTGGGTTTCGATAATCCTGGCAGCTTTAACAACACTGTTATTGTTGCATTTTCCTGTGCGGGATCTGCGATATATAGCGTAGGGCTTTTACCATTTAAATCTTTAATGTAAACCGTACACGGCTGATCTACCTGAAGCGAAAGGCCATTGGCAGCCAGTGTTCCCGCTTTATAAAAAACGGCCTGCAACATGTCCAGTCCGGTATGTTTTACAGCCTGCAGTTCATCCGTATTTCTTAATACCTGTATCATCGACTGGTTGTATTTTTTTAAACCCGCAGCGTCAATTCCCGGCACAACAACATACTGATAGCTGGCATTCTGAGGATTTTTACCATGATTTAACCAGATTTTAAATACCTTATGCGATAATTCGTTTTTGCTTTGAAAATGATTGATGCGGTACCAATTTCCGGTTTGTGATTTGCTGCTGATTTCTAAATTCCCACCCCGGGGAAAAATATACCCAATACTATCATGAACTGCCCAGTGCCCGCTTTTAGCATTGGCATGTGCTCCATTTGAAGAAGCCAAATAGCCCCTTAACCAGGCCTGATTGATTGTTGTGGTAATATTTTCTTTTGTACCACTCTTAATTCCAGCACCCAGGCACACCACTTCCTGATCAAAAAAGAACCAGGCCTTTTTGGCCTGAACGCTGTCGTAATTTAAATCGTAACACGAAACGCCATAAATGCCATCACTAACTCCCCCAACAAATTTGGTTGTACCCGGAATTCCCCATTCCTTTAATACTGTTGTGCCTTTATCATCAGGATAATCTCTGCTGGTGGTTCCCGGAATTTTATCCCATTCCCAAACGGGCATCAGGTTGGCATATTCTGATCCGCTACGCTGAATATTGGTTGCCCCATCGGGGAGAAATTTCCCCAATATGTTTTCGTTGTTGCCGCGTTCTGTCCGTAAAGTTCTCGTCGATGCGGTTTGCACAGTAAAGGTATAAGCGGGGCGGAGGTGCAGTGTATACCCGCTTTTCCAAAACTGGTTATGGGTAGGTATAATTTTATAGCTGGGTAATTCCACTCCTGAGGTCCGTTTAACGGAAGCATCCCAATATGCGGCATTTTCAGGATCGAAAAGTTTAATTTTATTTACCATACCGCCCATGCCGCTGCTTAAAGAATCTTTACGGCTGATCCCGCGGCCACGCACATTAAAATCATAGAATGCCCCCCTTACCGTTTTTAAAAAGGTATTTTTAAGGTAATTGACCAAAATAGCCAATTGATCTTTCGGCAAAGCATATTCAGTTGCTCTTAAATAGAATGCCGCATTAACCGAATTCCCGGCAAATACCCTTCCATAACTTGCAATGGCCTGTTGTTTTCCGTGCTGGTAATAACTGCCATCCACCTGAACGCCTTCTTTTCCATCGGTTATGGCAATAGGTTCGAACAGGTACTTCGCAGCAGAATCTAAGGTTGCCTTATTTTTGGTTAAACAGGCCCGATATAAATAATGTAATGCTTCATCAGAGGTGTTGGCACCATCTCCGGCCCTCAATCTTCTGATCATCCTTTTAACCAACGCATTTTCTAGCGTTGCAGGAAGCCCGGTTTTGGCATTGCGCATCAATATTAGTGTCTCCCCAATAGCCTGTGGATAAAAAATATCATTGTACCACCAGTTTTTGTTCTTCGGGTTTTTATCCAACCAGTTCTGTAGAGACTTGACAATGGCACTATGGAGCTCCGTGTTATTATAAAGCTTATTTGATGGACGGATATAAGCTGTTGCCATATCCTTAACCCTTTTTAAAGGCTCGTACTGCACATCGGCATAATTGATATCTGCCCAACTTCCATCTGCATTTAACGATGTCATATTCTTGTTTATCCGCTTTAGCAACACACCATCGTTTACGCCAAGCTGCAAGTCCAGATTGATGCGGCTCATAATTACAGCATAAGGCTCTTCCTGCGCCACCGCAAAAAATGTAGTAAAACACAAGAAACATGTTGCTAATGGTATTTTTAATCTTCTATAGTTTATGCTAACAATCATTTTTATCTCGGCTTTGCTTACTGGATTACTTTAATATTAAATTCTTTGACGGCTGTTTTATTTTCATTAGGATTAACATTGTAAGAAACAAAAGTAGCCTTGTATTTGCCTGCAGCCAGGTATTTATAAGTATAGGCTTTAGTTGCCGATGCCGTAATATTTTTTACCGTAGCAGTAGAAATATCAGGTGAAACACGCCCTACATATAATGCTTTGCTCACAATCCAACTGGTATTTGTGGGAGCGGTGGCTGTGCCTCCCACAATGGTAAGGGCTGTTGTTGTAGGCACCCATCTTGCACTGGCAGGTGTCCAAACGTTTCCATAGCTGGTCCAATATGCATTATCATTAACCAGAGAGGCCAAATTATAGGTATAATCGCTCAATACATTGTTTACCGTATAGTTGGTAATGGTCCAGGTTCTTTGTGTTGAGCCTGTTACTCCCGAATACTGAAAAGCAATAAAAAGCGAATCGTTTGCTCCACTTACCAGATCAGACAGATTAACATTACCTGTGTTTACAGCCGTAGCACTTGTAGCCAAAGGGGTACGGGCGGTAATGTTTGTCCAGGCTGCATTTACAACAGTTGTCGAATCTCTCGAGGGCAGTTTATTGGTAGCTAAAACCTGTAAGGTATTGGTTTGCGTACCAAACTGGGCAGTACTGGTAAAAGATAAGGTAGGCGTGCCCAATGCCATTGCCCTATCGCGGTATTCGTATTTATTGCCAACGGTACCTGCCCAGAATGCAATGTTATCAGCATAACCATCAAACGCAAACCTACAGGTATCGCCCAGTTTAAAAACAAGTGTATCGCCAATGGTAGAACGTGCATTTACAAGGTTAATGCCTGCAGTTGGGGCATCGGTTGTGAGGTCTTTTTTACAGGCTGTAAAAATCAAACCTGCAAGCAAGCATATATTGAATAGATATTTCATCTTTATTTCCATTTTGAGGTTAATTAATATCCTGGGTTTTGAACCAAAGCTTTATTTAAGTTTAACTCGTAGGTTGGTTTTGGGAGCAGTACATGTCGCTGGGTAATCCCGGTAATTCCGCTATAACCGATTGCATTTCCAGTTGTTGCCGAAACGCCGTTAGCGGTTGCATAGTTGGCAAAAGCCTGCATATCACCTACAAAATTTCCCCAGCGGATAAGATCGGCTTTGCGGTAAGCTTCAAAGCATAATTCGCGCATGCGCTCATCTCTTATGGCCAATTGAAAATCAGCTTTGTTTAAGCCCGGTGTTAACAGGTATTCGTTACCACTGGTAATAGTTGCAGTAGCTGTAGCAGTTACACCGGTAGTTGGCGCTGCAATAGTTACCATTGGTGCAGTGGTAAAATAAGGTCCCGCAGCAGTTAAATTCCCTCTGCTGGTTAGTTTAATTCCGGTAACTACTCCGGCAGTAGAAACCACAGCAACTGCTGTAGCACCCGCCCCGCCGCCACCGCTGATGGTAACCACAGGAGGATTGGCAGCACTATAACCAGAACCACCAGTTACTACCGTAATATTTTTCACAATATTGCCATACGTGGTTCCATAAGCTCTTTTCCTTACCTGGTTAATGGCATCATAAGCTGCAGCTGTTGGGCCATTAACCTGATTTTCGGCCTCTGCTTTCATCAACAGCACATCAGAATAACGGATTACAGGCCAATTGATATTATAAGTACCAAGATTCCTTGAGGCTTCAGGGCAGTATTCGCGGCGGAATTTCCCGCACATCATTTGCCATGGGTTTGGCTTATCTGTTTTAATCCTTGTAACAGTTGCGTTGTTTATCGTCCAGATGAAATCGGCACAGTTCCAGTCTCTTCTGGTATCTAACGATGCTTTGTTCACCAGTGTACTACTTGGCTCAACTTCATAACTATCAAATAATTTTTTAGTGGTCTGCACCCAACCAGCCGCCGCATAAGAAGCGGGATTGAAAGCTCCGTTGACATTAAGTATTGCCGATTGGATACCTACAAAGTTCCCGATATCGTTACCTGTTTTATTGGTTACACCCGCAGCAGCACCTGCAGATCCCCATTCTAAAATATCTTCTTTCACATCATATTTATCCTGACACAAGTTGATAAAAACCTGCTTATAATCTGGATTTAAACCATGTAATCCCGAATTAATTACTTTATCGGCATATGCCACTGCATCGGCATATTTAGTAGCATCGTTTGTTGGATAACCTGCCCAGTACAGGTAAACACGTGCCAACATGGCCTGTACAGCAGTAATGGTTACCTGATCATTATAACCCAAACCGGTAGCAGTTCTGCCCTGCAACAAGGTTTCAGCCTCTTTTAAATCAGCTACAATTTGCGCGTAAACCGCTGCCTGCGATGATGCTGGAATATTGGTTTCGGCAATTCCCGGACTGTGCAGAATAATTGGAACCTCGCCAAAATTGGTGGTGAGTATAAAATAATTGTACGCCCTTAAAAACAAGGCCTGGCCTTTAATATAACCACGCTGTTTTTCATCCATCGTTGGTTTATTGATATTATCGATCAGCACATTGGCGTTGTTGATTCCCAGATATGGCCAACGCCAAACATCAGCCACATAGGCATGACCGGCATCGTACGAATAATAAAGTCCACGTGCCTCACCGTTTACAGGTCTGTTGGGCAACATTTCATCTGTTGCGCTTACAAAATTAAAATTCAAAACCTGCCCGTACATCCGCTCATACATCATATTGCTGTAAATGCCATTAAGTGCTACCTGCAATTGATTGGCCGTTTCGTAATAATTAGATGGGCTATAGAAATCTGTTGGCTCGGTATCTAAGAATTTTTTGCATGATGATGTCAATCCCATCACAAATAAAAGAGCCAGTATATATTTATTTTTCATTATCTTATCTTTTAATGGTGATTAAAATGTTGCGTTTAAACCAAAGGTTACCGTGAAAGATTGCGGATAGGTTCCATAATCAAACCCGGGGGTTAGGTTGCTCGGCCTCGACGATGCCTCCGGATCCAGCCCAGAGTAACCGGTAAGTGTTAACAGGTTTTGGGCCGACGCATTTAAGCGTAGTTTCGACATGCCGATGCTCTTGAGGATTTTATTAGAGAAATTATAACCCAGCTGAACGGTTTTCAAACGCAGGTAAGATCCATCTTCTACTACGCGTGATGAGTAATTTGCCGCAGCCATTCCACCGGCTCTAAACACATCATTGTTTTGATTAGTTGGTGTCCAACGGTTTTGGAAGGAAGCATACTGGTTCAGGTTTGGATTGGTTACGATACCGCCTTCAAAAACATAACGGTTGGCATTGATGATATTGTTGCCGTACGACCATTGTAAGAAAACCCCTAAATCCCAGTTTTTATAGCTGAAATTATTGCTAAAACCGCCGGTATGAATCGGCAAACCACGACCGATAATGGTATAATCGTTATTGTTGACCACCAAATCGCCATTTAAATCTTTGTATTTGATATCACCTGGCTGTATCGATGCCCTGGTAGAACCATTGGTGGTAACATTTGGTTTAAGCAAAAATGAACCATTTGGCATTTTATCGAAATCGCTATACTGATAAACGCCATCAAAAATCAGCCCGTACATCTCCCCAACCGAACGGCCTTTTACAGAGATATATGGCGATAAACTGGTGTAGGTGGTATTAAAAAACGTTCCAGCACCGGCAAGCAGCGAGTTTTGTCCTTCGGTTAATTCTAAAATTTTGTTTTTGTTAAAGCTGATATTGAAGTTACTCGTCCAGCGGAAATTTTTGGTCTGGATATTCGTACTGTTCAAGGTAATCTCTAAACCGCGGTTTTCTAAACTTCCTATGTTTTTAAATCCGGTTCCACTCTGTACACCGCTTGCGTAAGGTAACTGGGCATTCAGCAATAAATCGTTGGTTACCCTTTTATAAATATCAGCGGTTAAGCCCAAACGGTTTTTAAAAAAGCTCAGATCTAAACCAATATTGGTTTGTGTATTGGTTTCCCATTGCAAATCGTAATTCCCTGCGGCGGTAATCACCGAACCAATGGCCACCGGTTTGCCATTAAACGAATACCAATATTGTGTATTGCCCAAGTTTAACTGTGGCAAATAAGCAAAATCACCTACCCTGTTATTTCCAGATTCGCCATAACCGATACGCAGTTTACCATCAGATAACCAGGTTGCATCCTTTAAGAAAGATTCCTGGCTGAAACGCCATCCGGCAGATGCCGAAGGGAAATAACCCCAACGCTTGCCAGGCGCAAATTTCGACGATCCATCTGCCCTGAAACTGGCCGTTAACAAGTATTTGCCTTTAAAATCATAATTCAACCTGCCCAGGAAAGATTGTAGTGTCCAAACCGAACTTCGTGAGTTTACAACCGTGTTCGCTGCTGGTACTAAATCCAATGCATCGATACCAAGGCTTTCGTTGGTAATCTGTGAAGCGTAAATCGACCGGTAAGAACTTTTACTCCGCTGTGCAGCGTAACCAGCCAAAACGGTTAGGTGATGGTTTTTATTGAAAGTATTTTTATACGTTAAGGTATTATCATTTAACCAGTTAAAAGCCGGACTGGTAGCGTAAGTTCCGTTTGGCCCTGAAGCATTCCATTTACTGCCCGATTGGGTTAAAGAGCTATTAAAAATATTCGTTTCAGTATTTGCATTGGTAATCCCTGCAGCTACTCTGAGTTTTAATTTTGGCGTAAAAGCATATTCAGCATAACCATTGGCTACCATAGTAGTGGCTTTATACATGGTTTTTTGGTTTTCTAAACTAATTAAGGGGTTTACGCGGTAATCCTGGTTATTTGCCAGTTCGTTGGTAGGGTCGTAAAACGAATCAAGCAGGTCCGTATTCTGATCTCTCCCCGAAAGCGCAGCAGCCGGGCGGTACCCCCAAACCGAATACAACAATACCGAAGATGCATAAAAATTGGTTGCAGAGATCGGTGTTCCAAAAGTTTCGCTGTAGGCGTAATTTACGTTTACCCCAGCTTTTAATTTATCGGTAATCGTCTGATCGAGCACAAAACGACCTTGGTAACGTTTAAAGCCACTAAATTTTACAATCCCCTTCTGGTTGTTGTAGTTACCGGAAATGGAGTAGGTTGTTTTATCGTTTCCACCTCTTAAGGCAATATCATGGTTCTGGTTCTGCCCGTTCTGAAAAACATAATCCTGCATATCCAGGCTTGATACATTCTGATAATCATTTATGGTAACACCATTTTTTAAATATACAGAATCGGCAAAAACCGAATTCAGTTCTTTAACATATTTCACAAACTCGAAAGCGTTCATCACCGGAATTTTATCGGGCGATTTTTGGGCACCGTAATAGGCATTGTAGCTCAGTTGTGGTTTACCTGCCTTACCTCTCTTAGTGGTAATCAATACCACACCGTTCGATCCACGTGCACCGTAAATTGCAGTTGCCGAAGCATCCTTTAATACATCTATGCTTTCAATATCAGATGGGTTGATGGAATTCGCATTGGCATCCTCTGATGGAAAGCCATCGATCACGTAAAGTGGAGCGTTATCTTGAGAGATCGATCCGGCACCACGGATTACAATGTTTGCTGTTGCGCCAGGTTGGCCATCACTGGTAGATACCTGTACGCCTGCTACACGTCCGGCCAAAGCCTGATCGAATGATTTAACTGGCGCCTGTTCTAGGTCTTTCATATTTACCGATCCAACAGCACCTGTAAGATCTGCTCTTTTAGTGGTTCCATAACCTACTACGACTACATCACTTAATCCGGTGATAGAAGATTTCAATACCACATTAACCGTTGTGCGTGCACCTACATTCACAGATTGTGAAGCATAGCCTACATAGTTAAATACCAATTGATCTGTTGCCAGGGCCTGAATTTTAAATCTACCATCAGCGTCTGTTTGCGTAGTTATTTTACTCCCTTTCACTGAAACAGATACACCAGGAACAGTTTGTTTACTTTCATCAGTAACTACGCCAATAATGATTTTACTCTGGGCAAAAACATTTAAACTGGTGAGCAATAAGATGGTGAGTAATAATAAAAGCTTAGGAAAAAGATATACCTGCATGGGCATGCACGTTCTCCCTTTGATGTAGAGTTTACTCATAATTATTTGGTTTAATTGGTTATTAGTTGTTTGTTATCAGATAAGGCATTTTAAAAACCGCTACCTATTGAACAAACTTATGGCTTAGTATCTTTTTAAGGGGGGTAATTTTCTAAACATTTAGGGGTAATTTTCTAAATATTTGGCAAAAATGCTTTTAAACCATAATTTAGATTGCCAATAACCACTATAACCAATTATCCCATGCCTACAGCTTTCCTGAAATATTTGCTTTGCGCAACCCTGTTTTTAGGATCTGTAACAACAGTCAGATGCCAACAACCCATTCAGTTCGATCACCTTGGGGTAGAACAAGGTTTATCGCAAACTTCTGTATTGGCTATCTGCCAGGATAAAAAAGGATTTATGTGGTTTGGCACCCGTAATGGCCTAAACCGGTATGATGGTTATAACATTAAAGTTTATCAATATTCAAATACCGATTCCCTTTCCATATCGCGTAATTATGTTGTGAGTCTTTTATCCGATTCGCATCAAAATTTATGGGCGGGCACCGATATAGGTTTAAATAAGTATAACGAAAAAACAGATAATTTCGAACGCATTACGGCCAGTCCAAAAGGGCTTAGCAACAATATTATCAACTCTATTACAGAAGATAAAAAAGGAAACATCTGGATCGGCACCCTAAACGGATTAAATCTTCTCGTTAATGGAGAACCTTCGAAGATTAAAGTTTTTTTTAAGGATGCAATATACCGTAACATCAGAACTGTAAAACAGGATCATGAAGGAAATATCTGGATCGGAACATCTGCTGGTTTAGTAAAGATGACCTTAAAAAATGGATCTTACCAAACAACCGTTTTCAAGAACCAGGGTAAACCGGGCGATATCAGCGAAAATTATATTACCGGGATAATTGAAGATGCCCAAAACAATCTTTGGGTAAGTACGCAGGATAATGGTTTAAACCTCTTCTTTCCTGCTACAAAAACTTTTAAAAACTTTAAGCACTCAGATGCTCAAAAGAATTCGCTTGTAAACAACACCATCCGTACCATGGTTTTAGATGATGCAGGCAAGCTTTGGATTGGCACCCTGGATGGGATTAGTGTAATGAACACCCAGAATTTCAAATGTGTAAACCTGCAGTACGACCCCGACAATAAAAAAAGCCTGAGCCAGAATTCGGTACACCGACTGTACAAAGATCAGAATGGTTCTATTTGGGTAGGTACTTATTTCGGAGGCATTAACATTAACTATCCATATACAACGGCATTTAACATTTACAGCACAAACAAAAATACTTCAAGTATCAATAACAATGTGGTAAGTGCTTTTGCTGAAGATGAAAATAAAAATATTTGGATCGGTACTGAAGGAGGCGGACTAAATTACTTTAACAGATCGACAAATAATTTCACGGCCTTTAAAAATGATGGCCGCAGCAATTCCATAAAATCGAACCTGATCAAAAAAATAATATTGGATGAGACTGGCAAACTTTGGATAGGCACACATTCGGGCGGACTTAATGTTTACAACAGCAAAACCCGCACATTTAACAGTTTCAATTTCAGCAGGCATCCCGAAGATGTGCCCGATGAGGTTACGGCAGTAGCTGAAGACCTGAACCACCGCCTATATGTAGCCACCCAACGCAATGGCATTAAGATCACCAACCCTGAGAAAACAAGATTTTACGACTTCAATCTGCCGAACACTTTATCCAAATCGGCAGTAGTTAAAGCTTTAATGGTTACCGATCGCGTTTACTTCGGAACCACAAGCGGCCTTTGCATCTACGATATTGATAAAAAAGAGTTTTACACCTTGTGCGATACCAAAACCAAAAGACCATTAAATTATTATGTAAACGGCATTACAGAAACAACGAATAAAGAGGTCTATATCTGCACTTATAACAACGGCCTCATCCGCTATGATCAAAAAACCAATAAGGTAATTAGCTATACCGTGAAAAATGGTTTGCCAAACGATAATGTTCTTGGTGTTTTGGAAGATGACAAAGGCAACCTTTGGGTAAGTACGGCCAACGGCCTATCGATGTTTAACAGAAAGAATAAAACTTTTAAAAACTATACCATTGCAGATGGGCTTCCCGGCAACGAATTTAATGCCAATGCCTTTTTTAAAAGTGCCAATGGCGAAATGTTCTTTGGCGGATACAACGGTTTTATAAGCTTTTACCCCAACCGCATACAAACCAATAACAAGGCAGCAACACTTGTAATAACAGATTTAAAAGTCGATAACAAGGCGGTAAAAATCAATGCTGAAGACGGACTGCTCGATCAGAACATTGGCCTAAAAGATAAACTCGTTTTTTCGAACCACCAGAATACATTTAGTTTAAATTTTGCGCTTTTAAACTTTATTAAACCAGAAAAGAACCGTTATGCCTATAAATTAGACGGTTTCGAAAAAAACTGGAACGATGTAGATATCCCCTCGGCTGCTTATACCAACCTTCCTCCGGGCAACTACACTTTTATGGTTAGAGGAGTTAATAATGATGGCGTTCCGAGCGCCAATATACGCAAGATCAGCATTACAGTGAATCCACCTTTTTACAGAACCTGGTGGGCCTATCTGTTTTATTTCTTCGTTTTTGCAGCTATTTCTTTTGTATTTATACGCTATTTATTAATAAAAGCTGTACTTAAAAAAGAAAAAGAGATTAACGAGCACAAGCTTGAGTTTTTCACCAATATTTCTCACGAAATCCGCACACCCTTAAGCCTCATTGTTGGCCCGTTGGATAAATTGATCGAAAACGCAAAAGATGATCCTGCCCTGCACCGGGATCTGCAACCCATAAAAAATAACGCCGACCGTTTAATGAACCTGGTGACCGAACTGCTCGATTTTAGAAAGGCCGAAAGCGGAAAAATGGCACTACATGTAAGTCCTGGCGATGTGGTAAAATTCTGCAGGGAAATATTTCTGGCTTTTCAGAACATGGCCATTTCTAAAAACATCGATTACCGGTTTGAAACCGCACAAGCAGAAATTGAGCTTTATTTTGATAAAGTTCAAATGGAAAAAGTACTCTTCAACCTGCTTTCCAATGCCTTTAAGTTTACACCTGCAAACGGAAAAATTAGCCTAAAAATAGAAACAGAAAAACAATTGGTTAACATAAAGATCTGCGATAACGGTAAGGGTATTCCTTTAGAAAACCAGGCCAGTTTATTCACCAGTTTTTATCAGGCCAATGCCACTACAACTATTGGTACGGGTTTGGGCTTATCGTTCTCTAAAAGCATTGTAGAACTGCACCATGGACAGATCAGTTTCGAAAGCGTACCTAAAAACGACAAGGCCTTTGGCGATACGGTGTTCACAGTAAGTTTAAAAATAGGGAAAGTACATTTTAATCCATCCGATTTTATTCCCGACTATGTTTATTACGACGATGCCTTAAATTATAACCTTAGCGCAACGCAGGTAACCGAACAGTTTAAGGGAGATGATGCACTACCAGATGACTTGGCGAAAAAAAGAAAAAACAGCATCTTACTCGTAGAAGATAACGAAGATGTAAGAACCTTTATTAAACAGGCTTTAAGCCCCTCATACCAGATTTATGAACGCGAAAATGGGGCTACCGGGCTAGACTGTGCTTTAGATCTGATTCCTGATTTAATTATCAGTGATGTAATGATGCCTGTAATGGATGGCTTAGAATTATGCCGGAAACTTAAAACCGATGAAAGAACCAGCCACATCCCTGTGGTTTTATTAACGGCAAGATCTGCTTATGTGCACCAGGTAAACGGTTTCGAAAACGGTGCCGATGCTTACATCATGAAGCCTTTTAACCTAAAAATACTCGAACTAAACATCCAGAACCTGTTAAACGCCAGAGAAACCATTAAACAAAAGTTTGCGCAGGTAATTACGCTCGAGCCTAAAAACATGGTGATTAACACCACAGAGCAAAACTTTTTGAATAAAATTATCCAGATTATCGAAGACCGGATTGCCGATTCTGATTTTGATGTACCTAGCCTGGCATCAGAAATTGGCATGAGCCAACCTGTATTGTACAAAAAAATAAGGGCACTGACCGACCTTTCGGTAAACGACTTTATTAAATCATTGCGGATAAAAAGAGCAGCCCAATTACTTAAGCAAGGTTCAGGCAATATTGCCGAAATTGCTTATTTAGTAGGTTTTAATGATCGGAAATATTTTAGTTCAGCGTTTAAAAAACATTTCGGCAAAAGCCCGAGCGAGTTCATGAGCAATAGCAGTGATTAACCTGCATGTGCTTTAAAGCATTTAAAAACGTTTTTATATTGATTCATCCCATGAATTAATCTCTATCAATGACAGACTCCAATAGAGTGGTCGTCTTTCCGGCGCAGGCCTATTGTATGGACACATCTTTTTAATCTAGATTTGTTTTTAGTTTCTTTGCGTAAGGCGATCGTCCTGCTGACCTGTAGCACAGCGGAAAGCTACGAAGTAAATTTATTTCAGCATCTTTCCTGCTATTAACTGGCCTTGATTCCTTAAGAAGGCACAAATGTCATTTTTTTCGCTCTTTGCCGCGGGGCATGGTACTTTAGAGCGCCAAAGTACCCAAAGCGCTTTGTCAATCCAGCAAGGCGGCTCAGCACAATCCAAGCACATCAAAAAAACAGCGGCACTTCGTTTAATCAGTTTTTGTTTGTGTTTTCTTTGGGCTGATTGAGCCCTTCGGGGTTTGTGTTCAATTTTCGTAACACATTTTGAAGCAGTGTTTATGAACACAAAACCACTGCGTTTAAGGTTTGGTAGTGCTATTTTTTCTTTTGTGCACTGTTTTTTTGATTTCTCCGCCGCTTGGGATTGACGACGTTCTTCGGCAAAACCTTTGCTTTATTAAAGTTGGTTAGCAAAACGCATAAAAACCCAAACCAAAAGATGTGTCCATGCGAAAGGCGCAGGCGGGAACCACGCAGTGCTCAGCGAAGCTAATCTTAAAGCGCTTGCATAACGATCCCCAATCAAGTTGGGAATGACGAACCGCAAATTATAGCCATAAAAGAAATTACCAATTACGAAATTCTAAAGTGGGGCGAAGCTTATGTGGTGATGACGGATGAAGATAGTAACAGTTTACGTACCATAAAACTAATTTTCCAGCACGCTGATAATACCAAACTAATCCTCCGTTCTTCAAATCCAAATTTTAAAGGCGATACCGTAATCCGTAAAAAAAGTATACAGGCACTTTACATTATAAAGGGAAAAATTACATGGAATATTATTTAATAATGTGGGTTAATCGGTTAACTGTTTAAATTGGTTAATTGTAGACTGCCAACTGGATTCTGCATTTATCATCTTAAATCAGCGGGAGTATAAAAAGGGTTCCCGCAAATCAGCAGATTTCCGCAGATTGTAAAAAGCTATATGGGATTTTGTTTATAAATTGTCATCCTGAGGGATAATTTATTGCGGTGATCGTCATTGCGAGAAGGAACGACGAAGCAACCTTTCATGCTAACGATCCCTGCTATAAAGATTGCTTCGTCGGCTGAAAAAGCCTTCTCGCAATTACGATTCATAACGACCGCACGCCCAGAACTCCAAACTGAAAACTCCAAACTAAAAAAGCGGTCCGATCAATGATCAGCCCGCTTTGCTTATATATTTTTAATCTGTTTATCAAGTAAACCCAGGTGTTTCAACCTGAGATTCTCACAGAACCGTACGTGATGGTCTCCCATCATACGGCTCTTATTATCGTAACTCCATAGTAGGTTTCGAGCCAAATGTCCAATGTGCAAATAAGTTTGGCTTTCGTTTATGTAAACGCCTTATCCATTTCATCGCACTGGTCAAACTAACCCTTAACCCTTTGTATTTCCTGATTGCCCAGTTGGCCAGCTTTGAGTTGACCCTACGCAAAAAGTCTTTCAACTTAGTGCTATAGAATTTTCCGTAATAGTTGATCAAACCC
>NZ_SIXF01000019.1 GCF_004310665.1 Pedobacter kyonggii | reverse complement strand
GGCAGGTGGCATGTAGCTACCAGAACTCATCTGGTTCCATAGCTTATAAAGGTATTTCTGGGATTGCATGTCAAATGCTTCCATACTCATCTTGTCTACACCCGCTGCGCCTTTGTTGGCTTTGATCTTCAAGTAGGCTTCATGAACCGACTTTCTTGAAATACAATATGGTTTTGGCCTGTACATCTTCTATACCTCCTGTAGTATTAACCTTGAACAGTTTCTATCAATGTACAGCGCCTGATAATGCCACTCCTTCGCTCCAGTCAAGTTTCCAAGACTATCATCACTACTACGGGCGGCTCTGTCCCCGTGGAAGGCATCGGTACTTTCGGCCTTGCGGGTTCTTCCGCTTGGACTTTTCCCTTCACAGCCTACCGACAGGTTCACAAGTTCCATCTGATCGCCTGTATAAAGCTCATGCTGCCTATACGCCGGATGCCACAGAGACGGTAAACAGGTCGCCCTCCCTGCTGATAATAAAGTGTTACTGTACTTTAGTTTTGACATCATCTAATCCTTTCGACGCCTCTTCGGCAGTTCATTTGCATTCATCTTCTTTATACTTACCTGACACCTTTAAGATGCCTTTTCCTCGGACGCTCACCACCAGGAAACTTAATCCAAGCAGCTCAGAGGCGGTTTGGTACCTGCTCCTGTAAGCCGATACCGAGGGACCAACCCTCATCAATCAGACAGCACTGATTTGCTCGCGCAAATCATTCATGTCGCTCAGTAGCCAGGATTTTGATATGCTTTCTTTGCCTCGTCAGACATTTGCATGCCATCTATCTGCCCTTGTGGAATTGGACGGAGATAAAGATTTGGTGTAATCGTTCTGGTAACCGTTACTGGCGTATGGTCGCCATATCCTGTACCACAAATACTGAAGGTAGTGGATAACTCTGCCCATTTTTGCGTTCTAATGAGGTCGAACCGCCTGTATCCTTCTGCATAATATTCGCGCGATCGCTCTGCTAAAATATAATTGATATCAATTGTTGCTGGGGTTGCGGCAATCATGGCTGCACTATTGTCGGCTACTTTTGCCACATTACCATTATTATCCCAACGCCATTTTCCGGCACGGGCCCTCACCACATTGATCAGTTCGCGCGCACTTTTACCTGCTTTGGGTGTAGCACCTTTTACAGCAGCTTCGGCAGCTACGAAGTAAAGTTCAGAAAACTTTGCAATAGGGTAAGGCCGGGTACTACCTGCGTTTGGCTGACCTAAACCTGTGCCATTATCTGTGCGGTAAGGCCCCAGTTTCCAAAGACCAGGATAAACGATCCTGCTTATTCCTGATGGGGAAATTACATAATCTGCCCTTCCTGGTAGCGTGCCGGCACCAACATTACTTGTTCCGGCTCCGCTTGGATAACTTACAGCGTTATTGTCAGCATCCAGAAAGGTTAAAACCGCATTTCCAGGAACGATAGACAAGCCATTGGCATTAACCAAAGAGGCAGGAGCCGATTCTGGAGGGTTATATCCTTTAGGCCAATTTCCACGGTATACCGTTGTAAAGGTACCATCATAACGCGAATCCAATGTTTTATCGGCAAAAGTATTTTTAAACACTTCAATAGGTGGAGCCATCCGGTTCCACGGCCTGCCAAGGTGTTGCTCTGCTTCACGCTGAACCGAACTGATTCCCCCGCTTCTGATATTGGTGTAATTCCAGGTCATCATCCAACCCGCAAAATTATCAGGTGCCCCGCCACTACCAAAGGTTAAACTACCGCCATTAAAACGTTCGCTCGTTTGGGTATGATCAGCATATAACAACATTTCTTTATTACGATCATTCGATCCTAAATTCACATCGTAATAGGTATCTACCAAACCGTAAGATCCAGGACTTTCGATAGCTGCAGTTGAAACATCATAAGCTTGTTGAAAATACCAGTTTGCGTCATGTCCGTCAGGATCAGTACGGTTTGCTGCAGGATAGGTTGGGATATTGTTGGGATTTTGCAACCACCATCCATAAGTTAGGTAGGCTTTTGCCAAATACAGTCGTGCCAAAGTTTTTGTTATCCCTCCTGTAACGCGGGCAGCAACTGGTAAATCGGCAACGGCCGTCAATAAATCAGGAAACACCGCCTTTGTATATACCTCGGGAACTGTATTGCGAACTGATGTTCTTACGGGACTGGTATTGAATTTAAGTTCTCCGGCACCCAAATCGAGTGGCACGCCACCAAATGTCTGTACCAACAAAAAATAATCAAAGGCGCGGAAGAATCTTGCTTCCGCAACCAATGAAGAGGCAATACCTGCGGCACTGGCATTCTCAATTACGCCACTTGCTGTATTAATATTCGGAAAGGCTTCTCCCCATAATACGCTGCTGGGATAACTTGTAGAAAGTATTGACCCAACACCTGAACAATCCATATCCTTAAAGTTGCCATCAGCATCTTTGCCCCAGGTAGCCTCATCGGTACCGGTAATTAGCGAATTATAATAATAGGCCTGCCCATACATGTTACGCAGGTGACCGTACATTGCTGTAAGACCACCATTTACGCCTGTTACGGTTTTAAAGTAATCTGGTGTAAAGACACTGCGGGGTTCTTCTTCAAGAATTTTTTTACAGCCTGAGAAAACGACCATCCCAAGCCAAACGCTCAATGTTATATTTAAATGTATACGTTTCATATCGGTATATTAAAATGTTAAATTAAGACCAGCTATATAGTTACGGGTAGACGGTGTATTGGTACCAATGGTTAAAATTCTCCGCGGATAAGATGTTACCGCAGCGTTTTCATCACCGTACGAGTTTGTTTCGGGATCCATGCCCGACTCGCGATGATATGGAGAGAACATCACAAAAGGATTTTGAACGGTTAAGTACATGCGAAGCTTCAATCTAGAATCTTTTAACAAACTTCGATTGAAATCATACCCTAAAGAGATGGTCCGGATTTTTAAGAAAGAAGCATCAAAATAACCTAAAGTACTTCCATACTTAGGGTTATCACCGCCTGCAATACCGCCAGGTTTTGGATATTTTGCTCCCGTATTTTCAGGTGTCCAGTAATCAACTTTAACGTTATTTCTTCTACCAGATAAGAGATTCAGGTATCCGGAAGAACCATATAATGTACTAAGCAAAATTCCACCGTCTTTAAATAATCCTACCACATTGAGGTCAAATCCTTTATAAGCTACTCTTGTATTAAATCCTCCTGATAATTTAGGGTCCACATCCATGATCTGTCTATCTGCTGCTCCAATAGGTCTTGTTGGTTTGCCAGTCGCATCAAAATCGCCCGTGTACTTCACTTTAATCATACCCACATTACCGCCCGGCTCTAAAACATTCAGATGTGGATCTCCGGCCTGCCATAAACCTACTTTTTCGAAATCATAAATGGCATTGATGTTATGGCCCACAAACCAGGCATTGCCTTCGTCTCTGGTCTGGCCCGATGCAAGGGCAACGAGTTTGTTTCGATTTGCATACAGATTAAATCCTACATCCCATGACCAACCTCCCTTATCGTTAAAAATATTACCGTTAACACTCAGTTCCCACCCTTTATTCTGTGTTTGTCCGATGTTTGCAGTATAACTTCCCACACCAGCAGTAGACGGCAGTGCAACATCTAATAATATATCTTTGGTGTTGGTTACATAGTATTCAAATGTTCCTGTCAGTCTGCTTTTTAGTAAGGAGAAATCGAGGCCATAGTTCCATGTCTGTGAATATTCCCAGCCTAAACCCGGGCTTGGTAACTTAGAAACATAATATCCAGTGGCATAGTTGTTATCGCCAAAATTGTAAGGGCGCGAATTTAGCAAACCAAGGGTTTGATATGGACTTACCGCTTGGTTTGATGTTTGACCGTAACCCACTCTGATCTTCAACCTGTCGATAGCGGTTATCCCTTTCATGAAATTCTCATTCATCAGATTCCAACCCACAGAAACAGCCGGATAAGTATTCCATTTATGTCCTGGCGCTAAGCGTGATGATGCATCAGATCTGATGGTTGCACTGATTAAATAACGATTATCATAAGCATACATCACTCTTCCCATGTAAGACATTAGTCCACTTAGGTTATAGTTTCCATTACCGATTGTTAACTCCCCATTGGCCTGGCCAAGATTGTAAAACTGAAAAGCATCAGACGGAATATCACGTGCTGACATGGATGAGGAATTGAACTTATTCTGTTCAGCAGAATATAAGGCCACTACATTGATATTGTGTTTTTCTGAGAAGGTTCTGTCATAGGTCAATAAATTCTCAAGTGTCCAATGGTAGGTTTGCGAATTGCTAACCCCGGCAGTAGAAACCGTAGTAGCAGTAGCATTTCCGATTCCAACACCTGTATAGTTACCATTGTTGCTCTGGATAAAATCAAGGCCGAGATTGGTACGGTATTTTAGTCCTTTTACCCATGGAATGTTAATCTCGCCATAAAATGAATTATAGGTAGCAAAGCCACGCGTTTCATTCAGCCATTTATCACTGAGATTCTTAGTGAGTTCGCGGGTGTAAATCCACGATTCATCCTGAGGCATTCTGATTGTTCTTTTTAGGCTACCATCTGCATTGTAAGGATTTGCAATAGGCGAATTGCTAAGGATTCCATAAACGCCGAGTTGATTGCCTTCACTTAAGTTGTAATTGTTATTGGTGGTAAATCCAATTCTTAAGAAACTGGCAATTTGTTGATCCATGGATGCTTTCATTGAATACCGGGTGTACTGTTGAGTTGGGATCAGACTTTGATTCTGATAATAGCCGCCCCCAAAACTGTAGCTACCAGTAGTAGATCCACCAGATACACCAACATCATGACTGGTTACAACTGCCGATTTATCATAGAATAAATCTTGCCAATCGGTGTTTACGTCGTTAGATTCATCTGCGCCATTAGTTGTAAATAACCCAGCTGCCTTGCGCAGGGCAATAAATTCTGGCCCATCCATCATTGGATATTTTGCAAAAAGGGTTTGTAAACCAGTGTATGAATTATAGGATACTTTAGCGGGAGCTCCTTGTTGGCCACGGTTAGTGGTTATCAATATCACTCCATTTGCTCCCCTCGAGCCATAAATCGCAGTAGCGGAAGCATCTTTCAAAATATCTAAACTTTTAATGTCGTTGGGATTAATATCGCCAATAGAGCCTGGAAATGGAATCCCATCAAGCACCACCAATGGGTCGTTACTGGCTGAAAGTGAACGCTGACCACGGATCAGAATCTGCATGGTCGCACCAGGTTTGGTAGAAGTTTGTGAAATGTTTACCCCTGCTATTCTACCTTGGATAGCCTGTGCCACATTGGGTGCGGGTATTTCTCGAACTTTATCGCCCGATATGTTTGCCACAGAACCAGTTACCGATTCTTTGCGCTGGGTTCCGTACCCCACCACTACAACTTGTTCAAGTTCAGCAGCGCTCGGGAGTAATGTCACATTGATTTCGGTTTGATTTCTGACCGGAACCTCACGACTTGTAAATCCGATGTAAGAAAACACCAGTACCGAATTGCTTGTTGGAACCGCAATACTGAAATTTCCTGTGCCCAGGGTTGTTGTACTGGTTGAGGTTCCCTTGACCAGAATACTTACGCCTGGAAGGGGTTTTCCCTGATCATCCACAACACGCCCTTTTACTTGGGTTTGTGCATGTGCAGCAACCACAAAAAGCGAAAAAAAAACAATCAGTGATAGTTTGGCTAGACATTTGGAAAGTCCTGCACCAGGCTTTACAAAAAACTGTAAAAATTCATTCCTCATAAAAATTTGGTTTATAATGGTTAAAGTTCATGCTTTACTCAGTAATGAGCCGACTGGTTATCCAAAAAACTGGATAATGAGTATCTCTAAACAAGAGCAGACGAGCATGATAGATGTAAAGTTATTCGATGAGAAGAAAAGTGTAAGTGTCAATTGTTCATAAATATGGGATAAATGTTCAAAGGAAGGGATCGACTAAAAACGATAAGGGGAAGTCCTTCGACTACAAAACATGAAGTCGTTTTATGCAATCGATTGTAAACTAAACAGATGCAAAAAAAAGCCATTTAAGTGATCCTTAACAGCAACAAATATGGAAGGAGCCCACTTCGATTATTTATTTTTTCGAAGCAATAAAGATCTTTTCAAAAACTCGGAAATTTTGAATGTTGTTAGCGCTATAAATAAAGATGGCAACTTTTAGCCCTGGGGGTGAGTTGCACTTAATTTTGTGTTTAGAAGAATTTATTGCCTGGTCCAACCACTATAGGATAGCCAGGTAATACTTACCCGGGATCCAGAACAAGTTTTCAGCTCGATCTATCATTTGACAGCTAACAAGCGCTTGCCCTGAATCCGAGAAGTACACTAAACCAAAATAATTTCTTTTTCTCTGTGCGTTATTTTTACAGCAAAAAATGCTATTTGTAAATTATTTTCAGGTGGTTAGTTACTCAAAAACGGCTACGAAACCATCATTCTTTTTGAGGTCGATTTTCAATTCTCCAGAAGCTGGTATTTTTACTTCTCTGCCAACAAATCCGTTGTGGCTGTCGTTATCATTTCCTGAAGAAATTAGTCTACCTGTTTTGTTTTTAAGAAAAGTGAGATTTAATGCAAGAGGTTTGTCGATTGGTTCTCCATTCAATCCTGTAACATACCATTTGGAACCAGATTTTCTGGCTACAACATATAACTTGCCCGGGTATCCATCAATAAATTTTACATCATCCCATTGCGCAGGCAACGCTTTTAAGAAATCTTTGACTTCAACAGGTACATGGCCCATTCCATCCGGTGTTTCGGCATAGTGCTGTATGCCCGACAAAAAGGCCACTGCTGTAGCCAGTTCAAATGCAGCGGTAGTTCGCCGTTCGATATTGGGGATCTTGTATAAACACATCGGCGTGAAATCCATCGGATCAAACGCATTTCTGATCATGGCACTGGCAACCATGTGTTGAGGTGCTTTGTTGGCCGCATCTTGCCCAAATGTGATCATTTCGTATCCCAGTACAGCTTCTGTGGTCATTAAATTTGGATAAGTTCGTTGCAATCCCCTAGGCAGTGTAGCCCCATGAAAATTGACCAACAAATGGTGAGCTGCTGCATCGGTTAAAATATCATGGTAGTAAGCAATCATAGACTGTCCGTCGCCACCAAAAAAATCGATTTTGATGCCTTTAACGCCCATTTTTTCAAGCCTGCTAAACTCCTTCACCCGTTTCTCATGCGTCAGCAGCTTATCTCTCGGTGTAAATTCTACGGTATTCCAATCACCTGCTGAATTATACCAGAGCAACATAGCCACATTTTTTTTTCTTGCGTAATTAGCTAAAACCGCAACCGAATCATATCCAACGGTCTGATCCCAATTTGCATCGATCAAACAATACTGCCAGTTCATATCGGCAGCGTAATCAATATATTTTTTCTGAACTGGGTATATCGTTGCCTTATCCTTTTCGAGCACCCAGCTCCATGCGGCTTTTCCGGGTTTTACGAACGATAAATCTTTTAATCTGGATGCAGGGGCAAGATCTGTACCGAGGGTCGATTCCATAATTGTAGCCAGATCGCCAATCGCAATGATCCGCCAGGGCGTAATCCATGGAAGCGTAGATTCGGGATACAGCGCTCCTCCTTTTATTTTTTCAGCTTCCTGGGGAAAATTGATCCGATATTCGCCGCCAGGTGATAAACGCTGCAAAGCGGTTCCACAATAATTTCTTTCCAGTCCTGCTTCCGTAAGCATCACCCAGGTATCGCCTGTTTTAAATAAAGCGGGATATACCCAGCCGTTAGCACTGGAAGATGGTGTACCTACCGGGATAGCCATATTATAATATACCTCGTAGGAAGGATTGGTATGCTCAAATCCCGTTTGCGCCTCGGCTTTGGCCTGTAACCACGCCAACGTACCTTCGGGAAAGTGAAAACTTGTTTGTTCTGACTGTATTTTTCTTAGCGACGAATCTTTTTCCGGAAATTCGTAACGAAAGGCGGCCCCATCATTAGAAACACGAAAAATAATATTCATTCTTTTGCCTGTTGGTGTTTTGGTCGATATCGCCAATTCATTTGCGGTATAGGTAATCGATTTCTTTTTTGCATTGCGCATTACATAGGCCTCTTTCAATTTTCGCTCAGCACTACCAACAACTTTTAATGACCTTGTAAAGTCTTCATCTTCTCTGATTATGCCCAGTTTAGAATTTTGTAAGATTGTTTTTTTACCCTTGATAATGCTGTAGGTTCCCTGAGCGGGATTACAGGTGAGAACAATTTTTTCATCAGGACTGGAAACATGATAACTTATTGCTTCCTGTGCATAAATGGAGATGTTTACAAGGGTAAAAATGATAAATAAATGGATAAATTTCATGAGGTTCTAATTATTTGAGCAGCAGCGTATATAATCTGCCTGGTTTGGTTGGTATATCGTAAACAAAAGTCTTTTTCAATGGATTAGCCGTTAAACGGGCTTCGGGCGCTATAATAGGTTCTTGGGTTTCGGCAATGGAATAGAACATATTTGGATTAGTGCCGACTGCATTTTTCAACTCAACAAGGTCGCTTTTCATTTCATTTGGAACCCTTAACCGTAAATTTCCGCCAAGCGTTGATTTAATTACCGCCTTGATTACCTGCCCATTAGACCATTCGAGGCTGAGTACCTCAAAGCCTCCCCTGGCCCTTAAGCCCTTAATGGAACCTTTTTCCTTCCATACATCTGGCAAAGCGGGCAATAAATGCAATGCCTCATCGGCACTTTGCATCAGCATCTCGGTAATACCGGAGGTACAGCCAAAATTACCATCTATCTGAAACGGTGGATGGGCATCAAAAAGATTATTGTAGGTACCACCACCGCCCGGATTAACGCCTAGTGGTGTGAGTTGGTTTTGAATCAGGCGATAAGCATGATTTCCATCCTGCATCCTTGCCCACCAATTTATTTTCCAGCCCATACTCCACCCGGTAGATACATCGCCTCTTTGAAGCAAGGTATTTTTTGCAGCAGCATAAAGTAAGGGCGTACGGTAGGCAGAAATCTGGTTGGAAGGGAATAAACCATAAAGGTGCGAAACATGACGGTGTTTATCGTTTGGACTGTCTATATCATCCAGCCACTCCTGTAATTGCCCATGTTTGCCGATGTGCATAGGTGATAACTTATTGCGCATCTGCAATAAACTATCGGCAAAAATACCGTCAACTCCCAGTATTTTGGCAGCACGGATAGCGGTAGAAAACACATCGAAAACAATTTGATTATCCATGGTGGTACCCGCATCAATAGAGGAGCCCCCATGTGCCGCAGGAGCATTTTCAGGAGAAGTACCTGGATTAACCACCAAATACTTCAGTGTTGGGTGCACCACCAGAAAATCTTTGTAAAAAGTTGCTGCATCTTTTAAAACGGGATAGATGCTTTTAAGGTATTTGCGATCTCCTCCATAAAGATAATGTTCCCAAAGATGCTGACTGGCCCAGCCGCCGCCACCATTCCAGATTCCCCAGAACGCACCATCCACTGGCCCGGTGCTTCTCCAGATATCGCTATTGTGATGCGCCATCCAGCCCCTTGCGCCGTACATGTTTTTAGCCGTGGCCTTGCCCGTTTCTGCCATTTCACTTACCATTTTAAGGAAGGGCTGGTGCAGCTCGGGCAAATTGGTCGCCTCTGCAGGCCAATAATTCATTTGTGCGTTAATATTAATGGTGTATTTACTGTCCCAGGGCGGGTAAAGCTTATCATTCCAGATGCCTTGTAAATTGGCAGGCTGCCCCTCTGGCTGAGAAGAACTGATTAAGAGATAGCGGCCAAACTGGTAATATAGATTAACAAACTGAAGATCTGTTGTATTCCTGAAGTTCATTAACCTTTTGTCTGTTGGTAAGTCTGTACCATCGCCCTCCCCTAAATCAAGTTGAACACGATTGAAGTATTTGTGATAGTTGGTGAGATGCGTAGTCAGGATTTTATCATAAGATTTTGCTGAAGCCTTATTCAGGTACTCCAATGCCCGTTTAGAGGCATTGCCGCTGATGTCACTATAATGGTTAAAATTGGTAGCAATTGAGATGAAAATGGTCACTGCATTGGCATGCTCCACAACAATACTCGAATCGGTCGCTTTTAATGTACCACCTTCATTGCTGAATCTGCTGATTACGTTGTATTTTACAAGCCCCTTGACACCTTCATGATCGCTGGTCAACCCTTCCATTACCAGATCTTTAACAGCTGAGGTACTGATTGAAACCTTTTTATGTGGCGTGGTATAATTTGCAGTAAAAGAAATGCTGGCGGCTTTAGTGGCAGTAAGTTTCATTACCACTACGCGATTACCATGTGCGGCAAAAGCCGTTCGGGTATAGGTTACATCGCCAATGCTGTAGCTTGTTTTACTTACTGCGTTTTCGATATCGAGTTCTCTGTAGTAGTTTTGATACTTTTCATGACCAGGGAAAACGAGTTGAAGATTGCCTGCCGGCTGAAAGATCTGTCCGGATGATTTTTTCCCAAACATGATTTTATTGGCCAGATTTTCAGCTTCCTTATGCTTCCCTTGAAAAATGAGTTCACGGATTTCAGGTAAATGGCTTAAAGTTTCCGGCACATCATTTTGATAGGGACTACCACTCCACAGGCTATGCTCATTGAGTTTTATCACTTCTTTTGCCACGTTACCATAAATCATTGCTCCTAAAAAGCCATTACCAACAGGAAGTGCATTTTCCCAAACAGCACCTGCAGGCTGTTCGTACCAAAGCTTTAATTTTGATTTTTCAGGCACCTGTGCAAATGCCAAAGTACCTGTAAAAAGCAATAAAATTATCTTACTGAATCTTAGTAATATGTTATTGATGTTCATTGATAAGGGATCTAATTCTTAAATTTCATAATCGTTATTTTTGAAACTGCTGGCATCACAACAATGTTAGTAAGTTAAGTGCTTTTAACCACAGATGCGCACAGATAAACACGGATTTTCATATCTGTGTGCATCCCCTTCTATCTCCCTAAAATCGGGACAAGTCGTGGTTAAATTATTTTCACTTGTGCCGATGGCTTAACTTCATGACATTAGGTATTACCATGCTTGATACTCGTTCATCCGGAGTAGTTTTTCTTGATCCACAGCACCACTCAGCGTTCAAAACCATAGCTCATCCCTTAGTTATTTCTTCACCAACCTCACATAAAATACCCTTGCTGTTGATTTTCCATCTGATGGCGAAAATTTAACCGAAATCCGTTTTTTGCCTTTTAGTATTTCTGCAGGGATTGGGTATTCCTGGTTATAGAAGCTTGTTTTTTGTGGCCCCTGGTCCGCATCTACACCAACCAGTTTTTGATCATCAAGATAAATATCAAATTTATCTCGGCCACCACTTGTATGGTAACGAACATTTAAGGCCAGCTGATCTGCACCCGCGGTGTTCATTTCGTAGCTAAAGAAGCCATTTCCCGTTGCATTGCGCCAAAATTGATCCAGATAAGATCCTGTGTGGGAATTATTGTTTTTCATCTGGTGATCTACCTCCGGCTGTTGTTCTCCCGGTGCAACAAAATCTACTGTACGGCTTTCCAGTGCAAGTTTTTCATTTTCTACACGGCTAGCAGAATCGAGGTAAGCGGCATACTGGCCAGGCGTGAGCGCCATCCAATACATCATGTAACGGGAATCGTGAATGCGGAAAAAGGGCTCCAGGGTAATTTTTTCAGGGTTTTCTATCCGCTCATTTACAAAAGAGAACTTCATCGACTGCCCTTTTATGGGCTCGATTTTCTTGCCGATATCGTCAATATGCTCATCAATAAGAATAGGTGCCTTATTAATGGGCAGTTTCTTTCCACTGGCGATATGCCCCCAACGACTATCACCTGCCACCAGTCCTTTAAGTGCTTCCGTTTCTGTTTTAGTACCCAATAAAATCGGTCCGTGCATAATTGCCACATATTCTGGCAAATTGGGCATCCGCTCAACGGTAGTTTTCATGGGCAGGCTCAGCTCTACCACGTCTCCTTTTTTCCAGTTACGGCCAATTCCCACATAAGCATTCGGAAGCAATTTATAGTCGGCTTTTTTACCATTGATTTTCACTTCCATCATTTCCTTGCCGATCCATGATGGCTTTCTGATCATCAACATTAACCGGGCATTTCCATCTGCAACAATCAGCCTGGTTTTTTCCTCATCCGGAAAAGTAGTTTCCTGCCTTATTGTAATTTTTTTTTCTTTCCAGTTGAGTTCAGAGGCAATAAACAGGTTAAGATATAAAGTATCTTTTTGATGGGTGTAGATAAATTCGTTGTACTTGCTGTGGTTCTCCATACCGCTGCCCACGCAACACCACATACCTTCATTCGGGGCCGAATATACGCGGTAGTGCCTTGGCCGGGCGGGTGTAAAATAAACATAGCCACCATGTTCGGGATGCTGTGACGAAAGAATATGGTTATACAGGGCTTTTTCGTAAAAGTCTACGTATCTGGCATCGGGTTTTTCCCTAAAAAGTCCTTCGGTCAGTTTCAGCATATTGTAGGTGTTGCAGGTTTCTGGCCCTTCCACATCATCTACAAAATCAGCACTGGCAACAGCACTTGGAAAAAATTCCCTGCGACTGTTTCCGCCAAAGGCCAAAGACCTTTTGCCTGTTACTGTTTCCCAAAAAAACTGACCGGCCTGATCATAATTCTGTTGATGACTCAACTCTCCGATCCGCTGGAAACCAACGGCTTTAGGAACCTGAGTATTGGCATGTTTATTATCAAGGTTATCCTGCCCGTTTGCCATAGGCGTAAGCAATTGTTTATGAGAAAACCGCATCGCTGCGTTCAGGTATTTTTCATTGCCAGTGATCTGATAGGCATCAGCCAATACTTCATTCATCCCACCTTGTTCTGTATCTAACATTTGCTGCATCTGTTGCTCATTAATCTTCGAGGTAATGGCTATCGCCCAATCACAGAATTTTAAAAATACCTCCTTCGCATCTTTACTTTCCCCATAAATCCAGGCATCGCGCAAACCCGCAAAAGTTTTGTGAACATTATACCAGGGTACCCACGCAGATTGATAGGCTTTGAAGTTTCCTTCTTTAAGTTTCATCCAGATCTCCTTACTATTGGGAACACCCCCTGCATAGCCTATTCCCCATTCTGGATGTGAAGTGGTATTTTTATTCTGGCAGGCTTTTAATGTTGCTACGATTTTTTCCATCCTGCTTTTGCATTCTGGATTACCTGTTGAGGCATAATTAAGTGCAAGTGCACTAAGGTAATGTCCGGCGATATGCCCATCCAGCCCTTCCCAATTATCATAGCCTTTTTTATCTGTACGAAGCTCTGCCTGCTTAAGGTAAGGGTAAAGCAACCGGTCTACATCATAAGCCAATAGTGTTTTTATGTTAAGGTCTCTAGCGTTGTCAAATGGCCCATTAAGCAGTTTTACCTGTTTTAAAGGAAACGAATTGGCGTAAAATCCCTCTTGTGCCCCAACATTTCCACAGAAGGCCATATTGAATAGCACAGAAACGAATAGGCCGACGAAAAGCTTTTGCAAAAGATCGTATTTTGATAGTGTCAACATATAATTTTATTGGAAAAGGTTTTATTTAAATAAGGTAGAGGAGAATTGATAAAGGTTATTTCGCCAAACAGGCCAGGTGTGCCCTCCCGGATATTCGTGATAACTAAAGTTGATATTAAGCGCTTTAAATTTATCCATCATTATCTGGCAGTTATTATAGGCAATATCTTCTTTCCCACCCATGGCAATCCACAATTGCTTTAGGTTGGTATTGATTTTTTCACGGTTGTTTTTCATCCCTATATACTGAAGGTCGGCTATCGCGTTTTGACGTGGTACAACCCATCCAGAACTAAATACACCAAGATACGCGAATTTATCGGTATTGTTAATCCCCGTATAAAGCGTGTGCATCCCGCCCATCGATAAACCGGCCAATGCCCTGTTTTGCGCATCGGCTTTGGTGCGGTAAGTACTTTCAACCAATGGGATAATCACTTCTTTCAATTCTGATTCGAAGGTTTTTAATACGGCCTCGCCAAAGGCAGCTCCACCTACATTTGCACTGGGCATTACAATAATCATCGGTTTGGCTTTTTGAGCAGCAATAAGATTGTCGAGAATCAGATCTGTTTTACCCTGGTTCGCCCAGCCGGTTTCATCTTCTCCCCCTCCATGGAGGATATAAAGTACCGGGTATTTTTCGTTTACCTGTGCATCATAAAAAGGCGGTGTGTAAACATACAGCTGCCTCCATGACCGGGTTACTTTTGAGTAATATTTTTTGATGCGGAGCTCGCCATGCGGAACATCCTTTAACGCATAATAGTCGCCTTTTGAAAAAGGGATTTCAATTCCGCTGGCCATGCGCCCCATGCCGAAATAAGACTTACTGGCCGGATCTGCTACAGGAAGGCCATCAATGATGAGCGAATAATAATGAAATCCTTCACCCAAAGAATCGGTTGTAACAGTCCATCTGCCCTTTTCGTTTTTGACCATATCATACTTTCGGCCCAGGTCTACCTGAACACTGTGAGCATTGGGCGCCGAAAGATTGAAAACAACTTTATGGTCATCGGTGATCTGTGGATAGCCGCCAGAACCGATATTGGTTGAGGCCGGCGCACCTGCTACCGGATATTTTGAAAAAGTAGTGGTATCAACCGGTTTAAATAACAATTGGGAAAACATGTACAATCCATTCTTCCAGACTTTAAAATCATGAAAACCAGGCTCGATAAAATAGATATGTGGCACCTTGTTTTTAGTTAGATAATCGTGCGTGCGCTTACTATTGATAATGAGGTTATCACTAGCACCACAGGAGATAAATAACAATTTGAGCATGGCTGTGGTCTTTTTTGGATCAGGCACAAGCACTTCTGGCATTTTGGTATTTGGCGCAGAAGAAAAGCCAGCTATCCAGGCAAATTTATTCAGGTTTCCCAGTCCAAAATTCAAAGCCTGTCCTCCTCCCATTGATAAGCCTGCAATCGCCCGGTGTTCGCGGTCTTTATACACGCTAAACCTGCGTTCCACAAAAGGAATAAGATCATTAATTAAATCCTTTTCAAAAGTAGCAAAGGCTTGTACTTTATCCTTGTCCATAATGTTCCCGATGGCGCGGTCATCTTTCATGGCTCTACCGTTCGGCATAATTACCACCATAGGTGCTAACTTACCGGCGGCATAAAGATTATCCAGAATCACCTGGGGATTACCTCCATTAAGCCATTCTTTTTCATCACCTCCAATACCATGCAAAAGATATAAAACAGGATATTTTAATTGTTTAGTGTAACCTGGCGGCGTATATACCAATGCTTTACGGTTATTGCCCACAGTTTTTGACGAATAGATCAAAGTATCGATTTTTCCGTGCGGGATTGCAGGCTGAATAACGTCAAAGCCTTCTGGGGCACTGGACACGATCTGCTGAGCAAAACCATCAAAGGCATAAGCACTTAGACTGACAAAAAGCACTGTTATTTTAACAAAGAGGGATTTATTTGTTTTTTTCATATCTGGTTAGGTTAAGGGTATGTTATTAGCTGTTTATTTGCCTTTTACGGGGCTAACACCGATAGCGGTTTCTACAATTTTCTGTATGGTGCCATCCTCATTATAGTGCATATCATCTACACAGATAGACCTTCTATAACTGCCACCTGTGGGCAAGGAGCCATTGTGGTAAAAAAAGTAAGATCTGCCCTTAAAATCGATAACACCAGGATGAGTAGTAAAACTGTTGGGAACATTTCCCTGAATAATACCTTTGTATACCCAAGGTCCCTGTGGCCCCTTTGCCATACAGTATTCGATCATTTCGGGTTTGGTTCCCGCGCCGGCATAGATCAGATAATAGTTGTCTTTTCTTTTGTAAACCCAAGGGCCTTCAATGTAGTTTTTGATGTCCAGTACCTGGATTTCTCCATCCATCTCAATCATATTTTTTTTCAGCTTGACACTTTTACAACTTCCATTGCCCCAAAACAGATAAGCCTGCCCATCATCATCGATAAAAACAGTAGGATCGATGTCATCCCAGCCATGCTTTTTATCGGTAGTCATTTCATTGGTTACCAAAGCCTTGCCAATCGCATCTTTAAATGGCCCAACAGGGCTATCAGAAACTGCTACGCCGATCGCCATCCCTCCTTTACTCTCCTTATTTTTTTGGTGGCCTGTTGATACATACCAATAAAACTTTCCATCCCTGTAAATACACTGAGCGGCGTATGCATCTCCCCCGGCCCATGAAAAGGCCTTTGGCGAAAGCTGCATGCCATGATCTTCCCACTCGACCATATTTTTCGACGAGAACACATGCCAGTCGGGCATTTTATAATTGGTATCTTTCACCGTTGCAGTATCATGCCCAACATACAGATAAACTTTATTTTTATATACCAATGGTGCCGGATCAGCAGTAAAAATATGTTTGATAATTGGATTTTGCGCCTGCGATTTAAAATGCACCGCAAAAACCAGCGTTGATAACAATAGGAAGAGGGCTTTAAATTTCATTATTATTTTAGTATTTGGTCAGTAATCAGTTTGTTTTACTATGATATTTGCACCTTGATAGCTATTTACCTTCTTCATGTATTCGTGTGAATAATTCATTTTGAGCGTTAGCAGTATCATGCTTTCATTTTGGTCAGGTTAATATTTGGTTTAGCGAAGCTACCGGATCTGTTGTTTTTTCGTAGGAAGATTTGATTATTATTATACAAAATATGTTCATCGGTTGTATTTTTGACCTATTTTGAAGATAAAAGGATTAAATTTTAACGGTCTGTAAGGAACGGTGATGCTAGAGGCTTCTCCAGGTTATATAAATTCGGATTGCCTGGGTTACTGCCCAGCACAACGCACATATTTAGAGTTAAATGCATGTTCAACTTTCTTTTACCAAACGGTCTTCCACTTTTCTTTTAACACTAATGTATTCGGAAGGCTGCATATTAAATTTTGCTTTAAATGACTTAGCAAAATAATTAGGGGTAGCAAATCCAACCATGTAGGCAATTTGCGAAATATTCAAATCACTTTTTTCCAATAAAACAGCCGCCTTATCAAGTTTAACCGACCGGATATATTCAATTGGCGAAAGCCCTGTTAATTCGAGTATTTTATGGTACAGTGAACCTCTGCTCATACCCACATGTTTGCTTAGGTCTTCTACCGATAGTTTAGGGTTGTTTAAATTATCATCAATATAAACTGCCACTTTCTTGAGCAAACGGTCGCTGTGTGATTCGACTGTTACGGCTGTTGCCTCCACCTTGATCTGCTTGCTATAAGTGTCTTTGAGCCTTTTGTTGAGGGAAAGCAGATTTTTAATCTTTGCATTTAAGATCTCGAAGTTGAACGGTTTGGTCAGATAATCGTTTGCACCGGTTTCCAGGCCTTTTATCTGTTCCTGTTCCCCGGTTAAAGCGGTTAGCAATATGATGGGAATGTGATTGGTCCGTTTATCTGATTTAACTTTTTTACATAGTTCTATCCCGCTCATATAAGGCATATTGATATCACTTACGATGATCTGAGGATGGTTCGACAGCGTTTTTTGCCACCCTTCCTGTCCGTTGCTGGCCTCGTATATTCTGTAGAAAGACTGCAGTCCATCTTTAAGATAGGCACGAAAATCCTCATTGTCCTCCACTAGTAAAATAGAAGGGGTATCTGCATCCCGATCCGGTCCGGATATGGCGGCGTTCGACTCCAGTCTGGCCTTATTTGCAGAATCCGAAAAATCGATCATCAATTCGGTTGCAGACCGAACATTTGAGAACGGAAGTTCGATGGTGAAAACACTTCCCTGACCAACTTTACTCCGTACAGCGATTTTTCCGCCATGTAATTTCACAAATTCCTGTGCAATTGAAAGACCTATGCCACTTCCCTGATTCAAGATCGGCGCTATTCCGTCTGCCTGGAAAAAGCGTTGAAAGATTCTCTCCTGATCCGTTTCTGAAATGCCTATGCCCGAATCGGCGACAGTAATAATCAACGTAGCTGCATGCGTTGCGCCAGGCAGTGTAACCTTCTCCAGCTCAACTGAAATCCTTCCACCCAACGGGGTAAATTTGAATGCATTTGATAAAAGATTAAACAGCACCCTTTCGATCTTATCATGATCAAAAGGCGCACTAAAATAGCTCAATTGACTATTGAACACCAACTGTATCTGCTTGCGTTCGCTCAGATCATTGAATGATTCTAGAACTTCTTTGATGAAAGAAACGATATCTGTTTCAACAGCATTTAAAGTAAGTTCCCGGTCCTCGATTTTTCTGAAATCCAGGATCTGGTTAACCAGGTTTAGCAACCGCCTTGTATTGCGCTTGATCATCAATAAGGGATTGGCAACATGCTGATCAGGCTGTTCGGCAATCAGCTTATCTACAGGGCCCATGATGAGCGAAAGCGGGGTCCTGAACTCATGGCTGAGATTTGTCAGAAACTTGATTTTGAGTTTATCCAGTGCCCTTAACTGTTCGGCTTCTTTACGATGCTGCGCTAAACGCTGCTCAGCTTTCATTTTTTCCTGAACAAGGGCAAACTTTCTTTTGAGTTTCTGGATACCCAGATGCCGTATATAGAAAAGCGTACCGACAATGGTGAGGATATAAAAAATATAAGCATATGTGGTTTTCCAGAACGGAGGACTAACATCAATGGCGATGGAAGTTTCTGAGGCATTCCAGATACCGTTACTGTTGTTTGCTTTAACATGAAAGACATATTCCCCTGGATCAAGATTGGTATAGGACACCGATTTTGTCGAGCCTGCCTTTATCCAATCCTTGTCAAACCCCTCTAATTTATAGAAATACTGATTATCCTCAGGGACGGTGTAATTGATGCTGACATAGCTGAGCGTGAAACTCTGTTTATAGTCCAGGTGAATATTTTTGGCAATGGATATGTGCTCCTGGATCGGGCTGGCCTTGCCGGGCAGCACCGACGAGTTTGAAACCTTGAGATCAGTAAAGATCACCGCAGGAATACTTCTGTTTTTTTTAAAGAACCTCGGGTTAAAATAATTGAAGCCAGCGGCCCCTCCAAAATAGATCTCCCCTCCGGCAGTTCGCATCCCTGCACCACGGATAAAATTGTTGTTCTGAACACCATTATAAACCGTGTAGTTTGTAAATACTTTTGTCGTGGGATCAAAACTGCTGATGCCTTTATTGGTACTTACCCAGATCAGCCCCTTTAAGTCTTCTACTATAGCATACACTGTAGCATTGTTCAATCCATTTTTTTCGGAGAAATTGACGAACCTGTTCTTTTTACGATCATAGAGGCTCAGCCCCCCACTAAAAGTTCCGACCCATAGATTACCTGACCGGTCCTTTAATATCGACAGCGTGAGATCATTCGGCAGGTTATTGTTTTTTTTGTTCAGAACCGAAAATTTATGGGTAAACTGATCAAGTATCGATATTCCTGATCCATAAGTGCCGATCCACATATTATTTTGATCATCTTCTTCTATAAACCTAATGAAATTATTCCCCGGGAAATCCACCTCGTTGGGCGCCTGGGGGTTCTTGCAGTATTTCAAAATCACTTTAGCATCTGGCGTCATCAGGTTCACTCCTCCTCCATTGGTTCCTACCCAGATTTTACCTGTCTTGTCTTCTTTTAAGCAAAAAACGTCATTCGAATTCAGCCCGTTGGCTTTGGTGGAGTGTTTAATCTGCAATAGCTTATCCGTTAACAGATCCATAGATACCAAACCGTTTGAATAGGTTCCCATGAGCAGTTTTTTTTCTTTGGTGATAGCCATAGCTATTATGGAAATATTGTTCATTGCACTTCCATCAGGCAATCTGACATTGAACCTTTTTATCAGCTCGGTACGCGGATTGAAAAGATTTAGCCCACCACCATCTGTGCCCACAAATATTTCATCTCTGTACTGCACGAAAGAAGTGATTACAGATGCACTCAAACCATTGGGATCGTAAATATTGCTTTGCTTTAGGTTAAAAAGATTCAGATTGGAATCATATTTACTTATCCCGCCATGAAACGGGCCCAGCCAGTAGATCCCGTCATCAATATAAATACTGCTGATCGATTTGCCTGTCAGCGAGTAGGAATCTCTGTAGTTCGGCCTGTAGGATGTAATAGCGGCACTATTGAGATCAATAATTTTCAGTCCATCATCAGTACCTGCCCATAATTGATTGTTTTTATCAATTGCCAGACTGATCACCCTGCTACTGGCAAGTGCATTGAGGTCGCCGTCCATGTAAACAAAAGCACTGAATCCACCATGGGCAGGCAATTTCCTGCATATTCCCCGCGCGGTACCAAACCAGATATTTCCCGATTTATCCTCACAGATCGTGTTGATCTCGTTACTGATCGGAGTGGAAGCATCAGAGGGGCTGTGGCGGTAAATCCTGAAAGCCTTTTCTTTCCTTTCATAAAGATAAACCCCATTATTTGATCCGATCCACAATCTGTTCTTACTATCTTCTAACAGACAGTTAAAAGATAATTGAGCTGAAGATTTTCTGTTGGGGGTTTGCTTAATGTGATTGATGATCTTATTTGTTTTTGGATCCAGCTCATCAAGCCCATTATAAGTTGCTACCCAAACATGGCCTAAATGGTCTGTAGTCACAGCATGAATAAGATCGCTGCTAAGCCCGCCCTCTACATTGGCAGGATAGGTTATGAAGGAATTGTTTTTACGGTCAAATAAACTCAAAGACCCCAGAGAGCTCCCAACCCATAGGTTACCCGAACTGTCCTCATGTAAAGCCCTGATATCATTGGACCGCAGGCTTGTCGGATCATTTTCATTAAACTTATAAACGGTGAAGTTGCTGCCGTCGTATTTATTCAGTCCGTCCTCTGTGCCAAACCACATAAAACCAAAGTGGTCTTTTACTATCGCATTAACTGTGTTGGATGATAGGCCGTCTTTTATCTGCAGTGATGTGAAATTTATTTTTTGCTGTTGAGCGTAATCTTTCACTGGGGAAATCAGAAGTGAGACCGCAAAGCACAGGAATATTTTATTAAAAGCAGATTTAAAAATCATGATTTTATTTTTTGATCTGAGCAGTAACACTGATATCGGGCCTGGACAGACCTGTTTGCACTGCCTTCTAGAAAACCAAAATCCCACGTAACCAAACTGGCTGACCCGCTGCAGCGCATGGAAAACATTTTAACCGGGTGAAGATATGACAACAGGGAAATTTTGATCACCCTGCAAGTAAAGCTATGGCCCATATTATCTATTTGTTTATCAGTTAGGTAGGTAGCACCCAGAGCTGAACATATCTGGTTATTTAATCAGCGCACCTGGTTTTCGCCCAAGGTTTCCGAATTCAAGCTAAAATAACCTGATTATCTGATGAGCGTTAAGTCAATTGTGAAAATTATAGCAATAAATGTTCAATATCCCCCAATGTTCGTCCTAATTCATCAGGTGAAATAAAATTTAAAGGGCCCAAACAACCAGATCGAAACATTTGTCATAGGTTTTTATCCAAATGTACACCTCCCGAAGTTAAACTATTTGGAACTTGCAAAAGTTAAGAAAACCAAATATATGAGACGATTATTCTTTTTAACAATATTTACCACGTTAGCTCTTCTACACGTTTCCAGTCCAATTCAGGCTCAGGAATATCCATTTGAAGATTACAAATTACCTTTTGATAAAAGGGTTGATGATCTGGTATCCAGATTAACACTTGAGGAAAAAGTTTTTCAGATGCTTAATTCAGCACCTGCAATTCCAAGATTAAAAATTCCGGCTTACGATTGGTGGAATGAAACACTGCACGGGGTGGCTAGAACCCCGTTTAAGGTTACCGTATATCCGCAGGCCATTGCAATGGCGGCCATGTTCGATCCTGCAGCGCTGGGTAAAATGGCAGACTACTCTGCTTTGGAAGGGCGGGCAATTTACAACAAGGCGGTTGCGCTTGGCCGTACGAATGAACGCTATCTGGGACTGACCTATTGGACACCCAATATCAATATCTTTAGAGACCCAAGATGGGGACGCGGTCAGGAAACCTATGGGGAGGATCCTTATTTAACCGCTACACTTGGAGATGCATTTGTAAGGGGTTTGCAGGGCGATGACCCAAAATACCTGAAAGCGGCTGCTTGTGCGAAACATTATGCTGTACACAGCGGACCGGAGCCGCTACGCCACATATTTAATGCAGATGTTAGTGCCTTTGATCTTTGGGACACTTATTTGCCAGCATTTGAAAAACTGGTTACGAAATCGGAAGTTGCCGGAGTGATGTGTGCTTATAACGCATTTCAAGGACAACCATGTTGTGGCAGCGATCTTTTAATGACCGACATTTTAAGAAAGAAATGGGGTTTTAAGGGCTATGTTACTTCAGATTGCTGGGCCATTGATGATTTCTTTAAAAATCACAAAACCCACAAAGACGCAGCAAGTGCATCTGCTGATGCGGTTTTTCATGGAACTGATCTAGACTGTGGAACTGATGCTTATAAAGCTTTACTTACTGCGGTTAAAAACGGTATTATTACAGAAAAAGATATTGACGTATCGGTAAAAAGACTGTTCATGATCCGGTTCAGGCTTGGCATGTTCGATCCGCCTTCGATGGTGAAATACGCCAATACACCAATAACAGTTTTAGAAAACAGTGCCCACAAAGCACATGCACTTAAAATGGCAAGGGCATCAATGGTTCTGTTAAAAAACGAATCCAATACACTCCCGCTGAAAAAGAATCTAAAAAAACTTGTGGTGCTTGGTCCGAATGCTAATAATGATATTTCGGTGCTTGGAAATTACAATGGCACCCCTTCAACCATTACAACGGTTCTTCAGGGCATAAAAGATAAACTGGGAAATCAAACAGAGGTGGTATATGAGCAGGCGATTTCGTTCGCGAGCGATACGATTCTACATTATCGAAATTTAGAGAACCAATTAACCGTAGATGGCCACAAGGGTTTCAAAGCCGAATATTTCAAGGGTATAGAACTGCAGGGAGCGCCATTTTTAACGCGGTTCGAAGAATCAATAAACCACAACTGGCAAGAGGGCGAGCAAATTGGTGAAGGTTTTGCTGCAAACCATTTTTCTGCCCGGTTCAGCACAGTGTTTAAAGCTTTAAAGTCAGAAGAAATCACTTTTGAAGTAGATGGGGATGATGGCTACCGTTTAAAGGTAAACGGGCAAAAAGTTTTAGATGCCTGGTCTAAAAACAGGTGGGGGGCTAAAACGTATAAAATTCCTGTTTCGAAGGATTCTACATACAAAATTGAAATGGAATACTGGCAAGGTGAGGGTGGAGCAAAGGTCCGCTTTGCGGGAGGTACCTTTGGGCGCACAGATTTTACTGAGTTGGTTGCACGCCATCGCGATGCAGATGCATTTATATTCGTGGGCGGCATTTCTCCACAACTTGAAGGCGAAGAAATGAAAGTAAATGTGCCTGGATTTAATGGAGGCGACAGAACCTCGATCATGCTTCCCCAGGCACAAACCTCACTGATGAAAGCTTTAAAATCGAGCGGCAAGCCAGTTGTTTTTGTGATGATGACGGGAAGCGCCATTGCCATTCCATGGGAAGCCGAAAATATACCTGCCATTGTTAATGCCTGGTACGGCGGCCAATCGGCAGGAACTGCGGTAGCTGATTTATTGTTCGGTGATTACAGCCCTTCAGGAAGACTGCCGGTAACCTTTTATAAGAGTGATGAGGATCTAAAAGATTTTAATGATTATAATATGGAAAATCGGACCTATAGGTATTTCAAAGGCAAACCTCTTTTTGGATTTGGATATGGATTAAGCTATTCTACATTCAATTATCACAACTTTATCCTACCTTCAAACCTTAAATCAGGTAAAGGAACAAGTTTGTCTGTAAAGATCACCAATACCGGTAAAATGCAGAGCGACGAGGTTGCCCAGCTGTATGTTATGCATAACAATTTAAAAATCAAATCAGCTAAAAAAGCCCTTAAGGGATATCAGAGAGTTAGCCTGGCACCTGGTGAAAGCAAACTTGTTCATTTTAAATTATCACCTGATGAACTTAGTTATATTGATGATAAAGGAACAAAAAGACCACTAAAAGGCGAGATCACATTATCGATCGGTGGAAGCCAGCCAGATGAGAAGCTGAAAACAAGCGGTAATATTGTAACCAGAAAACTAATAATCAACTAGATGAAAAAGATTACCCTCCTATTGATTATCATTACAGCTACTACCCATTTTCTGAAGGCTGAAGATGGACATCAACTTTGGCTCCGCCATACCGCTGCCAAGCAGGTAAAGGTGGTATCGCCAAGAAAGTCGCCGGTATTAACCATTGCTGTACAAGAAATTAAAAACGGGTGGCTGGGAAAAGATGGCGCAGAACTAAAATTTGATTTTGTTAAAGATGGCTCGGTTACCGATGATGGATTTCGTTTGGAAGGCAATAAAATTGCCGCTAAAACGGATCTGGGCATCCTTTATGGAAGCTACGAGCTCCTTAGAAGGCAGTATTTAGGAAAGTCTGATCAAAATTATGCATCTAATCCCTCCTATTCCAGAAGAATCCTTAACCACTGGGATAATCTGGATGGTTCTGTAGAACGCGGGTATGCTGGTGCTTCGATATTTTGGAGACAGGGCGATTCTTCGCTTCAACTCAGTGAGGCAGATATCGCTTTGTACAAAGAATATGCAAGAGCTAATGCCTCCATAGGCATAAACGGCACAGTGCTAAACAACGTAAACGCTTCTGCAAAAATCCTCACCATAGCCTATCTTCAAAAGGTTCAGGCTATTGCCACAGTATTGCGTCCATATGGTTTAAAAGTCTATTTATCGGTCAACTTTTCCTCGCCCGTTACGGTTGGGAAACTTAAAACCGCCGACCCTCTGGTTCCCGCCGTTAGGCATTGGTGGGCAGCTAAGGCAAAAGAAATTTATTCACTTATTCCTGATTTTGGAGGATTCCTTGTAAAAGCCAATAGCGAAGGGCAACCTGGCCCTCAAAATTTCGGAAGAACACACGTTGATGGTGCCAATATGATGGCTGATGCGCTCTCCCCTTTTGGAGGGATTGTAATGTGGCGTGCCTTTGTATATCAACCAAGTAATGAAGACCGTACCAAACAAGCATATAATGAGTTTTTAAAATTTGATGGTAAATTCAAGAAAAATGTAATTATCCAGATCAAAAACGGACCACTTGATTTTCAGCCCCGAGAGCCATTCAGTCCCTTATTCGGGGCTATGATTAAAACACCTGTAATGCCAGAGTTTCAGATCACGCAGGAGTATCTGGGCTGGTCGAATCACCTGGTTTTCTTGTCTACCCTTTGGGAAGAGTGTTTACAAAGCGATACCTACCGAAATGGTAAAGGCAGCACTGTAGCAGCCTGTACAGATGGGACAATGGATAAACGAACCTTCAGTGCAATTGCAGGGGTATCCAATATTGGCCTGGAGAGAAATTGGACAGGGCATATTTTTGCACAGGCCAATTGGTACGCTTTCGGCAGACTTGCCTGGGACAACAAACTTAAGAGTGAAGATATTGCAGATGAATGGATTAGGCAAACTTTTTTAAGTCCTACGGAAAAGAAAATGGAGCGAACCTTTGTAAAGCCAATAAAAGAAATGATGATGCAGAGCAGAGAAGTGGCTGTGGATTATATGATGCCTTTAGGATTGCACCACATTTTTGCCGAAGGCCACCATTACGGGCCCGCCCCATGGTTCTCGAATAAAGCCATCAGGGCCGATTGGACTTCGGTATACTACCACAATGCAGACCTTTTAGGAGTAGGTTTTAACAGAAGCAGCACCGGTAGCAATGCCGTTGAGCAGTACCATGAACCACTCCGATCTACATTTAACAGCCTGGAAAGTTGTCCAGAAGAATACCTGTTATGGTTTCACCATGTGCCATGGACTTATAAACTTAAAAATGGAAACGACCTTTGGACAGCGCTTTGTTATCGTTATGATTCGGGTTTGCAACGTGTTCGTGCTTTCCAACGCATTTGGGACAGTACCAAGGGCTTGATTGATGATGAGCGGTTCAGATCCGTGCAATCCAAGCTCAAGATCCAAAGCCGTGATGCACAGGTTTGGAAGGATGCCTGTTTGTTATATTTCCAGCAGTTTAGCAAAAGAGAAATTCCTTACGATTTAGAACGACCGATATATGAATTGGATACTTTGAAAAAGCTGACCAAAAGTAAAGACTATGAATAGCCTATTTTCATCAAGACAAAACCAAAAAAATCCGCATCTAGCGGAAGTCTTGGTGCCCTGGCACAAGCAAAGGCCTGACTTGTGCTTTTCATTAAATCAACACATCAATATCTATCAATCCTTTGCCTCCCCATCTAGCACAAGTCTTAGCGCCCCGGCAAAAGCAAAGGCCTGACTTGTGCTTTTCGTTAAATTGATACATTAATCCTTTAGGGCACAAGTCAGCCAGCCCACATTGTCCAAACCACTAAGATTCTGTGTTGATTTCCAAAAAATATTTTAATTAATTATCTTTGTTATATAAGGCAGTCATAGAACTAGCTTGTAATAGCGTACTGATCTTGTATCTGTACGCTATTCTCTTTTTCGAGGTATTTTTTGTCATAAGCAGTTTTGTTTTGGAATAGCGTGTACATCATTTCTAACATTTTTCTTTGTACAGCTACTAATCCTTTCATTTTTATTCCATTTCTGGCCAATATTCTGGCATATATTGCTTTAAATCTTTCATCCCATTTAACAGCACTTAAACTTGGCAGATACATTGCCTTGCGTAAATGGCGGTTTCCTTTTTTTGATATTTTGGGTTTTCCTTTTACCGATGTGCCAGATTGCTTCTCTTTCACATCGAAGCCTGCATAGCTGGCAAGCTGTTTCTTACTGCGGATTAGTTCAAAGCCGTTGGTTTCTGCCAAAACAATTACAGCTGTTAGTTCCCCAACGCCAGGCATTGTACACATTATTTTCACATCCTCCTTCAGATCCCTGTCTTCACAAACAATTTCTGATATATCCTTTTTGCTCTCTTTTTCCTGCGCATTCAAAAAAGCAATCCTCGCCTTTAGGCGATCCAGACTTTTCTCATAAGGGTAAGCCTCTGATTTTTCCGCATGGAGCTGGTTTTTCACTGCAGATCTCTCGTTCACAATCTGGTCACGCTCCCGGGTCAACTGCTGTAAACTCCTATATACCTTCTTTGGCTTTTCCCAATTGTCCAGCTTCCGCCCAAGCCCAAATCTTGCAATAGCTTCCGAACAGGTTTTGTCTGTAATGGTTTTTACCTCCAGGCTGCGCATATAGTTGCTTATCTTGTTGGGAAGGATAATACTGAGTTGATGACCATGTTCCGATAAATAATAAGCAAACTTTTGATGGTAAACTCCAGTAGCCTCCATAACGTAATGAACACCAACTGTGCTGTCCGAAAGTTTTTTTACCCAGTCAACCAACAGTTTCATCCCTGCTTCACTGTTTTTGAAAACTTTATAGGCGTACAGCTCTTCTGATAAATCATCTAATAGCCTGCCAAGGGTTACAACTAGCTCTTTCTGGGCAACATCTATCCCCAATACCTGTTTTAATACTTTTTTCATCGATTAAGAATTTTATAATTGATGAATCTCCCTTCGTTTTTTCTCCTGGTTGGATATTCTGGATAGTATGACATGCATAATTCCTTACATTCTGTTCAAACTCTAAAAGATAGAAAAAGATGAGGCTTGATCTTAGTGACAATATACTTGATAGTTATTTAGACTTACATGCGCTCTCATCTTTTTTCAATTATATTTACGAATTTAAACTTTTGTAAACATAGGAGACTTGCGCCAGTGAGGCGCTAATTCAGCATGAATTCAGGTTTGTTTTGGCCTGGAAGAATCACATTGCGGGTACAGCTCCGATTTGAGTCAGTAAAGCAAGCAGATCAGGTTGTCCTACTTCTTCTATGATCTGGTTGTTAGACAAACGGTAAAAATTTATTGCTGCAACTGCAATAGGTTTTTCAGTTGCGGGTACGCCAAAGAAATTTCCTTTATGAGTTCCTTTCATGGTAAACCTAACCGCTACCCTATCATTCTCAGTGATCATCTCTTCAATATTCCACTGAATATCCGGAAAGCCGCTGCGCATCATTCCGATAATCGTTAAATAACCTTTAGGACCTTGTAGCGGGTCAGCCTGAAAAGGCACATGGAACTTCGCTGCCGGATTTATTAATTGTTGTGCCAAATTTTCGTCGGCAGTATTGATGAACTGTAAAAATTGATCAAAAAATTCTTTTGTTGCTCCCATTTTCTATTTTTTCGCTTATAATATGCACTTGTTTTTATAATGTAAAGATGGACCATAATTACCTTTCTAGTCAATAAACAAGCTTAAGAAATAGTCTTAATGTAGATTAAGGGTAGGTGTTATTTTAATGATATATTTTTTCTGATCTTGCTGAGAAATTCAGGCGTGATGCCCAGATAGGAAGCGATCTGCGTATTGGGTAATCTTGAAGCTAGCGCTGCATATTGTGCTAGAAAATCCAGATAGCGTTGCTCTGCATTTGAACTGAAATTTTGCAACAAGCGGTTTTGAAGTTCAATGAACTTTTCCTCCACGATTACCCGAAAATTTCTATCAAACTTTGGTGAATTCACATAAAGATAAAGCAAGTCCTGATGCTCAATCTGTAAAATAGTGGAAGGTTCAATCGCTTCTATAAAAAGTTTACTCGGTTTTCCCGAATAGAAACTTCCAAGGTCAGCAACCCAATCATTCTCCGCTGCAAACCCCAGATTATGTTCCGTCCCTTTTTCATCGATGCCATACATTTTAAAACAGCCTTGCTCAACAAACGTATAATGTTTGCAAACAAAGCCTTCCTGCAAGATCATTTGTCTCCGTTTTATTTTTCTGTGTGTCGTTCTTTCGGCAAGCAAGTTTATTTCCCCGGAATTTAAAGGAAGGTACTTTTTAAAATATTCGACTAGTGGTTGTATCGTCAATTTTTTGATATTGGTTAAGATGAATATTTAAAATGAATCATCGTTTTACAAATATGATAAAAGTGTAAGTAATTAGATTACTGTCTAAAAGAAAAGTTATACCTATGAAAAAAGCACCTCACGGTCAGAATCTTGATGTTGTTGCCATTCAGCTGCATCGCCAAAAGATGAAGATGTTGTAGATAGTAGAATTAAAGTAGACGACAAAGTTTGAATTAATCTTTCTTTGTCGCCCGCTCATACCACCGTATGTACCCACTTGTATAACAATTTCCTCAGATTGATTTCCAATGAAGTTTCTTATAGTTGGTACTTAAAGCGTAATGCCCTATAGGGATATACCCCGATTTCTCCTGGTTACCTTTTAGCTTCGGCTCATGCCAATGCCTCCACCAAATATAGCATGTTATTGAAGGTGCGTTAATGGTTAACCATCTTCATTGCACCTTCACTATAACGCTCACCAGTTATAGGATATCGCTTGATCAATTCATCAACCGCTGTAAGATCATCACCCGTCAGCTCAACTTCAATCGCACCTACATTATCTTCCAGGTATTTTCTTTTTTTCGTGCCTGGAATCGGGATAATATCCGCGCCTTGCGCCAGCACCCATGCCAGAGCAAGCTGTGCGGGCGTGCAACCTTTGGTACCTGCCAGTGCAGCAAATTCAACTATGAGCCTATTGTTATTTGTAATATTTTCCTGCTGGTAACGTGGCAGGGTTCTCCTAAAATCATCATCAGCCAAGGTGTTTACATCAAGTGCATTGGTAACCAGGCCCCGTGCCAGTGGAGAATAAGGCACAAGTGAAATGCCTAGTTCACGCGTAGTCTGCAATATCCCATTTTCCACATCCCTTGTAAGTAACGAATACTCACTTTGCAGTGCAGCAATCGGGTGCTCGGCATGTGCTTTGCGTAAAGAAGTGACAGAAGCCTCACTAAGTCCAAGATAGCGTACCTTTCCCTCTCTTACCAAATCGGCCATTGCGCCAACAGTTTCTTCAATCGGAATGTTCGGGTCAACCCGATGGGCATAGTAGAGGTCTATGGTATCAATTCTCAATCGTTTCAGGCTCTGTTCAACAGCAACTTTCATCCAGGCGGGAGAACCATCAAAATAAGTTCCCGTTGCGCTGCTGGGGCCGGCAATTCCATCTTTAAAACGGAATCCAAATTTAGTTGCAATAAATACCTTGTTACGGTTAGGTACGAGTACCTTCGAAATGAGCGCTTCATTTGCTCCGTTTGCATACATATCGGCCGTATCCCAAAAATTGATCCCAAGATCAAGTGCTTTTTCAAGAGTCGCTAAACTTTCTTTGTCGTCTGGAGGTCCATACGCAAAACTCATGCCCATGCAGCCTAAGCCAAGTGCAGACAGTTTCTCGCTGCTTGTCCCTAAATTTCTATATTTCATTTTGATAAGATTTTGTTTCCTCAAATGTAGATAAGAAAGCAAAACCATCACTTATAAGCATCAAACAGATCGTTATAATATTCAAACAGTTTCTCTCAGTTTAGTAGGTGCTGAACCAGTGTGTTTTTTAAAGAACAGTGTAAAATATGAAGGGTATTCAAAGCCCAGGCTGTAGGCAACATCACCGATATTCCAGTCGGTATGCTGCAATAGTGCCTTAGCCTCTTTAACAATCCGGGCAGCGATATGAGCGGTTGTGGTTTTACCGGTAACCTCTTTTACAGATCGGTTAAGGTGATTGATGTGTACAGATAAAGCGTCAGCATAATCGGCAGGTTTTTTCAGTTTGAGTATAAGCGTAGGAGAATCTATCGGAAACTGTCTTTCCAGCAGTTCAAGAAATAAGGCAGAAACCCTTGAAGAGGCATTGGCATAGGTATGAAAATTTGTGGCGGGATTATTTTTCATCGCCTCATGAATCAACAGGTGCAAATAACTGCGCAGTACATCGTACTTGTGCGGATAAGTTGAGTACATCTCTGCCCGCATCTTTTGGAATATAGCCGAAAATTCGCGCAATTGAATTTCATCTGGAAAGAACACCGGATTACAGCCGACTTTAAACAATGATGAATCCCGCAGGTTATTTACCCGTTCACTATGCTGAATAAAATCCTCGGTAAAAAGACAATACCAGCCCGACTGCTGATCAGAGTCTGCTTCCCAGGAATAGGGCACAATAGGGTTTGAAAATAGCAATGCGGGTCGATCAATCTGTATCCACTTATCCGCATAATAGATCTTCCCCTTACCAATAATAAGAGAAACCTTGTAAAAATCGCGGCGACTGTATGGACTTACCACGGCGCAGTTATCTCTTGTGAACACGTTTATGTGGCCAATAACAGCATTATCGAGCGGAACATCTATGGGCGCATGGCTTGGCAGTCTGTTATAAAAATCGATAACGGTCTCTGCTTGTTTCATGCTGTAAATTTATAAAAATCAAACAATATACCTTGCATAAACCAAATTGATTAACCTGTACCGTCAACTCCAGAAGCCCCTAACACAAACTGCTTACCAGAATTAATTAATAATTTGTTTTTGATAAAGAGCGATCAATAGATTGTTTTTTCCAATCTATCATCCAAAGCCCTTACTAAACCCAAAGTATCTTCCAATAGTCTGTATTTAACGATCAGTCCCTTAACAATGGTTGGTAGCAAATTGTTTCAACTCAACAGGCCAAGGCGCTCAGGCATATTATTCATCATAATGTATTTGCTTTGAAATAAAAAAATACCTTCTTTTGCGACTTAATTTATATTTAGTCTAAATAAGTGAAGGATGAAAAAAATTTTACAGTTAATTTCAGGGATGAGCTATATTCCCTTGCTTTCAATAATTGTTCTGATCACCAGCCCTTATGGTAGCGTGGCACAGGAACGTGAGTCTCATACAGGTAGAATCCGTGGCAAAGTAGTTACAGATGATGGTCACATTGCACAGAGTGTAACCATAAAAATCAAATCATTAAATAAAACAACCGTAACCAACTCCAGTGGTGAATTCGAATTTAAAAATATTCCGTTTGGGAAATACACGATAGAGGCGGTAATGATCGGCTCAAATTCGGCTTCTATAATGGTGGAACTATCAGCTGACAATCCCGGTCCGAAGGTTGAGCTTCAGCTCGAATATTCTTCACAGAAACTCGATGAGGTTGTTGTACACACAGGCGGTAACCGCTTTGCGAAAAAAGAAAGTGACGACGTAGCAAAACTGCCTTTGAAGAACATGGAAAATGCTCAGGTATATACCGTTGTAAGTAAGGAGCTGATGAAAGAGCAGATCGTTACGGACTATAATAGTGCATTTAAAAATGTACCTGGAGCAGGAATTGCAGAGGTGCGCAATCAAGGCCGTACAACCAGTATTTCAAGAGGTTTCCCAACGCCTCAGGTGGTGAGAAATGGCGTAGGAAGTTTTACCTACACTACAATAGACCCTGCAAATTTGGAGCGTATTGAAGTGATAAAAGGCCCATCGGCAACATTGTTTGGAAGTACCATATCATCTTTCGGCGGGCTATTTAACCGTGTTACCAAAAAACCTTATGAAAGTTTTGGAGGTGAGGTATCCTATTCTGCTGGCAGCTGGGATCTGAACCGTTTGACTGCAGATATCAATTCTCCAATAAACGAGGAAAAGACTGCACTGATACGTATGAATACAGCGTTACACAGTGAGCGGAGTTTTCAGGATGCAGGTTTTAATAAGAGCTATTTACTCGCACCAAGCTTTTTATGCAAAGTTAATGAGCGACTAACCCTGACGCTTGATGCTGAGATCAGTGGTTCGAAAGGTACCTCGCCTATGCGCCTGTTGCCATTGGCACCAACCAATGCATCTCCAGTTCCTATTGCAACAAGCATTAAGGAACTTAATATCCCCTATAACCTTTCTTTTGCAAACAATACAGTGGCCTATACTAGTCAACAGTACAATATTTTTGCACAGATGAAATATAAAATCTCAGATCATTGGACCTCACAGACCATCTTTTCAAGAACAAGGTCTTCATCAGACGGATATGTTACCCAGTTAAGGGTCCGCAGCGCCACTACTGTCCGCCAGGAAGTAACCCTTCAGGAATACCCATATTACGGTACAGATATCCAACAGAACTTTATCGGAGATTTTAAAATAGGTAAACTTAGGAACAGGATTGTAGCAGGTTTTGATTTTTATAGTTTAAAGGCGAACCGTAACGATGCTGCAGTGAACATGACAGATATTAATATGACTGTTCCTGGAGCACCATATAATAACTTTACAGCAGCTAAAATTGTCCCAATGTTTGCTACAGCAACCTTCAACAATTTTACGGCAAACAAAGAAAATACCTATAGTGGCTATGTATCGGACGTATTGAATATTACAGATCGCATCATTGCAACTGCTGGTTTACGGATAGACAGGTATTTTAATAAAGGGATTTTTACACCCGCCACCGGCATACTTTCAGGAGATTACAACCAGACTGCCTATTCACCGAAATTCGGATTGATTTATCAGGCAGTAAAGGATAAGGTATCTATTTTTGCCAACTATCAGAATGGTTTCAGCAATAACTCTGGAACAGATTTTAATGGCAACACTTTTAAACCGAGCTGGGCTAACCAGGCTGAAGGTGGAGTTAAACTAGATTTTAGCAAGATTAATGCGACCTTGAGTTATTACGATATCAAAGTAACCAATATTTTAATTCCGGACCTGATAAATGGAAATTCTTTCAATGTTCAGGATGGTACACAATTGAGCCGGGGTTTTGAGGGAGAGCTTATTGCCAACCCAGTTGCCGGCCTAAATATTATTGCGGGTTATACCTATAACTTCAGCAAGATCACCAACGGAAGTGTGGCAACAAATGGCCTGCGTCCAACAACGGCAGGATCTCCAAAAACCGCTAACTTTTGGATCAGTTATCGTATTGTTAAAGGTGATGCGCAAGGCCTCGGAATTGGATTTGGTGGAATTTATGGTAGCGAGTATTACCAGACCAATGTGAATGCTACAGCAGCTGCGCCTGCTTTTAAATTCGCTGTACCAGAATATATGGTGCTCGATGCCTCTATATTCTATGATCGTCCTAGATTTAGGATTGGACTTAAAGTAGATAACCTGACCAATGAAAAATACTGGTCGTATCGTTTTCAATCACAGAATCCGACAAAAATCACTGGAAATATCGTACTCAAATTTTAATCCTTCAAATTTAGGAGAACAATCTATGTAAATATGGGTGCAATAGCTAACTGCTGTTGTACCCATATTTTATATTCTTCATATTCTAGCGCAAGTCTTAGCGCCTTAGGCACAAGCAAAGGCCTGACTGTGCTTTAGTCAAATCAATATATTAATCTCTTAAGAAATTTTTAAAGCACAAGTCAGCCAACAACACTGCCCTAGCTATTAAGACTTGCGATAGTGAGGGATTTTTGTTATCAAGGTTAAAAATCTACATGATAATCTTTGGAGAACGGTTTTGCTGCCCAGGCTTTTTTTGATGTCCATTCTGCCGAAGGTGCTGCCCAAAATTCGTCGGTAGCGGGTAAACCCAAAGGAAGAAACGATAGTGTAGCCATGTACAAACTGCCTGTTGAGGTATAATAATCTGCTATTTCCGGATCGTGCCCGCAAAAGCCAAGCTGTAACCATCCTTTTGCATCAAAAGTTCCAGGTATGTCATACATATTCTTTTTTACTTTAGTTAAGGCAGAACGTACTTGAGCGGGCTGAATGGTAGCCGGTAACTTATGCATGAGGGCAATTTGGCTTAAAGCCTGAAAAGCACCTGTTCTATAAGTAATCGAACGCCCAATTGGTGGATAGGTTCCTTCGGGAGAAATCATGCGCTCTTGCCCTACTACGTAACGCTGCATCCTTTTTACGGCAAGATCGTATCGTTCTTTTTTGATTAGCTTTTTATCGAGCATAACAGCTAGCGTATCCACCATCATCGGGTGGATTACAAAAGAGTTGTAATAATCAAAAGCCATGTTTACACCATCACCGTACCAACCATCTCCTTTGTACCATGCGTTTAAGGTATCTACCCCTTCATTTAAGCGGCTTTCATCGTGTGGTTCACCAATCGATAATAAAAAGGCTTCGGTAATAGAACCAAATAACAACCAGTTATTTTTAAAGGGTTTTCTGTTCCTCAATGATTTAAACGAAGCAATAATTTCGCGTTTTGTTTCGGGTTTTAACGGCTCCCATAGGGCTCTAGGGGCCCTTAAAAAGGTTTGTGCCAGGTAGGCTGAATCAACAATCGGCTGATAATCTTTGGTAAAATTTAGTTTATCAGGACTATTTACCGCAAAACAGCTATCCAATCCCTGAATGGCCTGTAATTTCAATTTGTTTCTTAACACACCTTCGGTTGTGGTATCATCAGGTAACGAAAGCCAGGGTGCAATTCCGGCATAAGTACGACCAACAGCTTCTAAGTACGATACAGCAGGTGTTCTGGAATCGAATTTCGGCGCCGTAACCACTGGCATATTTTTAATCAATGTTCCATCGGCTAAATTGGAAACAACGGGGCTGGCAATTTTATACAGGAGTTTATACCAATATTCTCTGTCGCTTTTTGGTTGAGCGTTTGTACTGTTATCAATTTTTGTTGCGGATAAAATTTCGTTAGGATTAAACAGCCCAAATACTCCGGTTAATGACAACGCGCCTATAAATTTTCTTCTTTCCATTTTGTGTGTGTTATAAATACCAGTTTTTGTAGCGCATTAGCGCCTCGAGATAATAATAATCGGCGTAGCTTAGCGGAACGTCGACTTCTGATTTAAGGGGTAAAGCGCCAGTACTGTGCATCAGTAAAAAACCACCGTTTTCACCCAGCTTTGCAGTATACGCATCAGAAGAAAGTGAAATAATCATTTTTTTTGCTTCGCCTACATATAATTTTCGCTCGCTTTTTGTTGCATATTGTCCTAATTCCAACAAACCAGAGGCAATAACCGCAGCGGCTGAGGCATCGCGATAGGTATCTGGAATGTTTGGTGCGTTAAAATCCCAATATGGAATCTGATCGGTCGGCATATTTGGGTGGTTGATAATAAACCTGGCGATGTTTTTTGCCTGATTAAGATAATGTTTGTTCCTGGTAAAACGGTACATCATGGTATAACCGTATAATCCCCAACCCTGGCCGCGGCTCCAGGCCGATTCGTCAAATGCGCCCTGGGCCGTACCCCTTTTAAGTACTTTGCCAGTAGTCATATCGTAATCTACTACATGGTAGGAACTATAGTTTGATCTGAAATGGTTTTTAAGCGAAGTATCGGCATGGTTGATGGCAATTTTCTTGTATTTCGGGTCACCACCATGATCAGATACCCATGCCAATAATTCCAGATTCATCATATTATCAATAATAACAGGGCCTTTCCATTGTTTACTGCTATTCCACGATTGGATTACTTTAGCAGCCGGGCGGTAGCGCGTAGCAAGCGAAGCTGCAGCTGTATCGATGGTTGGCTTATATCGCGCATTACCTGTAATGCGATAGGCGTTGCCGAAACTACAGAACATCATAAAACCTAAATCATGGTTTCCGGTATAATGTTTCTCCTTTTCTAGTACAGCAAGGCGTTTTTCTGCCTCTTTTAAGGTGCCAGAATCTTTGGTGTATTCGTAAATATAAAGTAGCGAACCCGGGTAAAAACCACTGCACCACCATTTGGTATCGCTCGTTTCCAGCTTATTATTTTTTGCATAATAGGTTTTCGGCATGCGGTCTGCCGGTGTGTTTTTGGCCAATAGCTGATATTGTTTCTGTGCAAATTCAAATTGCCTGTTGAGCAGATTTTTCATTGCTTCTTTTTCATTAGCTGCCTCTTGTGCATGAGCAATTACTGCTGTAGCCAAAAAACTCAAGGCGAACAATAATTTCTTCATAGGTTAGGTAAATTTGTATAATTCATTTTGTGTTAAGCCTTAACATAGGCTTTTGATGTTGGTTGCGGCAAATTTGTGCTTTTACAAGTTCAAAAGAGGTGAAAATCGGAAATGATATGGTAGAAAATCGGAAATCAACTATCTTTTTAAGGTGAATTTTAAAACAATCCATTTTACTGATGGTGTTTTATCCAGTTGATCGTTTCTTTTGAAAAATAATGCCCAATGAGTGGCTATAGGATTTTGAAATCTGTAAAAAGGAATGCCGCCCATCAGAGAACAGCCTTTCTTTCAATCTCATCGGTCTTTAATCAATGCATATTGATTAATGGTACTGGATTTCATTATGCTTATCTTAGTGAAAATCAATTGATTTTTAACTCGGCATAGTGTTTAATAAACCAATTTAATGCGGGGTTTTTATTCGATTCGTTATAAGCCAGTACCACCTCTGTGTTAACCGGAATGGCATCAAATTCAATAAAAGATACTTTCAACTGTGCATATTGCTTTTTTAACGACAATGGCAAAATAGATACCCCCAGGCCCGCTTCTACCAATTGTAATATAGAGTGTACATTGTTGGCCTCGTGGGTAATATCAGGACTAAAGCCCATCCGCTGGCAAATCTCCATAAGTTTCTGGTTATATTGAGGCGCAAAATCTTTATTAAAGAATATAAACGGGCTTTTCTTCAAAAAATCGGCAAGTCCGTTTTTCGTATCAATTTTTTGGTCTGTTAAAGGAATAACCACCACAAATGGATCAAAGAACAAAGACTCTACTTTCAATTTTTCCGATAAAACTGGTGCTCTTAAAATCCCCACATCTAAACCACCATGTTCTAGCTCTTTAATTTGAGCAAGTGTTGGCACTTCGAATAAACTCGTTTTCAGATAGGGAAATTCCCGGTGCATTAATTTTAAAATTTCTGCCAGGTGAGATTGATAAACCGAACTGATGTAGCCAATCTTTAATTCGCCGCTAACGCCTTTATAAATTTTACGAACCACTTCTTTACTCTCTTCCAGTTTGGCAAAGATGGCATCTACTTCAGCCTTAAAATACTTTCCGGCATTTGTTAATGCAACCCGCTTATTACTCCTGGTAAACAATTGTACTTCGAGTTCTTCTTCCAGTTCTCTAATCTGCCTGCTCAAAGGAGGCTGCGAGATGAAAAGTTTTGCTGCAGCCTTGGTAAAATGAAGTTCTTCTGCAACAGTTTTAAAGTACAGCAAATGCCTGAGTTCCATATTTATAATACCTAATAAGTATCGATATATGCCAAAATTGATATTTTACAAATATGATCAACAGCATTAACTTTACAAAAAAATTAAAGCAATGAATAAAGATTATTCGCATAAGGCAACAAATGAAGAAATTAAAACCAGGTTTGATAACGATGTAGAACGTTTCTCGAACTTAGAAAGTGGACAACAAACCACTATAGATGCTCCACTTACCATGGAGCTTTGCACCGGAGCGGCCAAATATATTAATCCAAATGCAAAAGAACTGTTGGATATTGGATGTGGTGCGGGCAATTACACGTTAAAAATGCTCAGTAAAATTCCAAACCTTAACTGTACGCTTAACGACTTAAGCTTACCGATGCTAGCGCGTGCAAGTGATAGGGTATCGGCACAAACCACCGGAACAGTAACGGTTATACAGGACGATATGCGTAACCTTAATTTACCCGATAGTCATTTCGATATTATACTTGCTGCTGCAACATTTCATCATTTGCGCACCGATGCCGATTGGGAGCTTGTTTTTACTAAGGTTTATAGGGCTTTAAAACCTGGGGGCAGTATCTGGATTTCAGATCTCATTGCACACGATTCAGTTTTGATCGATAATCTTTTCCAAGATCAATACGGGGCCTACCTGGAAACACTTGGTGGTGCAGAATATAAGCAAAAGGTATTTGATTATATTGAATATGAAGATACCCCGCGCTCTTTAAACTATCAACTGGCTTTATTGCAAAAAGTTGGTTTCAGCGTTACCGAAATCCTGCATAAGAACTCTTATTTTGCAGCTTTTGGAGCGATAAAATAAAAAAAGAGCTGCAATTAGCTGCAGCTCTTTTCTTCCAGCTTAAAAATTCATATATCTCTTAACAGCTGAAGTAGTAATAGAGATTAACGGTTCTTATTATTAATCAAATCGTTGGCTTTTCCGTTTTTGGCGTCAATAGGTTTACCATTCTGAAGGTAAATTAAGCCGTTTCTATATACAGCCAAACTAGATTTCCCCCCAGATAAATAGTTACCCGGAACAGGAATATCTCCTTCTTGTCCAAATTTTACTGGTTCTTTAAAACGGTCTATAATCCATTCGTTTGTTGAAGGCCTGAAAACAGCCATCTCTGCCCTGCCATCGCCATCATAATCGGCAGGCACCGGAATATCGCCTGGTGTATGTTTAACCTGCAAAGGGATATTGCCGAGACTGGTTTGCCATAAAGAGTTGTCTTTACGGAATATGCCAACATCCAATATTCCATCACCATCATAATCTGCAGGAATGGGTACACCATTTTTATGTCCGAATTTTATACAGTCCAGTCCATCAAAGTACCATATTAATGTGGAAGGACGATAAACAGCAACCTCTGCGAAACCATCTCCATCCCAATCTCCACACACGGGGATATCGCCTGCCTGACCAAGGACAACCTCTTTCCCACCCTGGATATAAAACTTTCCTTCTGATGGCCTGAAAACCGCTAGCTCCGTTTTACCATCACCATTATAATCAGCTGGAGCTGCAACATCGCCTGGTTTACCAAAAGTGATATCTGCCTGTCCCGATATTTTCCAGGTACCATTAGAAAAAAATGCGATTTCGCTAATACCATCGTTGTTATAGTCTTGATACCTGGCCACTGTGGTATGGTGGAACCAGGGAAGTGTGAATTTACTATCGGCATCGGCCTCTTCTTCACCTGTTACCGGAGAAAAAGTACGTACACTGATCAGGTCTTTCGACTTAGAAAATTTCATGAGCCGCATTAAGCCGTGCCCGCCATCTGGCCTGCTCTGATAATCTGATAATAATGATTTGATCACATTGCCAGCATAACCGTCTTGGCGATAGCCTTCACCATTATCGCCCACATGACCTGATAAAGTTAAAAATACATTGGGATAGCTTTTTAAACGATCAAAAACCCGCTGCCCCTGTTTAGAAAACTTCGGAAAGCCCTTTTCGTTGGTACCGGTTTTCTTATTAAAATGAATAATAGAATGGCTCACTAAGATGGCTTTCCGATCGTTAAATTTTTCAAGCAGCCCACTTGCCCATTTGTTTAATCCTTCAATATCCTCATCGTAAGAATCATATTCAAAAAATATAGTAATGAATTTATAACCGCCTGCCTCGAAAAGATCGAAATGGCTATCGTTGTTATCACGATAATGCCCACCGTACCATTTTTTATCCTTGAAATGATCTATGCCGAAATATTTATTGTACTGATCGGTTTTACCACTTAAAGGATATTGGCTTTTGGTTTGATCGTGGTTGCCTACGGCCATACCATATGGAATACCCTGTGGATAACCAGGCTGTGGTTTTTCCAATTTATACATCGACTCGGCAGCGTTTACCCATTGTTGTGGGAATTTTTCCCCATCATCAGAAATATCACCAAGATGGATTACGTATTTAATGTTTTCTTTTACTGCATTTTTTGCAATCCACTCAGTCTGTGCCGAAAACATCTCCCTTTTCCCACCATTCTTCTCTGAAGTATAATATTGAGTATCGGGTAGTACAACAATCGCAAATTCGTCATTTGCTAAACGTTCCCCCTGCAACGCAGGTATAAGGCTTGCACTTGTGGTTAATAACATTTGTGCACTTAAAAAAATGCAAAGGCTTTTCTTTAACAGTGCTTTATTTATGGTCATTTTTACTTAATTAAATTTTATTCTTCTTTTACTTGTCTTATACTTCAATCTTAAAAGTATCCTGGGTTTTGGATGATCTTAGGATTTAGCCCAACTTCGTTTTGTGGGATTGGAAATAATAAGTGGTGATTATCGATTACGTAAGCATCTGAGGAAAGAAATGGAAGCTGCTGCCTTATTTTAACACCAAATGCATTAATAACACTAATTGCTTTTCCAGTCCTCAATAAATCTGTCCATCTGCTGTTTTCGAAAGCCAGTTCAACTCGGCGCTCATGTAGAATAATTGTTCTAAGCTCCGTTTGATCGGCACTTACAATATCCGTTAAACCAGCTCTTTTCCTCACCCTATTTAGTGGTGCTAAAGCAAGCGCCGATTTTCCTTGCTCGTTCAAAGCCTCGGCCAATAACAATAATGCATCAGAAAAACGGTATATCGGAAAGTTATCACTAGAACCCGTGGTTGCTGCAAGTGGCGAGTGCAGGTATTTTTTAATATATGGCACACCAATCTTGCCTGCAGCAGGAGTATAATTAACAATACTTTTAACTGCCGAGTAAACAAAATAACTGCTGGCATCGTAAGTACCTTCGGCAATACCAATAGCGGCATCAAGACGTTTATCATTGGCTTCAAAATCAGCAATCAGATCGCTGCTTGGGGTATTCCATCCACCTGTACCTGTATTATCGATCGCAATACCGGTGAGCAATCTGGTATCCTTACTTCTGGGCAGAAAGTGGAATGAAAGTGCATTAGGTGTAGAACCTGTAATGGTACTACCTAAATATTGGATTTCGAAGATTGATTCTTTTCCGTTTTTATTGGTAGGTGAAAAGGTATCGGCATAATTGGCATTGAGGTCGTAACCCATGGTTAACAGACTATTCAATTGGGTTTCGGCCTCTGCCCATTTTTTTTGAACAGCATATACATTAGCCAATAACATCGTGGCCGAACCTTTTGTTGCCTCGCCAGTTTGTGGGAATTTAGTTGGTACTGAAAGCTCATTGATAGCATCTTTAGCATCAGCAACAATCTGAGCATAAACTTCAACTCCAGTAGCTCTAGGTTTAAATGCATCTTCTGCTGTTTTAACTTCGGCTATCGAAAGTGGTACCCCACCATATAGGCGAACCAGTTTGAAATAATTAAGCGCCCTTAAAAACTTGGCCTGTCCATCCAAATTGGCTTTTACGGCATCGCCAAGATCAGAAGTTTTCAATCTTTCGATAATGATATTGCAACGTGAAATACCGGTATAACTGTGTTGCCAGGTTGCCGAAACATAAGCATTGGTAGAGGTGTTGGTAAAATCTGAAATATTCTCACGCTCTACATAGGCCGTCCCCCTATTTCCAGGAATGGGCTGGTACACCGTATTATCTGAATGCATTTCTGAGGTAAAATAGTCGTTTATTAAAACATCTCTTAGAGGTGCATAAGCAGCTACCACAGCCGAACGGAATTGCTGTTCGGTTTTATAGAACACTCCATCAGTATAAGAATCTTCGGGATTAAGTGCAATAAAATCCTTTTTACATGAACTGATACCAATGGTTATTAGTATAATGGCTATATATATCTTTTTCATTTTTTTAGCTTAAATGTTTATCTGAATGTGGTTGAGATCCCTAAAGAAAAGGTTCTTGGAATTGGGTAAGCATTTTCATCTACCCCAACACCCAAAGTTGGATCTGATCCACCTACATTTGTTTCGGGGTTCATTCCCGAATAACCGGTGATAACGAAGGCTTGCTGAACGGAGGCAAAAACACGAAGGTTTTTCAGCATGAGGTTTTTTACAGGTATGGTATAACCCAGTGAAATATTTTTGGCAGCCAAATAAGATCCGTCCTCAATCCATTGTGTATTCACGTTACGGCCAATACCAGTAGTTCCAGATTTGGTTCTCGGGTAAATGCCTGATCCCGGGTTTTCTACCGATCGCCAACGGTCTGCTGCTGCTGCCAGCAAAACCCTCGAACCATCCATGTTGGTTTGATAGGCCCATTTGGCGGCATTTAAAATTTTACCACCTACCGAAAAAGTCATATCAACAGTTAGATCGAAATTTTTGTATTTAAAATTATTCACCATACCACCGGTAAAGGTTGGTGTTGGATCGCCAATAAAAGTACGGTCGTTCACATCGTCAATTACGCCATCGCCATTAATATCTTTAACCTTAATGGTGCCGATGTCTGAATTGCCGTTAGGTTTTGCAGGGGTACTTAAATACTTAGCCGAATTAGCCAGATCTGCAGCATCTTTGTATAAACCTTCGAAAACAAATCCGTAAAACTCTCCTAAATGATGACCAACCTGCTGACGGAAATAATCTGAACTTACAGTAACATTTCTTCTGATAAAACCAGGATCAACCAAATTGGTAATCAGGTTACGGTCGAATGAAAGACTTAAGTTGGTATTCCATTTGAAGTTACCTACGAGGTTTTTTGAGCTGACAGAAAATTCATGTCCCCACATTTTAAGTTCGCCCACATTAAATATAATCTGAGAAAAGCCTGAAGAGGTTGGTATGGCACGTTGTTGAATCAATCCATCAGTTAACTTTCGGTAATAGTCGTAGGTAAAATTAATCCTGTTGTTCAGAATACCTATTTCAAGACCTAAATCAAGCTGTTTGTTGCGCTCCCACCTCAACTCCTGGTTAGGCAAGCGATTAATGGTTTGGCCTTGTGTAATTACATTATTGAAGTTGTAATAATAAGTGCCTATGGTGGCCTGCGAATCGTAGTTACCTGCGAAAAAGTTATTTCCGGTAATGCCATAACTTGCACGGAGTTTTAAGAAATCGATACCTTTTACGTTTTTCATAAAGCCTTCATCAGTTACAATCCATCCGGCAGATACTGAAGGAAAACTTCCCCATTGTTTGTTAATGCCGAATTTAGATGAGCCATCACGCCTTACCGCGGCTGATAAAAGATACCTGCCTTTATAAGCGTAATTAATTCTCGCAATTGCCGAAAGCAAAGCGTAAGAACCAGCACCACTGCTACCGGTTACACTGGTAGCCGCACCTAAATACTCAATATCATCACTCGCAAAGCCTAGTCCGGTTAAGGTATTGCTGTAGGTACTAAATTGTTGCGCTGAGTATCCTAAAAGTGCATCAATACTATGATCTTTTGCAAATGTTTTGTTGTAGGTAAGGTTTCCTTCTGCAGTCCACGAACCATTATCAACCGACGAACTTGTACCCGTGGTTTGTCCCTGTGTTCCTGTAACCAATCCTGCCTGGAAATATTTACGCATCTCGGCCCCTTTATCTACGCCCAGATTCGTTTTTACAGTAAGGCCTGGCAAAAATTCGTAATTCAGATAACCATTACCTAAAATGCGGGTCGTATTATAATCATCGTTGGTAAGCTCATAAGTAGCCAGTGGATTGATATAAGCAACCATACCTGGAGAGGCCACATTTCTGATATAAGTACCATCCGGATTGTAAGGTGAAATTAAGGGGCTGGCTTCAAAAAAACGTTCAAAATAACCACCAACGCCGTCGCTACTTAACCTGTTGTTATGGTCCATTCTATAACTCGGGGCCAGGTTAAAACCAACTTTAAGTTTATTATTGGCCGAAGTAAAATCCTGATTGAATCTTAGGGAAAATAACTTGGTTCCGTTATTAATTACTACGCCCTGCTGTTCCTGGTAGCCGGCAATAACCGTTGATGAGGAATGCTCGCGTGCCGATTGAACCGTCAGATCGTAACTTTGGATAGGTGCCGAACGGGTTAACAGATCGAACCAGTTGGTTCCTTCACCGTATTGTTCGGGATTATCATAAGCGGCATGGTAATCTGCAGCGATGGTATAACCTGGCTCATATTTTAACCCGTCTTCTCCACGCTCTTTCATAAATGTTGCAAATTCCCTTGCCGTCATCATTTTAGGCAATTTCCCAGTTGGAATCTTCTGGATACCGTAATAAGTAGAAAAATCTATCTTCGAATCGCCTGGTTTTGCGTGTTTGGTGGTAATTAGCACCACACCATTCGCTGCTCTCGATCCATAAAGTGCAGTTGCCGAAGCATCTTTTAAAAAGCTAAAGCTTTCAATTTCTGCTGGATTAATGTTGTTGATACTTCCGGTGATAGGGGTACCATCGATTACAAATAAAGGCTGGTTACTGGAATAAAATGAAGCCGCACCGCGGATAATAAATCCCATTCCACGCCCAGGTTGCCCGCTGGTTTGCGCTATCTGTACACCGGCAATTTTTCCTTGAAGCTGCTGGGCGAACTGACCAACAGGCATATCCTGAAGTTGAGTAGCATCAATAGTGGCTATAGATCCGGTTACATCTTTTAACCTTTGTTTTCCATAACTCACCACAACTTCCGAAAGCTGATTATCCGCAGGTTTCATCGAAAAACTTAAGGCTGTAGTTTTACCTTCTTTTACGGTTACCCCTGTCATTCTTTGCGTTAGGAAAGAGATATAGGAAGCTTCAATGGTATAGTTGCCAGGTTTTAACGAAAGGGTGTAATTACCATTAGGATCAGTTTGAATGGTTTGTCCGGTTTCGAGCACTTTTAAAGTAGCGCCAGGTAGTGGCCCACCTTTTTCGTCGACAATACGACCAGAAATGATCCCTGGTTGCTGAAGAACTGGTTTTTGAGCAATTACCACATAACCCTCTACTAATTTATATTCGAGATTGGTTTCGCCAAGTACTTTTTCAATCAGGTACTTTACCGTTTTAGTTTGCTGGCCCAAGGTAATTTCGGTTTTCACACCACTAAGCAACCGCTCTGGCAGCACAAACTTAACACCACTTTTTTCCTGAATGCTGAGCAAGCTTGCTTTAACAGTCGAATGATCTAAATTAATATTGATTACCTGATCGAGGTTCTGGCTGCGAACACTCCCGGCCAAAAGCACGCCGATAAAGGTAAACTGTGCGATTAAAAGCATAAATGAACACCTCATCATAAACTTAATTGTAGGATGTAATCCTTTTTGCATAAATTTGTATATTAATAGTTTGCCCGGTTATAAACCGGAATAATTGTTGATTTTTTTCTTCATTTAATCGCTCTGTCGTCGAAAAGCAAGCGATTATAATGCGATAAAGACTGCTTCCCCGCCCTATGGATGGGGAAGTTTGTTATTTTTAATCCATTGATTTCCTTTCCTGTTTTTTTGAATGTTAACGGATAGTTATTTCGTTATTTTTTATATGGTAATGGAACTTCCCTGCCGCAGAAAGTACATTTAATAGCTTATTTATCGATACAGTTGCATCCATAGTTAGTGTCATCCGTTCCATCGATTTTTGCCGTTTTTTGAAAATGATTTTAACATTATACCAGCGCTCAAGTGTTTCACATATCTCTAAAAGGGTTGAATTATGGAAGGCCAGCTGCGATGATTTAAAACCAGTAACATCAGCAATGTCGATACCTTCGGTATTGGCTTTGCCACGGAAATAAACCACCCGTTGTCCAGGCGTAAGGATTGCTAATGATTCAACGCTGTTTCCGTTTATTCTGTCTACCCTTACTTTTCCGGTTGCTACTTCTACCATTAGGGCTTTATTGTTAAATGCCTCTATTTTGAAAGAGGTACCAAGAACCTTGGTGCTAACCTTTCCGGTATGGATAATGAAAGGTTTTTTTGGATTCTTAGTTACCTCAAAAAAAGCTTCTCCATACAGGCTAATTTCTCTTTTAGCTGCCGAAAATGTTTCCGGGTACCTTAAGCGACTGCCGGCACCAAGGTAAACGACACTGTTATCGGATAAAATTATTTTAGATCGTTGACCATTTGGATTACTACGCTCTATAAAAGCCAGTACCTGTTGATCGGGTTTACTAAAATGCATGATCAGGTAAACACTTAGTGTAGTGAGTATCAGCGCGGTCCAGATGGCTGCGTATTTAAAATTGAAGCGCTTTTTCGCTCTTAACTCTTGCTCCTCTAGTTTGACCGTAATTCTTTGGTTGATTGAATTGTTCCAATATCGTTGTTTAATATGCGGAACATCTTCTGCTTCAAATAGCGCCCAATCTTTGGTCTGATTGGAGGAGAGGATTTTGCTTAATAAGATTTCAGATTCTGGCTGTTTTAAGAATAAGCGCACCATTTGCTCTTCTTGCACAGAACATTCACCTTTAAGGAATTTTTCTAGAAGTAATTGATCAACCAACTCGGGCATATTTGTTTGGCTCGGCACATATTAATCGCCTTCAACTAACAAGGGACAAAAAAAGCTGTAAGGGGCTAGTGCATTTTCAATAAAACACATAAACAGCTGATAATCAAACAAATTAATTTCAAAAAAAAGATTAACAGAAGCGATAAAAGGAGGGATTAGCTTAATGCCAAAGCAGTAGAAGGCTAACAATTAATGCTGCATCTCTATATCTCAGCAAACTTTTACGGAAATGGTTCAGCGAAAATTTGAGGTGGTTTTTTACTGTGTTGATCGAAATATTGAGGTTATTGGCAATTTCGGCATGGCTCAGCTCTTCTTCCCTGCTCATTTGGAAAACAATTTTGCGCTGAGGACTTAAAAGATTAAGCTTATTCTGATAGTTTTGTTCCAGTTCGCTTGCTAAAATTGCATAATCGGCGGTGTTACCGGTAAAGCAGATATGATTTTCTATACTTTCTATTGAAGTCGTTTCGATGGCCTTTTTTCTGATCGCTTTAATGGTTGCGTTTTTCGCCGCCCTAAAAATATAATGTTTAAACTCTCCCTGTACTTCGAGTGTATGCCTTTTCTCCCACAACCACATCATCAAGTCCATCATTGCCTCTTCTGCAAAACATTCATCGCTTACATAACCAAGCGCATATTTAAAAAGCTTGTTAAAATACCTGTCAAATAAAACATTAAACGCTTTCAGGTTGTCGCGAGAACATTCTTCTAGTAATTGCCGATCTGAAAGTAAGGGATATTCCATAAAAAAATGGATGATTCTATTTTCAGCAAAACTAGAGTCTCGAGTTTATTTTTTGATTAATTACATGTTAAGTATTCATTAATAAACCGGATGTAAACCAATGGCGAATTTATGGTTAGAAGCGATCTATTTGACCGCCTGCCGAATTACTCGTAGCTAGGCTTAAAACCCTTACTTAATGTTATTAATTCGTCTTTATTGATCAGATTGGGATCTTCGAACTGTCGCTTTAAAAAGTTAACCGGAACATTTACTGTACCGTTTGTGGTACGCAGTATGCAAACTTCTTCATTTGCGGTTGAGGATACATAATGACCGATTTCGGATTCAATTTCAGATAAACGGATCAGCAGTTCGTAATAGATATAGAGCGGAAAATTCACAGCGCAAAGTTAACACTATACAAAGCTAACATTTAATTATTGTTATGTTAATATTAACCAATCTTGTAATAATAGCTTAACAAAGGACGCCATTTCTTTTAAGGCGATATGCAATAAATAAATCTACTTTGAAAATTAATCTCGAGTTAACAATAGTAGCTTTAAGTTTGTTCCTAAAATCCGAAAAGGCGATGACAAACCCCATAACCTACTTAAAAAGAACAACTTATTATAGTATTTATCTTGTCATTCTATTTTTAGCCATTCTACCATCCTGCAAAAAGGGCAATAAAAACCCCGAATATCCAATTGGAAGCAACGAGAATATCAACACCTGGATACTCGATAGCCTTAAACACTACTATTATTGGAATGAGCAATTGCCTGCCGATCCTAATATCAGTTTATCGCCAAAAGATTTTTTTAATTCCATCCGCAATGCATCCGATCGTTTTTCCTATATCAGTATCCCTAACGACCCAAGCACCGCAACCCCAAGCAATAAAAATTTTGGTTTTGATTATGCAACGGTAAGCGACCAAAACAGGGCAAAAGTTATCGGGATCATTAAAGTTGTATTAAAGGATTCTCCGGCATCGAGGGCTGGTTTAAAACGTGGAGATTACATCAGTAAAATTAACGGCAAAACCTTAACCTCTAGCAATGCACAGACTTTACAAACTGAAATCTTAAACAGCGACCGCTTTTCTTTAGGTTTAGCCGAGCTAAATAACAATACCTGGACAGATACACGCACTGTTGACTTAAGCAAAGGTGTAATACTCGATCAACGGGAGATTAGCAAGGTTATTGAAAGCGACGGAAAAAAAATCGGTTACCTCTATTTTCTGGATTTTAATGGGGGCTTGGCCAGCTCGCTCACTCCTGTTTTTAGTAACTTTAAAGCAGCAGGCATATCCGAACTGATCCTCGATCTCCGTTATAACGCGGGGGGGCAGGTAGCAGAAGCAGCTGGAGTATGTGCCATGATCGCTAAAAACGTATCGTTCGATAAACCTTTTATTACCTACAGAGGCAATAAAAATGGAGGTGCCAAAACAGAATCTATTGGTACTGCAGCTACTTTCGATGGCACCATAAATTTTAATACCCTTTTGCAACAAAACCTTGGCCTAAGCCGGGTTTATATTTTATCAACCGCCGCCACAGCATCTGCATCAGAAGTCATGATCAATAACCTTAAACCTTTTATTCAGGTGATATTAATTGGTGAAAAGACCAGGGGAAAAGATGAAGCATCATTCAGAATATTTGATGCCAGAATTCCGAAACAGGTGAACTGGGAAATGCATCCGATTGTCTATAAACTTTTTAATGCAAATGGCAGCGGTGGGTATAGTGTGGGAATCAACCCCGATATCGCGATCAATGAAATGAGTATTTTGCCCTTGCTTCAACTGGGTGATCCTGCAGATCCCATGTTAAAAGCAGCAATCGCTGCGATAACAGGCAAAACCATCAAAACATCGATTGCTATAAATAATGTGCTTTCCGAGCGCTTTCGTGCTGATCATATTTTAATGGATTCGAGGGCGCAGTCTGCTCAACAGAGTATCGTAACCACTCACCGGTTAAGGTGATAGAAAAGGTTTTCATTGTGTTAACATTAACTTTAAACGCGACCGCTAACTTGCCCCCATAACCGCTACTTATGGAACAGTTGGAAGATTTTAAAAACGCAAAACTCCTGAATGCAGTGAAAACTGGCAATTCAGCTGCTTTTAATGAAATTTACCATCTGTACCGCAAAAAAATATATGGTTATGCCTACCATTTTACACGGGGCAAAGAAGAAGCCGAAGAACTTACTCAGGATGTTTTTGTAAGGCTTTGGGAGAACAGATCGAAGATCGATCCAGAAAAGAATTTTGATGCCTTTCTTTATACGCTTATCCGCAACAATTTCCTTGCTACACTTCGTAAAAAAGCCAGAGAAAAAGCTTACAGTAGCGAGAACCTTAAGTATGAGCAGTCTTTTAATGCCATAGAAGACGAACTTAATGCGAAAGAAACTAAACAGATTGCACAGGAAGCAATAGAAAGTCTTTCTCCACAGGTAAAAAAAATATACCTGATGAGTAGAAATGACCACCATACGCATGAGGAAATATCGCAACTGATGGGCATCTCGAAAAACACGGTAAACAATCACCTCAAAAAATCACTAGGTATAATGCGGAAATATTTTAGCACTTATTCTCCAGAAACGATCCTGTCTTTTGTATTGGTGTTGTTTTGTTAAGTGGGAGGCATGGAGCGTTAAGATAAATGCCCTGTTCCATTTTACATCATCCATCTTCCCTTTTTTCATCTTATATCATTTCATCATTAAGAGTTAAGAGCATTAAATTTTTTTAGCACCTCCCTGAGTCGCGTCCTCCTGAGCTTTTTTCAGGACTTATCCTGCTAGTAAGACCCTGAAATAAATTCAGGGTGACGAATCAAGGATTAGCTATTGCTAATTGAATATTGGTTATTAATCCCCTACTCCATCATCCATTTACATCATTCATCATTTCATCAATAAGAAGTTAAGGACATTAAGGTTTTTCTAGCGCAGCCCAAGCGGTCGTCCTCCTGAACTTGTTTCAGGATCTATCCTAACTCCAACCACAAAAACTAATCACCTATTAAACAACACTTTACATTTTATTCTAAAAAAAACATTTTTCTGGATAGCTGTATCCAAAGTTTCGTGCATATATACAGTAGCGCGCAGCATAAAAGCTTACAAACATTAAAGTGAAAGAAAACATTAAAATACTATTTGGACATTACTTAGCAGGTAAAACCAATCCGGAACAAGAAAAAATCCTGATGGAGTACCTGGCCGACCCGGCAAACGCCGATTCTGAATTTCACGATGTAATGGAAAAAGCCTGGACAAAACAAAGGGGAGAAACCGATTATTCTTTAGCCGCAGTTCAAGGACTGGCACAGATATGGAATAAAGTTGAGGAACGCCAACCAAAAAGCCGATCACTCTTCCCATTATTAAAATATGCCGCAGCAATTGTGGTCATCATTTCTGCATCACTTGGTTGGTATGCGTATAAGAAAACACAACAACCTTTACAAACTACAATTGCCCTTATAAGTAAAACCACTCAAAAAGGCGAAAAAGTAAAGCTGGTTTTACCTGATAGTTCTATTGTCTACCTCGGTGCGGGAAGTAAACTTACCTGGCCATCGCACTTTGTGAAGGGCGGTTTAAGAAAAATACAGCTTGATGGAGAAGCTTTTTTTGAAGTAAAACGCGATACCACCAGTCCTTTTATTGTACATAGCGGGCAGATGCAGACACAGGTTTTGGGTACTTCATTCAATATCTATGCGTACCCAAAAGATAGAACATTTAGTGTTGCTGTGCGCACTGGTAAAGTGAAGGTTTCGGAGAACAGCCAGGGCAAACTAAAAGAACTTTCACTGCTTACTCCTGGCATGAAAATATTATATCATTTAAAGGAACGGAATTATACGGTACACACCGAACGGGTAACGGAAGTAAATGCCTGGATCAAAAATAGCTTCGCTTTTAAAGATGTAACGCTACCAAATATGCTCAAATCATTGGAAAGATATTACAATGTGCACATCGAGCTAAAGAGTAATAAACTTAATCAATGCAGGTTTAATGCCACCTTTTCGAACAAAAGCATCAGCAATGTAATGGAAGAGCTCCATGTGATGAGTGGAAAACACCTGAAATACAAAATAGATACAGGCACTAAAACAATTACCGTATGGGGGGAGGGCTGCCAATGATAGGTTAGCTTATTTAAGGGCGCAATATACAGGCGCAACATTACCGGATTTACACCTATGAAAAATAAATTAAACCTCTTAACACAAACATGGAGCCGGATTGCTCGAACAATCCAGCTCCTAAACAAAAGTTTTTAACCCGTGAGAATTAAAAAACATCTTGAACCTATGAAAATAGGATTTTATGAATATATAAAAGAATATATTATCAGTTTCGATTACAGGCCAACGGCAATTATGTTGTTACTGTGCGTCCTTTTGTTTAATCAGGCATTAGCAAGAAGCTTTGAGCAAACACCAGGAGAAAGTAGCGTAAGCATCAAAATAGCAGAAATGAGCATCACGGATGCCCTTAGTCTTTTAGAAGAAAAGGCAGGCTTGTCGATTAATTACAATAGATCGATTTTTAGCCAGAACAGCAAAATAAGCCTGGAGGTAAAAAACATGCCACTTGAGCTGATCCTCAAAAAAATACTTTCAGGAACCAGGGTAGCCTACAGGTTTGCCGATACCAATACCATATTGCTTTATAAACTTCCTGATCCGGTAAAACCCGGACGTATATCAGGAAAAATATTAGACGAAAAAGGTGAAACCCTCCCTGGTGCTTCCATTAAGGTTATCCAAACAGGCAAAGCTACACAAACCGCCAGCGATGGAAGTTACACTTTAAGCGTTGAACCAGGCATCTATACTATAGAGGTCAGCTATATTTCTTTTGTTACCCAGCGCATTAGCGAGGTAAATGTAAAGGCTGACAAAAATACACCATTAGACATTTCGTTAAAACCTGATGCAAAAGGCCTACAAGAAGTGGTGGTAACAGCCAGTTATAAAAAAGCATCGGTTGAGGGTTTATTGGCCCGCCAGAAAAACGCCTCCGAAATCAGTAATGGAATCAGCGCCGAACAAATCGGCAGAACACCTGATAAAAATATAGGCGAAAGTTTGAAACGCATTAGCGGCGTAAGTTCTATAGACAATAAGTTTGTAATTGTAAGGGGAATTGGCGAGCGTTACAATTCGGCTCAATTGGATGGCGTGACCCTGCCAAGTACAGAAGCGCAGACACGTAATTTCTCCTTTGATCTTATTCCATCTAACCTCGTTGATAACGTAGTAGTGAGTAAAACGGTTACGCCCGATATGAACACCAGTTTTGGTGGTGGACTGATCCAGATTAACACTAAAGACATCCCCACTGAAAATTTTATGAGCTTTACTGCAGGTACATCGTACAACGACCAGAGTACGGGTAAGGATTTTTTAAGCCACAAGAGAGGTAAATATGATTATCTGGGCTTTGATGATGGCCGAAGGGATTATCCTAAAGACCTTGTTGTAACTGATAGAAGAGTCGCACCCAACAATAGTTTAACAGAAGCGGAATATGCAAAAAAGGTAGAAATGCAGAGCCGTTTATTTACCAACGATAATTTTACAATATACCGTTACCAAGCTGTACCCTCTCAAAACTATCAATTCAGTATCGGAAGAATGATTCAGGTTGATACCTTAAAACAAAAGAGACTTGGTTTTACAGGATCAATAAGTTACCGGAACACACAACAGATCAACACATTTGATCAACAGAAAAGAGGAGACTGGTCTGCTTCCGAATTATATAACAATGCCGGTTCTAGTTATGGTTTTAACACAACCTGGTCTGCGCTGTTAAACATTGGCTACCAATCGGGCAAAAACAGGTATAGTTTCCGCAACAATTACACGCACATGTACGACAATGCGTTGGTGAGAACACTTGGACACAGTTTTGATGTTTCAGGCAATACACCCGCCAACCGTTTGGAAGAAACAGATGATCCAACATTTACAGATCTGTTACAGAACAAACTAAGTGGACAGCACCAGGCAGGTAAATTTAAAATAGAATGGAGTCTTGCCCGAACATCGATCAACCGTACCGAAAAAGATGTGATACTGGCCACCCAGGTGCCAAGGCTTATCGGTAAGGAATACCAGTATTTTTATGATATTGTAAACAGTAGTGAGCCCCGTATCCTACCGACCTCCCGTCACCATTATGAAAATGCCGAAGAGCATTATTCGTGGGATGTGTCTACATCTGTTCCCTTTGAAGTATCAGGAACAAGAAACACGTTAAAAACAGGATATTTCGGAAACTGGAAACAAGCACGATTTAACTGGACAATCGCTTCCTTTTCGGCCAACTTTAATACCCTGCCAGATAGCCTGCGCTATTTAACAATAGCAGAGATGCAACAGCCCGAAAACATTCGCGGTGCTAATGGTTTCTTCTATAATGTGGGGAATGGTTTTCAGGATATATACAAGGGCAAAAGCCTTACACAGGCTGGTTTTGCGATGTTTGACACCAGGTTTCTGGAGAAATTCAGATTGGTTTGGGGTGTACGTGCAGAATATTATAAATATGATGAAATAAACAACGGGAACAACACCAACCTCAAAATATTCAGTATCAAACCAGATAAACACTGGCAATGGCTTCCCTCTGCAAATTTAACTTACAGCCCTACAAGTAGCTTCAATATCCGGACCGCCTTTTCGAGCAGTGTAATCCGACCTGAACTATTAGACAATAGTCAGTTTTGGAGATATAGCCCGTATCTTGGTGCACAATTCGGCAACCAGGGCTTATACAGTACCAGGATTAATAGTTACGACCTGAAAGCAGAGTGGTTTCCCGGACTTGGTGAAATTATTTCTGCAGGAGGCTTTTACAAGAAATTCGACACACCCACCGAACTTACCTTTAGTACCGCTTCAGGCAACATCAACTACTACTTAAAAAGTGCCGATTTTGCACAAGTTTATGGGCTAGAGCTTGAACTACGGAAAAATTTCAACTTTATTTCTACACATAAACTGTTTAGCAACCTAACGGCATACGCCAATTTAACCCTTCAAAGATCGGATGTGAAAGGAACATACCTGGTGGCCAATACAGATCCAAATGGTCCTCCTAGCATAGAGGCTTCAAGCAAACAGAACCGCCCCATGTACGGACAGTCGCCCTATCTGGTTAACCTGGGCTTACAATATAATGCAAGCCGTTTTGGTTTCAACATCATGTACAACAAATCTGGCTATAAAACATATATCGTAAGTGAACTGCCCGCTGATATTGAATACGAAAAACCCAGGGCACAGATAGATGCTCAGATTAGTGGACGTTTATTAAAAAACAGGCTTGAGATAAAGATCAATGCCGGAAATATTTTGAACAGGGCATCGGTTTTTTATCGAAATACCGCCAGCTATGAGGTAAATCCGGATTACGTTGGTGGCGATGCCGACCGTAGCAACAGAACAAGGTTAAAAGAAGGATATAGTAACAAATATGATGATGGCGACCTGATCAGCTTTAGCCAGAAATTTGGCCGAACCTACAGTACCTCTATTACCTACAATTTTTAAAACTACTATGAAAAACAGTATAAATAAGGTTACACCATTTAATCAGAAAGGAGGAACAACGTTTCCTGCATAGCCATAAAAAAAACGAAAGGTTGTATCAGAACCCTTCGTTTAAACCGATCATTTCTAGTGGAACGGCGCATCAGGATAAACCCGAATTATTTTAAAAACCTACTGTTAAAAACCAAGGGTGCCTAACAGGATTACTTAGTAAAATTGATAAGAAATACTAAGATATAAAAAATCATCCCATTTAGATATAAATAGGCTTTTATTTCCACGAAAATTATGGATCACCTGACCTCTTATCTAAATGACCGTAAAAAATCAACCTAAAAAACATGGATCCTACCTATGAGGTCCTATGAAAAACAAAAAACGAAAATGAAAAATTTCAAAAATTTAATCGGTCTTTTATCAATTGTTGCTGTTTCTTTTACAGCTTGTAAAAAAAATGAAGGTGGATCAGCTTCATTCAACAACCGCAGCACTTCAGCAGCAGATTATTCACAATCATCATTACCGGTTGTAACCGTTAGCGGAGACATTACCAGCTCTGTTACCTGGACAGCAGGAAACGTTTATGAATTAAGCGGTGTGGTAACCGTTAGAAATGGTGCAACTTTAACCATCCAACCAGGTACTTATATCAAAGCATCTGTGAATACTCCTGGTGTACAAAACGGTGTATTGGTTATTGCAAAAGATGGTACCATCAATGCTGTTGGTACAGCTGCTGATCCGATTGTATTTACCAGCCGTTACCTTTTAGATGGTGATGCCAGCACAACAGGTAAGCCAGGAGATATAGGTGGTTTAATTGTTTTAGGTAACGCAACAATCAACGTTGGCGATAAACTGATTGAAGGTTTAGCTGACCAGCCTCAGTTCCATTACGGTGGATCGAATGATGCCGATAACCGCGGTACTTTACAGTATGTACGCATCGAATATGCAGGTTTCCAATTGGCTACAAACATCGAAGTTAATGGTTTAACTTTAGGTGGTGTGGGTAGCGGTACTACTATTGACCACGTACAGGTTTCTTATGGTCTTGATGATGGATTCGAATTTTTCGGTGGTACAGTGAGCCCTAGTAATTTAATTGCTTTAGCATCTGACGATGATCAATTTGATTTTGACAATGGTTTCACTGGAATCCTGAGCGACTGTATCGCTATTGCAGATAAAAACGCTACACACAGTACAAGTGGTGGTAACAGCGATTCTAACGGTATCGAATCTGATAACAATGCACCTGCAGAAGATGCTACTTTTAGCTTAACCCCTAAAACTCATCCTGTATTGATCAATGTAAGCATTTTTGGAACAGAAAACACTTCAGGTATTGCCGGTTTAGGTTACCGTAACGGTATCCGCGAGCGTAGAGGTTCGGAAGTTACTTTATCTAACGTAATTGTTTCTGGTTACAACACCAGTATCGCTTTCGATGCTGATGCCAATGCAAGTCTTTCAGATATCTCTACTACATCTGTTCACGGTTTTGTAAACTCAATTACCGCAGCAGTTGGTGCTTACGTTGATGGTGGTGGTAACAACTTGGTAGTTAATGCAAGCAACGCAAGTTATTTTGGCGTGAGCCAACCATGGTACAATACACCAGGTTCTCCATCTACGGTTACGCTTCCAAGCTGGGCTGCTACATGGTCAAAACTTGTATTCTAATTTTTTTCTCTCTTAACTAAAGGAGGCTGTACCCCGTGGGGTACAGCCCCTTTATTACAAAAACAGACAGCTGTTTTTAAATGTAATGACCCTTTATATGAAACTAAAAATTTTTACCCTTTTCTTTTTTTCTGCTGTTGTAACCTTAAGTTTATCTTGCCGCAAAGCAGAACTTCTTCAACCAGATCCTGCTAAAATTATCCAGTTAAACATTACCGGTGCATCTGATGTAGCATTAGAATATCTGTATAAAGACAGTATTATAGCTACGCCACCTGTTGGTAGTATTAACGTAAAAACCCTCCTCTCTGTAAAAGGCGAGAATGCTACTTTAAAGGTGAGAAAAAAAGGCACCTCAGAAATATTGCTAACCAAAACCATCACAGCAATACCATTTGATCAGAACATCAGTTTGTTTTATGATGGAACCAAAATATACAACAGTGCCATTTCGCTGATTGTTAAAGGCTTTGCCTTATCTGGTGAAATCGAATTCTTATTAGATGGAAAATTATTGTCGTCGGGCACCAGCATCATCAATAGTAACTTTTTTATCCTTATTGATAAAGGCACCACCAGGGAAATTACCATCCGCAAGAAAGGAACAACCGAAATACTCTTTACCAAAACAATCGAATCTGAAATAGCAAGGCAGAATATTGATTTTTTTTTCGATGGAACCAAAATCACAAATAACGTTAAACTCACTCCACCGGCAAATCCTACAAATATGATGATCAGTGCCAAGTTCGAAACCATATTTGCCCCACAATTTAAAAATGTTGATGTAGATATTGTTTTTTATACAAAACCTAAATCTGCCACCATTACAACAGCAGGTACCAAAGTTACACCCGAACTTAGGCTTACCCTTAAGAAAGATGGCTCGTTCAATTCGATAGAACTTCCGGCCCTTCCAGGACCAGATTACATCTATAGCTTTGATGTATTTGAATCGGGAACAAACAATGTCCCTTACACTACCACAGCCTCACCATTTGTAAACGCAGCATTTCCATTTAAACAGAACGAAGGAAGGTATGGCGCAATTAATTTCGAAGCAAATGCATCCAAGCTGTTTATTATAAAGGATACCAAAAATTTAGCTTCCACAACAAGATCTACCTATTTTTCAGGTGCTATTACAGATCTTTCAGAATATTTCAGATAAGTTAAATACTGTTCTAACAGGGCATAGGGGAAAACCAAAGCAAATTGCAATGGGTATTCCCCTTTTTCTATTATTACAATTTGCGCATCAACCTATTGACAACAATCATTTAGCTTACAACATGATTTAAATCAGCTACTGATTCATTTATTTGAGCTACTGAACAATTGGTAAAAGCAATTCTAGCTTTACAAGAAAGATTATTGACTGATTTGCTGTGATTTTTTTCCAAGTACCCAGCGGTTCCGCATGCAACGGTAACACCTGTAACGTTTCATGGGTAACCAGAATAACAGGGTTTTCATCATAAATGTCCGTGGAATTCTTTCCATATCCGATTTATCACCCTTACCGCATGGGCATGCACCTTGAAAATGACCATTGCCAATTGATTCGATTGCTGCTGTCATGACACAAAAAATTGAAAACTTATACTAAACATATAGATTACCAAAAATATAGCGCTAATGTTAATATAAAATAACCTGTTCAATACCAAACCAGGTTTATCACTTTAGTACCAAGAAAATCTCACAGTTATTTCCTGATCTTTCTATAAAGCCTGGCTATTTTTTTAGCATCTTTTTTAAATGTTTCGAGATAATCTTCTATTTCTTTCTTCGATAATGTTTCGATCTTCGCTTTAACCGCATGCTTAAAACTACCTACTGCAAGTAACTGGTTTTTACTGTCGCGAAATTTCACATTCGGAAAAAGTTCTGTAATATGACGTTTGTTTCTTTCCCTGATTTCGCTCAGTTTGGTAAAAGATTTTGAATTTGTATCGCTATTTAAATCTGTGAGCGAATCATAATAATCATAATCGTTAATGTAATTGATCACGCTGAGGGTAACAATGTTCGAATCCATATTTACTTTTGTTTCAGTTAAATATAACAGTTTGTGTTTAAAATACACCGTACTGTATAAAATATGTAACTCAACAAACAAATCCAGTTTAGCACTTTATTCAGGCTATAAAATCTAAACCTATGTAATTTTTTTGCCTGATCATTCACATAGATGTAATTACATTATTTCATAGCTTTACCAGCAAAAAATACAGCATGATGAACTTAGTGATGTCAATTATCGGATGGTCTGGAGTAGCATTTTGTACCCTTGGGTATCTTTTTTTAAGCATGAAATTAATCCGTGCTGATTCACTCTCCTTTCAGGCCCTAAACATATTGGGTGGTTTATGCTTAGCCATAACCGCGTTAAACACACACGATCTACCAAATGCTGTAGCAAATGTGCTCTGGATGTCTATTGGTTTATATGCTTTAAGCAGGCAGTTTAGCAAACGGGAGCAGAAACAGCCTTAACAGGTGATATGGAAAGTGCATCATATGCTTTTTGTTTATAATAAGCCAAACGATCTAAATAAGCTTTCTTATCGCTTTCCATTGAAAGATAAAAATAAGCACCATCTACCAGTACAAAAACAAAATCAGCTGTAAGCTGAGGATTCTCAACATTTGTGATCTGCTGTTCATTACACTGTTCAATCATTAGGGCCAGGCCATTGCGAAGGGCATCTAAAATAAGTTTATATTTTAACTTGATCTTTTTCTCCCTGAATGCCAAAGCGTAAAAGGTATAAAACAATCCATCATCAAAAAGCAGGTTCCATTTTTTAGAAAATAGCAGTTCAATAGTGCCTTGCAAATCGTCTAGTTTTGCTTTCTCTTTGTTCTTTATCGTGTAAATCAATAAATACCGATCGAGTATATGATCGATCAATTCATAAGTAAGTCCCTCTTTGGTTTCAAAATAATGAATAATAAGGCTTGGGTTAATATCCATCACCTTAGCAATCTTCGCAATAGAGGTATTTTCGTACCCCTCTTTCTTGGCCACTTGGTAAAATACCTTAATAATTTCCAGTCGTCTTGTTTCTTTTAGGCTTTTGCGTCCCATTGTGCAGTTAATTTAATTAGGCAAACTAATCAAAAGTAGTTCTATTCTGCAAATTTATTTTCTTAATAGATTGAATGAACATTCAATTAATATAATAATCTAATCTTAACCTAACTTTAATATGATATATTCAATTTAGCGCCGCTGAAAGGTACTTATCATTCCAAATCAAACAACTAAATTATTAAGAAAAATGAAAAAAACTATTCTGGATGTTCACGCTGTTGATCCTATCCGCTAGAAGCTTTGCTCAAGAGAGCATTATTAACGGCTTAGTCTCTGACATAAAAACGGTAGAAACGATCTCAACGGTAAACAATGAGCTTATGTTGGAGTATGCCAAAAGGAAACCAAATTGAACTAGGGTTCCGATAAAAAACATTTAAAATTTTAACAAACGAATTAGCTTTATGAAAAAAAGATTTACTTATCCATCTTTGGTTTGCCTGAAGAAGAGTTTATGGGTAACCTGCCTATTTATCGTTATTTTCAATTCTGCCTTTTCCATTCCAAAAACGAATGACAAGATTGTTTTAAAGCCTTCTGAGCGGAAAAAAACAACAGAAAATGCCAGAATTATTAAAGGCCATGTTACTGATGAAAAGAAACTTGGCATTCCTGGAGTATCAGTATTGATAAAAGGAACCAATACAGGTACAGTTACTAACCAGGAAGGCGATTTTTCAATCAAGGCTGACGATGGCAATGTACTTGTCTTTAGTAGTATCGGGTATGTTAACAAAGAAATTACAGTTGATCATTCCGATACTTACCAGATCATGATGACCGAGGATGCAAAAGCATTATCTGAGGTGGTAGTTACCGCTTTAGGTGTTAAAAAAGAACGGTCAAAATTAGGTTATGTGGCACAAACGGTGCAAGGCGAAAATTTAGTTAAGGCAAGAGAGGCAAATATTATTAGCTCACTTACCGGAAGGGTTGCCGGCCTTAATATCAGCAATTCAACTGATTTGTTTCAGGATCCTGGCATTTCATTGAGGGGCAGAAAGCCACTTATTGTTATCGATGGCATACCAGACCAATCTGCAGATCTTTTCCGTGTAAATGCAGATGATGTCGAATCAGTAACGGTATTAAAAGGAGCCAATGCATCTGCATTATATGGTTCTATCGGGCAAAACGGCGCAATTATGATTACGACAAAACGTGGCAAGGGAAATGATCTTAGTATTGATGTAAATAGTTCTACGCAAATACAGCCAAGTTTTATCAGGATTCCGAAGGTACAATCAGAATATGGTGCAGGCTATAAAGGAAAATATACTTATGTTGATGGTTCAGGAGGAGGACAAGAAGGCTCTGGATGGATTTGGGGTCCAAAACTCGATCAGCCCGATCCGACTACGCCGAGTGGTTTTTTTGAAACACCTCAGTTTAACAGCCCCAGAGACCCGATTACCGGAAAATTGGTTCCGCTTCCATTCCTTTCAAGAGGAAAAAACAATGTAAAGGACTTTTTTCAAACCGGACTAATTTCAAGTAATAACATTAGTATTACCCAAAGTTCGGAGAAGGGTTCCTTCCGGGCTTCAGCATCGCATATTTATCAAAAAGGCATTGTGCCGAATACCAATTTAAACAATAGTTCATTTAACGTTTCGGGCAATTATAAACTTTCAGATGCATTTACAATCGATGCAAGATTGAACTATAACCGCCAGTTTACCAAGAACTTTCCTGAAACAGGATACGGACCGACCAATTATCTTTACAATCTGGTGTTATGGACAGGAACGGATATAAACGTGCAGGATTTAAAAGACTATTGGGTGCCGGGCAAAGAGGGTATTCAACAACGCAATTATAATGTATCTTACTATAATAACCCATATTTTCAGGCTTATGAATATTTGCGCGGTTATGATAAAGACAACACTTATGGTTCATTAAACCTGAATTACAAAATCAGTCCGGCTTTTAGTGTTCAGTTTAGAAATGGAATAAACGCTTATGGCTTAAACCGGACCTATAAAGAACCTATGAGTTATATTGGTTATGGCAACAAATCCAGAGGACAGTTTACCGTTGCGACCCAAAACTATATTGACCTGGTTACGGATTTGATTGGAGACTACAACCATACCTTCACCGATAAGTTTAAGCTGCATGCGCAGGTTGGTGGTTCTAATTATTATAGAAATAACAAATATGGTTCTACAAATACGGATGGGTTAACCATTCCCGGTTTTTATAACCTTGGTAATTCTGCAAATCCTCTTCAGGGCAGTAATGCTGTTGAAGAGAGAAGAACAAGCAGTGTTTATGCGATTTTAGATCTGGAGTTTTTAAATGCAATCTATTTAACTGCTACTGGCAGAAATGATGTTATTTCTACGCTCCCAACAAATAATAACAGCTTCTTCTATCCTTCAATAGGTTCATCGGTTGTTGTTTCTCAGTTAACTAAATTGCCAGACTGGTTCAGCTATTTAAAAGCACGCGGTTCGTGGTCAAGAGTTTCAAGCGGTACGCTTGGGGATGATACTTATACCTATGGTTATCTTCCAGCATTTGATAAAGGAACGAGCTGGGACAGTACACCTGCCCTTACTTTTGGCAGTTTGCTTAAACAGGCTAACCTTACCCCACAAACATCTGACAGTTGGGAGGTAGGATTAGACACCAAGTTTTTTAAAAACAGATTAAGTGTTGAAGCCACTTATTACCAGACAAGCGACTTTAACAATATCGCTTCTCCGGATATTTCAATAACAAGCGGTTATGGCAGCCAGTTGGTTAACGGGAACGTTTATCAACGTAAGGGAATGGAGTTTGTGGTTAATGGAACCTTGTTAAAAAACAACGATTTTCAATGGGATATGGCCGTAAATCTGAGCAAGTATCGCAGGTATTTAAAAGAAATTTATGGCGGTGCCGAAACCCTGGGCAATCTGCGTGTGGGTGACAGGACAGATAGGATCTACGGTTCGGTTTATCAGACCACCAGTCAGGGGCAGATTATTTACGGAAGCAACGGTTTTCCATTAATTGATAATTTTTCAAGGTTTATTGGAAATGAAGCCCCAGACTGGACTTACGGTATCGAAAATACTTTTAATTATAAGAGTTTCACACTAAAGTTTCTGGTTGATGGGCGACTTGGCGGATTGATGTACTCGACAACCAACCAGAAAATGTGGTGGGGTGGTACACATCCGGGTACAGTTAACCAATACCGTGTTGATGCCAATGCAGGGAAAGCAACTTTTGTTGGCGATGGTGTTGTGGTTACCAGCGGAACAGCTACTTATGATGCCAAAGGTAATATTACGAGCGATAGCCGTGTTTTCGCCCCAAATACCAAAGCCGTAAACTACATAGATTATATGATTGATACCAGTAATGGTGCCTACAATAACTACAACTATTTTTCGCAAACCTTCCTCAAATTAAGAGAGGTAACATTAGGATGGCAGGTGCCAGCCAGGCTGTTGGGCAAATCGTTTATTAAAGGTTTAGATGTTTCAGTAGTTGGCCGTAATCTCTTATTGTTCTCAAAAATGCCAAATATTGATCCTGATCCCGCAAAGGATAACCTCCAAACGCCTTCGGCACGTTCATATGGTTTTAACTTAAACCTTAAATTTTAATCTGAAGTATATGAAAAAGACATTATATATTATATTATTTGCGGCAATCGCACAAACGGGCTGCAAAAAATTTAGCGAGTTCCAGGTAGACCCTAACAAAACCACTGCTGCTACACCCGATCTATTATTGAATGCTATTGAGCAGAGTGCCTTCCAATCAACCGATATCACTGTCGCGCTTACTTCCCGTCAAATGATAAATACAGATGACATTGACTTAAATCAGTACTATGGCTGGAGCCGGGGAAGCTATTCTAATTATAACAATCTGCGCCAGGTAGTTAAGATGGAACAAGCTGCCACAAATCTGAACAAACCTCAGTATTTGCCACTTGTGAAGTTTTTTAAGGCCTGGAATTTTCTACAATTAACCCAAACCTTTGGCGATATTCCTTACAGTGAGGCTTTGAAAGCCGAGGAAGATATTGTCGCGCCAAGATATGACAGGCAGGAAGACATTTACTTAAGTATTTTAAATGAGCTTAAATCTGCCAACGGGATGATTAATGTAAATACAGAAAGTTTACAGGGCGACATTGTTTTCGGGGGGAATATACAACAATGGAAACGCGCAATCAACTCCCTTTCCTTAAGGGTATTAATGAGTTTATCGGTTAAGGAAAATGACCCCAAATTAGAAATCAGGAAACGTTTTGCCGAAATTGTGAACAATCCGGCAGATTATCCACTGTTTACAGGAAACGTGGACAATGCCCAGCTAAAATTTTACGATCTTCAGGGAAACCGCTATCCATATTTCAATAGCAATAGTATGCAGACCGCATATTATATGGATGAAACTTTTATCAATTTGTTAAAATCGCTCCAGGATTCCCGTTTATTCCGCTTTGCCGATAAAGCACCAAAATTCGCATCCCTTGCTGCAACAGATTTTAAGGCTTATGGTGGGGGGAATGGTAGCGCACCAAAAGATGAGAATAATGCCCGTACGCTTGCGGGAGAAGTTTCTAAAATTAACCCGCGTTATTATAATCGCCCTGCAAATGAGGCAAGTATAGCAATGGGTTATGCCGAGCAGCAGTTTATTCTTGCCGAAGGCGTTGTAAGGGGATGGATTTCCGGAAGTGCAAATGAGTATTATCAGAAAGGTATCAGGGCATCTATGCAGTTTTACAATATTGATGAGGCAACCATCAGTACTTATCTGGCACAGACAACAGTGCAATTAAATGCTGCTGCAAATCCTCTGGCGAATATTATTACCCAAAAATACATCGCATCTTTCATGAACAGCGGCTGGCAGCCATTTTTTGAGCAGAGAAGAACCAGTTTCCCTGTTTTTGATACTACAGGAGCTGGGGTGTTAAATAATAAACGCATTCCAAAACGTTGGATGTATCCGGAATCTGAATTACGATTGAATCAGCAGAATGTTTCCGGGGCAATAGCAAGACAGTACCCTGAAGGTGACAACATAAACGGGGTAATGTGGTTATTGAAGCCATAAAATAGACCAACAGCAGCACCGCCAATTTTGTCGGTGCTGTTTATTTAACCACAGTTTCAAATTTTTACAAAGCATAAAATGATTAAAAAAATACTTTTCCTGTTACTGATTTTTGTTTCAGTAAATAGCTGGGCTCAGAAAATAAAAAAAACAGTATTCGTTATCGCCGATGGTATCCCTGCCGATGTAATGGAACGTTTGGCGTTACCTAATTTCAAAAAGATCATCTCAGCTGGATCTTATTTGCGTATGCATGTAGGAGGCGATAAAGCAAGTTACAATGAAACACCAACCATATCTGCTGTTGGTTATAACAGTTTGCTTACGGGAACATGGGTAAACAAACATAATGTACCCGATAACGACATTAAAGCACCCAATTACAATTATCAACACATTTTCAGATTGTTTAAAAATCAATACCCTGAGAAAAAAACAGCAATTTTCTCCAGCTGGACAGATAACCGTACCAAGTTGCTTGGCGATGGCCTTCCTGAAACAGGAAACTTTAAACCCGATTTTGTAGCAGATGGTTTTGAGTTAGATACTGTTCGCTTTAAACATGATAAAAATTCGGCTTACATGCACCTTATTGATGAGGAGGTAGTTAAACAGGCTGCAAACACCATTCATGATAAAGCACCTGATCTTTCTTGGGTATACCTGGAATATACGGATGATATGGGACATCGATATGGTGATAGTCCTGCGTTTTATAATGCTGTTGAGATGCTGGATAAACAAATGGGCCAGATTTGGGATGCCATTACTTACCGTCAACAGAAATTTAAAGAAGATTGGCTGATTATAATTACAACCGATCATGGACGTGATGAGCAAACAGGCCGTGGACATGGGGGACAATCTGAGCGTCAACGTTCTACCTGGATGGTAAGCAATTATAAAAACCTGAATACTTACGCCCAATACTTCGATCTTGGTGTAGTAGATATCATGCCTTCAATTGCCAATTATCTTAATGTAAAACTGCCTAAAAGTGTGGAACAGGAAATTGACGGCACATCATTTATAGGCCCAGTATCCATATCAGCACTAAAAGCAAATTATGTACAAAACCACCTTGACATTAGCTGGAAAGCACTGGAAAAGAAAGGAAAGGTAAAAATTTGGGTGGCGACTACCAATGCATTTAAAACAGGAGGAAAAGATGACTATCATTTATTGGGAGAAGTTGAGGTTAGTCAGCAACATTATTTTGCAGATCTTAAAAACTACCCATCTTCTTTCTATAAACTCTTGCTAGAAGCACCAGATAACATGCTCAACAAATGGATAAGCATTAAATAATTAGTTTCATTCCTAATTCCAATAAATTATCTTTCTAAGCCCAATCGCTGATCGTTCAAGATCAACCATTGGGCTTTTTAATTACTTATGGCACTTGCCATATTTCCTGCAAGCTGTTTTAACTTGGTATTTTGTATTAAATAATTGAAAGAAATAATACCCAATATGGCGCAGCTTAATCCGGCCAACACATCAAGCGTATAATGATGACTGGTATAAACAGCCGAAAACCAGATGCCAAGCATAACGGCAGCAAAAAAAATATTGATCTTGCCCAACCGGTTTTTTAAACCATAATAAACAACAATAACAGGATACGATGAATGCAGCGATGGCATAGCCGCAAACACATTAGAGCCTTTGCTGTATATACCATGAAAAAGCGAAATGTTAAAATAATGGTCAAACCGGGCCAACCCAGCAGTATTTCCAGCTGTTTTGGCGATAAACCCGAAGCCATGTTCCTGCACATACCATGGTGGTGCAGCCGGGAAAGCGTAGTACAACACAAAGCCTAACAAATTTACCCAAACAAAGGTGAGCGAGAACCGAACAAACTGTTCTTTATTCTTAAAAAAAAGATAAGTAGCAAATGCCAGCGGAACGGGTACCCACATCAGGTAGAAAATCCCTGTTAATACATCTAAAAATGCAGTACTGTTTATTTTCCAATACTCGTTAGGTGTAAGTATTAAGCCATGGTAGTTGATACCGAAAGTATTTTTTTCCAGGTCGTATAAATCTTCAATATGTACCGTATTAAAAAGATAGTTTGGAAAGGCTTTCATGTAATCAAACAGTATCCAATAGACAATAAAGATCGAAAAGCCAAGAATAAACTGCCTGGTTCCCTTCGAGATATAAAACAAAGCATTAAAAATAAAAATCAGCACCAGCTGATCGGTTTTAAAGCCAACTAGCAGCAGTGATAACAATAGATATCCAACAGAGATAGCAACTGTTAGATAAATATTCCGAAGATTATAAAAACTGTTTTTAAGCAATACCTCTTGCTGCATGTTATTTTTTATCAAAATTAGATCTAAAAATATGATCCCAAAAAGTCCAGCTCACCCCATAACCCTTGGTCGAATCGGAATAATGGTGAAGCATATGGTGCTGTTTTAACTGTTTCCAGAAACCACTTTTAAAATTGGCATGGTGAAGCGCATAATGCACCATATCGTAAAATAGATAACCGATCATAAAACCAGAGAAAAATGGGTAAACCACTGTATCCGGCAATAACCAATCGAAAATAAAATAAAAGCCCAAAGCCATAGGGATACTGGCCGAAGGCGGCATAACCAACCTTTTGGCATCGTTGGGATAATCGTGGTGTACACCATGAAAAATAAAATGGATTTTCTTGCCCCATTCGGCTTCCGGTTCGAAATGGAACACGTAGCGGTGCAGGATGTATTCGGTAATGGTCCAGATGGCCAGGCCCAACAAAAACCATCCTGCAAAATTGAAAACAGGCATTTCGATTTCCCAAAGCGCTTTCCAAAAAAGAAAAGCAATCACTGGAACATAAACAATCAAAGGCACATAAAACCTAACCTTTGAGAGGCTTTCTAAAAAGTCGTTTTTAAACATCCTGATGGATGCTGTCGAATTTGAAACAAAATTCTTTTTCATTGGTAATATTTTAACTGGTCTTCGACTCGGTTCACCGTTGATCGTCATCCTGAACTTGTTTCAGGATCTTCTCCTCAAACAATTTGTCATTCTCAACGTAGGGGTCTTCGACTCCGCTCAGACTGACAAAATGCTGTCATTCTGAACGTAGTGAAGAATCTCTAACCTAGATACTGAACTCAATCTCATATCGAAAGATTCTTCATTGCACTCAGAATGACATCAGCTAAACCTTAATCCTTTCAACTAACGTTTTTGAGGGCTCAGAAGCATCTACCCCTTTTATCTCTACATATTTCACATTCGGAAACCAAAAGGTACCGCCCTCTATCCGAAGGAAAATCCGTTCTAACTGCATTTTTTTATTGTTGATGGTGGCAAAAACATGGTATTTTTTATCTGCACCAGATTTATTTAAATACATCGGCAGTTTTTTATGCGAGGTAAACCGCAGTTCAAACTGACCGTTACCCATATTTTTGCTGATAATGCCATATGCAAATTTCCGTTGGATATAACTCAGCTCTTTCTTTTCGCCTTTATCTCCGTAGCGCATCCAAAATACATTTACGGGCTGTTCTTTATTTACTTCGCCATGTTTGTCTACATTTAACTGGCAGATAATGGTATTGGTATTCGGATCGCGCTGTAAATAAAACAGCTGATCGCTGATATCTTTTGGTGTTGGAAAAGTAATTGGAGAAGGATCTGATCCCTGCGCATTTGCGTTAAAAGAAAGCATTCCAGTTAAACTTCCCATTAATACCAAACCGGCAATTAATGCAGCCTTGTTATTTCCTTTTCGCTCATTAAATTCTTGCGCTTCGAGTCCTTTTTTGGCTTCCTGTAACCTTTTAACAGCTGTAATATTGGTCAATATCGCCATTAGGGTAATGGGCATGGTAAAAATCGACATCGTTTCGAAAACATGGAATGAAATACCTGGTATGTAAACTTTGTAATCGCCACCAATAAAATGACCTGCAATACCACAGGCTATGGCAAAAACGCCAATGGTTACCACACGCTCTGGCCGCTGCATTAAACCGCCCTTACATTCTACCCCTAATCCCTCGGCTCTCGCACGGGTATAACTCACCATCATCGAGCCGATTAATGCGATAAATGCGAATAGTGAACTTAAAAAATAATGATGCGCAACCAGATAATAACAAATGCCCAAAAACATAATCATTTCGCTGTAGCGATCGAGCACCGAATCGTACAAAGCACCAAACTTCGAACTCATGTTTCCCAATCGCGCCACCTGACCATCGAGCATATCAAACAGACCCGCAAAAAGCACCAGTGCTCCTCCCCAACCGATGTATGACATATCGCCACGGTTCGATTTTTCGGCACCGAGCACAAAAATAACCGCCACACCGATATTCAGGATCAGGCCAATGGTCGTCACCGCATTAGGCGTTAAACCTATTTTTATCAATCCCTTTACAAAAGGATTGATCACCTTGTATATGCCCTGTTGCAGGCTGTCCCTTAGATTTTTTTCCATAGCTTTTTTCTTAAAAATCAAATTTTACCCTTGCCCTTATTCCCCACTTCGAAACCTCCGGATTATTGAGGTAGTTGAACCTTTTCACCACGTCGACCCTCAATAGTTTAAAGATATTGCCTACACCAACACTACCTTCCATATAGGGCTCGTTACTCAATGCATAAGTTCTTTGTGCACCGTTTTCGTAAACCGGAAACTGGTATAATCCCGATTGGAAATTTGGGTTATTCTCCTTCCTCAATCCACCATATAATGCTTTGAATGACACCACTTCCCTCAATTTTAATTTTTTGATCAATGGTACCTTATTAAAAAAGAAGCCGTTAAAATTGTGGTCTATATTGATGCTTACATAGTGATCGCTCACAAACTCGAGGAAGTTCATCAGGTTATAAGAGTTGAGCTGATAGGCATAAGTTTGGTTAGCGCGGTGTATGGTCAATAAAGGGAAAGGTACTTTCCCGGCGATATAACCACCTTCGAAAGTTACATCGCTATAGCCTAACTGCGATAAATAGAAACGTTTATCGATGCTTCCCATTAAGTTATGGTAATTGTATTCGCCACCGAAAGCGCCCTTTAAACCTGCAGTATAACGCAAATTAAATACCGGATAACGATCGGCAATGGGTACACGGTATATTTTTCCCTGATAAAACTTTTCATTCGGCGCGTACCTTAATTGCAGGGAAATTTCGCTGGTGCTTAACCTGTTAACAGACTGATTTGCTCCGTTTAGGTAATTGAGTCCGCCAGCAGGTGTTTGGCTCCACTTTTTAAAGCCAAGGTTGTAAGAAAAGTGGTTTTCAAATTCTTTAACATAATCTAAACGATAAAAATCGTTGTACAATAGCATATCATTTACTCCTCTTTTAAACGACAGCAAGAAATTATCTTCCTGCACAAACTGCAGCTCCTGTCCGGGAATTTTTGTATCGCGCTGAAAACTGGCCCTAACATAATTTTGAGGAAATTCGTAGATCGATTTATTATTCAGCGAATAAGTTCCGGAAAGGAAAAACTTCCATTTCTCATCTTTAATCCCATAAGCCAAATAATTTTCGAAATAATAACGTTTACTAAGCTCAGGCGTTGTTCGGCCACCTACCCGCAGCCTTAAACCTTCTACATTGTTAAAGCTGTAAAATGTATTTACCGGACCAATTTCATAGGGGCCTAAATTCTGATAGCCTGCAAATAAAAGCGTAACGATTTTCATGGTCCGTTTAAAAGATGGCAGGTTTTGCAGGGTATCTATATTGCCATAAATCTTAAGCTGGTTCTTCGAAATGGTATCCAGTCTGTTTTGCTCCCAGAATTTATCGTCTTTTTTTGCTGCATCGGCCTGCACCACGGTACTTTTCCCTTGAAAAATAGTATCAGGCAACACCGTATCGAACTGGTAATTCTTATAGGTAACGGTTCGCTCGCCCGTAAAACCTATGCCTTTGGTTTTGCCAATACCAAAATCGGCCAACAGATTGCTTTTACTTAAACTGTATTTACCTTTGTTGTTGACTTCGAAATCGAGATCGATTTTTAAAGCACGTACAAAATTGAGGTTAATGTTTTTATTTACCCCAAATGAAGCGCCGGTAACAGCATAATGGCTATCATTCGTTACATAAATCTTCCCTTCGAACAACATATCGTTTGTATTTCGGGGGGTAAAAGAAAGTTCAATAACCTGAGGCTTTTGATTTTTTAATGTATCGGTAATAAAAAACTTATAAAAAGCAGGCGCTCCATCCGAAATCGGACTTAAAAATTCATTACTGATGACAGAGATGTTGTTTTTATAGATATCGATGTCCTGATACATCCTATCGAAATAGGTTTTCATTCCTTTATTATCGATGTACCTGCTATCGAAGTTTACTTGTTTCTCGGCAATAACAACAGTTTTATTTCTTTCCGGATCTTTACTGAGGTAACTATCTGCTAGTTTCTCCTGAATGTACACAGGCAAGAGATTTTTCCCGCCAATTAAGGTCGAATCCTGCTCCTGAAACAAAAACTGATAATTTCTGAACATCTTTTTGTTCTTAAACTTTTCCGAAACATTGCTCAACGAAAACAACATCTTCTCATACTGCCTAAAAGACACCGTATTGTAACTCTTAATCCGGTTCTCATCTTTGTGGGCAATTACCTGGCGGATCAATTCTACAGCCGGATTATCTTTGTTTCGGTATTTTACCTTTTTTCCACCCACAATGATCACTTCGTCCAAAGCTTTCGAATCAGGAACCAATGCAATATCGAGTTCCTGCGTTGCAGATGGCATAACATTTTTAAAAGCCGCCCGATAACCTACGTAGTTAAAAGTGATTTCGTTTTGAGGATCGGGAGAAACCAATGTATACTTTCCGTTTACATCAGTCTGTATGCCTATTTTCGTGTCTTTAAAGAAAACGGAAACATTGGGCAGTGTTTCTTTGGTAACCGCATCGCGCACGATGCCAGATACTACTGTTCTTTGGCCAAAAGCATTTACCTGCAAAATAAAACTGAGCACCACGAGGAGAAAAAATGAATAAATCGGTTTCATTTAACTTGAAAAAATAAACTGCTTTTGCATGATATAATTGTAGCTTACCCCGGTTAAAACTGAGCTAAGCACTTTAGCGAGAACGTAATTGAGATTAAAAAAATGGGTGAGCATAAACACACCCACGGTTACGATAATCAGATTGCCTGCCCATACCAAAATATATTTCAATATCTGCCATTTAATGGCTGTAGATTCACTTTCGAAAACCCATTTCCGGTTCACATAAAAATTAACTGCTCCACCTGCAACCGTACCTGTAATACTTGCTGCCAGATACCACCAGCCAAAAAGATTTACGGCAATAAGGGTCACACCGAAATCTGTTGCCGAGGCCACTAAGGATGATGCCTGTGCTTTTAGATAAGTGAATATCATGGCTAAAACAGTTCTAAAACAACAACCAATTGCAGTATAACATTTGCATAAATCCCGGCCAGCACATCATCTGCCATTACACCCCAACCACCTGGCAATTCTTCGAGTTTGCGGATGTAAAGTGGCTTGAGGATATCAAAAAACCTAAAAAGAATAAGTCCTATTAGGGTGTATTCCCATTTTAAAGGCACAAACAACAGGGTGATGCACATTCCGGCCACTTCGTCAATCACCACCCTGCCATGGTCTTTTCCCCAAATCTCTTCTACCCGATCGGCACTCATCACTCCCAACATCACGATGAGCATAGTGAAGAGTATCGGCCATAAATAAGGGTTGGTATAGGGGCTCTGGAAAAGATGCCAGCAGATGCAGGTTGCTATAGCAGCATAAGTACCTGCGCCCTTGCCGATATACCCGATTCCCAGAGCCGTTGAAAGAAATTTGTGGATAAACACTATACCGTTTCTATCAGTTCTTCTTCGTAATCCTGACCTAAGTGGGTGATCAATTCTTCGCCCATAATGTAACGTAAGGTATTCTGAAGTTTCATTAACTGTTTAAAAATGTCGTTTTCTGCAGGTACACCTGGGATCGTTTGTGGCGATTTCAGGTAGAATGATAACCATTCCTGAATGCCCGATAGGTTTGCACGTTTAGCCAGATCGATAAACAAAGCAAGATCTAATACAATCGGTGCAGCTAAAATCGAATCGCGGCAAAGGAAATTGATCTTGATCTGCATTTTATAACCTAACCAACCAAAAATATCGATGTTATCCCAGCTTTCTTTGTTATCACCGTGAGGCGGATAATAGTTGATCCTGATTTTGTGGTACATATCGCCATATAAATCAGGGTTAACCTCCGGTTTAAAGATATCTTCCAATACACCCAGTTTAGATACTTCTTTGGTTTTAAAATTATCAGGATCGTCTAACACCAAACCATCGCGGTTACCCAAAATATTATCAGAAAACCAACCGTTTACACCTAACGAACGTGCCGCTAAACCAGGCGCCAAAATGGTTTTCATTAAAGTTTGACCGGTTTTAAAATCTTTACCAGCAATTGGGGTATCGGTTTCTTTAGCCAGCTCGATTAAAGCAGGAATATCAACCGTTAAGTTTGGTGCTCCGTTAGCGAAAGGAATTCCTAATTTTAATGCAGCATAAGCATAGATCATACTCGGCGCAATACGCAAATCGTTATCTCTTAAACCTTGCTCAAACGCAGCCAGCGATTCGTGAACTTCTGATGGTTCAAAATAAATTTCGGTAGAACCACACCAAACCAATACAATGCGGTCGCAATTGTTTTCTACTTTGAAGTTTTTAATATCTTCCATTACGGCTAAAGCCAGTTCGTAACGGTTATCGAGATCTTTTACATATTTACCATCCAGGTTTTTTACATAATTTCTGTCGAAAGCAGCGCGCATCGGTTTAATGGCCTGTAATTCTTCACGTACATCGCGCAAAAGGTTAGCGTCTAATACGCGGGCATTCATTGCTGCTTCGTAAACATTATCTTCATAAACATCCCAGCCACCGAAAACTAAGTCTTCAAGACCAGCCAGAGGCACAAAATCTTTAATTTTTGGTTCTCTTTTTTCTGTTCTTTTGCCCAAACGGATGGTACCCATCTGTGTTAACGAACCGATAGGTTTTGATATCCCTTTTTTAATCGCAGCAACTCCGGCAATCATGGTTGTTGCTACAGCGCCTAATCCTGGCATTAATATTCCCAGCTTGCCTTCAGCTGCTTTTACTTGTTGTTTCATTCTATTTTATTTAAAATCTTATAACCAATTGTTTTTACGGTACCAGTTTATGGTTTCATTAAGCCCTTGTTCGAGACCGAATTGCGGCACAAAACCAAAGTCGTTCTGAATATTTTTAATATCGCAGCCCCAATTGAGGGCGGTGAGTTCTTTTATCTTATCTACATTTAAAGCTGGAATCTTATTAAACACGCCATACAAACGTTCCATCGACCAGGCAAGGCCCTTAATCATTTGCACAGGTACATTCACGGTCAACGTTTTTTTGTTTAAGGCCTTACGCACATGGGCAGCTAGCGCAGAGCGGTTATAAACTGCTCCATCAGAAATGTTATAACTTTTGCCAACAACATCAGATGCAAGTGCTTTTATAATAATATTGGCCAAATCGGTGGCGTATACAAAGCTTAGTTCCTGTTCCTGTTTGCCGATATACAGCTCCAGTCCTGCTTTAATGGTTTTAATCAATATGAAAATGTCTTTCTCCCTCGGCCCATATACTGCGGTAGGCCTGAAGGTGATTAGCGGCAGATTCGGAATCTGAGCCAGGTATGTCTCGGCAAGCGCTTTGCTGATTCCATAATTGGTTATCGGATTTGATGCCCCCTTATCAGTCAGTTTTTCATTCTTTCGATTTAAAGGCCCCAGCGCAGCCAAACTGCTGATAAATACAAATTTCTTTATGCTATGTGCCGATTTTGAAGCCGCCAAAGCCAGGTTTCGGGTATAAATGGCGTTTACCTGATTGTAATCATCGAGTTTTTTGGCCTTGGTTACCGCAGCTGCATGCACGATGTAATCGTATCTCTTTTCCTCTATATTTTCCTTCAACAGGTATATAGAAGAAAGATCAAGGTCAACGTAGTTGATCGGAAAATCTTTAAGATGTGCTGCAGTAGCCGATTGACGTACATTTGCATACACTTCGAGATCATTCGCCAAAGCAGATTTAATCAGGTGATACCCTACAAATCCTGTCGCTCCTGTAATCAACACCCGCTTTTTCATATCGCTTTCTCTAAAATCCTGTATTTACGATATAGTTTTCCACCAATATCTTCAATGGGTTTATTGATCAGATCGTTATGATCTAAAGTCCAGCTGGCCTCCGCATATTTCATGTTTTTAGCCTTGAAATGTTTAATAATACGACCATAAAGACAAGCTTCAATCCCCATTTTACGGTACCCATCTACCACGCCAAGCAACAAAATACGGATGCCATCAATTTTCTTTTTATTGGCCAAAAGCTTGATTAAACCTGTTGGAAACAACCTACCGCGTTTAATTTTGATCAGGATCTGATTGATGTCGGGAATGGCCAATGCAAAGCCCACAATCTTGCCATGCTGCTCGGCCAGGATACAAAACTCTGGGTCGAGGATCAGTTTTAAGTCGTTTGCGGTATAGTCGAATTCTTTATCCGTCATCGGTACAAAACCAAGGTTTTTATCCCATGCTTTATTGTATACCTCCCTCACGGCGTTACACTCCTCCTTGAATTTTTTCATGTTGATTTTACGCAGCACGATGTCGTTACGGAGTAGCCGTTCTTCTATCCTATCCAGCAGTTTAACCGATCTTTCGCTATAATTGTCCGCGGTGTAGCGGTAGGCCCTTAAATCGACATTTTTACGAAAGCCGGTTTGCTCTAAAAGCGACAGATAATATGGCGCATTATATGGCATCATGGCTACAGGTGGCCCATCGAAGCCTTCAATCAGTAATCCGCATACTTCGTTGGTTGAAAAATTTACAGGACCCAAAACTTTTGTCAACCCTCTTTCCGACAACCAATCCTGTGCTGCATTTAAAAGCTGCAAGGCAACTTCTGCATCATTTATACAATCGAAAAAACCGAAGAAACCATCATGTCCGCCGTAAACCTTATTGTGATTTGTATTGTTAATTGCGGCAATGCGCCCAACTACTTTACCTTCGTCGTACAGCAAAAAAAGCTGTATTTCCGAATGTTCGTAAAAAGGATGTTTGCCTGGGGTAAGCAGATCGCGTTGGGCAATAAAAAGTTCAGGGACATAGTTTACATCGGCCGCATACAATTGGTGCGGAAAATCTACAAATGCCTTTAATGCTTTTTTACCAGAAACCTTTAGCAGTTCTCTCATGATTGGCTTCCTACTAATTCTACGTTAACAGCTTTAAAAGCAGCACTTAGTTTTGTAATGGCTGATTCGATCTGATCGAAAGTATGCGTAGCCATTAAAGAAAACCTGATCAAAGATGAATCGGAAGGCACAGCCGGCGAAACAACCGGGTTTACAAATACCCCATTTTGCTGAAGGATATTCGTAATCATAAAGGTTTTGGTATTATCGCGAATATAAATGGGAATAATCGGGCTATTGCTATACCCGATGTCGAAACCGGCCTCAAGCAAAAGTTTCTTCGCATATTCTGTATTGGCCCAGAGTTTATCAATCCGTTCAGGCTCAGATTCGATGATATCCAATGCAGCAATTACACTTGCTACAGCAGAAGGCGGCATACTTGCACTGAACATCAGTGAGCGGGCACGGTGCTTGATATATTCGATGGTTTCGGTATTGCCCGCAATAAAACCACCTAATGAGGCCAGCGATTTGCTAAAAGTGCCCATAATCAGGTCTACATCTTCCGTAAGATTGAAATGTGATGCTGTACCAGAGCCGTTAAAACCGATTACCCCTAAACTGTGCGCATCATCCATCATGATATTGGCGCCAAATTCGTTGGCAATATTTACCATTTCAGGAAGATTAACTAAATCGCCTTCCATGCTGAAAATGCCATCAGAAACAATCAGTTTAGCTGCATCCTCAGGTAACCTGCTTAGTTTTCGGCGCAGGTCCTGCATATCGTTATGTGCATATTTAATGGTACGTGAAAAGGCCAAACGGCTTCCATCAATAATTGAGGCATGATCGTACTCATCCAATAACAGATAATCGTTACGATCTAATAAACAGGATATTACCCCTAAGTTGACCTGAAAACCAGTACTAAAAAGCACTGCCGCTTCTTTGCCCACATATTCGGCCAAACGATTTTCCAATTCAAGGTGAATATCAAGCGAACCGTTCAAAAACCGCGATCCTGCACAGCCAGTCCCATATTTATCGATAGCTGCTTTTGCGGCTTCTTTTATTTTAGGATGATTGGTTAACCCTAAATAGGAATTTGAACCAAACATGAGTACCTTTTTTCCATTGATAACCACCTCGGTATCCTGGCCTGATTCTATCGACCTGAAATAAGGATATAATCCCTTTTCTTTTATCACCGCTGCATCCTTAAAAGAGGCAATTCTATCTTGTAATTTTTTACGCATGCTGAACACTTATATTCTTCAGTTTTTAAAACCCTGTTCTGAAAATTTGGCCTGCACCTGAAGCTACTTGTAGAGATTAAAATCAACTAGGTAGATTAAGGCCGCATTAACCAAACGATTTGATAACACAATTTTAACGCGGAATTGAAGCCAAAAAAAGGTTCAAATGTGGGATATATTGGTCAAAAAGTTGGATCGACAAAATGTGACATTCAGATGAATTGACCAATTGACATTCTGACTTTTATTATAAAATAGTAAAATCTCAAAAAAACACTAAAAAAGCACGATAAATAATATAAATTGCTGTTTTTAAGTCAATTAAAACCACACAATTATTAATCAAAAGATTGAAAATTAATCAGAAATTAGTCATTTTAAAAAATTGATATTGCAAAATTGATCTCGAACATTACATTTGCCGGTACAAAATCCGACAGATAAAAGGGCGAAAAAACCATCCATAACCGAATGGCTAAATTGTAGTGCAAAAGATGATAGAATCTGTTAAGAAATTATTAAAAAACGCTGAACGATTTTATGCAACAAGAGTTACTCAATAAAACTTTTTCAGAAAAAAACCATGAGGAGGCGCTTTCTTTAAATGATGGATTGATGGCAAAAATCCATCATAGTAGTGATCCGCATTATTGCAGTTCGGAACCTTTTCGCGTATCGAGTTACGCTTTAATTCTGATCACAAAAGGAAAGATGAATCTCCGGATAAATTTTGTAGAGCATGTATTAAATCAAAGAGATATTCTACTCATTTTTCCACATGCCGTTTATGAGATTAAGAACAACAGTGATGTTTCTTTCATCAGCATCCATTTTAATAAAAATTATTTAAAAACCAAGGGGATATTCTTTAATAGCGGAGAAGCTTACAGAATGTTCCAGAACGATCCTACTCATAAATTTTCATTATCAAAAGAAGAATATACATTCATTTACTATGATATGCTTGCCCTGCACAAAAAGCTGAATGTACCTAAAGATACCCCTCAGATTAAAAATATTGTGCACAATAGCTTCCTGGAGCTTTTGTACGACCTCTTTTTGTTAAAGAATAAACGGAAAGATCCTATACCTTTTGCTCATGATAGCAAGACAGAACTCACCAATCGGTTTTTATCGTTGGTATCGGAAAACTTTAAGAAGGAAAAACGTGTAATTTATTATGCCAACTGTTTACGTATCACGCCAAGGCATTTATCGCAGGTTGTTAAACAGGTAACCGATAGAACAGCGGGAGAAGTTATTGACGAAATGGTGATCAGGGAGGCTAAACTACTGTTAACCAGTCATGTTATGAATATCTCGGAGGTGGCGATGGAACTGCGTTTTAGCAACTCTTCTTTTTTCGGTAAGTTTTTTAAAAAACAGACCGGAATTACGCCGTCTGAGTATAAATTATCGAATAATATCGCGGTATAGGTCAAAGTTAAGTATAGGCGTTGTCATCCTCAGCCTGTCGAAGATCTTATTAGTCGTAAACAAAAGCATTTGTCCTTTGACAGGCTCAGGATGACAATACTTTTTTGTTTCTCCTTAACTCAATGACTTTAGTCACCCAACTGCAATGGGCAGGGGTTTATTTCGCCACCATAGTAGTACTATTCATGCCTCCTAAACCCGATCAAAGCGGGATGCTACCGATTTTTCATCGGGAGCAGAAGCGGGAGCGGGACTGAACCTCCCTAAATGCTCCTGCAATTGCTTTCCAAAAAAATAAATGTGAATGTTATGGATGTGCACTGGTCAATTTTTTACCTGCTATATCTTCCCATCTATAAAAATGAAAGGTTTTATCATCGCTCATGGCCACCAATAAACCATGTTTAAAATCGTTATTTAAAGGGACTGAAACCACATCAATACCATCGGTTTGATTAGCTGAATACTTAACGGTAGTTAACAGCGGATGTGGATGAACAGTATTGGCTTTAGCCACGCGATCGTACACTTTTAACTGTTTAGCGCCCTGATCGGATACAAGGACATAGCCTTCATTCCCTGAAGTTTTATAAATGGCAATCCCTTCATTATCGACAGCAAAATCACCCTGCCCAAATAATGCCAATTCTTTATTCCCTTTGGCCGGATCGGCATAATACTTACGTACACCTACCTGCTCATCGCAATAATAAACATAACCCAGTTCGTTATCAACTGCAATGGCTTCTATTTCTTTTTTGCCACTATACTGACCAAATTTTCGTACTAAATCTGCTTTAACATTACCTTTTCCGTCATCTGACAACAGGTATTGCCAAAGATAACTTCCGTTTTTAGGACCGGTTTTACGGCCAACAATAGCATAAATTTTTCCACTTGGATCGGCATACATCGAAATTCCCATCAAATCGCGGTACTCTGCTCCTGTTTCGCCAACAAAAACAGGAATTCCACCATTATCGATTGCTTTCATATCGGGAAGTGAAAATATCCGCAGTTTATGTGTATAACGTTCTGTTGTTACTGCAATATCTGTCTTTTTCCCAGCCAGCCGCAAACCATAAGCAATGTCCACATTATCTGGTCGTTTTAAGCCCTTTACGGTTTTTGATTTGATGATTTTACCTTTCAGGTCGAAAACATATAAGCCACCACTGGAATCTTTATCGGTACCGATTACTAAAGACTGCGTTGGATCGTTGGGGTTTACCCAGATCGCAGGATCATCAGTATCAAAATCGACAGGATCAGATACATACAAGGGTTTTATTGCTTCACTATTTCCGCTTTGTGTACCTCCATTACATGAAATGGCCAGGCTTAAAACCACAAAAGCGGCAAGGTTTAATATTTTGTTATGCTTCATTTTATATTTTAGTTCCGTATGCACCAACAAATGTTGATGGTGAAGGCGAGATATAGGTGATACCATTTTTCATTATAATTCCAGCTTGGTGATGGCGGGTAAAGTTGGTGATGCCCTTGCCCAAAGCTGGCGAGTTGCCTTGCAGGTGAAAATCCCATGCAGTATTAAAATCGGCATTGGTAACCGCAGTATTTAAGGGATAATTCACAAATTTAGGATCATTTGCTCCGGCAACATTGCTAATCACATCGTTTTTACCGCCTACAATATCGCCGGTTAGCTGAAACTGATTTACAGTGGTCTGATCGAAACCATAATACCAGTTATTGCTGTAAGCAGAACGGTTATCTTCAGGCTTTTTTGGATCCCTTTTTACACCAAAACGGGTATTGGCGAAAAGATTATTATACAAATCGGCACGTACAGTACTCTCCAGCCAGATTGATCCACCTTTCGCAGTTGGTCTTCTCCAGCCCGTATTCACCATGGTATTGTTATAGGCAATAATATAGGTTTGCGGTGTTTTATCTCCAGTGTTTGATAATTTCAAAGCATTGGTATTGGTGCTATAAACCAAATTATAGGCTATATCAGCCAAGCAGCCCGATTTGAAGTTCATGGCCTCTCCTCCTGTTACACCAGTGGTATAAAAAACATTGTTGGCAAAAATAATTCTACCCCCCTCAATGTAAGTACAATCTTCCTGAAAATTTCTGATGGTGCTATTCTGAACAACTAACCTGCCTTTGGCATTAGCAAACCAAAGCGCGGGTAAACTTTCTCCGGCAACAGCCTTATAAAGTCCCAATTTAACAGATGTAGAAGCATCGGAAGTTTTAGCGCCCCCATATTCGAGAATCACGTGATCCAGGACGAGTTCCTCAGCAGTTGGGCCGGCCAGGATTCCTCCCCAAAGTTTTCCGAATTTTGTTAAAGGGGTTTTATAAAATTCGTTTACCGTAAACTTAATTGGATTTTCTGCCGTTCCGAGCGCATACAGATTACCTTTTACGATAAATTCGGGTTTTGCAACCGTATCCATTAAAACCGTTACCCCTTCTTCAATGGTTAAAGATTTACCTTCGGGGATAATCACATCACCTTTAATTACCTGGGTGCTGCCCTTCGCCCAAACACCAGAAACCTCTCCAATTGCTGAACCGTCTACAGCAGCCGTATCTACATCCACATTGGCTTTTTCGCATCCTGCCAAGGCTAGCGCCATGAGGATCATTAATTTAAAAATCTGATTCGATTTCATGTCTTTGTATCTTTAAATTCTATTTAATTAAACTTATATCTGAAACCAACAAGGTAGTTTTGGCCAAAATAATCACTCCTGACCAAGGTGTTTCCATTTTTGACTAAATCTTCATTGATCTTATCATTTTCTGGATTTGTACCTTTTATAAATAATTTTGTTGGGGTATTTAAGATGTTATTGGCTTTTACAAAAACACTAATGCCACCTTTAAAACGTTTTTCGGCAGATGCATCCATCTGAATGAAACCTTCTTGCCATAAATCGTTATTTAAAAATTGAGAAACAGTATTAATACGAGGACCTGTATAAGCACCCGCAACCTGAACATCCCAGCCTTTTTTAGTGTCTTTAAATAACAATGATAAGTTGGCAATGTGTGCTGATTGTCCGTAAAGAGGTCGCTCCTGATCAACAGAAAGCGCCTGGATATCGCCTGTTGCACTGTTAATACTTCTTGTGGTTTTAGGGGTTACAATACGCGAATGGGTATAAGTATAATTGGCCTTTACGCCGATTTTACTGAAATACTTGATGTAATCTACCTCTGCACCGTAATTTTTAGCAGTACCAAAGTTTCCAGGTGTATAATAAATATCCTGTCCGCGAACGGCATCGGCCTGGAAAGTATATTCAATAGGATTTTTTATCCTTTTATAGAAGGCACCAACTAATAACTGCTCGGAAGCACCAGGAAAAAGTTCATAACGTAAATCGAAGTTATCTGCTAAGGCGCGTTGAAGGTTTGGGTTACCCCTCTCCTGAAATTCTTCATTTACTACTTTTCCAGGTACAATTTCATAAAAACCCGGACGGTTTAGTGCTTTATAATAAGAAGCGTGCAGCTGTGCCTTTTCTGTTAGAAAATATTTTGCCGTTAAACTAGGCAGCACATCGGTGTATACCTGATTTCCCTTTGGAAAAGATTCTCCTGCCGGAAAAAGAAGATTATAACCCTGATTGGTATGTTCTACTCTTGCACCACCAATTACTTCTAATTTAGCTGAAGCGTATTTAAACATACCATAACCAGCGCCGATTTTTTCCGTTGCATCATAAGTAAGTGAATTTGCCACAGCCCCTGTAGGATTACTCACAACTAAGTTTAGATCGGTATAATTCTGAAAATCCACACCATAAACATCGTTTGCCCCATCTGCGTTCGGGGCCAAACTGTAATTATTAAAGAAGCTGCTTCTTTGTTTATCGCGGTATAAACCTCCTGTCATAATATCCAATTTGTGCACTCCCGTTAAAACGCAGTAAGTCAAATCCAGATAACCTGTTAAGTCTTCGTCAGTATTGCGTTCCCACCTGCGGGTAACCGGATTGGTATTGACTAAACTGGTACGTTTGCTTTGAAAATTCTGCTCTATCCCGTTTAAACTGATACTGGTATTATCGGGCACATCATTTTTGGCCGAAGAATAAACAGCTGACCATTGTACTTTAAATTTATCATCAAAAAATTTATGATCGCCATGCAAGGTACTATTGTAAATCTGTTGTTCGGTTAAACGGTTGCGGGTATCGTAAACCAATTCTGCGTTTCCTACCGTAGGATTATAAACGCCGTTATAGGTAGTAGTTACAGCATCTCTAACCTGCTGATTTTTCAGGTTAACATATACATTATACAGGCTAATCTGATGATCTTTGTTAAAAACGTAATCAGCCTTTCCATGCAAACCTGTTCTTTGCTGTTGTTCTGAGAATTCGCGGTAACTTTTACTGGTAATTGTGGCATAAGCATCACTTCCAACAACCGCATTATTATAAAAAGTACTGTTGCTGCCACGGTACGTATTCTGGTAGCTTCCTGCTATTACTACGCCCAGCTTATTATCTAAAAAGCGTTTACTTAATGATAAACTTCCGATTAAATTAGGTGCCGGATTTTTATATTTATAATCGAGTGTTCCCTTTGTAAAATCGTTCTGCATAGCGTTGTAGTTCTTTCCGTTTAACTCATAAGGCGATTTATAATTGATGCCTGAAGCATCAAAACTGGCAAACTTACGATCGAAAAACAACTGGCTGTAACCAGTAGAAACATTGGCATTTACCTGCAATAAGCCTGGAGCGTTTTTCATCACCATATTAATGGCTCCACCAATGGCATCGCCCTCTAAATTTGGGGTAAGGGTTTTATACACCTCTAAACGATCGAGTAAATCAGAAGGAAAAAGATCCAGCGGAACGTAACGGTATTTATTATCCGGACTTGGAATTTTAACGCCATTTACCAGTGTGTAATTGTACCGTTTATCCATACCCCTCAATATGGCGTATTGCCCGTCGCCATTGCTGTTTCTCTCAATAGAAACACCCGAAACACGTTGCATCACGTTTGCCACGGTTAAATCTGGCGAAATTTCAATCGATCTACCCGATACAATATTCATCAGCTGTGTAGCATCTTTCTCTAAACGCCTGGCACCTTGATCAGTAGAACTCACCGCATTTGATTTGATCGTTACATCATCGAGGCTTTTCGAATCACTCTCCATGTAAAACTTTAAGTGATCGTTATCCTCTTTTACTACAACTATAGTTTTGCTAATGGTTTTGTAGGTAATATAACTCACGCTGATCGTTGCTGTACCTACTTTTACATCCTTAAACTCAAAAGTCCCATCCAATCCGGTATTGGTTATGCGCCTCGGATTTTCTAAAACCACCGTAGCACCTACAATGGCCTCGCCGGTCTGCCTATCGTAAACATGGCCTTTCAGTTTTGTGGCGTAGGCTGTGCCTGCACAAAAAAGAAGTAAAAACAGAATTTGTAATAGTTTGTTCATTGTGTTTGGTAATGTCTTTTTATTATCGACGGGGCAAAGGTGTATACACCATTTTACACAAAGAAATTATTGAGGTTACATAAAGGCAACAGCGTTACAACAAGCATATATCAAAAGGCAACACCAAAACACAACACAATGATTACCAATAAATTAAACAAGCATCAAAACGCCATTATGCTTTCGTTACCGTTACATTAACAAATTGTTAAGCTCCTAAAAACCAAAAAAACAGGTAATATATTACAGCTGATGTAACGGTTACAATGCCTGGATAAATGCCGATAAATTATCGCCTTGCGACAGATTTAGCTTTTTTCTTAGCCTATATCTCGATACCCTTAAGCTATCGGTAGATATACCAAGCAAGGTTGCAATATCTCCTGAATCGAGGTTCATTTTTAACAGTGCAATCAAGCGCATATCGGCTGAAGTAAGCTCATTGCTGTATTTTTTTAGGCTTTCGAGAAACTGATGGTGGACCTGTTCGAAAGCCACCGTAAATTCTTTCCAGTTGCGTTCGTGATTAAAGCTCTGATTAATCTCCGTGAGGATCTGGTTCATCTGTTTTTTCTGATCGCGCTTATCCTCTTTTACCATCGCCTGTAAAGTGCCTCTAAGGTTTTCCAAAAACTGGTTGTGTTTAATCAGATTTAAGGTATGGGTAGAGAGTTCTCTGCTTTTAACCTCCAACAGCTGTTTCAGATTTTGCTCTTCGAGCTGAAGATTTTTTAGTTCCAGACTGGTCATATCGTGTTGTATTGCCTTCTGCCGCGCCAACATTTGCTGATCTCTTAACTTTAACCGTTGTCTGCTAAAAATAAAAAAACCTAAAACAACCAATAATATCACCACAATTGTGGCAGAAAAAGCAATAATCCTGTTCACCTTCCTGTCGTTTTTCAGTTTATTAATCTCCTCCGATTTTTTATTGATATCGTAAAGCACCTGCAAAAAGGCCACCTGCCGAGCACCATCTTCCGAATACAGATCAATAGTATACTTATAACCAAGTTTTACATAGTGGTAGGCGCTGTCCATATTGTTCAACAGTTCGTAGGCTTTGCCTAAATCCCTGCAGCAGGAACTCAACTGGTAAACATTCCCCATCTTTTCGGCCAGTTTCAGTGCAGTTTCGGTTTGCACAATGCTTTCTTTATAACGGCCTGTTTTACGGAGAATATCGCCGAGATTATTAATTACCTCGATACTACCCAAGTCATTATGGTCTTCCTGATATAAATTTAACGACTGTTTAAAATGCACATATGCAGAATCGTAACGCTCCAGATCTTCATATATACTGCCTAGGTTTTCGTGTATTTTTGCTGCACCGCTCTTGTCATTAACCTGTTCATTTATTTTTAAAGCCAGTTTTTGATAATAAAATGCACTGTCGTAAAGTTGCCTTTTTTCGTATAACTGCCCGATATTGCCCAAAACGGTTGCCTGTCCGGTTAAGTTATCCGATCTTTTATAAATACTAATGGCTTTGCTATAGCTATTCATGGCCTTGTCTTTCTGCTTCATATAATAGTATAGCACGCCCGCATCGTTAAGGTTGGCGGCCAATAAGAGCGATTGATTGGCATTGTTGAATATTTTATCGGCTTTTAAAAAGAACTCTAAAGATTGACTGAAATGCCCCTGTGTATAACAAATCTTGCCCATTTGCTGCAAACATTTACCTTCTAAAAGCTCATCATTGTCATCGATAGATTTGGCGTATATTTTTTTTAATTGAGCCAGGGCTGCAGTCGGATCTTTTTGATTCAGCGCAATAATCAATTCGAATTTTTCTTCTTGGGCAATCGCATTCGAAATGAAAAGCAAAAAAAGTACAAGAACACTAAAGGGTTTGATCATATTAAAAACATCTATATATCAGGCAATGCTGAACAAAGAAAGAGCGTATATGTTAACTTAAGGTTAAGTTGAAAAATTAAGTGATGTGAAATATCACATTACAGTTCTCTCGGTCTTTTGACTGGTTATAAGCCTGTTATTTTGTAATTTAGTACCAAAAATCATTTGCCAATATGAATATTACCTATAGACTAGACGTAATTCCAGAACCGGAAACAGTAATTGAACTGTTTACAAACGCTAATCTTAAAAGGCCAACTGAACCGGAAAGAATAGCGCTGATGTTAAAAAATGCCGACCTATTGGTTACCGCATGGCAAAAGGATAAACTTGTTGGTATTTCAAGAACCATTACCGATTGGGTTTGGTGCGCTTACCTGGCGGATCTGGCTGTATTTACAGATTTAAAAAGTTCGGGAATAGGCAAGGAAATGATCGCAATAACGCGCGAAAAACTTGGTCCTCAATGCATGCTCATTCTCTTATCAGTACCTACTGCTTTTGATTATTACCCTAAAGTGGGTTTTAATAAAGAGGATCGCGCTTTTAGTATCGAACGAACAAAATAATACTGAAATATGAAAAAGATTATTCTAAACCTTGCCGTTACGCTTGATGGCTACATTGAAGGGCCTAATGGAGAAATTGATTGGTGCATTATGGATGGTGACGCCAATTTTAACAACTTTTTAGATGGCATAGATTCTATTTTTTATGGACGGATCAGCTATGATCTTTGGGGAAATTACTCACCCGGAGAAGAAGAGGATGAATTGATGAAATCGATCTCCGAAAATATTAACAGCAAGAAAAAATATGTTTTTTCGCATACCAAAACAGATGATGGTACAGATGCTACTTTTATCCAGTCGGATATTGTGCAAAGGGTTAACGAAATTAAAAACCTTCCCGGCAAAAACATATGGCTATATGGTGGTGCAAAACTGATATCTAGCTTTTTAAATGCCGGCCTGGTTGATGAGTTACAACTGGCTGTGCATCCCGTAATATTAGGTGAAGGAAAATTACTGTTTAGCGAAATCACCAATCGGGTTTGGTTAACATTAAAAGAAACAAAAAGTGCCCCATCAGGTGTTGTGCAGCTTATATATGGAGTGGTTAGATAAGTTGGGCATTAGGCATCGATTAACCGATTTACACAATTAACCTATTACCATGAGCTGTACGAAAGACTACTAAACGAATGACAAATGAACCATTGAACTATTCCTATGGAAGAAATAAAAAACGGAGTTAAGGCTTTTTATGCCAAAACCCAGGCCGATTGGCGCCAATGGCTCGCCAAAAACCATGAAAAAGAAGTATCTGTTTGGTTAATTATCTACAAAAAAGATGCATCAGCAAATAGTTTACCACATAGCAACGCAGTTGATGAAGCCCTTTGTTATGGATGGATCGATAGTTTAACCCTGAAAAGGGATGAGGAAAGCCGTTATCAATTTTTCTCCAAAAGAAAACCTAAAAGCAACTGGAGCGCAATTAACAAGAACAAGGCTTTACATATGATAGCTCAAGGAATGATGAGCCATGCAGGACTACAGTCAATCGAAACAGCTAAAGCCAACGGCATGTGGGATGCCCTGAACGATGTGGAAAAACTGATTGTACCCGATGATTTAAAAAAAGAATTTGAACCCAACAAAGCAGCACAAACCCATTGGGAAAAATTTCCTCGTTCTTCTAAAAAAGCCATTCTAAAATGGATATCAGAGGCCAAAAGAGCAGAAACAAGAGCAACAAGAATTAACGAAACGGTTAGGTTAGCCGGAGAAAATGTGCGGGTGAAGTAGCATTTAGTCCGAAGTCTTTAGTCGGAAGTCCGAAGTCTAGTTGCAAGTTAACAGTTCTCAACAACCAGTTAACCGATTAAACAATTAATGAGTTTACCATTATCGATCTTCAGCTAACTAGTAGAGAAGACCAGCCTCTGAAGAATAAGCCAACTACCCCATCGCTCTAATCAACGCTTCCATTAATTCTTTTGCAGAAGTATATTTTAAGTTTACCGCGTTTTGTCCCGACCAAAAATTGTACAAATCTGTTTTGCCCTGTTCAATGGCAGCGGCTCTTAACGGTCCCATTAATCGGGTTTGCAGTGGAAAGGGCAATACTTCAGTTTCATAACGAATAGCACCAGATATCCGGTTAGCAATCATCCGGCCCATTCTACCGGTTAATGATTTAGAAAGTACCGTATTTTTTGATTCTTCGGAGAAAAGTTTTGCCTTGTGCATCGGCGTTGCATTAGATTCGTCGGTTACTAAAAAGGCCGTACCAATCTGAACTGCATCTGCACCAAGCGTTAATGCTGCCCTTATACCTTTTGCATCGGCAATACCACCAGCAGCAATTATGGGTGTTTTTGTTTTCGCTTTTACCTGTTGGATCAATGCAAAAGTTCCTGTCAATGATTCATCTGCTGGTTTAAGGAATGAAGGACGATGTCCGCCCGCTTCAAATCCTGTTGCTACAATGGCATCAACCCGGGCTTCTTCGAGTGCCAAAGCTTCGTCTAATGTGGTTGCTGCACCCACTGTTTTAATACCTTGCTTTCGCGCTTCGTTTAATATTTCTTTTGAAGGTATGCCGAATATAAAACTAAATACTGCGGGTTTCAGCTCGAAAAGCGTTTCTACCTGTTTCAAAAATTTTGAAGGAATGTTGGCATCAAGATCGGGTAATGGGATGCTCAACTCGTCAAAAAAAGGTTTGAATAATAGTTTAATCTCCTCAATTTTTTCTGATGGATAATTAAGCAAATGCTCATCTACATCATTTACCCATAGGTTGATGTTGTAAGGTTTATCCGTTTTTGTTCTTATGATCTTATCACTTTCAATAATTTCTTGAGGCGTTAAGGTATATGCGCCCAGGCTTCCAAGTCCGCCTGCATTTGATACGGCTGCTAAAAGCTCAGGTGTTGAAAATCCACCGCCCATTGGGCCTAATAAAATCGGATATTCGACCTCTAAAAGTTCGGTTATTTTAGTTCTATTCCACATCCTAGTAAATTTTCACGTTGGTTAAGAGTTTATTCACAATTACCCATCCCCGATCTGTTAAATTTAGCGATAAAAGATCGTAATAATTAAAATCAAACATAGGCAGATGAACTTTGGCAATTGCAATAGAATTGATAATTTCTATCGACAATATTTCCATACGAAATGTTTCATTGAGCTCCTGCGGACTTTTGCGCTTACTTACGCCTTCTAAGTATTCATCAAGCGTTTTAAAATATGGAATACCATTTACATCACCAGCCAATATAGACTGAGGGTGAAATATTTTCCTGAGCAGTGTGGTATCCCCATTAAAAATTCCGTTGAAATAAGAAGATAATACTGCTGCTATTGCATTTGAATTTTCAGTGTAATTGTTCATGGTTTTAATTTTTAAGGTATGCTCGGGCTAATTATTTCCCTTTGCATACCTGGTTTTTGTTTTAATTTTTATCCTTAACCAATATGATGACCCGCTACATGACCTCCGTCTAAATTGATGATTTCGCCTGTTACAAAATTACTTTCTGCCAGGTACAGGGCGAGTTGAGCAACATCCTGTGTTTCGCCAATACGGTTTAATAAATGTAAACCCGCAAACGCATCAGCATTACTAATGCCATTTTTGGCCTGTAACGGACTTCTAATAATCCCCGGCGCGATGCCGTTTACCCGGATGTTGTTTTTGCCAAACTCGGCAGCCAATTGTTTGGTTAAGGCATGAATGCCTCCTTTACTCGAAATGGGTGCAGTTGCTGGAAAACCTCCAATGGCATGATCTACCAATACGGTTCCGATGTTAATAATTGCACCACCATCTTGTTTCAACATCTGCGTTATGGTTGCCTGAGTGGTGAAAAATGTGCCTTTTAAATTGATGTTCAAAAATTTATCCAGGTGCGCTTCATCTACCTCTAAAAAAGGTTTTGATTCAAAAATACCGGCATTATTTATCAGCACATCTACAGTACCAAAACGCGCTATGGCAGTTTCTACCAATCGTTTACCTGTGCTGATGTTGCTGATGTCACCAGCTACCATCGCCAATTGATGGTGCGATCCTAATTCGTTGAAAGCAGAGATTAAATTGTTTTCATTTGCAGCGTTGATCACCACATTGTGACCCTGTTTTAAAAATAAAGCTGCAATGGCACGACCAATACCTGTTGATGCGCCTGTTATAATAACTGTTAATGTTTTCATGTTTTTGATGATTATTTATTGTTTGCTGTTATCCCTTTTTCGCGCAATACCGATACCTGCTCGCCCGCATATCCCCAGTCATCCAATTCGATTTCCTGAATTACTACATGCGTAAGCTTTGGATCTTTATCCAATACTTCGGTAATCAGTTTGGTAATCCCACTAATTAGGGCTTGTTTTTGTTCGCGTGTAACACCTTCGCGGGTTACTTCTATTTTTACGTATGGCATGGCTGTTCGATTAAATAGTTGATGATGCGGTTAATTTTACATCGAGCTCAAATTCATTGTAGATCAGGTTATCGCCAAGGTTGGTGAAAAAGTTACCAGATCTGAATTTCATGTCGTACTTTGTACGGTCGATAAAGATTTTACCAGAAGCTGCTAACGTATTGCCATTAACTACAACATCTGCCGCAAAAATTACAGCATGTGTAATGCCTTTAATGGTTAAATCGCCAGTAATTACTGTATTGTCTTCATTGGTTTGATCAACGGCTGTAATAACAAATGTGGCCTCGGGGAATTGATCGGTTGCGAAAAAATCTTCAGAGAATAAATGTCCGGCGAACTGTGCATTGGTTGCAGGGTCGGTAACATCCAATATTACAATAGAGGTGGTATCGATAATAAAGTTCCCGTTGCTAAATTTACCATCGTTTAAACTTAGTGAACCCGATTTAATCGTGATGGTTCCGTTGTGTGATCCAGTTACTTTTTTACCAGTCCAGTTGATATTGCTTTGAGCGCTTACAATTTCAAATTTTGTAGTTTCCATTTCTTTGTTTTATCAATCATTAGTGATTTGACAACACAAAGTAAAGGAGGATTTTTACAGGGCTTAGGTGATGTACATCACATTCTCCAAACGCTATTTTTGTGCGTTGTAAAGTCTGCTCAGGGTTTCTCTCGAAACACCCAAATAAGCTGCAATTAAATGCTTGGGCACGAGATTATACAATTGCGGGTACATGGCTAAAAGTTCTTCGTAACGGGCTTTGGTATCGTTATTCATAAAAGATAACAGCCTTTTTTGCGAAGCCAGATAGCCCCTGTTTGTTCTCCAACGAAAAAAATGTTCAGCCTGATGGATTTCGCTGCAGATCTTTTCGCGGTCATCGTTAGAAAGGCATAATACTTCTGCATCGCTAATGCAATCTACACTTATGGTTGCACGCGTATGGTTGTATAGGGCACCATAATCTGAAGTCCACCAGGTAGGCATCGCAAACTGCAGGATATACATCTTGATTTCATCGTTGATAAAAAAAGCTTTTAAACAGCCCGAGATCACAAAATATTCGTGATCTACCCTATCACCCTCGCTAATGATGGCCTGCCCCTTTTTAAAAGACTGTAACTTGAAATAGGAAAATAAATAATCGAACTCTTTGTCGGTTAAAGTAGCGGTTTTTAAAATATGCGCTTTTAGTGTTTCTTTAGGATCCATAGCTTGAAATAAAGGTAAGAATTAATGGGGTTAGTCGGAAGTCAGGAGTCCGCAGTTGATTAAACGACATAAAGTTAACCGTCAGCAATAACACAACAACACAGTGCTTGATTTTTAATATTTTAATGTAACTTTGTTGCATTGAAATATTCAGTGTGTACATATCGCAAAGAAATTTTTGCCCGTATATGGGCGATATTACTATTGGCGGTATTTCTTAATGCAACACTGATAGAAAGCCTGCATCATCATGATGCCGCAAAAACCAGTTACAGCAAGCAAAGCTGTAGTGAGGCGCACCTGCTCAAACAATTGAGTTCGGCAAAGCTAAAATGTAAATTGTGTGAGGTATTAAAACACCGGTCTCACTTTTTCGATCTTCCTGCTCCTATTGCATTTGCTTTACCTGTAATCAAACCAACGATTAGGCCTTGCATCTACTTGATGAGGCATTCTATTGTTTATATCTTATCTTGCTCCAATAAGGGGCCACCTAGCCTAATTTCTTAATCTTCATACAAGAAGTTTCTTTTCGTAACCTTCAAATTCATTCTGTTTAACGCACATGCCTGTTGGGTATGCGCCAATATTTTATTATGCTTCAAGCCATTTCATTATCCAAAAATTATCAATCTTATCGGGCCCTAAATCAGCTTAATTTAACCGTTAACCCCGGTGAGGTATTTTGCCTGCTGGGCCAGAACGGTGCCGGAAAAACCACTACTATCAATTTATTTTTAGGTTTTATTCAACCGAGTAGCGGAAAAATCTTAATCGACAACGAAGAAATCTCTGCGCACGATGACGAACGGCGGAAACATCTGGCCTACATTCCCGAAGTTGTGATGCTTTACAGTAATCTTTCGGCCATCGAAAACCTTGATTACTTTTCTAAACTGGCAGGGTTTAACTATGATACTTCAAACTTGATCGGTTTTTTAAAGCAATGTGGTTTACAGGAAGCTGCCCACCACAAACATTTATCGGGCTTTAGTAAAGGCATGCGCCAAAAAGTGGGAATTGCAATTGCATTAGCCAAAAATGCAAAGATTATTTTAATGGACGAACCTACCAGTGGCCTGGACCCAAAAGCTACAGCAGAGTTTACTCAACTGGTTAAACAATTGGCGGCCGAGGGGAAATCGATATTAATGGCTACGCATGATATTTTTAATGCGGTAAATGTAGGTTCGCACATTGGCATTATGAAACAAGGCGAATTAATCCATACACTTAAAGCCAGCGACATCACTGCGGCCGATCTTCAGGAATTATACTTACAAACTATTTAAAAACAAATCCATTTCATGTACCCAATATATAAAGGCTTTTCTATTTTCCGTGCAATCTGTTTGCTATTGCTCTTCAGCACGTTTAGCCTGGTCGCTCTTGCTCAGATTAAGGTGAGTGGAAAAGTGATCGACCCCCAAAACCAAGCAATCCAAAAAGCCACTATTAAATTTAAGAATGGGAAAGATCAACTGAATACAAGCAGCGATTCACTCGGTAATTTTTCGGTTGTTTTACCCCAAATGGCTAATTACACCATCACCATTAGTGCCATAGGCTACAGCACTTTTAATCGCATCTACTCCGTTAATGGCATTGGTGATTTAAAACTGGATGCAATTATGCTACAAAGCACCAACGAAGAATTGCAGACCGTTGAAGTGGTAGGTACCAATGGCAAAAAGTACTATGGCAACTACTCTTTTTCGGCCACCAAAATGGCTACTTTGAACAAGGATATTCCACAGGTTATTTCTTCTGTTTCGAAAGAATTAATTGCCGACAGGCAGGCGGCTGTATTGGCCGACGCGGTTAAAAATGTAACCAGTGTATCGCAAAGCAGCTATTACAACCAATTTTCGATCAGGGGAATTAACCAGAACGAGGAGGGTGCTATTATTAACGGCATGCGTACCCGCCAATATTATTTTAACCAGCCTTTAACCAATAATCTGGAACGGATAGAGGTAATAAAAGGTCCGGCAAGTACAACATTTTCGAGTGTAGACCCAGGGGGAAGCATTAATCTGGTAACAAAAAAACCACTGACTGAAGATCGAAAAGAGATTAGTCTCTCGGCCGGAAGTTTCAGCACCATTAGAGGCGCTTTAGATTTTACAGGCCCGTTAAATACTGATAAAACGCTGCTTTACCGGCTTAATGTAGGTTATGAAGACAGTAAAAGCTTCAGAGACCTGCAATACAGAAAGGGTTACCTGATTGCCCCTTCCTTTTCGTACATCCCGAACGATCGAACCAGTTTAAATGTAGAAGTGGTAATGAACAACAGCAATTCGAGGTTAGACCGCGGACAGGCTATTTTTGGTGCAATTGCTGGTAAAACCGATCTAAAAAGTACACCGATCAGTTTCAATATGGGCGCCAGTAACGACCGTTTTAACAGTCAGGATTTAATGTTAATGACCAATTTTTCGCATAGCCTTACACAGGATATTGTATTTAATGTAGCTTATATGAAGCAAAACTGGAACGAAGATCTTTTAGAACATAGAACCACCAATGCTTTCGGCGTTGATGAAAACAATCAACCTATTCCTACCCTTGCGGCCATGCGTGCCGTGCAGCGTCAGCAAAAGTGGCGAACCGACAATTTAAGCACTTATTTTAGTATAAACGCCAATACTTTTAGCTTAAGTCATAAGCTGGTAATCGGGTACGACAGAATAAACACCCAGAAATTGCGGGGCGGTGGCGAAAACTCGGCTCAGGGTTACCGGTTAAAAGATGGAACCATTGCAACAAGGTACGATGCTACAAAAAAGGACCTCTATTTATTTAAGGCAATAAATGGTATAAATGCACCGGTACCCAACGTGGAACACTTTAACTTGTTCAACCCAACCTATACCATTAAAAATTTAAGCGATTATGTTTTTACCAAAACAGAAATTCCGGCCGCATATAATTTGGTTAACGCAGTATACCTGCAGGATCAGATAAAATACCATCAGCTTACCTTAACATTGGGTTTACGACAAGAGTGGTATGAGGATTATAGCAATTACAAACTGGCTAACGAGAAGAAAATTTATCAGCATAAGCTTTTGCCAAGGGCCGGAATTACCTATGCCATAAGCGCAAACATTAACCTTTACGGAACCTATTTACAGGGGTACCAGCCGCAAGGCAATACCTCAACCCTCGTTATTGTTCCACCGCCTGCAGGCACCAATTTTAAACCTTTAGAAAGTAATTTAAAAGAGATTGGTGCAAAATCTGAATGGTTGAATAAAAGTTTAATGGTTAACATTTCGGTATTCGAAATCAACCAGAAAAACCTATTGATGAATGCAAATGATCCACTGGATGTAAACCGCCTGATAGAACGCGGGGCCCAACGCAGCCGTGGTGCAGAATTCGAAGCTTCTGGTTTTATCAGGCCTAACTGGCAGTTTAATGCTGGTTATAGTTATGTAGATGCCATTATTAAGGATGATTTTAATCCTGATTTAATTGGCCAAAGGGTGCAGAACACACCAAAACACAGTGCAAGCTTATGGACACGCTACAACTTTGAAAACCGTAAGCTAAAGGGAATAGGTTTTGGAGCAGGTTTACAGTACAGTGGTACTAAACTTCCGTTGTATATCAGAGATTTTGTACTGCCCGCTTATACCCTGGTAGATGCCGCTCTTTATTATTCGCCTGCTGGTTCTAAAGTGCAACTGGCTGTAAATATGAATAACATTCTAAATAAAACCTATTGGGTTGGCGCACAAAACTATCTACGCCTTTTCCCCGGTACACCAAGAAATGTAATGTTTAACGTAACCTATAGAATATAATGCCAAATAGAATAAGCACTATAGCCAAACAAACTTTTAAAACCGCCCTTAACAACAGGGCCACCTTAGCCTTAACCCTTTTATTAGGTTTATCGCTTGGTTTGGCCACTTACGTGGGCTGGCAGAATTTTAAAACACAAAACAATCAGCGCCTGCACTATAAAGAACTAGTTAGGGCACAATGGCTGGCAAAACCAGATAAACACCCACACCGGATGGCGCACTATGGTTACCTCGCCTTTCGCGAGAAACATGAACTAAGTTTCTTCGATTTTGGGATAGAAAGTTTTGCAGGTGTATCGATCTTTTTAGAAGCGCATAAACAAAACACAGTGAATTTTAGTGAAGCAGGTTTTTCTAATGGAATGTTGCGCTTCGGCGAAATTAGTGTGGCCATGGTGCTGCAACTCCTGGTACCACTTCTCATTTTCTTCTTAGGTTACAACAGCATTTCGGCTGAGCGCGAATCAGGAACATTAAAAATCCTGCTATGCCAAAATGTAAGCTGGAAACAGCTCCTCTGGGGCAAAACACTGGGCATAATTGGTGTTTGTTTATCGATATTTATCCCCCTTATGCTGCTTACCATTTTGCTATGGGCCTCGCTAAGTCATTGGCAGATTAGTGGCGATGCCAGTTTGCGTTTAATGGTATTGATTTTTAGCTATGCGATTTATTTCTTCATTGTATCTGCCGTAACGGTTTTGGTTTCGGCTTTTGCACGCAGTTCTAAATCAGCCTTAACTACCTTATTGGCCTGCTGGATATTTTTTATGGTCATTATGCCCAGAATTACCCAAGCAATCGGCGTAAAAATTTACCCCTCCCCATCTAAAATAGAGTTTGCAGATGCCATTGCTACCGACATCCATAAGCAGGGCGATAGCCATAATCCAGATGACCCACATTATGCTGCGATTAAAGACTCACTACTCAAAACTTACGGTGTTACCGATGTAAAAAAACTGCCTTTTAACTATGGGGGTTATATTATGGCCGAGGGAGAAAAAATAACCTCAAAAATTTACAGCAATCACCAAAAGGAGCTGAATAAAGTTTTTGAAAAGCAGAACAGCATTACAACGGCAGCAGGTTTCATGAATCCTTACTTATCCCTCAAGCATATTTCAATGGCCATAACAGCCTCTGATTTTGACACTTTTGTTGATTTTCAGAACCAGGCAGAAGCCTACCGCTATCAGCTGGCGCAAAAGATGAATAAACTACAGATTGATAAGATCAGCAACATTGCGCCAGGAGAAGAAGAAAAACCTTTGGCCATTAGTAAGGCACACTGGGCCGAGCAACCTGATTTCAATTATCACTTTGGCAAATTAAGTTCAGTATTAACAAATGAGTTATTGGCACTGAGTGCTTTAACCTGTTGGTTATTGGCAACGGTTATGCTGCTACAGTACACGACCAGGTGGATTAAAACGATATAGCTATTAAGGATGAAAAAAAGTATATATAACCCCGAATTTAAACTGTTTTTTAGAAACAGCTCCTCATGGATAGGCATCATTGTGCTGCTGATTACAGGCTTTGCCGGTTTGTATTTCGGCAAAACATTTATTAACAACCAACAGGCCGTAATTGAAAAAGCAGCAATGTTACAAAAGAAAAACACCCTCAGCAATATCGATCATTTTGGTAAAGATATTGGCTTATTGTTTTACCACAATAAGTTTTCATTTGCTAATGCACCCAATGCCTGGGCCGCCTTTGCCAATGGGCAGCGGGATATTAACCCTTATTTAATTTCGGTAACCATGTTGGGTTTAGAAGGTCAGATTTACGATACAGATATTAATAACCCGGTAAGCCTGCTTTTGGGAAACATGGATCTGAGTTTTGTATTTATCTTTTTATTTCCCCTGGTGATTATTGCCTTTAGCTATAACTTACTTTCGGAGCAAAAAGAAAGTGGAGTTTGGTCGCTTTTAAGGGCACAAACCAATCAGTCTTTTCAGGTAATCTGGCAAAAATTTTTAGTTAGGGTAGCCGTAATTTTTTCTGTTGCCTTATTACTATTATTTGTAGCTATTCTTTATCTGCATTTGCCTGTAGATTTCATTTTCTTTTCAATAACTACACTCATTATCTTTTATCTGGCCTTCTGGTTTGCAGTTTCATTTTTTATCATTTCTTTAGCAAAATCATCGAACTTTAATGCATCGGCATTGGTTGCCGTTTGGGTACTTATCTGCATTGTAATTCCAGCATCACTTAACCTTTTTCTTACCCGAAAATATCCCATGCCAGAAGCACTGCAAAATGTAATTAATCAACGCGAGGGTAACCACGAAAAATGGGATATGGCCAAAGAGGTTACAATGAAACCATTTTTCGATCATTATCCGCAGCTGAAGCAATATCCCTTCCCAGAAGAGAAAACTTTTAGCTGGTTCTGGTATTATGCCATGCAACAGATGGGCGATGATCAGGCAATAGCAAGTAGACGCGCAATTGAGAATAAACTGGCCGCCAGACAGCGATTTACAAATACGCTTGCATTTTTCTTCCCTACCATACAAACCCAGTTAGGGATAAACAATATGGCTGGATCGGATCTTAATACCCACCTCGATTTTCAGGAGGCAGTTAGAAAATATCATGAACAGATCCGCTTGCATTTTTATCCCGGTATCTTTCTGAATAAAGCAGTAGACAGTACAGATATAAAGGATTATAAACTGGAAAAATATAGTCCTCAGCAAATACCTTCAGTTTGGGCTAATTTGTTATCTATATCAATCCTGACCGTAATCCTAATTGGAACAACAGTTTTTAACTTTAAAAGGCAGGAACAATTTTAGATTTACTGTGATTGAAACAATATAAAAATGGTCTGTGTTTACATGAGGGCACTGAAAAAGTCCCTTCAAGATTGGGTCAGAAAAAAGGAGTAGAAATTAATAATTTCTGCTTCTTTTTTTGTATTTTAAAGGTGTACCAGAACGGCCTTTAAAATGCTTCTTCAACAACAAAAAATCCAGTTTAGCGAATTTTCCAGGCTCTACGATCTGATTGTCCCTAAGGAGAATCTGCTGCGCAAGATTAACGAGCTTATAGATTTTAGTTTTATATATAACGAGCTTTTGGATAAATACTGTCAGGACAATGGGCGTGCGGCAGAGAGCCCTGTGCGTATGTTCAAAT
>NZ_SIXF01000018.1 GCF_004310665.1 Pedobacter kyonggii | reverse complement strand
AAAGCCCATTGACTGAATGTGTTTTGTATTTGAGAACAGCTTAACACAAAGCCCATAACAAAATCCATCGGAGAAATCTTCTTTGCACTGCGCTGAAGAAAACCACTGCTTCGAGCTATAGTATCAATGGTTGATCCATTAAAAAAAATATCAAATCTTTTCTTTATTTTAGAGTTGAAAAAGCGGCTTGTAGACATTGTCAAATGTGTTTAGAACTACAAGTTGCTTTTTCCCTTTTAAATAATAATCACAGACTTTTCAACCTTTGTCAATATCATTAACTTGACGCTAATGCGAACATTCGGGACAGCATGACGATCGAGTGAATACAACGTTGCGCACAAAACGCCAAACACCTCCCGCCAAACGCTTACCCATGTACTATCAACTTACAATCCACCATTACTTTCTGGTAATTATGAATATCAATTTCTTTGTTGATCAATTGTATCAATAGTTTAATTGCATTTTCGCCTACTGATTCTGGGTTTTCTTCAATTGAGGCAATAGGTGGTGAATCGAGATAACTGATAAAAGAGGTGTTCCCGAATCCTACGTATTCAATTTTGTCAAAGTCAGGGTGGTTTATCGATTTCAGGTATTTCATCGCATCGAACATAATAGGTTCTTTAAAAGCCACGAGCGCAGTAGGCATATTTTCTGGGTTGGCAAATAAATTCTTAATTGCTGAGATTGTATTTTCTTTGTCGAAATCGGTATAAGCAACCAATTCTGATGAAAAAGGAACCTGATTATCATTTAAAGCATTGATGTAGCCATTAAAGCGTTCGTGCGTAAAATTAATCATTTTTGGACCGCCCAAATAAGCAATTTTTTTGTGCCCCCTGTCTATTAAAAACTTTGTAGCCTGATAACAGCCCTGAAAAGTATTGCCCAAAACTTTATGGCAACTTAAGTTAAAACTCGGGTTTCGGGTATAATATACTACCGGAATGCCCATGTTTTCGAACTGGTCTAAATGCGCAAAATCCTGTGTGTGTTTTGAAATGGCCACAATCAAACCATCAACCCGGCTCCGCAACAACATATTTGCAGATTGGATTTCTTTTTTCAGGTCATCGTGAGATTGGCTGATGATTACATTATATCCGTTTTGTGTGGCAAATTGCTCTACACCATAAATACTTCTGGTAAAAAAATGATCTAAAAGATTGGGTAAGATAATACCAATAATGTGCGATTTCTTTTCCTTTAAATTAATAGCTGATTTATTGGGCGTAAAATGCAGATCGCGGGCCATTTCCTGAACACGTTGTTTCGTGTACTCATTTATGGTTGGGTAGTTATTAAGGGCTTTTGATACTGTTGATACTGACATCTTTAACTTCTCAGCCAAGAATTTTAGTGTAACAGGGGTATTATTCATTATCTTTTCCAATCTCCATGCATAGTTAAGAAAAAAACGCAATTATTTCAAACGTTTGAAATGTTGTTTCAGTGGAATTTGTTACGTTTTGGCCTATTTTAAAACGTTTAATTTTTTAAGCTTTTCTAAATTCGTGATCACTAGCACAAACTACCCAAATAAACATGATGAAATCATTACTTGCTGTCAGCCAATCCTGTCAAAAATTTAACTTATGCTTTTGGAGCAAATTGCTCGTTATTAATGAAAAACTAAATTTTGCTCAAATTTAGGAGGGCAGTGGAAACACCGTCTGTTAATTAATTGTTAGTTTTGAAACGATCAATTAATTAATATTAAAACTTAAGTTATGCTAAAAACAACCTATAGCGTATTTTTAATCTGCTTATCGCTCCTTTCATCAATCAGTTACGGTCAGGTTACCGCTATACAAAACATTCAGGGCCGGAAAATCCAGAGCCTTAATGGTAAATGGAATTATATTGTTGATCCTTACGAAAACGGTTATTACGATTATCGTCACGATCCATTCGATCAGTCGAAAACCGGAACCGGAGGTTATTACGATGATAAAATTCAGAAAGATAAGTCAGAGCTGATTGAGTATGATTTCGATCATTCACCTCAAATGAATGTTCCTGGCGATTGGAACTCGCAATCAGAAAAATTAGAACTTTACGAAGGCAATGTGTGGCTGCGCAAAAAGTTTGATGCAAAACCAGAAAAGGGGAAAAAATACTTCGTGTATTTCGGTGCAGTAAATTACGAAGCCCATGTTTACCTCAACGGTAAAAAACTGGGTGTACACAAAGGTGGTTTTACGCCTTTCCAGTTCGATGTAACCAATAACTTAAAAGTTGGCGAAAATTCCATTGTGCTTAAAGTTGATAATATCCGCAAACAGGATGAAATTCCAACTGTAAATACCGATTGGTGGAACTATGGGGGCATTACACGGGATGTTTACTTGGCTGAATTTCCTGAACATTTTATCAGTGATTATAAACTTCAGCTCGTTAAAGGAAGCAATAACTTATTGAATTTTTCGGTAAAACTTGCTGATGCAACCGCTGGACAGGAAATTACGCTTTCTATTCCAGAGCTGAAGCTCGAAAAGAAATACAAAACAGATAGCGAAGGTAAAATTGTAGATGAGTTTATCTGGAACAATTTAAGTTTATGGTCGCCGGAAACGCCAAAATTATATGCAGTAAATATTAAAACCGATAAAGAAAATATCAACGATAAAATTGGTTTCAGAACCATTCAGGTTGATGGCGATAGCATTCTGTTAAACGGTAAATCTGTTTTTTTAAGAGGAATCTCACTACATGACGAAAACCCGCTTATAGCTGGTCGTTTACGTTCAGAAGGCGACATGCGCATGATGTTGCAATGGGCAAAAGATATGAACTGTAACTACGTTCGCCTTGCACATTATCCGCATAACGAAGAAATGATTCGCCTTGCCGATGAAATGGGGCTATTGGTTTGGGCTGAAGTTCCTGTTTACTGGACCATCAGCTGGACAAATCCGGCAACCTATGCCAACGCAAAAAAACAATTGACTGATTTAATCGTACGCGATAAAAACAGGGCAAGTGTAATCGTCTGGTCTATTGGTAACGAAACGCCGTTAAGCGATGCCCGTTTGAGTTTTATGAGCAATTTGGCAGAAACTGCCCGCTCTTTGGATGATACCCGTTTAGTGGCTGCTGCTTTAGAAGTACACCGTGAAGGAAATAATATCATTTTAAACGATCCCCTGGGCGAAAAAATCGATCTGGTAAGTTTTAATGAATATGCTGGCTGGTACTGGGGAGGTAATCCATCCGAAATTACCAAATACAATTTCGATATTAAATATAAAAAACCTGTGGTAGTTACTGAGTTTGGTGGCGATGCTTTGGGCGGTTTCCACGCCGATGAAAATACACGTTGGAGCGAAGAATACCAAGAGGCATTGTACAAAAATCAGATCACTATGTTAAGCAAAATTGGCGCTTTACGGGGCATGACACCATGGATTTTAACCGATTTCAGATCACCAAGAAGACAACACCCTATTTATCAGAATTTCTGGAACCGTAAAGGCTTGATCAGCGAAACAGGTAAGAAAAAGAAAGCCTTCTTCGTGCTGAAAGATTTTTATGACCAGATGCAGGTCAAATACAAATAAAATATGAACAGCTTACAGAAACTAGTTTTGCTCCTAAAATAATGCTTTCGATGGCGCTGTTAAATAAACTTAAAAAAGAACTAAACAAATGGTAAAAGAAGTAGAAAGCCTGTTTTCGCTGAAAAACAAGGTTGTAGTCGTTACAGGTGCTACAGGCGTTTTGGGCGAGGCTTTTGTAAATGGATTATGCGCAGCTGGTGCTGTAATCGTTGTTATAGGAAGAAATGAAGACGCTGCAAAGCAAAGGGTTGCTGATGTAACAAACGCAGGAGGAAAAGCTATTTATATTATTGCTGATGTATTGGATGAGCAGAATCTGCTTAATGCGAATGAAATCATTATCAAAGAATTTGGCCGCATAGATGCGCTGATTAATGCAGCAGGTGGAAATGTGGCGGAAGCTGTTATTCAGCCCGGAAGTGATATTTTTGATCTTAATATTTCAGCCCTAAAACAAGCATTTGACCTCAATTTATTTGGAACTATTTTGCCTACACAGATTTTCGGTAAAGAAATCGCGAAAAATGGGGGTAGTATTGTAAATATTTCATCAGTTTCTGCTAACCAGGCCATTACACGCGTATTGGGTTACTCATTGGCCAAAACATCTATAGATTGTTATACCAAATGGATGGCTGTTGAATTAGCCAATCGTTATCAGGATAAAATCAGGATAAATGCCATTGTACCCGGCTTTTTTATTACTAACCAGAACAGGGCATTATTAACCAATGAAGATGGTTCTTTAACGGCAAGAGGGCAGGCCATCATCTCTAAAACACCATTTAAACGGTTTGGAGCGCCAGAAGAATTGATTGGCGCTTTAGTATATTTGCTAAGTGATGCCTCTAAATTTGTAAATGGACAGAATGTTACAGTGGATGGGGGATTTACAGCATTTTCTGGCGTTTAGATATCAATATATCCACATAATCAGTGTAATCTTAATCTGTGCAATCAAATACAATGAAGTATAAAAAATTAGAACAAACCTGGCGTTGGTATGGTCCGAACGATCCAGTTAGCCTACAAGATGTTAAACAAGCAGGTGCTACAGGCGTTGTAACCGCACTGCATCATATTCCACATGGTGAAGTTTGGCCATTAAATGATATTCAGGAAAGAAAAGCCATTATCGAGGCAGCAGGTTTAACCTGGTCGGTAGTAGAAAGTGTTCCTGTGCACGAAGCGATTAAAACGCGTAGGGCAGATGCAGGGCAGTATATCGAAAATTATAAAACCTCTTTGCGTAACCTATCGGCCTGCGGAATTAAGACTGTGTGCTACAACTTTATGCCGGTTTTAGATTGGACACGTACACAATTGGATCTGGAAATGACCGATGGATCGAAGGCCCTTTATTTTAACTGGATCGATCTGGCCATTTTTGATCTTTATATTTTAAAGAGAGAGGGAGCAGAAGCAGATTATTCGCAATCTATTTTAGATAGGGCTGCAGTTAAATATGCTACTTTAACACCACAAGATTTAGTTGATCTTCGCTTAAATGTATTAATGGGTATCCCAACCGAAAAAGAAATCGAGCTGGAGACTTTGCGCAATAGCATTAATGAATATAAAGCCATTGGAACACAAGGCTTAAAAGAAAATTTGAAATTTTTCTTGTCATCTATTGCTGAGGTTTGTACAGAAGAAGGCATTAAAATGACCATCCATCCTGACGATCCTCCTTATGCTATTTTAGGTTTGCCAAGAATTGCGAGTACGCTCGAAGATTTTAATTATATTATTAAAGAAGTAGATCAGGCTTTTAACGGTGTTTGTTTCTGTACAGGCTCTTTAGGTGCCGGAATGGGGAATAATGCTTTAGAAATCTTCAATGCAGTTAAAGAACGTGTTTATTTTGCGCATTTGCGTAACGTTAAAAAAGATGAGGACGGGAGTTTTTACGAAGCAGATCATTTAGGTGGTGATGTGAACATGTACGAAATCATGAAAGCCTTATCAGAAGAAAATGCATTACGTGATAAATCAATTCCTTTCCGCCCAGATCATGGCCACCAAATGTTGGATGATTTGGCTAAAGAAACCAACCCAGGTTATTCGGCTATAGGCAGATTAAGAGGTTTGGCCGAATTAAGAGGCTTAGAAATAGGCGTTACAGGGAATTACTAAACAAGTTTCCTAGAGAATAAATTCGCTTTGTCATCCTGTCCAAAGGACTCCTGTTGAGAGCGTAGTCGAAGGATCTTTTAGCGTTAATTTACCACATATGCGCACAGATAAACACTGTTTTATTTGTGCGCATTTTTTATAATAGCTGGGCTTGCACCTGCCTTTTGCCAACCGCCAAACCCTTATCGCCGATCCTTATTATCCACAAATACACACCAATTCCCGAAATTTTAACTCACCTTTGCTTGTGGCTTGAAATTTGAGTCTCTTAAAATTATGGAAAACAGCAATAACCCCAAGAAGAAGATCTTAACGCCTTCTGTTGTACATGATGATTTACCTGAGGTTAAGAAGCCTGAGCATTTACGGAAGGTGCCGCTAAATCACGATAGTGGATTGCCCGAAAATCCTGAAAGAAATTATCACCATGAAGAATTAAAGAGTGCAACTGCCAGTCACGACAAAATTCGGCATGCCGATGATGATATTTGGAACGGAGAAGACGCGTAATTCAGATTCGATCATGTTTTTTGGATAATCGCTCTGTGCTTTTGGTACAGAATAGGGTGAAAAACAACGTTTTTTATGGGTTAAAGTCAAATTTATTCCGCCTGAATTTAATTTTAATTGCTTCGTTCTTAATTACTTATTTGGAATGTGAAAAGCAGCCTCTAAATAGTTTAAAATATATTTTTACATATTAAATAGAACTTCTATATTTGCAGCTCATTAAAAAATGAGCCTCGGTAGCTCAGCTGGATAGAGCGTCGGTTTTCTAAACCGAGGGTCAGGGGTTCGAGTCCCTTCCGGGGTACATAAAGACATGTTTGTCAAAGATTCAGAGGATTGTTCGATTTCGAGCAATCCTTTTTTGTTGGTACTCAGTAGATGGGAAAGCGTTCGGTTTTTCAATTATCCGCTCAGCTATTCCTTACTTTTGCAGGCAATAACGGCTAAATAGCTTAATTAATCAATGGATAATAGATTTTCTAACAGCAAACAAGTTGCGGTGGTTTCCACTTTTTCTCATCTTTTAAATATGAATTTTAAGGGAGATATAAACGCAGTTTGCTGGCAGCGAAACCTGGTTGGCGACTTTAAGGAAATTGTATCCAAACTTGAACTGAAAGCTGATCTCACGGAAGTTTTTATGGAAGATCTCCACGCGCTTAAGCTATCGGAACAAGGTAATATGGCAAGGGAAGTTATCTCAAGTGATTTTCAGTTGTTGGCAGATTCCGGAGCATCACCTTCGCTCAATTTAATCAAAAGTTATCAGCGGGATGAGGAACTCGGTTTCATTTCAACAGATGTATATTCATTCCATGTAGACCGTTCGCCCATCGGTACGGATACTTTTTTATGTACTTATTATGGTGCGGCCAGTGAAATCTTAGCTAATCATCAGGCTGAACAAAAAATCCTGGTCCCTGAGATCCGGCAAAAGCTCAAAGAGTTACATAACGGCCCGGAATCTGAATTTGAAAATTTTTTGATGGAGCATTATTTTGACCTGCATTACCAGGCCAAAGTTGGTGCAAGGCCCATTAATTTGGGATTGGGTCATTTATGGAGGTTGGCAGTAGATTATCCTGATAAACAGGTTTTACCATGCGTGCACCGGGCACCCAATGAAAAAGATGGTGAATGTAGATTGCTTCTGATCTGCTAAAATTAAATTTTTTAATATAATCCCATTAATCTGTTGTTAATCAGATAGGTTATGCTGGTTTAGTTATTTGCCAGGCAATCTTTCTGTTTAAAAAACACCCCTCGAAAAGTTTCGTAGTTAACATTTCTGCTTACTAATTTAACATTACTGCTCTGTGGTCATGATATGGCACTGTAGTTTTGCATCATAAAAACATACCACCATATTCTAACCAATTAATTCTTTGTTCCGTTATGAAACGATTCTCTTTCTTTGTTATATTTTTATTTGTTGCTGGGAGATTGCTTGCCGCTGAAGCTGTTGAGACGCTGGAGAATGGGATGAAGGTCCACCCAAAGGGAGGAGCTGCCAAAACTATTGAAATAAATGTGATCAACAGCCGTATTGTTAGGGTGCAGGCTTCACCCGAAAGCACTATTCCTCAGGTTACAAGCCTTTGCGTAATAGCCGGATTGACTCCGACTGTGCCTTTCAAAGTAACAGAAAATGCAGAATTTGCCCAACTTTCTACCCAGGAACTTACCGTAAAGGTTTCCCTTGTTACAGGTAAGGTTTCATTTACCGATAAATTTGGGAAAGTAGTGCTGCAGGAAGCAAAAAGAAGCTTTAGCCCTATTAATGTCGAAAACGATAAAGGATATACCATGCAACAGGTCTTCTCGGGTACTCCAGGCGAGGCCATCTATGGGCTCGGGCAGCATCAGTCTGACGATTTTAACTATAAACATAAAAGCGAAGACCTCTTCCAGTACAATACGAAAGTGGCTGTGCCATTCATCATGTCTACAAACAACTATGGTGTATTGTGGGATAACTATTCGCAGAGCAAATACGGCGATCCCCGAGATTATAAAGACCTGAACCAGTTTACCCTCTTTAATAAACAAGGCAAAAAAGGTTTTCTTACCGCTACATATAATCAAAAAAATAACGCGCCTATTATCCGCCAGGAGTCGGCAATCGACTACGAAAACCTCACAACTGTGAAGAAATTTCCTGCAGATTTTAATTTTAACAACGGTTCTGTAGTCTGGGAAGGAGAAATCCTTGCCAACCAAACTGATATTTACAAGTTTAGCCTCTATTATGCAGGTTATACCAAAGTATGGCTTGATGGAAAATTGGTAGTACCAGAGCGTTGGAGAACTTCATGGAATCCGAATACTTATAGGTTTCCTTTCTCGCTAACAAAGGGAAAACGCACCAAAATAAAACTGGAGTGGAAACCCGATGGAGGCGTTTCGTATGTTGGTCTTAAAGCACTTTCATCATCCCCGATAGAAAAAAATGGCAATATATCCTTTTGGTCAGAAATGGGCGATAAGATGGATTATTATTTCGTGGCCGGTAAAAACATGGACGATGTAATCAGTGGTTACCGCACACTGACCGGCAAGGCAAGCATTATGCCCAAATGGGCAATGGGTTTTTGGCAGAGCCGTGAGCGTTACAAAACCCAGGATGAACTATTAAATGTGGTAAGTGAATACCGGAAGCGTAAGATTCCGCTTGATAACATTGTGCTTGATTGGAATTATTGGCCAGAAAATGCTTGGGGAAGCCACCAGTTTGACCTGAAACGGTTTCCTGATGCTAAAGGAATGGTAGACTCCGTGCATAAAGAAAATGCAAATATCATGATATCGGTATGGCCAAAATTCTATGCTACAACAGATCATTTTAAACAATTTAAGCAAAAAGGATGGATGTATATGCAGGCGGTGCAGGATAGTGTACGCGATTGGATCGGTCCGGGTTATGTAGGATCTTTCTACGATGCATATAGCCCCGATGCGCAAAAACTTTTTTGGAAACAGATGAAAGAAAACCTTTACGTAAAGGGATTCGATGCCTGGTGGATGGATGCTTCTGAGCCCAATATTCGTGATTGTACCGATATGGAATACCGCAAGAAACTGTGTGGGCCTACTGCTCTGGGTTCTTCTACAAAATATTTTAATGCATATGCACTGATGAACGCCAACGCTATTTATAACGGGCAGCGTGAAACGGATAATAACAAGCGGGTATTTCTATTAACGCGATCTGGTTTTGCGGGTTTACAAAGGTATTCTACCGCTACATGGAGTGGCGATATCGCATCAAGATGGGAAGACTTAAAAGCACAGATTCCTGCTGGGCTTAATTTTGCGATGTCGGGCATTCCGTTCTGGACAATGGATATTGGTGGCTTCTGTGTGGAGAAACGTTATGGAGATGGCCAGCTTATTTTTGACGAGACAGGCAATGAGAATGCAGACCTGAAAGAATGGCGTGAATTAAATTTGCGTTGGTTCCAGTTTGGGGCATTTTGTCCGCTGTTCCGTAGTCATGGCCAGTTTCCTTACCGCGAAATCTATAACATTGCTCCAGAAGGCCATCCGGTTTACAAAAGTCTGGTTTATTACGATGAACTACGCTACCGCTTAATGCCTTACATCTATTCGTTGGCAGGAATGGCGTATCATAAAGATTATACACTAATGAGATCGCTCGCAATGGATTATACTGCCGATAAACAAACTTACGGCGTGAGTGATCAGTTCCTTTTGGGCTCAGGCTTAATGGTTTGTCCTGTTTATAGTTACAAAGCACGTAGCCGCGAAGTTTATTTCCCATCAGGAAACAGATGGTATGATTTCTATACAGGCAAGCAGATTGAAGGCGGCCAAAAGTTGAATATAGAAGCACCGCTTGAGCGTATTCCTCTTTTTGTTCCTGCAGGTACTATTTTGCCTGTGGGTGATGTGATGCAATATACATCAGAAAAGAAAGCTGATGATATTGAGATCAGGGTTTACAAAGGTAAAGATGGCAAGTTCAGTTTATACGAAGACGAGGGAAACAACTATAATTACGAAAAGGGTGCATTTTCAACGATCAATTTTGAATATAATCATGCTAACGGCACGCTAACAATCGGCGATCGCGAGGGGACTTACGAAGGGATGTTAAGCAAGCGGATTTTTCGTGTAGTTGCCATCGGTAATTCAACAGCGCCGGCTAAAGTTGTGCAATACAATGGTGCTAAAATGGTGGTAAAACTCTAATAAGGTTGATTAATAAACAATAGAAACAGAACTCAAAAGAATATAATAAATGAAATCGATATTTTTAACTGTAGTAGCAGCAGGAGCCTGGTTAATGGTTAGTGCGCAACAAAAGCTGCCAGTTTACCTTGATATAAATAAACCCATAGAAGAGCGGGTTGAAAATGCACTTTCAGCAATGACCACCGAAGAAAAAGTGTCACTTTGTTATGCCCAGTCTAAGTTTAGTTCGAAAGGTGTGCCCCGGTTAGGAATCCCTGAGGTTTGGACCGATGACGGGCCTCATGGCATCCGTGAGGAAGTTTTGTGGGATGAATGGGGCGGGGCCAACTGGACAAACGATTCTTGTACAGCCTTTCCGGCACTTACCTGTCTGTCAGCTTCTTTTAATCCTAAATTATCGCTGCTTTATGGCAAGTCAATCGGAGAAGAAGCGCGTTACCGCAATAAAACGGTGTTATTAGGCCCTGGCGTAAACATTTACCGTACACCATTAAACGGGCGTAATTTCGAATATCTGGGTGAAGATCCTTATCTCAGTTCGCGTATGGTAGTGCCTTATATTCAAGGCGTTCAATCCATTGGCGTAGCGGCATGCGTAAAACATTTTGCACTGAATAACCAGGAAGAATGGCGTGGGCACATCAATGTTGATCTAAGCGACCGTGCATTATATGAAATTTATTTACCTGCTTTTAAGGCCGCAGTGCAAGAAGGAAAAGCATGGTCGATTATGGGGGCTTACAATCAATTTAGAGGTGAACATTGTTGCCACAATGACCTGCTTCTGAATAAAATATTAAAAAAAGACTGGGAATTTGATGGCGTGGTGATTAGCGACTGGGGAGGTGTACATAGTACCGATCAGGCGGTTAACAACGGGCTGGATCTGGAAATGGGTACTTACACCGATGGTTTAACAACAAAGGGAAAGTTTCCTTACTCAGAATACTATCTGGCCAATCCATTCCTTAAAGGCATTAAAGAAGGGAAATATGATATCGCTTTGCTTAACGATAAAGCCCGCCGAATATTACGTTTGATTTTCCGTACAACCATGAGCGCCAACCGCCCGTTTGGCCGTTTTGTGTCTCCCGAACACAGTGAAGCTGCACGTAAAATTGCTCAGGAAGGAATTGTGCTTTTAAAGAATGATAAACAGTTTTTTCCTGTTACAAACGGTAAATTCAAAAAGATTGCTGTTATCGGTGAAAATGCCGATCGCAGTCTGGTAATCGGCGGTGGATCATCATCACTGAAGGTGGCTTATGAAAAATCGCCATTGGATGGATTGATTGCTAAATATGGGAAAGATCATGTGGTATACAGTCTTGGATATGCTTCAGGGCCATCAATGTACGGACGTGAAGAACCATCCAAGCTAAATGCTGATTCTTTGATGGATGCGGCGATCGAAGTTGCTAAACATGCCGACGTTGTATTCTTTATCGGAGGACTGAATAAAAATCACTTTCAGGATTGCGAAGGTGGCGACCGTAAATCGCTAAGCCTTCCTTTCGGTCAGGATAAACTGATTGATGCTTTATTGAAAGTAAATAAAAACACAGCTGTAGTGCTGCTTAGCGGCAATGCCGTGTCAATGCCTTGGGTAGATAAGGTGCCAGCTATTATTCAGGGATGGTATCTTGGTTCAGAGGCTGGATCTGCATTGGCTGATGTTATTTCGGGCGAGGTAAACCCTTCTGGTAAGCTGCCATTCTCTTTTCCAAAAAAGCTGGAAGATAACGGTGCACACTTTTATGGTAAAATTTCCTATCCCGGAGACAGTATTAACCAATATTACAAGGAAGATATTTTGGTCGGTTACCGTTGGTTTGATACAAAAAAAATAGTGCCTCAATACGCCTTCGGATACGGCCTTTCTTACACCAGTTTTAATTTAGGCGTTCTTTCTGCAGATAAATCGGCTTATAGTAAAAACGATATCATCAGAGTCAGATTCACTGTTAAGAACACAGGAGCACGCTATGGCGCTGAGGTTGCTCAGTTGTATGTGAACGATCCTGTTTGCAGTGTTCCGCGCCCTCTAAAAGAGCTCAAAGCCTTTGAAAAAGTATTCCTGCAACCTGGGGAAACGAAAGTTGTAGAAATGGATGTAAAAGTGGCAGATCTCGCCTTCTATGATGAAAGTAAAAAGGATTGGAACGTTGAACCTGGAGACTTTATCCTGCAGCTTGGAAATTCATCAAATAATATTTCCCAGAAACTGAAGATAACTGTTAAATAGCCGGCAAAGAAGAATGCAAAATAAAACAGCATTATTTGTGGAGAAATGCCCTTGCACAAGCTAGGGCATTTCTTTTTAGTTTCAATTTTTAATATGCTACTATAGTTACTTTATCTAAATATTTTTTGGACGGCCAGTTGAACCTTAGCTGCGTCATTTTCGATAGTTTTTTTGATGGACCCGTCAAATGAAGGAGGGAAACCTGCTGTAACAGAGATCAGCTGCGTATGATTGGTCACAGTAAGCTCAAAGGCATGACTTCCGAACTTAAATTTGCTTTTTATTTTGTCTGCCTGTTTTTCAATTGCCTTAGAAAATTCATAGCTATTGCTAATCTCGTCAAAATGATCCTTTACTGCATGGAAGATCAGGTGTGTTTCTACATCCAATTCGTTGATGATCACCCTGGCATTCAACAGCTCTTGTGCAATTTTTCCTTCAGTTCCTGTCTGTAGGTTCTTCAAAGAGGGAAGCAGGTCTTCACTGAAGATGATATCCTTAGGGTCGTTAATGAAAATTGTTGAGGGGTTACCATTTTCATCCGATCGCTGTTGGAGGTATATCGTGTCATTGCCGTCCTTAAGCTCTACGCTAGCTGGAGCAATATATTCTGTTTTGATGTCGGTTATGGTGTTTTTAATGAGCTTAACAACATATGCCAACACCGGGTAATCTGTAATATCGTTCATTGTTTTTTTTACAAATGTACGGCTTCGTTGAAGTGATATAAAGTGTGCAGGGGAAACGAATTGATAGTTTTATTGTAAAGTGATCAACAAGAGGTAATTAATTTTTTTTCTTTGCACAGATTGTTTAGATTTAAGTCACAGTTACCTCCATATTTAAACCATCATCTGATCAACTTAATGACATTAGGCTATCCGGAGAAAATATCAGTGGAAAAAACTGCCCTTCCATTTTATGCCCTGCCATGATAGGCGCTACTCCTTTAAGTAAGGCCTCGTCGGTATTCGATTCGGTACCATCAGTAAATACATTTAAAACGAAAGCGCTTCTTGAACGTGGTGATTTATTTTGGAACGAGCCATGAACCATCAAAGGATGGTGAAACGTAGCATATCCCTTTTTAAGTTCGATAGGAACAGGATTAAATTCTGCCTTTTGCGCTTCAGTTAAATACTGCATTAAACCTTCCATATCCCCAGCTAAATCTGGTTTATCTAACAAGCCCCAGTTATGGCTTTTAGGTACATAGTATAAACAACCGTTTTCTGTAGTTGCATCATCTAATCCAACCCAGCAGGTTAAATGTTGCATGGGGCCGGTGCGTGTCCAATAAGAATAATCCTGGTGCCAGGCTACAACCCCTCCATGTTTTGCTGGTTTACAGAACAACTGATCGTGCCAGAAACGTACACCTTTATTGCCTAAAATTTGACTGGCCGCCATCACGAAAGCCGGATTCCATATTACATCATGGAAGCTTTCGGTAATGCGCCAGGCACCTAAAGCATGAAATAATACTGAATTGGGATCTGCAGATTCATTACTGTGAAACTCATGAAACAGCCCGTTTAACGGGTGTGCAGGATCTACAATTTCTGCTAATTCTTTGTTCAACCGCTCAACCTGCCATTCCTCCAGTAATTTCACATCACTTACGTATCCATACGTTTTAAAAAAATCAAGTTGCTCGTTGCTGAGCTTGTACTGTTCCCACTCAGAAGCTTTTGTAGGCCATTTAAATAGGTCGGAAATGAGTTGATGTTTTTTTGAAAGGTCTTGCTGATTGGGCATTGTCATCAATTTTATACTTTTTATGGTTAGAAATTGCTCATTTATTTAAAGGTAATAAAACATTTTCCTTCATAGAACAGGCAAGGCAAATTTGATTCTAATTATTTTTTGCCCGATAAGCGGCATTTTACGATTTAATGAGCTAATGTAGTGTAACCAATTTCAGATAACAAGTGATAAACATTTAACACTGAATTAATAATCGGTCATTAGTTTTGCGGTATAAATATTTGGTTAGTATTTATAAGTTTAGGTTAGTTGATTATAAAAGCCCAGATGGATGTCTGGGCTTTTTATATTTTAACCCATGCGATAGAAAAAATCGTCGGCTACGATTTTTCCGTCTTTAACTTCATAAACACAGATTTCACTCATGGTCATTCTTCCATGGGCTTTATAACATTGTCAGCGTAAAGTTCAGTTCATCAATGGCTTGTTCGTGTTTGCATTCACGGCAAAGCTGCACCAGTTTGTCAGCTACTTCCTAAATATTCGTATGCTATATATGTGGTGATGTAAGTTATGAGATAAACCACCTTCTGACGAATATTCTGGGCATTGCCAATGAGGTTGGTCATTACCAGATCAGTTTTTTCGACATCACCATGACCTTTGAAACGATAGAATCGCCAAATGAGCTGATAATAGAACTTAATATGGCGCTTTTTTCTTCAATAACAGAATAAGAATAATTGGTAGGTTACACTCCAATGTTTAAAAAAGAACCGTTCTAGCCTGGATAGATAATTTGAATTTACAGAAGGCTTCTAGTATTAAACTGGAAGCCTTTTGCAACTAATCTATTTTCGTTTGTTTTTCACTAAACACTAAACACTAAACACTAAAGAAGTCAATAGTTTATGCGAATAGTAACTGTCAAATTATTTAGTTCTGTTTGGTTACCATAACCAGGATCTCCATTAAATTGTCTATTACTGCGTCAGGTTTAGCTTCTTCCAGTTGTTTTTGTGTATGTGCGCCTGTGGTAATACCAATGCTTAGGCCGCAACCTGCATTTTTGCCTTCTTCAATATCAATACTTGAATCTCCAACTTTAACAACCGATTTGCTATCGGTAAGACCATGGTGTCTCATTGCCAATAAAATCATATCAGGTTCAGGTCTGTTTTGGCTAACTTCCGAAGCAGTAACGAGTGTATCGAATTCGGTACCAGCCTTCCAGCCCAGTTTGCTCAGTATAGCCTCTGCAGTAACCCTGTCATAACCAGTATTAAGCACCGAAATTATTCCTTCTTTACGAAGTTTTTCAAAAAGTTCAATCGAACCTGGTTGAGGCAAAATTTCCTCAGTTTCATATGCCAGTTTCAGTTTGCCAATAAATTCTTCGTATATATCAAATACCATAGCTTCATCAAAAGAACCTTCGTAAGTTTTAAGTACCGATCTGATTGCTCCTTTCTTTTCCTTTCCGGCTGCAACAGCAAGGACCTGATTAAGGGTATAGGAAAAACCAGCGGCATTTATTGCATTCATTAGCGTTTTGTAAACTAGGTTGTTTTCGTTCACTGTAGTGCCAGCCATATCGAATACTACCATTTTAATTTCAGGGTACATTTGCTTTCTATTAAATTAGATAAATTAATTTTTGAACTTCGGTGTCAAATATACTGTCAGTAATTTTGCTAAACAAATGTTTAGTAATAGTTAACATTTAGATTAACATTTGTTTACTTTAGCTAAACATTAAAAATCATTTTTGTATTATTATATAGTCGTTAAGAAAGGGTGGAGCAGATTAGCCAGATTTCATTAATAGAAAAAGGTAAATATGAAAAATGCAACTCTAATTAGTTGGGCATTTACTTTGCTCAAAGAAAGTATTCAGAAAAGCTACTTAGCTTAAGCGGTTAACGGGATGTTAATTGTCAAATCGAAAATATCAAAATTAAGTGGATCATCTTGTGCATTCGTCAGTTCGATAGACCGTTAGTAGTTCTAAATTAAATGTGCGAAAAAAAAGCGAAGGCACGGCTGCTTATGCAGATTTGGTTTGTTTGAGAATAGAATATTTTACGTGGATCATTAAAATGATCTCTGGTTTTTTAGATCTTGATCATGCGATAATCAGTATGGTTTGTTTTAAATTATAAAGCTTAATATAAAAATGTTGTTCGTTTCTAAAATGATGCACTTCTATTTTTTTTATCCGTCCCGAATATGATTCGTATGTAATATAATCACCCTCCTGGAGCGTTTGAAGCTCAGCACGGCTGGTCCATCTTTGTATTCTCATATTTGTGATAAACTGGCTCCTATAACAGGACCAACATTAAGGATTGCTGAAAGAGAGCGTCCTTTTTAACGGGATTTTCACCCCGTTATTTGTCAGTATAGCTTTTATTTACTCACATAGAAACATAATATAATTACTGGTAAGAACATACTTTTCTACGGCAAAGCTTAAAAAAATGTAAAGCAAATTGTCCATCAATTGTGAAGTGCAATAAACCGCTAATTCTATAATTTGCATTTGATTAATTGTTGGACATGAAAAATATAAATCTGCCTTTTTTAGGTTTTAGTTTATTTATTTGTTTTAGCTGTAACTCAATTCAGAGTTTGACGGCTTCTCATGCCATGGGTACAACTGCTGAGCAAATAAAGGATAGTGAAAGAATAGATGGCAACCAGTTAATTGATTCACTTTTAGCCGATCGGTTTAGTTACAACAAAGCGCTGATTGAAGATGGTTTTAATTCAAAAAAACAGCTTCCAAAACCCACAGCAATCATTAACAATTCTCCACTCAAAACCATATCGTTCAATGGGTTAAATTATTTAGTTAAGGATGATAAAGTTGTTGACATTAAAGGGCTTAAGCTATCTGCATCAGCGCTATCTATAATAACCGAAAAGTTAGCAAGCTTAGATCAGATTCAGCAGTATTGTTGCGAAAAAATAAACCTGGAATACCAACAGAAAAATCGCGATATAAACGCCATAAAAACGCTGGATCGTCAGTATTTTGCAGCACTGAATACCTTAAAAAATATTACTTCAAGCATAGCAACCCAAGTCAGAAAACGAAATGCATCTATATCGATAGAGATGTCGCTAGCTAAAATCAAGCTACCCGGTATCAAGAATCCCGGTATGAAAACTAAGCGTAATTATGTAGCCAAAATTGAATGATATCAGATGAAGTGATACAAGAATACTACATCACCCACATATGCTGGTTTGGGTTGGTCTTTAATTACAAGCGTAGCTTGAATCGTAACTTTAGTTATTCCCCTCAAATTGCTAATGCAATTTAATTTTGCTTTCAGTTGCACTTCACTATCCACTAAAACTGCCTGACCAAATTTAAAACGTTCAATGCCATAATTGATTTCCATTTTAATATTACGTACATCCGCAATCTGCTTCCATAAATATGGAATTAAGGATAAGGTTAAATACCCATGAGCTATTGTTGCCTTAAATGGCCCTTCATTTTTAGCTTTTTCCGGATCGGTGTGTATCCATTGATGATCTAAGGTTGCATCGGCAAATTTATTAATCTGTTCTTGATCTATGGTATGCCATTGCGAAACACCTAGTTCTTTACCTAGATGCGATTCATACTCTTCAAAATTATTAATCACCAACATATATTCTTTTTATAGGATTATTACTGTTTACAACTCCTTTAGATACAACAATCATTCAGGTATTATAGTTTCATTCACTCTTTTGTATTCAATTATAATCATAATAACGGTGTATTTGCAGGATATGATTGAAAATATTCAAAAGATTTTTCTGTCCATTTTGCGTTGATTTGTGAACAGCAGTTGCAGGTTCTTTATAATCAGCTAGATATCGATTGTTAGGCTATTTTGAGAATTTATATATTGCTGTTAAAATTATTGTCCGCTTGCGTACAGTATTGTTCGTTTCTGAACAGTAATTGTATTTTATTTGCCTTTTCCTCGTTTTAAACCGCATATTTATATTTGGCATAAGAATAGACCTGTTTGCGTAAATTTAAGCCTATGTTCAGATTAAACTTGAAAATTGCCTTTAGAAATCTGATTAGAAACAGATCGTATACCATGATTAATATTCTTGGTCTATCTATTGGGATGACCAGTTGCATTTTGATCTTTGTATTTATCAGGTTTCAATTGAGTTACGATACCCACTTTAAAAATGCAGATCGGATATATAGATTTGTAACCGATTGGAAATACAATAATTTTGATGATTATTCTGCAGGTGTGCCCATACCATTTGCTCCTGCAGCTAAACAAGAGTTGGAAGGAATAGAAAAAATTGCAAGAATTTCGCGCAATAGTGGTGTTGTGCTTGTACGCAATGGTGATGGTACCGAACATTTTAAAGCTGTAAAAGATGTATATTTTACAGAAGCTGATTTATTTGATATTCTACAGGTTAAATGGCTTTTTGGGAAAGCGACCCAATCGCTTTTAGAACCCAATACCACTGTTATTTCGGAGAAAACAGCTAAAGCTTTCTTTGGTTCTGCCCAACAGGCAATCGGTAAAAGTTTTACCTTTTGGAATTCCATCCAGCTAAGGGTAGTTGGGGTAATTGCCGATATGCCAAGCAGTAGTAGCATTCCGTTGGAGATCATGATCAGTTATCCTACGTTTTATGGCAACAAAAATCAGGATTGGGATTCGGTTAGTACTTACAACGAATGTTTTGTATTATTAAAACCAGGAGCTTCTATGGCTGTATTTGAGCAGTCACTAGAAAGGATGAACGATAAATATTTAAAACAAAAAAAGCTTGCGGGTAATCAGCGTAGCCACCTTCAGGCTTTATCTGATATTCACTTTAGCGAACGTTATGGTAACTTTGCTGAAACAAATATCACCAAAAAGGAGGTATATGGCTTGGCAATCATCGGTCTTTTTTTAATGCTTACTGCCTGCATCAATTTTATCAATCTTGCAACTGCGCAGTCGGTTAACCGGTCAAAAGAGGTTGGCGTACGTAAGGTTATGGGCGCAATGCGGTGGCAGCTCGTGTTTCAGTTTTTGGCTGAAACAACAACTATAACAGTTATTTCTGTGCTTTTGGCCTGTATCTTTTCAGAGTTGATGCTACCTTTTTTATCGCATCTTTTTAAGGGAGAGGTGTCATTATCTCTATTTACGGATCCTACGGTTTTTATCTTTTTGTTTTTTCTGGTTGTAGTGGTCAGCTTTGTGGCTGGATTTTATCCAGCAATGATTATTTCGGGCTTTAGTCCGGCTTTAGCCATTAAAAATAAAGTAAGCATCAAATCCGGGAATCTAAGTTTGAGAATGATATTGATTGTGATACAGTTTAGCATTACCATTGTACTTATTGTTGCCACGGTTGTCGTAATCAGGCAAATGCAATATGTAAGGGGAAAACCGCTCGGCTTTAAAAAAGATGCTGTTGTGCTGCTTGGTTTCCCAGGAGATAGTGCGAGCATGAGCCGTCAACAACTGTTCAGGGAGAAATTGCTTCATGTGCCAGGCGTAGAAAAACAAAGTTACTTTGTTAGACCACCACTTTCGGGTATGATGAACACCACAAATTTTTATGTTGATGGCAGGGAAAATAAAGATTTCGAGGTGCGTTTAAGCCCAAGTGATGAACATTATTTCGATCTCTTTGGACTCCAGTTTTTAACAGGGAAAGTTTATGCGAAAAGTGATACGGCGAATGCCTATATTGCAAATGAGACCTTTGTGAAAAAAATCGGCATTACCAATCCTCAGTTAGCACTTGGTAAAGTAATTTCCCAGAATGGAAGAACAGGGCCAATAGTTGGTGTGGTGAAAGATTTTAACGACCAATCGCTTAAAGAAAAAATATCGCCTATGGTTTTTTACCAGGAAAAAAGGCAATACTATAATATGGGATTAAAGCTGGATCCTAAACAGATCATTCAGACAATGAAAGAGATAGAAAACCTTTGGAAAAGCAGTTTTCCTAATGAAGTATACAATGCGAAATTTATAGATAGTGATATTGATAAATATTACGAATCAGAACGTATTACAGGTCTTTTGTTCAGGATATTTGCAGGTGTAATTATGTTTATTTCGTTTATAGGCCTTTTCGGACTGGTTTCTTTTGTTGCGGCACAGCGTACACGTGAAATGGCCATTAGGAAAGTGCTTGGCGCTACAACGTTAGAATTGGTGAAAATGCTCAATAGTTCCTTTATCAGGATGGTTTTTGTCGCTAATCTAATAGCATGGCCGTTAGCCTACATCCTGGCAAATAAGTGGTTGTCAGGTTTTGCATACCGTACTTCAATGGGGCTTTGGCCTTTTATGTTGGCTATGGCAACATCAATGGTGATAACACTAATTACCGTAAGTTTCAGATCTTACCGTGCGGCAAAAGCAAATGCAGTTGATGCGCTTAAATATGAATAGCTGGTATATATAATCAAGTCCTTGGTCACAAATGATCATTCTGTATAGTTTTATTCTCTGATTATTTGAAGACTGCGAGGAATCGTCCTTGAGAGAAGGCTTTTTCAGCCGACAAAGCAATCTTGCAACGATCGCTACCAGCGTGCGCATTAAGATTAATCATTTTTACATATGTTTTTAAAGGCATTCATGAGCTCAATCGTTCGGTTAGCTTCGTTACTCAATTACGATCTTTCTTAAGCGATCTGTCAACAGTAGCGTAATCGAAGGATCCACTCTGCGTAAATCTGCTAATCCGTGGAAGACATACGCTATAGTTTTCCGATAGATCAAAAAAAAGCACGAAACTGTAAGCATTCCATACCACCAATGGCCGTTAAAAAATACTTTTCGTCTTACGCTAAACGCTTATCTACCTCCGTCTTAAATATTATCTAAATATTTTATTTGATATATTTAAATTAAAATTTAGATTTGTCTAAAATTTTATTTAGATAAATCATTTTGTTTGTGAAACCCCTCTTACTATACTGCTTGTGTTTTTTTATATCGCTCAATGCCATTGCGCAAAAAGTTATGGTTAAAGGTTTGGTCACCTCCCAAAATGAACCAGTAGAAAACATCAACATTAAAATTTTAGGATCTAATGGATCCACTAAATCAAATGTTTCCGGGACCTATCAATTAGGTGGTATTCCATCCGGAAATTATGACCTCATTTTTTCGGGCATAGGTTATCAAACAAAAAGAATTAAGGTAACGCTAAAAGGAGATACGGTACTCGTTAATGCTGATTTGTTAAGCTTAGCATCTGATTTAGGAGATGTGGTAATTACAGGGGTTAACCGGGCTACACAGTTGCGTAAAAGCCCGGTGCCTATTGCAGTTCTCTCAAAAAAATCAATGGACCAAAATGTAAATACTAACCTGATCGAAGCCATTGTAAAGGGCGTTCCTGGCATTACAGCAGTTACCACAGGGCCAAATGTTTCTAAACCATTTATTAGAGGTTTGGGGTATAACCGTGTGTTAACTTTGTATGATGGTTTAAGGCAGGAAGGACAACAATGGGGCGATGAACATGGAATCGAGGTAGATGAATATAGTATTACCAGGGCCGAAGTAGTAAAAGGTCCGGCCAGCTTAACCTATGGTTCTGATGCACTAGCTGGGGTAATTAATATGATTCCTTATACACCGAATTTTGAAGATGGTAAGTTGAAAGGCGATTTTACTGCAAACTACCAAAGCAACAATGGTATGATCGGTTCTTCGCTTGGACTAGCCTACATTAAAAACGATTGGAAATATACATTCAGGGCGACAGGGAAAACAGCACATAATTACCAAAACAAAATTGATGGATTGGTTTACGGAACAGCTTTTAGAGAATATAATCTATCTGCCAGCGCCAGGGTAGATAAAGCCTGGGGATTTTCTAAAACAGCTATTACCTATTATGATAATCTGATGGAAATTCCTGATGGTAGCAGAGATTCTTTATCACGAAGATTTACCAGGCAGGTTTTGGATGACGGAGATGATATTAAAAACAGACCTATTGTGCCCGAAAATGATCTGAATACCTACTCCATTAATCCGTTACATCAGCACATTCAACATTACCGGTTTTATAACACCAGCCAGTTTAAATTTGGAACGAGTGACTTAAATTTACTGATTGGCGGACAGCAAAGTGTAAGGAGAGAATATAATCACCCAACATGGCCAAGTCAGGCCGGGCTTTATGTAGTATTAAACACTTTTAATTATGATCTTAAATACAACCTGCCCGATTTTGCCGGTATCGAAAGTACTATCGGGGTAAATGGCATGTACCAGGGAAACAGGAGCAAGGCTGCTACCGATTTTCCCATTCCCGATTATGATCTTTTCGATATCGGTGCTTTTTATTTCGCAAAGAAATCGATGGGTAAAATCGACGTTTCAGGGGGAATCAGGATAGACAGAAGGAATATACACTGGAGTGATTTTTATGTAGGTACCGATGCACAAACAGGTTTTGGTAAACAGGTGAGCTCGACTGATGCCACTGGAAAATTGCAATTCCCTTCTTTTGAGAAAAACTATTATGGCTTGTCAGGAAGTTTGGGTTTAACCTATAACATTTCAGAAAAACTGCTCATTAAAGCCAATATTGCCAGGGGATACCGTGCGCCGAACATTACAGAAATCGGTTCTAATGGATTAGATCCCGGTGCGCACATTGTGTATTTAGGCAACAGGACCTTTAAGCCAGAATTTAACCTTCAGGAAGATATTGGCATTATCGCTTACTTAAAAGATGCAGAAATAAGTATGGAACTGTTTAATAACAATATTCAGAACTACATTTATCAATCGCGCTTAACCGATGCCAACGGAAATCCAGTGGTTATAGTTCCTGGAAACCTAACTTATCAGTATCAGCAGTCGAAAGCAAGATTATATGGTGCAGAAATTTCGGTAAATCTACATCCTTCAGCTATAAAATGGTTAAGTTTCAGCAATAGTTTGGCTTATGTGGTAGGGTTGAACCAGAATCAGGAATTATTAAATAAACAGGGTAGGGAAGCTAAATACCTGCCCTTTATTCCGCCACTGCAGGTAAGAACGGAGATCAAAGCAACTGCACAAAAACCTATAGGTATTTTTGATAAGCCTTATATTAAAATTGATGCTGCTTTTTTTGCTGATCAGGATAGATTTTATGCTTTAGATAATACCGAAACCTTTACCGCAGGTTATACTTTAGTCAATGGGGGAATAGGGTCAACACTAAAAACTAAAAATGGAAAAACTTTATTCGATATTTTTCTTCAGGCCGATAATATTTTCAATATCGCCTACCAATCAAATTTAAACAGGTTGAAATATTTCGAATATTATAACAGCTCACCTAATGGCCGATCAGGAATTTACAATATGGGCAGGAACTTAAGTTTCAAAGTGATAATTCCAATTTAGGAATGAAAGAACTATAACAAGGTTGTAGTAATCATGTTTTAGGGGTTAATGTTTCGTTTAGAAAATGGGAGGTATTTATATCTTCCATTTTCTTTTTAACTACCAATTAAACCTTTTTTCTGTTAACCTTGCCATTCTATGGACTATGGACTATCCCTCATTTTTCCTTACTTTTACTTTCAACCATCATACATTAAACATTTACGTCCATGAAACCCTCTTTGAGCGAACAGCGTTTAACTTTTTTAAGGCATTCAATTGGCAAGGTAATTACCGATTCACCCTCTAACTTTATGAACTGGCTGGCTCCAGTTTTAATCAAAGCAGAGCACGGCATATTAGTTTGCCAGTATACCATCCGTAAAGAAATGACCAATCCTTATCAAATTTTGCATGGTGGGGTAACGGCAGGTATTATTGATGATTTAATTGGTGCAACTGTTTTTACGATGGGATTAAACGAACGATATACCACTGTAAATAATTATATCGATTATTTTGCCACGGCAGGCGCGGGCGATGAAGTTATTGCAGAAACAGCTATTGTAAAAAGAGGGCGAACGATATTAAATCTTCAATGCGAGATATTTTTACCTTCAAAAAAGCGTTTAATAGCTAAAGGCTATTCAAACATGTTAAACATAGGTTAAGCCTTTTCTGATAGTTTAAGAATTAATTATTAATTCCTTTAAATTAACGAAACATTCTCGTTTATAATTTGTTGTAAATTAACCAAAAATATAATGAGCCATGTTAGAAAATTATTCCACCCTGCAATTCATTGTGAGAGGCAAAATTTTTAAGGGATTTTGCATGCGTATTCAAGATGATTTTCACGAAACTTATGCCGTTGTTTTAGACGGTTACCATTCTTTCTGTATCTGGTTAGATAACAAAACAGAAAAGTGGTGTGCTTCCAAAAACGTAGCGATTGATCCTGATGCTATTGATGAAATCATTAACAGGATATCTATTCCACAAACGTCTTGCTAATTCTGTGTTTCCTCAGATTTAAGCGGATAGCGGTAGATTAATATTTTTGCTTTTTCATTACACACCCAGTTCTGTGAACTTTGTGTCCTTCTTTGCACTATCTGTTGTTAAAAACTACGCAAAAAACATATAACTAAGCGCTATGGCTGTACAAACCCCAACTAGATCAGCCAATAACATTGAACCTATGGCGTAACGCGTATTTTTTATTCCAACAGAACCAAAGTAAACCGCTACTACATAAAAGGTCGTATCAGAAGCACCCTGAAAAATACCCGATAATTTACTGGCAAATGAATCTGGTCCACTAGAAATCATCGTGCTTACCATCATTCCACGAGCGGCGCCACCACTTAAAGGCCTGATCAAAGCTGTGGGCAGCGCATCAACAAATCTGGTATCGGATCCAAAAAATACAAACATGTTTTTAATCCCGCTCATGATCACATCAAAAGTTCCACTCGTTCTTAGCATGCTCACGGCAACTAAAATTCCAACTAAATAAGGGATGATTTTCAATGCGGTTTCAAATCCACCTTTGGCTCCATCAATAAATGCATCAAAAACATCTATTTTTTTATATAATGCACCCAATACAATCAATAAAAAGATCAACAAAATTATTCCACCGCTTAATAAGCCTGAAAATGATTTTATGCTTTCTGCATTTAACTTGCTTACGTACCAAACCAGTAAACCAACCACTGCCGAGATACTTAATACCCAGGTAATGATAACGGGCTGAAGTAGGTTTATCTTTTGTTTAAAGGATACAATGAGCATGGCGGCCATTGTACCAACAAAAGTTACAATTAAACATGGGATGAAAATATCGGTAGGGTCTTGTGCATTTTGAGTTGACCTAATGGCAATTACACTAACGGGAATTAAGCATAAACCTGCAGCATGTAAGCATAAAAACATAATCTGCGAATTGCTCGCAACATTCTTATTTGGATTAAGCTCCTGCAAACTTTCCATCGCCTTTATACCAAATGGAGTGGCGGCGTTATCTAAACCTAATAAATTGGCCGAGAAGTTCATGATCATGTGCCCCATAGACGGATGTCCTTTTGGGATTTCGGGAAAGAGTTTTGAAAAGAAAGGGCCAATAATTCTGGACAATAAACGGATACCGCCTGCTTTTTCTGCGATGCTCATTAGCCCCATAAATAAAGCTAGTGTTCCAATTAATTTAATGCAAAGGTCAACCGCAATCCAGCACGTTTCGATAATTCCATCTAATTTTAAAGGGTTTAAGGGATCGGATGATTTACCGATTACCATCCAGTTAAAAATATCGCTATGTCCGAAAAAGAAACATTTAATACTTGCTACTACAATAGCTACAATAATAAATGCTGACCAAATTCTGCTTAATGCCATTAGTGTTGTTTAGTTTTATTTGAAGGGGTTAAAATACCGCTTTTAAGCGAAAATTCATATTTTTAGTTCGGAGTTGTTAGTTATGAGTTTGGAGTGCTTTGCAAACCGAGATAAGGTCAAAAAATAGTTTTATGAAGATAATAACGCTTTAATAAAAAGTCCATAATAAATAGCTCATTGATATGTTACTATTTAATATGGACTTTGGGCTTTCGGTTAGTCACTATGAACTATTCTCCCTGAATCATGGACTCCAAGCTCCCAACTCATAACTCTTGGCTCAACCTAAGGTTTATCATCCGTTAGTTCAAAACCCCAGGTTTTTCCTTTTTCAGTTGCAGGTATTCCGCTTGTCATCCAGGCTGGCGCTTTTGCACCTTTTAAATAATAATCGAAAAATTGTTGCTCACGGATTTGAATATCCTTACGGTTCTGGCGTTGAACTAAGTTATGTGCTTCGCCATTATAGTTAAGCATCCAAACGGGTTTACCTAAGCGGCGCAAGCCTGTAAACATTTCAATCCCCTGGTACCAGGGCACAGCACCATCTGCATCATTAGCCATTACCACAACTGGTGTATTTACTTTCGGGAACATAAATAATGGTGAATTCTCAATATATAATTCTGGTTTTTCCCAAAGTGTTGCACCGATACGGCTTTGTGTTTTTTCATATTGGAATTGACGGTTCATACCAGTTTCCCAACGGATACCACCATAAGCAGAAGTCATGTTGACTACAGGTGCACCGGCCCAAGCGGCAGCATACATGTTATTTTGTGTAATGAGATAGGCTACTTGGTAACCACCCCAGCTTTGACCTTGAATACCGATTTTACTACCATCTACCCAGTTATTTTTCTTCAGGCTTTCTACACCTGAATTGATGAATTCAACTGCAGATTTGCCTGGGTGACCAGTTTCATAGCTAATATCTGGCGCAAAAACCAGGTATCCATTACTCACGAAATAAGAAATATTTAAGCGCGACGGAGTAGGAGCTGGCGCTTGATAAGTGTACAAACCATCCGTTAGTTTTTCGTAGAAATACGCGATCATCGGATATTTCTTATTCGGATCGAAATTTTCCGGTTTATACAGTATACCTTCAGCTTTATAACCTTTCGGCGTGGTCCACTTAACCAGCTCAGCTGTACCCCAATTGTAGTTTTTTTGTTGAGGGTTGGTATTGCTTAATTTGGTTTCGGTTTTGAAATCGGTAGTGACATACACATTTGGCGATTCTACATAATTGGCTTTATCGTAAATGTAAACATCAGCATCTTTAGCTTTTAGCAGGTTTGAATATTTAAACTTTGCCATTACTACCAACTCTGGCGCTTTAGCTGAACCTACGTTGGTACGGTAAAACCCGTTTTCTTTAGTTAAATTGTTAAAACCATCTAACCAAACCGTTTCGTTCGGTTTTACAAACTTGCTATCTGCATTGCGCTCAAATCTATTTTCCTGTTGCACTCTTTCGTAACGGAAGGTAATGTTATTTGCTCTTCCAAAACCAGCAGTAATATTTTTTGGAGCCGATTTTCCATCTGGTGAGAACGACCAGATATCGTATTTATCATAAATTAGAATAGCTTTATCACCTTCAGTCCATGTTGCTAAGCCGTAAGGGGAAGGTAAATCCGGTACATCGTTTTCCTCATCAACAAATTTTTCGCTTAATCCGGCTGTTAATACGGTTACTTTTCCGGTGGATACACTATAAGTATTCCAGCTACCTGCTTTTCTATCAAAATATAAAATATAGTTTCCGGCAGGAGAAGCCATTGCATAACCGCTTAAATTATCAATGATTTTCTTTTTCTGTCCATTCTTAGTATCGACCAAATAGTAATCTTTTGAGGTAGAACCACGCCACTGTGATTCGATCCTGCGGCCATAGTCTGTAGATGCTAAAACCAGATTTGCATCACCTTCAGCAATCAGATTGGCATCAGGCAATTTTAAATCCGCTAATGGAATTACTTTTGGATCACTGCTATAAACATCAATCACCGATAAATAACTTTTTTTACTGTCTCTATCTGCATTTTTAAGCTGCATAGGCTGCAAGTAATCGTCTTTGTAATTCCAAACATCAACTTTGGCCACTTCGAAATCTATAATAGTGGTATCTTTTGGTTTTTTGATAGGGGAGATGCCGAAAAACAATTTCTTGCCATCTTTACTGAAGGTTATTTTACCATCGCCGTTAACCGACCATTTTGCAGGTAGTCCTGGCATATCAAAATCAACCAGTATCTGTGCGGTATCTAGTGTTAAAGAGTTGTAATAAATATTGTAATCTTTTATTTCCTGTTTCTCCGGACTTTGCTCGCCCACAAAAGCCACATGTTCGCTTTCCTCATCAAAAGTGAAATTTTTGAAACTTCCTTTACCTTTAATCAAGCTTTTTAATGTGCCTTTTTCTGTGTTTAGCAAGAATACACCTTGTGGAGCCGTTTTGTCCTTTTTAGATCCGCTACAGGCAAAAACCAACTGTTTGCCATCTTTACTGAAATAATAATCGGTAACGAATTTATAGGTTTTATCTGTGCCTGTTAAAAGATTTTTTACCACTAAATCACTTCCTTCTTCAGTTTTGCCTTTTCCTGCAGGTTCATCATCCGCAAAATCCATTTCACCATCTTTTTTCTCAGTTGGTTTTACGGTTTTCTTTGCTGTATCTGGCTTTTCTGTTAAATAGGCCATTACACCAGCACCTTCTTCAGGAAATTTAAAAGATTTTACCCTTGCCACTTTTGTAACGGTACTAGTGGTGAGGTTGGCAATACCCAACGAATCTTTTGGCAATTCTTCTGGCTTTCTTTTTTTTATTTTAGCCTGACGTAAATCTTTATTTAAAGGACGGATGTTAAAAGCAGCAAACTTAGAATCGTTACTAAACTGCGAGTTCATTCCTCTGGGAATGTTCAGCTTTGCATTCGTTTTGATATTGGTAAGGTACAACTGTGCATCTCCTTCTTGCTGTAAGATGCTGTACATGGCCCATTGGCCATTATTTGATAATTGCTTTGTCCCTACTGATTCCCAGGTATCATATACCGAATGGTCTAAAGGTTTCTTTTGGGCATAGGCAAAGCCGACAACGAAAAACAGAATAATAGTTAGTCTCTTTTGCATTTTTAAAAGTTAATTAATTTGTTGGTTGAGATTTAATCTTCTAAAATTGGAATTTTTTAGCTTATTCGGAAACTTGTATGCCAAATATTACAATTAAAAGCATTTAGTTGGAAAGTCAGAGGCCGAAGGCCAGAGGTTGTACTGCGCAGTTTACGCCATCCGCTTATCGCTCAGCCTAAAGCAACCCCCCCCGATTACTTAAGCAATCGATGGGCATCTCCGTGGTCTGTGTCCTCACAGAACACAAATAAACAGTTATTTCAATTATAAAGATTTCTGTCAAAACTAAAAACCCTCGATCACTTAAGGTAATCGAGGGTTCTCATATACTTAAACCGCTAAATTATTTTTTAGCTTGTTGTTGCTGACGCATATAGTCATCTAAACGTTGTTGGAATTTAGATTTTTTCTTTTTCTCATCAGCTGGTCTCGCTTTATTCTGTTGAATTAAAGCATGAATTTTATCATCATCAACCATTTTACGAATTAAGAACTGTTGTCCGAAAGTCATTAAGTTAGCCAAGAAATAATAATAGTTTAATCCGGCAGGGTAGCTATTCAATACACCTAAGAAAATAACCGGCATAATGTAACCGATGTATTTCATTTGGCCTGTAGCACCAGAAACCTGATTGTTAAAGTAAGTCATGATCAATGTAGAGATCGTCATCAATACACACATTAAACTCAAGTGATCGCCAATGAAAGGGATTTTTACGCCAAATTTGATAAACTCGTCATAAGTAGATAAATCTTTCATCCAAAGGAAACTCTCACCGCGTAACTCAAATAAGTTAGGGAAGAAGAAGAAGAAAGCCATAACCAGAGGCAACTGTAATACCATTGGCAAGCATCCACCCAGCGGGTTTACACCAGCTTTTTTATATAATTTTAAATACTCCTGTTGAACCAATGTTGGATTGTCTTCACCTACTTTAGCTTTAATTTCGTCCATTTCTGGTTTTAAAACCCTCATTTTAGCCATTGATAGGTATGACTTGTAAGTAAGTGGTGATAAAGCAACTTTTAGTAAAATGGTTAATACCAAAATAATTAATCCATAGTTCCAGCCAAAGCTGTTTAAGAAGTTAAATACAGGTAATACGATAAAACGGTTAATGTATTTTAAAGGCCAGTAACCCATATCAACCTGCTGCTCTAAATCATAACCTTGTGCTTTTAATGCAGAGAATTTGTTGGTTCCGAAATAGAATTCCATTTCATAAACTTGGTTGGCTGTATGTGCATAAGGCAATTGCATATTGGCATCATAAAATTTCACCAGGCCTGGAGCTGTTGGGATTTTAACTTCTAAACTTCCTTTCTCGAAAGCCTGTTTCGAAATCAATGAAGCTGAGAAAAAGTGTTGCTTAAATGAGAACCATTGGATTTTACCTTTCGATAAATCTTCCTTCTCATCTTTAGAAACACTTAGGTGGTCTACATCGCCATCTAAATATTTATAGTATGGTGCAGAATAACGGTGCTCACTTTCGAGCGATTTTTCTTGCTGTTTTAAAGTAGTCTGCCAGTTTAAACCAATGTTATTGCCTGCAATTACTTGCTGTAAGCCAACTAAATTGATATTAAACGCGACTTTGTTACTTAACGCTTTTAAATCGTATACATATTCTACATATGCATTGGCGCCATAATTGGCACGCATGGTAACGGTGTTGCCTGTTTTAGTAGGAGTGAAGTAAAGATCATTTGTATTGATCACTTTACCAGCCGCATTCAAAGTTAAACCAAACTTATTAGCATCACCATCAAATAAAATTAACGGTTTGCCAGTAAAGGTTTTCTGGCCTTTAATTTCTACCGAGGTAATTTTACCGCCTTTATTGCTTAAAGTGATTAATAAATTCTCGTTTTCCAGAACAGTATTGGCTTCTGTGCCAGTAATTGCGGTACCAAAAGGGCCTTTTAAGGCTAAAGAATCTACTGCTGGATTAGCAATAGCAGCAGTTTTAGTGGTATCTTTTTGTACTGGTGTAACGCCAGCTTTTTTCAAAGAATCTAAGCGCTCTGTTTCTTTGGCTTTTTTCATTTCAGCCTCGTTCGGCTTCAAAAAGTAGAATGATCCTGCCAAAATGATCATAATCAGGAACAGTCCTGTAAAGGTATTTCTATCCATTATTTATGTATGTACTGCTTTTAATTCGTTTTCTTTTTCGCAAACTCCATCGCAGCGGCGACAAATTTAACAAAAAGTGGGTGAGGATTAGCAACTGTTGATTTTAATTCTGGGTGAAACTGCCCGCCAACGAAAAATGGATGATTTTTAAGCTCTACAATTTCAACTAAATTGGTTTGCGGATTCATACCTGATGCAATCATTCCTGCATCTTCATATTGCTTTAAATAAGCATTGTTAAATTCGTAACGGTGACGGTGGCGTTCATTGATGTGCGATTTACCGTAAATAGAAAAAGCTTTTGTTCCTTTTTTAATATCACAAGGATAAGAGCCTAAACGCATCGTTCCACCTTTATTTGTTATTTTTTTCTGCTCTTCCATCATGTTAATTACCGGATTGGCAGCATTTTCTTCAATTTCTGTAGTATGTGCATCTTTCAACCCCAAAACGTTACGTCCAAATTCGATAACAGCACATTGCATACCCAGGCAGATTCCGAAGAAAGGAATATTATTCTCGCGAACATATTTTATGGCATCAATTTTACCTTCAATACCACGACTACCAAAACCAGGTGCAACTAAAACGCCTTGTAAGTGACCTAATTTATCTTTTACATTATCAGGGAAAATGCCTTCAGAGTGTATATATTCAACTTTAACCTTACATTCGTTTTTCGAACCTGCGTGTACAAAAGATTCGATAATTGATTTATACGCATCAGGTAATTCTACATACTTACCAATCAGGCCAATTTTAACCTCTGCTGTAGGGTTTTTTAAACGGCCAAGGAAATCTTTCCAGCTTTCCATATCAGGGTCGTTTTTGGTAGGTAATTTTAATTTCGATAAAACCGTTTTATCCAATTGTTCTTTTAACATCAACAATGGCACATCATAAATTGTTGATGCATCCATCGATTCGACTACCGCATTGATGTTAACGTTACAAAATAAAGCAATTTTTTTTCTGATCTCTGGGCTGATATGGTGCTCGGTTCTGCAAACCAGTATATCTGGCTGTATTCCGTACTCCAATAAAGCTTTAACCGAGTGTTGTGTAGGTTTGGTTTTTAGCTCGCCGGCAGCAGCCAAATAAGGTACCAGGGTTAAGTGGATCACAATAGCATTGGTACTGCCTTCTTCCCATTTAAACTGACGAACAGCCTCAATAAACGGTAAGGATTCGATATCACCAACAGTTCCACCTAGTTCTGTAATTACAATATCATAGTCACCACTATCACCTAAAATACGCATGTTGCGTTTAATCTCGTCGGTAATGTGGGGTACAACCTGAACTGTTTTACCCAGATACTCACCTTTACGCTCTTTATTAATTACGTTCTGGTAAATACGGCCAGTAGTAATGTTGTTTGCCTGTGATGTTGGAACGTTAAGGAAACGCTCATAATGACCAAGATCCAGATCGGTTTCAGCACCATCTTCGGTTACAAAGCATTCGCCATGTTCGTATGGATTTAAAGTTCCTGGATCGATATTAATGTACGGATCGAATTTTTGAATGGTTACACGGTAGCCACGTGCCTGTAAAAGTTTAGCTAAAGATGCGGAAATGATGCCCTTACCTAAAGAGGAAGTAACACCGCCCGTAACAAAAATATACTTTGTCATGATTGATAATTTGTGGAATTAACCAAGTGTTTTGGACCTGTTTAATTGTTTTTGTACGGGATACAAAGGTACAAAAAATTATCGCTCGATTAGATACTTGCCAGAATATTTTTTCGTCATATTATATCTCTGATAGTGACTGTTTTAGGTGAGGTGGTCGCTTAAAGTATCAGCGTGTAGCGTTCTTTTTTAATGATTCTATTTTTATAGGGTTCTTTTTATCCTCATAACGGTTGTAGAGACCGGTAATTTTTTTGAAATCTTTTTCGGTATTGGTTCTTTTCTTTTTACAGGGGGAGCAATGTTTAAGATAGGAACGTTTTTAGCTTCAACCTTGGTAGCAAACCAGGTAGTATTAATAATACCCATTTAAAAAACCGCTCTTAATCGGTTTGCAATAAATTCAGATCTTTTCATTTCTAAATTCTTGGCATTGATTTATGTCTATTAGCAACAGTTATAGTAAATTTTTACTTTTTGTTCTTTTTCGCTCCAGGCAATGTAAATGTTGTTTTCTTTTCCTAAACGATACTTAAAGCCATTTAATCCCGATTTTTTTAATTCTTCGTAAAGTGCTTTGTCGGGGGTGTAATTATCGGCTTTATCTTCAGGCATTACAGCAGGTTCGAGAAAATTATCATCGCTAAAAAAATCATCAGCAATGGTTTTTAAGAAAATAATCTGGTCTTTTTCTTTTGAAAGATCAATATTTGGATCGGTGCTGCCCAATAGCTCAGTTCCTTTGATTTTGGTGTTGTAAATTTCTTTTCCTTCGGCATTTTTGATTGTGAAATTCAATACCATTTCTTCGGGTTTCCGGCCAGTAAGTTCGATCTTAAAAGTGTCTAAACGTTTTAAATCAGAAAAAGATTTAGCGAGGCGCTGGTTAACATTTTTAAACTCAATGGCATTGGTTTCCTTTTTGCTGTTCGAATTACAGGCAACGAGCGCTAACAGACAGATAGCAACGAAGAGCGGTATATTTCTCATATTCAAAACTACAAATTTTATGTTTTAGTTCGTGCCCATATTTTATGATATACCTTAAATTTAAAAGGAATACCCGATAGATAACCACAATTGAAAGTCGAAATAACCACCAGGTAGCCTATTGTTTAGATTATTTTGAATATGATAATAATCCCCATAGCCTAAGCCTGTTAAGCCCTCTAAAAGAAAATGTTTTCCCGGAATAAAGGATACGCCAAATGTTCCGCCGTAACGCAAAGAACCCGCGTTAAAATCCCTGTTGCGGCCCCAGCTGAAAATACCGGTTTCATCAACTGAGCGATGCGAGACAACAGTTTTATCGAGGTTTCCGAAATAAACTCCATAAAAAGCATTGGCTTCTCTTTTCTTAATCTGGCGGATGTATTTCTTTGCACGAAGCAAGAAGCCTTCGTAATGGAGATAATCGCGATAGCCCAGATTTTTAATTTCGCCAGAGGTGTAAGCGAGCTCCAAACCATAGCGGTTTGAAAAAGTCTTTTCTATGGCTAGTGTAGGACTTTTGGCTATTAAATTCAAAATATTTGTTTTTATCATTAAGCCGGGCTCATCTTGTGCAAAACCGGAATAGGCACATAAAATGAATATAAATAGGAGCGTTTTCTTTTTCATATAAGGGCGAAAATACTAAAATACTACCCTTAAGCAATTAAAACTGTTGCAGACTATAATTTAGTTTTTATATTTGCGTAACTGATTACGTAATTAATTGTTGTTATGAATTTTTTCGAAGAAACTGGTAAAGTAGCTATAGGCAGTAGGTTAAGAATGCTAACCGATAAAGTAACTGAAGATGCAGCGCAGATTTATAAATTGTATAATATTGATATGCAACCTAAGTGGTTTCCTGTATTTTATGCTTTGGCACAAGAGAAAGAAAAAACAATTACTGAACTGGCTAAAGCTATTGGCCATTCTCATCCATCGGTAAGCAAAATCATCAGTGAAATGCTGAAAAAAGGTTATGTAAAGGAAAGTAAGGATAAAACCGATGGACGTAGGAATGTAGTGAGTCTTTCTAAAAAAGGAGTAGAGATTTCAGAAAAAATAAAAGACCAGCTAATTGATGTAAATGCCGCTATTGAAGAAATTTCGGCCCAGTCACAAAATAAACTTTGGGAAGCAATAGGCGAGTGGGAGTTTTTATTGGAGCAAAAAACCTTGTTGAGAAGGGTAATGGAAAAGAAAAAAGAAAGGGATAGTTTAAAGATTGAAATTATAGATTACCAGCCCAAATACCAGGAAATATTCAGGTCGCTAAATGTAGAGTGGATTTCACAGTATTTTACCATGGAAGAAACTGACTATAAAGCTTTGGATAATCCACAGGGCTATATTTTAGATAAAGGAGGTTTTATATTGGTTGCGCGCTACGAAGGCGAGCCCTTAGGTGTTTGTGCACTAGTAAAAATGAATGATGGCGAATATGATTTTGAACTGGCCAAAATGGCCGTATCGCCAAAAGCACAAGGAAAAAATGTAGGGTTTTTATTAGCAAATGCCATTATTGATAAGGCAAGATCGTTAGGCGCATCTAAAATTTATTTGGAGAGCAATACCATTTTAAAACCAGCCATAAACCTTTACCATAAATTAGGTTTCCAAAAAGTGGCAGGTAAGCCCACACCGTATACCCGATGTAATATTCAGATGGAACTGGTGATTGGGTAGGTTAGGAAGAGTTTAGTGTTTAGGGGGGCGCGCTAACCTCTAAACACTAAACTTATAACCAATGTTTAATGGAATTTAGTCTAGTTTCAAAGCCTTAAGTAATTTATTCAGTTTTAACAGGTCTTCTGGTGTATCAATTGCAACTGTTTCTAAGTCAGTTACTTTTGTTTGGATATAAAATCCATTTTCGATCCAGCGAAGCTGCTCTAAGCTTTCGGCAATTTCTAAAGAAGAGGGTGGTAATTTGGTAATGGCTTTTAACGATTCTGTGCGGTAACCGTAAATTCCGATGTGCTTGTAAAACTGGTGCTTTTCTGCCCATACACCTGGTTCGCCATTTCTGATAAAAGGAATTGGGCTACGGCTAAAATACATGGCGCGACCGTTTACATCGATCACCACTTTAGGGCTATTGGGGTTGTATACACTTTCCTGACTCTGGATAGATTTGATTAATGTTGCCAGTTGTACTTTTTCTTCAGTAAAGCAGCTCGCCAATAATTCAATCTGTGCAGGTTCGATAAATGGTTCATCACCCTGGATGTTAATCACAATATCGTATCCAGGTAATTGCTCAATCACCTCGGCACATCTATCGGTTCCGCTTTGGTGATTAGATGAGGTAAAGATAAATTCTCCACCAAACCGTTTTACTTCATCAGCAATCCGTACATCATCAGTGGCAACAACGACTTTTGATAAGCTTTCAGCTTTCGATGCTTGCTCGTAAACCCTTTGGATCATGGTTTTTCCGGCAATATCTACTAAAGGTTTTCCTGGAAAACGGGTAGAGGCATATCGCGCAGGAATAATTCCGATAACCCCTAAATCCCCAAATGGGGACTTTAAATTTCTATCGCTCATATATTCTGTTGATAGACTTTATAAAAATTCAAGATGTTTATTCATCTTTATCATATTAAATACTTTATTCCGTCTTGCCATTTCTTAGGGACTTGGGGTTAAAATAATCCATTTATTTCAGCCTCAATAGATTGGATTACCGTACCCAAATCTTCTGGGTTGTTGGTGAAATCTAATTTATCTTTATCTAAAATCAATAATTTACCCAGGTTATAACCTTTAATCCAGGCTTCGTATTTTTCGTTCAATTTAGACAGGTAATCGATACGGATGCCTGCTTCGTACTCACGGCCACGACGTTGGATATTATTAACCAAAGTAGGTACCGATGCGCGCAGATAAACCAATAAATCGGGTGGTTTAATAAAAGAGGTAATGTTATCAAAAATGGCTCTGTAATTATCATGGTCGCGGGTGGTCATTAAAGCCATATCGTGCAGGTTTTCTGCAAAAATATGTGCGTCCTCGTAAATGGTCCTGTCCTGTATTACGTTACGTTTATTTACTTCAATGTCGGTAATTTGCTGAAAGCGACTATTTAGGAAATAAATCTGAAGATTAAAGCTCCAACGTTTCATGTCGCTGTAAAAATCTTCCAGATAAGGGTTATTGTCCACAGCCTCGTATAAAGCTTCCCATCCATAATTTTTGGCTAATAAACCTGTTAAGGTAGTTTTACCGGCACCTATATTTCCTACAATTGCTATGTGCATATTTTCTTGCGTTTTGCGGTGAGCTTTTTGCGTAAGGCGATTATAGCGCCAACCACTTACCACAATATTAATTAAAAACTTTTAAACCCGATTAAACTGCGAACCTCTCTGATGGTTTTTTGCGCGCTTTCGCGGGCCTTTAATGCACCATGTTTAGCCACTTGCCTTAAATATGAATCATTTTTGGCAATATCCAAAATACGTTCGCGCATAGGTGCAGTCGTAATAATCATATCTTCTGCCAGTTGTTTTTTGAAATCGCCATAACGGATCTGCATTTTGCTATACAAATCTTCAAAATGTGCAAGTGTATCGGCACTCGAAACCACTTTCATTAAATCAAAAAGATTCTGAATAGGCTCAGGTTTTGGTTGATTTTCTTCTGTTGGCCCACCATCACTAACCGCTCTCATTACTTTTTTACGAATGGTTTCAGGATCATCAGATAGGTAAACTGCATTGGCTTCGCCTTCCGATTTACCCATTTTACCTTTACCATCTAAACCAGGAACTTTAACCAGTTTGTCAGAGTAGCTAAAAGCATAAGGTTCCGGAAAATATTCTGTATTGTATAACCTGTTGAAACGGTTTCCGAAAGTACGGGCCATTTCTAAATGTTGTTCCTGATCTTTTCCAACAGGTACTTTAGTAGCTTTGTGGATTAAAATATCGGCGGCCATTAATACCGGATAGGTTAATAAACCTGCATTTACGTTATCTGGGTTGGCACGCACTTTATCTTTAAAAGATGTGCTGCGCTCCAATTCCCCCATATAAGCGTTCATATTTAAGTATAGATAAAGCTCCGCAATTTCCGGAACATCACTTTGTATATAAATGGTACTATTTTCTGGATCAATCCCACTAGCCAGATATTCAACCAAAACATGTTTAATATTTCCATGTAAATCGGCTGGAGTAGGATGTGTAGTTAAGGAGTGTAAATCGGCGATAAAAAAGTAGCAATTGTAGTCGTTCTGCATTTGAACGAAGTTTTTAACTGCACCATAATAATTACCCAAATGTAATTTTCCTGTTGAGCGGATACCGCTCACCACTGTTTCTTTCATAATGGCACGAAATTAAAAATAAAATACAAGCAAATCATAAATCGCTTCAATTTTAATGGTAAGATTTTTTTAGTGTCGTCGTTATCTCGACCGAAGCGGAGAGATTTTTTGACCAGGTTTGCCAGCGATTGGTATTGCAACCATAATCTTAGCCCTATGCAATCAGTTGTTTGAAATATGAAACTATTTTATATTTTTGGTTATCTATGATTTATCTTCTAAGACAAGTACACCGGATATGGTTTCTATTCTGGATACTGTTTTTTTTCGCTCTGTTCTATCCAATATATTACATTACCTCGCGTAATGAGAAGTACTACAGTACGCTCAATTTTTTCAGAAAAGCCAACAGTTTTTTGTGCAGTCTGTTTTCAGCTGTTTTTTTTCGTTATCAATATGAAGAACAACTAGATCGTAAACAAGCATATATCTATTGTGCCAACCATACCTCTAACCTGGATATTATGATTTTTTGCATCATGGGACATGGTAAATTCCACTTTATGGGAAAGGATGAGCTGTTGAATAATCCCGTATTGGGCATTTTTTTTAAAACCATCGATATTTCTGTAAACCGCGACAGTAAGATTTCGGCTTTTAAAGCATTTAAAAAAGCTGGCGAAAACCTAGAAAAGGGGATGAGCCTTATTATTTTTCCAGAAGGTAAAATAGACGACCATTACCCACCAAAGTTGGGTGAGTTTAAAAATGGTCCGTTCCGCTTGGCTATCGATAAAAATATACCGCTGGTACCTGTGAGTATTACCAATGTTTGGAAAATTAATTGGGATGATGGCGCAAAGTATGGAAGTAAGCCAGGAATTTGCGATATTTACGTCCACAAACCCATAAATACATCAACTTTGGCAGATGTTGATTCTGATGTGTTGAAAGAAAAGGTTTACAGATTGATTGATAGTAAGTTAGTATAAATATGAATTTAGACGCAAAAACCATCCATAAAATAGCCGATCTGGCCAGAATTCATATTGATGAAAAACAAGTGGATACACTGATCCCTGAAATGAACAAAATTTTGTCATTCATGGAAAAGTTAAATGAACTAGATACTTCAAACGTGAAACCTTTGGTTTATATGAACGAATCAGTTAATGTTTGGAGAGAAGATGTAGTTAAGCAGGAAATAGCTACAGCTGATGGTTTGAAAAACGCAGCCAAGCATACCGACCAATTTTTTATGGTACCAAAAATTATTGAGAAATAATGGTGTAATCGCTATGCTGGATTAAATTCAGCATCATTAAGATTAACATTTATGCAGTAATCTTTAACCCTCTTGTAACATCTTACCCTTTACGCTTGTCTAAAAAAGAAAAAACATGGAGAAACCACTCATCACTATAAAAGAAATTGGCCGTAAATATGTTATTGGATCTGAAGTGATTCACGCTTTAAAATCAGTTTCTTTAGATATCAATAAAGGCGAATTCGTAGCATTGATGGGCCCATCTGGTTCCGGTAAATCAACCCTGATGAATATTTTAGGCTGTTTAGATACACCTACAAGCGGAACCTATGTTTTAAATGGAACCAACGTGAGTCACATGACTGATGATGCCTTGGCAGAAGTGCGCAACCAGGAAATCGGTTTCGTTTTTCAAACCTTTAACTTATTGCCACGTTCAACATCTTTAGATAATGTTGCCTTACCTTTAATTTATGCCGGAACAAGTAAAAAGGACAGGGATGCAAGAGCAGCTAAAGCATTAGAAAATGTAGGCTTGGGCAATCGTATGGATCACAAGCCAAATGAGCTATCGGGCGGTCAACGTCAACGTGTGGCCGTAGCCAGGGCTTTGATCAATAATCCATCTATTATTTTGGCCGATGAGCCAACAGGTAACTTAGATACCAAAACATCAATTGAAATAATGGGCCTGCTGGAAGAAATCCACAGTAAAGGGAACACCATTATTCTGGTTACGCACGAGGAAGATATTGCGCAGCACGCTCACCGTATTGTACGGATGCGTGATGGTTTGATTGAAAACGATTATTTAAATACAGATATAAAAAATGTATCTCCACGTTTGCAGGCTTTGAAAGATACGGGCAGCGATTGGGAGAAAATTAATTAACCCCTAAATCCCCTAAAGGGGACTTTTAGGACTAACCATATTATTCCCCCTTTAGGGGGCAGGGGGTATGAAAATCTACACTAAAACCGGCGATAAGGGCCAAACATCACTCATTGGTGGTACCCGTGTGCCTAAATATCATTTACGTATCGAAACCTATGGAACTGTTGACGAGTTAAATTCGTACATCGGATTAATTATGTGTCAGGATATTGAGGCGCACGACCAGAAACTACTAAAGGAAATTCAGGATAGGTTATTTACCGTTGGCTCATCGCTTGCGGCAGACCCAGATACTTCTAAAATGAAGATCCCCGATCTGCACGATACTGATATTACCTTGTTGGAAAATGAGATGGATCTGATGAATGAAAAGCTGCCTGTTTTAAAACATTTTGTTTTACCTGGCGGAAATACTGTAGTTTCTTACTGCCATATTGCTAGATGTGTTTGTAGAAGGGCAGAACGACTGACAGTAGCGCTTGCAGAAAATAGCTTTGTAGATGAGCGTGTAACGGTTTATTTGAATCGTTTAAGCGATTATTTATTTGTTTTGGCACGAAAACTGACCGTGTATTTTAAGGCGGAAGAAAACATTTGGATTCCGCGGGTTTAATAGTGGAAAAATAAGTTTGTTTTGCTCAAAAATTTTAATATACTTTGCGCAATAATAAGAACAAGAATTTAATTGAATTGACGATATGTATTGGACATTAGAATTAGCATCGCACTTGGAAGACGCACCATGGCCTGCAACTAAAGACGAATTAATTGATTATGGTATCCGCTCTGGTGCCCCAGTAGAAGTAATTGAAAACTTACAGGCATTAGAAGATGATGGCGAACCTTATGAAACCATTGAGGAAATTTGGCCAGATTATCCAACTAAAGAAGATTTCTTCTTTAACGAGGACGAATACTAAACATTAGAAATCATAAAAAAACCTCCCAGCTAAACTGGGAGGTTTTTTTCTTTATCATTTCCCATATTATTCATCATATCGATAAAATAATTACATTTTTTAAACAAAAGTAAAAAGTCAAGTGTTAATACACCAATAATATAACATTGCTAAAAAATTAACACTATGGGAAATTTATTGTATTTAGTCGCAGTAGTATTGGTAATACTATGGGTAATAGGGTTTGTGTTTCACGGCTTCGGAGACGTTGGCGGCATAATCCACGTTTTATTGGTAATCGCAGTTATTGCAATTCTGCTTAAAATAATTGGCCGGGCAGCGTAAAAAATATATTGCACCGATATTCATTGGTTTAAAAGTGTGTGACACTTCAAAATAAACGTAAAAAAGGAGTTTCATTTCGAAACTCCTTTTTTACGTTTTAATTTTTTAACAACAATTCGGCAAGCTCCAGATCGATTGGATAGGTAATTTTAATATTTCCTCTTTCTCCTTCGATGATATTAATCTCATAACCAATTGATTCTACCACACTTGCGTCATCTGTAAAGTGAGCATTGAATTCCTGGTTGTAAGCTTCTTTAAGGATGCTAAGGCTAAAAGTTTGTGGCGTTTGTACTAAATAGATCTCATCACGTTTTAATGCTGTCGTTTTATCGTTTCTAAGCAAGCGTACGCTATCGCTTGATTGTACGGCTGCAATAACGTTTCCCTGTAGCTCAGCTTCATTAAAACAGTTGTCGATAAGTGATTTGGAAACGAGCGGACGAACAGCGTCGTGAATGGCAACATAACTTTCTTCTTCGATAGCGTGGATGGCATTTTTCACAGAGTAAAAGCGCTCCGTGCCACCATCAATAACATGGTGTGGTACATGAAAATTAAATTCCTCACATAACCGAGTCCAGTATGCTTGTTGATCTTTGTTTAGAACCAATAAAATTTTAGGCTGAGTATCACTTTGTGCAAAAGCTTTTATGGTATGCATCAAAACCGGAAGGTTTTTAAGCAGTAGAAATTGTTTTGGGGTTTCCGTTTGCATCCGATTGCCAGAACCGCCTGCTACAATTATAGCGTAATATTTCATAGTTGAGCGTTTAGGGTGTGGCGTTTAGCGCTAAACCGCCAAACGCCAACCGCAAAACTTATATAATTAGCATGGCATCGCCATAGCTGTAAAATTTATATTTTTCTTTTACCGCAACTTCGTAAGCATTCATTACGTTTTCATATCCGCCAAATGCACTTACCATCATCAATAAAGTAGATTCCGGTGTGTGAAAATTGGTAATCATTGAATTTGCAATACTGAAATCGTAAGGAGGGAAGATAAACTTACTGGTCCAATCGTTAGCTGATTTTAATGTTCTGTTAGCAGAAACAGCTGATTCGATAGCACGCATTGAAGTGGTACCCACCGCACAGATTTTTCTTTTTTCCTCTAAAGCTTTGTTTACAATTTTTGCATCTTTTGGCTCGATAATAAACTGCTCAGAATCCATTTTGTGTTTGGTTAAATCTTCAACCTCAACAGTTCTGAAAGTTCCTAAACCAACGTGTAAAGTTACTTCTGCAAATTCTATGCCTTTAAGTTCAAGGCGTTTCATCAACTCGCGACTGAAGTGTAAACCTGCAGTTGGAGCAGCTACGGCACCTTCGTGCTTAGCGAAAATGGTTTGATAACGTTCTTTATCTTCAGCAGTAGCTTTACGTTTAATATATTTAGGAAGTGGAGTTTCGCCTAAAATTTCAACATTTTTTCTAAATTCTTCGTCAGTACCTTCAAATAAGAAACGGATGGTACGGCCACGTGATGTGGTGTTATCTACAACTTCAGCAACCAATAAATCGTCGTCGCCAAAATATAATTTATTACCTACGCGGATTTTACGTGCCGGATCTACCAAAACATCCCATAAACGTAATTCCTTGTTTAATTCACGTAGCAAGAAAACCTCGATGGTTGCACCGGTTTTCTCTTTATTGCCATATAAACGGGCAGGGAAAACCTTAGTGTTATTTAATATCATTACGTCTTTGTCATCGAAATAACCTAAAACGTCTTTAAAAATTTTATGTTCAATTTTACCGCTGTCTTTGTGTAAAACCATTAGGCGAGCTTCGTCGCGTTGTTCTGCCGGATTGTTGGCTACTAATGATTCTGGTAAGTTGAATTTGAATTGTGATAATTTCATTCTTGATGAATTTTTTGAGGTGCAAAAATACGAATTTAATTTTTCTTTTTCGTATTTTATCAAACGCAATTTATGTATATTATGTTTTAATCATTTTAAATCAAATAATACAAGGCGATTAATGCATTGTAGACATAAAAATTAATTAGTTTTGAAGATAAGCTGTAACCTTTTGAAAAGCTTTGCATCTAACCTTTAATTATGATAATCTTTAGGCTAATAGGCGAGAGTTTCCGTTTTGCATTTGATGCGTTGCGCCAGAATAAATTACGCACCATGTTATCGCTTTTGGCTATAACAATTGGTATTTTTACCATTATTGCTGTATTCTCTGCGGTAGATACCTTTCGCGGTAAATTGCAGTCCAGTGTAGATAAACTGGGTTCCAATACTATTTATATTCAAAAATGGCCGTGGAGTTTTGGTGATAATTACCCTTGGTGGAAATATATGAACCGCCCTCAGCCTTCATTGCGCGATTTTGAAGCCCTCCGCGAGAGAATTGAAAATGCACAAGGCGTTACGTTCGAAATATCGACTAACGATAGGACGATCAAATACAGAAGTAGCTCCGTAGAAGGGATTTCGGTATGGGCCGCATCGCACGATTTTAATAAAACATGGAATTTCGAGCTTCAGGACGGACGGTATTTTACCGAAAATGAGAGTAAAAATGGCTCACCTGTTTGTATTTTAGGCTCTGATATAGCCGACGGACTTTTTGATGGGGATGCGCCAGTGGGCAAACAGGTACAGATTTTAGGAAGAAGATTAACTGTTGTTGGTGTTTTTAAAAAAGAAGGAGAAGATATGTTAGGTACTTCTCTTGATAAAAACGTAAATATTCCGATTGCTTTTGCAAAAGGTGTTTTAGACATCCAAAGCGAGCGTTATGGTCCACAGATTACAGTTCGTGGTAAGGACAATGTGAATTTAGAAGAGGTAGAAAGCGAATTGAAAGGTTTAATGCGCTCCATCCACAGAATCAGACCTGGCCAGGAAGAAGACTTTGCACTAAATAAAACTACCATTATTTCTAACCAGTTAGATTCGATGTTTAAAATGGTAAATATTGCCGGTTGGGTAATTGGTGGATTTTCGATTTTGGTTGGTGGTTTCAGTATTGCCAATATCATGTTCGTATCGGTTAAGGAACGTACCAATATTATTGGTATTCAAAAATCGTTGGGTGCAAAAAACTATTTTATCCTGCTTCAATTCATATTCGAATCGATTTCGCTTTGTATTTTAGGCGGTTTGCTGGGTTTATTACTCGTCTTTCTGCTCGCCTTGGGCATTGGTGCGGCTACTGATTTTCACATTATACTGGGCTTGAACAATATTGCCTTAGGTATTGGCATATCGATAATCATTGGCACTATCTCTGGTTTTTGGCCAGCATATTCAGCATCAAGATTAGATCCGGTAGAGGCGATAAGGAGCTAGTTTCAGTTGCACAATCAAAAATACTATTCTAGTTGTCGGTGAGGCAACTACTAGAAGGGAAATTAGTAGGGCATCAAACGTATGATTTCTTTTATTTCTTGAGATAGATCTCTCCACTACGCTGTGCTCCGGAGATGACGGCTCGGAGATGGGTATGTAGTCAAGATGATGATTGTACGATAGAAATTCGGCTGAAGACCGTTTTCAGTTGCAATGCCCATGGTTCATAAACCTTATTGCAGTGGAAAAGTCCACAGCGCTGGACTTGTAACGGAAAGAAGGACTGGATTCTCCGATGAAATGCTTGCTTTCATTTCCAAATCATAAAAATATCCCAATGTGATTGGTGTGATATGGCCTAAATAATAATATTTATGGCGATAAAATCGCCTTTATCCTCGTTACAAATGAAGACGATAGTAAAATCTCAATAGATAAGACCCTGAAATGAATTCAGGGTGACGATCATTGAAGATGAGAAAAAATAAAAACCCCTCGCTAAATTTAATTAACGAGGGGTTTTTTTATAAAGTTAACTGAAAACCGCTAACTGAAAATTGATTAGGCTAATTTCCCTAAAGCTTCTTTTATTCTTCTTAATGCTTCAACTAAACTTTCGTCAGATGCTGCGTAAGATAAACGGATGTAGTTGTTATTACCAAACGAATCGCCGCCAACGGTTGCTACGTGACCAACATTTAATAGATATAAAGCTAAATCTGAAGAATCTTTTATTATATTTCCGTCAGCGTCTTTTTTACCGAAGAAAGAACTGATTTCTGGGAAAAAGTAGAAAGCACCATCAGGAAGATTTGTTTTTACACCTGGGATTTCGTTTAATAAATTATAAACCAATTCTCTACGACGCAAAAATGCTTCTTTCATTTCTAAAACACTGGCCAAACCTTGCTCGTAAGCAACAATTCCTGCTCTTTGTGCAATAGAACAGGTTCCAGAAGTAGTTTGCCCTTGTAATTTATCGTTAGCTGCTGCAATTTCTTTATTAGCGGCAATATAACCTAATCTCCAACCCGTCATGGCGAAAGCCTTAGAGAAACCGTTAACAATGATTACACGGTCTTTAATACTATCGAATTGAGCAATAGACTCATGTTTGTCAACAAAGTTAATGTGCTCATAAATCTCATCAGATAAGATGTAGATATTAGGGTGTTTTTCGAAAACGGCAACCAGTGCTGCTAATTCTTCTTTGCTATAAACCGAACCTGTTGGGTTACATGGCGAAGAAAACATAAATAATTTCGATTTTGGCGTAATGGCTGCTTCTAATTGCGCAGGGGTGATTTTGAAATCACTTTCAATGTCTGTATCGATAAAAACAGATTTTCCTTCTGCAAGGGTAACCATTTCAGAGTAAGAAACCCAGTATGGAGTAGGGATGATTACTTCATCATCAGGATCAATCAAAGTTAAAATAACATTCGATAAAGATTGTTTTGCACCTGTTGAAACAACGATCTGAGAAATATCATAATCCAGGTTGTTTTCTGTTTTTAGCTTGTTTACGATCGCCTGGCGCAGGTCTGGGTAGCCCGGTACCGGTGAATAACGTGTGTAATTTTCGTCTAATGCCTTTTTAGCAGCATTTTTTACGTGATCGGGTGTGTTGAAATCGGGTTCACCAACGCTTAAACTAATGATGTTAATGCCCTTAGACGCTAATTCACGGCCAAGTTTGGTCATTTTAAGGGTTGCAGATTCAGATAGACTGTTGATTCTTTTGGATAAGGTGCTCATGGTTAATTACTTTGAGCGCAAATATATAAACCAAATATTATTCTGCACTAAAAAAGACATAGTTTTTCTCATTTAATTTATTCGATAAGCGTATTTTTGAAAAAAATATCCTGGTGTCGGTAAAAAAGAAAGCTATAATAATTTCTCTGGTGGTGAGTGTGGTGCTGATGTTGGCCAAGTTTGTTGCGTACTTTATTACGGGATCGAATGCCATCTTAACAGATGCAGCAGAAAGTATTGTAAATGTAATAGCAGGGAGTTTTGCCTTTTATAGCATTTACCTAAGCACGCAACCCCGCGACGAAAATCATCCTTATGGACATGGAAAAGTTGAATTTTTCTCGGCTTTTGTAGAAGGGATATTGATTCTGATCGCTGGAGTGGTTATCATCTTCAAATCTTCGTACAACCTTATCTATCCTCATTTGGTAGGGGAACTATTAACCGGAACGCTGATTATTGGTATCACGGGCTTGATTAATCTGATTGTTGGCCTATACCTCATCAATGTAGGTAAAGATGAGCATTCGGTTACATTGCAGGCTGATGGTAAACATTTATTAACTGACACCTACACCAGCGCGGCGATTGTTGTTGGCTTAATATTAATTCAGCTAACAAATATTATTTGGCTAGATAGCCTGCTTTCCTTTTTGGTAGGTTTTTATATTGTTTATTCTGGCTATAAACTTACCCGTGGTTCGGTGGGTGGATTAATGGATGAAAGTGATTTTACACTTGTTGAAGAAGTAGTAGATGTTTTACAAAAGAACAGGCACAACCCGTGGATTGATGTGCACAACCTGCGTACCCAGCAATATGGCCCTGAATTTCATATCGATTGCCATGTAACATTGCCTTATTATTTTGACTTAAATAAAGTTCACCGCGAAATCTCGCAGATTGATGAACTGATCAATAAAAATGGCTTCCGCAAAGCAGAACTCTTTATTCATGCAGATCCATGCTTGCCTGAGTGTTGCCATTATTGCCATATGAGTGAATGTCCGGTGAGGGCAGAGGCCTTTAAAAAGGAAATTGTATGGACGCCAGAAATAGTAATTAAAAATAAAAAGCATTTCGAAAATGAGCTACTTTAATGTTAGGGTTTATGGATTGTTAATTAATCACAATAATGAGGTTTTGGTAAGTGATGAAGAAGAATATGGCTTTCGTTTCAGTAAGTTTCCGGGTGGTGGTTTAGAGCTTGGCGAGGGCTTAATCGATGGATTAAAACGTGAGTTTGTGGAAGAGTGCGATGCTGAAATTGAAGTATTATCTCATTTTTATACTACAGATTTTTTTGAAAAATCGTCATTTAACGATAGCCAGGTAATTAGTGTATATTATATCGTTAAAGAAAAAGCGCCTTTGCAGCTGGCCTTTAAAGATGTTATTTACGATTTCGATGGAGAAGGTGAAATTCTTCAGGCTTTCAGGTGGGTGAAAATCGAAGATTTAAATATTGAGGATATTACCTTTAAAACAGATAAAACCGTAGGCCTGCTTTTAAAAAATCAATATTCAGTTAAATTCTAATCATGATGCCCGATTCGTCCAAACTCCATACTCTAGATTCCCAACTCAATTTAACTGAACGCGATCAAAAGGTAATCTGGCATCCCTATACCCAAATGAAGAATGCACTTCCCCATATCCCGATTGTTAGGGGAGAGGGGGTGTACGTTTTTGATGAGGATGGTAAACGGTATATCGATGCGGTTTCATCCTGGTGGGTGAATATTCATGGTCATTCACACCCTTATATTGCACAAAGAGTAGCCGAGCAGCTCAATGTGCTTGAACATGTGATTTTTGCAGGTTTTACGCACGAGCCCGCTGTACTGCTTGCAGAAAGGCTTTTACCTATATTGCCAGGTAAACAAGATAAAGTTTTTTATACGGATAACGGATCAACAGCAGTAGAAGTAGCCTTAAAAATGTGCCTCCAGTACTGGGACAATAAGGGTACGCCAAAAGCGAAGATTTTAGCCTTTAAAAACGCCTATCATGGCGATACTTTTGGTGCTATGTCTGTTAGCGGCCGCAGTATTTTTACGGATGCCTTTAACAGTCTATTGTTCGATGTCGAGTTTATCGATCTGCCAAACGAAAATAACATCTCTCATCTCATATCTCATATCTCAAATCTTAAGGATACCGCTTGTTTTATCTTCGAACCACTCATTCTAGGATCGGGTGGTATGTTGATGTACGAAGCTAAATATTTGGATCAACTCTTATCTGCCTGTAAAGATGCAGCAATTTTAACCATTGCTGATGAAGTGATGACGGGTTTCGGTAGAACAGGAACTTATTTCGCTTGCGAGAAATTAACTAATAAGCCTGATATTATTTGTTTAAGCAAAGGTTTAACCGGTGGGACAATGCCATTAGGGGTAACCACCTGTACGAAGGAGATTTTTGAAGCATTCTTAAGCGACGATAAATTAAAAACACTTTACCACGGACACTCTTTTACAGCGAATCCGATTGCCTGTGTAGCTTCTTTAGCGAGTTTAGATATTCTGTTAAAAAGCGAAACACTTCAGAATATTAAGCGTGTAGAAGCCAAACATGCTGTTTTTCTTGAAGAAATTAAAACGCATCCTAAAGTTAAAGCCATTAGGCAAACGGGAACAATTATTGCAATTGAGTGGGAGACTGATAATGAAACTTCTTATTTAAGTAATCTCCGTAATTTGTTGTATTCGTACTTTTTAAATAAGGGAATTATATTGAGGCCATTGGGCAACATTATCTATATCCTCCCACCGTATGTAATCAGCGATGAAGATCTTGATTATATTTATGCAGCCATAAAATCGGCTTTAGAAGAAGTATAGGTGTTTTTAGGTCGTAGCGAGATGCTACGACCAGTATTAGAAAGGTCGTCATTCTCGCGCAGGCGGGAATCTTAATGCAACTTATAAATCAAGCTAAAGCATTATCTGTGCTGTAAAATGTTACCATCTTACACTTCATCAAATCTTTAGATATATCCTAAGTCAGGTGGTAACACCTGACTTCACTATAAATTCAGAATGACGAACGAGTAAAATTACGCTCCTGGTTCCAGATAATTTTTAAGCGCATCATTAACGAAATAAGTCCAGCCACCATTGAAACTTGTTTTGGCAAAGTCAGAGCCGTTCTCAGCAAAGCTTTCTATACCACTATGTGTTAATTTCAACCTTGTTTGATCACCTTGCTCAAATAACTCCCAACTTACCACCGAATTGCCCGGATAACCGTCATATCGCCAAGTGTAGGCGAGTTTCTTGCCCTCAACAATTTCTGTTATTTCGCAGAGATGTAAATATTGAGGCCCATCGTCTGGTCCACCAGAAAATTCAAACTTAAAGCCTACTTCAGGTTTAAAGTTTTCCAATTGAAAATACCATTGTTTAATTTCATTGTTATCGGTTAAAGCTTTCCAAACTTTTTCGATAGGGGCGTTATACACCCTTTCTACAATAATTGGTTCGTTTTCCATCTTTATTTTGATTTAGCGTCTTTTAATAAGTGTGTTTCTAAAGCATCTAATTTGCTTGTCCAAAAAGTACGGTATTGTTCTACCCATTTTGATACTTCTGCTAGTTTTTGAAATTGTATATTACAGTACCGATCACGGCCTTGTTGGGTAATTTCTACTAACCCGCATTCTGTTAAAACTTTAATGTGCTGTGAAATGGCAGGTCGGCTCACATCGAAATTTTCGGCAATTGCATTTAGATTTAAGGTGTTATGAGCAATCAGATTAATGATTTCTCTTCGGGTAGGATCAGCAATGGCTTGAAATACATCTCTTCTCATAAAATTAATTGCGTAAGTAATTGCTTACAAATATAAGTGTAAGTAATCGCTTACGCAAATATTAATTTATTTTCTAGAATGATAAAATTAACCCAAGGGCATTTTACTCATATCCATATAGAGAATACTCCATCTTTGACCATCCAGATCAACAAAACCACAACCATACATCCAGCCATCTTTGTAGCCTGGCTCGCCGTAAAGTGTACCACCGGCAGCTACCACTTTTTCCGCCAGATCATCTACTTCTTCCGGACTTTCTGCATCGAAAGAGAATAATACTTCGCCTCCATTGCGTTTATCGGCAATATTGGTTCCTGCAAAACCTTCGTACAAAGCTTCTTCAAAAAGCATAATTGCTAAATTACTTTCTCCTACCAAAAGACACGCCGAATCTTCACGGGCGCCATATTGGAGGTTAAGCGTGAAACCGAGCTGCGTGAAGAATGCTTTAGACTTGTTAATGTCTTTTACCGGAAGGTTTATCCAAAGTGATTTTATCATAACGTTTTATATTTGATGTAAGTAAAGATAGGTAAGCAGCTACAGAGTTACCCTTGCTAAAAAAGAAAATTAACAGGGCTGTTTGAGACAATTTAGGTTATCGTAATTAACTTATATTTTCTTCTATTCCTTATGTGGTTAAAGTATTGCGGCAATGTTGCGCCTTTAAAAATCATAATGCTTTTATTAGCCTATGTTTTTATAATCTCATAGGCTTAACTGGTTAGTAAAGTTATTGTGCTAATTCTTACCATGTAAGGCATTAAGGGCATTTTAGCTCATCAAGCATAGACCGTTATGTTCGGGAATAATACACTTAACATTTATATTTTTCGGAAAGTTTTTTAGGCGCCACATTGCAATAAGAAAGTGTAAGTGCATCGATTAGCATTTCGTCTGTTAATGCTGTTAGATGAAAAATTGTCCAGCCTTGTTTGCCCCAGGCCCCGGTAGCCGGCCATATGCTGTTGCGATCAAAATTACAGAAAACAGACTGATCAATTTCCGATAATTTAAATGTTGCCTGCTTTTTTTGAAGATTTAGTGTAGCAAAGATCTTTTTATTTACCCGGAATGAAGTTTTTTCGAAATGCGGCAGCTCAATAACTTCATCAAAAGATAGGCAGTGAGCTATAAAAGTTGATGAATCCATGGTATGCAATTAATAGTTACAATTTATACAATTTCTGTGGATGTTGTTCTGCGTAATTCAGAATTAAATTTAGGATATAGCTGTTGGACTGATAGATAGAAAGATCACTTTTGATTGGTGCCAGACCATCAGCAAGATAATTCTTATTGGTGAAGTAACCCATTCCATAAAATTTTCCATTTTCAACAACCAGGCAGCTAAATTCTTCTTCTTTTCTGCCCTCATCCACCAATGCGAAACTTGGTTGTTGGTTTTGAACGTCGCTTAATGCAGCATTTAATTTTTTGTTGTAAACAGCCACGGTTTCGATTCCACTGCATGCACCAAAACATTGGCCATTTTCATGGGCATAACATTTGGTTGCTGTTTTTTGCAAATAACAGAGCTTTGCACAAAGCTGGTATTTATCAACCAGTTGGTTTAAGAAATTATAACCTTCCAATAAGCTGTTAAAACTCTGGAAGGCGTTATTGTTTTTTTTATGTTTATCTACCGCTAAGCGCAAATAGCCGTTTTGATCTTCGAAAACATATAAATCATATTTATGCTCATAACGTTTCATTGCCCGATTATTTTCAGGCCAAAGGCGTTTAATTTCATTGGCTTCTAAAATGAGTGCCATTAATTCTGTACCACAAATTACATGGTCTACATCATGGATAGTGCGTAAAAAATCCTGGCGTTGCCGGTTAGGTGTATTACCTGTAAAATGGCTGGTTACGCGTTTCTTAAGGTCTTTAGCTTTTCCAACATAAATAATTTTGCCTTTACTATCTTTAAAATAATATACGCCAGGTTGATGAGGTAACCTCAGGATAGAAGCTTTATCTAAGTGCGGAGGTAAAACCTGCTCTTTCGATGTTTTCTTCAGCATTTCTGCTATTATGCCTTCCTGATCGTATTCTAGCAATAAATTGAATAGGATACTGGTCGCATCTGCATCTCCCGCTGCCCGGTGTCGGTTTTGAATCGGGATCTGCAAGGCTGTGCAAAGTTTTCCTAAACTATATGAAGATTTACCAGGAATTAGTTTTCTGCTCAACCTTACCGTACACAGCTTTTTGCATTGTAAATCATATCCTGCAGCTGCCAAATGATGCTTCAAAAAGGAATAATCGAAGTTTACATTGTGCGCCACAAAAATCTTATCGTTTAATAATTGATAAATCTGTAAAGCAACATCATCAAAAGTTGGGGCATTCAACAACATGTTATCATCAATGCCTGTAAGCGCAGTAATGTAAACGGGTATAGGCTGCTTCGGATTAATTAGGGTAGTGTAAGATTCAACTATTTCATTGCCATTATGGATGTTAATGGCAACCTCGGTAATACCATTTGCTGAGGCATGACCGCCAGTGGTTTCGATATCTACAACTGCGTATAACATTAAATTAATTTGAAATACAAATCTATGCTAAAATAATTAGTATGAAAATAATTTTGATTATTTCTTTAGCATAAAAAAGAGCGGTTATGTATTTAACGTAACCGCTCTGGTGTTTTGTATATACAACTATTAAAGCTTATTTAATAGCTTACTTAAATTTGGTTTAATGCCTATAGAAATTGGTACAGTATTAAAAGCCCGGTTCTGGATTTTACTGAAGCCATACATGTAACTGGCCTCGACAAATAAATTGGCACCTCCAATATTGTACTCAATACCGGCACCACCTTCGGCAATACCCAAACCATTCGATTTATTATCTTGGCTAACCTGCAGGGTTGTCGTATTTACGCTGGCCTGAGGCGTAAGAATAAAACCGCCACCGGCACCAGCAAAACCATAAAAAGCCCATTTATTTACAATTTTACGGTATCCTAAAGCAACATTTAGCAAGTAGGTGGTTGCTCTGCCTTTTTGTAAGGTATAGGTATAGCCCGCATCTGGCGTTATCTGGTTAAAAGTAAAAGCATGTAAACTTGCTTTGGGGTATAAGAACAAACCACCTTTGCCCAAACCCAAGTTTAAACCTAGTGATGTTGAAAATTTCGGCTTAAAATAGTCCGAAGTTTCACCCAATGGAAATGCAAAGCCAATTCCACTCATGGAATAGAGTTTATCTGGTCTGCTTTGTGCTTTTACTTTGATTGATACTGTTGCGCATAACAACAGAAGAGATAATAGTAATTTTAATTTCATATCTGATTTTTTAATTTTCGGTTAAAGCACTTACTTTTTGGAGCAAATCTGCCATATTAAAGGGTTTTTCTAAATAATCGTCGGGATGGTATTGTTGCGATGTGATATAGTTTTCATCATACCTGGCCGACGCCATAATAATGGGGATGCGCGCTGTTTCAGGATTTAACCTTAACTCTTTAAACACAGCACGCCCATCCATCCCATTTAACATAATGTCTAGAATAATCAGATCGGGATTAAAATCTCTTATTGTTTTAAAAATATGCCGTGGCGATAGTAGCGGATAAACTTTATAATGTTCGGTTTCTAATACATCCTGGAAAACTTCTAATACATCTGGGTCATCATCCACAACCAACACTTTTTTCAAAACAGATAAATCAATTAATTAATAACAAAATAGATTATCCTAATACAAAGTTTTAGGCGTAATGTTTTGATTATGCATTAAAATTGATTCGAGATGCTGATAATAGTCTATTAAAGACTACATTATGTTGCCTGGACGGGGCTTTTCTTGAAGCAAATTGTTCTTGATAAAATTTGCGAAAAGCTCTATATATGTACCCGAAATAGTAAAAGATGTTTCGCCAGAAAGCAGGATTTTATTGCCGAGTACACTTTTGATATGCTGTTTTGCAATAACAACAGTAGGGTTAACCTGGATAAATGCTGAATGCTTTTTTAACATTTTCAAAGTCTTGGTAAAATTAGATTTTGAACTTAGAAAAGCATTTTTTGTAGTTTTAAATTGAATATCTTCCCCCATTTCTTCTATTGCAATCAATTCATTCAGATCTATTCTTACTAAATCAGCATTTTCCCCTTGTAAAGGGATGTAAAAGAAATGATCGTCGAAAATGGAAAAAGGATGTTGTGCTTTTTTTCCAGTTGGATAGAGGTTGTTTATTGTTTTCGTAAAATGTAAAATAGAATAAGGCTTAAGTAAATAAGCATCTGCATCAACTTTAAAAGCATCAATGGCATACCTTGGGTGCGCCGTAGTAAAAACCAGGTGTTTTGTTTTTTGCCTTAATAGGGTTGCTAATTCGATTCCGGAAAGCGAAGGCATTTCGACATCCATAAAAATAATGTCGACAGGATTAGATACCGATATTTCTGCCAGGGCTTGGAGCGGTTCAGTAAAAGTTTGGATAAGCTTTAAATCAGGCAGCTTCTCCATATATGCTATCAAACTCTCTAAGGAATGAGGGTCGTCATCAATAGCGATACAACTTATTGACATTTTTTATAGGTTTAGTTGATGCAAATTACAATTTCAACCATTAAAATGGAAAAAAAACACATTCGAAACGGATTTTTATGTATTCGGCAAGGAAAATCAGCTTTTCTTTTGAGATTATTGGGTAATTTGAAATTTTAAACTAAAATTATTAAAGCGGGTTATATTATTTGATTTTAATAACTAACATTACTTTGAAATACTGGTTTGAATCAGTAAAGTAGCTGAATTCAGCATTCTTGCCATAGGTGTAAGCTAAACGTTTCTTTATATTTTCCATCCCAGAACTTAAGCCTGAATTATCTTTAATTGCTTTTATTAAGTTTGAGGTTTCTATTGTAAGTTGACCATTTTTAATGTTCAAACTCACTTCGGCAGGATGTGATGGCGTAAGCAGTTCGCCATGTTTAAACATGTTTTCTACCAAAGTGGTTAATACTAAAGGAATGATTTTAACATTGCGTATTTCATCATCGTACCAAAAACGGAGCTGTACCTGGTGATCTTTACGGAGCTGGTGCAGGTTGATGAGGTTTTCTACCTGATTAATCTCCTCATCAAGCAAAATAAACTCTTTATCCTGATTGCTATCAACCGAATAGCGCATCATCTCAGCCAGAGAATGAATGGCTTCTGCGGCAACCGGGGAAGAATCTTTAGCGTTTTGATAAATAAAATCTAAAGTATTAAATAACAGATGTGGCTGTATCTGCGCCTTTAAATAGGCATTTTCTGATTTAGCTATTTGGATAATGTTATTTAAACGTTGTTTCTCCAGGTCTTCAATTTTTTTCCGTTCTTCGAGAAAATTAAGGAGAAAATAATAACTGGTAGCAAAGCACATAAAATATATGGCCCGGTAAATCGGCGCAGCAAAAAAGGCCGCATTAAATATCAGTTTAATGGGACCATTATAATCGGTATAATTAATTACAATATAATCTAAAAAAACCGTTATTATTAAATAAGCGCCCAGTTCGAGTAAAATAAACAGGGGTAATTTCCACCATCTTTCATTAATTTTTTTCAGGGCAAAAGTCAAAACTACATGCGCATGAAAATAAAATGTAGCGATGTTTAAGCTATAAAAAATAATATAAGTGCTCAGTGTAGAGAATCTGCCAACAAAGATGCCGATGATGATGGCCTCGTAAAATATGAATATGGTCCAACCTAAAATGTGAAGTCGTTTGTTGGAAAACCAGGTTGAAATTTTGTGTAATTTATTGTTTTTAGCGATAAGCGTCATTGGCTAGTTAATTGAGGAACGGCTATATATACTAAACAATAAAACCGTAAGCTTTTAATTGTTTAGATAACGAAAATACTAAAAAATTAGTTTAAGAGCGGTTAGTTTTAATCGTTTTCTCTTTTATGTAGTCCTGTATACTCTCACGGTAATTATTTCCAATGTTAATGGTTAAGTCATTGATCATTTTTAAGGTATTGCCCTCTACTTTCTCAATGTAATTTTTAGCAATAATAAAAGAGCGGTGTGCCTGGGCAAAATTCTGATAATCTTTTAAAATGATCTTTATCTCTGATAGTGCAATGTATGATACAATGGTTTCGTTTAGGGTAAAAATCCGGACATAGTTTTGCAGGCTTTCTATCGCAATGATATCGGTATACCTTACTTTAATTAAGCTGTTCTTCTCATTTTTATTCCTTACAAAGAAATAATCATCCTCTTGTTTAATACTAACATTCGGTAAGCTGGGGCTAAGGGGAAATAATCTGTTTATGGTCTCCGCAAAACGGGCAAAGGTATACGGTTTTAATAAATAAGCGCTTGCATTCATTTCAAAAGCTTCATAGGCATATTTAGAATGCGAAGTGGTAAAAATTAATTTGTCTGTTTTATGCCTGATTGCTTTTGATAATTCTAATCCCGAAATCATTGGCATATCAACATCTATAAAAACAATGTCAACATGATCTCCTGCAGTAATTTCGTTTAATGCCTGTAACGGATCTGTATACGAGTTTATTAAATGAATGTTTGCGAGATTATTGATGTACGATTTTATACCGTTGACGGCGTGAATGTCGTCATCAATTACGATACATGTTAATTTCATTGGGTATGTTTTAAGGTTAAACGAAATTATAGGTTGCTTTTTAAATAAAGAAATTATTTTAGGGCTGCAATGATGTTTAATTGGTTTTTGTAGTAAATATGATACGTATATGTTTTTTTATGCAAGAAACATGATCAGCGAAAACCGATGATGAAAGGTTTTTATAAAAAGAATAAAACAAATTTATTTAATGACTTGTATAACAATATATTGCATTTTGAATCGTAGTTATTAATAGATATATTTAATAATCAAAATAATCATCCCTAATCACCTAAAACAATATCCCATGAAAAATAGAATCCGCACAGCCAATAGATTAAACGTGTCTATTACTAAAAAGGTTATTGAGCTGCAGGAGCAAGGTTACGACTGTGACTTTCTTCTACTGGCTAATGGTAGTTTGCATTGCATGCAAACTAACTTAAGCTATCCGCTAGGTACGGTTGCTATTAAACAAAGGGAACATGGCTACGATTTCTTTAGCCATTCTTATAAAAATGTGCATACCATCGAAACGGGAAATGGTGAAAGGGGTGTATTACTTACCGAAAAGCTATTTTAACCGGTTACTTACGCCTCTAAGTTAAAATTTACTGTGTTCAGCTGGTATTCATGCGAACTCAACTATGACGATTTCATCGTAATATCGGTCCGTTTTAGTAAAAACTTTTTCTTCTTTTTTTTGTTTAGATTTTATTGAATATATTTAAACAAAATAATGAATTATTCTATTTCAGATCTTGAACAGCTTTCGGGCATCCATTCTCATACCATCAGGATCTGGGAGCAGCGGTACAATGCGTTAAGTCCGATGCGATCTCAAGGCAATACGCGTTTATACGATGATAAGCAGCTCCGAAGACTATTAAACATTGTAAGCTTAAATAAAAGCGGTTTAAAAATTTCTAAAATCTGCAGCCTTTCTGATGAAGCGATTGATAAACTTCTCGACCAACAGTTCTCATATCCTACTCATGATGAGCAGGCAGATTATGTTTCGCAACTTATTAGGCATGGTTTGGCTTTTGATGAGCACTCATTTAATCATTTAATTGATCAAAGCATTGATCAGTTGGGGCTTTCTGACTGCTACCGGAAAATAATGTATCCATTATTGGTCCGCTTGGGCTTAATGTGGCGAAAAGACGATATTTGCCCTGCACACGAGCATTTTTTATCAAATATTATCCGTCAAAAAATATTTACACATATTAATAATCTTCCTTTAACGAGGCATACTGGCGAAAGTTGGCTTCTTTTTTTACCGGAAGACGAGGATCATGATATTGGGCTGCTTTTTGCCAGTTATATGCTAAGAATGCATCATCATCAAGTTATTTTCTTAGGCAGCAAAGTTCCGTTGGATTCAATTAAGCGAATATTCTCCACATTAAATGTAGGTCATGTTTTGCTTTTTATGATAAAGTCAAGATCGGAATCTGCCGCGCAAAAATACATAGATGAATTGTCTGAAATATGCTCATCCGCTGAGATTCATCTCGCGGGAAATAGTGAGGTTATCGGTAAACTAAACAATATCGATCACATCAATTGGTTTAAAACGCTCGATGAATTTGAAAAAACAATACAATACCCTTTTTTACATGAAAGAAATTTTTGATCAACTATCTGCCAATTGTAGCCGGCTTACCACTAAGTTGTATAGTACCAGCTTTTCTTATGGTATTTATTTTCTTGGTAAAGAACTGCGTCAACCCATACACTCCATTTATGGCTTTGTACGTTTAGCAGATGAAATTGTAGATAGTTTCCATCACTATGACAAGAATTTTTTATTAGAAAAATTTAAGGAGGATACTTTCGAAGCCATTAACCTGGGTATTAGTTTAAACCCCATTTTAAATTCATTCCAAAGGGTTGTAAATCAATACCAGATAGACCAGGAGCTGATTGTTCTTTTTCTGAGGAGTATGGAGATGGATCTTTCAATGCAAGAATATACACCAGAACTTTACAACGAATATATTTTAGGCTCCGCAGAAGTGGTAGGTTTGATGTGTTTAAAGGTTTTTACCGATGGCAGCGATGCAGATTACGAACAATTGAAGCCTTACGCCATGAAATTGGGCTCTGCATTTCAGAAGGTTAATTTTTTAAGGGATGTGAAGGCTGATCATCAAACACTTAATCGAAATTATTTTCCCAATGTTAATTTAGCCCTATTCTGCGATCGTCAAAAAAAAGAAATCGAAGAAGAAATTGAAGCAGAATTTGAAATGGCCTTAACTGGTATTAAGCAGTTGCCCACAGCGTCGAGAAATGGCGTATATTTGTCTTATATCTATTATAAAAAGTTATTTGCTAAGATAAAGCGTTTAAGTGCTGAAAAAGTTATGACTGAAAGGATAAGAATTTCGAACACGCGTAAAGTCGGTTTGATGTTTGGTTCTATTATCCGTAATAAGTTAAATGTAATTTAAATGGAAGAACAAGTTATTCTGGTTGATGAGGAGGATGTGCCGAAAGGACAGATGGGTAAAATGGAAGCACACGAGAAAGGTGTATTACACCGCGCCTTTTCTGTTTTTATTTTTAATTCTAAACGCGAACTATTACTGCAGCAGAGGGCAATGAGCAAATATCATTCTGCAGGTTTATGGACGAATACCTGTTGCAGTCATCCGCGGATTGGAGAAAATAATATCCACGCAGCGAAAAGGAGATTGATGGAAGAAATGGGGATGGACTGTGAATTGAACTATCTGTTTAAATTTACCTACAAGGCAATATTTGAAGATGGGTTAACGGAACACGAAGTTGATCATGTTTTTTTTGGCACGAGTGATGAATTACCAGTTATAAATCACGATGAAGTAGAAGGCTTTAAGTATATGGATTTGGAAGCCTTAGCTCAGGATATTGCAGTTAATCCGAGTGCCTATACGCCATGGTTAAGAATCTGCTTGGATAAAGTTGTAGCGCACGCATCAACGGCTAAAACAAAAAACGGGCATACAGCCTAAGCCATATACCCGTATCTAAATTAACGCTCTCGAGGACAAATATAGGACTAGTTTAGAAAATTCCTAAAAGATTAACATTTCTTTTACTTTAAGATTATAGTTTGTTGTTTTGATAAAAGTTGTACAATAATTTAAATACTTAACATTTAGTGGTTTATATTTCTGAGTGGAAATTTTAAGCCGAAAAAATATTTTTTAGCTAGCATATAGTTTTTGGCATTTTTTACAGAAATAAGTTTGCCGGTGTGTTTTTCCGATTTCCTTTTTCTCGATTTTATGTTTAAGCGGGCACTCTTTCTTACTATATACTTCCCAATGCTTACTTAATGTATTTTCCTTTTTCCACTTTAAAAAATCAAAACTATAATTTCTGGCTTCCTTAACCAGTGCCTTTAATTTTGCAGGTGGTAAATTTTCAATTTTGGTTAAGGGGTGTATACGGGTTCGGTATAAGACCTCGTTTTTAATAATATTACCCACTCCACTAAAAATCTGCTGATCCAGCAATACGTCGCAAACCAATGCCTGGGGTTTTTCTTTTAACTTTTTAATAGCTGCATTGCTGTCCCACTCATTAGCCATTACATCGTTTTCCCAGTAGTAATGTTTTTTAACGTTTCCTTCCAGAAGGTCAACTTTGCAGGTATAAAAGTTTAATTCATCTTTTTTAAAGATCAGTCCCAATTTTAATGGCGCTTTTTTATGCTCATTAATTAAATAACTGCCAAATAACATAAAATGAATACGGATTGTGAAATCGTTAAAACGGATCAGGAAATGTTTACCCCAGCTTTTAAAATCCTGGATCTTTTCATGGAGCAATCTATCCTTGTCGAAATTTGCATTGCCTGCTACTTCCAGTACTTCAGGTTTACCCAAATGGAGCGCTTTGATTAAATCTTTTAGTATTACTATTGATGGACCTTCGGGCATATTATTCTTCCTCTAGTTTCTGGAATTTAAATTTATCCTTAATGTGACGGTTAAAATATCTTCCTTTCGATCCGGAAGCCTTTAACATCTTGTAAATTTTTTCTGGGACCTCTTTATATAGGTAAATCATATCGGTTACAAAGATGATTTTCAATGTTTCTGTAGCTGCATCATAACTAAAATATTTGATTACTGATGATGGCATAATATTAAATTATACCTTAAAAACAGCTACCATTACAAATGGTTTCAATCGTTTTTGAGTGCTGATTCTTCTCGCTGAGCTTTAATCTTTTCCTTTTTCAAATCGATACGGATAATGTTATATAAACTCATATAAACATTGGCAACCCATACTATCGAAAAGAAAGAAATAAGGTAACCGCGCCAATCGGGATAAAGTAAAGTGAATCTGGTAATAAAAAGCAGAATCGCGGTTACATAATGACTAAAGCAATATTCGCAGGTAAATACGTAAAAGAACTTTCTTTTTACCAGTTGATCACAATTTTTAGAACGGCTTACACAGAATTCACGCGCTTCTTTGAAAATTTCTTCTTTGGTAACTGTCCATGCGATGCAAGCTACGGGTAAGGCCATAATGAAAAGATAATAGATGTGTGCTTCCATAGTAATTAAATCAGGTATAAATACAACCTTAAAGCCTTGAAAATGTTTATTAAGCGATAAACATTTTGATTGTATTTATGTTAATTAAAATATATCTAATTATTTGTTTTATGGAAAGATCAGAAATCATATCTCTACTTGAGGTAATCAATCAGCAGGTTAGTTCTTCTGTTTTAGGTGGGATGGAAGAAGAATATGAAGAATTAGAAAGCATGGGCCTGATTAAAATCAACCGAGATTCGGTACAATGGTCGTCGGCTATGACACCTGCTGGAAATGCTTATTTGGGGCATGATTAGCTGAGGTTGAAGAATACAGCAAGCTAATGGAGTTTTCTGTGCAATAGTTAATCGGCTATGGCCTACAAACTTCGGAAGATTATTTGGAAAGCAGGTTCCGGTTGTTATCGGTTCGGGCAGTCCTGCTCTCCACTTTACTCGTTGCACTCATGTTCGTTACGATCAGGTTTATTTAAGCTGGGGTAGTGCTGCTATTTGAGGTTTGATAGTGAGTGCACTTATGCGACAGATTTTCCGTGCTCTCTGTGCTTCCGTAGCAAAATAAAAATGGCTCGTGGAGACACGAGCCATGGCGTTTAGATAGAAAAATATATGAATGTTGTCTAAAGCCATATAGCCCTGATGGCAATGGAAATCCCTTTTTAGTTTGCGTTGGTTTGTTTATATCGGATTTTAACCAAAAGGATTGGAATGAACAGCAGGACTGAACCCTCACTAATGGCTACTGGTATTGCGCTTCAAAAAAAATAACTGTTTATTTTTAACGATTGATCAGTAGACCTCCCATCAAGATCTTTACGACCAAACTTTGACTAATTTATTGTTGGAATTCTGCTAAATTTGCAGCAAGTTTAGAATTATGCCTAAATAAAATAAATGGCCATTCTATCTGCAGATATGAACGATTTACAACTTAGAACGGTAAATGTAGCCAGATACGTTACGCCTTTGCGCGAGGGTGGCTCTATGCCTGCCATTGCAGAAGCTGATGATAATTTTTTATATGTACTTAAATTTAGAGGGGCAGGACAGGGTACCCGGGCTTTAATTGCCGAACTAATTGGTGGCGAAATAGCACGCTATTTAGGTTTGCGCGTACCTGAATTGGTTTTTGCCAATTTAGATGAAGCTTTTGGGAGAACTGAACCCGATGAAGAAATACAGGATCTGCTAAAAGCCAGCGTGGGCTTAAATTTGGCATTACACTATTTATCTGGCGCAATAACATTCGACCCGACTGTAACTACTGTTGATGCTAAACTTGCCTCGCAGATTGTATGGCTAGATTGTTTTTTAACGAATATGGACCGTACCTGTAGAAACACGAATATGTTGCTGTGGCATAAGGAGCTTTGGTTAATAGACCATGGAGCTGCATTATATTTTCATCATTCGTGGCAAAACTGGGAAGAACAGGCTATTAAACCATTCTTTTTGGTAAAAGACCATGTATTGTTACCATGGGCCACTGAACTAGAAAGTGTAAATGACGAATTTAGTAAACTACTTAGCCCTGAGAAGATCGAATCTGTTATTAATTTAATTCCTGATGACTGGTTGGAGGGCGAAACGAACTTCGAAAGCAAGGCAGCGCACCGTAATGCCTATACGCATTTCCTTACTACCAGGTTAACTCATTCAAGTATATTTTTAAAAGAAGCACAGCATGCAAGGGAAATTCTTATTTGAGTATGCCGTGATTCGCGTAATGCCCAGGGTAGAACGTGAAGAATTTATTAATGTTGGCATTATTTTGTTTTGTGCCAAGCAAAAATTTCTAAAAAGTGTTTTTTTTCTAGATGAGAAAAAAATAAAGGCTTTTTCTGCAGAGATAGATTTAGAAGAGCTAAAAGAGAACTTATGCGCTTTTGAAAGAATAAGTGTGTCTGCAAAAGGATCAGGTCTTATTGGTCAATACGATCAAGCTTCTCGTTTTAGGTGGCTTACGGCAACCAGAAGTACGGTAGTGCAGTGCTCAAAAGTACATCCTGGTTTTTGTGATGATGCTGAAGAAACACTGTTGAGACTGCATAACGAGCTTGTTTTATAGCGCTATGCGCATGGCGTTAGCGTTTGATTTACCTATTAAGAACAAATATTTCAGCTCTTGAACAGGACATCAATCTAACAATTAAGCAATTAATCAGTTTGCAATTGGCAGTTTTCAGTTGACTATCAAGCAATCTAACAATTAAGCAATACAACAATTAACCAATTAACCCCTTTCGTCTTGCCAAAAGAATATTTCAAAAAACTCCAAGATCTGCTCGATACCGAACGCAACGAAGATTTACAATCATATTTAAAACTTACTGAAAATACTTCTGCTGCCGATAGGAGAGCCTTGGGTTTAACCTGGTACCCTATTGCAATCAGGAATACCGAAATAGGCCGTGGCGATTATTTAACTGTAGAGTTGGAACGGACTACCCATCAGGATTTTTCTCATCAGTTCCGTTTTGGTTCGGCGGTGGTATTATTTTCTAATCATGATGCCAAAGAAGATCGGATAGAGGGGATTATCAATCACCAAAGTGGTAGCAGGATGAAAATCAGCTTCCGTGTTGATGAATTACCAGACTGGACCAGAGATGGCAAACTTGGTGTAGACTTACTTTTTGATAATAACAGCTACGACGAAATGCAGAATGCCCTTAAACAGGCTACGCATTTGGCAGAAAATGAATCGGAAAATAAACTGATCCGTATTTTAACGAAAGGAGAAAAACCTTCATTTCAGGGTGAAGAGAAATTTATCATTCCAAATACGTTAAACGACTCGCAGCAATTTGCGGTGAATAAAATTATTGCAGCCGATCATTTGGCTGTGGTTCATGGTCCTCCAGGCACCGGAAAAACAACAACACTTGTGCACGCTATAAAATCGTTGGTTAAACACAGCGATCAAAAAATCCTTGTGGTAGCACCAAGTAATACTGCTGTTGATCTACTTACTGAAAAATTAGCCGCTGAAGGGTTAAAAGTAATCCGTGTGGGTAATCCGGCAAGGGTTTCGGAAAAGTTGCTTGCGGCTACTCTTGATCATCAAATGGCCGATCATCCGGAGATGAAAACGATTAAGGCTTTAAAAAAACAGGCCAGTGAGTATAAAAACATGGCCCATAAATACAAGCGGAGTTTTGGCAAAGCAGAACGGGAGCAACGTAAGGCCTTGTTTGATGAAGCGCATAAAATTGGAAAGGAAGTAGAAAAAACGGAGCAGTACATTATGGATAATCTGTTTACTAAAGCTCAGATTATTACCGCCACCTTGGTGGGAGCCAACCACTATACCGTTCGGAATTTAAAGTATAATACCATTGTAATTGATGAGGCTGGCCAGGCTTTGGAACCTGCCTGTTGGATACCGATTTTAAAAGCACAGAAAGTAATATTGGCCGGCGATCATTTTCAGCTTTCTCCAACCATAAAATCAAATGAAGCAGCTATAAATGGCTTAAGTAATACTTTACTCGAAAAAACAGTAAATCTTCATCCAGAGTCGGTTGTGTTGTTAAAAGAGCAATACAGGATGAACAAAGATATTATGGGTTATTCATCTCAGGTATTTTACAAAAATGAGTTAATTGCGCATCACTCTGTAGCTGATCATTTATTATTTAATGGCGATCAACCGATTCAATTTATTGATACGGCAGGCTGTAGTTTCGACGAAAAATTAGATGGAACAAGTACAACCAATCCTGATGAAGCTGCATTTTTGGTCAAACATTTAACGCATTTGGTTGCTAGTTTGGCAGATCAAACCTTGACCGACGGTTTTCCGTCGGTTGCTATTGTTTCCCCTTATAAACAGCAGGTTCAGATTTTAAATGCGTTGATCCAGGAAAATGAAATTTTAAATCCATATCGCAATAATATTGCAGTTAATACCATTGATAGCTTTCAGGGGCAGGAACGCGATGTGGTTTATATTAGCCTTACCAGGAGTAATGGCGATGGAAGCATTGGGTTTTTATCAGATACGAGGAGGATGAATGTTGCCATGACAAGGGCAAGGAAAAAGCTGGTTGTTATTGGCGATAGTGCTACTTTATCGAAATCTAATTTTTATGCTGAATTTATCCAGTATGCTGAGCAACTGAACGCATACCACAGCGCCTGGGAATTTATGGAGTTATAACCGTAAAATTGTTACTTTTTATATTTGTTTGCCGTTATATGACGCAAGTTGATGCTAAACCTTTTCCAGTTTCTTTTCTTCTGCGAGTTTGCCCGATATACTGGCTCCTGCAATTAATAGTTCATGCGTAATGGTTTTGGTATATTCTGTAATTTCTGATTTAAAATCTTTTACTGATGAGCCTGAACGTATTTCTTCTAATCTTTTTTCCCACTGTCCGGTAAGCTCAGCCTGCGCAATCTGTTTATCCTTCACTACTTCGTAAACAGCCAAACCTTTATTGGTGGGTACAAGATTTCGCTTTTCCCTTGTAATATATTCTCTGGTGATTAACGTTTCAATAATGGATGCACGAGTTGCAGGAGTACCCAAGCCACTATCTTTCATGGCATAACGTAATTCTTCATCTTCAATCTCCTTGCCGCATGTTTCGAGCGCTTTTAATAACGAAGCCTCGTTGTACATTGGTTTAGGTTTAGTCTGCTTTTCTAAAAGAGATTTTTCTGTTATAGGCAATAGTTCTCCAACAGCAACCTTTGGTAAAGCTGCATTGTCTTCATCTTTTTTATCATCTTCAGGGTCGTTAAAAACAGCCCGCCAGCCTGCAGAGCGAATTACGGTTCCATTAGCTACAAAAGTAACTCCTGATTGAATGGTTATTTTGGTTAATTCTTTAAGACATTCCTGGTGAAAAGCCTCGATCATACGACCAACAACCATATCGTATACAGCCTGCTTATCTGCACTTAGGCCATATGCCTGTTCGCCGGTTGGTAAAACGGCATGGTGATCGGTTACTTTTTTGGCGTTAACACTTCTCTTATTTAAAGTAATGGTTTGCAAAAACTGCGCTTGTTTCCCAAAATCAGCATGATCGGTAAATTTTGCAATCAAATCTGGAACGCCGGCAAAAACATCATCGCCAATATATCGAGATCCGGTACGGGGGTAGGAAACCAATTTACTCTCGTACAGGTTTTGCAAAATATTAAGTGTTTGATCAGCAGTATATCCCTTTTTCTTATTGGCTTCTTGCTGTAAACTGCTTAAGTCGTGCAATAATGGAGGTGGTTCTTTTCTTGGCTTTGCTTCTACAGCCGTAATGTTCCCGCCCGTTGGAAAACCAGAAGCCACATCCTCTACAAGCGCAAATAACTTTTCTACTTCTTCCTTTTCTTTATAGTTAGAAGTTGATATAGCCTTAAAAACCTGTTCATCTTTAGAAAGTAAAATGCTGATTTGATAATAGGTTTGAGGAACGAAGTTTTTAATCTCCAAAAAACGAGCACAGATCATGGCCAGGGTAGGCGTTTGTACCCGCCCTAATGAAAGAACTGTTCTGTTACCTGCCGAAATACTTAGCGCCTGTGTGGCATTCATTCCCACCAGCCAGTCTGATTCTGAGCGGCAATGGGCCGAATTAAACAAGGTATCGTAATCGGTTCCCGGTTTTAAGTTTCTGAATCCATCTTTTATCGCTTCATCCGTTTGCGAAGAGATCCAAAGGCGTTTGAAAGGTTTTTTACATTTCAGGTAATAATAAATGTACCTGAAAATTAATTCACCCTCACGCCCCGCATCCGTTGCCACAATAATTTCGCTCGCCTCATCAAAAAGTTTTTTTATGGTGTCTAATTGTTTCCGTACTGCCGGATCTTCTACAAAACCATCTTTTGTTTTAATCTTTCTAACTGCAAGTTTAAACTTTTGCGGAAGCATGGGCAAATGTTGCTTCCTCCAGCCAATAAAGCCATAATCTTGAGGGGGAGCCAATTGTAATAAATGCCCGAATGCCCAGGTAAAAGAATATCCTTTACCTTCAATGTATCCATCTTTTCTGGTGGTTGCTCCGAAAACTTTAGCAAGTTCACGACCAACAGAGGGCTTTTCTGCAATTACAATCTTCATGAATGGGCTTATCTTTTCAACCTCAAAGATGATTAAAATATTGGCAACCGATTAAAAAAATTACTCACAATGCTACTTAACATTCGTTTGGGCAAACAATTATCAGATAACTTTGTCCATCATTTGTGTCAGAAATTTTTATATCGGATTGATTAACAATTCGGTAATATCGCTATCTAACAGCTACAATTGATTTTTAATGAATGGATAAAATTTATGAACTGGCAGGTAATAAAATTAAAGTAGGGCTCGAACCGCAATTAATCCGCGTGTATAGTAATGCTCAACTCTGGACTTATCTTGATGGAAAAGCAGAGGCAAGGTTTGAGCTGATGATAAATACCATTAAGGCCGATTATGAACAGCATTTCGGTAAAGCGCTGGTTATTTCTAACGCTTCGCTTATTGTAGAAATCCTGGTACATGTGTATTGCGATTATCTGGGATTGTCTTTTAACCGTATAATAAAGATAAAATGGATTCAGGCTTTGGTTAAAAAACTGCTCAAACGTGCCGAAGTTGTCGATTGCGGCGAAAAAGAGGTAGACAGCAATCGTTGGGTTTGGGATTTACTCGCCTGTTGCAAATCGTTTTTTATCTGGATCTTACCTAAAAACCTGAACGCTAAAAATATTAAACAACATTAATCCATTTGGGCTGCTAAAATCTGTTCCTGGTTTAATATAACACTTGCAGCAAGTGTTTCATTTAAAAATGATGAACTGTATTGTTGTTCTGAATTATTGATAAACAATACCGTTCGGTCCGAAATGGTATTGATCACCTGATCGGCCAACTTAGCCGGAACAGCAGGGCAACCCTGACTTCTGCCCAGTCTGCCCAATTGATCGATGCTTTTTTGACTTACATAACTGGCTCCATGCACCACAATAGCCCTTTCTCTTGCATTACTGTTAAAACCTTGGTCCATGCCATCCAGTTTAAGCGAACGGCCATGTTTTCCGTAATAGATTTCTCCGGTTAAATAAAAACCTAAACTGCTCTGATTCGAATTGATATTGTTGGAAAAGTAGGCTGGTTTATCGCCACCACTGTTTTGCCCATGAGCTACCCAAGTATTTAATACCAATTTTTTGCTCGCAAGATCGATAATATACAGGCGTTTTTTAGAGCTTTCCTGATCAAAATCGGCAATTGTTAATATAGATTTGGCATGTAAAAGCCCCGAATATTTTAAGTTATAAAAACCAGTTAGGGCTTTTTCAAAAACCTGTTCACTTAATCCGGCAGAATCTAAATGAACCTGATGGTAAATATTTGAGATATATTGACTGTATAAGCTATCTGTAGCTGTGTGCCTAACTACTTCTTGTTGTGTATGGGGAAGCTCCGCTGCTTTCCAACTTGTTCCGACAATGCTCATACCCATCAAAAAAATCGTAGCAATGTCCAGGATGTATTTCTTCATTCAGTATGGTTTAGTTTGATATTGAGCTATCTATACGGTTGTTTTGCTCAAATGTTGCCCAAATGAATTCTGTAGCGCTTCAAATACAATTGGTTTTACATTTTCGTGACTTAAAATGGAGCTTTATAGCTTTTGGGAATATGAGGCGCAAGCTATATCATATGTTTTGTTTCCCGCAGAATCGCAGAAAGCGCAAATTTGAGCCGCTTGTCATTCCCAATGGAAATGATCCTCTCTAATTAAATTATATGTGTTAATCGCCTTAATCTGCGGAAAAAAACTTACTAAGTTTTCTTTAAATCTATTTTCCTATTTTTGCCGTATAACGAATGTAAAATGCCAAACGAAGAAAATGACTACTCTTTCTGGACCAAATACAAAAGATTTGCTTCAACAGAAATTTTAATGTACCTGATCATGATTATTGGTATTGGCCTCGGGATTATTTTTTTAAGCTAAGTGCTAATTTTAAATAATCTGCAGAATTTACATCATTAATGAATTTCGAAAACTCATTATACTGTGCTGCTGGAAATGTACCATCGTTTAGTATGAATTTCCTGTAATAGGTTAGTTGGTTGCCTACTAAGCTTGCCTTACATACATATTCCCCAAAAGGGCTTTTAAAAGCTTTGTCCTGTCCAATAATCAATTCTGTAATTACATTATCTGGCAAGGTATAAACAATGGTATCTTCATCTGTATATCCGCGGTTAATGTAAACAGGAAGGGTTCTGTTCTTTATTTCAGGAATCGACCTCCTCAGATTAAAGGCATTGGGCTGTAAAAACATTTTATTCCCATTAACAGGAGCGTAATTTCTGATATTAATGCTTACTTCTTCCGTTAATTTAGGCGATATATCTTTTTTCTGCGCAAAGGAAACCGCTTCGAAATCAATATTGTCAATGTTATAAGCCTCCTTTAATAGTTTATGCTGTTCGGTTATTGATTTACCAATCAACGATTCCTGATTTTCGTATTGTGAGCCAGCGTAAACAGTATTCATCTTTCCAGATACACTGCCGTCTAACTGAAGAGTTAAGTCGGCCTTACGTATCTGTAAGTTCTCAGCAGTTGTTAGTTTTGGTGTATGCAATAGTTTTCCTCCTTCGGCGGTACAGGCCAGTACCAGTCTATCATCAGTAAAATCGCTTAAAAAACCAAATGGGATCTTTTGACTGGTACATTCTAACCAGGTTGTATCATTTTTTAACGGTATACACAAGATAATGTGATTGCCCTGTACCATACTGGCGTATTCCGGGTCCATACTTTTCTTTTCAGAGCCAGCCGATACTACGCAGTAATAAGAATCTATATTTACCGCACTGAGCAGGCTTTGCATGTAATTTACCAAAGCTTTACAATCACCATAACCCAACCGGTCTACTTCGCTGGCAGCAATCGGCTGAAAACCACCAATACCGATTTGTACGCTGATGTACCTTGTTTTGTCTTGTAAATACTGATAGATCTTACGCGCCTTATCCTTGTCCGTTTTTTCGTTTTTTACAAGATCTTTTACCATTTCAATGGTGGCAGGCGGCAGGACTTTGCGTTCTGCTAACAAATCGTCATAAATCCATTTGCCGAGCTCTTTCCAGTTGGTATAACTGCCTTTATGGTTGTAATAATAAAACGTTTTCGGGGCAATCTGGATGTTGGTTGCATAAGTTTCGTGCGCCGGGCTATAGGGTTCAGTTCTAACGGCCAGGATATTATTTGCCTTCCAGATTGTTTTTTTCTGCTTCTCATCAGTTATCACATCTGGCGTTCCACTATAATTCTGGGTTTTTGTTCTTACCTGATCTGTTGGCTTACAAATAAAGGTATAGGTACTTTTCTCTACTGAAACATCATCTGCTGGTTTCGGGCTCCAATCGGGTATAATCAGATTTTGTTTATTTCTAATTTCATAATTGTAAAGCACGGTGTAAGGATATTGGTTTACTGATGGTAGATAGTGTTTTACGCGGCTATCAACAAAGAGCGAAAATCCATCTGCTGCGCTCATATCGGCAAAATCGTTCTGGGAAAACTTGTTGGTGAGCTTGCCAACGCTATTATAAACTTCTCCTTTTATCCCTTTAATTGAAATATTTTTATCGTAATAGAGTACCAAACGTGCTTCGTCTTCTCCATTTTGGTTAAATACCGTAATGGCTTTTTTTACATTAAGTAGAACGTTATCAGGGGAGCGCATATCAATCGTTGTTTCTTCATTCCTGATACAGGCATTGGCCCGATTGCGCAGGTTGGCGGGAATTAAATCAACATCATAATTGTCTTGCGCAAAGCCAGTAACAGAAACTAAAAGCAAGGAGAATATGGTGAATAAGAATCTCATTTAATTTGCTTTTTTTAATAAAAATTCTGTTTTCTGGTTTTGGATAATCTTGCTATAGAATTCCTTTAAGAAAAGGTATTCTTCTGGCTGATAAATAGCATTGTTAAATTGTAAAATCTGACTCATCGAAATGGTGTTCCCATCTAAACCAGTTTGCAGTAAATACCTTCCACCAATATTGGGTAAAGCTATTGCCATATCTTTTGGTTTTTCTATCAATTGGTATTTTTCTGGTAAAAGTACATTGATGATGATGCGCTCGTCAGACGCTGCACCCAAATCAACTGGGTAGGTACGTTCGTTTAAGTTAAACGGATTTTTTGAAATGGTATTGATAAAAAATGGGCTAAAATAAAACTGATCTTTATTGGTGCCATCGTTTATGGTAAACTCTACCTCGTATTTTTCTATTAAAGAATTTTCTACACTATCCAAGTTCGAAATTTGATGATCCAGTATCTTAATTCTGGTTAAACGTTCATCAAGCTTCTCAACATATTCATCTGGCGAATTGTATCGAAGAATATCCTTACGTTTGCCATAAGCCGCGTAACCCATGGTATGGGTTGTTAAAGTGCCAATAATTTTTCCTTCAGTAGTCATTTTTCCCATAAGGATATAACTGGTGGTTGTTCTCTGGCTAGCCTTTAAATCGATCCAGTATGATGGTTTCTTTAAATTAATTACCCTGCCTTGGTCGTTAATACACCGAAGTGGTAACAATCCGAAGGGTAGAAGTGGTTCAGTAGCATCCAATAAATAACTTTTATCGGTAAGGTTTACTTTAGCCACCAGGTAATTAAAATCACTCATTACCGGATAAAGTTTGTTTACAGTTCCATTATCACGGGTAGAAAGGATAACAGCCTCAGCATCTAAACCCGCTGCAGAAAGTGCCGCAATTAGGCTCAGGTTAATATCTGCCACATTGCCCGATCTGTTTTCTAGTGCTTTTTTAATGTTATCTTCTGCGTATTTTCCGTAATAATTATTCCATTTGATCTGTTTTTTGATGTAATTATAAACGGCTTTTGCCTTGTCTAAATCAGTTGTACTTCCTTTTGTTATTTCTGGAATGAGGTCTTTAAAAACATCCTTCCTTTTCATCTGATCGCCCAATGTTTTATACGATGATAGCTCATAATCAACATCTTTCCAGGTTTTGGTATAAGATGTTTTCCCTCCATTTAAATTCTGAACATCAGAAAGCTCAAAATAAATGGCCGATTTGAAGTTACTGGGAGCGGTCATGTTATCTTCCTCAATAAATGCCGGAATGTTTTTCATCATGTAGTTGATTTTTGAGCAATCAATGGGAACGCCTGAAAGCCTTAAACATTCTTTGCTCAGTTCAACTTTTTGGTCGGTTAGTTTTTGAAATCCGCGTAACGAAACATTGTAATTGTAAATACCGGGAATGTAAACCAAATATTCGCTAATTACCTTCGGAATGTTGCTTTGAAATTCCCACGTTTTGAAATTAAATAGGTTTGGAGATTTTAGCCTATAGCTATACTCGATTACCGATCCCTCTTTGAGGTTTGGAAGTGTAAACTTGGTCAGCCTGGTATATTTTGACCTGTTTTCAGTGAAAACAGCCTTTCTGTCCATCACGGTTTCTACAAAATTATTGTTTACATAATTAAAAGTAGAAGCTTTTAAATCACTTATTGTTTCTTCTCGGGATTCGTCTTTGTAGGTTGGAATAACAATATTAGCTTCCTTAAAGCCTTCTTTATTGTAGATTTTGATTTTTACATGATGCTCAAAAATCAGCTCTAAACTACCTGTATTGTCGTCCCGTTGGATAGATGCTGTACCAAATTCTTTTAAAACAATGGCGTTGGCATTACTGTCTAATTTTTTTTTGTCGAATTCGTAATCGTCATAGGTGATTGCGCCAAAGTTAAAGTTTTGAGCATGAGTAGTTAATGATAGAAATAGGAGAAATAGTATGGCTAATGTCTTATTCATTTGAGCGTATATAAATTGTCGCAATTTAATCCTACAAACTAACATTCTGAAATAATTTGACAATTAAATTTATAAATTAATAAAGCTGTTTTACAGAACTAATGAAACCTTTTTAGCACTTTTGAAAAAAAGAATTTGACATTCCGATTCAAATCTAATGTCGCCAATCTCACATCATAAGAAATGAAATTAAATTTAAAGCGCCCTTTAGCATTTTTTGACCTAGAAGCTACTGGAATAAATGTTGGAGCTGACAGGATCGTTGAAATAGCGGTTTTAAAAGCCATGCCAGATGGTACTGAACTTGTTAAAACCTGGCGGGTAAATCCAGAAATGCCGATTCCTTTGCAAACCTCGTTAATACACGGTATTTATGATGAAGACATTGCAAACGAGCCTACCTTTAAAACTTTGGCAACAGAAATTGCTGAATTTATTGGAGAAAGTGATCTGGCGGGATACAATTCGAATAAATTTGATATCCCGATGCTTTTAGAAGAATTTTTAAGAGCTGAAGTGGATTTTGATATGAACAACCGCAAGTTTGTTGATGTACAGAATATATTCCACCAAATGGAGCAACGCACTTTAAAAGCGGCTTATAAATTCTATTGTCAAGAAGATTTAATTAATGCACACGCTGCAGAAGCGGATGTTATTGCCACTTACAAGGTTTTACTTGGCCAGTTAGAAATGTACAAGGAAACCGAGTTCGAGAGCAAACAAGGTGTAAAAAGTATTCCTGTTGTAAATGACGTAGATGCACTGCATATATTTACCAACATTAATAAACCTGTAGATTTTGCTGGCCGATTGGTTTACAATGATAACGATGAGGTATGTTTTAACTTTGGTAAACACAAAGGTAAAACCACTGCTCAGGTATTTTCGGTAGAGCCTAGCTATTATGCCTGGATGAAAAATGGCGATTTTCCATTGTACACGAAGAAGAAGTTAGACGAGGAGTGGGCAAAGTTCAATGCTAAGAAAAATGAGAACAGGGCAGCACGACCTCAAAATAATACACCTGCCAATAAACCTCAATATCAACAAAAACCTCAACCGAAGACAGAAAAGCCAGCACAGCCAATCAATACAGACATGTTGGAGCAGTTGAAAATGAAGTTTGGTAAGTAAATTTTGGTTAATTGTTAATATTGATTTTTTTAAAAGATAACATTACGCTATGCGCAAAGCACTTTGCCCTAAACTCAAAAAATGAAATCTATAAAGATATTTAGCCTTCTATTGTGTACAGCATTTTACGCTAACGCGCAGACTATTTTACCAATAGCACCTGAATTTCAGAAAACCTATCAAAAGGAAACAAGAAATACGGACGGAAAGCCAGGGAAAAATTATTGGCAAAATACTTCAAAATATGATCTGAATGTAGATTTTAATCCAATTAGCAGGCTGTTAAAAGGTAAGGTTCAGGTAACTTATACCAATAATAGTCCTGATACGCTGAAGGAAATATGGTTTAAACTTTATCCAAATCTGTACAAAAAAGGAACACCAAGAAAGTCGAAAGTGGCAGAGTCTGACCTGGGTGATGGGGTTGCTATTGAAAAAATGGTAGCGAACGGAAAATCAATCATCGATTTTAAAATTGATGGGACAAATATGACTGTTAACGTTCCTGCTGTTGTACCTGGCAAAACCATTAGCTTTTCTATCGATTATCGCTATACTTTAAATAAAGGATCGCACATACGTACAGGTCAGGTAGATGAAGGTTCACATTTTGTAGCCTACTTTTTTCCTCGCATAGCAGTTTATGATGATGTGGATGGCTGGAACAAATTTCCATACACTGGTGCTGAGGAGTTTTATAACGATTTTGACCAGTTCAATGCTTCAATTACGGTTCCAGGTGGATATGGAGTTTGGGCAACCGGCGACCTGAAAAACCCTTCAGAAGTTTTCCAGAAAGATATTGTTTCCAGAATGTTATCTGCCGAAAAAAATGACGCTGTAATTGATGTGATTACCGACAAAGATTTAGCTGATAAAAAAGTAACTCAGCCGAATGCTTTTAATACCTTTAAATTCGAGGCTAAAAACGTTACTGATTTTGTATTTGCGCTAAGCGATCATTACCTGTGGAAATCGAGCAGTTTAGTAGTTGATCCTAAAACAAAAAGAAGAACCCGTGTAGATGCTGTTTTTAATCCAAAACATAAAGATTATTACGAAGTGATTGATTTCGCCCGTAAAACGGTTGAAGCCATGAGTTATACTTTTCCGAAATGGCCTTTTCCATACAATCATGAAACAATATTCGATGGTTTAGACCAAATGGAATACCCAATGATGGTGAACGATAACCCGGTTGATAACCGCACAGATGCGATTACTTTAACCGATCATGAAATTTTTCATACGATGTTTCCTTTTTACATGGGCATAAACGAGACAAAATATGGTTGGATGGACGAAGGTTGGGCCACAATAGGCGAGTGGCTGATTTCTCCGATGATTGATTCTACCATTGTTGATGAATACGGCGTACAACCTACGGCTTCGTCATCAGGCGGGAAAGATGATACCCCAATAATGACTTTAACACCAGATTTAAAAGGATCAGGATCTTTTACCAATTCATACCCTAAACCAGGTTTAGCTTATTTGTTTGTTAAAGATTACCTTGGAGACGAACTGTTTACCAAAGCTTTGCACACTTATATTAAAAACTGGAATGGTAAACACCCGATGCCATATGATTTCTTTAACAGTATTAACGAGGGAAGCGGTAAAAATTTAAACTGGTTCTGGAAAGCATGGTTTTTTGAAGATGGCGTTACCGATATGGCTATTAAAGCAGTTGACAAAACATCAAGTGGATATACAATTACCATTGAGAATAAAAGTATTAAAGCTATGCCGATTGATTTATCCCTGACTTATGAAGATGGTTCTGTCGAAAATAACCATACTACTATTGGCGTTTGGGAAAAAGGGGATAAGCACGTGAAAATTGATATCAAGACAATAAAGAAATTATCAAAAGTAGTGATGGGAAACCCACACACCCCTGATAAAGTGAAAAGCGATAATAGTTTTTCGTTGAATTAGATGAATACGGAGGATTCAGGTTTTTCTGGGCGATCTGCTTAGTTTAACTTGATCTTGCTAATAAATTTGCCTTGATATATAGTTATCGCTATGAATCGTCATCTCGACTGGAGCGAAGCGGAATGGAGAGAGCTTTAAACTGTACTAGGGTCTTCGACTCCATTGCGCTTCGCTCGAAATGACGATAAACATTATTCAGGTTTCAGAAAATCGATATTCCTTTTCAGTCCGGAAAATTTAGTGCGCTTAACGGCCGATCCTTTAAAAACCTTTTTAAAAACATCATCTGTAATTTCAGTCAGGTCTTTTGCATTCAAATCCAGTAAGCCGTTTTCTGGTTTAAAAGCACTTTCGTTGTGGGCTTTAGAGAAACGGTTCCAAGGGCAAACATCCTGGCAGATATCACAACCGAACATCCAGTTGCTCATTTTATCTTTAAACTCACTCGGAATTTCATTTTTCAGCTCAATGGTGAGGTAGGAGATACATTTGGTTCCATCTACAACCTGAGGTGCAATAATGGCATCAGTTGGGCAGGCATCTAAACAGCGTGTGCAGCTTCCGCAATAATCAGCCTGGTATGGGTGATCATAATCTAACTCCAGATCAACAATCAACTCAGCAAGAAAAAAAAAGGAACCATCAGTTTTACTGATCAGATTAGAATTTTTACCAATCCAGCCAATACCAGATTTTTTCGCCCAGGCACGATCTAAAACAGGAGCAGAATCTACAAATGCCCTTCCCGAAACTTCACCAATATTTTCTTCAATAAAATGAGTTAGTTCTTTTAATTTATCTTTTATTACTGTATGGTAATCTTGTCCGTATGCATACTTGGAAATTTTTGGCGCATCAGGATCTGATTGTTTTTCTTCTGTGTAATAGTTTAAGGATAAGGAGATTACTGATTTTGCATCCTCTACCAAAAGTCTAGGATCAAGGCGTTTATCGAAATAATTCTCCATATATTTCATCTCACCATGGCGGTTTTGATTCAGCCATTTTTCCAGTCTTGGTGCCTCTTCTTCAAGAAATTCAGCTTTCGAAATACCACAGGCCATAAAGCCCAAACGCAGGGCTTCATCTTTGATGAGTTGGCTATATTTTGCAGAATTGTTGTACACCGATCTGCAAAGATAAGGCTTAGGATTTAAAACATTTTCATTAATCACTTGTTCTAAATACTGAAACTAAATTAATTAATTATAGTTCGTCCTGATTGAAATCACACAAGGAAAGGAGGAACTTTTAGAGTATTAGCTATGGAAAATATAGATCCACAACATACGGAATCAGGAGCAGCTCCTAAACCGATCGAAAAAGATTACGAAAGTCATAAAGAAGATCCAGGGCCAGCAAAGCCAGCGGTAACTGAGAAAGATGAAAACGGTGCGGGACAAGCTTTAAAGTGGGTATTGCCACTAGCTGTGATTATTGGTCTGATTATATGGTTTGTGATGAGAAAATAATTAGCTTTAGATTATAATGAAAATGCCGGCTCATTAATTTGACCGGCATTTTTTTATGGATTATTATTTCAAAAGTTTAACCTGATAAAGGTCTTTTCTTCTGTCTTTTAGCACTTTTACTGTTCCATAGTGGTGCAGTTCGTCTAGTAAATGCAGGTCAACATCTACCACTAAAACCATCTCCGTATTTGGCGTAGCCTCAGCTTTTATGGCATTGGTTGGGAAAGCGAAATCAGAAGGTGTAAAAACAGCCGATTGCGCGAACTGGATGTCCATGTTGTTTACCTTCGGTAAATTGCCTACGCAGCCTGCAATGGCCACATAACATTCGTTTTCTATCGCCCGGGCCTGAGCACAATGCCTAACGCGTGTATAACCATTCTGTGTATCGGTTAAGAATGGTACAAACAAAATCTGCATGCCCTGATCGGCATAAATGCGGCTTAATTCAGGGAATTCTACATCGTAACAGATCAAAATGCCTACTTTGCCACAATCGGTATCGAAAACCTGCACTTTGTCGCCACCAATCATGCCGTAATATTTTTGCTCATTTGGTGTAATGTGAATTTTCCTGTACTCGTCTATTTTTCCGGTACGGTGACAAAGGTAAGTGGCATTATAAAGTTTACCATCCTCAATAAGTGGCATACTACCTGTAATGATATTAGTATTGTAGCTCAAAGAGTATTCGTGCATTTTTTGTACAATCTCTTCTGTTTTTTCGGCGAGTTTGCGCATGGCCTCAATCTCTGGCAAATGATTGTATGGTTGCAGTAAGGGTGTGTTAAATAGCTCAGGGAACATCACGAAGTCCGATTTGTAACCACTTAGCGCATCAACAAAAAACTCTACTTGCTCATAAAAAGCGTCCATGTTGGGGAATAAACGCATTTCCCATTGCACCAAACCCAAACGGATGGTCATTGCCGAACGGGCTGAAGCATCGATACCCTGGTAATAAATGTTATTCCACTCAATTAAGGTGGCATACTCTTTTGATTCTTTATCGCCAGGTAAATAGTTTTTCAATACTTTTCTTACGTGAAAATCATTAGAGATCTGGAAAGTCAATGTAGGATCGTAAATTTCTTTTGCTTTTACCTTGTCGATATACTGCCTTGGGCTAAGCTTTTCTGCATATTGGTGATAACCCGGAATTCTGCCACCAGCAATAATGCTTTTTAGATTTAGGCTTTCGCAGAGTTCTTTACGTGCCTCATATAACCTTCTTCCCAAGCGCAGACCACGGAAGTCGGGGTGCACGAAAATTTCGATTCCATAAAGGGTATCTCCGTTGGGATCATGTGTTGTAAAAGAATAATCACCAGTAATCAACTTGTAGGTATGCCGATCTCCATATTCGTCGTACTCTACAATAATGGCAAGGGAACAGGCTACAACCTTATCATCAACAGCGATACATAGCTGTCCTTCGGGGAAAATATTTAAAAGTTTCGCAATACTTGATTTTGGCCAGATGGAACCGCCCATACTGTCGTAGGCCTGGAGCATCGATTCTTTAAGATCTTCGTAATCTTCGAGCGTTAGTTTACGTAATTCAATATTCATAATGTTTGATTTGTATTTTATGAACACCAAAAGGGCTTAAATGTTCAGATGGACTGTATATTTTTAAGAAGATGCTGAAATAAGCTTAGGAGGACGAACAAAAGATTGCTTCTTTCCTCGCAATGACGGCGGTGGGCGTCATCTCGATCGCAGTTTTCCAAGGAACTCCTTTGGAGGAGAGATCTTTAAACACAACAATATCAGATTTCTCCATTCCGTTGCACTTCAGTCGAAATGACGATTTGGCAAGAAACAATATTATATTAAAACAACTTCCCGGTTTGGCCTGGATAATTTTTCTTTAAATGTTTGTAAGCTGCTTCGGTAACTTCTCTACCACGTGAAGTACGCATAATATAACCCTCCTGAATCAAGAACGGTTCATAAACCTCCTCAATAGTTCCTTCATCTTCTCCAACAGCCGTCGCAATGGTTTTCAAACCCACTGGGCCGCCTTTAAATTTATCGATAATGGTAACCAGAATCCTGTTATCCATCTCATCCAAGCCATGTTCATCTACATTTAATGCATTGAGGGCATAGCGGGCAATTTCAGTATCGATATTTCCGTTTCCTTTAATCTGCGCAAAATCTCTTGTTCTCCGTAAAAGTGCATTGGCGATACGGGGCGTGCCGCGGCTACGGCGGGCAATTTCGTAGGCACCTTCATCACTGATCGGCGTTTTTAGGATGTCAGAAGAGCGTAGTACAATTGTGGTTAGCAATTTAGCGTCATAATAAGCCAAGCGGGCATTGATGCCAAAACGTGCCCTTAACGGAGCAGTCAACAATCCGGAGCGTGTGGTAGCACCTACTAACGTAAAAGGATTAAGCGATATCTGTACCGAACGGGCATTCGGGCCAGTTTCGAGCATAATATCAATTTTAAAATCCTCCATGGCAGAGTATAGGTATTCTTCTACAAGAGGAGATAAACGATGGATCTCATCAATAAAAAGGATATCGCCTTCATCTAAGCCAGTTAATAAACCAGCCAAATCGCCAGGTTTATCTAATACCGGACCAGAGGTTACTTTGATACCAGTAGCCATTTCGTTGGCAATGATATGAGAAAGTGTGGTTTTGCCTAATCCTGGAGGGCCATGCAAAAGAACATGATCTAAAGCTTCGCCACGGAGTTTCGCCGCCTGAACAAAAATCTTCAGGTTTTCCATCACTTTTTCCTGCCCCGTAAAATCTTCAAAAGCCTGCGGCCTTAAAACCCTTTCAATATCGCGATCGGTAGGAGTTAAGTTGCTTGCTTCAGGATCCAGATTCTCATTCATACAGCAAATATAAAATTAAATGCTAAAAAAATTAGGATTTTTTAAATTTATCAGAAACCACAAGATCTTTTGATCCGGCAGTATATTTATAAAAGCCTTCGCCAGTTTTAATACCTTTTTTACCCGCAGCAACCATATTTACCAATAAAGGGCAAGGAGCATATTTGGGATTCCCAAAACCATCATTCAATACTTTTAATATAGCCAAACAAACATCCAGACCAATAAAATCTGCTAACTGCAAAGGCCCCATTGGATGGGCCATTCCAAGTTTCATTACCGTGTCGATTTCATAAACACCTGCAACGCCTTCATACAGGGTATAAATGGCCTCGTTAATCATTGGCATTAAAATGCGGTTAGCCACAAAACCCGGATAATCATTTACCTCAACAGGAACTTTATCCAAACTTTGAGACAACGACATAATGGTGCTGGTTGTTTCATCGCTTGTGGCATAACCTCTTATTACTTCTACTAACTTCATTACCGGAACAGGGTTCATAAAGTGCATCCCGATTACCTTATCACCTCTACCGGTTACGGCAGCAATCTGCGTAATGGAAATAGAAGAGGTATTAGAAGCCAGGATAGCATGCGGAGGTGCGTACTCATCTAAATCCTTAAAAATCTTCAGTTTTAAGTCCACATTTTCGGTGGCAGCCTCTACAATTAAATCAGCACTTTGAACGCCATCCTTTATTGAGGTATATGTGGTGATGTTATTAAGAGCGGCCGCTTTCTGATCTTCTGTTAGTGTGCCTTTGGCAACCTGTCTGTCTAGATTTTTGGTAATGGTTTGTATGGCCCTATCCAATGCAGCTTGATTAATATCAATCAGGTTGACTTGATAATTGAATTGTGCAAAGGTATGAGCGATGCCATTTCCCATCGTGCCAGATCCTATAACTGCGATTTGTTTCATCTTAGAAATTAAAAAAAAGAATTTAATAATAAATGATTAGTTAAATAGAGATCTCGCAGGATAGCCGATCTCTATTTATTGATATTAAGTTATGGTGCTAATCTTGTTTTAGTCCAGATTCCCTTAACCTTTTCGAAATTTATCCTGTCGTGCAGCCTGCTGCTTCTTCCTTGCCAAAACTCGATTCTAGTTGGTTTTACAATGTAACCGCCCCAGTGCGCAGGTTTTGCAATATCTTTATCGGCACTTTTAGCTTTTAATTCTTCAAATTTTTCTTCTAAAAACGCTCTATTCGGAATAACCTGGCTCTGTGGAGAAGCTACCGCTCCAATCTGACTGTCAATTGGCCTGGTATTGAAATATTCTTCGGAAGTTTCCTTATCTAGTTTTTCTACCGTTCCTTCGATCCTCACTTGTCTTTCCAATTCAGGCCAGAAAAATACTAAAGCTGCGTATGGATTACGTTTTAGCTCTTTTCCTTTAGCACTTAGGTAATTCGTAAAGAACCTAAATCCATCTGTATCAACGCCTTTAAGTAAAACAATACGGGCATCGGGTCTGCCAGCTTTATCGGCTGTAGCTAAAGTCATTACATTGGGTTCGTATATCTGGGCATCAACAGCATGTTGAAACCACTTTTTAAACTGGATAATTGGGTCTTGATCAACGTCAGATTCATCCAGCGAAGCGCTTTTGTAATCTTGGCGCAGGTTTTGTAGAAATTCATTTGTAACTTGCATTTAACAAAAATAGACATCTTTTACGGTGTAACAAATGATTATCATCATGCTGAACAATATAAAACCTAAAACAGGCCGCTTGCTCATCTCAGAGCCATTTATGGCCGATCCTAATTTTAAAAGATCTGTTGTGCTCTTAACAGAGCATGGCGATGATGGAACTGTAGGTTATATACTTAACCAGGTTGGTAATCTTATGCTGAATGATGTGATCCAGGATTTATGGGATGCAAAAAACTACATTTATTTTGGCGGACCAGTTGCTGCAGATACCTTGCATTTTATCCATAGGTGTTACGATAAATTGCAGAGTGGTGAGCCTATTGGGAATGGACTGTATTGGGGAGGGAATTTCGAAACACTTAAAATACTCCTAAATACCAATGCCATAAGCGCTGAGGAAATAAAATTTTTTATGGGCTACTCTGGCTGGGACCATGGACAGCTCGATCGCGAAATAGAGCAGAACGCCTGGATGGTGAGCGATACCTTTAATCCTGATCTCATTTTTAGTAACGATGATGAAAAACTTTGGCGGGATGTGATCGTAAATTTAGGACCAAAATATGCGCATATCAGTAATTTTCCGGTTGACCCGAATTTGAATTAGTTTGGAGTTGGGGGGTAGAGTTTAGAGTATTGAATTAATATTGGTGATGATAAAAAAGAATTATCAAAGCTGTAAAGCCAATTACTATCAGCAATAGAATTGTTTCACTTTTAATATAACTCCAGACTTTTTGATTATTAATTTTTCTCAATAAAGAGATTATAATTAAAGCTAGGGTAGATATAAATGTTGTCCACATGGTATACATCAATGAATACCAAATAAATATTGAGGTGAAATTATTGATGTTTAGCTCATTAATTTCACCATAGATTATTAAAAATAGAGTCGAGAATATTAAAGAAACAAGAGATATAATCAATGCTATCTTGATAATCGACTTCAATATAATCATTGTTTATACTGCAAATTGAAAACTTACAACTGAGAACTCATTTCGGAAGCACTTTCCTCAACTTTCCTTCTCAGTTCATCTTTATAAGCTTGCATTTTAACTGTTAAAGACTCATCAGCTGTAGCTAAAATCTGAGTGGCTAATAAACCTGCATTTTTAGCTGCATTTAAAGCCACTGTAGCTACGGGAATGCCATTTGGCATTTGTAAGATCGATAAAATGCTATCCCAGCCATCAATAGAGTTTGATGACTTAACAGGAACACCGATTACTGGCAATGTGGTAATAGAAGCCACCATTCCTGGTAAGTGGGCAGCACCACCCGCACCGGCAATAATCACTTTTAAACCACGGCCTTGTGCTTCTTTAGCATAATTAAACATCCGTTCTGGTGTTCTGTGCGCAGAAACAACTGTAATTTCATAGTTTATTCCAAATTCTTTTAATACATCAGCGGCATCTTGCATAACAGGTAAATCTGATTTGCTACCCATGATAATTCCAACTAATGCCGAATTTGAATTTCCTTGACTCATATCTATTTTATTTCTTTTTTAACTTCTTTTAAACTTTTCTCATTTCAACCTTTTTAGTTCCCATTCAGGTGGCTAAGAAGGCTATGCAATTACTTTTAGTGTCTTTTGTACAAAGCGTGCTTTTTCGATGGCTTTTTCTCTATCGATATCTACAATGGTTACATGGCCCATCTTGCGGAAAGGTTTTGTGTATTTCTTGCCATATAGGTGAACGAAAACACCATCAATCGCTAGTATTTTTTCCAGATTTTCATATTTAGCTACACCTTCGAAGCCTTTTTCACCAAGTAGATTAATCATAATGGCATTGGTAATACTTGTGGTATCGCCAAGTGGCAAATTATAAATAGAACGTAAATGTTGTTCGAACTGAGAAACATAATTGCCTTCAATAGTTTGGTGACCGCTATTGTGCGGACGAGGGGCCACCTCGTTAACCAGCAACTCTCCATCTTTGCAAATAAACATTTCTACCGCTAAAATCCCGGTGATGTTCATTGCTGAGGCAATATTTTTAGCAATGTTTTCTGCTTTTTGTTGTAAGCTTTCGGCAAAAGTAGATGGGGAAATTAAAAACTCAACCAAATTGGCCTCTGGATTAAATTCCATTTCTACCATCGGGAAAGTTTTCATATCGCCATTGGCATTACGGGCAACAATTACGGCAACTTCTTTTTCAAAATCGACCAGTTTTTCAATAATACAAGGTGCATCGAAGGCTTTGGCCAGATCGGCTGCACTATTGATTTTCATCACACCTTTGCCATCGTAACCATCTTTACGCAGTTTTAAAATATATGGAAAAGGGATACTACTGTTTTCCATATCTTCCTTCGTATTTACAATCTGAAAAGGAGAGGTTGGGATATCGTTTTCTTTAAAAAACTGTTTTTGTACGCCTTTATCCTGAATTAAACGGATCACCCTCGATTGTGGGAATACCTTTTTACCTTCTTTTTCAAGCTGCTCAAGTGCGTCGATATTTACCTTTTCAATTTCAATGGTAATGATATCGGCTTTCTTTCCAAAGTTATAAACGGTGTCAAAATCGGTAATTGAGCCATTTTCGAAGTAATTAGAGATGTGTTTGCAAGGGGCATCAGGATCTGGGTCTAAAACTAATGTGGTTACATTGTAATTGATTGCTTGTTGAATGAGCATTCTGCCCAATTGTCCGCCACCTAAAATACCTAATTTTAATTCGCTAATCTGTTTTGCCATGCGCTTGAAAATAATGCTACTTTTGTGCAAAAGTAACCATAATAAATTTTATTGATGAATGCTGATGCAATAATTATTGGTGCAGGTGCTTGCGGATTGATGTGTGCGGTGCAGGCAGGCTATCGGGGTAAAAAAGTAATTGTGCTCGAAAAAAATGAAAAACCCGGTGCCAAAATTTTAATTTCTGGTGGTGGCCGCTGTAATTATACGAACCAATTTGCATCAGCTGAGCAGTTTATATCAGCAAACCCACATTTTATCAAATCTGCTTTCACGCAGTGGACAGTTGACGATACCATTAGTTTTTTTGAAACCTATGGTATAACAGGCAAAGAAAAAACTTTAGGCCAATTATTTCCTGATGATAAAAATGCGAAAGATGTTGTTGAGGTTTTTACATCCGTTTGCGAAGATTTCGGGCAAGAAATTAGGTGTAATGCAGATGTAAAAGATATTGAAATATCGCCAGAAGGTTTTAAAGTGAGTTACGAGAAAAATGGTAAAACTGTAGTTTTAACTGCCGAAAAGCTGGTTATTGCCACTGGAGGTTTACCCATTCCCAAAATGGGTGCTACCGATTTTGCCTTACGCTTTGCGAGAAAACACGAGTTAAAAATTATTGAAACGGCTCCTGCTTTGGTTCCTTTAACCATAACTGGTAAGGACGAAGAATGGTTTGCGCAGCTTTCTGGAAATTCTGTTTTTTGCGAAGTAAGCAATGATGAGATTTCGTTCGAAGAAAATATCCTTTTTACCCACTGGGGATTAAGCGGGCCTGCCATTTTGCAGATTTCCTCTTTTTGGAGACGAGGTGAAACAATTAATCTGAATCTGTTGCCGCATCAAAATATAGTTGCAATATTAGATGAAGAAAGGAAAAATAACGGTAAAACTTTATTGTCGACCTTGTTAAACCGGATTTACACAAAAAAGTTCACCGATGCTTTAGGTAAGTTTTTACCCTTAAGCAAACCTGTTGCAGCATTAACAAAATCAGAAATTGATTTAATTGAGCAAACCATTCATCACTTTAAGGTTAAACCTGCAGGTGATAAAGGTTATGATAAGGCCGAAGTAATGCGGGGGGGGATTGATACCAACGAAATATCTTCTAAGACTTTGGAGTGCAAAAGGATTCCGAATCTTTTTTTTGGTGGCGAATGTTTAGATGTTACGGGCTGGTTAGGAGGCTATAATTTTCAATGGGCCTGGGCTAGCGGTTTTGTAATTGCGCAGAATTTATAATATCCGTCACCCTGACCTGTAGCAAAGCGGAAAGCTACGAAGTAAACCAAGCCTTAAGCGAGTTCACAGAAGGTAATTTATTTCAAGGTCTGTCTAAGCCTCTTAGGCTTTTAGATGGCATATACCTCAATAAAAACAACTGGAAATACTTATGTGTTCTTAGTTGATCAATATTATTTTGAAAATGAGCGGCTGTAGTACTTCGGAAAGTGCAGCCCTGCTATCGTTCCAAGTCCTCACTCGTTCCTCGCTCCAGGCTCACTTTATCAGGTTTATTTAACAAAGTGACGGCTTCTTGGAAAGAAAAATAATACAATCAAACCTATCAGGTTTCGAAAACCTGATAGGTTTGGATCTACAGATAAACATTTGGCATAATTTCCCATGCCCATGGTTTTTTAAAGGTTTTGAAAGTTCTGAGCTGCGAAAAATATAAAACTTCGCTTGTTTTTCGATTTGCAATATCCCTTCGGTGTAGATTACCTATGGTAGTAAATAATTCGCGGGTTTTGAAATCGTAAACCCTTTCGGTCATATCGCCGCTGTTCTGGTTAAAGTAGAGATTTATCGCACTCGTTAAAAACCAATCTTTATTTTCGAATTTAAAAGTATACCCCAGTTCCCAGCGCCACTCTGAGCCACCCTGGAAACGAAGGTAGAGTTGTTGGTCTTTAATGGCAATCTGTTGTAACGGATCACCCAATTTACCACCTTCTTCGGAACGTAGAATAAAATCGTTGTTTTGAGTAGATAAACTATAATTACCTGTTGATTTATCTTTAAAAAATATGGCCAATATTCTTGGTTTTTGGGTTTCTTTAATGATATCTGTAGTATTGTCTCCATAAACACGGGTTTCATCAATCGATCTGTTAAACTCAAAAACTACTGCTAAATCATCTGAAGCATCATTGTTTAGATCGCCATAAACCTGATCAATAATAGTCCAGTTAGCAGGAGTAAATTGCTCAGCGGAAGCTCCTTGTGATTTGATTTTAGGGAATACAAATGTTTTTTGTGCAAAACTGATTTGCGCACAGAGCATCAGGATGTAAAAACAGAAAACTTTCATTCAGGTAGAAAACGTGTTGATGTAAGGTTAAAACGTTTGAATCGGTATTTTAGTTTAATAGTTTCATTTTCGAAGGGGGCACTTCTTGCTGATCCGATAGTTATCGGATTTATTTTACGAGCAGAAATAGTATTTTCAATTACCTAGAATCTACTACGTGGTCAGCATCATTTCTTCAAAATAGACCCTGATCCCGCTGTAAAATCTGGACAGGGTGACGACGCTATTAAAAAATCCCTTACTTTTGCACAAAAACAATTCCCTTTGAAAACCGAAATATTTGCCATTACGCCGCCATTTACCCAACTGAATACCCCATATCCAGCGACGGCGTATATAAAAGGTTTTCTGAATACTAAAAATATTAGCGCTGCACAGGCCGATTTAGGTATTGAAGTAATTTTACAGCTGTTCTCTAAAAAAGGGCTGCAAGATTTATTCAGTCACACTGAACGAAGTTTAAGTGTTGATGATCCAAATCCAAAAAGCGATAATGCTAAGCGTATTTTTGCATTGCAAGACGAATATTTAAAAACCATCGATGCGGTAATTGCGTTTCTACAGGGTAAAAATCCAACTTTGGCTTTGCAGATCTGTAGCGATGATTTTCTTCCCCAGGCTTCGCGTTTTGCAACTTTAGAAGAGTTAGATTGGGCTTTTGGCGCAATGGGTACGCAGGATAAAGCGAAACATTTGGCTACACTTTATCTTGAAGATATATCTGATTACATAGTAGAGTGTGTTGATGAAAATTTTGGTTTTAGCCGTTATGCAGAACGTTTAGGCAGAAGCGCTAATTCCTTTGATGAACTGTACAATGCCTTGCTTAAAGAACCAACCTATATTGATCATATCCTGATTTCGGTTTTAAAAGAGAAAATTGAAACCGTTCTACCTAAATTATTTCTGATTTCTGTTCCTTTTCCGGGCAATTTATATAGTGCTTTCCGCTGTGCACAATGGATCAAGGCCAATCATCCTGAAATTAAAATTTCTATGGGTGGGGGTTTCCCGAATACAGAATTAAGATCATTATCGGATGCAAGGGTTTTTGAGTTCTTCGATTACATTACCTTAGATGACGGCGAATTACCAATTGAACTTTTATATCAAAATATTACACACCCTGTTCCGGCTGAAGCCCATTTTTATAAAAGGACTTTCCTGCTAGAAAACGGCAAGGTGGTTTACCGTAACGATGCCTTCAAAAATGATTATAAGCAGGCTAATGTAGGCACACCAGATTATACAGGGTTATTATTAGACAAGTATATTTCAGTAATTGAAATCGTTAACCCGATGCACCGCATGTGGAGTGATGGGCGATGGAATAAACTCACCATGGCGCATGGTTGTTATTGGGGTAAATGTACGTTCTGCGATATTTCGCTTGATTATATTAAAGTTTACGAACCTGTTGCCGCCAAATTGATTGTAGATCGGATTGAAGATCTATATGAAAAGACCGGGCAAAATGGCTTTCACTTTGTTGATGAGGCTGCACCACCTGCATTAATGCGTGAGGTAGCTTTAGAAATCATCAGAAGAAAGTTAGCGGTTACCTGGTGGACAAATATCCGTTTTGAAAAAAGTTTCACTCAAGACCTATGTTTATTGTTAAAGGCCTCTGGCTGTATTGCCGTTTCGGGTGGATTAGAGGTGGCATCCGATCGTTTATTGAAACTGATCGATAAAGGGGTAACCGTAGAGCAGGTGGCTAAGGTTACGCGTAATTTTACCGAAGCGGGGATTATGGTGCATGCTTATTTAATGTATGGTTACCCCACACAAACAGTACAGGAAACGATCGACAGTTTGGAGATGGTACGTCAGTTGTTTGAGGTTGGGGTATTACAGTCAGGCTTTTGGCATCAGTTTGCCATGACGGCACATAGTCCGGTAGGCATGTACCCGGAAAAGTTTGGCGTGGTAAAAGACACTGAAGTGATTGGTACTTTTGCCAATAACGATATCAATTACACGGATAAAACAGGCATTGATCATAATAAATTTAGCTTTGGATTGAAAAAATCGCTGTTCAATTTTATGCATGGCATCTGTTTTGATTACGAACTGCAAGATTGGTTCGATTTTAAAATTCCAAGAACGAAAATTCCCGCAGATTTTATTGAAAAGGCTTTAAATGATGGAGATCAGTTTAATACAAAACCTACCGCAAAAGTAGTTTGGATAGGAGGAAAGCCCTCTACCGAGTATTTTACCAAATCGAAAAAGGGTAATACCTGGGAAATGGCATCATTAACTTTTCACGATAAAAAAGAGACTTTTACTGTGCAGACCAATAAAAAGGAAGGTGAATGGCTCACTGCTGTTTTAAATAAAGTTTCTATCTCAAACGAAAAAGTTTACACTTTTCAAGAGGTTAAAACCGATTTTGAACAAGAAATGGAAAACTTTGAGCTGTTCTGGTATTCTAAACCTATCAATATGCTTAGAGAATACGGTTTGTTGGTGCTATAATTTTTGCTTATTGTACCTGCGCTATACTGCTTTTTTTAGCTGGTTTGTCTAATTCGATCGTCATGCTGAATTTATTTCAGCATCTTTCTAGCTATTAAGACCCTGAAATGAATTCAGGGTGAGGACCGCTTATAAAAAAGTTTAGAAAGAACTTTAAGAACAAATCATAAATTAAAGCATAGACTACTACATTTTCATTTTAAAATGCGTCAGGAAATAAATGATGCAGATTAATATAATCGAATTTAAGATCAGTAATAACCACGAAACAATAGATTTCCGATCTTTCATTACCGTTACCCACAATATAATACCCGCTGTATGAAAAAACGAGCGCACTGAGCACTAAGAATACAACAGAAGCGGTATTATAGAGTTTATTCGGTTTCATGTTCTGTGCTTTTAAGACTATTTATTCTTTTCAATATCATTTAATACCCAATCTATTTCAAGGTCTTTTTTTGCTAAATAATCGGCTAATGTATATTTAATTTTTACATCGGGCATTACCCCACGACCAATTGTGGTAGATGGAAGTGGTAAATTAAACGGTATAAGACCTATACTGTAAGTAATTCCTGTGTTTTTTAATTTCCCGTTAAAATAAGTGCCTGCATTAATATTATTTCTCCCACTCCCGGTTTCTTCGCCAATTAAGACCCCTCTTTGTGATAAGGCCAGCGTGTTGGCAAATATACTGGCTGCTGAAAATGTTCCGCCATTTATTAAAATATACAGCTTGTTTTTATAAGCATTGTTAAAAGGAATCAGGTTTCCATAAGCGTTTTGATTAAATTCCTTAACATAATTGATTTGCTTTTTTCTGTTGCTATCCAATGTAGGTAATAACATCCCTTTAATCAATTCCTGTGGAAATTCAATAGGCTTAATGGGTTTATTAATGAAGAATTTTAAGAAATGGCACATTAAAAAAATATTCCCTCCTATATTGTTCCTTAAATCAAGGATTAAATTTTGAGTTTTAGATAACGTGTTATTAAATAGGTCAACATCATACTGTTCCATCTTAGCTGTAAAAGTATTCACTTTTAAATATGCTGTATGAGTATCCAGTTTTTTATAGCTCAAAAATTGAGATTTATTGTTTGTTTGCTGTTTACTGGATTGTAATGCGTTTTTGATATTATATGGTTTACCAACCAGATAGGCACTATCGATATGATCGCCATTTTGAAACACCATTTTCAGGCTGTCCTTATTTTTAAAAATGCGCCAAACATTGTCCAGATTTCCATAATTCAAAAAGTAATATTTGAATGTGTTGTTATAACCATCTGAAAAAGAATTTTGTAAAGCAGTTTTAATAATATCTACTGCTTTAATATTATTGATGCTAACGATTTCTGATCTAGCGCCTAGATTTGTGTTTAAGCTCCTATTTTCTGTCAGGAAGATTTTATCTGCTATAAATTTCAAGCTCAATTGTTCAAATGGTGAGGAGTAGGGCTTGCCGTATTGCAGATAATCCTTCTCAGTTACCTGTGTGGGTTCAAAAAAATCAATCTTTAAATGCCCATCTCCAATTTTACTTAAAATCGGTAATAATTGAAGATATAAATCCGCTGATGTTAAAGGTTTATTTATTGATGATTTAAGGCTATCAATCTTAAAATCCAATTCACCTTTTTTGATATATTGATAAAGATTAAGGTGATGCTTTTTTAAATCGGTGTATAATTGATCGATGTCTTTTCTGATGTTGGAAATAGGATGTTTTTCTTTCAATTGATGATAAAGGTATTGAGCCTTTGATATACTGAAAAACAAAATAAGCAATACTAAAGTAAAACAGTATTTCATAGCGTTAAATTATCTGCCAAGTTCAATATTGTATCTATTCTTGTTTTTGACTATATGAGGAATGTAAGAACATTTAAGCTTATATTTCCTCATATATCTTACGTGGTCAAAAATGGTTTTAACAATTACGCTACAATAGTTTAATCACAGTGCGGAACGGTAAAAGTCCAGGTTTCTGATTCTCCGTTTGGAATAATATAACCATTTCCTCTGATATTCTCGAACCACAATTTACCTCTAAGTTTTTCTCTGGTTCCTACTTCATTTAAAGTAGCACTATCGTAGAGTCTACCATTAATCATCACATATTTAATTTTCTCCGAATTGCGGATATCATCTAAAGGATTGGCGTCCATGATCACCATATCAGCCAGTTTTCCAACTTCTAGTGAGCCAATTTCTTTGTTCATACCCAAATAACTTGCACCGTTTAATGTTGCGGCCCTGATGGCTTGCATTGGCGTAAAACCGCCCTGAACAAACATCCAAAGTTCCCAATGTGCACCTAACCCCTGGATCTGCCCGTGTGCGCCAAGATTAATCTTTGAACCACCATCTGCAATCTGTTTAGCAGCCTTGGCAATGTCGATATGATTATAGTCGCTGTATTCAGAAGTTGTTCTCCGTCTGGCCCTCGCATCAATAATCGAGCGTGGGGTATAAGTCATCAATTTTTCGTTCTCCCAAACATTGGTTCTGTCGTACCAGTAATTTTCGCCCCATTGGCCACCGTAAGCCACAATTAAAGTAGGTGTATAAGCCACATCGGTATTGTTCCAAAGCGTGGTAACATCTTTATATACCGGTATAACAGGAATACTATGTTCTATTCCGGTATGCCCATCGGCAACCATATTCATGTTAGTGAAAAAAGTAGAACCACCTTCAGGTACAACTTCCATATTCAGCTGTCGGGCTGCTTCTAAAATCTGTTGACGCTGCTCTCTACGTGGTTGATTATACGATTTTACTGAAAATGCGCCAACTGCTTTTAACCTGCGCAGGTTAGCCAAAGCATCATCTAAACTATTAATTACAACTTTAAAATCTCCGTCAGCTCCATATAAAATAGATCCTGTTGAATAAACCCTTGGACCAACCATTCTGCCAGCTTTAAGCATTTCGCTCTGGCTAAAAACCATTTCGGTATTGCTTGATGGATCGTGCGAAGTGGTTACACCAAAAGCCAGATTGGCCATATAACTCCAATCGTTCTGTGGTGTTATTCCATCCGGACTGGTGCGTAAATGCGCATGAACATCAACGATGCCTGGCATAATGGTTTTGCCGTTTACATCAATTACTTTGGCGTTGGTCGGAATGCTTACTGCATCTGCTTTCCCTATTGCAGTAATTTTATTTCCATCGGTAATAATGGTACCGTTTTCAATTACTTCGTCGCCTTTCATCGAGATAATCCTTGCGCCTTTCAACGCCACTATTCCGGTTGGGATATCAGATTTTAAGACTAAATTGATGTCGATGGAAGATGCTTCGGTTTTAGGTGTAGTTCCATCAAAGTTGAAAGCATTATTTACATCAACGGTAAAATATTTTGGCCCTAACGTCCAATGCAAGCTTTTACTGTCGGCGCTCCATTGAATATATGTTCCGCCATCGGTAGTCACCTTTGTAACCGGAATGGCTTTATTACCTGCCGATGCATCCTGTGCCGTGCCAATATTGATCATCGGCGTAATGTAAACGTTAAATAATTCGCTAAATGCCAGCCATTTATTATCCGGGCTGATAACAAACTGATTGGCATATTGAGAAGTAAAGTGTGTTCTTTCGTTCGCTCCGTTTAAATCGATACTTTTTAATGCTTTTTTGCCGTCTGCATAACTCTGGAAATAAATGCGGGTATCGGTATTGTTAAATTGTGGGCGGATTCCATTATCTAAAATCAGCGTTTTAGCGCCTCCATTGGCTGGCATCATAAAGATACCTGCGCCACGGCCATAATTGTAACCTAAAACATCGTTTCCACTTCCTTTTCTGAAAACGATTTTATCGCCTTTTGTTGAGTATTGAGGAGAATAATAAAAACCTTTTTCATCAGTTAGCATAATGGTTTTTCCCGATTTTACATCCGTACGCTTTATTGCCCCTCGTAATTCATCGCTCCAGGTTGTATAAACCACATATTTTCCATCGGGACTAAAAGCAGGTTCAAATTCGAAATCCAATCCATTGGTTAACCTTTCTGGTGTTCCTGCTGGCAATTCTTGTTTGTATAAGTATCCTGCAGCATTAAAGATAATTATTTTTCCATCAGGCGAAGTGGTTAATTGTCTTAACATTTTGGCTGAAAACTCATTACTGTAAACCTGTTGCTCAAAATGTAATGCTTTCTGTACGGTTTGAATCGTATTCGCCTGAAAAGGAATAATGCTGTTGATCAGTGTTCCAATTTCTATTTTTCTGATTTTTCCTTTTGCATAGAAAACGATGCTTTTGCTATCTGGAGTCCAGGCAAAATTTGGATAAACGCCAAAAATGGCCCAGGTTTCCTGCTGATCATGAGATAAATCTTCATTAACCGGCCATTCTTCACCAGTCTTCAGGTTCTGAACATATAAAGTAGATTTTAACCTTACACGCTTTACAAAAGCTATTAAATTTCCATCCGGAGAAACCTGCGGGCGACAGGCACCACCTTGTTCATTGATCAAAGTAGTTAATTTTCCTGTCGTTAAATCCAGTTGACGGATGGCATAAATGGTTCCGTTAGGATCTTTACTATATTCGAAATTAGGGCCTGGGCTTACATCTTCACTAAAATAAACATATTTGCCATCTGGCGAAACGTTAGGTTCACCTGCATCCTGTTGATCGTTTTTACGTTTGGTTAACTGCACGCCATCTCCACCGTTTATACTATACATCCACATTTCGCCTGCACCTAAGGAGCGGCTTGCAGTAAAGTGTTTTCTGGCCACTAGGTATTCGCTATTTGGCATCCAGGTGGCATTATTCAATAACCTGAAACTCTCTTTGGTAACCTGTTTTTTGCCAGAACCATCACGGTTCATAATCCATATATTATCTCCACCACTTTTATCACTGGTGTAAGAAATGTATTTTCCGTTAGGACTAAAACGGGGTTGAACATCCCAGGCAATACCACCACTAATTAGTTTTGCAACTCCACCGCTAATCGGCATTACGTAAATATCGCCAAGTAAATCAAAGGCAATTTCCTGTCCGTCAGCACTTACATCAAGGTTCATCCAGGTGCCTTCATCTGTATTTAAGTTAAAGTTTTTTGTGGTGCCCTGGTATTTTTCAATATCCCATTTTTTCTCTTGGGCGTTTGAACTAAAAAATAATAGGGAAAGAGCGGATAGGAAATAGAGATGTTTCATCAAATTTTTGATTAATTGTGGCGCAATTTAGCAATATCAACAGCTTTTTTATAGTTTTGATACCGCCGATTTATGACAGCAATAGAGATTTTACAAAAATATTGGGGACATCAAGCTTTTAGGCCTTTACAGGAAGATATTATTTCCTCTGTTCTGGAAGGAAAAGACAGTTTAGCATTGTTGCCTACAGGGGGTGGTAAATCGATCTGTTTTCAGGTTCCTGCTTTGGTTAAAGAGGGGATTTGCATTGTCGTTTCGCCGTTAATTGCCCTGATGAAGGATCAGGTAGAAAACCTGAAATCGAAAGGGATTGAAGCCATTGCCATTTATGCGGGGATGGGCAAACGTGAAATTGATATCTTACTGGATAACTGTATTTACGGAAAAATCAAGTTCCTCTATTTATCTCCGGAGCGTTTGTTGTCTGATTTAGTACGGGTTCGCATTTCGTACATGAATGTAAATTTAATTGCTGTAGATGAAGCGCATTGCATTTCGCAGTGGGGTTACGATTTTCGTCCGCCATACCAACAGATCGCCAAACTCCGCGAAATCCTTCCAGATGTTCCGGTTTTGGCACTTACTGCAACGGCTACTGAGTTTGTGCGAAAAGATATTGTAGAGAAGCTTGAAATGAAAGACCCACAGGTTTTTGTTAAAAGTTTTGCCAGGGATAATTTAAGCTACGTGGTTTTCGGCCAAGAAGATAAGTATAAAAAGCTGATCGATATTTGCCAGAAGGTAAAAGGTACAGGTTTGGTTTATGTACGTAACCGTAGAGAAACTGCCGAGGTTGCTAATTTTATCAACAGGAATCAGATTAAAGCCGATTTTTACCATGCAGGATTAGAACGTGATGTACGTTTCTTAAAACAAGAAGAGTGGAAAAATAACAAAACCCGGATTATGGTGGCTACAAATGCTTTCGGGATGGGAATTGATAAGGCAGACGTTCGTTTTGTGGTGCATTTAGATTTACCCGAAAGCTTAGAGGCCTATTACCAGGAAGCTGGCAGGGCAGGGCGCGATGAAAAACGGAGTTACGCTGTTCTTCTAGCTAATCAATCTGATGTTCTAGGCTTAGAATCCAGGTATCTCGATAGTTTTCCTACTCCAGATGAGATCAGAAAAACCTATCACTACCTCGGCAATTATTTTCAATTGGCATTTGGTGCAGGCGAAAGTTTAACTTTTACTTTTGATATAGCTGATTTCTGTAAACAGTTTAATATTAGTGTTTTAAAAACAATTTCTGCATTGAAGTTTTTAGAACATGACGGTTATCTTACTTTATCAGAAAGTGTTTTTCTTCCTTCGAGGATGATGTTTATCGCCAGTCATGAAGACATTTACCGATTTCAGATTGAAAATAAAGCTTACGATGGTATTATAAAAACCATCCTTCGCTCGCATGGTGGCGCTTTCGATGGTTTTGTTAAGATTAATGAGGCTGATTTAGCCAAGAAAACAGGATTGTCGTATAAAGAAATTATCGCATTGCTTAATAAATTGCAGGCCATCGAGTTACTTACTTACACTCAGCAAACCGATCAGCCGCAATTGCAATACATTAGGTCGAGGGTAGATATGGACCATTTCGATCTGGATGTGAAATACCTCGAACTGAGAAAGGAAATCCTACACAAACAGATTAATGCAGTGGTAGCTTACGCTTCATCAAATTTATGCAGGAGTATTCAGCTACTTCATTATTTCGACGAACATCATGCTACAAAATGTGGGGTATGCGATGTTTGTCTGGCTGAAAAAAGAGCCGAAAACCAGAACCAGATGGAAGAGGAAATTGAATTTGAAATCGTTTCATTACTGCAACAACAGCCTTTAAGTCTTGATGATCTGGTTACAAACATTAAAAATGGGGGCGAAGCCGAAAGGATTGATGCCATAAGAGAATTATTAGATGCTGGTAAGATTAAAACAGATGGGAAGAAGTATTATCTTTAGATGTGAGATGTGAGAAAAATGCCAATCAAGTTACCAATAAAATATTAGTTTTGTATTGAACTACTTAATCTGTGTAATCAAACAATCAGTATAATCTTCCGCGAAGCGAAAAAACAAATGATAACAAAAAACAATAAGAAAACCATCCGTTCGTGGGCATTTTTCGATTGGGCAAACTCGGCCTATAACTTAGTCATCACATCTACTATTTTTCCAGCTTATTATACCATTATTACCACCACCAAAGAACATGGCGATAAAGTGGAGTTCTTTGGTAGAACCTATGTAAATACTTCGCTTTCCAACTATGCCTTATCATTTGCTTATCTGATTATGGCTTTTGCTTTGCCAATACTTTCATCCATTGCCGATAGAAGAGGGAATAAAAAGTCGTTTATGAAATTCTTTACCTATGTAGGTGGAGCGGCTTGTATCGGTTTATATTTCTTTAAACTGGATACGCTCGAAATGAGCATCATTTTGTTTGCAATAGCTGCAATGGGATATATTGGAGGGGTATTGTTCAGCAACTCTTATTTGCCTGAAATCGCAACCGAAGAACATCAGGATCGCGTGAGTGCACAAGGTTTTTCGTATGGGTACATTGGTTCGGTTTTACTTCAACTGATTTGTTTCCTATTTGTGCTAAAACCAGAATGGTTTGGTATTACCGATGATTCATTTCCACCCCGACTATCGTTCTTATTGGTTGGCGTATGGTGGATCGGTTTCTCACAGATTCCTTTTTCAGCACTTCCGAACGGAACACCTCAACACGATAAAATAAAAACGAATATCATTAAAGATGGCTTTAGCGAATTATCGAAAGTTTGGGCGCAGGTGAAACAAATGAGGGTTTTAAAAGGATTTTTAGTTTCTTTCTTTTTCTACTCTATGGGCGTACAAACCATTATGCTTGCTGCTGCTGGCTTCGCTGAAAAAACATTAAAATTAGGAACAGCAAAATTGATTGCGGTAATATTGATCATTCAGCTTGTTGCTATTCCGGGCGCCATGCTCATGTCGTATTTAGCTAAAAAAATAGGGAATATAAATGTGTTAATTATGGTAGTTGTAGTATGGATAGGCTGTTGTGTTTTTGGCTATTACATCACCAACGAATATCAATTTTACTCATTGGCCGCAATTGTAGGCTTAATTATGGGCGGAATCCAATCTCTATCACGTTCTACCTATTCTAAATATTTACCGGTTGATACAAAAGATAGCACTTCATTCTTCAGTTTTTACGATGTAACGGAGAAATTGGCTATTGTGATTGGTCTTTTCAGTTTTGCTTACATTGAAGATTTAACCGGAAATATTCGCTACTCAATTATCGCTTTGGCATCATTTTTTATTGTTGGATTAGTTCTTTTAGTGCTTCTAAGAAAAAACGAACATAAAGAATCGCTAAAATTGTAAGTTTGCAGTCGTTAAGAATATTATGAAAGTAGAATTATTTGTGCCTTGTTTTGTAGATCAGCTCTATCCTGAAACCGCTTTTAATACTTTAAGGTTATTAGAAAAATCGGGATGTGATGTAACCTACAATTCAAAACAAACCTGTTGTGGGCAACCTGCGTATAATGCAGGTTATTGGGATGAAGCTAAAGAAGTGGGCACAAAATTTCTGAACGATTTTACCGAAAACACCTATGTAGTAGCACCATCAGCATCGTGTGTAGGCATGGTGAAAGGTGGATTTAACGATCTGTTTACCAATACCATTGTACACAACAAATGCCGGAGTTTGCAATCGAATATATGGGAGCTTTCTGATTTTCTGGTAAACGTAGCCAAAAGAGATTACTTCGGCGCTGAATTGGAAGGAAAAGCCGTTTACCACGATTCGTGCAGCGCATTGCGTGAGTGCAAAATCAAAGACGAGCCCCGCCAGTTGCTTTCGAAAGTGCACGGCTTAGAAATGATCGAGATGGAAGATACCGATATGTGCTGTGGTTTTGGCGGAACTTTCGCGGTTAAATTCGATGCCATTTCATCTGCAATGGCCGAGCAGAAAGTTAATCATGCGCTGGCACAACAGGCAGATTATATTATTTCAACAGATTTGTCCTGCCTTTTACATCTTCAAGGTTATATCGAGAAGAATAATTTACCAATCAAAACCATGCACATTGCCGATGTATTGTGTAATGGCTGGTTGGAAAGTACAGAGTATTAACCCCTGGCCCCTAAAGGGGGGAGCATGAGATACTTAAACCTGATAGGTTTGATTTTTTCCATGGTCTGTGTCCTCACAGACCATCATTGTCATAATCAAAAATTTCGGTCTGTGAGGACACAGACCGAGGAGAAGGGCAGCTAAATGCATAAATGTCCCGAATTAAACCTGCGAGGTTTTCTTTTAAAAGAACCACAGTTTTTTGTTAAATAAACCTGACCGTCAGCGTTATCCCGATTTAAAGATCAATTTTAAATAAAAGGGTATGTTTAATCGGGATTAAGCAGAGGGCAGGACTACCGCAACCAAAGAACCACTGCAATTGCTTTTAAAAAACAAATCAATTGTAAAGAATAAATTACATCTGCGTTTAAACAGCCTGTTCAGCCAATCCAGCTATTGATTTTAACACAATTTAACACGTTTTACATTACAATCTACAATATCTTTGTTAAACCTTTTTAAGGCTTTTGTATCTAACAAACAAAACTAAATCGTAATGAAAAAAATAATCTTCGCTTTACTGGGCGTTTTATCAACTGCATCAATTGCAAATGCGCAGCAGAAAAAAACCTCAGGAGCTATACAATTTGAAAATATTATTGATCCTACAGCTATGGCTTCGGCAAGTGGTATTCAGCTAACCGATCAGATGAAAGCCAGAATGCCCTCATCTAGCAAAAGCAACTTCGAGTTATTGTTTACGGCTACAAACGCAAGTTATATGCCAGTTGAAGAAACTGAAGACAGTAATGGAGCAGGTGGAGGCGGTGGCGGTATGGGCCGTATGATGATGCGTTTTGGTGGTGGCGGGGGTAACAGAGAATACTATTATACCTTTGCAGATAAAGGACTTACAGAGGTTTTCGACCTGAACGATACCACTTATTACATGCCGAGTAAATTAACTTTATCTACTTCTGGGCCGATTGGTTCTATGAGAATGGGCGGTAGAAATCCTAATGATACCACTACAGCAAAACCAGCTCCGGCACCAACAATCGAAGTGCTTAAAACAGATTCTACTAAACAGATTATCGGTTTTACCTGTCACCAGGCGATTATAAGATCTACAAGAGCGATCAAAATCTTGGATATGGATAAAAACGTAGTAGAAGAAACCAAAATCTGGTATACAAAAGATTTAGGTTTCGATTTTTCTCCGAACCCAAATATGTGGACAGAAGGTGCAGTTTTAGCGATCGAAGGCAGAGGTAATAGTTCAATTGCCAAAAGCATCGAGTATAGAAATGTAAGCACAAAAGATGTAACCGCGCCTAAAAAAGCAAAACTAATCACTGCTGAAGAGTATAAAACTAAAATGGAGAACATGATGAAACGTTTTAGACAAAACAGACCAGGTGGCGGTGGCCAGGTCAGATCATTCGGGATAAACTAATTCATTCCGCAAGACTTACGAAGTTAGAATGGCTACAACACAATGACCCAAACTTCGTAAGTCTGGCACCAAAAGCCCTGAAGGTTGTAAGTCTTCAGGGCTTTTTTATGTATCATTTTTGAAAGACCTGGTTTTACTTTTTGCAACTAATATTAGAATAACTATTATTGGAATTAATTAAAGCCTAACCAGAGTGATTACAGCACAGAACGACAGTAAACTATTAGCAACCAAGCAACATTTCGAAATTTTAGATGGATTAAGGGGGGTAGCGGCCATTGTGGTGGTAATTTATCACTTCATGGAAATCGCTATTACCAATTACAATAAGAATTTTCTTTCGCATGGTTTCCTTGCTGTAGACTTCTTTTTCTGTTTGTCGGGTTTTGTAATTGCCTATGCTTACGATAGCCGCGCGCCGCATATTGGGGTTACACAGTTCTTTAAATTAAGGCTTATCCGTTTGCATCCGCTGGTGGTTATTGGTTCTATTTTAGGACTGATTACTTTTCTGATCGATCCTTATAGCGATTTTTATGCCGTTTATGGCTTCGGGAAAACAGCTTTATTGTTTTTAGCTTCGACATTTCTGGTTCCTTATCCGCTTATGCCCGAGCGTTATACCAACCTATTTTGTTTAAATGCACCAGCCTGGTCTTTGTTTTGGGAGTATATCGCCAATATTTTCTACATCCTTGTGCTTTACAAGTTGAATAAAAAGGTATTAGGCGCATTGGTTTTACTTGGTGCAGTAGGCATCTGTTATGTGGCTTTGAAAGTTCCCAACGGCAATTTGGGCGGGGGCTGGGGCGGACAAAACTTTTGGGATGGGGGTGTGAGGGTACTTTATTCTTTCTCGGCCGGAATGTTGGTTTATCGTTTCAACTGGATCATTAAAAATAAACTTGGTTTCCTGGGGCTGAGCCTGCTCTTGCTTGTAGCCTTCCTTTTTCCTTATGCAGATGCTTATAACTGGATTACCGAACCAATAATTGTCCTGTTTTATTTCCCGCTTTTAGTGGCTTTAGGTGCGGGCGCTTCACTAAATCCTGCTTCAAAAAATATCTGCAAACTTTCTGGCAACATATCTTATCCGCTATATATGACCCATTATCCGTTTGTATGGGTGTTTCTTACCTATGTCGCAGTTGTAAAGCCAACAATGTCGACGCTATGGGTGGTTATTCCTGTTTCGGTAACCTTGCTGGTGTTGTTGGCTTATGTTGTAATGAAATTTGTCGATATTCCATTGCGTAAATATTTGAAGGCTAAATTTTTAAGCTAATTGAGTGTGGTTCGTGGAGACACGAACCAAGGCTTCACATAAGATCTTAATTTATTAACGAAATTATTAGTAAAGGAGATAAACACAAAAGAAAGATTCGTCATTGCGAACTGAAGCCATGGTAATTGCGTTGGAGTGAAGCAATCTTTCTAATTTAATCCTACTGGTTATGCTTTATCTTGCTTTTTAGCCGAAAAATGCATACATTTGCACAAAATAAAATCACATTGTAAGTGATCTTTAAAACTTTTTTATTTAAAAATTAAATCATAGTTGTAGATGATTAACATTACTTTACCTGACGGTTCTGTCCGTCAGTATGAAAAGGGCACTTCTGCCCACCAAATTGCATTGTCAATTTCTGAGGGTTTAGCCCGTAACGTATTAGCCGCTGAGGTTAATGGCGAAGTTTGGGATTCAACCAGACCGATCGAATCTGATTCATCAGTAAAATTATTGACCTGGAATGATACTGCCGGAAAATCGACTTTTTGGCATTCATCGGCTCACTTAATGGCTGAGGCTTTAGAAGCACTTTATCCGGGGACCAAATTTGGTATCGGCCCAGCAATTGAAACTGGTTTTTATTATGATGTAGACTTTGGCGACCGTGAATTTTCTTCGGACGATTTCAAAGCCATCGAAACCAAAATGATCGAACTGGCTAAACAAAAGGAAACTTTTGTACGCGAAAGTGTAAGCAAAGCTGATGCGGTAAAATACTTTACCGAAAAAGGCGACGAATACAAACTGGATTTAATTGACGGCCTGGAAGATGGTAAAATCACTTTCTATACCCAAGGTTCATTTACCGATTTATGCCGCGGTCCGCACATTCCGAATACTGGTTTTGTAAAAGCAGTAAAACTAATGAATGTGGCCGGTGCTTACTGGCGAGGTGATGAAACCAAAAAACAGTTAACCCGTATTTATGGGGTAACTTTTCCTAAGGCGAGCGAGCTTACCGAATATCTTTTAATGATTGAAGAAGCAAAAAAACGCGATCACCGTAAATTAGGGAAAGAATTGGAGCTGTTTGCTTTCTCAGAAAAAGTAGGCATGGGCCTGCCTTTATGGTTGCCTAAAGGAACTGCTTTGCGCGAGCGTTTGGTGAACTTTTTAACTAAGGCACAGGCTAAAGCAGGTTACGAGCAAGTAGTAACACCACATATCGGGCACAAAAATTTATATGTAACCTCAGGTCACTGGGAGAAATACGGTAAAGATTCTTTTCAGCCGATTAAAACGCCACAAGAAGGAGAGGAGTTTTTCTTAAAACCGATGAACTGCCCTCACCACTGTGAGATTTATAAAACAAAACCACGTTCTTACAAAGATCTTCCGGTTCGTTTTGCCGAGTTTGGTACGGTTTACCGTTACGAGCAAAGTGGCGAATTACATGGTTTAACCCGTGTACGTGGCTTTACTCAGGATGATGCACACTTATTCTGTATGCCAGAACAAGTGAAAGAAGAGTTTAAAAAGGTAATCGATTTAGTGCTTTATGTATTTAAATCATTAGGTTTTGATAACTATACTGCTCAGGTTTCATTAAGAGATCCGGAGAACAAATCGAAATATATTGGTTCTGACGAAAATTGGAGACTATCTGAGAACGCCATTATCGAAGCAGCTGCAGAAAAAGGTTTAAATACGGTTGTAGAATATGGCGAAGCTGCTTTTTATGGCCCTAAGCTCGATTTTATGGTGAAAGATGCTTTAGGTAGAAAATGGCAGTTAGGTACTATTCAGGTTGATTATAACCTACCGGAGCGTTTCGAATTGGAATATACTGGTAGCGATAACCAGAAGCACAGACCAGTAATGATCCACCGTGCACCATTTGGTTCATTGGAAAGATTTATTGCTGTTTTGATCGAACATTGTGCCGGAAACTTCCCGTTATGGTTAAGTCCGGAGCAATTTATTGTTCTTCCTATTTCAGAAAAATATGAAGAATATGCAAAAAAAGTTTTAGATGAACTAAATAATTCCGATATTCGCGGGCTGATTGACTTTCGTGATGAGAAAATCGGTCGCAAAATACGCGATTCGGAAGTTAAAAAGATCCCATACATGCTCATTATCGGTGATAAAGAAATGGCAGAAGGAAAAGTTTCTGTCCGTAAACATGGTGAGGGAGATTTAGGCGAAATGACGTTGGAAGAGTTCAACAATTTATTAAGAAAAGAAATAACAGTTTAAATTAAATAGTACAAATTTGGCATTAGGAAGACCAGGATTTAACAGGGGACCACGTCCGCCTTTTAAGAAAAAAGAAGCAGAGCATAACATTAATCAGTATATTAAATCGCCCGAAGTGCGTTTAGCTGGCGATAATGTTGAACCGGGGATTTATCCTTTGGCAAAAGCTTTGGCACTTGCTGATGAACTGGAATTGGATTTGGTAGAAATATCTCCAAATGCCGTACCACCAGTTTGTAGAATTATTGATTACAGTAAATTTGTTTACGAGCAAAAGAAAAAGCAGAAAGAAATTAAAGCTAATGCGAAACAAACTGTAATTAAGGAGATCCGTTTTGGTCCTAACACCAACGATCACGATTTCCAGTTTAAATTGAAGCATGCAGTAAGCTTTTTAGAGAACGGTGAGAAAGTTAGAGCTTACGTGCATTTTAAAGGTAGAGCAATTGTTTACAAAGAGCAGGGAGAAATTTTATTATTGAAATTTGCCCAGGCTTTAGAAGATGTAGGGAAAGTAGAGTTGTTACCTAAGTTAGAAGGTAAACGTATGTTCCTAACAGTTGCGCCTAAAGTAGCAAAAAAATAAAAATAGGTTTATAAATTAAAAAACAGGTTATGCCAAAAATGAAAACCAATTCCAGTGCTAAAAAGCGTTTTTCGCTTACTGGAACAGGTAAAATCAAAAGAAACAACGCATACAAAAGTCACATCTTAACAAAGATGAGTACTAAACGTAAACGTGCCTTAGGTCAAGCAAGTATCGTATCTGATGCTGATATGGGTAACGTTAAACGTATGCTTTGTATCGGAAAGTAATTTATTAATTCACCAGGTATCAGGCTTTAAGTTTCCGATTAAACGGAACGCCGCTTGCCAAAAAACAACAACAACATGCCACGTTCGGTAAACGCAGTAGCTTCGAGAAGAAGAAGAAAAAAAATCCTTAATCTAGCCAAAGGCTATTGGGGAGCAAGAAGTAAGGTTTATACTGTTGCTAAAAACACAGTAGAAAAAGGTTTGCAATATGCATACCGTGACCGTAAAGTTAAGAAAAGAGAATTCCGCGGATTATGGATCCAACGTATTAATGCAGGTGCTCGTCAGCACGGTATTTCTTACTCTCAATTAATTGGTAAACTAGCTTCTAAAGAAATCGGTTTAAACCGTAAAGTATTGGCTGATTTAGCAATGAATCACCCAGAAGCTTTCAAAGCTGTAATTGATGCAGTAAAATAGAAATTTTCGCTTAGGCGATAATCATATTTAAAAAAGGTCCCGATGATAAAATCAGGACCTTTTTTTTATTTGGTTTTGAAAATCTAGTATAATCCCAATTCTGCCAGACTGGCAAATTGTTGACCATCATGAGCAGATTTAGTAATGATTTTATAATAGAGGAAGGTTTGTGCAGAAGCAAAATCAAAGTATTGTACTCCACTAATGTTTTTTGCTACATAGTTGCCTTGTGAGGTGAAATTGATACCGTCGGTACTGGTTAAGATTTCGAAATCTTTAACGGCCCTGCTTAAGCTGCTGCGCTGCAATAAACTTACGCCGCTGGCTGTTTTTGAAGTGGTTCCTACTTTAATTACCACATTGTGTGGGTATGAAGTAGCCGATGTTCTCCAACGTGAATGCCAAATAGTAGTCGCATTGCCATCAATTAAACTTGTGGCTTTACCATCAGAACTTTCTTCTGAACTAAATGAATCGATGGTCCATCCTGTTTTGCTTAACTCTGTTTTAGTTGAGAAGTTGAGTACAGGTAACCCCCCTGAAAAAGTATATGAGTAGATCTGTTCAGTTACGGTTCCATTGTCGTGTACCAATTTAACTTTCAGTTCGTATGGAATACCATCGGCTTTTTCCTGCAAATCGGCAATTGGCATTACAACCCTAAAACTATCTGTGCCTATTTTCTTCGATTCCCACGTGATAGCATTGTAATCCTTATTTACACCAGTACCTTCATTGTTTACATTAGGGTCGTTGTAATACAGAATGCTTGTTACATTACCGGTTGAAGTAAATTTACCAGATACCACAATTGATGCTAAGGTGCTTGAATAGCTGGCGTGTATTTTATTAATGCTGCTGGTTACTGAACCATAATAGGTGTTGGAGTTATTATTAAAAACCTGATTGGCATTTAAAATAGCCGCATCAGCTGCCGTTAAGAAAGTAGGACTTTTGCCTAAAGTTCCGTTACCGCCCCACATTAAGGCCATACCTAAGGTTGAATTTTCAGAAACTTTTTGTCTGTTGTGTGGTAGATTTAATCCATGACCAAGCTCGTGTACCATACCTCCAAACCAAACACTGAAGCGATTGCCTACTGTAGTGTTTAAGCCGAGATTCACAATGTCCATTTCTTCATAATCCAAAGCGTAACACCATCTGCCGGTACCATAAAATGGACCTCCGCTTGGTGTACCATTAGTGCCGATAGAGTACCTTGGGATAATGATCAAAGTATGATCGCTGGTTTTATCTGCCGGGTGCGCAGCAAAATAAGCGTTTACTTCGCTAGCAACTGCCCCGCTACCTCCAGAGTATGGATAACTCGCTTTCGGCAACGTTCCTCTAATGGTTAGGATTTTTACATTTCCTGTGCCATCATCAGCAAGGCCAAATGTTTTATTGCCATAACCATTGCGATTCATTTCTTGTTTGTACCAATCCTGTGTCCATAATAAAAGATCGCTCAATCTTTTTCTATATCCCGCAAGGGTGTCGAGATCGTTAGGTACAAAATACACGATATTTACATTGCGGCTTTGGGTAACAATGTTGGTGGTAGCCAGTTTTTTGTTAATAGTGAAGGTTTTTTCCTCCGGTTGTAATACTTCGGCCTTTTTACAAGATAAGGTGAACAGGCAGGCACAGAATAGCCCTGTTAAAAGTAGACTGTTTTTTTTCATACGATAATTTTAGGTTTAGGTTGATAATATTTGGAATTGGTTGTTGCTTTGTTATATGCTGCGCTCAGCCCCTTTAATCCGCCATAATTTGCCAGTCTTGGCCACTGTTCCAAACCTTAAAAAGAGCGTATTGTAAATAGATTTTTACCTTATCTGAATTTAAGTTACAAACAAACTTATGCAGTAGACTGAATTAAAACCGCGCAAACGTTTGTGTGAGATGAAATGTAATAAGCTTGAATGGTGTAGTAGAAGTACAGTTTGGCCAGGTTTTACGGCTATTTGATTAGATATTTAAAATAGTCTTAAAATTTATGAAGCGCAAACGTTTGATAGGGTTGTGTTAGCTGTTTGATTTGCTAGTAAATGGATGCTTACACCTGAATGTAGCGTTCTTAAAGAGAGGGAGGGCAATGTCATTAATTGTCGTCATTTCGAGCGGAGTGCAACGTAGCCGAGAACCCGAAGGCTCAGCGAAGCTAAATCTAAAAAAATAGATCTCTCTCCCGAAAATCGGGACTGCACTACAGTCGAGATGACGACTTTTCTATTGAAATTATTATGATTAACTCTGGTCGTCAGTACTTGCATCAGGCGCATTTTTTTGAACCGATTCGATGCCGTTATCTCTGGCGGCTGTACTTTCGTACATTTCACTAGAGCCAATAATCTGGCCATTTGTAGCCTTTAAACTGAAATAGTACTTGCCGTTAGACGATGTCTTTTTCTCAAATTTGGAATCATCCTGCGCATTTTCTTTAACAGATTCGATTCCATTTTCGCAGCTCGATTTAGCTGAGTAGCCTTCGCTGGTTAAAATGGTCTGGCCATTGCTGGCTTTTAGATTAAACTGAAATTCTCCGTTTGATCTTTTAGTAATTACAAATTTTCCCATAAGTCTGATTTTTAAATTAAGTACTTGGTTAGTATTTTAATCTTATAATAAGCAGGTATTATTCCTAAAGTTATTAAAGTTTGTAACCAATTACAACAAGCAGACACAAGAATTAATGATAATTTAACCCAGGCTATTGGTAAACTTCATGCGGATGCCGCTTTGAAAGTTCTGGATAATTTTAAAAATTTCGATTAAGGTTACTTTCTCAATTTTGGTTAAACTATCAATTTCGATAAAGTTATTGGGGGCCGCCTGATCATTGATAATCAGATTAGCCTGATGTTTCAATCTCAAGCCCATCAAATAATAATAAGACTGCGAAAGTTCGTTAAACTGCTCTTCGCTAAAAACACCAAGTTCTCTTAAGGCCTTTAAACGTTCGCCCGTATTCTCTTTTTGGAAAATCCTGTTCTGTAAAGCATATACCCTTGCCAGATCTACAATAGGGGTCATGGCTGTTTTAATATCGAATACTTCTTTTTTATGGATTTTTTGCGTTCTTATATTTCTAAAATAGGTGAGCGGCGGCTCATAGAGCAAGGCATTTTTGGCGAGGTATACGTAGAATTTTTCGATAGGTTTCTGCAGTTCTTCATCAACAAAAGAGCGTAGGCTTTCCATAATCGCTAAATCACCATAAATGGCCCTGCAATCAAAAAAAGCAGCAAATTTTACGGCAGCTTCGGGTAAAGCTTCTTCTATCCAGTTTTTATAATTGTATTTCCAGTGCGATAGCGAATGCGTCCAGTTTGGGTTAGTGGCCATATAATCGCCATCGCAGTATACAAAGCCAACAAAATTTAATTTATCAGAAACCTGTGTAGCCAGGTCTAAAAAATAGGATCGTACAGCAGCTCTTTTATCTTCTCCGGTATCTTCATAAATAATGGCATTGTCCTGATCGGTTTTTAGGCTAAGTTCTTTTCTCCCTTCACTACCCAAAACCATAAATACAAATTTTGCAGGTGGCGGACCTAATTTGGTAATTACATCTTCAATGATTTTAAAAGAAATGGTATCGGCAATAGTAGTAACTACCTCGTTTACAATTTTCGAATGCACACCTCTCGCCAATAGCTGAGACACAATGCCTGGCACTTTCTGCCATTTTAGTTTTAAATCGCTGGTATTTACAGCCGATTTTACAGATTGGATAAAAACTAATGGAGATTCTGCCTGCTCGCTTAAAAGACGGTTCCTGCTTAAAAAGCCAACGTAATTACCATTGTCGTTTACCAATAAATAGCGCGACTTTTTGCTGAACATCATCAATATCGCCTCATAAACATAAGCATCCGGAGTTATGGTAACAATATTGGTATCCATAACTTCGTCAATCGGTAAATTTGAATTCAGTTGTTTGGCAATTACATTATCCCTTAAAGTAATATCGGTTACGAAGCCCAGATAAACATCCTGATCATTTTTAATAAAGAGGCAACTGGTTTTCTGTTCAGACATTTTAATTGCAGCTTCAAAAATAGGTGTGCCCGGGCTGCAACTTACTATCTTTTTGAAAGTAATGTCTCCAATACGAGCGGTATAAATTTGATCGGCTAGTTTATCTTCCATTAAAAAATCCCTGTAAAATTCTCTTAAACGAAAAACCTTTTGTCTTTTTCTTTTCCAGGTTAAAAGTATGCTCCTGATGGTAGGCTGAAGTTAAGCTAATTTTACCTGTTTTTAAAAGATGAAAGAAAATCTTTGCCGTATTCAGTGTATCAGATAAAGCATTGTGCGTATTTTCGGGTGCTTCATTAAATAAAATGGTATAAAATTTATCCAGCTTTAAATGACTGATTACTGTATTGGTGATGTAAGGTGCACTTGCCTTCATCGTGCAGAAAAAAGCCAGATTTTTAAATATATTTTCCTTTCCGATGCGGTATAATTCAACATTCACCATATGATAATCGAGCTCAATAAAATGCCCGATAACCAAAGGCTTGTATTTTTCTATATCTTCAGAAAACTGCAACATCACTTTTTCTTTGTTTTCTCCATGTATATGCAGATATTCAGGGGTAATTTTGTGGATTTTTAACGCAGCCTTATCTATGGTGAAATCGGTATTTTTAATGTAGTGATTCTCCCGTTTAATTTCCTGATAAGATTGATCATAAATAATCCAGGCAATTTGGACAATATGAGGCCAGTTCTTCTCTTTAGAATAAGGCGCCGTCCAATTTTTAGGCAGACCTGAAGTTTCGGTATCAACAACGAGGAAGTATTCTTGCAATTTTAAAGCGGTTAGAAGATTGAACTATTTCAAAGGTAATTATTTAACAATATAAACTGTAATTATTCATATATCCTTTAATAAAAGCGATTGTTAAATAAAGCGTTTTTTATTTGTTAAAGTGAAAGATTAACACTTATTTGGCGTTAAAATTTAATTAAAATATGCGCTCTCTATTATTTAGCTCCCTAGCCTGTATATTGTGCCTTAGCTATGCTTTTGCACAGGAAAAGCTCGGAGAAAACATGCATTTCAAAAAACTTGATAACGGTTTAGAAGTGCTGGTGGTTGTAGACCGGACCGTGCCACTGGTTACCATCGAAATGGCCTGCAGAAACGGTTCTTTTACCGAAACCGACGAATTTAACGGCTTAAGTCATCTTTACGAACATTTATTCTTTAAGGCTAACAAAGATTATCCAGATTTCGAACGTTTAAATTCGAGAATGAACGATCTGGATATCAATTCGAATGCCACTACGCGAGAAGAAGTGGTGAATTATTTTTTTACGCTTCCTGCTGCTAATTTAAAACCCGGATTAAGCTTAATGAATTCCTCTATCCGTTATCCAAAATTCATAAAAGAAGATATGGCTTTGGAAAATGAAGTGGTAAATGCTGAATTTACAAGGCACGAATCGAGCCCGGTGTTTGCGTTGATAGAGGCTAATTCGCGGCATATGTGGGGTGCAAATTATTCCCGTAAAAATGTAATCGGTAGCCATGAGGTAATTTTGTCAGCTACTCCATCAAAAATGGATTCTATTAAAAATAAATATTATTGGCCAAATAATTCAGTTCTGGTAATTGCCGGTGATGTTAAAGTTGATGAAGCTTTTAGTTATGTAAATTCTGTTTTTGGAAGCTGGAAACGATCGCCGGTTGATCCTTTTTTTAAATGGCCAATCCCTGAGTTTAAACCACTTCAAAAAAACGATTATTATTTTGTAGAATCGAATAAAAGCCCTGTTCCGTTTATGCTTTTTAGCTGGCATGGCCCTGATACCAGAAACGATATCCCGGCCACTTATGCAGCTGATGTTTTTTCTTTCATCGTGAATCAAAACGGATCTAAAATGAAACAGGCGCTTATTAATTCAGGGTTAGCACAACAGGCTGATGTGAATTATTATACGCAAAAATATACCGGGCCAATTAGTTTAATGGTGAGTCCCAATCCGACAAAAATAAATGAATGTTATCAGGAAGTGCTGAAGCAAATTTCGCTTTGGGCCAATGAAGATTATTTATCTGATCTCCAGATTGAAAGAGCCAAAAGATTATTATCTATAGAACAGGTAGAAAGGAGAGAGGTTACTTCCGATTATGCACATTTACTTTCTTTCTGGTGGGCTTCAGCATCGATTGATTATTATACGCACTACGAAGAAAATGTAAATAAAGTAACAAGGAAGGATTTGCTTGATTATGTACGCAAGTATATTAAAGATAAACCTTATTGCGCTGGCCTGATGATGGATAAAGCAGGTATGAATGAAGTGAAGCCACAAACATTTTTTAAATCACCCAAATAACCTAACGCTCGATGAAAAGATTCATATTTTTTATAAACTTTATCTTAGTTTTTCATATTGCCAATGCGCAAACCAAAGCCATTTCATTTGATGTAAATGGCTTAAAGGTAATTTTAAAATCTACCCAGAAGGAAACGGTTAGTATGAGCATGTTTTTTAAAGGTGGGGTAATGAATTATAACGCTGAAAGAGCTGGAATTGAAAACCTGGCTTTGGCATCTGCGGCTACCTGTGGTACTAAAAATTACAGCGTTGTCGATTATCAGGAGTTGGCTGATGAATATGGTATTGATATTTCTGGTTCATCTACAACGGATTATGGTACCATTAGCATGGATTGTATTTCTAAGTATCTTGACCAAGGCTGGAAGCTTTTTTCGGATGCTGTAATTAATCCGGCTTTCGATAAAACAGAGTTTCAAACAACTAAAGAACGTATGATTACGGGTATTTATCATAGTCAATCTGATCCCGAAACAAGGATTGAGCAATTGAGTATGGAAAGCATGTTTAAAGATTCGCCTTACAGTATTAATCCTTTGGGTACAAGCAAAACCGTAGGTGGTTTTACTGCCGAAATGGTGAGTAATTATTACCATAACGAGTTGTTGAACAAAAATAAAATGTTTTTGGTAGTGGCTGGTAACATTACAAAAGAAGAACTTGAAAAGAAAATTCAAGCTTCTTTCAGTGCCCTTAAAGGAAAAGCTTACACGCCACCAGTTTACGACCGTAAAACTTTAACAGGCGAGCATCTGGTAATCGAACAGAGAGATATTGCTACCAATTACATGAGTTGTATTATGAATGCCCCAACCATGACGAATGCCGATTATTATGCTTTTGTACTAACCATTAACGCATTAAGTGGTAGTATGAATTATGAGCTGAGAACTAAACTTGGTTTATCATACGCGCCAGGAGCAACCGTTAAGGTGCAACAGATTCCATATACCTCTATGTTTGTAAGTACCACTCAACCTAAAAAAGCTTTTAAAGCGATGATTACAGTATACAACAACATTAAAGAAGGAAAGTATGGTGAACGTTATCTTGAGGCATTAAAAAAAGACCATCGCGATAGATACTACAGGCATCAGGAAAGTGCAAGTTCGATTGTAAAAGATTTAGGTGAAGCTGAAGTGCTTGGTGATTATAGTATAACTGAAAATATGGTAGCTAATTTTAACAAAGTGAGTTTACAGAACATGAAAGATTCTTTCGGGAAATATTTGAAAGGTGCCATTTGGATATACTTAGGTGATGAACAGGTAGGCAGAGCGGCTTTTCAGTAAAAGCGTTCGTCATTGCAAGGAGGAACGACGAAGCAATCTTGGAAGATAGTTTTAAAAGATTGCTTCGCTGGCTGAAAAAGCCTTCTCGCAATGACGATAAAGAGGATGCGCTCTGTTGTTCGTGATGTCAGATGGTAACATCTGACACCTTGAGTTTGGCTAATTTCTCATGTAAAAAAGTGAAGACAGGATAGGATTGGCTAATTTTTCCAACTTTGCTATTTTTTTCTCTATGTTCACGAAGTCGGAAAAATTGATTCTGATACTTTCCAGCCATTTTTCTGCTCTGAATCTGTTTAGTATATCGCCTGTTGTTGTTCTTGTCCTCAACGCATTCTTATACCATTTTGTTCCAGGCAGAGAAACCTTTTCGGCCAGGTTGGTTTCGTGCGCTGCCAATAGCATCATCCCATAGCAGGCTGAAATAAACGCGGGTACTTTTTCCAC
>NZ_SIXF01000017.1 GCF_004310665.1 Pedobacter kyonggii | reverse complement strand
ACATTACGGATATAGAAAGGCTCTGGAAAAAAATGGAATTATCCAAAGCATGTCCAGAAAAGGAAATTGCTTAGATAACGCCTTGGCCGAAAGCTTTTTTGGTATTATGAAGACAGAATTGCTGTACAGAGAGAGCTTTGAAACTGCAGAAGAATTTATCACTTCGTTAAAAGAATATATTCATTACTACAACAATAAAAGAATAAAAAACAGGTTAAATGGAAAGAGCCCGGTGGAATACCGAGCTCTCGTACAAAAAACTTAATTTTGAATCTGTCCAACTTTTTGGGGTCACACCATTTTTGTCGGAGCTTTTTCTTTATCGATTATGTGATTTTATATTATTTCGCCTTAATCCATGAGGCAATATCGTTAACTAAAGTTTCAGACACACTTACCGCTGCTTGATATTGGGCCATTGTACCTTTTTCTGTTTGAGAACTTAACAGGTGGTTTAAATCTGGGTAAAATTTAAGAACCACATTTTTCTTTTTACTCAAAGCAGCATTCCATAAATCAAAATCTACTTTACCCACCTGAAAATCATTACCGCCCTGCAATACGTATATTTTAGGTTTCGAAAGGCTTTTTGCTACCGCAACCTGATTGTAGGTATTTAAATCTGTCCAATATTTCGCAGGCAGTCCTAAAATTAAAGAATCAGGCTTTATGGTAGTTCCTAACTGCGAAATTCTACTTTTATCAATTTCAACGTAAGCATCTGCCAGTTGCTTTTTAAAGGCAGCTGTTGTATCGTTAGCCTGATCGAACATATACTTATTCTGATCAACAATAATATCCGTTAGTTTTCTGGCAGGTGCTGCTGCCAAAATAATCCCCGCTAAATCAGGTGTTATGGCAGCCATTTTAGGTGCCAGCATTCCGCCTAAACTATGGCCGAATACATAAACAGCTTTAGGATTAGCGCCAACAACAGTTTTTGCGAGTGCAATAGCTGCAGTTGCATCATCCAGCACTTCTTCTTTTACTGTAAATGCTTTATTAAATTCATTCGGGTAGATTAAGGTTCGTTTTACATAACGAACAGAAGCAATTCCCTTAGCGGCTAAACCACCAGCCAAATCTTTAAAGGGTTTATTCGCACCAACTGTTTCATCCATATCGGCCGGACCAGAGCCGTGTACAAAAACCACTACAGGGAAATTTTTAGTATTTTTTGGCATGGTGATAATGGCTGCCAATTGTTTTCCTGCCGGACCAATGTATACCGATTTTTCTTTATATAAACTGGTATCAACATAGGTTGGTTTTAAATAAGCGGCTGCCTTTCGAGACGGCGCGAGGAAAATTCCGACGATTTTCTGTAGTTTATTAAAACCTAAAATAAAGTTTTGATCACCGTTGGCAAATTTACCTTCTACCGTTACTGCAAAAAACTCGCCCTGAGCTTTACTTTGAATGGCGTCTAACGATTCTGCCTTTCCATATTTTGTTCCAATATCTCCCCAAAGTTTCTTTAAATTTTCTTCCGTTAATTTCGTTTTTAAAGTATCATCAAAGAAAGCATGGGCATCTTTAAACTTCTCTTCTTGCAAAAGTTTAAAAAAGTCGTTTGCACCATTGAAGAGCTGGACCACATTTTGAGAAAATGCAGTGGTTGTAAATAATAAAGCAATTATGAATAAAAGGCTCTTTTTCATCCGTATATTTTTGTTTTAATGGTAATGAGATTTCATGATTTATCCTTTTCTGGATCTAAAAAATCATGATGGTATCATGTATTGTGTTTGGTTGTTTACAATACCCAAAGTTAACAATATTTGGTTCTGAAAAGCCGCTAACTAAACTAGCCGTTTAGTTTTAACTAATTTTAACATTTAACGCCAGTTTCTTCCATAAAATATACGGGATAAACATAATCACCAGGGCAATAAGTGGGGGGATTAAAAGTGATATGCCATCGCCAACAAATGCCCTGGAGGCAAAGGCACCAATAAAATTAATCGCAAAACCCGCGTATGCCCATTCTTTAATGGCAATAAATTTATTTTGAAGGATGGATGCCGCTCCAAGCAGTTTTGCAATGCCAACAATAATGAGCAGATACATCGGATAACCGAGGTGTTTAAGCACTTCTTGTCCTGCTTCCTGTTGAGTAATTCCGCCAACGCCATCCATAATCATCATTAATGCAAAAATAATGGTGGTAATCGAATACCATGTTTTTAGCTTCTTCATATTTATCTGTTTTTATCGTAATTTATTAACCAATTATTCCCAAAGCGATCTGTTAAATCACCAAAAAGTGCTCCCCATAATGTTTCCTGTAACGGATGCGAGGCCTTTCCTCCTGCTGAAAGTTTACGGTAAAAAGTCTGGGCCTCTTCTTCCGAATTACAATTCAGCATCATAGAAATCGAATTTCCCTTAATTAACCCACGTTCTTCTACCATATCTGTTGCCATAATCACTAAATCATCTTTAGCCAAAATAGCGCGCATAATACTCCGCTTCATAATATTGGGCATTTTATCAACAATAACCGATTCTCCGATGGTTTCGAAGGTCAATTCTCCTCCCAAACAATCCTGATAAAATGTCATTGCTTCACGGCAGTTGCCGTTAAAAGTGAGATATGAATTTATACTTGCCAATTGGTTTTATTTTTTGATGTCTACCATTAAGCGCACATCGGTTTCATTAATATACATTTCGAGACAATAGCCGTTTGGATCGATGTTAGGCTGATTGAGCAGTTTTTCGAAGATTTTTCCTATTTGGCTAACATCTTTCATAAAATCGGGAACCAGTTCGCTAATAAATGTTCCTTTTTTTATAGTAAAGGTTTCAATACCAAATTTCTCAGCTTCGCCATCTGCTATTTCTTCAACGGCAGCCTTATAAACAATCTCCCGCTTTTTGTTAGGCCTGCTTATTCCAAAATACCTGCGTTGCTTATCAAGTGGAAACAGGGCATGAAGTTTTTGGTGGGCCGCTAAAACGCCGTTGGGGAAAGATTCCGCAGTAATGCACATCACCTTAATATCCTCATTTAAAATATACTCTTCCATTGTCATTATCGGCATTACCGCTTTAAAGAATTAACTGTAAACGATTAACAACACAAACATACGGGCAGAAATTAACAAGCTAAACATGTAGAAACGACAATTGCGGGGGTTGTTTACGACAGATAGCCTCATTATATTTGGATTATGAAACATGTATCTATCTTAATTCCAGAGACTGCCGTGATTGAAGCCATTGCAGATCCCCGCTATCTGTTTACCGCTGTTAACGAATTTTTACAGGCATCGGGCAAACTCCCACTTTTTAAAGTTGAGCTTATAGGGATGACGAAAGAGGTGAGGTTGAACAACAGCCTTTTTTCGGTGCATGCTGATAAATTGCTACATGAAGTTGAACATACCGACCTTATATTTGTACCAGCCATTAGCGGCAATATAGGTTATGCGATGGAAGCTAACCAGGATTTACTGCCGTGGATTATAAAACATCATGCAAAAGGTGCAGAAGTAGCTTCGCTATGTATGGGTGCATTTTTACTGGCTGCAACCGGTTTGTTAGATGGGCGGAAATGTTCTACACATTGGCTGTTTGCCAACCAGTTTAGAGAGATGTTTCCTGAAGTAGAGCTGGTTGATGGGAGTATTATTACCGATGCTCAGGGTTTATACTCTAGCGGTGGTGCAAACTCTTACTGGAACTTACTTTTATACCTGGTTGAAAAACATACAGATAGAGATACTGCCATTTTAGCGGCAAAATACTTCGCTATTGATATCGATCGCGAGAGTCAGTTGGCATTTATGATGTTTCAAGGGCAGAAGGGGCATGAAGATGCAAAAATTAAAAAGGCGCAGGAATTTATTGATGGCAATTACCAGGACCGGATTACGGTAGATCAACTGGCTGATATGCTGGCGTTGGGTAGAAGAAGTTTTGAACGGAGATTTAAAAGTGCGACCAAAAATACAGTAATCGAGTACATTCAAAGGGTTAAAATTGAAGCTGCCAAGCGGAGTTTCGAATCGAGCAGAAAAAACATAACTGAGGTAATGTTTGATGTAGGTTACACAGACACAAAATCGTTTAGAGATGTTTTCAAAAAAATTACCGGTTTAACACCGATTGAGTACCGGAACAAATACCATAAAGCTGTACCTGTTTTGCAGGTTTAACTCATTTATAGAAAAAAAATAAAAAAAATTAAGCTGCACACAATATATTCTATTTACAGCGTTTATGTATGTGAGAGCGTTAATTTAGATGACGGGGATACTGCCTAAGGGTGGAATCCCCGTTTCTTTTTATCAGAGGGCAAAGTTCATGGAGTAGAGCCCATAGCGATCGAAACTCGAAACTCCGTGCCCTATGCTATTAAGCACAAAAAAGGGACATTGTTAAAAAATGTCCCTTTTTAAGATATATGATGGAGTTACGAATTTTAGCTTTCTTTATCAGTAAAATCAACTGGTTTCTTTTCAAAATACTGATCGAAATTTTGCACTTTTTTCGGTTTTAGAATTACATACAATCCTAATCCGATTAATATTAAAGCTGTACTGATTCTTGATAGGTCGAAATCAAAAATGCTTATCGCTTTAAGGGTAAATAAACCACCTATTATCGTTAAAGCTAACCAGCTGCTGCCCTGGAAGTTTTTGCGGTAACCCATCCACAAACCTACACCTAACATGATGGTGTGCCATTTCAATATCCAGTGTGGAACATCTATTCCTGAGTTTCTTAACAAGAACACCGAACCGATTGCTATGATTAAAACACCTAAACCAAATTGTTTATCTGCGTGATTTTTTTTGATTAAATTTTCCATGACTGTTTGTTTTTATAATTCAAATGTATCATGAATACGAATGCTGGAGAATGGCTTTTCCCTTAGTGGCGATGTTTTATCGGTGAGTGAAATAAAACTGTCGGTAAAAAAATTATGTGGGGATTTGAGAAAAGGAGAAATTATCGGTGAAATTATCAATTTTGCCACGGAAACACTAAAAACACGGAATCGAGCTTAACTCCTTAATGCTTAATATTGCTTACCATTAAGAGATTAAGTTCATAAGAGTAAATCTTAAGATTTCTTTATCATTCTTTTTATCAATGACACAATGAGGGGCACAAATGAACCAATGACTAATGAACCAGTGAACTATCATCATTCAAAAATGATAATATTCGTTCCTTCACTCATAATTACTTTTGAAGTGATGTTAATAAATAATCCATGAGCCAATAATCCGTTAATCTGGTTCAGCTTAACAGATAATTTTGCAGGATCATCAATGAGGCCAAAATCGGCGTCGATAATCAGGTTACCATTATCGGTAATAAATGTTTTGTTATCTACAGACCTCAATATACCCTTTCCACCAAACTGATTAATCTGATCGAACACATATTGATAGGCCAATGGAATTACTTCGACAGGAACAGTGAAAGCACCCAATTTTTTAACCTTTTTTGAAGCATCGGTAATGATTATGGCATTTTTACTCAGTGAAGCAATTATCTTTTCTCTAAACAGTGCTCCGCCTCCGCCCTTAATCAAATCAAGTGATTCTGTAAATTCGTCGGCACCATCGATACTGATATCAATTTTGCTTAAACGCCCGAGATCAAGAATCTTGATGCCCAGAGATTTAGCGAGTTCTTCTGTTCGGATGGAACTTGCGGCAGCCTTTATATTAAGCCCTTCTTTTACACGTTTACCTAACTCTTTAATGGCAAAGGTCGTGGTAGATCCCGTACCCAAGCCTACTATATCACCATCTTTAACAAATTTTACTGCAGCCAGGGCAGCTGCTAGTTTTTCTGCATCTTGTTGAGTTTTATCTAAAGTAGCCATAAAGTAAAAATAGGTTTAAATGATAAACATCGCAAAAACGAAAAAAAAATTACTGCTAATGCAATAAATCGTTTTTATAGCGTTTATGTATATGAGAGCGTTAATTTAGATGATGGGGATTCTGCAATAGTGGAATCCCCATTTCTTTTTCCCATACACTATGTCACCCTGAGGGATAATTTATTATATAAATCTATATGAGTGACGTTTAATTGATTTCTTTTGCCCTAAGGCAAGGTCTTGCCTCGGCTCGCCGCCGCCGAAGGGCTCTTTCTTTTTGACATCAAAAAGACCAGCACAGCTAGCTTGAATGCCGTTGAAAACATAAAAATCCATGAAAAAACAAAAAATGCCGGCTGAAAATTTTTCTTTTGAAGTCAGTTGTACAGCCAGAACAGTGCAGCCCGAAAAATTTGTTAGGCCGGATTTAAGTAGAACGGGAATACAGTGCTATGGCCTAGCTGGATGGAAAATCAAAATCGATTAAAAAACTGATTAATAGCGGTTTGCAAAATAACGTCAATGGTAGCGTAGTCGAAGGATCTTTTCATTTGATAGACCCTGAAATAAATTCAGGGTGACGGGCTTAACTTGTAGATTTTCTCCATTTCGCTGTGCTTCATTCAATAGCTATCGGATCGAAAAGACGACAACCCGCAACGACTGAAATACTCCACACAAATCATGGCAGAAAAATTTTACGCACAATACAATAAATCTTATTTATAGCGTTTATATATCTGAGAGCGTTAATTTAGATGATGGGGATTCTGCAATAGTGGAATCCCCATTTCTTTTATAACAAAAAAACGGCTAGCATTTCTACTAACCGTTCCTAACAACTATAATAACTAACTTATTTGTTTAAAGAATTGATCCAGTTGGCAATTTTTAAAGCTTCAGCTTTGGTTACCTGCGGCATTGGCGGCATTTCTGTTGAGTAACCCGGCCAATTTTGTGGTTGTGGATTGTGGATCAACTGAAATATTTTCTCTGCTGAATACTTACGTTTTGCAATTTCTACGAATGGCGGGCCAATTTGCCTTTTTGTTTGATTGTGGCAGGCCAGGCAAGTGTTTTTAGTTAACAATCCCTCAACTTCTTTAAAGGTGGGTGCCTTAGCTGTAGCAGCAGGCTTAGCCGGAATTGCTGTTGCTTTTGACTGAGGCGCTTTCCCGGTTGTTGCCTTTGGTGCAGTTGCTTTCTTAGCAGGAGCATTTACCGGTGCCGCCGAGTTTTTGGTACTTACTTCACTGGTAGAAAGTTTATTTCCATCGGGAATCTGGTTCAAGGTATAATAAGCTACCGGATGAACTAAAGAATAAAAACCATCTTGAGATCTTAAACCATCTAATGTTAAGGTATGTATATAATATTGACGAAGGTTCTGCACAATAATCCTGGCTTTTAAACCATCTGCCGAAACTTTAACCCCAGAGATTTTTAGTTTCTCAGTATTTACAGGTGGCGAACCATACACAGGGTGATATTTGTAAATAAAGCTTTCTGCATCATATGAAGCTAAATCTTCAGCCGATTTACGATCAACAGGCATAGTAAACTCCACTTCAAAACCATCAGGCATTGCCCTAACGGCTTTCATTTCGAAAGGGGTTTTATTATTATACACCAATCTTTCTAAGCCTTCATTGGCATCTCCTGCCGATCCCCAACCGCGGTTGGTTTCACCAACAAATAATGAACCATCGGTACCCCACTCTAACCTCAATACACCAGAACGGAAACCTTTACGGAAAAGGAAGGCAGCGCCTTGTTCCTCACCTTTCACCGTTTCCATAAAAATCCTCGAAATAATACTCATTCCCTGATCGCCAACTAAAATCTGACCAGCGAAGGGGCCGAATGTGTTTGCGGGAATTTTAACAGGTTCTGCGGAAGAGATGCCCAAAATACCATAAGGCAACCAAACCGATGGCAAACGTAATTCAGGGAATACTTTCTTCATTTCGAATAAAGTTTTGAATGTTTCGTTTACCCTATTTTCTGGTTTAATGTATCTTCCTTGTTCGTTTTTGGTTCTACGCTCGTCTATTTGCGAGTAAAAGAAATCTGACTGCAGTTTAACCGGAGAGTTAGGTAAGTTGGTCCATCTTAAACTGGCTGGATGCCCCATAAAATCACCTTTATTTACTTTCCATAAACCACCTGAACCGACCCAGTCGCCCTGGTTTTCGGTATAATAAAACTGTCCATCAATAGTACCGATCCCAGCTGGCGAACGGAAACCCGCAGCATAAGGACTCATTTTACCATCTTCGGTAATGTTCATGGCCCAACCACGCATCGGCACACGGCTTTCTGCTCTCCACCATTCTTCATCGCCAAAGGCCACGTTTCCGGTAACCATAAAAGTACCATCAGGCATTAATTTGGGTCCAAAACTATATTCGTGGTAATGACCGCTTAAAGGCCACGCATAAATGGTTTCGTACACATCGGCTTTGCCATCCTGATCCTTATCAACCAGTTTGGTCAACTCACCGCGCTGTGCCACATAAAATGCACCATTTTTATAGGCGATGCCCAAAATTTCGTGCAAACCATAAGCAAACCTTCGCCAGTAAGGTTTGGCACTTGTAGGGTTTTCTACAATGTACACTTCTCCCCTACGGGTAGAAATACCTAAATCGCCATTTGGCAAAGTAATCAGACCCCCAACTTCTAAAATGGGGCCTTCGGGTACGCGTACTTTATTTATCTTGAAAAAATCTTCTTCTTTCGGTGTTTCTTGTGCAAAAACTGTAGTAAAGCTAAAACTTAATGCCAGTATTGCTAATTTTTTAAATGTATTTCTCATTGTCATTCCAATTAAAACAAAATGGTATAATTTAACTTAGTTCCAATAGCTACGATAACTTCTTTCTTGCCATCAACATCTCTGATTACTGGTTTAGCAGTTCCATCAGCAAGTTGGATATAGTAAGATTTATCATCAATCAGGTATAAACCTTTGGCTACTTCTTCTATATCAGAACCTGTTGCCAATAGGAAATATAAATCTTTTGATGGTTTATCAACAGCAATCTCTCTCGTTAAACCTTGTCCATTTTCCATCACCTTAATGGCATCGGTAACATTTGTTCCATTAATGATGTACTTAAACTCCGGACGGTCTTGTTTATCCATAACATAACCTTTGGTTCTGAAACCAGTACCAGCGGTATCAGCAATCCATTTAGCCTGATCTTTCGCTAATTTTGCAATGGCCAAAACGGGTTTTTTAGTAAAACGGGTAACACTTCCCATAGCCCGCGAAGTTCCGTTTCCACGGCCATCCCACATTGGTGTAGCATCGATAAAATCGCCATGCCATCCCTGTAATAATGTACCATTATCTAAATCATAGCTGTAAGCAACTTTTTCAGGTCCACCTACCGAAATAGCATGTACCGAGCGTACTCTTGGCGCAACATCAACAAAACTTCTGATCATGTTGTTGCTTGCCGCTTCAATGTAAATTGGATCTGCCCCACCATTTTGGTTTGGTTTTGGAATTTCTGATAATTCGTTAATCTGGATATTTCTAAACGCTACCGAACCGTGATCGCCCTGTAAACGCAAAGGTCCCTTTGCTTTTTCAGCTCCAGCTGCTCCTCTGGTTGCACCAAATAGCTCAACATTCTCGTGAATCAGTACACCGTTTAGTTCTGCACTGATAATTTTAGCATTTTGTGTTTTCTTTCCTGATGCATCAAATTTTGGTGCCTGGAAGATAATTTTAATGTGCTGCCATAAACCTGGCGCTTTACTTGCATTTTGACGTGGAGCAACACCTCCAAAGCCTTTTTCGGCTTCAGGTTTGCTGTCATCCCAACGTTGGTAAATGCCACCGTTGTTTGATGAACTTGGGTTTTTCAGCCCCCATGCATCGTCAATCTGAATTTCGTAGTTACCTTGCAGGTAAATACCAGAATTTGTTCCTTTTGCAGTTAAATAATCTAATTCTATTGCTACATCACCGTATTCGTTTATGGTGTATAAATCAGAACCCGCTTTTTTTGCTGTAGATTGATTAATCAATATCCCTTCACCTTTAGTTATTTTTAAAACATTTTCGGTGTTTAGATCGGCCACCACATTTTGGGCGAGTGACCATGAATTTGAAGGGTTTTTAAAGGCTGAAAGATCTTTGAGATCAATACGCTGGCCAAATGCCAACAGGGTTCCGCAAAGCCAGAAAATGGCTGTAAAACCCGTCTTTGAGATGTTCATATACTTGGTTTGTTAGTTTTAGCCTAAAGCTAGATATTTTGTTTAAAATCCATCGGATAAATTGCCTTACCCGATGGATAATTATTTTTTTCTATTTTTCTGTCGATAATGAATAAGGGAAATCAGCTGGATTTGAACCTCTTGTTTTATTAGGGGTTGCTGACATATTGAAATTCAACACTCCACCTTTTTGCAAACCACTGTGGCTGATCCAATTTTTAGAATATGGCTTACCATTCATCTGCAATGATTGGACATAGCGGTTGTTATCGCTATTGGCCGGGGCATTAATCACAACAGTTTTACCATTTTCTAAAGTAACCGTTATCTTTTTAAACAAAGGAGCACCTAAAACATACTGATCAACCGCTGGTGTTACCGGATAGAAGCCCATTGCCGAGAAAACATACCAGGCAGAAGTTTGCCCGTTATCTTCGTCACCGCAATATCCATCAGGAGTAGGTTTGTACATTCTGTTCATTGTTTCTCTTACCCAATATTGTGTTTTATAAGGCGCACCACCGTAGTTATACAGGTAAATCATGTGCTGGATCGGTTGGTTACCATGTGCATATTGGCCCATGTTTGCAATCTGCATTTCTCTGATTTCATGAATTACACCACCGTAGGCACTCTCATCAAATACTGGAGGCATTGAGAAAACAGAATCCAGTTTGGTTACAAATTTACTATGGCCACCCATTAATTTGGCTAAGCCATCAACATCCTGAAAAACAGACCAGGTATAGTGCCAGCTGTTACCTTCGGTAAATGCACCGCCCCATTTAAATGGACTAAATGGACTTTGGAACGTTCCATCCTGATTTTTACCACGCATTAAACCCGAAGCCGGATCGAACAGATTCTTATAGTTCATAGCTCTTTTCTTATAGATATCGATCTCCGAAGCCGGTTTACCTAAAGCTCTTCCCAACTGATAAATGGTAAAATCATCATAAGAATATTCTAATGTTTTAGCTGCATTTTCATTCTTTTTCACATCGAACGGCACATAACCCAATTCGTTGTAATACTTAACACCATCGCGGCCAACGGCTTCCATAGGTCCTTCATTGTTTGCGCCATGTTTTAAAGCCTGCCATAACGTTTCGATATCGTAACCACGCATACCTTTAATATAAGCATCAGAAACTACCGAAGCAGAGTTGTTACCCACCATAATGTTTGCATAACCCGGGCTGCTCCATTCAGGCAACCAACCGCCTTCTTTGTAATCGTTGATTAAGCCTTGTTGCATTTCCTTGTTGATTGAAGGATAAACCAGGTTTAAGAAAGGATATAATGCCCTAAAAGTGTCCCAGAAACCTGTACCAGCGAACATGTATCCTGGTAAAACCTGTCCGTTGTAAGGACTCCAGTGTACAATCTGGTTTTGTGCATCAATCTCATATAATTTATTGGGGAAGAATAAGGTACGGTACATTGCTGAATAGAAAGTACGGGTTTGATCAATCGTACCACCTTCAACAGCAATTTTACTTAATGTTTTGTTCCAGGTTGCTCTACCTTTTGCTTTTGTGGCATCGAAACCATCGTTAGCCAATTCTCTTTTTAGATTTAAATCGGCCTGCTCAAAACTGATAAATGAAGAGGCAACCTTTGCAATTACCTGTTCGCCTTTTTGTGTAGCGAAACCAATAACAGCACCAGCATGATCTACAGTTAATTCCAAATCTTTATCGTTAAGTTTTTTATCATCCCAGGTTTTAGCCAATTTGAAATCTTTGTTAAAATAGATTACAAAGTAATTTTTGAAATTTTTAGGCAGTGGACCACGGGCATATTTAGTGGTATAACCGATAATTTTTCTTTCTGCAGGTATAATTTTAATGTAAGAGCCTTTATTCTGCGCATCTACTACCACATAAGCACTATCCGTTTTAGGAAAAGTAAACCTGAACTGAGCAGCACGCTCTGTTGGGGTAATTTCGGTGGTTACATCAGCATCTGCTAAATAAACGCTGTAATAATATGGCTTAGAAACCTCTGCTTTATGGCTGAACCAACTAGCACGGTCATCATCTGTGAATTTTAATTTGCCAGTAACGGGCATAATAGAAAAAGCGCCGTAATCGTTCATCCAGGGTGAAGGCTGATGTGTTTGTTTAAAGCCACGGATTTTGTCGGCATCGTAAACATAAGCCCATCCATCGCCATTTTTACCAGTTTGTGGTGTCCACATGTTCATTCCCCAAGGCAAACCAATTGCCGGGTAGGTGTTTCCGTTAGATAGTGACGGCTTGGATGCCGTTCCCATTAAAGGGTTTATCCAATCTACCGGATCTGTAATTTTGCCTATTGTTTGTGCGAAGCTGGTTGACGCCGCAACACTCAATAAAGCGATAAATAATCTTTTCATTTGTTGTGTTTGTGTTTTATATGCTTGTATTTATTTTAAACTTCCGAATTTTTAACGTAATCTGCCCAAAGTGCATCTAAATCTTTACCTGTTAATTTTGTCCAGATATCTTTGGTATAAGTGTGGTCTCTTAAAGATGCATCAACGGTTTTAATAATACCCGGTTTTACACTTTTCTCCATCCAGGCAAAAAAACCTGCAGTAATGCGGTAGCTATTTTTATAACTATGTTCTGGCTTTAAAGCAGGTAGCGACCATTTGGCACCTTCATTATCTACGCCAAATTTATAGCGGGCATAATCGGCAATACCTTCTGTTAACCAGCCTGGGCCAACGCTCCGGCCGTAATCCTGTACAATGTGCATTACCTCGTGGGTTACCACATCAATATCTTCAGGATGTTTTTCCATCCAGACCGAACTGAAGGTTACTTTGCCATCAGCAGTTGCCGCCACGCCTTTGTAAGCTGTATCTACAAAAAATTTCACTTCTTTTACGGTTGATGGATTATACGCTTTGGCCAGTTTTGGGTAAACTTCGAAAAAAGTTTTGATTAACCGTTTCTTCAATTGAGGGTCTAATTCCTTAAAATTGCTCTCGAACGATAAGGTATAACCACTTTTCTTTGTGATTTCCTGTGCTTTTAAATGAGCTGAAAAAGCCGAAATAAGCATTACGAAGATCGAAAAAGTAAGTATTTTTTTCATCTGATTATATTTTTATTGTAATGGATTTTTACTTTGGTTAGCCTGTTTAGTTCTGCAAAATAAATATAATATGTAAAACGATTTAGTAAATGATCAAAAATTTTACTCTGGTGATGATTATTTCACAAAACAGAGGATCATCATTTCGAGCGCAGTGTAACGGAGTCGAGAACCCGAAGGCTCAGCGGGGCAAAATCTAGATAGATCTCTCCATTTCGCTTCAGTGGAGATGACGACTGTTCTATATAAATCTTTTTTATAATGCCCCTCCCTCCTAAAGAGAAGTCAAGTTTTATAGCAAGTGTGCTATTCAAAACTTGACTTCTCTTTAATTATTTTTTACTGCTATAAGTAAGGCTTACTTTTTCGGGTCCTTTACTGTAGTCTTCCCAAAGCTGATCGACAGTTTTCCCTGTTAGGGCGGCCCAGGATTGCTCGCTGTATCGGTGCGCTCTTAATTGTTGATCTAAAGTAGCAATTAAGCCAGGTTTTACATTTTGCTCTAACCATGCAAAAAACCTTGCGGTAATACGATAACTGTTTTTATAACTCTGTTTCGCATTATACTCTGGCAAACTCCATTTCGAACCTACATTATCAACACCATATTTATAACGTACATAATCGGCAATACCTTCGGTTAGCCAAACCGGACCAGCGCTATAGCCATAGCCCTGAACAATGTGCATGGTTTCGTGTGTTACCACATCAATATCGGTTGGATGCGCTTTCATGTAAGCAGCACTAAATAAAATTCTATTTCCGCTTGCTTCTGCAACTGCCTTGTAAGCTGTGTCAACCACAAATAACACATCGTGGGTAGATTTATCGTTAAATGTTTTAACCAGGGTTGAGTAGATTTCGAAATAAGTAGCAATTAACTTCTTTCTTACAGCCGGATCTAAATTTGGATCTTTGCTGATAAATGTTAATTCATACCCTTTGTGTTTTTCTTTACTGTAAGAAATCCAGTTTTTTTTGAGTGCAGAAAACATTTCCTTTTGGATTTTCTCTTGTGATTTGTTTTTAACCCATTGACTGTTTACTTTAATCTCTCCGGCTTTGGCCTGTATTGTTGGTGTTTCTTCCGTTACCAAATCTAATACTACATCTCTTTTGGTACGGTATCCATCTGCCTGAGCAAATTTTGGATAAACCTGAAAAAAAGCAGCCTTTAATTTGTCATCTACGATAGCATTTGTTGCGCTATCTTTATCGTTAATGGTAATTTTATATTCTCGTTGCCCCCGGTTTTGAGCAAAAGTCTTTGCCCCTAAAAAAGAAGCCAGTGCAACGATTAAAAATTTCTGATTCATTTGTTTGTATTGGTTTATTTAGATAAATAATAGCCGGGGTTAATAAAAATCATTAGCGATGTAAAAAACACCCCCGCTTAATGGTTATTATGAAAACCAAATGCTATGTTTTTTAAAAGCTAAACATTAAAAAAATGGCTTTAAACATAAACTAAAACGTTTAATTAAACAATAATAAGCATATTACTACATAAGCAAAAATTAATTCAGTTTTTTTAAGGCATTTTTTTTATTAAACGTCCAATGTAATGGCCCAGCGGTATTTAGAAATAAAAATATTACAGAAAATTAGGGCTTGCCAAGCGAAAACAGGTAAGGCCATCTCATAAATTAAATTTTCTTTCAAATCTGTCGGATTGAGCGCCTGAGCATGCCTGTCGGCTGGCTATCATTGATATTATTTTGAATACTGTATTTGAATAAATTTTGAATGAAAGAATGGGCATCGTACCTGAAACATTCAATCATTCAAAACTTAATCCCTTCAAAATAACTTAAGTTGTGCGCTAAATACTCAAAGGGCATTTATACTCATCTTATGAAATAAACTATCCGCTGTACAACAAATTCATGATTTATGAGACAGCCACCATGTGGAAAGGAGGTAAAACTGACCTTATGTAAGGCTTAGATCGCAGCAACTTGCAGCACCGATTAAGGCTGCATGTTCTTTAAGTTCAGATATTTTTATATCCGTGTCAATGCCGTTACCTTTTAATGTTGCAATCAACTCGGGAGCAAAAGCACTAAAAGATTGTGCAATATTACCACCAACTATTACAGTATCTATTTTGTGTTTCTTAATAATAGGGATCAGGAACTGCGCCAGGTTATAGCCGAATTCCATAAAAACCATGGTTGCATGATGATCGGTTTCTACAATCTCTACCAGTTCTTTAACCCCTGCTACAGCTTTTCCACTAAGTTGATTAAAACGTTTTACGAACCAGCGCGTAGATAAGTAATCTTCAGCGATTCCGTCTAAAAATTCGGAGTTCCAAAGGTCAGCATCAAAAGCTTTATAATCGAGACAAAGCGATGAGCCCAGTCCTGTACCCAACGTTAAACCCAACACACTGGCATTTCCTTTGGCAGCACCGGCAAAAACCTCGCCTTGTAAAAAACCTGCTGCATCGTTTATAAAGTGAATATTCTCTGTAGGGATATCCAACCTTTTCGACAATTCTTCTTTTACATTGATCTGGTAAAGTGATTTAAACTTATCCTGATCTTTAATTAATGAAATGCCTTCACTATAATTAAAAGGGCCTGGCATGGCAATTCCAACATTCCGGGCACCGTTTTTAATATTTTTAAAAGCCTTATTGATGATATCGCACCATGCCGATAAAATCACTTCTTTACTCTCCTGCGAATTCACAGGGCTACGTTTGATAGAATCCTTCACCAAAGTTCTTGTTTCTAAATCCACCAATGCGGCCGTAATATGCGAGCCGCCAATATCTACACCTAATGCAAAAGGCTTTTCCATTCTATATATTTCTGTTATCTATTCTTTAATCTAAATTAGTCGCCAAAAGTAGCGATTCAATTTTTATTTACTGATCGAAAATGGCTTATCTTCTTCTAATAACCCTCTATTTAACGAAGGTTTAACATTCATCTCTAATTTTAACACTCCTCCTTTTAACAAATCGCTATGGTTTATAAAATTTTTGGTATAATTTTTACCATTTAAGCTTGCCGATTTTATATAAACATTGCTAACATTGTTGGCAGGTGCTTCAATGACGAATTTTTTGCCATTTTCTAAATTAATAGTTGTTTTTTTAAACACCGGGCTTCCTAGAACGTACTCTCCTGTACCTGGCGTTACGCTGTAAAACCCTAATGCGCTTAACACATACCACGATGAGGTTTGCCCCTGGTCTTCGTCTCCGGGGTAACCATTTTCTGTGGCATTGTACAGTTTATGCATCACCTCACGGGCATAAAACTGTGCTTTCCAGGGTTGATTAGCATAATTATATAAATAAACCATATGCTGTATGGGCTGGTTTCCATGTGCATATTGGCCCATATTTGCCATTACCATTTCGGTCATTTCATGGATCATCCCTCCGTACGAACCTACATTTACTTTATTGGGTTCGCTGAAAACAGAATCGAGCTTGGCGATAAAATTGTTCTTCCCTCCCATCAAATTAATTAAACCTTTGGTATCTTGAAAAACTGACCATTGCCAATGCCATGCATTTCCTTCGGTAAACGGGCCTCCCCATTCCGTTGGGTCGAAATTTGGCGACCATTTCCCCGCTGCGTTCCTACCCCTCATGAAACGGGTAGAAGGGTCGTAAACATTTTTATAATTGTACATGGGTTTCTCAAAAACCTCCATATAATGCTTATCTCCTATCATTTCTGCCAAATGGTAAGCGCAATAATCGTCGTAGGCATACTCTAGTGTTTTGGCTGTAGCTTCTCTGTATTTTGGATAAGGCACATAACCCAATTGATTATACTCGGTTACGCCATCTCTACCGTTTGCCGGGCCCCATGGCCCCTTGTTCATTGCTTCATGATAATAAGCGTCCAGTGCCTTTTTCGGATCAAACGTTCTGATTCCTTTTGCCCAGGCATCGGTTAACAAAGAAATAGCGTGGTTACCGATCATACTTCCCGCTTCGCTAGGAAAAGACCATGATGGCAACCAACCACATTGCTCATAGGCATCGAGCATGGCCTGCATATAACGGCCGTGCATTTCTGGCTGTACAAGTGTATTTAGCGGGAATTGTGCACGGAAAGTATCCCAGAAACCCGTATCGGTAAACATATACCCATCATGCACTTTACCATCATACGGACTAAAGTAATATGGTTTTCCGGCTTCATTTATTTCATAAAATTTTCTGGAAAAAAGGCTTGCCCTAAAAAAGCAAGAATAAAAAGTTTCCATGTCTGCTTTTGAACCGCCTTCTACTTCTATCTTACCCAGCGATTTATTCCATACCGCAGCAGCATGGGCTTTGGTATCTTCTAAAGTCTTATCATTGCCCAGTTCTCTTTTTAAATTGAGTTCGGCCTGTTGTAAACTGATATAAGATGAAGCTGTTTTCACCTGCACCTTTGTACCAGATTCGAACTGTACAAATGCTCCTTTTCCCAATCCTTCAGCAGAAATAGAATCTTTTGCAATGGTATTACGTTTGTTCTCCCATGTACCGTAAGATTTAATCGGTTGATCGAACTGAATTACGAAATAACTTTTCCAACCTCTTTTAAAACCTTCGCCATTGTTTACCCAGCCCGTCATTTTATTTTCTTTGGGATAGATCTGAACACCGCTTAATCTGTTGTATCCGTCTAAAATTAAAAAGCTTCTTTTGCCTTTTGGATAGCTGAACCTAAGGTGTGCACCACGCTCTGATGGTGAAATCTCGGTGGTGATATCGTTTTCGAATTTTACTTTATAATAGTTTGGTTTAGCAATTTCATCCTGATGGCTAAATTTAGTTTCGCGTTTATCTTCATTTACAACCAACTCATCAACCATTGGCATTAAAGAAAATACCGCGTAATCTCTCGTCCAAGAACTGCACTGATGCGCTTGTTGAAAGCCTCTGATTTTATCTTTAAAATATTGATACTTCCAACCATCACCATTTCTACCGGTTTGCGGGGTCCAGGTATGCATACCAAATGGCAGTGCAGTTGTTGGATAGGTATTTCCTCTGGTGAGTTCGTGTTTGGAGTTAGTGCCCTGAAGCGTGTTAACATAGTGAACCCAATCTTTCTGCTGCGCCGATAAACCTTTGGCAGCAAGGCAGCATAAAATGGATGCGATTAATTTAAGTTTCATTTGTTTGTGTTTATTCTTTCCAGCTGATATAACCAAAACCAGACTGTATATTTAAAAACACCGGCATTTGTAAGCGCATGTATAGGCATGCAAATGCTGATGCTGTGGTTACTTAATATTCCATTTATCGGCTAACATCTTGATGAAATAACCACCAACAACACTTCTCGCCTGAAAGCCTGTCATTTTTCCATTGGTAGTTTCATGCCAGTCGCTCAATGGCACCTTACTCTCCGTTTCGGTCGCAAAACGATATATCGGACTTATAAATTCTTGAAAATCTGCTCTGTTATCAGCCAAGGTAGCTGTCCACATAATCCAGTCAGACTTGGTGTAAGTTCTACGGCTATCCAATGGCAATCCGAAATCTCTTTGTTTAGTTAGATAAAACTTAATCTCCTTTTTATAAACCTCTTTCGGAAAAAGATCGAGTTTTAAAAGCTTGTCCCAAACCAAATTATATTTCTGGCTCCAGGTATTTTTATCGTTAAAGGTTAAAGCATAATGATCGCCATCATCGGCAAGTTTCATCCAGTTCTGAGCCATTTGTAAAGCAGCAGTTCTGTATTTTGTAGCTACATCGGCCTTACCTAACAATTGCGCCATTTGTGCATAAGCACCTAAAGCTACAATGGCTTTTACCGATAAATTCGAATTTCTGGCCAAGTGTCCGGCAAAATCGTCGGTACATAATTGATTGGCCGGATCGAAACCTTCTCTCAGCAGATAGTTTGCCCATACAGACATTACTTCCCAATGTTTCTCTGCATACTTTACATTTCCTTCTGCCTTGGTAATGGCTGCAGTTAAGATGATCATATTTCCAGCCTCTTCTACAGGCATATCTTCTCCATAGGTTTGGCCGTTAGCTAAAGGATAAGTACCTAAATCGTGTGCAGCAAATGGTTTCTTCCATTTTCCACTTTCTGAATAATAGAAAATACCATTGAGCATTCCTTTTAACAATTCGGGATTGTACACCAAAAATTGTGGTGCTGATGGATAAGTTACATCTACTGTATTGATTGATCCATTACTAAAATTTTCTTTCGATAGGAACAGGATGTCTCCATTTGGGGCATATACAATTTTGTGCGCTGCAATAGCCTGTCTATAAGCCAATTTACACATATCAGCATATTCTTTCCCACCAGCTTTTTCTGCATCTGCATATAGTTTGGCATCAAAAATAGTACATTCGGTTTTTAACGAAGGGTACTGGGTATCGGCCTGGGCCAATTCATCTTCAAACTGTTGACTACCCGAAAGTCTCCAAACGGGTTGCAGCTTTGTGCCAAAGTACTCTACCGATTTCAGATCATCATAACCCAACATCATATACTTGTCTACCGGGGTTGAAGAAACCGAACCGAAAGGAATAATACTGCTTAGGTTTAGGTTTTTTGAATTTAAAACCTGTGCTTGTACAGGGTATTTGGAATCGACGAAACTTTTTAAGCTTTCGTTCTGCGTACCTATAAATTGAGTGGCATTAAACCTGGCGGGTACGGCTACGTATAAATAGCCCCAATCGATACGTAAATCATCTCCCAGTTTCTTTAACACCGGCTGTTCTACTGTCCCTGTTTTTAAGATGGAGAGATTGTTTTTCGAATGCTTCCACGCCGACACACTTTGACTTGGTGTATTTACAGCCAGGTTTGATGATGCACCGAAAAAAACATCTACACTATGCGGCTTGCCATCAGTAGATTTTACCGTATAATTGATATAACTGATTGGCCTGGCGGTTAATTTAATATCATTAAGCAACAACGGGGAGGTAAAAGCTACCTGTAGTTCTACATGGCCACAGCTAAAAGTATATCTGGTAGTGGTGGCCGCTATGGATACATTGGTTTGGGTAGCGGGAGCGATTTTTACATCACTTGTATCTTCTTCTACAATTCCAGCATCTAAATGCCTGCCCCCAGCGGTATTTTTACAATGGATGGCCAGTATATTTTTTCCTGTTTTTAGGTTCCCGTCTTCAATTGGCACATAAATATAATCAGAAACCCACCCATTCCTTTTGTAAATTACTTTACCGTTTAAATAAACAATTACATTATCATCGTGATTGAGTTTTAAGTATTTTTTTGTAGCCGATATATTGTCTACACTGAAGGTTCTTCTAAAATAAAGATCGTCGCTATTCCATTTTGTTTTGGCAGAATGATCATCTCCAAAAGGAGCTTCGGCTTTTTTCCAGCTGTTATCGTTGTAACTGTTATTTTCCCAACCTGTTTCAGGTTTATCGAAGCTGTAACTGGCCTGATATTTTAAAACATCGGCAGCTGGGAGTATTTCTTTAAAGGTTTTACTTTCTTGGCCTAAAAACCGATAAAACTTACCATCTACTTTAATAACACCCAGCAAAGATTGATCCTTCCCTGTCCAGTGTTTAGTTACCGATTGGTTAAGCCCATCGCCAAAAGACCAAATACTAAAATATGCATCATGTGTAATTAACGGATAAGCGGGTGCCTTATCTTGTGCTTTTATAATTAAATTAAAAAAAAGACAAAGTGCTACTAAGGAAAATTTTCTCATAATTAATATTTGGTTTTCATTGCAGTTAATAAAACGTTTTACTGATTTATCGGCGAAATATCTTGACAGCAGCTAAATAAGCTGCGAAAGTATGCTGGTTTAAATTGGGTTTTTAGTCTAAAGGCTGAATAAAGTAAAACGTTTTACTAAAATCAATATTAGTAAAAAAATCTTCATATTCAGGTGTGTGCAACTGTAATATATAGGTTACAAAGTATTGATTTGAAAATGGATGGAAAATAATCATCAATAGTATAAATTGAAAGAATGAAAGCATAACAACGCTTTTACGAAAATTAAGCGTATTACATTAGAAACCTCGGAAGTTAGTCTTATCAAAATTACAATGGCATAATTTTGCAAAAAAAGCCGTATCACAATTTCTTATAATACGGCTTTTTATGCTTTATCTTAGTTACTTTAATTATAACCAGGATTTTGCGCTAAGTTTTCATTAAGTGTACGTTGAACTTGTGGAATTGGGAACAGGTTCCTAAACGTTGCTGATGGTGTATGATCCCACCAGCTCTCGGTCGTAAATTTACCAAATCTGATCAAGTCATTTCTTCTGAAACCTTCAAAAATAAATTCTCTGCCTCTTTCGCTCAACAGTTCGTTAAGTGTTAACGTTGCAGGTGTGTATGCTCTTGTGGCCCAATTTGTGTCAGTAAAAGCTCTTTTTTTACAGTCATTGATCAGTTGTACTGCCTCTGCTGTTGCTACTCCCCCGTTCTTACGCATAATGGCTTCTGCTTTCGCAAAATACACCCAGGTTAACCGGTAAATATTCCAATCAGTATTGTTGTAATTAGCATCAATAGGCACAGCTACGCCATTTACAATACCTGCAACCTGATTACCTAATTTGTATTTATTGAAACGAACTCCACTATTTTCTTCACCTTCACTCATATTGGATACGGTAGATCCAGTTTTATTTTTACGGATGTTATCTACAAAAACAATCTGTTGCCCATCATATTCGTTTCCTCCTCTGGCAAGCGCTGGTTGACCATTGTCAAATCTCACCATCGGACCTTCTAAGAGCCAGGTTCTCTTTCTTAAATCTTCATCCTCGTATTTTGTGAAATTTCCGGGTACTACAACAATACCATCGTTACCATTTCGTGCACCACCATAGATTTGATCTTGCTGGAAGTGAAAGAATTCACCTGTCCAAGAGGGTTGAAAAGAAGCTTTTGTAAACTCATAAGCGATTGAAAAAATCACTTCTTTGGATAAATCGTTAGTAGACTTGAATTGATCAGTGATGTTTGGATCTAACTGCATAGTACCGTTCTGCGCACCACCATCACCTGCAATCAGTTTATTTGCAGCAGCAATACAATCGTCCCATCTTGCTGTACCTGTCCAAATTTCAGCATTTAGATAAAGCTCTACCAACATTGCATAAGCACCAGCTTGACTCATCCTACCAATCATGTTTCTTGATAACTTTGGTGCTTTTTCGATGTTTTCTTTAATCTCTTTTTCGATAAAGGAAAAAACAGCTGCTCTAGGCTGTGTTTCTGGCTTTGCAGGAATACCAACCTGTGTTACAATTGGAATATTGCCAAAAAGATCCATTAGTTTTAAATAGTGAAAGGCTCTTAATAATTTTAACTCGGCAATGTAGGCATCTTTTTCTGCTTGCGTAATCCCCATATCTACAATGCTTCTTCTTTCAAGGTTTCCGATAGGATCGTTACATAAACCCATGCCCCAATACATCAACACCCAGGCATTATTTAATGGTCCATCATCACTTAACCAGGTGTGATAGTGTAATCTTTTCCATTTACCACCATCTTCTCCATGACGGCCTTTAGTTGGCCAAGCCAATTGATCTCCTGAGAGCTCAGCCGGCCTCCACCATCCATCTTGGCCTGACGGCGTAACCCAGGCATTAGCATGAGTATATGGCCTTAAAACGGCTGATAGAACTTCATTTTTATTATTGTAGAAATTATCTGCAATTAACTGATCATAAATCGGTTGATCTAGTTTTGAACAGCTATTTAATAGCAACGTTGGTGCTGCCACAAGCACTGTTAATATTATTTTTTTATATCTTTTCATTGCTTAAAAATTAAAATCCGAAATTAACACCAAATAAGAATTGTCTTGTTGCAGGGTAAGGGCTTCTGGTGTCGATACCTAAGCTTCTGCCGTTGATTTCTTGCCCTAAACCTGTATCTTGAATATAGTCTGGGTCATTCCCTGTGTAACCTGTAATGGTCACTAGATTTTGTCCAGTCAAGTTCAATCTTAGTGTTCTCACATATTTGGTCTTAAGTTTAAAGGTATAACCAAGCGTCACCTCATCAAGTTTAAGAAAGCTACCACTCTCTAAGTAATAATCAGTGTACATATAAGTATCTTTCAGATCAGCATATTTGGTGAAAGCACTATTTAGCAAGTTAGTAGAGGCACCATTTTTGTTACCATAAGAAATAGCCATAGTATTGAGCACATCGAAATCAAGCTTACTTCTGAGGAATACTCTTAAATCAAATCCTTTATAGGTAAAGTTGTTTGTTAAGGACAAATAATATTTAGGAACAGCATTCCCAAGCACGGCAAAATCGGTTTGATCTCTGAATACAGAGGTGTTAATTTGAGCATTAGTTACAACCTCATTATTTCTGTTGTAAAACCTCCATTTACCATCTGGCGTGAAGTTGGCAAAGCGTTTGCCCCAGAATTCACCAACTTTTCTACCTTCGTAAGTTCTAAATGCATCTCCGAGCGCTCCGAAACCACCTATCGAACCAAAAGTTCTCATGTCTCTGCGATATTCACTATTAGAATAAGTATCCAGGATATTTTCTGTAGTACTACCTGCAAAATCTACACTCCAACTGAAATCTTTATTTTTAATAGCCGCATAGCTTAAAGAAAGCTCAACACCTTTAGCTGAAATTGATCCAACGTTTGTCGTAATTGATGACGTTACAAAAGGAGGTTGTGGCGAAGTGTACGTATCTATTAGGTCTTTCGTTTTTCGTTTGTATACATCTATCGAACCAGTTAATTTATTGTTTAGGATAGTAAAGTCTATACCAATATTGGTTTCTTGTTTGGTTTCCCACCTCAAATCAGGATTAGGGTTTTTATTTGGACCATAAGTTTGCAGATACTCGCCTGTTGGGAAAAGATAGATCCCTCCACCGCTTAAGGTTACTAGAGCAGCATCATTTCCCATACCCGAATTACCTGTTTCCCCATATCCTACTCTTAGCTTCAAATTGTTCACCCAGCTTACATTCTTCATGAATTCTTCCTGCGTAATATTCCAGCCTGCGGAAATAGCAGGGAAGTTAGCCCATTTGTTGTTTGCTCCAAACTTAGAAGAACCTTCTCTTCTGAAGATAGCTTGAGCAAAGTATTTATCATTCAAGGAATAGTTTAATCTTGCAAAAACAGCAATCAATGTATTCTCATTTTTAAAGCTTCCTATACCTATTGTAGTTACCTTTACAGGCACACTTCCCAGATTATTATCTTCAAATAAATCATTCACATAGCCCCGGTTATTGGCATTAAAACCCTCATTGGTTTCCCGACGGAAACTGTAACCACCAATTCCAGAGAGTTTGTGTTTCCCAAAAGTCTTCGTGTACTCAATTGTAGGTTCGAAGTTGATATTTTGGTTTAACTCAGTACTTTTTCCAGCATATCCACCACTAGGAGCATCACCGTTTTCAACTGAATTCTGGCTTGCTTTATCACGATATTCGCTCCAAATTCTGTTATTTCTTTGGGTTGCAAAGAATGCGCTCAATTTCAAATCTTTCAGAACTTCGAAATCGACTTTACCATCTACTGAGGTAGTTTGCTGTTGTACACCATAGCGTTCTTGTTCTAAACGGGCAAGCTCGTTGGTGATTGTTCTGGTGAAAAGGTAAGAGCCATCAGGGTTAAAATATGATTCAGTTGGATTCTTAGTCAATACATTTTCCCAACCGCCTCCACCAAGTAGGTTGGCATTGTTGAAATTAGTAGATACGTTGAATTGTGCCTGAAGTTTATCATGAAATCCCTTTTGAGTCAAGCTCGCACGAATGCCATATTCTTTTCGTCCGTTTTCCTTTGCAAAACCTTGAAGCTCTCTGTAGTTTGCACTAACTCTATAATTAGAGTTATCGCTGCCTCCAGATACTGCCAAGTTGTGGTTGTTGGAAATGTTGTTTTTATTGATAAGATCCTGAAAATAATCAAAATCGCCACCTTTATCAACTACATTGTATTCACCACTTGCAATGCGCGCTCTCCATTCGGTAGCATTCATAAAGTCCGGTCTTTTTACAAGGGTTTCAGTTCTAACATAAGCATTGTAATCAAAACGAGCAGGTCCTTTTTTGCCTTTTTTTGTTGTTACGATGATTACCCCTGCATTTGCTCTTGTTCCGTAAATTGCGGCACCAGATCCGTCTTTTAAAACGCTAAACGATTCGATATCGTCTTGTTGTAAAAGATCAAGGTTACCTCCTGGAATTCCATCGATGATGATTAAAGGGCTTGCAGTGCCAGATACAGAAGTAACTCCCCTCAATTGAATACCTACTCCACTGTTAGGGTTAGAGCTATTTCTAGAGATTTGTAAACCTGCAACCTTTCCTACCAATAAATCTAATGGGTTTCTCGAGCCACTTTGTCTGAATTTAGTAGAATCTACTTTCGTTACAGCCGAGGTAATTTCTTTTTCTCTTAATGTACCGTATCCTACTACTACAACATCATTCAGTTTAGTATCAGAAGATACAACTAATTTGATGTTTAATGTGGTTTGATTAGCAATTGTAATGTTCTGCGTTATATAGCCTATATAACTGATCCTGATCACATCGCCAACATTTGCTTCTATACTAAATTTTCCAGTTGCATCGGTTACAGCACCTTTGCCAGAAGTTACATTCTTAATACCTACCCCTGGAACTGGCTGGCCACTATCGTCCACTACTGTTCCGGTAACATTTTTTTGCGCCTGAATCCGCCCATTGAGCTTGTTATCATTCAAGAACCTCCGTGTACCATCCCACTCCGAATTCATTGAAAACGCCGGACTATTCAGCAATACAATTGCAGCAGACAGCCCCGTGATTTTAAGTAAATTAATTTTCATTAACGGTTTTGTTAAATTATAAATTGATTAGTTATTTTTTTTCCTGGTAATATTTTATCTGTGATGGAAATGACCGGACTGGATTAGTTGCCGAACATTTTCAGGTATTTTATTGATTTAAAGGTTTGATTTGATCGTGACAGAAGTATTTCGGCGGTTTAGTAAAACCTGTTAAAATTCAGTAAGGAGCTGCTGTAATTCTCATAATAAATAGATCGGCTAAGCTAAAACGTTTTAGTTGATCAATTATAACTATTTTAAAGTATAATAAAACGTTTTAGTAAGTAAAAAAAATATTACAATCGAACGAAGGTCGATTTTTTCCTAATCTCTAATGACTAAACGGGCGGGGATAATTACCTCTTCAGCAGGTGATTTACCTTTTGAAGAAAGCTGGTTTAAAATGAGTTTAATGATGGTTTCGGCTATTTCTTCCAGGGGTTGTTGGACAGCAGAAATACGGGGAGTATGCAGTTCGAATGCTTCATGATCATCATACGCGATAACCCCGAAATCATCTCCTACTTTTTTATTGATTTGTTTTAGCGCTTTTAAGCCACTAATTGCTAAATAATTGGTTGCAAATAACACTGCATCAATTTTTTTATTTTCGAAGAGTTCTTGAATCTGAGCAATGGTTTCGCTTTCTTCCTGATTAAAATGGATCTTTAAAACCAGCTTGTCATCATATCTGATTCCATTATCTTCCAGTGCTTTCTTATAACCATCGTACCGCTCTATAATTTGTTCCACATTTATATCAGTGGTAACCAAGGCTATATTCTTTTTACCATGATCGATAAAACTCTGTATTGACTGGTGCGAGGCATTAAAATGATCTGCTCCAACGTAGCTGGTATTAACGTCTTTCAAATTTCTATCGAACAGGATTACGGGGTTACCATCATCCAGGAGCATTTGTATATCTTCTTCTATTCCTTTTATCGGAGAAATGATATAGGCATCAACTTTTCGCGATTTGAACATGTTGATCAGTTCCTTTGCTTTGTCGATACTGTTTTCTGTACTGGAATAAATAATTTTATAACCTTTTTTATAGGCTTTATCTTCAATTAACCTTGCAATCCTGGAGAAGAATGAATTGGAGATATCCTCGATAATTAAGCCGATGATATTGGAGTTACCTGTTCTTAAGCTTCTTGCAATCTGATTAGGCTTATAACCGCTTTCCTCAATAATTTTTTCAACTTTTTCTATTACTGCTTCGCTTATCGATTTCTCTTTTGCTTTACCGTTAATAATGAATGATACTGTGGTAATGGATACATTTGCTTTTACGGCTATATCTTTGATAGAAAGCGATTTCATTTGGTAGGATTTCTTTTGAGTTAATCAATTCAAAGCTAAATAAAAATTGCAGCTTTTAAATTTTTGCCATTATAAAAACGCAATTTAACATTTTTTATCTTAATCGTTTTAGAAACGTTTGTTAAAGGATGGCACAATGTCAAAGTGAAAGCTTAAAACAACAAAAGGCGCCATTAAGGCACCCTTTGTATCAAAATTAATATCCTGTACGAGTAAGTAGGTTCATCATTAAGCCCTCTACCTGTTGAATTGTTAGTGCAGGTAGGTCGTAATTAATCTTGCCGTTTTTGCCGAAGCGCCGGGTTTTCCCATGAGTAAAAGCAGCTCGTCATAATGTTCTAACATCTCGTTCCTGCCCTCACCTGTTAAGATAATTTTGAGCTCTTCGTTCGCCTTTTGGGTGTTACAATCCTCCTGGATAAGTTCGGTTACAATCTTCTTGTTTACAATAAGATTAACCAATGAAATAAACTTAATTTTCACCAACATCCTGGCAATGGCAATTGAAATGGTTCCGCCCTTATAAACCACCACCTGTGGCACTTTAAACAAAGCAGTTTCTAGCGTAGCTGTTCCTGAAGCTACAATTGCAGCATGGGCATGGTGCAATAAATTATAGGTACTACTAAAAAGAAGATGAACTTTTTTATCGCCCGTAAACTGGCGGTAGTAACTTTCGGTAAAAGTTGGTGCAGCTGCAATGGCAAAAATATAATCTGGATGGTTTTCGGTAATGCTCAACATCACCGGGAGTAACCGTTCTATTTCCTGCTTGCGGCTACCAGGCAATAGGGCGATAATTTTCCCATTTCCTAATTGATGGTTTTCGCGGAAATTTAAATCAGGCGTAAACTGCGCAATTTCGTCTAATAAGGGATTGCCAACATAATCTACCTGCATGCCCCATTCTTTGTAGAAATCTACTTCGAAAGGCAAGATACAGAACATATGATCGACAACCTTTTTGATTTTCAACACCCGTTTTTGGTTCCATGCCCAAACTTTAGGTGAAATATAATAACATACTTTAATGCCGTTGGCCTTTGCAAATTCTGCAATTTTTAAATTAAAGCCCGGAAAATCGATCAGGATCAACACGTCGGGCTTCCATTCTAAAACATCGTCTTTGCAGGCTTTAAGATTTTTGAAAATGGTTCTTAAATTTAGAATTACCTCTGTAAAGCCCATAAAAGCCATATCGGCATAATGTTTAACCAGCGTTCCACCTTCGGCCTGCATTTTATCACCCCCGAAATACCTGAATACAGCTTCGCCGTCCTCAGCTTTTAAGGCTTTCATTAAGTTGGCACCATGTAAATCGCCTGAGGCTTCTCCGGCTACGAGGTAGTATTTCATAGTTATAATTTTACTGCAAATCTGTCATTAGATAAGATAAAAAGTGATCGTCATTCCCGCGCAGGCGGGAATCTTAAAGCAAATAACATTGGGATCCTGAAATGAATTCAGGATGACGAACCGATCTATTCAGCTTCAGCGTTTCGTCAAAAAACTTTGTATGCAAAAAATATAAAAGCGCACAAAAACGTTGCGGCCAATATGCCTCTTCCAATATTTTCTTTATTGTATTTAAAAAAGTATTGCATGGTATAAGCATTTATGGCAATACCACCAATATATAACAAATCTGCTTTTGCAAGGGAAGCCACATGGTTAATAATATACCAGGCAATGGAACAAAATATTGCTGGCACAAGCAAACCGATGCCCAAACCTATCCATACAGAATTATTTAATCTTTTCAATCGATCAATCATAATGGCAAGCGCTTAACCTAAATTAATGCCATCGGGCGCAGAAACTTTTGTGCTGGCACTTGTAGATTTAGCAGCATTGTTGCCGATAAAATCCCAACTGTTTATTGCTTGTATGGCATGATGTGCCGTTAAATCAAACTGAACCGGAACAATAGAAATGTAATTGTTTTCCAATGCCCAAACATCGGTATCTTCTCCCTTATCAAAATTTTCGAAAACACCCGTTAACCAATAGTATGGGCGTTTGTAAGGATCAGTTCTTTCATCAAATTCTTCCATCCACTTTGCATTGGCCTGACGGCAAACCTTAATGCCTTTTAGGTGATCGCCTTTTGGGAAATTCACATTTAACAAGGTTCCTTCTGGTAAACCATTCACCAAAACCTGCTCACAGATGTTTTTAATGTATTTTTTGGTATGACTAAAATCGGCATCAGCTGCAAAATCGTCTAATGAGAAACCAATAGATGGAATTTTTTCTATTGCACCTTCTACCGCAGCAGACATGGTACCTGAATAGAGTACATTGATCGAGTTATTTAGTCCATGGTTAATTCCTGACACGCATAAATCAGGTTTTTTACCTTTAAAAATCTTATTTACAGCAATTTTAACGCAATCAACCGGGGTTCCGCTGCATTTATACATTTCTACACCTGCGTAAAGATCAACCTTATCAAAACGGATCGGTTTACCTATGGTAATGGCATGCCCCATTCCGCTTTGCGGACTATCTGGTGCAACTACCACTACATTGCCCAGCTCCTGCATTACCTCCATTAAATTCTTTATGCCCGTAGCTGTAATCCCGTCGTCATTTACAACTAAAATATTTGGTTTTGTGCCCTGCTTTGTCATGCGGGTAAAAATACAGATTATAAATTCAAGGCACAATAAGCCATGATTTATATGCTAAAATCATTTATTCCTAGATTTTTAGTTTTGAAATCAAAATTATTTCATTCCCTGCCAGAAAGCATATATATTTGGATAAATAACTTATTAAAAATGAAGGCTGTATTTGAGATCACGCTTAAACCAACAGGTACGCACTCATTATCATAAACCAAAACCAAGCAATGAAATTCAAACTATTTACTTTGGCTTGTTTTCTAATTACAAGTTCTTTAGCGAAGGCGCAAACAACCTACCAATGGAAAACAGGAACTTCTGGTGGCTTTAGCTACAGGTATGTAACCAACGATCCGACCAAAACACGTTTTTATACTTTAAAAAACGGTTTAACTGTAATTTTATCTCAAAATAATAAAGAGCCAAATATTACCTACAAAATGGCGGTAAGAGCGGGCAGTAATACCGATCCACGTACCAATACCGGTTTAGCGCACTATTTAGAGCATCTTTTATTTAAAGGAACAGATAAATTCGGAACCTTAAATTATGCCAAAGAAAAGCCACTTTTAGATAAGATCGAAGCACTTTACGAAACTTACAACAAAACTACCGATCCGGCTAAACGTAAAGAGATTTATAAGGAAATTGATAAAACTTCGGGCGAAGCTTCTAATTATTCTATCGCAAACGAATACGATAAAATGATGAAATCGATCGGAAGCAATTCTACCAACGCCCATACCTCGGTAGAAGAAACCGTGTACGAAGAGGATCTTCCATCAAATGCCATTGATAAATTTTTGGCGGTACAGGCAGAACGTTTCCGTGCCCCTGTTTTCCGCATCTTCCATACAGAGCTAGAAGCTGTTTACGAAGAGAAAAACATCGGTATGGATAATGATGGCCGTAAAATGTACGAGAAAATGTTATATGCTTTATTCCCAACACATAACTACGGACAACAAACCACTATTGGTACTATTGAGCATTTAAAAAATCCATCGTTAATCGAAATCAGAAAATATTACAACAAATATTATGTGCCCAATAATATGGCCCTAATTATGAGCGGTGATATTAATTATGATGATTTAATCAAAAAAATCGATAAGGACTTCGCCTTTATGGCACCTAAACCATTGTCGCTTTACAATCCCGCACCAGAAAAACCATTAACACAGGTTCAAACAGTTGATATTTACGGTCCGAGTGCAGAAAATTTATATGTTGCTTACAGGGGTTTTGCCCAAAATACGCACCAAAGTTTATTGTTAGATTTAATCGGCAGCATCCTGGCAAACGGTAAAGCGGGTTTAATGGATATCAACATTAATAAACAACAAAAAATGCTGAGGGCAGGTGCCGGTTATAACTCGATGAAAGATTATGGAATTTTCATTTTATCTGGTTCACCTAAAGCCGGACAAAGTTTAGAAGAAGCGCAAAAGTTATTGTTAGAGCAGGTTGAATTGCTTAAAAAAGGTGAATTCGACGAAAGCCTTATTAAAGCAACGGTTGCTAACATTAAACTGGCCGAACTTCAAAGCTTCGATAATAACGATGTGCGTGCAGATTTCGCCATGAACGCCTTTATTCAAAACCGTGGTACAGAATGGGATAAAACCCTCGCATCAACCGATGCAATGGCTAAAGTAACCAAAAAGGAAATTGTAGATTTTGCCAATAAGTTTTTCATTAACAATTATGTTTCTATCTTAAAGCATAAAGGTGAAGATAAGGGCATTATTAAAGTAGAAAAGCCAGCCATTACCGCTGTAAAAACCAATGTTAATGAGGTTTCTCCATTTACAAAAGACATCATTGCTGCTCCGGTAAAACCGATCGCCCCTAAGTTTTTAGATTATACTAAAGACCTTAGTTTCGGTAAAGCAGGCATTGCCGATGTAATTGCTGTACAAAACACCGAAAACGGAATTTTCCGAATGAGCTATCGTTTTGATATGGGCTCGTACAACTATAAGTTATTGCCTTATGCTGCTCAGTATTTAGCGTTCTTAAGTACTGATAAATATTCGGCAGAAGATATTAGCAAAGCATTTTACAACATTGCCTGCAGCTATAGCATAAATGTAGGCACCGATGTAACTACGGTTTCAATCAGTGGTTTACAGGAAAATTTTGATAAAGCTGTTGCACTGGTTGAAGATGTACTGGCAAATTGCAAACCGAACGAAAAAGCCTTAGAAGATTTAAAAGGTCGTTTGTTAAAATCGAGAGATAATGCAAAATTAAACAAATCATCAATTCTTGGTGGTTTAATGAGCTATGCGCAGTATGGCGCAGATAATCCTTTCAATTACGGATTAACTAACGATGAGATCAAAAATATGAAATCGGCAGATCTGATCTATATCTTACATAACCTTACCAATTACAAACACACCATTACCTATTATGGTCCTAAAACTTTAGCAGCATTTTCTGCTGATATTGTAAAAGCACATCCGTTGGCTAAAGAATTTACTGATGCGGCACCGATTAAGAAATTTGTGTACACCAAAACCGATTCGAACAAAGTTTACTTTGCCGATTACGATATGGTTCAGGCAGAAATCCGTTGGGTACGCAATGGTGGGTTATACGATCCGGCCAATGCAGCGAAAATTGCTTTATTTAATAACTATTTTGGCGGCGGCATGGGGTCTGTTGTATTCCAAACTATCCGCGAATCTAAAGCCTTGGCTTATTCTACTTTTGCGGTATACTCTTCTCCAAACACCAAAGAGAAAGAAAATACCATTATTGCTTATGTAGGTACACAGGCCGACAAAATGAATGAAGCTGTAGCAGGCATGAACGAGTTATTAACCACTTTACCAGAGTCGGATAAATCATTTGCCTTATCAAAAACAAATTCATTAAACGGCCTGGAAACTAGCCGTATTACCAAAGATGGAATTATCTATACCTATTTGGCAGATAAAAAATTAGGCTTTGATCACGACTCAAGAGTTGATGAATACGCGAACTTAAAACCATTAACTTTTAATGATGTAAAATCATTCCATCAGACCAATCTTTCGGGCAAACCTTACAGTTACTGTATCGTGGCTTCCGAAAAGAAAATCAACATGGCTGATTTAGCAAAATTTGGTCCGGTAACTAAATTAAGCCTGGAGCAGATTTTTGGATACTAATAAGGTTGAGGGTAGAAGGTTGAAGGCTTAAGGTAAAGGCCTGATGCTTTAATATCAAAATTACCAGCGATTCTCGGAAACGGGGATCGCTTTTTTTGTTTAGTTAATTAGGTCATTGGTTCATTGCCTAGGGGTTAATGTTTAAGGCGGTTAGCTAAGTGCCAAACGCTATACTCAAAAATGTTTTTCGGATCATTGAACTGTGGATTTGTAATCCTCCATTGGATTGGGAAAGCAGAGCCTGTAGGTTTTGATTAGTGTTTCTTCCGGCTTTCCAATCCGATCTTTTTTGCCCAATACCTAAACGCTCAGGCCACAAAAAGGATCTCCCCTTCAATCCGGTTTAAAAACGAAATTTTGTGATACTATCAGGGCTGTAAAGCGTATAAAAAACTCCTGCCTGCATAAAAGTTCATTAATTCATTACTACAACTACAAAAAAACAAATCGTGTCTCGGTATCTTCGTGGTCAACAGCTAAAAATATTTCTGCGCACTCAAAATTTCCTTCACCGAAAATTTAGCCCCACAAACAAATTCATCAGCTGCACCATAATAAATCGTTAATTCATCTCCGTTAATGATGTGGCCGTTTGTAAATACGACCTCACCAAAGAAACCATGTAATTCATAATCTTCAGTCGGTACCATAATCGGTTCTTCGGTTCTGGCCAGTACTTTCGATGGATCATTTAAATCCATTAGAAAGGCACCTAAACAATATTGATGTTTTCCGTTTGCACCATGATAAATTTCGAGCCATCCTTCTGCTGTTTTTATTGGTGGTGCCCCGGCGCCCACACGCGCACTATCCCAGTGGTTAGGTCTGGTTTTAATGATACACCTGTGTTTGCCCCAATGAATGCCATCGGGAGATTCGGCCAGCCAGATGTAATTGCCGCCCAGCGCTACACTACTGGGGCGGTGTAAGGCATAAAATTTACCGTTAATGCGTTCTTCAAACATGGCACAGTCTTTATTGTGTGGCGGAATAATCATGCCATGTTTCTCAAAACTCTTCCAATCTTTTGTTGTTCTTAACCCAACCCCTACCCCATGGGCAGATACTGAAGTAAAGGTTAAATAGTAGGTTTTATCGATTAAGGATACACGGCAATCTTCAATGCCAAAAGTTTCATCTTCTCCCTCACCCTGTAATAAAGGATAACCGGCTGGTTGATAAAAATGCACACCATCATCACTGCAAACGAGCCTTAAATGCGACAAGGTGGTTAAATAATCGGCACCCCGATAATTGATCACCCTTGGATCATTATCTACCAAAGCAGGATCTGCCTCCTCTATCTCGATAATTTCGATGCCGTTTTTCTTTAAAACCGGAAAAGAAATAAGTCCCTGTTTTTGCACTGGCCGTTCTGCTACCCGCACAAGAAGCCATATTTTATTTTGAAAGGTAAAAACACCAGGATTTAAGAGGCATGCGATTTCCAGGCCTGCTGTACTCGGCACTAAATCTTTTGGACAAAGTATGGGGTTTTGAATAAACCGTTGTGCAATATCGGCCATAAAAAAATGATGTTAAAACAAACAGGCGACCAAAATTGGCCGCCTGTATATTATTAATAAAATTGATATTATAATGAGTTTATCCATTTCACAAGCTCATCTCTTCCTTTTCCCGTTTTTTGTTGCAGTTTTCCCAACAATTCATCGTCTTGTCCCTCTTCGTGTTTTAAATCATCGTCAGTTAAATCGGCATAAGCTTGTTTAACCTTTCCTTTTATTTCATTCCACTTCCCTTTTAATTCTAACTTATCCATACTCGTGTTTTTTTGTGGTAAATAATATACTTTTTTAAATCTATTAACATTTTTTGTCACTTTTTGTTTTGATTTAAGCTCAAAAAACCAAACAACAATCCGATTTTACTTTACTACAGCAGGTTTTATAAAAGTTTTTAATTATATTAAAAAATCGTTTCTACGAACTACTAAACATTACTAACTAAACTACCAATTTGATGAAAAAACTACTCTTAAGTATGCTTTTGTATCTCGGTGCAATTTCATTTGCTTTCGCACAAGGCAAAGTGATTACCGGGAAAGTTACGTCAACCTCCGGACCAATTCCGGGCGTTAGCGTATTTGTAAAAGGCTCACCAGCTAACGGCACACAGAGTGATGCCTCGGGAGCTTTTAAATTAACCGTTTCGGATGATGCCAAAACACTTGTTTTCAGCTTTATCGGTTACAAAACCAAAGAAGTACCTATTGCGGGACAAAGCGTTAATGTAAACCTTGATGAGGAAAACAACACGCTTTCTGATGTAGTGGTGGTGGGTTATGGTACACAGAACAAACGGGATGTGACGGGATCTGTAGCCTCTGTTAAATCTAAAGATCTTGAGAATTTACCCGTAACAAGTTTTGAACAGGCCTTACAAGGAAAAGCAGCAGGTGTACAGATTGCAGCTCAAAATGGAAAATTAGGGCAGGGAATAACAGTAAGGGTAAGGGGCGCTGCATCAGTAACTGCAGGTAGCGAGCCACTTTACATCGTTGATGGAATACCAATAACCTCGGGAGATTTTTCAAGTACTACTGCCCCTACGAGTGCTTTAGCAGATATAAACACCAATGATATCGAATCTATAGAAGTGTTAAAGGATGCATCGGCATCGGCAATTTATGGCGCAAGAGCTTCAAATGGCGTGGTATTGATCACAACCAAACAAGGTAAGGCTGGCAAAACACTTATCCAGTTTAATGCACTGGGTGGTGTAAGCTCACCTTCTAACCATAGGGATTTTTTAAACGCAGAGCAATATGTTCAAATAGAGCGTAGAGCTGGGCAAGGCCAGGCGAATCAGGATTTTCTTAATGGAGATTATGCAACCCTGCAAGAAGCATTAGATGATTATAGCGCAAGTGTAGAGGCGCGTTTAAACCGGTATTCTGCTGGCAACAACGATTATCAAACTTATAAAGTAAATTCTAACTGGGAAGCTGCTTCTTTTCAGGACAAACCTGTTACGCAACAATACGACCTTAATTTAACAGGTGGCAATGAAAAAACTAAGTTCTACATCGGCGGGCAGGCACTAGATCAACAAGGAATTGTAATAGGCAACAGTTATAAACGCTACAGCGGCCGGCTAAACCTGACCAATAAAGTAACTGATTTTTTAGAAGCGGGCATTAACCTTAATTTTTCAAACAGTATTAATAACAGGCTATCGAATGATAATGCCTTTTCAAGTCCTTTACAATCTGTAGCACTCTCTCCTATTACGCCTTTTATAGACCCAAGGTCGGGTTTAATAAGTGGAAGTTTACCTGGAGCAGCTTCAAACTATCCAGTATACTACAATCCATTCCTTAGTGTCGATAATGCTTTTTATAAAGCAACTGTGTATCGAACAATTGGCAAAGCTTTTGCAAATATCAACATTGCTAAGGGATTAAAATTCAGCACTGATTTTTCTATTGATAACTTAAATCAAAACGAAGAAAGTTATTATGGTTCATTAACTTTTAGAAATACAGGCACATCAAATGGCTACGGGCAAAATATTTCAACTTTTGTAATTAACGCGAATACAAATAATTTCTTCAGTTATAATACAACTATCGGAAAAAGTGCTTTTGATGTCATTTTGGGTACAAGTTATCAAAAATCAACCACGAAGTACAGCACCATTGAAGGACAGGATTTCCCAAGTGATTCTTACATTAAATTAGGTTCTGCTGCAACAAAAGTAATTGCAACCAGTAATGAAGGTGCTTTTAGCTTTCTGTCTTATTTCTTTAGGGCCAATTATAAATACAACGACCGTTATTTAGTGGGTTTTAGTGTAAGGGCTGATGGTTCATCACGATTTGGAACCAATAACAGATATGGATATTTCCCGGCAGGTTCATTGGCCTGGATTGCATCTGAAGAAGATTTCTTAAAACAAAGTGAAACCATCAGTCTATTAAAATTTAGGGCAAGTTATGGTTTAACAGGTAATGCCGAAATTGGTAATTATTCTGCCCGTGGTTTATTTGCTGGAACAGGGGCATATGGTGGTTTGCCTGGGCAAACTCCTTCGCGAATAGCCAATCCGGATTTAACATGGGAAAAAACGAAGCAACTCGATATCGGCTTTGATTTTGGTATTTTAAAGAATAGAATTACAGGAATATTTGATTTCTATCAAAAAAATACAAGCGATTTATTATTAGATGTGCCTATTCCACAAACAACGGGTTTCTCTACTAAAACCCAAAATTTAGGTTCGCTAAAAAACACAGGATATGAATTAGGCATTAACACCGAAAACTTTGTAGGCGCATTTAAATGGTCAACTGCTATAACGGGAGCAATTAACAATAATAAGATTACCAATTTAGGTGGACAGGTCTTAAACAGTAATGAAATAAATGCGGCCATCTCAGATCAACCCATCGGTGTGTTTTACCTGCCTGAATATGCTGGGGTAGATCCGGCAAATGGCGATGCGATTTATTACAAAAACACAGTAGTTGATGGCAATGTAGACAGGAGTACAACAAATAATATTAACGATGCACAACGGATTTTTGCAGGCAACCCAAACCCAAAATATACATTCGGCTTAAACAACACTTTTTCATACAAGAATTTCGATTTAGGCATATTTTTTCAAGGCGTAAAAGGCAATAAAATTTTCAATGCTGGTGGCCAGTATATGAGCGCCAATGCATCAAACGGTTATGATAACCAAACTGCAGATCAAATGGATTATTGGGACAAACCAGGCGATGTAACAATGGTTCCCGAGCCGCGTCTGTTCGCAGGGAATGGTATTGGAAACTCAACCAGATACCTTTCTGATGGCTCTTATGTCCGCTTAAAAACATTAACGCTTGGGTATACTTTCCCTGCTTCTGTATTAACTAAAATTAAATTAAGTAAATTAAGGTTATATGCTACAGCTCAAAATCTAGCCACAATTACAGGCTATAAGGGATGGGATCCAGAGGTTAACGCCGATTATCAGTCAACAAACATTAATCAAGGCGTAGACTTTTATTCTGCGCCACAACCACGTGTAATTTCATTTGGTATTAATATCGGCCTATAATTTAAAAAGAATCAAAATGAAAAAGACATATATAAATAATATCATATTTGCTTGCATGTTTTTGATGGCTTTATCATCATGCAAAAAACCGCTTGATATAAATCCTGTTGATACGATTGAGCAAAAAAATGCTTTACTTACCTCAAAAGATGTTGAAGGTGCATTGATTGGTGCATATTCAGATCTCGGCAGCCGCAATTTTTTTGGTGGTCGCCCGTTTTTGATGGCTGATTTCTTAGCAAATACCGATGCCATTGAATGGTTTGGAACTTACGAGGAACTGACCCAGGCCATCAACAAACAGCTTTTAAAAACAAATACCTTTGTAGATAATGTTTGGGCTGCAGGGTATACCGCAATTAATGATGCCAATAATGTAATTGCTGCCCTTGATAAAGTAGAGCCTGCGAAAAAGAATAGAGTAGAGGGAGAAGCTAAATTTATTCGGGGGTCTGCATATTTCGAACTCGTTAGGGTATTTGCAAAAGCCTACAATGATGGCACTCCAAGCACGAATTTAGGCGTACCAATTGTGTTAACACCAACTAACCTTATAAGCGAATCGAATTATGTAAGCAGGGCCACTGTAGCTGCCGTTTACAATCAGGCTATAGCTGATTTAACAGAGGCAGAAGCTAAACTTCCGGCCACTAATGGTTTTTTCGCAACTAAATCTGCGGCAGCTGCAATGCTAGCGAGACTTTATTTACAAATGGGTAATTATAGCGAAGCCGGAGCAGCTGCAGATCGGGTGATTGCTTCTGGAAATTATCAACTAACAGGTACATACCTTGGTGCTTTCCCTAAAATGCCTGAAAGTGGGAGGCCCGCAAAACCTGGAGACAATTCTACTGAAGATGTTTTTGCCATGCAGGTAACAACTTTAACTGGTTTTAATGGCTTTAATGAGTTTTATGGTTCATCTACATTTGGTGGCCGTGGGGATGCGGTAATTTCACAAGATTGGATTGATGAGACTTATGCTCCAGATGATGACAGGATTAATGCTTTTTATGACGATGACGACATGTTTACTGCAAAATTTGGCAATCAATTCGGGAATGTTCCGGTTATTAGATTGGCAGAAATGTATTTAATCAGGGCAGAATCTAATGCACGCTTAGCACCTGCAGCGCCAATTGGAGGCATAACACCACTACAGGATCTAACAACAGTTAGAGATAGGGCTGGCTTAACCACAACTACTGCTACTTTAGCAGATATCCTTAACGAAAGGAAACTTGAATTTGCTTTTGAAGGATTTTCATTACACGATGCCAAAAGAACGCAAACCAACATTGGTAGTTTACCATGGAATTCTACCAGATTAGTTTTCCCTATTCCACAACGTGAAATTGACGCAAACACTAAACTGGTTCAAAACCCAGGTTATTAAAATTACATATCAACAGAAATGCCCCCGAAAATTTCGGGGGCATTTCTGTTATCTTTCATTTAAATTTAAAGTTTTTTCGCTGCTGCTATAATTTCTTCTACCACGCCTGGATCAAGCAGCGTAGAAGTATCGCCTAAATTAGCCGTATCACCTTCGGCAATTTTACGCAGAATTCTGCGCATAATTTTGCCCGAACGTGTTTTTGGTAAACCAGAAACAAACAATATTTTATCAGGCTTGGCAATCGCTCCAATTACCCGGGTAACCGTTTGTAAAATATCTTTTTTAGATAATTCTGCCTCACCATGCATTTCAGGGTAGATTACAAAAGCGTAAATGCCCTGACCCTTTACATCGTGCGGATAACCCACAACTGCACTTTCTACCACACCGGCGTGCATATTAATCGCATTTTCTACCTCAGCGGTACCAATTCTATGGCCAGAAACATTTAATACATCATCAACACGACCGGTAATTCGATAATAACCATCTTCATCACGCAAACAGCCATCGCCCGTAAAATATAAATTCTCGTAAGTAGAGAAATAAGTCTGTTTGCAACGCTCGTGATCGCCATAAGTGGTACGCAACATGCCCGGCCAGGGGAATTTGATACACAGATTTCCCATTACGCCATTCCCTTCAATTTCATTACCATTTTCATCAACTAAAATTGGCTGAATTCCTGGTAAAGGCAATGTTGCAAAACTAGGTTTGGTTGGTGTTACCGTAGCAATGGGCGAAATCATAATCCCTCCTGTTTCCGTTTGCCACCAGGTATCAACAATAGGCGCTTTACCATGCCCGATTTTCTCATCGAACCAATGCCATGCTTCTTCGTTAATCGGCTCCCCTACCGAGCCTAAAACGCGGATTGAGCTTAAATCTTTGCCGTTTAATGGATCTTCACCATAACTCATTAAAGAGCGGATAGCCGTAGGTGCCGTATATAAGGTATTTACTTTATGTTTTTCTACAATATCCCAAAAACGAGAAGGCGTTGGGTAGGTTGGAATCCCTTCGAAAAGAACCGAAGTAGCTCCTTGCGAAAGCGGTCCGTAAACAATATAAGAGTGACCGGTAATCCAGCCAATATCTGCCGTACAAAAATAAACCTCGCCAGGCTGATAGTTAAATACATTCGAAAAAGTATAACCCGCATAAACCATATAACCACCACAGGTATGCACCACGCCTTTGGGTTTGCCGGTAGAACCAGATGTGTAGAGAATGAACAGCATATCTTCTGCATCCATTTCTTCCGCTTCACAAATATCATTTACGTGTTTAACCTCATCTTCCCACCACACATCCCTGCCTTTCAGCATCGAAACAGGTGTACGGATATGGGTTAACACGATACATTTTTCTACGGTTGGGCAACCAATTAAGGCATCATCAATTACATCTTTTAAAGGAATCTGTTTATTGCCACGATAAGATCCATCGGCAGTAATAACTACTTTACATTGCGAATCGTTAATCCTATCGGCAATAGATTTAGCAGAAAATCCGCCAAAAATAACCGAGTGAACGGCACCAATTCGGGCACAGGCCAAAACAGCAATAGCCAGCTCAGGCACCATAGGCATATAAATACAGATACGGTCGCCCTTTTTTGCTCCGTTACGCTTTAAAACATTAGCAAAACGGCAAACGCGTTCGTGCAACATTTTATAAGTATAAGTAACACTTTCTTCTTCAGGATTATTAGGTTCCCAAACTATAGCGGGCTTATCTCCATTGGTAGCTAAGTGCCGATCTAAACAATTTTCGGTGATGTTAAGTTTAGCACCTTCGAACCATTTGATATTCGGTTCGTTAAAGTTCCACGATAGTACCTTAAACCAAGGTTTGCGCCATTGAAAGTTTTGCGCTACTTCACCCCAAAACTGCTCTGGGTTTTCTACGCTTTTCTTATAATCTTCTTCGTATTGCTTAAAAGATGTAATTTGCATTGCTCGTTTTTATATTTTGGATTAGTGGGGGCTAATTTAATTAAATAATAATAAGGAGAAATAGTCTAATCGTATCAAAATGAATATCAAACGTTTGATCAGAAATATTTATTTTTAACATGATATAATATAATACTGAATTTAATATTCGGCATTAACAAATATTGTACAAACCTTTTCCGCCAATAAATATTAATTATAAAAATAATTAGCTACACTATTGCTGTTTACAATTATTATTCAGATATTTGCACACTCTTAAAAAAATTAAGCGGACGATATTAACAACTATATTTACAAGTCATGTCAAGAGTTTGTGATTTAACAGGAAAAAAAGCAATGGTAGGTAACAACGTTTCTCACTCAAACGTTAAAACCAAACGCAAATTTTACCCAAACCTACAACTTCAGAAATTTTATATTCCTGAAGAAAACCGTTGGATTACGTTGAAAGTTTCTACTTCAGCGATTAAAACCATCAATAAAGTGGGCATTAGCGAAGCAATTAACCGTTTCGTAAAAAAAGGATTTTTGTAAAAAACATTAACTGTTGAGATTAACAGTTTTCAATTTATATTAAAATGGCAAAAAAAGGTAACAGAGTTCAGGTTATTTTAGAATGTACTGAACATAAAGAAAGTGGCATGCCAGGTATGTCTAGATATATTTCTACCAAAAACCGTAAAAACACTACTGAGAGATTAGAATTGAAAAAATTCAATCCAGTATTGAGAAAAGTAACCGTACACAAAGAGATTAAATAAGATTGATGGTGTAAAGGTAGAAGGCTTAGGGTATACATTCCCCCCATTCTATCCATCTATCATTCAATCATTAAATTTTATAAGAACATGGCAAAGAAAGTAGTTGCAACCCTTAAAACAGGTACAGGTAAAGAATATTCGAAAGTAATTACAATGGTAAAATCACCAAAAACCGGTGCTTACTCATTCAAAGAACTTATCGTACACAACGACCACGTAAAAGATGCTATTGCATCTAAATAAGGTTAATATTTTTTAATATTAAAAATATTAAAGGCCGTTCCGTTTTAACCGGAAGGGCTTTTTTTGTTAGTGAAATTTACGTTAGGAAATAATTGATTATCTTTGAAAAAAGCATAACCATGGAAGCCTATAAGTTTAAAGCAAAAGTTTCTGAAAACGGAACTATTGTTGTTCCTGACGGATTTGATATAAAAAATAAGGAAGTTGAAGTCATTATTTTGGATGAAGTGATTCAAAACGCACCAAAAAATAAGATGAAAGATTTTCTTGACAAATTTTCGGGAGTATTGGAAGGGATTGATCCAGATAAAGCTAAATACGACTATCTTATGGACAAGCACAAGTAAATGAATATTCTATTTGACACCAATATTTTTATAGATATAAGTCTTAAAAGGGATTCTTTTTTTGATGACTCTTTCGAGGCACTGAACAAAGTTGATGACATAAATATAAATGGATTCATTTTGGCCTCAACTTTTACTGATATATACTACATCTGCAAAAAAAATATAGGTCATGCTAAAACAATAGATATTCTTCTTACGCTTATAAGTACAATAAACATTCTTGGCATTAATAAAGATACAATCATCTCCGCAATCCATTCTAATTTTTCAGATTTTGAAGATGCAGTACAAAATGCTGCTGCAGAACTAAATCAGATTGATCTTATTATAACCAGGAATACAAAAGATTTCACTGGCAGTAAGATACCTACACAAACACCTGCCGATTTCCTAAAAAAACATAAAAATAATTAATGGGTTTATTCGATTTTTTCAAAAAGAAAGAAACTGCACCTGAAGCTCAGGAAGCACTGGATAAAGGTTTAGAGAAAACTAAAGACGGTTTCTTTAATAAAATCACCAAAGCTGTAGCAGGAAAATCTTCTGTTGATGATGAAGTGCTCGATAATCTGGAAGAAGTTTTGGTTACTTCTGATGTTGGTGTAAGTACTACATTAAAAATTATCAAACGTATCGAAGAACGTGTTGCCAAAGATAAATACCTCAATACCTCAGAACTAAATTTTATACTTCGTGATGAAATCCAGTTGCTTTTATCCGAAAACAACAGTAACGATTTCCGTCAGTTCGAATATGGCGATCATAAACCTTATGTAATTATGGTGGTTGGCGTAAATGGCGTTGGTAAAACCACTACCATCGGAAAGCTGGCTCATAAACTTAAAGAATCGGGACTTAAAGTAGTATTAGGTGCTGCCGATACCTTTAGAGCTGCGGCCGTTGACCAGATTAAACTTTGGGGCGAACGTGTTGGCGTAAGGGTTGTAGCACAGGCTATGGGTTCTGATCCTGCTTCTGTTGCTTTTGATACCCTACAATCGGCTGTTGCTAACGGTGAAGATGTAGTGATTATTGATACTGCCGGACGTTTACACAACAAAATCGGTTTGATGAATGAGTTGGGTAAAATTAAACAGGTGATGCAAAAGGTAGTACCAGGTGCACCGCATGAAATTTTATTGGTATTAGATGCCTCGACCGGACAAAACGCCTTTGAACAGTGCAAACAGTTTACCGAAGCTACTGATGTTAATGCATTGGCCATTACAAAATTAGACGGAACGGCAAAAGGTGGTGTAGTAATCGGAATTTCAGATCAGTTCAGGATTCCTGTTAAATATATTGGCGTAGGAGAAAAAATAGGTGACTTACAGCTGTTTGATAAGAAAGAGTTTGTGAATAGTTTGTTTAAATAAGCTAAATTTATAAGTCAAATCATTATCGATCGTCATGCTGAATTCATTTCAGCATCTGTCATTGAGATCCTGAAATGAATTCAGGATGACGACCGTACCAACAAGACACAGATTACAAAAATGTTGTGTTTATAGAAAGATTAAGTGAAAGATGAATACCAAAATAATAAGAAGTAAAAGCGCAATTAAACAACCAAAAATTAATGTAATTACATTAGGTTGTTCAAAAAACATATACGATTCGGAAGTATTGATGGGGCAGCTGCGTGGCAACAATTTAAATGTTGTGCACGAATCAGACAAGATGGGTAAAGATGATATCGTTGTAATTAATACCTGCGGTTTTATCGATAATGCTAAACAAGAATCAATTGATACCATTCTACAGTTCAGCGAATTAAAAGAAGCCGGTAAAATTGGCAAAGTAGTGGTTACAGGTTGTTTATCTGAACGTTACAAACCCGAACTGGAATCAGAAATCACCAACGTTGATGCCTTTTTCGGCACTAACGATCTGCAGAATATTTTACATGAGTTAGGTGCCAATTACAAGCACGAACTTATTGGCGAGCGTTTGCTAACCACCCCTTCTCATTTCGCTTATTTCAAAATTGCCGAAGGCTGTAACCGTCCGTGTTCTTTCTGTGCCATCCCGTTAATGCGTGGCAAACACTTGAGTAAGCCAATGGAAGAATTAGTTAACGAGGCTAAAATCCTTGCTAAAAACGGCACAAAAGAATTGATTTTAATTGCACAGGACCTTACCTATTATGGTTTAGACCTTTATGGTGTGCGTAAGTTAGATGAGTTGATGCGTCGTTTATCTGATGTTCCCGGAATCGAATGGATCCGTTTGCAATACGCCTACCCTTCTGGTTTCCCTATGGAAATTTTAGATGCCATGAACGAGCGCGATAACATCTGCAAATACCTGGATATGCCATTACAGCACATTACCGATAATATGTTGAAATCGATGCGCCGTGGTACCACCAAACAAAAAACCATCGATTTAGTTAATCAGATCCGTGATAAAGTGCCCAACATTGCCATGCGTACCACGCTAATCTGCGGTTATCCTGGCGAAACTGAACATGATTTCGAAGAAATGAAGGAATGGGTTGCAGAAACTAAATTCGACCGCTTAGGCTGCTTTACTTATTCGCATGAGGAAAAAACCCATGCACATACCTTAGTTGATGATATTCCTGATGAAGTAAAACAGCAACGTGTAGACGATATCATGGAAATTCAACAAGGTATTTCGTTCGATATTAATCAAGAAAAAGTAGGCAAAACCTTCAAGGTGCTGGTAGATAAAAAAGAAGGTGATTTCTTTGTAGGAAGAACCGAATTTGATTCGCCTGAGGTTGATAACGAAGTTTTAATCGATGCAGCTACAGGTTATGCCGCTAACGGAAGCTTTGTTAATGTGAAAATTGACCGGGCTGAAGATTTCGATTTATACGGAACGATAGTTTAGAAAAACATAAGAAAAAACGAAACCCCAAAAGCGCTGCTTTTGGGGTTTCGTTTTTATAAACATTTAAATATTCGCTTTCAGCTGTAGCGAATGCCACCAAATCGACGTTTAAAGAATAGAACCAGATATAGATGCACCAAACCAGATTGACTAAATCATTACGGTTAATTGCAATTAAAAAAATATGCCTTTAAACCTAAAAAAGTATAACTCAATATTTAAACTAAATGAAAAAAATTCTATTTGTTCTCGTGCTAATTTTCATCACCAATTTAGGCTGCAAAAAAATAACCGACGGCGGCGGAGTATGTGCCTGCTCACCTATAAGTTATGACACAAGCTTAGGCTTGGTAATTAAAAACAGTACAGATGGGGATCTTCTTAACCCTAAAACTACAGGTTTTTTAGATAAAACCCAGATACAGCTTTATGCTAAAGATGCTAACAATATAATTAAAAAAATCAATTTTGACATTCGCCAGCCCTTTACCTATACAAATAATTTGAAAATGGATTATTATCAGCTTGTTTCTTCAGAAATAAGTCGTGAAGCTAAAAGCATTGAAAACACCTTTTACCTTAAACTTGGCGATAAGCTTTATGAGCTTAACCTAAAAGTGAATAATACCGTTGTTGAAAAGTTATTGATTGATAAAGTGGATAGTCCTAAAGAACTTCCGAGCGCTAAGGAGTCGTATCTAAGTAGCATTTACACTTTAAAAATATAAAAGGATTGTGCCTTTTAATTCAACCTAAGTGCATAAAAAATCCCGCTGATATCTCAACGGGATTTTTTATGTTGTTATTTTTTAGGCTCAGGTCTGTTTTTAATCTGACTAGGTTTTAACCAAATTTTAGCACCTTTCGAGTTTACATAATATTTTTCATTTTTTGCATTGATATAAACGTTAGAACCATCTGGTGCCATTTTACCTTTCCAGGTCTTATCAGCAACCTTAGAACCCCCTTTTACCGCTACTTCGGCAGTTTTATTACCTACAGATTTAGCACCTTTACCAATTGCTTTACCGGTTTGATCTAATGCTTTACCTACTTCAGTTTTTTTCTTTTCTTGAGCATTTACGGTTAAGGCTGCACCTCCAAATAAGGCCAGCGTTAATAAACCCATTACTAATTTTCTTTTCATGACAGCTATATTTTATTTAAGTGATAACAGTTGATCGCTGCTTTTGTTTTATCGTAGATATTATTAATAAACCCTGTTTCCGTGGCTAAGCATAAGCATAATTAAGATAAAAAATAAATCATTTTTGGAGCACAATGTTCGAAGCAACGATTAAAGTCTGTTCCCGTTCTTCGCTGTATCCTTTCGCTGCGCGCCCAGGGATGTTGCTTCGCCCGGGGCTGAACAATTGGCACTGAAAGAAATATAAAACACCTACCTACTTCTTCCTTAAGAATTCATTTTTATTTCTTGCACAGCCCTTCGTTCAATAAACCTTATTGAAGCGGTTATCCTTTTTGTTGCACCGCCAAAAATAGACCGACTCACGATCGCAAAAAGATAATAGCGAAAAGAAGGACTACCCTGATCTAAAAGCACTAAACCTGCTTTACAAAAGGTTTAAATTGTTTTTTTGGAGCGCATGGTCACAGCAGCTATTAGAGTCTGTTCCCGTTCTTCGCTGTATCCTTTCGCTGTGCTTCAGGGGCCGCTTCGCCCCGGGGCCTGAACAATTGGGACTACAAGAAAATACAAACGCCTATTTAGTTCCTAGCAATATTTTATGTTGCTTATTGATAATGTCTTAATTTAATTTCTCGGCCAGTAATTTCATTTCGATATGTGGCGAACGGTTTTCGTAAATAATACTGTGCACCGCCTTGCAAATTGGCATATCTACATTATACGCCTGATTTTTAATGTGCATACACTTAACCGCATAATAACCTTCGGCCACCATATTCATCTCCAATTGAGCCGATTTTACGGTATAACCTTTCCCTACCATGTTACCAAACGTACGGTTGCGGCTGAACTGCGAATAGGCAGTAACCAACAAATCGCCAAGATACGCCGACTCCATAATATCCCTGTTGATGGGGTGAACGGCATCGACGAAACGTTTAATCTCACGGATGGCATTGCTGATCAACACTGCCTGAAAGTTATCGCCATAACCTATGCCATGACAAATACCACTGGCTACGGCATAAATATTTTTTAAAACCGCAGCATATTCCGTCCCGAAAATATCGTCTGATACGTTTGTTTTAATGTAACGAGTATTTAAAAATGAAGCAAAAGTTGATGCCTTTTCTACATCGGTACAGGCTATGGTTAGGTATGATAATTTTTCTAAAGCTACTTCTTCGGCATGGCATGGTCCGCTAACCACTAAAATATCATCGTATGGGATATTATAATTTTCGTGCAAAAATTCGCCAATAATCAGATTATCTTTGGGTACTATGCCTTTTATGGCTGAAATAATTTTTTTGCCCTTTAAATCTTCGGCACTGATGGAAGTTAAAGTGTCTTTTAAAAATGCTGCCGGAACGTTTAGAATTACAAATTCGGCAGATTTTATTATGGAGTTGATATCTGAAGAGATATGATCTTCCTGAGTAAGTTTAATCTCAACAGAACTAATATAATTGGGGTTATGCTTAAATTTTTTAATGTGCGCTATGGCTGCCTCATTGCGCATCCACCAAAAAATTTCCTTTTCAGATAAATTATCTGCAAGCATTTTAACAATGGCAGTAGCCCAGCTCCCGCCCCCAATCATTGCTATTTTAGGTACCATGTTTATAAAAAATGTTTAAGGTAAAAGGTGTAAAGCCTTTTAAAGGCTTAAGGCAAAAGGTGTAAGGTGTAAAGCTAGGACCAATTGCCCTCAACCTTAAACCTTACACCCTAAACTTTTAGGAATACACCTTAAACAACGCAAGTTACTATTTCTTGCTATTAATTATAAACTACTTCTTAGCGTCTTTGCTAAACAATTGGTCTTTAGATGTTTTTTCTACAATCATTCCGTCTTTTAATTTGTTTTGGATGGCAGAATAAGGACCGGTAACAATTTCCTGACCAGTTTTAACACCAGATTTCACGATAATAAACTGGTCATTTTGGATCCCTGTGGTTACCTCTGTCTTTTTAACCTTTTTAGTTTTAGCATCGTAAGCATAAATATATTGCTTTACTTTTTTATCTGTTAACTTAGATTTCTGCTTATCGGTGTTTTCCTGGTTACCCTGGTTTTGACCAGCATCGCCAGATTTACCGCTATCGGTAAATACAGCCTGAATTGGAATAGCTAAACCTGTTAACGATTCGCTTTCGATATCAACTGTGGCCGACATGCCCGGGCGGAAAATAGATTGTTGTTTACCCGCCAGTTCTTCAGTAATTCTAATTTTTACAGAGAAATTGGTTACCTGATCTACCGAAGTAGATACCGCAGTACCAACAGCTGTTGATGAACTTGCAATTTCGGTTACTACACCTCTAAATTTTTTATCTGAGAAAGCATCAACCTCAATCGAAGCTTTATCGCCAACTTTAACACGGGTAATGTCGTTTTCGTTAACATCAACATTAACTTCCATTGATGATAGGTTAGAGATACGCATAATTTCTGTACCTGCCATTTGCGAAGTTCCTAAAATACGATCGCCCAATTCGATTGACAATTTTGAAACCACACCATCAACCGGAGCATAAATTGTTGTTTTAGCTAAGTTTGCGCCTGCTTCTTTAACATTTGCCCCTGTTTGCTCTAAAGTAAATTTAGCACCTGTTACATTTTCTTTTGCACTGGCCAAATTTGCTTTAGCAGTTAGATAAGCCGCCTTGGCAGCATCGAATTCTGATGCAGAAATTACCTTTTTATTAAAAAGCTCTACATTACGTTTGTAAGTTGCTTCTGCATTTACAAAGTTAGCCTGGTTTTGTATCAATTGCTGTTGCGCTGCAGCCACACTAGCCCTTTGCGCATTAAAGGTAGCAACTGTTCTTTCATAGCCCGACTGCAAAACATCCGGACGTACTTTACAAAGCAATTGGCCTGCTTTAACAATATCTCCTTCTTTTACTTTTAATTCTACCACCTCTCCCGATACCTCAGAGCTTAATTTAACTTCTGTTTCTGGCTGTATTTTACCACTTGCTGTTACTGTTTCTACAACAGTTTTATCTGATGCTTTTTCTGTAGTTACTTTTTCGGTCTTATTACCACCTATAACTCCGGCCAGTTTTAATATCACTAGAAGGGCTACAATAGCAACTACGGTAATAATAATATGCTTCAGTTTCATAATTTATTGTATTTCGTTTGTTTGTATTAAAGTTATCATGTTGTAAGGTTGAAACGTTTTAAAGTTGCACCCTATTCTTCCAATATTTTAAGTTTAGAAAGTAATTTGTTTGCCTAAATAGTAATCAATTACTTTTGCCCTGAACAGTAAATCGTATTTTGCTAAGATAAAATCTATCTCTGCTTTATTTCTATTGGTTTGGGCCGTGCTATAATCTAACGAGTTTACCAAACCTACATTATAACGTTGATCGATTACATAAAAAGCATCTTTCTGCGCCTGAAAAGCATTTTGGGTAGAAGAGTATCTACTTTGTGCTGCACTAAGATCGGCAACTGCCTGATTGATTACCTTGATCAAATTGTTTTTTGATAGCTGTTCATCAGTTTTGCGCTGCATCCAGTTAATTTTCGCTTTCCTTACCGATGATCTTGTTGTAAAACCATTAAAAATAGGAATGGAAATTCCCATACTCACATACTGACCAAAGTTATCAGATAATTGATTGGTGAATTTCGACATCGGAAAACTCGAATTAAACTGGTAGTAATAAGCCGATCCTAAACCAGCACCTAAACTAATCTGGGGAAAGAATCCACCCTTAGCTACAGCAATACCTTTTTCGGCTGCTTTACTGTTTAATTCCGCTAATTTAATATCAGGGAATGTGGCTAAAGCCTGATTATAGATATCAGTAGGTACATAAGTGGTTTGAATATTACCCATTTCATTAACTAAAGGAGGCTGAACCTTAAAAGTCATTGGAGGTTGAATCTCCATCAATTGGCCTAGAGTTAAGTAAGATATGGTTAGCTGGTTTTGAGCATTCGTTAAATTAAGCTCTGCTGTGGCTGCCTGCGACTTTGCCTGAGAAATATCAGCCAAGGTTTTATTTCCAACATCTAAAAGCGCTTGCTCCCTTTTTAAAGTAGAATTGGCCACATCCAATTGTTGCTTTGTAGCCTTTACCTGATCTTCATTGTTTAAAACCTGAAGATAAGCTGTAACCACCTGAAGAATCAAATCGTTCTTTACCTTTTCTACATTGGTTTCGTTGGCGGCAAGTAAAATTTTGTTTTGTCTGATCTGGTTCAGTTTAGTACCGCCTTCAAAAAGCGAAACATTCGTACTTACGTTTGGACTTAAATTATAATTTTGAGTATTTTCGAATAAACCTGATACCTGTTGACTTCTACCCCATTGCATCGACTGGTTAATGGTACCATTTAAGGTAGGTAAGAGTGCATTTTTAGATTGACGAACAGTTTCTTCACTTAAAGAAGCACTAAAAGCGGCTTGTTTAATATTTAAATTGTTTTTTAATGTGTTTTCAACTGCCTGTTGAATACTGATAACTTCTTGAGCTTTAATTTTCTGACTAAAACTTAATGCTACTAATAACGCAGATCCGGTAATTAACTTATTCTTGGTAAACATCTTCATAATTTGTTTCAAATCTATATAAACAACTTTAATAATTTCAATCTGTACAGGCATTTAGTAACTTTGTAGCTAAAATGTACCTGATCAAATCACCGCTTCTGCTAAAATGGTATTATCCATCACTATTATGGAATAAATCCCGCACCGAAAAAGTTATTTATTTGACCTTTGACGATGGACCCATACCCAATGTTACAGATTTTGTATTAAAAACTTTAAAAGTCTTTAATGCTAAAGCTACATTTTTTTGCATCGGCGATAATATTGTAAAACACCCCGAAGTTTTTGAACGTGTAAAAAACGACGGACATGCCATTGGCAACCATACTTTCAATCATTTAAAAGGCTGGAAAACCGATAATGAAATCTACCTTCAAAATACACTAAAATGCCAGGAACTTACACAAACAAATCTATTTCGTCCACCTTATGGAAGGATTAGGAAGAGCCAGATTAAAAGTCTGAAGTCCGTAGTCCGAAGTCCAAAGTCCATATTCCAAAATCAACAATCTGACTTAGGACTAAAGACTATCGACTCAGGACTGAACATCGTAATGTGGGATGTACTCAGCGGCGATTTCGACACTAAGCTGTCGCCCGAAAAATGTTATCAAAATGTGATTAAACATACCGAAAATGGTTCTATAATTGTATTTCATGATAGTTTAAAAGCATTCGACCGTTTATCTTACGCACTTCCCAAAGTATTGGCTTATTTTACTGAAAAAGGTTTTACATTTTCAACGCTTTAGCCTTAAGCTAATCTTATGCCAAGGCGACGAATACACATCAACAAACTGAATATCAATAAATTAACTATATATAAAATAAATAACTGTTCAAAATCGCACAAATCTGTCCGATAACGAACGGTTAATACAGGTGTTAAGATTCTATGGAGTACAACTACTTTTCACCTAACTAACAACAACCCCGATTAATTTTATAGCGACCAGTTTTTAGCCTCTTTTCTTAACGCGGTCGTCATCAGGCTGCATCATATTTGTAATTCAATTAGAATTTGTCACGTTGAGCTTGTCGAAACGCCTTTTCGATATATTTAAACAGGTCCTTCGACAGGATCTCCATAGGAGTCCTTTGGACAGGATGACAATTCTATATTTATGAGACAACCTCATCTTTCCTGTTAGATAGGCCCTGAAATGAATTCAGGGTGACGATTATAATATTAAAGATGATAAGAATGGAGATTTAAGCTATAACAAGCACCAAAAAAACACTTACTAAGTGTATAAACCCAGCCATGATTCGTGTGTTTTTATGACCTTTAATTTACATCTTTTTTCGTTGTTTAGAATAATTCCAAATTGTTTAATCGCCTGCCTAAATTGCATTTAAGGGTTGTTTTTTGCTATTTTTGTTTTAACCAAAAAATTGGGCCCTATAGGCTCAGTAAATGCAAATTAATATACAAAAACAGTATTCTTTTTTGTAAAAAGTGGGTGTACATTTTGTTGCACAATCTTACAAAAAGAATAAAATAGCTAAGATGAGTATTTATAACGATTATATCCAGGAGATTGAAGACAGAAAAGCTCAAGGTCTTCACCCTAAACCTATTGATGGAGCAGAATTACTGAGTGAAATCATCGATCAAATCAAAAATGTAAATAATTTTAACAGGGCAGATGCTGTTAACTTTTTCATATACAACACCTTGCCGGGTACTACCGGAGCTGCTGGTGTAAAAGCAGAGTTTTTAAAAGAAATTATTTTAGGCGGAACTATCGTTGCAGAAATCACACCTGATTTTGCTTTCGAATTGTTATCGCACATGAAGGGCGGATCTTCCATCAAAGTGTTGTTAGACATTGCGCTGGCCGATAATGGTGATAAAGCCCATAAAGCTGCAGATGTACTTAAAACACAGGTTTTCCTTTACGATGCAGATACCGATCGTTTAAAAGAAGCTTACAACAATGGCAATGCCATTGCTAGGGAAATTTTAGAAAGTTATGCCAGGGCTGAATTCTTTACTAACCTTCCTGAAGTACCTGAAGAAATTAAAGTGGTAACTTTTATCGCTGGTATTGGCGATATTTCTACAGATTTATTGTCTCCAGGTAACCAGGCACACTCTCGTTCAGATCGCGAATTGCATGGCAAATGTATGATTACACCAGAAGCTCAGGAGGAAATTAAAGCATTGCAAGCGCAACACCCTGATAAAAGTGTAATGTTGGTAGCTGAAAAAGGCACCATGGGTGTCGGTTCTTCACGTATGTCGGGTGTAAACAATGTTGCACTTTGGACGGGTAAAAAATCTAGCCCTTATATCCCATTTGTGAACATAGCTCCAATTGTAGGTGGTACCAACGGCATTTCTCCAATTTTCTTAACAACAGTTGATGTAACAGGCGGTATTGGTATCGACCTTAAAAACTGGGTAAAGAAAACAGATGAAAATGGCAATGTTATACGTAACGAAAATGACGAGCCGGTTTTAGAGCAGGTTTATTCTATAGAAACTGGTACAGTACTTACCATTAATACAAAAACTAAAAAATTATACAATGGAGATCAAGAACTGATCGACATTTCAAAAGCGTTGACACCGCAAAAAATGGAATTTATCAAAGCTGGTAGTTCTTACGCTATCGTTTTTGGTAAAAAAATCCAAACTTTTGCAGCTAAAACTTTAGCTATCGAACCTTCGTTAGTATTCGCCCCTGCTAAAGAGGTATCTGTTGAAGGTCAAGGTTTAACGGCTGTAGAAAAAATCTTTAATAGAAATGCAGTAGGTTTAACACAGGGCAAGGTTTTACATGCCGGTTCTGACGTTCGTGTAGAAGTAAACATTGTAGGTTCTCAAGATACAACAGGTTTGATGACCGCTCAGGAATTAGAAGCGATGGCTGCTACAGTTATTTCTCCCATTGTTGATGGCGCTTATCAATCAGGTTGTCATACCGCATCTGTTTGGGACAAAAAAGCACAGGCGAATATCCCGAAATTGATGAAGTTCATGAATGACTTCGGCGTAATTACTGCCCGCGACCCTAAAGGCGAATATCATTCAATGACTGATGTTATTCACAAGGTATTGAACGACATTACTATTGATGAGTGGGCAATTATCATCGGTGGTGATTCGCACACGCGTATGTCTAAAGGTGTAGCTTTCGGTGCAGATTCTGGTACGGTGGCATTGGCACTCGCAACTGGTGAGGCTTCTATGCCAATTCCTGAATCGGTAAAAGTAACATTCAAAGGTCAAATGAAAGAACACATGGATTTCCGTGATGTAGTTCATGCGACACAATTGCAAATGTTGCAACAGTTTGATGGCGAAAACGTGTTCCAGGGCCGTATCATTGAGGTACATATTGGTACTTTATTAGCCGATCAGGCTTTTACCTTTACAGACTGGACAGCTGAGATGAAAGCAAAAGCATCTATCTGTATTTCGCAAGATGACACTTTAATCCAATCGTTAGAAATTGCTAAAAACCGTATTCAAATCATGATAGACAAGGGTATGGACAACCATAACCAGGTTTTACAAGGATTGATCAACAAAGCAAACAAACGTATTGAAGAAATTAAAACCGGTATCAAGCCAGCTTTAATGCCAGATGATAATGCCAAATACTATGCGGAAGTAGTTATTGACCTTGATATCATCAACGAGCCAATGATTGCCGATCCGGATGTAAACAACGCAGATGTTTCTAAACGTTATACGCATGATACCATCAGAGACTTAACTTTTTATGGTGGCGATAAAAAAGTAGATCTTGGTTTCGTAGGTTCTTGTATGGTACATAAAGACGATTTGAAAATCGTTTCTCAGATGTTGAGAAACGTAGAGACACTAACTGGTAAAGTAGAATTCAAAGCACCATTGGTAGTTGCGGCCCCTACTTACAATATCATCGATGAGTTGAAAGCAGAAGGCGATTGGGAATACTTACAAAAATACTCTGGATTTGAGTTCAGCGATGCTTTACCTAAAGCCGCAGCGCGTACCGAATATGAGAACATCATGTACCTGGAACGTCCGGGTTGTAACCTTTGTATGGGTAACCAGGAGAAAGCGGCCAAAGGCGATACTGTAATGGCTACGTCAACCCGTTTATTCCAGGGCCGCGTGGTGGAAGATAAAGATGGTAAAAAAGGAGAGTCTTTGTTGGCATCTACACCGGTAGTGGTTCTTTCTGCTATTTTAGGTCGTATTCCAAGTATTGAGGAATATAAAGTAGCGGTAGAAGGTATCAACTTAACCAAATTTACGCCTATTTCTACAAAACAATAAGAAACAAATAAACATATTTTTTGTTATAAAGCACGAAGGCTGTCCGTTAATCGGATAGCCTTTTTATTTACACCAAGGATTGAATAGAATGATTTTAAATAAGATAATTTGACAAATCTTAAAAATAAGTATATTAAAAATTGTTTAATTTAGTTAGTGTTGTAATTGACAATAATTTAAAAAAAAAATAAAGTATGGCTTTTGATATAGACATGATTAAAAAGGTTTATGCAAACTTTGGCAGTCGCGTTGAGGCGGCGCGTAAAGTGGTTGGCAGACCTTTAACATTATCTGAAAAAATATTGTATACACACCTTTGGGATGGAGATCCTAAAACGGCGTTTAAACGTGGTTCTGACTACGTAGATTTTGCACCAGATCGCGTTGCGATGCAGGATGCAACAGCTCAAATGGCACTATTACAATTTATGCAGGCTGGTCGCCCACAAGTGGCTGTACCTTCTACAGTTCACTGTGATCATTTAATTACGGCTAAAGAAGGTGCAGCAATAGATTTACCTCATGCTAAAACCGAAAGTGCTGAAGTTTTTGATTTCTTATCTTCTGTATCGAACAAATACGGTATTGGTTTCTGGAAACCAGGTGCTGGTATTATTCACCAGGTAGTTTTAGAGAATTATGCCTTCCCAGGTGGAATGATGATCGGAACCGACTCGCACACCGTAAATGCTGGTGGTTTGGGTATGGTTGCTATTGGAGTTGGTGGTGCTGATGCCTGCGATGTAATGGCGGGTTTACCTTGGGAGCTTAAATTCCCTAAGTTAATCGGCGTAAAATTAACAGGAAAATTAAACGGCTGGACTGCTGCTAAAGATGTAATTCTTAAAGTTGCGGGTATCCTTACAGTAAAAGGTGGTACAGGTGCAATTGTAGAATATTTTGGCGATGGAGCTGTTAACTTAAGTTGTACGGGTAAAGGTACCATTTGTAATATGGGTGCCGAAATTGGAGCAACCACTTCTACTTTTGGCTATGACGAAAGTATGGAACGTTATTTACGTGCTACCGGTAGAAATGAAGTTGCTGATGAAGCAAACAAAATTGCAGCATATTTAACAGGTGATGCTGAAGTTTATGCTGATCCGGAAAACTATTTCGACCAGGTTATTGAGATCGATTTAGATACTTTAGAGCCTTACCTAAACGGCCCTTTTACACCAGATTTAGCTACTCCGGTTTCGCAGATGAAAGTGGAAGCAGAGAAAAACGGCTGGCCTTTAAAAGTAGAATGGGGATTGATCGGTTCTTGTACCAACTCTTCTTACGAGGATTTATCAAGAGCAGCATCTATCGCAAACCAGGCTATTGCAAAAGGTTTGGTAACCAAATCCGCATTCGGTATCAACCCAGGGTCTGAGCAGGTGCGTTATACCGCAGACCGTGATGGTTTCTTAAAAACTTTCGAAGATTTAGATGCTACTATCTTCACCAATGCCTGCGGACCATGTATTGGTATGTGGGACCGTACCGGGGCAGAAAAAGCAGAGAAAAACACGATCGTACACTCATTTAACAGAAACTTTGCTAAACGTGCAGACGGTAACCCTAATACTTTCGCTTTCGTGGCTTCACCAGAAATGGTTGCTGCAATTGCAATTTCAGGTAATTTAGGCTTTAATCCATTAACCGATACCTTAACAAACGATAAAGGCGAACAGGTTAAATTAGATCCACCTACAGGTTTTGAATTACCAACAAAAGGTTTCGCTGTAGAAGATGCAGGTTATCAGGCACCAGCAGCTGATGGTTCCTCCGTTCAGGTTTTGGTTTCTCCAACTTCACACCGTTTACAATTGTTGGATCCATTTACCCCATGGGAAGGTACCGATTTAAAAGGTTTAAAACTTTTAATCAAAGCCAAAGGTAAATGTACAACAGATCATATCTCAATGGCTGGTCCATGGTTAAAATTCCGTGGTCACTTAGATAACATTTCTAATAACATGCTCATTGGTGCGGTTAACTATTTTAACGATAAAACAGATAACGTTAAAAATGAATTAACTGGCGAATACGGACCTGTTCCTGCTACTCAACGCGATTATAAAGCTGCTGGCTTAGGATCTATCGTTGTTGGTGACGAAAACTATGGCGAAGGTTCATCACGTGAACACGCCGCTATGGAGCCTCGTCATTTAGGTGTTCGTGCCGTACTGGTAAAATCTTTTGCCCGTATCCATGAAACTAACCTGAAGAAACAAGGTATGTTAGGTTTAACCTTTGCAGATAAAGATGATTACGACAAAATCTTAGAAGATGATACCATCGATATTGTAGGCTTAACAGAATTCGCTCCAGATAAACCATTAACATTGGTATTACACCACGCAGATGGTACCCAAGAGTCGTTTCCGGTTAACCACAGTTATAACGATCAACAAATTGAGTGGTTTAAGGCAGGTGGTGCATTAAATATCATCAGGGCAGAAGCCGCAGCTAAAGCAGCGCTTTAGTAGTCGGAAGTCCAGAGTCGGTAATCCGAAGTTTGGATGAAAATAAAAAAATCCCGTTTTGTTAAATCAGAACAGGATTTTTTTATTTGTAAACTACAATATTAGTTCTATTTTTGCTGCTCAAAATAAACTAATCAAATTAATGAAAAAGCTCTTTCTTTGTGCCACGTTTGCGGCCATGACTTTCTTTTGTGCAAAAGCACAGGATGCCCAAAACACAATCAAAATTAACCCTTTAAGTGCATTATTAAAAACAGGGTCTGTATTTTATGAACGTAAATTGAATGATGGCGTTTCTTTACAGCTGGGTGTCGCATATACAGGTTTAAAGTTAGATGATGTTAAATTTACCGGTGTTGCCATTACGCCAGAAGTTCGCTTCTACTTAAAACAAAAAGCAATTAGCGGCTTGTATGCAGCTCCTTTCTTAAGATATCAGGATTACACCGTTACTGATGGTACTGATAAGGGAAATTACAATTCATTTGGTGGCGGTGCATTAATTGGACGCCAATGGGTATATGGCAGCGGATTTGTATTGGATATTTTCTTTGGCCCAAGTTATAATAACGGAAGTTATAAGGCTACACAAGGCAATAACGAACCTGATATTAAAGGTGGTATTGAAGGCTTCGGACTTCGTACTGGTATTGCTTTAGGTTTCGGATTTTAATTATATACATCAAAAATTTTAATACCGTTCTGTTCAATCAGAGCGGGATTTTTTTATCATATAAGTAGTTGCTTAAACCATGAAAAAACTTTTATTATCAATTGCCATCCTGGCCATATTTAATTTAACAGCGTGCAAAAAAACTGAGTCTGAAAATAATTCTATTATCGGTAAATGGCAAGTTGAATCATATGTGGTCACTAATTTCGAAAATACAGGAAAAGATCAGGATGATACCAAAGACGAAAGTCCAAGGCCAACTTTAGAATTCAAAGAAGACGGTAGTTTACACGCTATTTTTTATTTCAAAGATTTGCTGGGAAACAACCAGAATACAATAGATGATGTGCAGGTAAAATATACCGTTACTGGTGATAAATTAAACCTAAGTGGGAATTTAGCCTTTAACCACAATAGTTTTACCTTTTCTATTTCAAATAATATCTTGATTTTGAAGAGAACCGATAAATCAGGCATTGGAAATAAGAACGGAGAAACTCATACCGAGAATACAAAGATTACTGCTCGTAGATTATAGTGTTACACATTTTTTTTGTGAGATAGCTTACAAATCCTGTTCTGTTCAATCAGAATGGGATTTTTTATTAATAGAGAGTTACTTATAAAGAGAGATTTGTCCTCCTTGCATTAAAAGAACTTTCTATCCCCTAGCGAAGCGGCATCCCTGAAGCGCATTGTAAGGATATAGCGGAGCATGAGAACAAACCTTAATGGCTGCTACTGGCCTTGCGCTTCAAATAATGTATAAATAATTGCTTTATTTTTTTGGAAAGCAGTTGCAGTAGGTCTTCGGCTTGGCTTTGTCCCGCTAATGCTGCTGCTGGTTAGAAAAAACCCAGCATACGCGTATATCGGGTTTAGCTGGCAGAGACAGTTGCACTTATCGCGGAGATTTTGCCTTACTTGCAGTAAAAGAACCTTCTAGCCCGGGCGCAGCGGCATCCCTGAGGCGCAGCGTAAGGATACAGCGGAGAACGGGAACAAACTTTAATAGTAGCTCCTGCTTTTGCGCTTCAAAAAGTTGTAATAAATAATTTCTTTAATTTTTGGAAAGCAGTTACAGAAATCAGTTAAATAATCATTCAAACTCATAACCACAATCGTAGCAATGGTGACATTTATTGGCCTTAATGGGTGTAGTTAGGGTTAAAAAGGCAAGTACAGTTGCCCAAATACTATATTTTTTATCAGTAGCTATTCCATAACCTACGTTGGTAGATCCACATTTTTCACAAACTGTTTTATCTTCAACTGATTCTTCTTCATCAACAATTCCATCTGATGATTCAAAGGCCAAACTATTGTCTTCAGCGAGTAAAGTGTTAATAGCCTCTACATCTCTTTCAAAAACAATGAGTTTTACACCACCAATGGCCTGATTGTAAAGTGGATTTAATGTTGCAACATTTTCATCCGCCAGGAAACAGGCGAATCCACTATCTCCCAATTTAGCTTTAATAATATTGGCCTCCATCGGATTGTAATAGGTGCTGTAAACTACTGTTCTATCATTCATCAACCAAACTTATGAATTTGTTTAATAATGAAGAAGAAAACAGCGATATATCAACTAACTTTTTAGGAAATTTTGCCACCAATAGCCCGAATCTTTAATGCTGCGCTCCTGTGTCTTAAAGTCATTATAAATCAATCCAAAGCGGGCAGTAAATCCTTCAGCCCATTCAAAATTATCCATTAATGTCCAGGCCATACAACCGGTTAAATTTATGCCTTCCTTTTTGAGCTTTAGTAGTGCATTTAAATAAAGTTTAAAATATTCGATCCGCTCAGGGTCTTCTACCCTACCATTGATCAATTTATCATGATAAGCGGCACCATTCTCGGTGATCATGATATTTTTGACATTTGGGTAAGCGGCAAACTGTTTAACGATATTATAAAAACTATCTGCGTTTACCTCCCATCCCATCGCGGTATGGGGCTTTTTTCTACTTTTAGCTTTTACTTCCCAAGCCTGGATAACCGGAATAAAGGCATTATACTTAACCACCAGAGGAAAATAGTTTTGAAGACCGATAAAGTCAAAATCAAACTTCATCCGTTCGTGTAGCCGCCAGGTACCATATTCGATCTGAAATTTCTCTAACACATCCCAATTGGCAGTTGGAAAACCCATGCCCTGTGTGGGTTCTACAAAAAGACGGTTCATTAGGCAATCAACCCGCTTTGCAGCAAGAATATCACTATCACTCTGGGTACTTGGAAGTACTTCCGAACAAGAAAAAGTAGTCCCGATATTAGCCTTGCTAATTTCGGAACGTAAAATCTTGCCCCCATCTGCCTGGGCCAGCGCAGTATGTAAAACTGCTGAAAAGAAATTCCCTAATCCTGTTTTGCCTGGAGCATGAACGCCCAGCATGTACCCCAAAGAAGTATATCCAAAAGGCTCATTCAACACAATCCAGTTTTTCACCTTATCGCCGTACTCTAAGGCGCAAATGCTCACAAAAGCATTAAAAGCAGCATTGATACTAAAACTTGTCCAACCGCCCTCATCTTCCAAAGCTTGCGGTAAATCCCAATGATAAAGCGTTATGTAGGGTGTTATTCCATGGGTTAAACACTCATCAATAAGATTGTGGTAAAAACGGATGCCTTCCTGGTTAATTTCTCCCCTACCTGCGGGTAAAATGCGCGACCAGGCAATAGAAAACCTGAATACTTTAAAGCCCAGCAGTTTAACTAAAGCTATATCTTCAGCATACCGGTGATAAAAATCGCAAGCAGGATCTAATTTGTGATTCTTTTTAATTTTTCCATTTTTTGCAGTAAAGGTATCCCAAATGGATGGGCCTTTACCATATTGGGTGGCTGTACCTTCTATTTGGGCCGCAGCAGTAGCCACACCCCATAAAAAATTTTGGCCAAAATCACTTGCATTAATCATTCGCTATCAATTAATTGCCATAAGTTGCAAGTTTAATATTAACAAATCATTAACAAGGAATAGAAAAGACTTTTATCTACATTTTAATTGTTATTCTTTTAATCTCAGATATTACGATCCGACTCCGTATTTAAATTAGAGATGTACCGTATAGTTAATTCGATTCAGAGAAAGCAACTACGGTGCTTTAACCACAGTAGTATCCTGCGCTATCATTGGTACTTTATAATTTCCGGTATCTAAACTAACTTTAGGCAATAGTTTTTTTATACCGGCTAAATCTGCTTTAGTTATACCGGTTTGATACACATATAGAAATTTTAAATTTTTCAGTTTCTTTAAATGATTAATCCCTTTTGCAGTAATTTTTGTTCCGACCAAACTCAACGATTGTAACTGATCTAAATCTTTCAGCGATACTAAACCTGCATCTGTGATCTGGGTGTTATTTAGGTTTAACCTGGTTAAGTTTTTACAATCCTTTATTGCAGTTAAGGTTTGATCGTTTACTTTATTGCTTTCTAACTTAAGCCAAAGGAGCTGTTTTTCGATTGATTTTATCAGATCCAAAACATCTTTGCCCATCGATTGTGCATTGATAAAATTGGCTGAAAGGTAATTGGTATTTTGAGCAACCGGGAATACGGTAATGCCGGCATCGGTAAACTTTTTCAATACTTTATTATCAACTGCCGTAACCTCTTCAGTTGGAATATCACTGGCTTTGATTTGCTCGGCCCCACTTTCGCCTTTTTGCAGGCTGGCTAAAATTGTTTTTATATTTTCTGGCTGAGGAAGATCCTTGAATTTCTTTTTAAAATCGGCACCATTATCAATCCACCATTTTAATAAGGCAATCTCATTGTTAGTGAGCTGCGGCTTTTCTTTAGGTGCCATATGGTCTTCATCATTCAATGGCAATAAAATCCGCTTCATCAGCTCACTATCGTCGGCTTTACCCTTCACAATGGTGTGCCCATCTTCTCCGCCTTTTAAAATATATGCTTCCTGGTCTAACCTTAGCTTGCCTTTTTGTTTTTCGCTGCTATGGCAACTATAACACCTATTTTGAAAGAGTGGTTGGATGGCATTTTGGTAAACAAAGGCTTCCTGAACATTGGGAATTGGTGGAATAGCTGACCCGCCTTTTGTACTGCCCGATTTTAACGGCGCGGTTAAATAATCAGAACCATGGGTTAAAGAACCTCCTAAATGTCCTGTAATAGAAATGAGCACAATAAGAACCGCAGCAATTGTGCCCAATATTGCATTCGTTTTAACCTTTTGGTAAATGATCCACAATATAAAAGACAAAACGGCAACACTGATTCCCATCCATTGGTGATTGCTCACGAGTTTCCCATCATAATCGCCGCCATTGGCCAATAAATAACCAGTGATGCAAGATACTACAGCACTTAAAGCACCTAGAAGCAGCATAATAGGAATGGCTGGTTTTAGATTGATAAATTTTGCAGTAAATGATAAGAGAATGCAAATACAGCCAAGTAACAAAATTCCTATAGGAAGGTGGACAAAAACCGGGTGAAAGCGGCCAAAAAATTCTAACATCTTATTGATATCTCTTTCTTAATAAATTCATCATGTAAACATTTATTGCCCATTGATCGGCAAGGGGTTGGCGTGTATAAGGCAGGGTAGGCATATAATCAGCCGGGCCAAATTCGGTAAGAATGGTCATGCGCTCGCCGTTTTTCTTTTTGCGTGCTATAATCTTATCCCACCAGGCCAGGTGTGCTTCTACCACTTTTGCCCATTCTGGTGCCCTTGGATCGTTTACCTGTGGCCCTTCGGGGTGCCCAACCCTCGAGTGGATATGTTCTGCCTTTTCTAAAATAAAATCGATGGTCTGTTTCTGGTCAGACAATAAACTTTCGTGCACATTGCACCAATGCGAAATATCTAAAGTAAATCTTAATTCTGGGTTTTTCTCAGCGAAATTTTTGGCAACATGTGCAGCAAACATCATACGGCTACGATGCGTTTCGTGATAAACCGGTATGCCATACGATTTGCTTTTGGCCGTTGCGTAATCGATAATCTGTTTATTTTCTTCGTAAGTGAAATAATCTTTTCCCGAATGGCAATTGATGTAAACCGGTTTTTGATAAGTGTTGGCACAAATAGCATCTAAACTTTTTTTGAAAGAAGCTAAGTGCTCGGTTATGTTCGACTGCGATCCGGCGCATAAAAATCCGATTTCCAGTTTATATTTCTTAACCGCATCAAAAAGTTCCTTTATCGCTTTATCCTCACCAGGCCACCATACTTCAATGCCTTCATATCCTTCTTTTTTGGCTGCTGCGCAAAACTCATCTCTTGTGCCTCCAAATCCCCAATCGGTTTGCATAAATAATAATTCGTAGCCAGCTTTTGCTTTTATATTTTTAAGTTCGTTGGCGCTCATATTTTGGATGGGGGCTAGAATTGATACGGCCGTTACAACAGCTGTATTTTGTAAGAATTTCCTTCTGGTTTGGTTCATTGGTTCATTTGTAGATTGGTCATTAGTTTATTGGTAACTGCCAATTGAAAATTGGTCATTGGGTTAATCGGTTAATAGACTGTGGACTCAGAACTCCTGGCTTAAGCTACAATCTCTGAGATCACCTTGCCTGCCACATCAGTTAACCTAAATGGCCTTCCCTGGAAAGGATAGGTAAATTGTTCATGGTCGAAGCCCAACTGGTTTAAAATAGTGGCTTGAATATCGAAAGCATCAACTTTTCCGCTTACGGCACTATAGCCAATTTCATCTGTTTCGCCGTGTGTAAATCCTTTTTTCACACCTCCGCCGGCCATCCATATGGTAAATGCTTCTGTATGGTGATCTCTACCTTTAAATGGATTTTGAATACCATTTCTGTTTTCCATCATTGGCGTACGCCCGAATTCACCGCCCCAAACAACCAGGGTTTCTTCTAATAAACCGCGTTGTTTCAAATCGAGTAATAAAGCTGTAATTGGCCTGTCAATGGTTCTGCATTTATTCTTCAGTCCGATGTTAAGTGAGTTGTTTGGATTATCGCCATGTGCATCCCATCCCCAGTCGAATAACTGCACATAACGCACCCCTTTTTCTACCAGTTTACGGGCAAGCAACACATTATTGGCAAAACATGCTTTACCGGGTTGTGTACCATACATTTCGTGGATGTAGGCTGGTTCATCATTGATGTTCATCACCTCTGGTGCCGATATCTGCATGCGGTAAGCCATTTCATACTGAGCTATCCGCGATAAAATCTCAGGATCGTTATACTCTTGATATTGCTGCTCATTGGCTTTATTAATGGCTTCGATAGAAGCTTTTCTCAAATCCCGGCTCATTCCATCGGGATCTTTTATAAACAGTACCGGATCCCCTTCGCTTCGGCATTGTACACCTTGATAAACAGAGGGTAAAAAACCACTCCCCCAAACACTTTTTCCGGCATCAGGGAAACTACCACCACTGGTAAGCACAACATATCCCGGTAAATTCTGGTTTTCTGACCCCAAACCGTAGGTTACCCAGCTTCCCATACTTGGTCTGCCCAATCGAGGTGAACCTGTATGTACCAACAGCTGCGCCGGAGCATGGTTAAATTGATCTGTTTTAACAGCTTTCAAAAAGCTTACCTCATCTACCATGGTAGAAAAGTGCGGTAAATTATCACTCACCAAGGCACCTGATTGGCCATATCTGGCAAAATTGGCCTGTGGACGCAACATTTTAGGCACCCCGGTTATAAAAGCAAATTTTTTCCCGGCAAGTAATGATGGAGGGCAATCCTGGCCGTCCATTTTCATTAGCTCTGGTTTAAAATCAAACAATTCTAATTGTGATGGAGCACCTGCCATGTGCAAATAAATTACACTTCGTGCCTTACCTACAATTGGTGGCGATTTTGGTAATAATGGGTGTGCAGGATCGTAAGCGATCTTTGTTTGTGGACTCGAAAAAAGATTACCACAGCTACCCAATAACGAACCCATTGCCAAAGCACCCAAACCCATCGCACTTTCTTTTAAAAAATGGCGTCGAGAGTGCAGGCGTGCATTTGCTTCATGTGCTTCTTTAATTAACCTATGTGCGTTTAATTCGTCTCTTGTCATAACCGGTCAAATCAATTTTTGGTAACCACTTCATCCAGGTTAAGCATCGCATTGGCCACGAGTACCATTGCCGCATCTTCTGGCTTAAATTTCTTTTCTTTATCGCCCATAAATGCAGATACACTTGCCGAATTTTTTCTAAACTCGCCAAAAGCCTTGGCATACAAGTCTTCGAATACTTTTAATCTATTTTGAGGGATTGTTTTATACAAGATCAATTCATAGCCCTTGGCAATTTTAGATCTGCTGGTGCTTCCTCCTACTTTATCCATGCGTACCGCCAGTTTTCTGGCCAAATCGATATAAACACTATCATTTAAGGTTACCAGGGCCTGTAAAGGGGTGTTGGTTCGGATACGGCGCGGACTACAAACCACCCGGGATGCACCATCAAAGGCAATAGCTGATGGGTATGGGGCTGTTCTCTTCCAATAGGTATAAATTCCCCTGCGATATTGTTCTTCTCCACCACTTAACACCCATTTAGCACCGCTATAAGGGGAAAACCAGATTCCTTCAGGCTGCCAGGGCATTACCGGTGGTCCGTACATTTTATTACTTAATACCCCACAAACAGCAAGACTCTGATCTCTTATTTGCTCAGCACTTAACCTGATCCGCGAACCCCTGGCGTAAAACTTATTAAACAGATCTTTTTCTTTCAGTTCTTCGCTTACCTTACTATCTTGTCTGTAAGTAGCCGTCATCACCAGTTCCTTCAACATTTTTTTAACGCTCCAGTTGTATTTGTACATAAACTGATAAGCCATAAAATCTAAAAGTTCCTGGTGGGTAGGAGGCATTCCCTGGGTTCCCATATCTTCTAAAGTTTCTACCAAACCGGCTCCATATAACTGTTCCCACAATCTGTTCACCATTGTTCTCGATACAAGAGGATTTCTTTTATCGGTAAGCCACATGGCTAAACCCATTCTGTTATCAGGTGCATTTTTAGGCATTGCAAACCCCAAAGAATTAGGTACACCAACTTTAACTTCTTTGCCCTTCGAAGTCCATGCACCACGCTCAAATACGTAGTTTTTGCGCTGCATGCTCAATGGATTTTCGACCATAATCGGTGTTGTTGGCACCTTTGCATTCATTAAATCAGTAAATCTTTGTTTATTGGCCACATACTCGGGTTTACCTTTTCCGGGAAACTGTTTGGTAAAATAAAACCAATCGAAGTACACCATAAATTCGTCAGGATTTTTTACCGAAGGATTGGTATACTTTAAATACACATCCTTTACCCCACTTTGCTTTGCAAAATCTATTTCTACATTTTCATAACCTTTAGTTTGGGCGAGTTTCCACGATTTTACAACAGGGCCGTTTGGTGAGCCTAAATGTAAACTCATTGTACCATCAGGTTTGCTGCAGTTGTAGCGCAAAATCAATTGGTCAACATTTTCCAGGTTTACAGATTTTAACCTTGCAGATGAGCGATTTTTAAAATAAAGTGCAATGTTATTGTTGCCAATTACCGAATTCACCAATTCATCGGCCGTTGTAGAGTTTATTGCCGGCTGACCAGTTTTCAGGAATAAATCAACTTCGGCAACTCTTTCTTTACCCGCAACAGTTTTAACCCAGCTGGTTAAATGATTGAGCTCGTTTTTAAGACTATCGTTAAAATCTTTAAGTAATGGGTATTCCGCAGAAACGTCTTCATCCCTTGTATTGTTAAAATACGACATGAATTTATAATACTCATCGTGTTTAAAGGGATCGTATGGGTGGCTATGGCATTGTACGCAAGAAAAAGTTGTACTCATTAACCCTTCCCAGGTGGCATTTACACGATCTAAAACCGCCGCCGTTCTAAATTCTTCATTATTGGTCCCCCCCTCATCGTTGGTTGGCGTATTTCTGCTAAAAGCCGTAGCAATATATTGGGCATCAGTTGGATTTGGAAATAAATCACCAGCAATCTGATCGGTAATAAATCGATCATAGGGCATATCGCGGTTAAAGGCCTTAATCACCCAGTCGCGATAACTCCAGATATTTCGGTTAGGGTCACTCTCGTAGCCTTTAGTATCGGCATAACGTGCTATATCCAGCCACATCGATGCCCAGCGCTCTCCAAATTTAGGCGAAGCCAGCAAACTATCAACCAGCACATTGTAGGCCGCGTGCTCGTCTTTACTGTTCAAATAGAATTTAGCCAGTTTATCTGATGGGTAAGTACCGATCAGATCTAAACTTACTCTCCTCAATAAAGTAGCCTTATCAGCAGTTTTAGAGGGCTCAAGTTTATTTTCTTCAAGCTTTGCAAAAATAAATTTATCCAGATCGTTACGTACCCAATCATTATCCACATCTGGCAATTCAGTCGGTTTTACACTAACATAAGCCCAATGGTTACCCCATTTTGCGCCTTGTTTTATCCAACCACTCAAAATATCAATTTCATCATTATTTAAAGCTGGATGCTTATATGGCATCCTTTCTTCGGGATCGTTTGATTTTAAGCGTTTGATAAATTCACTATCCCCCGGATTGCCTGGAATGATTGCCGGTTTGCCACTTTTGGTTTTAGCCAAAGCCTCTTCCCTAAACAACACACTAAAACCACCTTGTTGTTTAACCCCACCGTGACAGGAGATACATTTTTTATTTAAAATGGGCTTAATCTGTGTATTAAAATCGATCGGTTTCTCCGACGAAAAAAGCGAAAAGGCTATTAAGGCAATCACAACCAGTACGAAGCCTGATGCAAATAATATTTTCTTTTTCAATAACATTTTGGTTAGAATAAATTTAAGCTAATTTTTAGATCTCTTAACTTGTATACAAAGTTAAATTAAGCTAAACATTCATCAAAAATTACAATAGAGGCGAATAATAGACTAAATGGCTAAGATTGCGCTTCGTTTAAACCAAAGATCAAGAAAAAAATAAAACACAAAAATGTATTAACTTGCTCAAAAAATGGATTATCTTACTTTTCATTAAGAATCAATAATGGAGAAACGCCAAGTAGGTCAGAAAAATAGTTTTGATTTTCAAAAGGCCTTTATCATTCCCAGGAATGTACTTATAAAACAGTGCACTAAAAATGAAATCATAAACAATTTATTTATTACCGATATTGGTTATTACCGTAAGGCATTGAATCACTATATAAAAAGGAATAATGGTTCAGAACAGCATATTTTGATTTATTGTGTAGAAGGAAAGGGAAACGTAGAATTCCAGGATACTAATTATCATATTGAAGCAGGTAATTTCATTATTATTCCGAAAGAAACAGCACATACTTACCAAGCTGACCCAGTACTACCATGGACTATTTATTGGTTCCATTTTTCAGGAACCGGTGCTGATCAATTGGTTGCTTCTTTACAGAATTATAAGGCTTATGCTGGTTTTAGTGAAGAACGTAACATATTGTTCGATACTATTTACAACCGGTTAGAAAGAGGTTTCAGTAGAGAAAATATAATTTACGCCAATTTATGTTTCCACCAATACATTGCTGAAGTTGTTTATACCGATAAACATCTTGTTAACGATAAAATTGTTGAACCTGATAAAGTTGAAGAGGTTATAGATTTTATGCGGAAAAATATTGAAAAGATGCTTAGTTTAAAGGAAATGGCACTGGCTGTTTACCTTTCACCTTCCTATTTATCGGCCATTTTTAAAAAGAAAACCGGAACCTCACCTATCGATTATTTTAACCAGCTCAAAATTCAGAAAACAACACAATATTTACTTTTCACCAACTTAAGGATCAACGAAATTGCACAAAAGATCGGCATTAACGATCCTTATTATTTTAGCCGGCTCTTCTCAAGCGTTATGGGCATTTCGCCGAAACAATACCGCGATAATAGGTTTAATTGATACTGCTTTTATATATCTCAGATTGTCCCCAATGCAATTAAGTATGCTTATCAATATTAAAATTTGCCCAAATAATTTCCCTATCAACCATGGTGAAGCGCTGATAATGATTATATAGCGATGTTACATTGATATCTGGTTGCATAACTAACCACCAAGTCTTATTATCTGATTTTAAATCAACAGCAACTAAATCGTACATTCTTTTTATATCATCTAATGATTTTTCAAAGTTGGTATTCTCGAATCTTCTAAAAATTAAATGTTGCAAATTGGCAATTATAGCATCATAATCTGAGGCTAGTTTTTTTACAAGTTCTACTTTATCATCTATTTGCTGATTTTCGGTTTCTGCACTGATTGATAATTCGACGTTATTATTAGGATGAATATTTGATACTTCTCCAAACCATGCTTTATCCTGCCGATTATAAGTTAACTGACCAAATGGTTCTATTATTTTACTTTCCCCATGAATATTGGCATGTATATCCTCGTCACGAAGTGGGAAAACCTTTAAACAAATAAACATAATCAAAAAAGAAGGTCCGTATGTAATCAAAAATTCATCAACAGCACGAGGCATTAACTTCCCAAATGCCAATAAGTAAAGCACAAACAATGCTATTGAAGTCATAATTGCATTGCCTGCAATTCTCTTTTTATTATAAACAGACTGTACTATGCCATTAATTTTACGCATATTAAATAAAAGTGTGCAGAAAGTTAATGCGATAAATACAGCGGCATCTTTTAGATCTAAATGAACATTAACGCTATAATTTGAAGTAATAATTGGCAATATCCTAAGGTATGCCATCATGATTGCAAAGGTGACTGGAAGGCAAAGTAGCAGGGTAGTTAATGTTACTTTTAAGCTATAAGTAATGGCCTGTTTCATGAGAAATCGTAATTTAGAGCAGTTTAAGCGTTTTGTTAAAAGTTGAAGTTAAAAATTTAATCTATTAAATAGCAGATTAAAATACCCAACTCCATCAATATTAATCCAAGGTTAAGCCAATTTCCTTCAGCAAAATAGCTGCATTAAAAGTCTTACAAGGCCCTTGCTTCAATAAATAATCAAATTTCATTTCGCCTTCGGTGATCTGGATATCAAAATGGAAATTACGGACGGTTTCGGGGTGATCGATAATCAGATCTGCCAGTTGTAAATCGTGTGTGGCAAAAAGTGCAGGTGTTTTTTCGGTAATCAGCTTTTGTATAAAAACCTTCGATCCCAAATATTTATCCCGGCTGTTTGTACCCCGCAACATTTCGTCAATCAATACAAAAGTATCTTTGTCTTTAACCACATTATCTAGAATCATTTTCAGGCGGTTTAACTCTGCCTTAAAAGTTGAGGTACTTTCGTTCAGCGAATCTTTAATCCGCATATAGGTATTGATCGAAAAAACCGACAATTGCATGGTTTTGGCACAAACCGGTGCACCAGTATAAGCCAATATCATATTAATACCCAAAGTACGTAGAAAAGTGCTTTTGCCGGCCATGTTAGAACCCGTTACAATATCTACAGTTGGTTTGGCTTCCAAATGAAAATCATTATCCACCCGAACTTGCTCGTTAATAAGCGGATGGCCAATATGGGTAGCAGCTAATGCAAACTGACCTGTAATAACTGGAAAAACCCAATCTGGTTGATTATAGGCCGTTGTGGCCAATGAAATCAGCTCTTCAAAATCGCCTAAGTGATCAAGTGCCGAAATCACATCCTCTGATGAAGATTTATACCAAATGTCTAAACTGATACAGCACTTTAAATCCCAAAGCAAAAGTGCGTTCAATATACCACCAACCAGGATATTCAGCCTGGCATCAAAATTCTGAATAATTTTGGATAGGCCCTTAATTTCTTTGCTTACCGGGATTTTTGAATCTAATAAACCTAAGATGTATGAACTTTGCCAGTTTTGATTCTCTGTCCATAAAATAGCACTGGCATAACCGTTTAACAGATTCGAACTTCCACCAAAGGTGTAAAAAACCTTGTTAATTTTTGAGCCTAATAAAACATTCCACCCTGTGTGGATTACAAATAGAAGTACCAATATTTTCCAAAAAGCAGCGCTAATAAAAAGAGCCGCCAAAATTAAACCAACAGAAATATAAGGGACAAGCTTTACATAAAACCTCAAAAAACTGCCCTTTACAAATTCTAATTGTGCCCCCAATTGGTGTTTAAGCTGTATTTTAATCTGCTCTATTTTATCGGGGTCGTAACCATGCAGATTAGCCCTGAACCTATAAGTTTCTGCTATTTTATCTGTTATTTCTTTTATAGCTTCTTGGCGGAGTAATATCTTATTCCTTGTTGGTTTTTCTGCGAAATTTTTAGCCAGGAGGTTATTTCCGCTTTTGGTACTACAACGGTTAATCAAGGAAAACAGAGATGCGGCACCAAAAATATCAAGATCGGAAGTATAGGGATGCAGTTCAGATTCGAAAGCTTGACCATGATCGTAGCCATTGGCTGTTCCGTTTAAAACATTCCACTCATTCTGATAAACCCACAAGAGTTGCTTTTTAAAATCGATTTCGCGGTCTAACTTACTTTGCCGGCGCACAATGAAGGCAAAAGCGATTACCGGCACTAATAATGCAAACTGAATTAATGTACGTAAATCATCATCCACAGAACTCACCAGTAAAATAAAAAATAAAATTTCGGCTAGGAACAATCCGATCCGCATGAACGAAAGTTGATCTATTATTTTTTTGGTCACTGCTATATCAGCGGTAACCTGCTTAATTTTTTGATCGTAATCGGCTATTATTTCTGCTTGTTTTTTTAACATGATATCGCTTCGGTGTATATATTTTCGAAGGTATAAGATCGATAGATTGTGTTTTTTGTTACAATTTTCTCTAAGTTTGAATCTCGAAATTCTAAAGATAGGTAAAATATTAAATGAAGATTACACTGATCGCCATTGGCAAAACAGAAGATAAATATCTAATTGAAGGAATTGATAAATATATCAACCGTTTAAAGCATTATATTAACTTTAGTTTTGTGGCTTTACCAGATGTAAAGAATGTTAAAAACCTAAGTGAAGCGCAGCAAAAGGCAAAAGAGGCAGAACTACTGCACAAACAAATTAATAATGGCGATGTTGTTATTTTGTTAGATGAAAAAGGGAAAAAATATTCATCAATAGAATTTTCAAACTACTTAAACAAACAGATGATTGGTAGTGTGCAGCATTTAATTTTTATTATTGGCGGCCCTTATGGATTTGATGAAACCATTTACAAAAGGGCAAACGGTTTAATTTCGCTGTCTGACATGACCTTTTCACATCAAATGATCAGATTGTTTTTTGTAGAGCAGCTTTACCGGGGATTTAGCATTTTAAAAGGAGAACCTTATCATCACGCTTAGAACAATCCCATTAGGTTAAGGGGTTTTAACCATAGATAAACACGGATTTTTATATCTGTGTGCATCCTTTTTATCTGTGGTTAAATTATGTTTACCGCCACGGGGCTTAACATAACAACATCATGCTTAGAGATGGAAAATGGTTGAGGTAAGATGAGATATGGAAAAACAGGATTAAAATCATCATTAAATAAAAGAAATTATGCTATTAGATAAATATAAACGGGAATACAGATATAAAAGCAATCAGAACGGCAACAATAAATACCTATGGATCAGCATTATTGCATCGCTGGTTATTGTAGCTTTGCTTTATTATTTCTTCGATTAAACCCACAAAAAAACACCAGACAAATTGCCTGGTGTTCGCTATAATTTGGGTAAATAAAGCTTAAACGCCTTTTTTACTGGTCATACTTGCTTTTTTAGCTGGAGCTGAAGTTTTAGTAGTTGCTTTAGCACTTGCTGATGCTTTAGATCCTGTAGCTTTTTGTTTTTTATCCGAAGCTGCTTTTTCTTCTGATAACTTAACCTCTGCTGGTGTACCTGGTGTTTCTGGAGTTTCTTCAGTAAACAATGGCAGATCTTTTAATAAGTTATACCAAGTGATAATTTTCTTCATATCAGAAGCATAAACTTTCTCTTGATCGTGACCTGGTGCTACTTCAAGAAAATAAGCGCGTAAATCGCCTTTCAAATCAGGAGTAGATCCTTTTGCAGAAATTTTAGCAAAAATATCGGCCAATTTAATTTCTTCATCTTCACCATACACCGTAATATCTTCTAATGAAGCTAATTTTGTGTTGGTGATGTTAGCTACAACTTTAGTTTTTTGAGCATCTAAGCCTTCTAAAATGTAACCTACTTTATTTTGTCCAACCAGTTTAAACAAACCCGGTCTGCCAGATACGGCAACAATTCCTCTTAAATTCATATTTTTTTTTGAGATATGAGATTCGAGATATGAGATATGAGAAATCACTCAAATCAAATAACTAAAACTCTTTGTTCAATTATTAATGAGATAGAGCATCAATCAGAGAAATCAAGTCTCAAATCTAATGTCTCAAATCTCGTATCTATTTTTAATCTTCTAAAACTTCTATGTTTAAAATTTTATCACCCTGACGGATATCATCTACAAGGTCTACATTCTCAACAACTTTACCAAAACAAGTATGGTTGCGGTCCAAATGAGCAGTATTTGTTCTGCTATGGCAGATAAAAAACTGTGAACCACCAGTGTTGCGGCCAGCATGGGCCATAGATAAAACACCACGATCGTGATATTGATTTTCTCCGTCCAGTTCGCAATCAATTTTATAACCTGGGCCACCAGTACCTGCTAAATGTGCTTTAGCTGGGTCTTTTGAATTTGGGCATCCGCCCTGAACCATAAAATTAGGAATTACACGGTGAAAAGTTACACCATCATAAAAGCCTTCTTTAGCTAATTTTTTAAAGTTTGCAACGGCTTTCGGCGCATCATTATCGTAGAATTCTACAGTCATTTCGCCTTTTTCTGTTTTTATTATTGCTTTACTCATATCAATATCGGTACTAATTTTAAATTTTCTTTTCCTAAAAAACAATCGTATTTTTTTTGTAGAGGGCAAAAATAACAAAATTGTATAACTTATAACATCATTAAATTTTTCTATACAGTTTAAATGCGGTATTTTAGTGTTTTAAGCATACCGATTTGATAAAGAAATATTATATCCTGCTCATTTGCCTGCTTTGCTCCCTGGGGCTAAGGGCTTCTTCTTTGTTGATTTACATGGATGAAGACCAAAAGAACCACCTTAAAGCATATGGTATAGCCTATTGGACAATCAGCAAACAACTAGAGGTTGATTGGCTTTTAAATTACCGTGGCGGAAGTTTTTTAATTAAATACAATAAAACAGTTGAAGACGAGCTTAAAATCCGCGGGGTATCATACGAAGTAATGGCCGATGGAAAGGTAACCAACCTTTTAAACGAAATCAGCGATCCTGCGGTGAATATGGAAATGGTTAAGCTGGAGAAAACACCAAAAATTGCAGTTTACTCTCCAAAAAGCAAATTACCTTGGGATGATGCCGTTACACTCGTTTTAACCTACGCCGAAATCCCATACGATGTAATTTATGATGATGATATTTTACAGGATAAATTGAGCAAATACGACTGGCTACACTTGCACCATGAAGATTTTACCGGGCAGTACGGACGTTTCTGGGCCAATTTCAGGTATGCAACCTGGTATCAGGAAGATGTTAAAAACCAGGAAACCTTAGCTAAACGCATGGGTTATAAAAAGGTTTCTGAAATGAAATTAGCCGTTGCCAAACACATTAAAGAATATTGTGCTGGTGGAGGCTTTTTGTTTGCAATGTGCTCGGGCACTGATAGTTTCGACATTGCCCTTGCTGCTGATGGGGTAGATATTTGTGCCCAAATGTTTGATGGTGATGCTGCAGATCCAAATGCCCAAAGTAAACTGGATTTTAATAAAACCTTAGCTTTCCAGAATTTTAAATTAGATAACAACCCAATGAACTATGAATTTTCGGATATCGACGCTACTCAAACCCGTACGCTGAACCAAAGCAACGATTACTTTACTTTATTCGATTTTTCGGCCAAATGGGATCTTGTTCCAACCATGCTTACCCAAGATCATGATAAGGTGATTAAAGGCTTTATGGGGCAAACCACAGCTTTCAGAAAGAGTTTAGTTAAAACAAGTGTAACTGTTTTGGGCGAAAATAAAGGTGCTGCAGAGGTAAGGTATTTACACGGAGAAATTGGCAAAGGTCAGTTTACTTTTTATGGTGGGCACGATCCTGAAGATTATCAGCATGCTGTTGGCGATCCGCCAACAGATTTAAATCTGCATCCAAATTCACCAGGATACCGCCTGATCCTTAATAATGTGCTTTTCCCTGCGGCAAAAAAGAAACCTCAAAAAACATAATTTTAGAGTAATCGCCTTTTGGCATCTTTTCTTTTAAGGTTAAAAAACTAGTAATTCTACTGGATATTCCTATTATGTAGACAGTAAATCACATCTATCGGCATAACTAATTGCTATCGTAATTATACTGAAACCGCTTAAAAAAACTCCTGTAAACCAGTAGATTACCAGACAAACTGTAACAGACTTGATACTTTGGCACAGCTTTTGGAATTGAGGCTTGTAATTAACAACAGGTTTAAGCCTGAAATTTTTAAACAAGATTCTTCTAAAAGAAAAATATTATGAAAAAGTTACTATTAAGCGCATCGGTTATTTTATTAGCAACAGGTGCATTTGCACAATCTACAACGGGTACTACTTCAAGATTCGGTATCAAAGCAGGAGTTAACCTAGCCAAAATCCATTCGAGTGGCGACAATGAAGCATTATTTAACGACAATGCGAAAAATAATTTAGGTTACAATGTTACTGCATTCGGAGATTTTGGAATAGCCAACAATTTTTTCATCCAACCAGGAATTTCATTACAAAACAAAGGGGTTAAGTTTGAAGGCACCAATTCGGCAACAGTTGGTGCAGTAACAACTACCACAACAACTTCGTTAAAAACAAATGTAATGGCTATTGAAGTGCCAATTAACGCGGTATTTAATATCCCTACTGGTGAAACTGGTGCAGTACAGATTAGTGCTGGTCCGTATGTTGGATTTAACATTTCGGGTAAAAACAAAGGAAATAGTACAACTACAACAGTAAATAATAACACAAACTCAAGTGTAACCTCCACTACAAGCAATGATAAAGATTTAAGCTTTGGTAGTGCAACCGATAAGGATGCAAGCGGGACAGATTTCGGTGCAAACTTTGGTTTAGCTTACCGCACATCTTCAGGTTTCCTGGTAGGTGCTAACTATGGTTTAGGTTTAAGTGATTTAACTCCAAAAGATTCAAGAGCTAATTCAAATAAATATACCAACCGTGTATTAGGATTTTCAGTAGGTTATTCTTTCTAAGCAATAAGCCTTAAAAACAAAAGCCTCCCGGATTTATTAAATCGGGAGGCTTTTTTATGCTTGTTTCTTTAGTCGTAAAAGTTCCAGCTTACCCCAAATTTTAATAGGGCATCTTGCATGGGGTACCTGTTTACAGTATAATAACCTGGTTGAAATAAGCCCTGATTAACAAAATCGTATTTAACAAAAATATTGGCCCTCTTTAAATTTGCTTTAAAAAAGACATCAATTACCGGTTTTGATACCAGGTTTGTTGGATTGCGCTCATCAATATAAAACTGCGCTGTTGCAGGTGAATATAAGTAGTTTGCATATTCAGAATTGTACCTCACATCAAATCCCACATTAGCCTTTAATACTTTGAAAAAAGTATTGTCAAAATAAATACTGTTATAAGTATAAAGTTCTGGCGTTCTTAACACTGCATTGTTATCTGTTTTTTGATAAGCAATATAATTTTCCATTACAAACTTACCAAACCTCGATTTCTTTGATACATCCAGCCTGATTAAGCTAATATCAGCAGTAGCCTGTTTTGGTAAAATGGCATTCGTACCATTACTATGGTCGGCAGCAAAATAAACGTAGTTACTGGTTAAGAAATACTTGGCTCCTGCAGTAAAACCGTACTTATCGTTGATATAGTTAAATGATAAATTGGCAATTTTAGTATTCTTAAAATCGCTGTTTGTCCATTGGTAATGATTGCCATGATAGTAATTAAAAATAGCCGCCGGCGTTTGGTTTTGTACATAGGCGCCCAACTCTATTCTTCCTATGGTTTTACCTAAAAGGATTTTACTTTTTGCCTCGTATAAATAATCGCCTGCATTTTCACCCTGCAAAATTTGCTGTAAGTCTAAATTGAAATCGATATTGTTAGAGAACCGATAACCCGCTGCGCCTAAAATGGTAATGTTTTGATAAGCAAATCTACTGCGCTCATAATTGGTTGCATCTTGTTTTATACCAAGATATTCATGCTTGTAATAATCGTGCCTTATACCCGCATCAACCTTTAGTTCATTTTTAATAACCGAACTGTTTTTTGGCCTTAAAAAGAAACTATAAATAAACTCATTTTTGATATGTTGTACATGGGTCGAATCATTCGTAAATATTGTACTCGCAATTCCGGGAGGAAGTACATGATTAACATCCGTTCCATTTTTGTAAAAATCGTAGCTGTCATTATTATACTCGAAGGTGTACGATACTTTATTGGTTGGTAAAACAGCATTGTTCACATTTGCAGAGGTATCTATCCTGCCTACATAATAGGTTTGCTTTAAGAAAATGGTGTTTTTACGGTACAAATTTCTTGCGTCTGATAAATTTACAGGCTCTGCTTCTCTTACAATTTTAGAATAGTCTGGATTGAATAAATCTGTTGCTACAGTAGAACCATTCTCGTAGGCGCGCATGGTATTAAAAATTGCCGATGCCCACATATTATAACGTTTACTTGGCGATTGGTACCATGAAAATACGGCAACATTCAAGTTATCGCCGCGTTGCCTGGCGTAAAAACCTCTGGAATCGCCACGGTTAAAGTTAACCCCAACATTCCAGTTTTTTTTAATATTCTGTGTGTGGATAGCCCTAAAAAGCTGTTCTTTTTGTCCGGCACTAACAAAGTACAAGCTGGTAAAAGGGGTTCTGGCCTGATAGTAAATAATATCTTCGGGCGTTAAAGCATAATAATCAAGCGAATGGAATCCTGCATCAAAGCCAATCCTTTTACTAGGCTCGTACAATAAAGGTCTGGCTGCCAAGCCCATGTTACCATTGTTTATGGTTGGGTGAAGGGGTTGTAAAAGCGGACTATAATTCTGAATATTCGTAGTTGAGGTATCTAAAGGCAACAGTACAATACTGTCTTTAGTTAACGACAGCTTAGTAAACCTGATATATTTTGCGGTAAAAACAACAGAATCCTTTCCCGAGTCTAGTTTCTTCCGAACAGAATCCAATTCCTTGTTTGTACCAACACTTGTTTTTAAATCTTGTGCAAAGGTTTTATTAATTCCTAATAGCAGTAAGAAAAAAAAACAGATTTTAACGACTTTATACATCTTATAGTTCAGAAATTAAGCGGGTTAAAATCTCTGTCATTTTAGGCTCGGCTTTGGCTGCTGCTGCTAAAATTTCTTCTAAATTAAAAGGTTGCAGGTCTTCTGGAAAACCCTCATCCGTTAACACCGAGATGGCAAAAACAGGCAAACCAGCGTGATTGGCCACAATAACCTCAGGCACGGTACTCATACCAACTGCATCAGCGCCAATTAAACGCAGGTATTTATATTCAGCTTTGGTTTCTAAATTCGGTCCGGAAACGGCAACATATACCCCTTTATGGCAGTTAATATCTACATCTTTAGCTATTTCCAGCGCTTTGGCTATGATATCGCGTTTATACGGCTGGCTCATATCCGGGAAACGAGGACCTAATTCACTTTCAATTAAACCCCGCAATGGGTTATCTGGCTGCAAATTAATATGATCATCGATAATCATTAAATCGCCCTTTTTAAACTCAGGATTTAACGAGCCCGCAGCATTAGATACAATTAAGTTTTCTATACCCAAACCTTTCATTACCCTAACCGGAAAGGTAATCTGTTGCATGCTGTAACCTTCGTAATAATGTAGGCGCCCTTGCATGGCAATAATTTTCTTCCCGTTCAATGTTCCAAAAATCAGTTTCCCACTATGAAATTCTAAAGTAGAGATTGGAAAATTTGGAATATTAGAATACATCAATTGATGCTCAACTTCGATTTCCTTTACCAAGCCACCCAAGCCAGTACCTAAAATAATACCTATTTCGGGCTTAAAGTTCTCTGTTTTACGTTTTATATATTCAACGGTTTCTTCTATTGCTCTTAACATAGTTTAAAATGAGTTCGTCAAAGGTAATCTTATCTTCTTCAAATAATTCAACCTCTATGGGTAAATAATATACAGGTAAATCTACCAGTAAATCTTCAAATCCGGTAGCTCTTAAACGCTTGCTATCCTTTTCTGTTGTGATAATGATTTTATCTTTTTTAGTACTGGCCATAAAAACCGATTTAAACTTCTTAATATCATCATTTTTGAAAACATAATGATCCCGAAATTCTTCGTGTTTAATGGTTTTAGTATATTTTTCAAGCTCTTCTATTAACGGAGCAGGATTTGCGATTCCGGTGAGCAGAAAAATTTCGAAATCTTTAATCGCCTCGAGCGTGCGGCTTTCGTTATCATATAAATGAATAAGATCGCCATACTTTAAATAAGAATGTAATACAGGTTGATTTGCATTTGGCTGTAGCTCATTTATAGCGGCCTGCTGCGCAACATGTAACAACGGAACTGGCGATTTTGTAACCAACAATACATCGGCCCTTTTACGCGAGGAGAAAACATCCCTTAAATTTCCGGCTGGCAATAAAAACTGTAAAGTACCCAACTTTCTAAATTCGAAAAGCAAAATATTAAAACCTGCCCTTACCGCGCGGTGCTGAAAGGCATCATCAAGGATAACTAAATCATGATTCTCTTCCAATTGTTTAATTCCATTTACACGGTCTTCGCAAACAGCAACGGTAACGGCTGCAAATTTTTGATGGTACTGTAATGGCTCATCCCCTATCGTTTCGGCAGTTGCAGCGCCATCGGCAATGATAAAGCCTTTCGTTTTCCGGCCATATCCCCTACTGAGTATGGCTATTTTATAATCGGCCAGCAACTTCACTAAATACTCTGTTGTTGGCGTTTTGCCCGATCCGCCAACGGCTAAATTGCCTACACAGATTACCGGTAAATCGAACTTTACAGATCGCATTAATCCCCAATCATAAAGTTTTTTACGGAGGAGAATAGCCATTCCATAAATGATCGAAAAAGGAAGCAATAAAAGGCGTAGATAGTTCAGTAGCATATCGTGGTTTCAAAAATACTGATTATTTAAAAAAGAAAGGCATGGCTAAGCCGATACCCAATAAAGCAACCCTTAATCAATGAAATGGTTTGTAGAAAATTGAATTAGTCCGAAGTCGGTAGTCCAGAGTCCGAAGTCAATTAACCGATTAACCGCATTAACCAACTATGCAAAAGTTATTCGACCATATTTTGTCTTTTTTTATTATCATTGTTCTCTACCAAAACATATTTTAATGTCTCCGAACAAAAGATTAGTAGTGGGCCAGGGCCAGATTAGTGGATTTATTTCTATTTTTTTAGCTGTATTGGCGCTTTTAGGTATCCTGTGTTTTCATTATCCAGAAAAGCTCACCACCCCCGAATTCCGTGAAATTTACACAAAAAACAGTATGGAAGCTTTAATGCTTGGCGGTGTTATAGGGTGTTTCTTCTTTTCATTACTGAGCTTAATCCTTAGTAAAAAACTAAAATGGGCCTGGCCAGGCTTTGCACTTGGTGCTTTGGCCGTAATATTGGGTGCTTTGAGTGTAGAAGGTAGAGATGTAGCCAAATCAGGCTGGCACTTCGGCCTTGATTGGATGATTTTAGATCTGCTGTTAATGGTTGCCATTTTTGTTCCCTTAGAATTGTTTTTCCCAAAAAATAATGATCAAACCAAATTCCACGAAGAATGGCGTACCGATTTAACCTATTTTGTAATCAGTCACCTATTTATTCAGTTTTTTGGCATTGTAACCCAAAAACCTGCCGTATTATTTTTCGGTTGGATAGGTTTAGATAAATTGCACACCTGGGTACAAGGCCTCCCATTTGTAGTGGCCTTGTTTTTGGCTTTTTTCAGTACCGATTTGTTTCAATACTGGGCACATCGTTTTTTCCATACCCGGGTAGCCTTATGGCGTTTCCATTCCATACACCATTCTACACAAAATATGGATTGGCTGGCCGGAAGCCGTACTCATTTTATTGATATATTTTTCACCAGGGCAATGACCTTTATCCCACTTTATGTTTTGGGCTTTTCATCTACCGTTTTCAATGTGTACATTATATTTATTGCCATACATGCGGTACTCATCCATGCCAACACCAGGATTAATTTTGGCCCGTTAAAATACATTTTTACTACACCCCAATATCACTATTGGCACCATTGCGAAGATCCTAAATATTATGGCCATAACTTCGCGTCAATATTCCCCTTTATTGATATGATGTTCGGCACCTATTACTTACCAGGCAAAGAATGGCCCGCCGGAACAGGTGTACATGAAGCTTCATATCCGAAAGGTTTTGTTAAACAATCCATTTATCCATTTACAAAAAGCCCTTTTGATACCGATTTGAATATGGAAGAAAGAAGTGATAGATAAAATAGATTAAGCTAACGCTTGTTTAATGACAAGCGCAAAAGAGATGATAATTATAAAGATTATTTGGAAAGCAGCGTCTGTAAACATAATTAATGTTAGTCGGGCTTTCCGCTATATTCCCGATGAAGAATCGGGAATATAGCGGAAAGCCCGTTTATTCAAAACTGACACTGCTACTTTTAAAGGTTTTTGAACCTCCCAGAAAAGACAATCAATCGTCACAAACGATAAAATCGTAAAGCTATTTGTGCACTCGTTTAGAAACGAGCGCAAACGAAACTGTCAGATGGTAACATCTGACAGCACCTTGTTCCGACAACACATTGCACACCCAACTCGGTGCCCTCTGTATTTTTCTCTCCATGATCTCAGCGGTTAAAGAAGCTTAAATGGAACAAACCCGAATTTTAAATGTTATATTGGGATTCCATCTTATCATATGCGGGCCGAAACAGAAATTTTAATTATTGGTGGTGGATTGGCAGGTTTAACAGCCGCACTTCACCTGAATAAGGCGGGTTTAAATGTTACGTTGATCGAAAAAGATACCTATCCCCATCATAAAGTTTGCGGCGAATATATTTCGAATGAGGTGCTCCCTTATTTTGAATGGCTCGGTCTGGGTATTGAAAATCTGGCGCCCACATTAATAAGCGAACTGCTTTTCACTTCCCTTTCTGGCAAAAGCATAAAAACTAAATTACCCCTTGGCGGCTTTGGTTTAAGCAGATACACCATCGATCATTATCTATATACCGAACTGATCAGGAGAAAAATAAACGTAATTCATGATCGCGTAGTACAGATTAACTTTGCCAATAATCAATTTATGGTAACAACTGCTAAAAACGCTTTTGTTGCCACTTACCTTATTGGTGCTTATGGAAAAAGGTCAGCAATTGATGTTAAGCTAAACCGGAATTTCATCAATAAACAATCACCATACCTGGCAGTTAAAGCCCATTACAAAGCCGATTTTCCGAATAATCTGGTAAGCCTTCATAATTTTGAAGGTGGCTATTGTGGCGTTTCGAAGGTTGAAAATGACCGATTGAATATCTGTTATCTAGCTAACTATGAGCGGTTCAAAAAACATAAAAACCTGCTTGCCTTCCAGGAAAACGCACTCTATAAAAATAGGCATTTGAAAGCTATTTTCGAAAATGCTACCTGTTTATTCGATGCACCATTAACCATCAGTCAGATTTCTTTCGAAACTAAAGAACCTGTGTATAACCATATTTTAATGATTGGCGATACTGCCGGATTAATTCATCCACTTTGTGGCAACGGCATGGCCATGGCCATCCACAGTGCCAAAATTGTTTCAGAACTTTTGCATCAAAAAATGGAGGGAAAAATTGGTTCGCGTGCAGCATTGGAAAAAACTTATACTTTACACTGGAACAAGGAATTTAAAAGCCGCTTAAAAGTGGGCAGCGTATTATCTTCTTTGCTAAGGAACAATAAATTCGAAAGTTTAGCCATGAGTGCGTTGACTAAAATGCCCTTTCTTCTCCATAAAATAATTAAACAGACACATGGTAAACCGATCAAGATTTTATAATAAATGCCAATAGATACCACATATAGAAGTACAGCACCGGAGATTATGGATGACTTTGCTATGGAAGGTGAGATATTACGCGATGCACTGGATAAAATAGCCAGCATCAATCAGCTCCTTGGTGGCAATAAAGTTACACTCGAAGGAGTTAAGAGCTTAATCATTAGCAAACCAAAGGACGAGGTTATTCGTATTACTGATATTGGTTGTGGAAATGGAGATATGTTGCGCACTTTGGCAGATTATGCAAATAAACAAGGTTTACATTTTATTTTAAAAGGGATAGATGCCAATAGATACACTATAAATCATGCACAAAGTTTATCTAAAAACTATCCCAATATAACCTACGCCTGTAGCGATATTTTTGATGATTTAAGTAAAACAGAACCTTGCGACATTATGCTTTGTACTTTAACCCTACATCATTTTAAAGATGAAGAAATTATTGATCTGCTTGAGAATTTTAAAAACTCGGCAGCCGTGGGTATTGTAATAAACGACCTGCAAAGAAGTGCAGTGGCGTATTACCTGTTTAAAGCTTTGTGTTATGTATTCCGTTTAAATGATATGTCCAGAGAAGATGGATTAGTATCAATTCTGCGTGGGTTTAAAAGGGCAGATTTGCTTAAATATAGCAAACAATTAAAGCTGAAATCGAGTTCAATAAAATGGAAATGGGCTTTCCGCTACCAATGGATAATTAAAACAATATGAGCGTAACCGTAAAAGCAGTAAGTAAAGCCTTGCCCGAATTCTGGAGGTCAACCGCTGAAATTTTACCATTTTTAGATATGTGGCTAAAAGATCAGGATGACCGCTTTATCCGAAAGGTAAAAAAGATTTTTGAAAGCGCCGCAGTAGATAAAAGATACTCGATCATGTCGCCCGAAGAGGTTTTTAGTGATTTAAGTTTTGAGGAGAGAAACAACATTTATGTAAGAGAAGGGATAAAGCTGGGTGCCAAATGTTTGGAAACCGCACTCGAAAAAGCCAACTGGCAAGCTCAGGATTTAGACTACATCATTACGGTGAGCTGCACCGGTATCATGATCCCATCTTTAGATGCTTATCTGATCAACTTACTTACACTCCGCCAGGATATTGTGCGGCTGCCGGTTACCGAAATGGGCTGTGCCGCTGGTGTATCAGGCATGATTTATGCAAAGAATTTCCTGAAAGCAAATCCTGGTAAACGGGCCGCAGTTGTTGCAGTAGAATCACCAACAGCAACCTTTCAATTAAACGATTTTTCGATGGCCAACATTGTAAGTGCAGCAATATTTGGCGATGGTGCCGCCTGTGTACTGTTAAGTTCGAATGAAGAAGATAGTGGGCCAGAAATTTTAGCTGAAGAAATGTACCATTTTTATGATGCTGAAGAGATGATGGGATTTAAACTTACCAATACCGGATTGCAAATGGTACTGGACGTAGCAGTTCCAGAAACCATTTCGAATCATTTTCCAGATATCATTCATCCTTTTCTTTCCAAAAATGGCCTCGATATTAATAATATAAACCATTTAATCTTCCATCCGGGTGGAAAAAAGATTATCCAGATTGTTGAAGAATTATTTGGCCAGATAGGCAAAAATATAGACGAAACGAAAGAAGTTTTAAGGCTTTATGGAAACATGAGCAGCGCAACAGTTCTCTATGTTTTAGAACGGATTATGGATAAAAAGCCAATGACTGGAGAAAAAGGACTGATGTTAAGTTTTGGTCCTGGATTTTCTGCACAGCGCATACTTTTACAATGGTAATCATTCAACTAATCACTAATGAAAAAAGAGATCCTAGCTAAACTCCCTTACGGCAAATCTTTTCTATTTGTTGATGAGTTGCTGCATGTTGACGAAAACGGCGTAATCGGGACATATATCTATCCTGAAAACCTTCCGTTTTACGAGGGTCATTTTAAAGACCGTCCGGTAACGCCCGCGGTGATCCTCACTGAAACCATGGCACAGATTGGATTGGTCTGTTTAGGCATTTACCTGTTAAAAGATATTGATCAAAATATATCCATCGCCATGACGTCAAACGCTATTGACTTTTTAAAACCGGTTTACCCTAGTGAGCAGGTTACAGTAACGAGTGAGAAAGTGTATTTTAGGTTTAATAAACTAAGTTGCAAAGTAAAAATGGAAAATGCAGCAGGCGAAATGATTTGCAAAGGCCGCATTTCGGGCATGTTAATTTCAAAAGGAAATGGGTAACAGAGTCGTAATTACCGGTTTAGGCGTATGCGCACCCAATGGCACTACCATTGATGAGTTTTCGGATGCCATAAAAAAAGGACTATCTGGCATCCGCCATCAACCCGATCTGGAAGCCTTAAACTTCTCTTGTCAGATAGCAGGCAAGCCAGTACTTAGCGAAGAGCGGATCAGCCAATATTTTACACCGCTTGAATTACGAAACCTAAACAGTACAGGAATTATATATGGTGTTATTGCTGGTTTGGATGCCTGGAAAGACGCAGGCTTAACCATCGAAAATAATGAAGAGCCCGACTGGGATAGCGGTACGATTTTCGGAGCGGGTACTTCTGGTATAGATAAATTTAGATGGGCAATTAATAAAATAGATGCGCTTGAAATCAAAAAACTGGGAAGTTCTGTTGTAATACAAACTATGGCCAGCGGCGTAAGTGCATTTATCAGTGGCAAGCTCGGCTTAGGTAATCAGGTAAGCACCAATTCATCTGCCTGTGCAACAGGAGCAGAAAGCATATTGCTGGCTTACGAAAGAATTAAAACAGGTCAGGCTACAAGAATGTTAGCAGGAAGTACAAGCGATAGCGGCCCTTATATCTGGGGTGGTTTTGATGCCATGAAAGTTTGCACTTTTAAACATAACCATGAACCGGAAAAAGGTAGCCGCCCTATGAGTGAAACGGCAAGTGGCTTTGTACCTGGAAGCGGCGCGGGTGCTTTGGTATTAGAATCGCTCGAAAGTGCGGTGGCTAGAAAAGCCAAAATATATGGCGAAGTACTCGGAGGCCATATCAATTCTGGCGGTCAGCGGGGCTTAGGTACTATGACTGCGCCAAATCCTACCGCTGTACAGCGATGTATCCAAATAGCATTAAAAAATGCGGGTATTGAAGCCCAGGAAATCGATGTGATTAATGGCCATCTTACTGCAACAACCAAAGATGCCCTGGAAATAGAAAACTGGAAAGCAGCACTAGAACTACCTGCTGATGATTTTCCGTATATCAATTCTGTAAAGGGTATGATTGGCCATTGTATTGCAGCATCAGGGAGCATAGAATGTGTAGCCTCAATGCTTGAGCTTTCAGAAGGATTTATTTTTCCCAATATTAATTGCGAAGACCTAAGCCCCGAGGTTACCACTTTAATTGATGCGAAATGCATTCCACAAACTTTAATTCAACAACCAATTAATATCTTAGCTAAAGCCAGTTTTGGTTTTGGTGATATTAACGCCTGCATTATTTTTCAAAAATACACCCATGAATAAAGAAGAGATCATCGAAGCCTTAAAAACAATAGTTGAACCTTATAGCGAGGAGGTATCAGCCTTGGCACATATTGACGAAAACACCGATTTTATAAACGATCTAAAAATAAATTCGGCCAACCTGGTTGATATTGTTTTAGATATTGAAGAGAAATTCAATATCGAAATAGACAACGATTCGATGGCTAAAATGCTTACAGTAAAAGCCACCACCGAAATTATAGCTCAAAAACTGGAAGCGAATGCTGGGTAACGATATCGTTGATCTGGGTCTGGCTAAAATCCAAAGTAACTGGAGGCGTAAAAATTATCTCGATAAAATTTTCACCGCCGAAGAACAGTTACTGATTTCATCAGCAAAAAGACCCGATGAAATGGTATGGCTGTTATGGAGTATGAAAGAATCGGCTTATAAAATTTATAACCGTAAAACCGGAATCAGAAATTTTGCCCCTAAAAGTTTAAACTGCACCATTTATCCAAATATCGATCAGATAAAAGGCACAGTGAGTATAGACAACGATACATATTTCACTAAAAGTGATATACAGCTACAATACATCCATACCATTGCTGCCCCTGTTTCTAGTGAGCTAGAAGAAATTAAAGTAACCATTTACGAATCACCAAATCATCCAAGTGATTATAAATGCACTAAACCAGGTTGTGTGAGTCACCATGGACAATATTTGGCTTTGGTGTATTAATTCCAGAGTTGACAACTTACTAACAAGGAGGCAAGAAAAGTTATCAACTCTTATAGAAAGAGGGTATCATTAAGCTTGTTAAATCATCATCACCAAATTGCTGTTTCCATAAATTGGCGTAGTGGCCATTTGCAATCATCATTTCAGTATGGCTCCCCTCTTCTACAACCTTTCCTTTATCTAATACAATAATCTGATCAGTTTTTCTAATCGTAGGTAACCGATGCGCAATGATGATGATTGTTTTCTTTTGCATCCTCAACAAATCTATTGTTCGCTGCACATACTGCTCAGAAGCCGAATCTAGAGAGGAAGTGGCTTCATCTAGAATTAAAATTTCAGGATTGCGGTACAGTGCCTTTGCTATTGCAATCCTTTGTTTTTGTCCGCCTGATAAAGAGGCTCCGTTTTCACCTAAATAAGTCTGAAAACCTTCTGGCAAAGCTTCAATAAAATCGATAATCCCCAGTTGTGTACAAATACTAATAATCTGTTGCATATTTGGTTCATAATCGCCAATGGCAATATTTTCGATTACATTTCCTGCAAAAAGGTCAATTTTTTGCGGCACAACGCTTAGTAAATTTCTTAAAGAGGCATTGTTCAAATACTTAAGCGAACTATTCCTATTAAATTTAAACAAAATTTAAAATTACCTGCTCACCGGCTTCGGTCTCCAGACTTCTGTCTCTGACTATTCCAGTCAAACGTTTGCTCTATTTTCTTTACAGAATAATAGAATTGCCTACCCCAAAAAGCATTATCTTTGTCCAAATCATAAAAAATAAAATATGCTTAAAGGATTTTTTAACGTACCCACTCCGGTAAACGAACCTATATTAAATTATGGCCCAGGCAGTAAAGAACGTGCACTTTTAAAAGAAGCACTTGCAGAGGCACGCTCACACCAACAAGACATCCCGATGTATATTGGCGGCAAACAGGTTCATACCCAAAAAAAGGGAAAAGTTGTTCCACCACACGATCACCAACATATTTTAGCTCAATTTAGCATTGGCGACAAAACCCATATTACACAAGCTATTGATGCTGCTTTAGCGGCAAAAGAAGATTGGGAAAACTTAGCTTGGGAACACCGTGCTGCTATTTTCTTAAAAGCTGCCGACCTAATTGCAGGTAAATACCGTTACAAATTAAATGCTGCAACCATGTTAGGCCAAAGCAAAAATGCCTACCAGGCTGAAATTGATGCTGCATGTGAGCTTATCGATTTCTTACGTTTTAACGTAAGCTACATGGTAGATATTTACAAACAACAACCTCCTGTTTCTCCTCGTGGAAGCTGGAACCGTGTTGAACAACGTCCATTAGAAGGCTTTGTTTTCGCCCTTACTCCTTTCAACTTTACTGCAATCGCTGCTAATTTACCAGCATCGGCAGCTATGATGGGTAATGTGGTGGTTTGGAAACCCGCTGATACACAAGTTTATGCTGCTAACCTTTTAATGGAAATTTTCCGTGAAGCAGGTGTGCCTGATGGTGTAATTAACTTGGTATATGCTGATGGACCAGAAACTGGAGAAGTGATTTTTAACCACCCTGATTTTGCAGGTATCCACTTTACGGGCTCAACGAAAGTTTTTCAGGAAATCTGGAAAACAATTGGAACAAACATCCACAAATATAAATCGTATCCGCGTATTGTTGGCGAAACTGGCGGTAAAGATTTTATCCTGGTTCACCCATCTGCACAAACAAAAGCAGCAAGTACGGCAATTGTTCGTGGTGCTTTCGAATACCAGGGACAAAAATGTTCAGCGGCTAGTCGCGTTTATATTGCAGAAAGCCTTTGGCCAGAAATTAAAGAACAGATGTTAACTGATCTTGCCAGCTTTAAAATGGGCGGAACAGAAGATTTTGGCAACTTTATTAATGCCGTTATCGATGAACGTTCTTTTGATAAATTGGCAAAATATATCGATCAGGCTAAAAAAGATAAAGGTGTAGAAGTTATTGCCGGCGGCAACTACGATAAGAGCAAAGGTTATTTCATCGAACCAACTGTTCTAGTGGTTGATGATCCGAAATATACAACCATGTGCGAAGAGTTGTTCGGTCCTGTTTTAACGGTTTATGTTTACGCAGATAAAAATTTCGACCAGATTTTAGAAGTAATCGATACTACCTCACCTTATGCCTTAACCGGTGCTTTAATAGCACAAGATAGATATGCAATTGAAAAGGCAAGTCATGCGCTACGCAATTCGGCCGGTAACTTTTACATCAACGATAAGTGTACAGGTGCTGTTGTAGGTCAACAGCCATTTGGCGGCGCAAGAGGCTCGGGTACAAATGATAAAGCGGGCTCAATGATCAATCTATTGCGTTGGGTTTCTCCTCGTACCATTAAAGAGGTTTTCGAATCGCCAACTGATTATCGTTACCCATTCTTAGCAGAAGATTAATAGCACAATATATAAAGGCCAGACATCATTGTTTGGCCTTTTTTATGCACATATAATCCTCGCTTGCAACGAGGATTATGGAGAAAAGCGATTGTATCGCTTAACTTATACTCCACATTAAAAATGTGGCCCCCGTGCATCCTCGTTATAAACGAGGACGATTTCATTAATTTTAAAAACATCAACATCTTTTCTAACCATGAACCACAAATTTTTATTATCCCTCATTATTGGCCTCGCCAGTTTTAACTTTTACGCCACAGCACAAAAGAAACCGAACGTAATTATCATCTATGCAGACGATTTGGGTTATGGCGACCTCAGCTGTTACGGCGCAACAAAAATTAAAACTCCAAATATTGATGCCTTGGCAAAGCAAGGGCTGCGGTTTACCAATGGTCATGCAACCGCATCCACCTGTACACCTTCGCGTTATTCCTTAATGACGGGAAGATATGCATGGCGTAAAAAAGGAACAGGTATTTTGCCTGGCGATGCCGCATTGATTATCCCAACAGATAATAGTTCTCTACCTTCAATTTTTCAGCAAGCAGGTTATAAAACAGGTCTTGTTGGCAAATGGCACTTAGGCTTAGGCAATGCAGTAGAAAAAGACTGGAACAAAGAAGTAAAGCCCGGGCCAAGAGAAGTAGGTTTTGATTATTCCTTTATTTTCCCAGCTACGGCCGATAGGGTGCCAACCGTTTTTATGGAAAATCAATTGGTTGTAGGTTTAGATCCTAAAGATCCCATTACGGTTGATTATAAAAATCCAGTCGGTACCGATCCAACAGGAAAAGACCATCCAGAATTGTTAAAAATGCCTGCTGAAGCTAATCATGGGCACAACCAAACCATTGTAAACGGTATTGGCCGTATTGGTTATATGCAAGGAGGCAAATTTGCTCGCTGGACTGATGAGGAAATTCCGTTTACCTTTTTAACCAAAGCGAAGAATTTTATTGAAGATCATAAACAAGAGCCTTTTTTTCTATACTATGCCTTTACCGAACCGCATGTACCACGTTTACCTGCCACCATGTTTAAGGGAAAAAGCGAGCTAGGCAATCGTGGCGATGTAATTTTACAACTCGATTGGGCCGTTGGCGAAATAACTAAACAACTAAAATACCTGGGCCTTGATAAAAATACCATGATCATTTTCAGCAGCGATAACGGTCCTGTAATTATGGACGGCTACGAAGATCAAGGTTTCGAAAAATTACATGGTCATACACCTGCAGGCAGTTTACGCGGAGGAAAATACAGCATCTTAGAAGGTGGCACACGCGAACCTTTTATCATTTCGTGGCCAGCAAAAATCAAACCGGGCGTTTCTGGAGCCTTAGTTTCACAGATTGATTTTTTGGCCTCTTTTGCCGGTTTTTTTAATGTAGAAAGTAAAAATGCCATTGATAGTAAAAATGTATGGGGTGCTTTTACCGGAAAAGACCAAAAAGGCCGTGATTTCTTTATCGAACAGAGTAACCAACTGGCCATTGTTAAAGATAACTGGAAATATATCAGGCCATCAAAAGGAGAAGTTTTTTATAAGCTTACCCGTACCGATAGTGGAAACCTACCTACTGTGCAACTGTATAACTTAAATGATGATTTGGGCGAAAAGAACAACCTTGCACAAAAATATCCCGAAAAGGTGAAAGAATTGGAAACTTTATTAAGTACCGAAGAAGCGAAAACTAAATAAAATAGATTAGTTGGTCGATTCTCTTGACCAGCTCGATTTATACAACGCCAGTTTAAAGATATAAAACCAATCTTCTTTTCTGCTGTTTTATATAAGCAGCTTAAAAGAAGATCATGAAAAACACAAAAGATAACAACAAAAATCTGGGCAATAAAAATGCTGATAATGGCGCCGATAAAACCAATATGCCCGATCAGCAGGTGCCGCGCCACCGGAGCAACGATAACGAAAAGAAAAATAGTGTTGAAACTGAAGCGGGTAACCTCGGCAGAGATTTCGGAATGGGCGATTTTGGTTCGGAAGAAGCAAGAACAGATGCAGAAAAAGGCAATAAGGGAGAAGCAGGAAATATGCCTAATACCACAAAAAAATAAAAGCCCCCGATGTAAAACCGGGAGCTTTTCCTAACAACTAAAAAAACAGCACTTATTATGGTGTTTTTATCCTACTTTAAACGCAGGGGCAACATCATCAAGACAAGTACAAGTTACTTTTAGGTCTTTTATGATTCCTGTTTTTAAGCTATAAACCCAGGCATGTACAGATAGTTCCTGTCCATTGGCCCAAGCACTTTGTACAATCGATGTATTGGTTACATTGGCAGCGCCCTCAATGGCGTTTAATTCAACCAAGCGGTCAAAACGCTGATCGGGATCTTTGATTGTAGTCATCTCACGTTCGTGAGTGCGGTATACATCACGGATGTTTCTTAACCAGTTATCAATAATTCCAACCTGTTTATTGCCTAATGCAGCTTTCACGCCACCACAGCCATAATGGCCGCAAACGATAACGTGTTTAACTTTTAATACATTAATGGAATAATCCAGTACTGAAAGTAAATTCATATCGGTATGCACTACAACATTGGCAATGTTTCTATGTACAAAAATATCGCCTGGTTTAGTATTCGTGATCTGATTTGCAGGCACACGGCTATCAGAACAACCAATCCACAATACCGGTGGGCTCTGACCTTCAGACAATTTATCAAAAAAGGCAGGATCACTGTCGATCGTATCTTTAACCCAGTCCTTATTGCCTTGTAACAGGCTATCGTATGTTATGTCTTTCGTATCTATTGTTTTTGCGCACATATTTATGACTTATTAATATCTTCTTCTACTTTTATATTTAATTTTGGTACTGTATAATGTTTTTGGATGTTCTCCAAGATTACAATAATACCTTTGGTATAGGCATTATGTTTGTAATTATAAATGGTTTCTAACACATCAGGATCTATATACCTCGCATTTGATCCATCAATAATTACAGTTGTTTCTTTAGGTATATTCGTAAAAACTACTTGTATCGCTGCTTTATTTAAGAAAGAAACTTCCTCTGCAAGTTTAATTCTGATGTGCTTTTTGTCGCCTTCGCTCGTAATTCTGTAAAAGAATGGGTTACGCATATTGGTACGCAATAAATAGAAAATCGAAACCAACATACCAACGGCTACACCTTTTAACAGATCGGTAAATAACACAGCCAATACTGTAACAACAAATGGAATAAACTGATCCCAGCCTTTATGGTACATGTGTTTGAACAAACTGATGCGTGTTAATTTATAACCCGTTACCAAAAGAATTGCAGCTAAACACGATAATGGAATCATGTTAATTAATCCAGGGATGAACAGCAATGATAACAGTAACCAACCACCATGAAAAATAGCCGACATTTTGGTCCTGCCACCGGCATTTACATTTGCCGAACTCCGTACAATTACCGATGTCATAGGTAAACCACCAACCATACCACTGGTGATGTTACCTAAACCCTGGGCGATTAACTCTCTGTTTGTTGGCGATACACGTTTAATCGGATCTATTTTATCTACTGCCTCTATGCTTAATAAAGTTTCTAAACTGGCTACAACAGCAATAGTTGCAGCTGTAATGTAAACATTTTTATTAGCCAACTGAGAGAAATCGGGCATGGTAAACAGGCCTAAAAATTCGCCAAAACCACTTACCACTGGAATTTTCACCATCTGATCGGCACGTAGTGCATGATCGGTACCTGCAAAAAGTAAAGTTCCGAGAACTCCTAAAGTTACCACCAATAATGGCGCAGGTACTACTGCTAATTTTGGAAATTTAGGCCACACGATTAGAATAGCTATTGATAATAAACTGATAATCACCGCAGCCAAACTAAAATGGCTTACTGCAGCAGTAATCGCAGAAAAAGTATTTTCATGATCTTGTTGAAAGAATCCCTCATCACCACTGAAATCGGTATCAACACCTAATGCATGTGGTAATTGTTTTAAAATCAAAATCAGTCCGATTGCTGCAAGCATGCCCTCAATTACACTAGACGGAAAGTAATTACCAATAGTTCCGGCTTTAACCAGACCTAAAATCATCTGGAATACCCCTGCCAGTACAACGGCAAGTAAAAAGGTTTGATAACTGCCCAAAGAGGTAATGGCACCTAAAACAATAACGGTTAAACCTGCGGCAGGGCCACTCACACTTAACTGCGAGCCGCTAAAAGAGGCAACCACTATCCCTCCAATAATACCTGTAATTAAACCAGCAAATAATGGCGCACCTGAGGCTAGTGCAATACCTAAACATAGTGGCAATGCTACTAAAAACACTACAATACTTGCAGGTAAATCTTTCTTTAAATTCTTTTTAAGAATATATTTCTTCACGTCCGAACCTGAAAAGGCCGGGTTAAACTTTTGCATAACGATATAATTATCTAGTAAATTTTAACGAATAAATCGCTGGGGAATTGTAAGGTATATTCAGAATGGCACAGCAATACAATGTAAACATTTTAACAAAGCATTTATGCTCAATTCAATTGATTAGGCACAATAATTACCCCAAATAGTAAAAAATTAGATAAAGTTAGGCGGCGGTGTTGGAACAGTAGGATGATATGGATCTACATATCTTTTAAAATGTTCGATGAAACTGCTCTTCAGAAAAAAATGGCTCGAAGAGAACTCGTAAGAAAAGATGGGATGATTAAGCTCGATGAGTTTGAAATCGGTAAACTTTGCAATGTCTTTGGCGGTCTCTTTTCCGCCTTCATGCTCTAACTCGATTTGCATGATTACAGCGTTCATGATTTCCTTGTCAATACTCGCACAAAATACCGGCGCACCAGATATACCCATCTTCGCCATGAAGATGAACATGAATGAGGCAACGATTAAATACTTGTATTTCCTTAAAAACATCTAAAACCCTAATGTTATTTTAATCCTAATGGTTACAAAAATAAACGGATTATTGGTTTTTCAATGCTTTAAGCTGTAAAAAAAATGTAATATAACAGATAGGCGATTGCATTCGACATAAAAAGCCTACCATTTAAAAATTTTGGAAATACTTAGTTCCGTGATAAATTAAATTAACCGAGGCCAAAAAGGATATTGCTCCAGTTTGATTTAGTTAATAAAAATCATATTCCAAACCGCACAATTTTACCCTAAGCGGATGAAAGATTTGACTTCTTCCACCAACCTAAGTTTAATAAACCCGATTGTCGGGAAGAGCTCCCGATCCTTCATCGGAACTCGTACCAAAAGCGGGACTGAAATTGCCAAAAGCTCAGAACTGCTCATTTCCAATTCATTATAATATTTTTTTTTTTGGAAATGAAAGGGCAGTATTTCATGGGTGCTGTAGCCCCGCCATCCGCTTTACTTCGTTACACTATGTGTTCGCTCCTGTCGGGTTTAGTTAACAAGGGTTTGTTTCAAGGCACCAAACTTTGTCAAATAAACCCGATTGTCGGGAAGAGCTTCCGATCCTTCATCGGAAGCTCTTCCCGACAATCGGGACTGAAATTGCCAAAAGCCCGGAACCAACCGTTTCCTATTAACCTCAGTTCGATTATTAATCTCCCCTTTAAGGTATAATCTTTAGACATTTTTGCATTTTATCGTCACCCTGAATTTATTTCAGGGGCTTAATGGGCAGAAAGATGCTGATCCCGAACATTCAGGACAGCATGACGATCGCGACTCTAACCCGCCCCTGCTTTACTCAACATCACATGCTGGACTAGGATAAAATAACACCCCGTTTACCTTGCATTACCGCTAGTAATTTTTAATTTTAAAATCTCATAGCGTTGCAATGGACAAAAAAATAGCATTACTTAAAGATAAAATCAACCAGGCAAACCTTGGCGGTGGACAGGCCCGAATCGATAGTCAGCACAAAAAAGGCAAACTTACAGCCCGAGAGCGCATTCATTTTCTAATGGATGAAGGGAGCTTCGAAGAAATTGGCATGATGGTTACCCACCGAAGTGCTGATTTTGGGATGGAACGCGAAAAATATCTTGGCGATGGTGTAGTAACTGGCTATGGAACAATTAATGGCAGGTTAACTTATGTATTCTCTCAGGATTTCACCGTGTTTGGCGGTTCACTCTCCGAAACCCATGCAGAAAAAATTTGCAAGCTTATGGATATGGCCATGAAAAATGGTGCACCACTGATCGGTTTAAATGATAGTGGCGGTGCCCGCATTCAGGAAGGGGTTGTTTCTTTAGGCGGCTATGCCGATATCTTTTATAAAAACGTACAGGCTTCGGGCGTAATTCCGCAGCTATCGGCCATTATGGGGCCATGCGCAGGTGGAGCTGTTTATTCGCCAGCCATTACCGATTTTATTTTAATGGTAGAAAATACTTCTTATATGTTTGTTACTGGCCCAAATGTAGTTAAAACGGTAACGCACGAAGAAGTAACCTCAGAAGAATTGGGAGGTGCCAGCACACATGCTACAAAATCGGGTGTTACCCATTTTGCCTGTGCCAATGAAATTGAGGCTATTAACCATGTAAAGAAACTACTGAGCTATATGCCGCAAAACTGTGAGGAAATAGTCGATCATTTACCTTACGAAACAACTGATGAAAGTCGACCGGAATTAAATACTTTTATGCCAGAAAATGCTTCGCAGCCTTACGATATACGTGAAGTGATTTCTGCCGTAGCTGATACGGACAGCTTTTTAGAGGTACATGCAGCTTATGCTGAAAATATTGTAGTAGGCTTTGCCCGTATTGCGGGAAGAAGTATTGGTATAGTAGCCAATCAGCCCGCTTATTTAGCAGGTGTTTTGGATAGTAATTCTTCAACCAAAGCAGCCCGTTTTGTCCGCTTTTGCGATTGCTTTAATATTCCATTATTGGTATTTGAAGATGTTCCGGGATTTTTACCAGGTACAGATCAGGAGTGGAATGGCATTATCACCAATGGTGCAAAATTATTATACGCTTTTAGCGAGGCTACTGTACCACGCATTACTGTAATTACCAGAAAAGCTTATGGTGGTGCTTATGATGTGATGAACAGCAAACATATTGGTGCAGATATGAACTACGCCTGGCCTAGTGCAGAAATTGCTGTAATGGGTGCAAAAGGTGCCGCAGAAATTATTTTTAAAAGAGAAATTGCTTCAGCGGAAAACCCTGAAGAAAAATGGCTGGAGAAAGAAAAATTATATTCAGATATCTTTGCCAACCCATATCGGGCGGCCGAACGCGGCTTTGTTGATGAGGTGATTGAGCCAGCCCAAACCCGTACAAAGTTGATAAAAGCCTTTAAGATGTTGGAAAATAAGGTGGTGAATAATCCAAGAAAGAAACATGGAAATATACCTTTGTAGAAAATAATCCCAGTCATTGGTGCATAGTAAGGTTTGTATCAATCCAGACCATTAAGACTCATGACTGAAGGCTTCCGACTTAAGACTAAATGCAGATTACTCAGAAATTATCACGCGCCGATATCCTCCTCATGGCTTTTTGCACAGGCCTAATTGTTGCAAACATTTATTACTGCCAACCTTTGGTAATCTTAATTGCAAAAGATTTTAGTCTCACTGAAACCGATGCCGGACGTATTACCTACCTCACGCAGATCGGTTACGCTTTAGGACTTTTCCTTTTAGTGCCTCTGGGCGATATGTTTGAACGTAAAAAACAGATTCTCATAATTACCGGACTTGCAATCTTCGCCTTATTGGTTGCCGCGGTTTCACACACCTTTTTTGTACTGGAAGTTGCCTCAATTTTAATTGGCACCTGCTCTATTGTACCCCAATTGATTTTGCCCTTAGCGGCTAATTTAAGTACCGATGAAAATCGTGGGGCCAATATTGGGATGATTATGAGTGGTTTGCTGGTTGGAATTTTGGCCTCGCGGGCGGTAAGTGGCAGTATTGGCTTTTGGCTAGGTTGGAGAGCTGTTTATTATATTGCAGCCGGAATTTGTGGACTGCTTATTCTTTTAATGGCTAAACGCTTTCCGCAAAGCTACCCTGCTTTTAAAGGAACGTACAAGGAACTCATGCGTTCGATGTTCAGTTATATCAAAACCCAACCTGCCTTAAGAGAGACTTCGATTATTAACTTCCTGGCTTTCGCAATTATTAGTGCATTTTGGACTACCATGGTATTATTTCTGGCTAACTCACCCTTTAATTTCCAAACCCTGCAGATTGGGTTATTTGGAATTGCTGGGGCAGCGGGTGCATTGGCGGCACCATTAGTTGGAAAGTTAAGCGATGGTAACAATCCGCGCAAAAACTTAATGATTGGTTTTATATTACAAATCGTTAGTATCGCATTGTTTTATTTTACGGGCAGCCATTTGTACCTATTTGTAATTGGCATTGTACTTATAGACATCGGCCAGCAAGCCATACATGTAACCAACCAGACCCGAATTTACACCTTAATACCAGAGGCGAGAAATAGACTAAACACCATTTTTATGTCAGTTAGTTTTATTGGTGCCAGTTGCGGCTCAGCCTTGGGTTTGTGGCTGTGGGACCAAGGTGGATGGGCATTATTCTGTTATGGAATGACAGGTATAATTGTCCTTAACATTTTAATTTATCAGTTTTACGGAAGAAAAAACAAATAACTAATCAATAAAAATTTCATGAAATCTAAAAACGCAATCAAAACATTTTCGGCCTTACTTATTTGCCTGGCCATTTTCGGTAAAGCAAAAGCGCAGGACAGTACAAAAGTAGAACAGCCAACCGAAGTAAAGTCATTAAATAAAATCAGGTTGACCATATTGGGACTTGGTTACGAAAGAGAGCAAAAAGTGGGTAAAACAACTTCAGTTTATTTTGGTGCAGGGGCCCAAGGCGTTTTTATTTATCAAACGGAGATCTCAATTGATAACAATTATAATTTTAGCTTTAACACAGACACAGATTTTAAAGTTTACCCCGCTCTTAATGCCGGATTTAGGCATTATTACAATTTTAACAGAAGGATTAAAAAAGGTAAAAGAACCTTAAATAACAGTGCTGGCTATGTAGGTCTTGATGTGTTAGCCATTATCCCCACACAGAGCGATACCGTATATGGTTATCAGATCAATATTATGCCGCAGTGGGGATTTCAAACCACTGTTGGCAGAAAAGTTAACTTCGAGTTGGCTTTAGGTCCTCTTGCTGCAATTAACAAAACCGATACCTATTACGGAATTGGCGGAAAAATCGGATTTAGCTTTTTATTATAACTATGGTTCAAATTGAGCAAATATTCCCTTCTCTAACCTGGCGGATCAGGCATGAGGCCATGTATCCAGAATTACCTTTTGATCGTGTAAAGCTTTCCGATGATTTTGACAGCATCCATTTTGGATTATACCTCAATCATAAGTTAACTGGAGTGGTTTCCCTATTTCATGATGGGGATGTTTATCAGTTCCGTAAACTTGCCGTTCTGCCCGATACTCAAAAAGCAGGTTATGGCTCACAACTAATGGCATATATCCTTGATTTTTGTAAAATTCAAAAAGCGACAAAACTATGGTGCAACGCACGTGTAAATGCTAAGGAATTTTATTTTAAATTTGGCTTCCACGAAACAGATAAAACCTTTTTTAAAGATGGTTACGATTTTGTGGTAATGGAAAAAGAACTTTAAATTACCAACCGTCATGCTGATCCGATAGCTATCGGATTTAGTTCGGCATCTTATTAATCAGAGCCTGAATCAAGTTCAGGATGGCGAACAATTATAGAATAACATTATGGCTAAGAAAAAAGACGAAGAAAAGAAAAAACATGTTGCTGTGGTTACTAAAAAATCGCTGCAATTTCTTGAAGAATACATCAATAATCCTGCTCCTACCGGTTACGAATGGGAAGGACAAAAACTTTGGTTAAACTATTTAAAACCATATATCGACGAACATTTTATCGATAACTACGGTACCGCTGTAGGTGTTATTAACCCTAAAGCTACTTTTAAAGTAGTTATAGAGGCACATGCCGATGAAATTTCCTGGTATGTAAATTACATCACCGCAGATGGTTTAATTTATGTAATCCGTAATGGCGGTTCAGATCATCAGATTGCGCCATCAAAACGTGTGAATATCCATACTGAAAAGGGAATGGTTAAAGCAGTGTTCGGTTGGCCAGCAATCCACACCCGCCATGGCGAAAAAGAACAGGCACCAGAACTAAAAAATATCTTTTTAGACTGTGGTTGTACTACAAAAGAAGAAGTAGAAAAATTAGGCATCCACGTAGGCTGTGTAATTACCTACGAAGACGAGTTTATGGTTTTGAACGACCGCTATTATGTTGGCCGTGCCTTAGATAACCGTGTGGGCGGTTTTATGATTGCCGAAGTAGCACGTTTATTAAAAGAGAACAAGAAGAAACTTCCTTTCGGTTTATATATTGTAAACTCCGTACAGGAAGAAATCGGTTTACGCGGTGCCGAGATGATTGCTCAGCGCATTAAACCCAATGTGGCCATTATTACTGATGTAACACACGATACCACTACGCCAATGATTAACAAAAACATTCAAGGCGATTTATCAGCCGGTAAAGGTCCTGTAGTTTCGTATGCCCCAGCTGTTCAAACCAATTTAAATAAATTATTAATTAAAACGGCTGAGAAAAATCATATTCCTTTCCAGCGTCAGGCATCTTCGCGTTCTACCGGAACTGATACCGATGCTTTTGCCTATTCGAATGGTGGCGTACCATCAGCATTAATTTCGCTGCCGTTACGCTATATGCATACTACCGTAGAAATGGTACACAAAGAGGATGTTGACAATGTAATCAGCTTGATTTATGAAAGCTTATTGAACATTACCGACGGCCAGGATTTCAGAGAATTTAAGTAATGGAAAAAGTAAATCACCAAAAGATCATCCTCAGCACCTTGCTAAAGGTTTTGCTAATGATTGTTATTATTTTCATTCTTAACTCCTGGCCAAACATTAAACAAAGTTTTAGTGGTAATGTGCCAGCATTTAGTTATTGGCTTGATCATAGTTTCAAAATAAGTAATATCATCCTCATCTTAGGATTTGGTGGTTATTTTTACTATAAAGATTTGAGCGATCAAAAAGAACTAATCGAAAAGTCAAAAAACACCAATCAGCATTAATTATTCCCAAATAAGTCAAGTTTTAAAGCTTGACTTATTTTTTGCCTGCTCAGGCAACTACGTTAAACCATCCTACCTTTTGCTCCTCATTTTATTTAAACCCCTGAGCACTACGTTTATTTTTATTAATACTCGAAATATTTTACATTGTTTATGTAATTTCCTCAAATAGTTTATCCTTTATTTATGAGTACAAATAAAAAAAATATTGATCTATCCATTATCTGCGATGATCATTGGGATGTGGTGTTCGACCACCTAGGCCTTGGTTTTTGGGAATTAAGTATAACAACGGGTATACTCCGTTCAACCCGGTCGTTTAAGAAAAACCTAGGTTGCCCACCAGATGAGGTTTTAAGTTATGAAAAAGTTTTAGGTTTAATTCTACCAGAAGACCTTGACCATGTTCAGGACGAAATTGAACTCACAGTTTCGAGAGAAAAAAACAGCTACCACACAGTACACAGAATTTGCCGACCTGACGGAGAAATCAGATGGATTAAAGCAGATGGAATACTATCCCAACAGGATGGTGAATGCTTAAAATTAATAGGAACAATTTTAGATGTAACCGATTTAAAGAATAAGTCGTAATAATATTAAGCCTCGTTTAGTTCAATCCATACCGGACCGTGATCGCTTGTTTTTTCCCAGCCCCTCACTTGTTTATCTACCCCCGCAGCTTTTAAGCGATCACTAACCTGAGGACTTAGTAAAAAATGATCAATTCTTAATCCCGCATCTCTACCGTATGCATTCCTGAAATAATCCCAAAAGGTATATATCGTTTCAGTTGGATATAATTTTCTGATCGCATCTGTCCAGCCTTGTGCCATTAAATTTTGAAATGCCAAACGGGTTTCAGGACGAAATAAAGCATCTTCAACCCAACGTTCTGGTTTATAAGCATCCAGCTCTGTAGGTATTACATTATAATCGCCACATAAAACCACTGGCAAGTTATATTCTAACAATTTTGCGGCATGGGCGGTAAAACGTTCAAACCATCGTAACTTATATTCGAATTTTGGCCCTGGTGCCGGATTTCCATTCGGAAGGTAAAGACAACCAATTATAACATTATTCACCATTGCTTCGATGTATCGGCTGTGCAAATCTTCAGGATCGCCATCCAAATTTCTTTTTAGCTCTTTTATTTCCAGGTTTCGAGCCAATATAGCAACGCCATTCCAACTTTTCTGGCCATGCCAAATGGCATTGTAACCAGCATCATTAATAGCCTGCTCCGGAAATTTTTCTTGCGGTGCCTTTAATTCCTGTAAACAAACCACATCAGGGTGGGTTTCTTCCAGCCAACGTAAAAGAACAGGTAAGCGCCCATTTATTCCGTTTACATTATAAGTTGCTATTTTCATCTGTATCAATATGTTTTAATGATGCTGAAGCAGTCATGATTGATCTGGAGTACGGTTTTTGAAAATCATGATAATTTCATTTTATAAATCTCCGCAATAAAACTCAAAAATGAAACTAAGTATTTCAGATGGTAAAACTAAGCGTGGCTTAACATCCTCATAACATCTAGTCTTAACTATTTACACTACTTTTTAAAACTAATAATAAACTAAAATGTTTAATTTTGGAGATTCATTCATGTTTGAGCGCATGTTTGAGTTTAGATATAGGGATAGGCTGTTAGTCTATCCCTTTTTTTTGCTCAAATGACCTTAGTTTTTATCCAACAAAGTTTTTACTTTCTGTTGGAGATCCATAATATCAAAAGGTTTTTCAATGATGGCAGTTGGTGAGCAACCTAAATTATCCATATTTAAAGCCGAAACCAATATAATGGGCAAATGAGCTATTTTAGGATTGTGCTTTAATTTATTGCAAATATCCCGACCATCATGTTTACCAATACAGATATCCAATAAAATAATATCAGGCAGGAAATCAGCGATTGCTTCTTCCAAATTATCAGCACTTAAAACGCTTTTAATAAGGTAATGCTCTTCCTCAAAAATTAAATTTATAATGTCGTGGATGTTCTCATCATCATCAACTACAAAGATTTTCTTAACTAGCACGTTGCTCATATGCAACAAATCTAGTTTAAGTTAATTATCTCACATGGCGTATTTATACCTGAATTTACCGAATAAACGATGAGAAGGTTAGGCAGCCAACCCAGATTTATAATTTTTAAGCATCTTTTTAAGAAGTCCTCTTGCTACATGTATTTTGGTTTTTACAGTGCCCAATGGTATATCAAGTTCAGCAGCAATTTCATGATATTTATAACCTTCAAAATAACGGCAAAAACAAAAACGGCAATCTTCGGGCAAGGCATTTAATGACTTTTGAATGTCCTCCATCATAAACTTTGCCGCACCACCGTTAGTTGATGCGCTTGGAACCAGTTGGATGGAAGTTAAATCCTCTTCCTGCTGGATCATTTCATTTTTCCGTTTTACCTTGTAATAATGATTAAGAAAGGTATTTTTTAGAATTGTAAAAAGCCAAGCGCGTACGTTACTTCCCATTTCAAACTTAGCCGAAAACCTAAACGCTTTCATAAAGGTATCCTGAACTAAATCAGCGGCATCGTCTTCATCACGCGTATAAGCTAGTGCGCGATCAAAAAGTGGTTGTCTGTATTGGTATATGTCGCAATTGAAATTTAATGTTTCCATGATTCGTTTTAGGGCTGATTGTAAATATTCAACAAATAGCACCATGCAATGTTATTTGTAGAAATACCCGATTTTTTACGGTTTATTTAAAACACTAAAAAATTGCCCCAAAACGATCAAAAATACTAGGCTACGTAACCATTTCGCATAGCAAAACGAACTAAAGAAGCAGAGTTTTTTGTGCCGGTTTTACTGATTAAAGCTTCTCGCTGGCTCTCTACTGTCCGCCTGCTTAAGTACAATTTGTCTGCTATTTCTTGATTGGTCAACCCATCAGCGATGAGTTTTAATACATTAATTTCGCGTTCAGAAAAGTTGATTTCAGTATTCATTTTTTGCGAAAGCATATTTAACTGTGTATTAAAACGCTCTAAAATGGAGATGCATAAATTAGAAGAAAGATACCGTTTTCCTTTCATTACATGCTTTAGGCAAAACAGCAATTCATCTTCTTCGATATCTTTTGACAGGTAAGCAAAAGCGCCTGATGTAAAGGCATTTGACGCGTACTTTTCATCATCTAAAATAGACAATACAACTACTTTTATGTCGTATCCCCGCTCCTTAATGGTGCTGGATAAAGCTATTCCATCGAGCCTGGACATTATAATATCTGATAAAATAATATCAGCTTTTATTCCTTTTTCCAAAAGTTCCAAAACCGCTAAACCGTCTGATACTTCTGCAACAACTTTGATGCCTTCGTGTTTTTCTATAAGTGCTTTAAGTGAGGTCCGGATAATATGGTGATCATCCGCAAGAATAATGTTAATCATAACTCAAATATAACTTACACTGTTATAAAATTAAAAAAGGCTACTTAGGCAGCTCAATATAGAAAGTAGTTCCGATACCAATTTTGCTTTTAAACCAGATTTTTCCCTGGTGCAACTCAACAATTGATTTGATTATGCCCATACCAAATCCGCCTGATTCTTCGCCTTTCAGACCTGGTCTTAAAGTTTCGGGCAAATGATCAAAAAGCCCGGCGTGCATCTCATCTGGAATTCCAACCCCATTATCGGCTACTGTAATTAAAACGGTACTTTCATATTCCTCGGCATGTAAAGTAATATTTCCATGATCGGCAGTAAATTTTATTGAATTTGAGATTAGATTATTGATTACCTGCATAAATTTCATACTATCCAGGTACAGATAAATCTGTTCGGCAGAACTTGTGAATTTAATATTCTTCATTTTGCCTAGTTTCGATCGTTTGTAAAAACGAACCACATCTCTAAGTTCCCAGACCAAATCTGCCCGCTCTTTGCCAATTTCAACTATCGATGATTTCAAAAACTCCCGGTTAATCATGCTCCGTACCAAAAGCAGGTTACGCTCGCACATATCATGAATAAAAGCCAGCGAGTTTATCATCTGCTCATTACCTGTTTGGGCAACGCCATCTTTCATGGATGAGGCAGCTAATTTCATCATGGCCAGCGGTTCTTTTAAATCGTGTGCCAATACTTCTAAGGTTATATTTTTTCGGGCGTTTATTTGTTCAATATGGATTTTATTGTGGCGCATTATCGTGGTATCCTCTACTGTACCCACTAAACGCTTTACTTCCCCATCGGCAACGGTAAACACAATTATCCGCACATATTTTTCTCTATCGGCAAACAGTAAGCGGAATTCATATTTTTTCTCTGTACCATCTTCAAGGCATTCTTTGTAACAGGACATTACATGTTCCGAATCTTCAGGGTGTACACGCTCAAAAAGCAATTGTGGCTTAGCCACAACTTCATCAAGGCCCAGTTCCCAAATGTTACTTATCGACTTATTGAGGTATGAAAAATTTTGTTCCGTATAATCGAAAATAAAATACCCATCAGCAGAGCGGTCGCCTAGGTTACAAAAAAGCTCTTTTTTTAGTTCGGACATGATTTAATGCTTGATAATTTGCCATTAAATGATGTAATTATATCATCGGCAGCAACCATATCACAAACATCGCACACGCTAAAAAGTTTTATTTCAAAAATGTGTATAACATTTCATGTCGGTACATTTAGATTATCCTTGATCCGTTTTTAGAGATATTAACATTTTCCACACGATGTGCAAAATTATTTTGCGGATCAAAACCAACTATTGCCTAAATTGTTAAGCATAAAGAAAGATAAAAAAGTCCTGTGAGCGGGAGATCCGCGGAGGGCAGGCACACCATAGAGAAGATACTATTCTCCTCACCAATAGCCATCGCACAGGTGGCTATTTTTATTATGTAGTAGCTATTTTAAAATCACCTTTTTGCCTGTTTGAGCTGATTTTTTCGCAGCCGCTAAAATTTTGACCACAATTAAATTATTCGATAGTGATGATAAATCATTTACTGGATTAATTTCTCCTTTTAAAACTGCAGACAGATAACTTAAATGGTTTGAATAAATTGGCTTCGATGTTTTAGCCTGATAAATTTTATATTCGTCCTTCCCATTATTCTTCAGCCTTAACGTTTTATCATTAACGGCCTGCATGTATCCATTTGCACCAAATACTTCCATATCTTTTATGCTAAAGGGCCAATTCCACGATGCTTCGATAATTCCGGTAGCAGATGGGTACTCCAATAAAATTGTTGCATCGTCATCAACATTCGGATAAACATCTTTTTTAATCTGATGGGTAATTGCGCTAACCGAAATTGGGGCTTTTCCATCCATTAACCAGGTCATTAAATTGGCACCATAACAGCCAAAATCGACCAATGCACCTCCCCCGTTCTGATTGGGATCGGTTAACCAGCTTAAAAACTCAGCACTTACCCCAATTTCTTTTGGTCCCTGATGGCCATCGTGCACAATTATTTTTCGCAAGGCACCTATGGTATTGGCTTCCTTTACATCCTTGTAAAGTTCTTGATTACTCGAATACCAGGTAGTTTCGTAATTGGTGAGTATATGCACTTTATACTGTGCTGCTAGTTCAGCCATTCTTTCTGCCTGCTTAACTGTTATTGCCAACGGTTTTTCTACCATTACCGATATGCCGAGGGGAGCGGCAGCTTCTACTACAGCCAAATGTTCGCTTATGGCATTGTAAGCCAAAACAACATCAGGTTTCTCTTTCTTTAATAAATCAGTAAGGTTATTATAAAATATGCTATCGGGAATTTTATAGCGGTCTTTAAACCTTTTAACTAGCTCAGGATTATTTTCGGCAATACCAATTATGTTCACTTCAGCTTTTTGATAGCTGTTCATGATAAGATAAACGTGATCGTGAGTTAGCCCTGCTACGGCCACATTTAATTTTTGTTGTGCTTTAACAGCGCAGGAAATAAGTAAAAAGCAAAGAATAAAGCCATTGGCTCTAAAAAAACACCTAATCAGATAAGTAGTCATCATACGCTCATTTCTAAAATTTGATGGTTACCAAATTAGAAATTTAAAAAGCTCCTGATGCTAATACCTAAAAATATTACAATGTTGAAGATAGGAAAATGAAGTGACCGGAGTTAAGACGTAAATAAAAAGAAAAATCTAACGGGATGACTTAGCTTATTTCTATTGGCAAAAAACTTAGTTTTATTGATATAAAAATGTATCAGATCTTTTATTTCTAAGTGGAAATTCCTTACTAATTGGATCTAGCTCTTGTGGCTCTTCTGTTATTAACAGGTCATTGTATTTTTCTAGCAGATGAATGTATTTATTCATCCAGAAATACACCGAATTATTGTCCGAACCGATTTGTTTACCTGGATCTGCTGTTTGATTGATGGATTCGGGGTTGTACTTGGGGAAAGCTTCTGGAAATGCCGAAGAAAGATCCTGACCTAATAACTTGCCTACCTGCCAAATTACTTCATGCCCAATTCTGTCTTGACCAAACCAGTTGTAAATTGTTCTGCGGCTTACATTAAGTTTCCTTGAAAGCTCACTGATGCCCATGCGGTCTCTGCGCACCAGGCGTTCAAGAATTTCTCCTTGTTTTTGTTGTTGTTGTGTTGTCATTGAGATAATTAATTTTTAAAAAAATGAAAAAATAATTAAATCAGCTATCGGGGACGATTGACAATTCAAATGTAAGAATAAGTGTAAAAGATTGTATAAAAGGTGTTGATTTTTTGACATATATCAAACTACATCAGCTAATTACTGTGAAATATGCCCAAAATGAGTGATTTTCAAACCTACCTTTTCCAAGAAATAACGTATTACTTTAAATACAATTACCGCAGAAATTGAAATTATTTGATCAAATTCTTATATTCATCATAAAAAAGAAATGGCACAGAATAAAACTACCGAAAACGATTTAAGCGTTCCAGACTTTTTAAACACCATTCCCAACGAAAACAAAAGAGCTGATTGTTTTAACCTGTCGGATATTCTAAATTTAACCACAGGTTTCAAAGCTAAAATGTGGGGGAATGCCACTGTTGGTTTTGGAAGTTACCATTACAAATATGAAAGCGGCCGGGAAGGTGATGCACCATTAGCTGGTTTTTCTCCAAGAAAAGACGCCATAGTTTTATATCTATCTTCTCAATTTAAAGATCGGGAAGAATTGCTTTCCAGATTCGGTAAACATAAAACATCTAAAGCCTGTATCTACTTTAAAAAAATGAGCGATATTCATATCGAAGTTTTAAAAGAAATGATTATCAACGCTGTAGCCCACACAAGTAGCTTGTATCCTTAATGGAAGATGTAAAATGGATGATGAATTGAATCCACAGTAGATTATGAGCGCTTTTCTTTTGCCACAGATATATCTATTTGTCATCCTGAGCGCAGCGAAAGATCTTTATTCCTATATTACCAGGTGTTTATTTTTGCGGTTAAAAGATTGCCGTATACACATCTTTAACTTCTCTTAACTCCACAATGGTTAAAACATTAGTATTAGTGAGAACTGAAAGATATAAGGTCATTTATTAAAAAGATCCTTCAGTACCTTCAGAATGACAGAAGAAAGCATCCACTTCACGATGTAAATAAGAAGTTACGCGATAATAAGTTAAATTTTACAATATTTGATTGTTCCTTATTTCGAACAAAAAACTGGAAATGATAAAAAAACTACACCTCTATTTATTGATAGCGGGCGCTTGTGTTTCGCTTAATTCAGCCGCACAAGACGCAGTAAGCTACCAAACACCGCCAAAAGAAATTGCCGATTTATTACTTGCCAAACCAACACCTGGCGTAAGTATTGATGGCAAAGCAGAATGGATCTTGTTTAGCGAGCGCAACTCCTATCCCTCGGTCGAAGAACTGGCCTTGCCCGAATACAGAATTGCAGGATTAAGGTTAAATCCAAATAATTACTCACCCAGCAGGCAAACCTACATCAACAATTTTAGTTTAAAAAACGTCAAATCCAACCAAACGTTTCAGGTTTCAGGGTTGCCAACTCCATTATACGCCAGCAACATTAGTTGGAACCCATCAGAAAATAAAATTGCCTTTACCCATACCACCCAAAAAGGAGTAGATCTTTATATTATTGATCTGGCTACAAAAAAAGCAGTTAAAACCAATAAGGCTTTTTTAAATGTGGTTTTAGGTAGTGGCCTTACCTGGTTAAATGATAATACCATTATCTACCGTACGGTAACTAAGCCAGCAAGTGCTGCACCTACGAAACCATTGATGCCAAAAGGGCCAACCATTCAGCAAAACCTAGGTAAAGCTGCACCAAGCGCCACTTTTCAGGATTTAATTAAATCACCTTTTGACGAACAATTGTTCGAGTTTTTCGCAACCTCGCAATTGGTAAAAAATACAGCAGGTGTAGAAACTGCCATTGGAAAACCAGCTATTTATGGTTCGACAAGTTTATCGCCTGATAAAAATTACATGATGATCGAAACCATACGCAAACCTTTTTCTTATTTGGTTACTGCAAACGGTTTTCCATCAACGGTAACCATTACTGATTTAACGGGCAAAACCATTAAAGTTATTGCCGAACTACCTTCTTCAGAGGGTACTCCATCTGGTTATGACAATACGCAAAACGTACCGCGTGGTTTCGATTGGAGGGACGATGAACCTGCTACACTGGTTTGGAGCAAGCCATTGGATAGTGGTTTAATTAAAAAAGATATTCCCTTTCACGATGCGGTTTATGCGCTAAGCGCACCTTTTACCGGCACAGAAAAAGAATTATTTAAAACACAGACCCGTTACCGGGGTGTACAATGGGGTGATGCCAACCTTGCCTTAATTATGGAAGGATTACGTAGCAAACAAACCAATAAAGTGAGCCGTTACAACCCTACAACAGGCGAAGTAGAAGAATTGTACAGCCGTAACCAAACAGATGCTTATGGCAATCCAGGCTCTCCGGTTACTACTAAAAACAAATACGGCCGACAGGTAATTAAAACGGTTGATAATGGCACTAAACTGTTAATGAACAATATAGTAGGTTCATCAGCAAAAGGAGACTTGCCTTTCTTAGCCAAATTCGACTTAACCACTAAAAAGAATGAAATTATCTGGCGCAGTGCCGAAGGAACTTTCGAATATGTAAGCGATGTAATTAATCCTGATAAACTGGTTTTGCTTACCCGTAAAGAGGGTCAAAAATTAGTACCTAACTACTTTATTAAAAACCTGGTGCTTCGCGTCGCCGATCAACCAATTACTAATTTCACTAATCCATATCCATCTTTAGAGGGCATTACCAAACAGAAAATTTCTTACAAACGTGCCGATGGCGTAGATTTAACGGGCGACCTGTATTTACCGAAAGGTTACAACAAAGACAAAGACGGACCATTACCTTCATTAATTTGGGCTTACCCTCGCGAGTTTAACTCTCCAGCAGATGCCGCACAGATCCGTGGATCGAAAGACAAGTTTACTACAATTAGCTGGGCCTCTCCCATTTTTTGGGTAACCCGTGGTTATGCAGTGTTAGATAATGCCGAAATGCCAATTGTTGCCAAAGATGGTAAAAAACCTAACGATACCTTTGTAGATCAACTACATCTTAATGCCGAAGCTGCTATTAATAAACTGGTTGAGCTAGGCGTTGGCGATAAAAAACGTATGGCTGTTGGGGGGCATAGTTATGGTGCCTTTATGACTGCAAACTTATTGGCTCATACTAATCTTTTTGCCGCAGGTATTGCCCGTAGCGGAGCTTATAACCGTACACTTACGCCCTTTGGTTTCCAAAACGAAGAGCGTACCTATTGGCAGGCACCTCAGTTGTATTACGAAATGAGCCCATTCAGTTATGCAGATAAAATTAAAACGCCTATATTGTTAATCCACGGTGATTCTGACGATAACCCAGGCACTTTTCCTATTAACAGCGAACGTTTGTTCAATGCGATTAAAGGTGCTGGCGGTACTACCCGTTTTGTATTTTTACCTTATGAAGCACACAGCTACCGCGGCAAAGAAAACTTGCTTCACATGCTTTGGGAGCAAGACCAATGGTTAGAAAAATATGTAAAAAATAAAAAATAAATCTCTCTCTACCTTTATCGATTAAAGTGCCTCAATTTGGGGCATTTTTTTGTTTAATGGGGTTTTTAGCGGTGTCAGATACTATACTGTCTGACACTAATAAACAAACTTTAATTCAATCCCTTAGTTTCTTCCTTTTCGGTAATTATCTATATTCTAAGTTTATGAATCAGTCAGATGGTAACATCTAACTGCACACATCATGCTATAATAAAAAATCTTAATGACCTTTAATCTCTTAATGATAAAGCAAACCTACATTACACTTAACAATCCCAATTGAAAAACACCGTTATAAAGCATACATTTATGCAATAAATTGAACATTACCTTTATTTATTTGTTAAGCCATTATGGATATGGACTACATAGACTATTATAAAATCCTCGATCTGAAAAAAGACGCGACAACTGAGGACATTAAAAAAGCATATAGAAAATTAGCCCGAAAGCACCACCCCGATCTTAACCCCAACAATGAGGAAGCCAATAAAAAATTTCAGCAAATAAATGAGGCAAACGAAGTTTTAAGTGACCCGGAAAAGCGTAAGAAATATGATAAGTACGGTAAAGATTGGCAACATGCCGATCAGCTAGATGCCCAGCAACAGCAGAAAAGGCAATACCAGTCGCAAGGTGGAGGATATGGCGGTAACAGCTACTCTGGAGGTTTTGGAGGCGACGATTTTTCTGATTTCTTTTCTTCGATGTTCGGCGGCGGTGGCAGAAGCAGTAGAAATTCCCCTTTTAAAGGCCAAGATTACAATGCCGATTTACAACTGAATCTACTCGATGCATATACGACACACAAACAAACCTTAACCGTAAACGGCAAACAAGTACGTATTACCATTCCGGCGGGTGTAGAAAATGGGCAGAAAATTAAGTTGCCAGGTTACGGTGCACCAGGTGTTAACAATGGCCCTCCCGGAGATTTGTACATCAAATTTAATATTACAGATCACCCAAGATTTAAACGAAAAGGAAACGACATCTATATCCAGGAAGAAATAGATGTATATACGGCCATTTTAGGAGGCGAAAAAATTGTAGAAACCTTAAACGGCAAAGTTAAACTTAAAGTGCCAGAGGGAACACAGCCCGATGCTACTTTACGTTTAAAAGGAAAAGGATTTCCACTTTATAAAAAAGAAAATCAGTTTGGCGATTTATATATCAAGTGGCAGGTAAAATTACCTACCAATCTAAATGTCGAACAAAAAGAACTATTCGAAAAACTTTCCAAATTCTAACCATTATGGAAACCAATCTAATACCTGTAGAAGACATCTGCGCTTATCACCACGTAGAGATCAACTTTATCCAATCACTTGAAAATTTTGGCCTGATCCACACCACGGTTAAAAAGCAATCGCTCTTTTTGCCAGTTGATGAATTGACCAAATTGGAGCAGTATCTTCGTCTAGCACACGATCTGGAAATCAACTTAGAGGGCATTCATGCTGTTTCGCATCTGCTCAATCAATTGCAAAATATGCAAGAAGAAATAACCGCACTGCAGAACGAACTAAATTATTATAAGCAACTTAACCAACACCATTAAACAACCGTTTGTGCAGTATTTTGCATTAAAAGTCGAAACAAAAACACAATCTTTTTAAGATATCTTTCTTAAATTGGCAATCTAATTTAAAAAAATGAGCGATATTTCTTCAAAATTCATCGAAAAAATAAAATCATCCTACGCCCCTACAGGCTCGTACATTTATTTAGGCGCCGGAATTTTAGACGGTCAGGTTTACAGCGAAGCTGAGGTTAATTTGTCGCTAAAAATGATGAATAGACATGGTTTAATTGCTGGAGCAACCGGAACAGGTAAAACTCGGACCCTACAATTATTGGCAGAACAACTGTCGGATGCCAGCGTTCCTGTTTTTATGTTAGATGTTAAAGGCGATTTATCAGGCTTAAACCAGCCCGGCTCCGTTAATCCAAAAATAGAAGAAAGAGCACAACAGCTCAACAAACCTTTTTCTCCATCTGGCTTTCCCATCGAAATTTACTCCCTTTCGGGTAAAATGGGTGCTCAGATGCGGGCAACAGTATTGGAATTCGGTCCAACGCTTTTATCTAAAGTGCTGGATTTAAATGATACCCAGGCAGGTGTTATGGCGGTAATATTTAAATATGCTGATGATAACAAAATGCCGGTTATCGACTTAAATGATTTAAAGAAACTGGTTTCTTATTTATCAGAAGGTGCCGGAGCTGCAGAAATAAAAAGCAGTTATGGTACCATTTCTACTGCTACTTCTGGCACTATATTAAGAAAAATTGTCGCTATAGAGCAGCAAGGATTGGCGGGTATGTTTGGCGAAAAATCTTTTGACATTGAAGATCTTTTCGAGCGTGTTGATGGCAAAGGAACCATAAGTTTGTTAAATATTGCAGATGTTCAAAATCAGCCCGTATTATATTCTACATTTTTATTGAGCCTACTGGCTGAGTTATTTAATACCATGCCCGAAGTTGGCGATTTAGACAAACCAAAACTGATTTTCTTTTTTGATGAAGCACATTTATTGTTCAAAAATTCTTCGAAAGCATTTTTAGAGCAAATTGAGACCATTATTAGGTTAATCCGTTCAAAAGGAATTGGTGTTTTCTTCTGTACCCAGGCGCCTACCGATGTACCTGAAAGTGTTTTAGGGCAACTGGGTAACCGCGTACAACATGCATTAAGGGCATTTACGCCAAATGATGTAGATGCTTTAAAAAAAACAGTTAATACCTATCCAAAATCAGATTTCTACGAGATCGATAAAATACTAACTTCATTGGGCACTGGTCAGGCTTTGGTTACTGTATTAAATGAAAAAGGCATTCCAACGGAGGTATCTGCTACCATGCTTACCCCGCCAAGGGCGGTTATGGGCCCATTAACCGCTGCAGATTTTGATCAACTGATTCATGCCAGTTCGATGTATACCAAATATAAAGACCCTATCGATCCTGAAAGTGCTTATGATATTTTAACAAAACGCATTAATGAGCAAACTGCAGCAGCAGAACAAGAAAAACAAGAAGCTGAGGCTCAAAAACAGGCTGAACAAGAAAGCAAACCTAAACCAGGTGAAAAGAGCTTGGTTGAACAAGTAATGGGCGCAACAATAACACGCCAAATTGGTAAAGAAATTGTTCGCGGTATTTTTGGCATGCTTACCGGTAAGAAAACACGCTCAAAAACCGGTGGTGGACTTTTTGGATTTTAAAAAACTTATTAATTAACATAGTAAACGCTCAAATAACTAATTTCGCAAGATGAAACCAAGATGGTAAATTAATCGTTCCATCATCGAGGTCTTCACCCCCACTAAAAACAATAAACAATAGATGAAACCTACCCTATTAATATTGGCTGCAGGTATGGCAAGCCGTTATGGAAGTATGAAACAAATCGATGGTTTTGGCCCAAATGGAGAAACCATTATCGATTATTCAATATATGATGCAATTAACGCTGGCTTTGGCAAAGTTGTATTTATTATTAAAGAGGAGTTTGTAAATGAATTCAAAGCCATTTTCGAACCTAAACTTGCTGGCAGAATTGAAACAGAATATGTTTTCCAAAACTTCGATTTAAAACAATTTGGTATAGAAGAAGAAATATACAGAGAGAAACCCTGGGGTACCGCACATGCAATCCTTTCGGGCAGAAACGTAATTAAAGAACCATTCTGTGTAATTAATGCTGATGATTACTATGGTTACGATGCCTTTAAAAAGATGGTCGATTTCTTAACCACCGAAGTAACAGATAGCAATTATTCTATTATTGGTTACGAAATTGGCAAAACTTTATCGGAGTTTGGCGCCGTTTCCCGTGGTGTTTGCCAGGTAGATGAATTTGGTAACTTAAAAGAAATTGTAGAACGGACAAAGGTTTATCCTAAAGATGGTAGTATTTTTTACGAAGAAAATGGCGAAGAGTTCCCTTTAGCCTATGAAACGCCTGTTTCAATGAATTTCTGGGGATTTACACCAGCGGTTTTCAAAATTACCGAAGAATTGTTCAGAGAATTTGCTGAAGCAAACAAAGATAAGCCCAAGGCAGAATTCTTTATTCCATTAATTGGCGAAAACCTGGTAAAAAGCAATACCGCCACCTTTAAAGTAGTGCCAACATCAAACAAATGGTTCGGTGTTACGTATAAAGAAGACAAACCTTATGTTCAGGACAGTATTGACCAATTGGTTAAAAACGGAACATATCCAGAAAAACTATGGAACTAAATTTAGATTCCGAAGTTTTAAAAGCCTACGGATACGCTAAAGAAAATACAAAAATTACACAAATAGGTACGGGTTTAATTAACCGTACTTATTTGCTTTCTCCTCTATCCGAAAAGAAGAAATACATTCTTCAAAATATAAATACTTCGGTTTTTAAATCTCCCCAGGCCATTGCCAATAACCTGCGGTCTATTGCTGATTACCTTACCTTCACTTACCCTGAATATCTTTTTATTAAGCCTGTTTCTACAGCAAATAGTGAAGAAATGGCGCACATTCATCATGAATATTGGCGGATGCTTCCTTTCGTGCCGAACACCATCTCCTTAGAGGTGTTAGCTGATCCAAAGCAAGCATATGAAGCTGCGAAACAATTTGGCAAACTGAGTAGATTATTAGATGATTTTGATGCAAAAACACTTCAGCCTACTATCCCGGGTTTCCATGATTTAGGTTTAAGGTACGAACAGTTTACTTTGGCATTAAGCCATGCGGAAGAAACGCTAAAGAATGAGGCAAAAGCACAAATTGAAGAGGCTTTAGCACATAAATATATTTTAGATTATTATACCTCATACTCGCACAGAACTGATTTCCCTGATCGTGTAATGCACCACGACACCAAAATAAGCAATGTTTTGTTGGATACTGAAACTTATGGGGGTATCTGCGTAATCGATTTAGATACCATTATGCCCGGTAAATTCATTTCCGACTTGGGCGATATGATGCGCACTTATCTTTGTGCCTTCTCTGAAAATGAAACTGATTTAGATAAGATTAAGATACGTTTACCTTACTTTGAGGCCACGATAAAGGGTTATTTATCCGAAATGAAAAGTATTTTGACAGAAACAGAAAAAGAACTCATCTTATTCTCAGGCAAATACATGATTTATATGCAGGCCCTGCGCTTCTTAACTGATTATTTGAGCGATAACAAGTACTATCCTATTAGTTACCCCACACAAAATTTAAACCGGACCAAGAATCAGTTTAAACTATTGCAAGAAATTGGTGCAAACGAAAAAGAGTTACAGGACATTATTGAACAGAATTTGGTTTAGTTTTAAAATAACCCAGTTATAGCATCCCGACATACGTATGATTTAAAAAAGAACGAGGTGAAAATAAATAGTTTTAAGGTATGGCTTTTCATTTCTGCAACACTCATTTTTTGCGTTTTCACTTTTATAACGCTTATTGCCGCCGCAGCTGTTGAAGAAGGTACGGATGGAAACAGCTCTACAACACGAGCAATAGCCAAATTATATTATATCTTTCGTTTTCCTACGCATACCATATTTTTTAACTTTATGGATGGAAGTTTCTTCTTTCTCGGCCTAGGAATAAATTGTTTATTCTACGGTTTTATAACAGAAAGGATCGTTTCTGCGTTTAGCAGAAGAAATTAAACAATATGCCAATATTTGACCATATAAGACGTTTGAGAAACACATAAGTTAACCTTATCGCTATTCAAACCCTTCCAAAAGCACTAAACTGCCTTCCTAAACCCGACAGTAGCGGCAGCCCCGATTTTTTCATGAGGGCTAAAGCGAATGGCGGGGCTATCACCTCCGAAGAGTACGGAACCATTCGTTTCCAATACTTTTAACCAAATAAGAAATATAAGAACACATGAATTAACCTTATCGCTATTCAAACCCGCACGAAAAGCGCTAAACTTCCTTCCTAAACCCGACAGCAGCGGTTCCGATCCTTTACCGGATTAGCGAATGGCGGGGCTGTAGTTTCCGAAAAGTATTGAACCATTCATTTCCAATTTTTTTTAACCATATAAGACATATTAGAAACATATAAGCTTAAATGGTTTTACATTCTTATCCAATCAATGCTTAAAAACAAAAAAAGCGCTCCTGAACTTAATCAGAAACGCTTTTTATATTCTCCCAAGACTTACAACTCAGGACTTCAGACTCAAAACTTATTTCTTATCGTCTTCTTTTACTTCTTCAAAATCAACATCGGTAACGTTATCGCCACCACCTTGAGGCTGACCATCAGCTTGTGGTTGTTGGCCACCCTGAGGTTGCTCACCAGCTTTGTACATTTCCTCAGATGCTGCGTTCCATGCATTTTGCAATTCAGCTTGTGCTGCATCGATATCTGCAAAGTTACGAGAACCGTGCGCTGCTTTCAATTTCTCTAAACCAGCCTCGATCGGTGCTTTTTTATCAGCAGATAATTTATCACCAAACTCTTTTAATTGTTTCTCGGTTGAGAAAATTAAAGCATCAGCACCATTGATTTTATCAGCTTCTTCTTTCTGCTTAGCATCGTCTGCTGCATTAGCTTCAGCTTCTTCTTTCATTTTTTTGATCTCAGCATCAGTTAAACCTGAAGATGCTTCGATACGGATTTTTTGCTCTTTACCGGTAGCTTTATCTTTAGCACTAACGTGTAAGATACCGTTAGCATCAATATCAAACGATACTTCTACCTGAGGCACACCACGAGGTGCTGGTGGAATACCATCTAAAATAAAACGACCAATTGTACGGTTCTGAGCAGCCATTGGACGCTCCCCTTGTAAAATGTGGATCTCTACCGAAGGCTGGTTATCAGCTGCAGTTGAGAAAGTCTCCGATTTTTTAGTTGGGATAGTTGTGTTAGACTCAATTAATTTAGTCATCACACCACCCATGGTTTCGATACCTAATGATAAAGGCGTAACGTCTAATAACAATACATCTTTTACATCACCAGTTAATACACCACCTTGAATAGCAGCACCGATTGCCACAACCTCATCAGGGTTAACACCTTTACTTGGCTCTTTACCGAAGAAAGCTTTAACCGCTTCCTGAATAGCAGGAATACGGGTTGAACCACCTACCAAAATAATTTCGTCGATATCGCTTGTGCTTAAACCAGCATTTTTCAAAGCAGATTTACAAGGATCGATAGTACGTTTAATCAAACTATCAGCCAATTGCTCAAATTTAGCACGAGATAATGTACGTACTAAGTGTTTAGGGCCACTAGCATCAGCAGTAATGTACGGCAAATTAATTTCAGTAGAAGTTGTGCTTGATAACTCAATTTTAGCTTTCTCAGCAGCTTCTTTTAAACGTTGTAAAGCCATTGGGTCTTTAGCCAAATCCATGCTGTTTTCAGCTTTGAATTCGCTGGTTAACCAATCGATAATAATGTGGTCAAAGTCATCACCACCTAAGTGTGTATCACCATCAGTAGATTTTACTTCGAAAACGCCATCGCCTAATTCTAAAACAGAAACGTCATGCGTACCACCACCACAGTCAAACACAACAATTTTCATGTCTTTATGTGCTTTATCCAAACCATAAGCTAAAGCAGCTGCAGTAGGCTCGTTAATGATACGTTTTACAGTTAAACCTGCAATCTCGCCAGCTTCTTTAGTAGCCTGACGTTGTGCATCGTTAAAATAAGCTGGTACAGTAATTACCGCTTCAGTTACTTCCTGACCCAAGAAATCTTCAGCAGTTTTTTTCATTTTCTGTAAAATCATCGCAGAAATCTCTTGTGGAGTATATTTTCTGTCATCGATTTCAACACGTGGTGTATTGTTATCACCTTTAACTACCTTATATGGTACACGTCCAGCTTCTTTCGCACTTTCGTCGTAGCTGTTACCCATAAAGCGTTTAATCGAATATATCGTTTTTGTTGGGTTGGTTATAGCCTGACGTTTAGCAGGCTCGCCAACCTTACGCTCACCGTTTTCTGCAAAAGCAACAATAGACGGTGTAGTACGTTTACCCTCACTGTTTGCGATAACTACAGGCTCGTTGCCCTCCATTACGCTCACGCAAGAGTTTGTTGTTCCTAAGTCTATTCCAATAATTTTTCCCATTGTATTTTTAATTTCTCTTTTTAAAGTATTATAATTTCTACTGCTATTAAACAATGCTTGTGCCAATTGGGTTTTGGCAGATAATATGGGTAAAAGACTGATAAAATGTAAAAAAAGAGGCTATAGTTTACTGACAGCATGACAGAAATAAGCTGAAAGGCTAAAGCTTAAAGACTAAAGCAAAGCGCAAATTCCTTAAATGATTTGAAAATGAGCGCTAGCAGTGCTTCGGAGGCAGCAGTCCCGTCCTAAAGGGACTCCTTTGGAGCTAACCGCTTTACTTCGTTTCACTCGTGCCCGCTATTATCGGGTTTATTGAACAGCATTTTTTGCGCTTCTGTGATAAAACACAAGCAGAAATAATGAGTAATCATCTAAATGCCCTCAAAGTTTTATATCTTTAAATTACAATCAATCGGAGCAATCATTAAATCTGTATAATCCAATCTATAATGCAATTAGCAGCACAAATCGTAATCGGCTTAGTAGCCTTCATCCACATTTATATCCTTTGGTTAGAAATGTTTGCCTGGACCACCAAGGCACCGAAAGTGTTTAAAACTATCCCGAAAGATTTATTTGTGCCAACGAAAACATTGGCTGCAAACCAGGGATTGTACAATGGCTTTTTAGCAGCAGGTTTAATTTGGTCATTATGCATAACCGATCATCACTGGAAATTTTATGTGGCCATATTCTTTTTAACCTGTGTGATTATCGCAGGCATTTATGGTGCAGCCACAGCAAGTAAAAAGATTCTTTACGTACAGTCGATACCTGCATTGGTAGCCTTGATTTTATTGCACCTGTAAGTTCGATACGATCCTATCGGTCGGTGTCTCACCGACTGAAAACACGCGGTTGGTTTGATAGATTCTGCTCCCGAATATTCGCATTAGCGTCAAGTTAATGATATTGACAAAGGTTGAAAAGTCTGTGATTATTATTTAAAAAGGAAAAAGCAACTTGTAGTTCTAAACACATTTGACAATGTCTACAAGCCGCTTTTTCAACTCTAAAATAAAAAAAAGATTTGATATTTTTTTTAATGGATCAACCATTGATACTATAGCTCGGAGCAGTGGTTTTCTTCAGCGCAGTGCAAAGAAGATTTCTCCGATGGATTTTGTTATGGGCTTTGTGTTAAGCTGTTCTCAAATGCAAAACACATTCAGTCAATGGGCTTTC
>NZ_SIXF01000016.1 GCF_004310665.1 Pedobacter kyonggii | reverse complement strand
CAGCAGTTGCTACATAATGGTTGTACCAATGAAAAACGGATTAGCACGAATATATACCTCCTGTTGATGTTTATATGCCTGTTTATGCAAAAAATATTCTTGCCAGTTGTCAGATATGCCAAAGGCTCCGTTAGCTTGATCAAATGTGTAAAGTTCTTTGTATTGAACATGAAAGAGGTAATCGCTACAGGTAGAAAACAGTTCAGAGATATTATAGATAAGTACTGTAAATATGAAAAAAGAAACCACAGAATTAATTTAAACCAACTATTTTCAGCTTAACTTGACGCTCATGCGAATGTTCGGGATCAGCATCTTTATCTATCTATTAAGACCCTGAAATAAATTCAGGGTGGCGACCACTCATACTCAAATTAAAAAAATCCCAGAGGACACGTTAATTTAACGACATTGCACTACTGTTCAATTGATTCCTGTGTTTTTCATTATACACAAACGCAGCCACAATCAACAAGCCCGCAACGCCTTCAAAAGCAACTACAGTCTGCGTACCAAAAAGATGCGCCAGGTATCCCATTAACAAACTGCCGATTGGCAATACACCCTGATAAGCCATGATATAGTAACTTAAAGTCCTTCCCCTCATCGCATCATCGGCATGAGTCTGTAGATAAGTATTGATGGATGAGGTTTGAGCCATCAAACCCAAAGCAGCTAAACCGGTACAGATTAAAGCCAGAACAAGCGATGGTGATATAGCCAGCGCCACAACCGAAATGGCCAGCAAAATACCCGACATCATTACAATTTTCTGCAGGTTTTGCTTCACTTTTAATGTAGCCATATAAATGGCACCGAAGAATGCACCAAATCCTGCTGCACTTTCAAACCAGCCAAATGTTGTAGCATTTCCGTTAAAAATATCTTTTGCAAAAACAGGCAACAAAGTAGTGAAAGGGATTACCAATAAACTCGATGCAGCCATCATCAATACCATGGATGCCAAATCTGGCGATGATTTAAGATAATCATAACCCTTTTTCAGGTCGATCCAGATATTTTCTTTCGATTTTTGATGTGCGGTAAGTTTAAGCTTCATCATCACCATACAACCCAGTACAGCAATAAAGCTCACAAAATTGATCAGGAAACAGATATCTTCACCCAAAGTACTCAAAATCACCCCTGCCAACGCCGGGCCGATTAACCTGGCTGCATTAAACATGGAAGAATTGAGCGCAATGGCATTTGGTAAATCTTCTTTATCATCAATTAAATTTACCATTAACGATTGACGGGCAGTAACATCAAAAGCATTTACCAAGCCCTGAACCAGCGAAAGTGCTGCAATCCAGAACATATCGTATACTTTAAACCAGATCATCAAAGCCAGGGCACCAGCCTGCAGCATCAGGATCACCTGGGTAATCACCAATATCTTATACTTATTATGTCTATCTACATAACTCCCAGCATACGGCGCGAGCACCAATGAAGGAATTAAACTCAAAAAAGTAATCAATCCCAGCAAAAAAGCCGATCCAGTTAAACGATATACCAACCAGCTGATGGCTACACGCTGCATCCATGTGCCAATTAGTGAAATAGCCTGACCTGTAAAAAATAACCTGTAATTGTAATGCCTTAGCGAACGAAAAATACTCATGTTTAAAATAGTAAAGTAACTTTACAAAAGTACAAAACTCAAATCAAACCAAAAAACCTAAAACAGAAATTTTTATCATTCTAAGATCACAATTCAAACAAATTTGAAACCCACGTTAGTTTATCTATAAAATTAAAAGCTTATATTTGTAAAGTTTATTTACCATTAGCATGCCGACTCAAACACAAGATATTGCCGCAAAGTTAAGAAGCACCGTTACCCGCTTAACCAGACAGTTACGCAAACAGAACGTAAGTTCAGACTTTAGCAACGCCGAACTGTTAACGATGTCGCTGCTCGAACAACATGGCAAAATGTTATCTACAGAGCTGGCAGACATGGAAAGGGTATCTAAACAAGCTATTTCACAGATTATCAACCGCTTGTTCGATGCCAAATGTGTAGAACGCTTTCCAAGTAAAGAGGATAAACGAAAGGTTTTTATCGGCTTAACCAAGCTTGGCGAAAAACACATTATCGCCAGTAGAAAAATAAAAGAAGAATGGCTGGCGCAAACGATGGAAAAAATCTTCTCTTCGGAAGAAATCAACCTGATCCAGGCTTTCCTACCCCTCCTTTCGCGCTTGGTAGAACATAACGGCGCAAGAGTATAGTTTTCCTTTTTCCTTCGCCAAATAAGCCTTATCTTGCAGGCTGAAAATGGCACTATATTTTACATCAATCAATTCGGGCAGTAATGGCAATTGTTACTATGTAGGTAACGATAATGAAGCTATTTTGGTTGATGTTGGCCTAACCTGCAAAGAGGTTGAAACACGGATGAACCGTTTAGGTTTATCAATCAGCAAAGTAAAAGCCATTTTTATCTCACACGAACATAGCGACCACATTAAGGGGCTGGCGGTGTTTGCTAAAAAACATAAACTCCCGGTTTACATTAGCACAGCTACCCTAAAAAGCAGTCGGTTAGTTTTGGATGCAAACAATACCTTTTCATTAAACCATCTACAACATATTCAGATTGGCGGTTTAAAGATTTCTGCCTTTTCTAAATTTCATGATGCAGCAGATCCTTATAGTTTTACTGTTGAATGTAACGAGGTAAGAGTGGGTGTTTTTACAGATATAGGCTCGGTATGCGATCGTTTAATTGCCCATTTCAAAAACTGTCATGCCGCTTTCCTAGAAGCTAACTACGATACTCAAATGTTAGAAAATGGGAGATATCCTTATTTTCTAAAAAGAAGGATTACGAGTGGGCATGGTCACTTAAGCAATACACAGGCGTTAGAGCTTTTCATCAACCACAGAGCGCCGTACATGAGTCATTTATTACTGAGCCACTTATCAAAAGACAACAACGACCCAGAGCTGGTTGAAAATCTTTTTAAAAATGTTGCCGGCAATACTTTTGTTAAAGTAGCTTCAAGATATGAGGAAACAGCGCTGTATTATGTAAGCAATACTCAAAACACACCCGAAGTCTACAATTTTGACCCTAACCTGTATCAGCCAGAACAACTCAACCTATTTTAACACCTAAATCAAAAATAGTTTGCCGTTGTCTATCAATTTAGTTACAGCGGGGCTTATTTTGAGCAAAAAATGGCAATTGGCTAGTCAAAACCATAATTACCCGCAAAAATTGTAAATAATTTTAATTTTCATCAAAACATTTTATTCTAATATGGGTTTTATATAAACTTCATAAATAGTTTGTTTGGTTTAAATGGGGCTTATGGATTTAAGCCCCTTTCTCTTGTCTAAAATTTCGTAATTCAATCAGGCTAAATCACCAGCATTTTATTCCATTTTATATTCTAATTTTTTAGTTATATTCGTTTGACAATCATCCGGATATAATATTTAAACCTTTAAATAATAAATTATATGGAGACAAGTAAACTTTCTAAATTCAGTGCCGAATTTCTAGGCACGCTCGTATTGGTTTTAATGGGTTGTGGCAGCGCGGTTATAGCTGGCGCAAATGGCACAACCGGCGTAGGCTTATTAGGCATATCTTTTGCCTTTGGCTTATCAGTCACGGCAATGGCTTATGCTATTGGGCACATTTCTGGCTGTCACATTAATCCGGCAATTTCAATCGGAATGGTAATCGCTGGCCGGATGAAAATTACTGAAGCCGCTTATTACATTGTGGCTCAGGTATTAGGCGGCATCGCAGGCGCATTTATTTTACTGCAAATTGCCTCAGGAAAGCCGGAATATTCTTTAGCAACAAATGGATTAGGGCAAAATGGTTTTGCAGCACTATCTCCACAGCATTACAGCTTACATGCTGGTTTTATTGCAGAAATTGTACTCACCTTTATTTTCTTACTGGTGATTTTTGGCTCAACCTCAACTAAAAATATCAACGGCGGCTTTGCAGGACTTGCAATTGGGTTAAGTTTAACACTCATTCATATTGTGGGCATTCCGGTAACGGGTGTATCAGTAAATCCGGCAAGAAGTATTGGCCCTGCACTTTTGGTCGGTGGAGAAGCCTTAAGCCAGGTTTGGCTCTTTATTGTAGCACCCATTATTGGTGCGGCGCTCAGTGCCTTAGTCTGGAAAACAGTTTTGGAGAAAAGCTAGGTTAATAGTTTAGGGTTTAGAGGTTAGTATTTAAACGCTAACCTCTAAACCCTAAGCTTTATAAGTTCTTTACAATCGCTTCGTCAGTAGGTTTTGTTTTAGAACGGAAACGGTGTACCAATTCTCCTTTTTCATTGATCAAGAATTTCTCAAAGTTCCATTTAATATCACCTTGCTCTTCCGTATTGGTTTGAGAAGTTAAATATTTAAACAATGGACTGATATCATCACCTTTCACACTGCTCTTCTCTGCCAACATAAAAGATACATTATACTTTCCCGTACAGAATTCTTTAATCTCTGCATTGGTAGAAAACTCCTGTCCGCCAAAGTTACCCGCAGGGAAACCAATTAATACTACCTTTTTACCATATTGCTTTTGAAGTTTTTCTAAATCTTCATACTGCGGGGTAAAACCACATTTAGAAGCCGTGTTAACAATTAAGATTTTTTTTCCTTTAAATTTCGATAGTTTAATTTCTTTACCATCAATGGTTTTAAAGCTGAAATCGTAAACATTTTTTGGTGGCGACACCAATAAGTTTAATAGGATTAGAATTGTGCTTATCATCGTTGTTTTATTTTTATATACGAATATAGGTACAAATAGTTTTCGATGCCGTAATGTGCTTGTAAATTAAATGTAGCAAATTAGGTAAGAGAACTGGCTAATAGAACAAACTGTGATCATGATCTGAAAATGAAAGCAGATAACTCATCGCTCAAATAAGAATCTTTTTTTGATTAGGAAATGCAGGCAGTGGTTCTTGGCGGTTTACGGCCCCGCTATCGCTTATAGTCCTCGCTACGCTGTGGGCTATTCCGCTCTATCTGGTTTAATTAACAAAGCCCTGATGCCATTTTGTACCTTCAGCTTTGGCACAACACCATTAAAACCTAAATAGCAGTACTACCACACACGCCACCTAAACCCGACCGAAGCGAAAAACCCGCAGACCGAGGAATGGAATGGGGTTGAGGATTTGCAGCAAAGGGCGGAACAAAGCCTTACCTACAAATTACTAATATTGCTTTCCAAAAAAAAGATTAAAACCGCATTAAAATCAACCTATAAACCAACATATTTCCTCGGTATTTAATAAAAAAAATGTATTTAATTCTATTCATGTTTTGATTTATGCTTTAATTATAGCTTTATTTGCACAAAAACGTATTTCATGGCCAAAAATTTATTAATCGTCGAGTCACCCGCAAAAGCTAAAACTATAGAAGGCTACCTAGGCAAAGATTTTCTTGTAAAATCTAGCTACGGCCACATCCGCGATTTAGTTAAAGGTGATATGGCCATTGATATCAAAAATAATTTTGCGCAGACATACGAGGTACCCGCCGACAAGAAAAACATTGTCGCCGAGTTAAAAAAACTAGCCAAGGAAGCCGAAATGGTATGGCTAGCATCCGATGAAGACCGTGAGGGGGAAGCTATTTCCTGGCACTTATTCGAAACTTTAGGCCTAAAAGTGGAGAAAACAAAACGCATCGTTTTTCATGAAATTACCAAACCAGCAATTTTAAAAGCAATCGATAGTCCGCGGGGAATTGATTATAACCTGGTAAATGCCCAACAGGCACGCCGTGTATTAGATCGTTTGGTAGGGTTCGAACTTTCTCCTGTTTTATGGAAAAAAGTAAAGCCATCGTTATCCGCCGGTCGCGTACAATCTGTTGCGGTACGTTTAATTGTTGATAGAGAAAGAGAAGTTTTAAACTTTAATGCAGCTGCTGTCTATAAAATTACCGCCCAGTTTGCTACCGGCAAAGGAAAAGAAATTGTAAAAGCAGAATTACCACAACGTTTTGAAAGTGAAGCTGATGCCGAAAAATATCTTCAAGACTGTGTAAATGCTAAATTCGATATTACGAGTTTAGAAACAAGGCCTGCAAAACGTAATCCTGCTGCCCCATTTACCACTTCAACTTTACAGCAAGAAGCTTCTAGAAAATTAGGTTTTTCGGTAGCCAGAACCATGCAGGTTGCGCAAAGACTTTACGAGGCAGGTAAGATTACCTACATGAGAACAGACTCTGTAAACTTATCAGAAACGGCATTAAATGCCGCTGCTGCTGAGATTAAATCTGCTTACGGCGATAAATACCACCAACATCGGGTTTATAAAACAAAATCGGCTGGAGCACAAGAAGCTCACGAGGCCATCCGCCCTACATATTTCGACAGGCATACCGTAGATGGAGATATTTCAGAGAAACGTTTATACGATCTGATCTGGAAACGCTCTATTGCATCACAAATGAGCGAGGCTTTGTTCGAAAAAACAACCGCTCAGATTACTGCCTCAACCCGAAAAGAACACTTAGTTGCTGAGGGCGAGGTATTAAAATTCGATGGTTTCTTAAAAGTTTATCTAGAATCTACTGATGAAGATGAAAACGAAGAAAAAGAAGGTGGCGCAATTTTACCTCCCTTAAGTAAGGGACAGGAACTATTTTTAAAAGAAATGCAGGCAACCGAGCGTTATTCGCGTCCGCCAGCAAGATATACAGAGGCCAGTTTAGTTAAGAAATTAGAGGAACTGGGCATTGGCCGCCCGTCTACTTATGCACCAACCATTTCTACCGTACAAAACCGTGGTTATGTGGTTAAAGAAGATAGAGATGGCAAACAACGTAAGTTTACTTCTATCATTTTAGCTGATGGGCAAGTAAAAAAAGAAATAAAATCGGAAATTACCGGTGCTGAGAAATCAAAACTCTTCCCTACTGATATTGGTGAGGTTGTAAACGATTTCTTGGTAGAACATTTCAAAGGCATTGTCGATTTTAACTTCACAGCAAAGGTGGAGAAAGAATTTGATGAAATTGCGCAAGGTTTACAAGAGTGGACTAAAATGCTGCACTCATTCTATAATCCATTTCATAGCGAAGTAGAAACAACGCTCGAAACGGCAGAACGTGCCACTGGTGAGCGCTTGCTGGGTTTAGACCCTGCTACTGGTAAAAATGTATATACCAAGGTTGGTAAATTTGGGCCATTGGTTCAAATTGGAGAGCTTGATGAAGAGGAAAAACCACGGTATGCCAGCTTAATGCGCACGCAATCTGTTGCAACCATTACTTTAGATGATGCGTTGGAGTTATTTAAACTCCCTTTCCAACTACCTGATTTTGAAGGCAAAGAAGTAATGATTGGTGTTGGCCGTTTTGGTCCATACGTTAAATGGGGCGAAAGTTTTATTTCCCTTCCTAAAAACGAGGAGCCTTTATCGGTTACTTATGAAAGAGCAGTTGAAATTATCCGCCAGAAAATGGATGATGATGCGCCTATTGCCTATTACGCAGGTTTAGGCGTAACAAAAGGAAAAGGCCGCTTTGGTCCGTTTATCAAATGGAACGATCTCTTCATCAATATTCCTGCAAAAGGATACGATTTCGACAATTTAACACAAGAAGATATTAATACCTTAATCGGCAAAAAAGTAGAAAAAGAGGCTAACAGATACATTAAAACCTGGGATGCTGAAAAAATATCTATCGAAAACGGCCGTTGGGGACCATTTATCCGTTTTGGCAAATTGATGCTTAAATTAAGGAATAACGAGGCTACGAAGCAAAAATATACACCAGAAGAATTGGTTGATATTGATTTGGAAGTGGTTAAGAAAATGATTGTAGAGCAGGTGCCTAATGCTTTCGAAACGAAGAAAAAAGCACCGGCAAAGAAAAAAGCCCCAGCTAAAAAGGCTGTAGCTAAGAAAAAATAAAATGAGTAACGTCACTCTGAATTTATTTCAGAGTCTTATCGAAAGATGCTGAAACGAGTTCAGCATGACGCAAACGAGTAGTTATGAAAGCAGATTTACCAGAAAATACAGTTGAAGATATCGCTATGGCCGTTGTATTGATGGGCGAAACACCTGAAGTAAAAAGCTGGACGGTTTATCTTGTTAATTTAAAAAACGAACCGATAACCAATGTTTTAATCAGCTCTAAAGGTTATGGAGAAAAAGACGGAAAGCAGGTAAAAACTTCTGTTTTAAGGCATTTTGTAGGCGACATGGAAGCAAATTCTTTTGCAGGCGTGGAAGCCATAGATCCTGAAGTTTTTGGCTTAACTAACGAATACTGGCTAAGCTATTACATTGGTAGCACTATTTACGACAAAAAATTCATTTTCTTACCTGAAAGCATCATCGATTCCAATCTGATCAAGATTCCTCTGGTAAACAGACCTGGGGTGATGATTAAGTAAGTTGGGAGTTTAGGGTGGTGAGTTTGGAGTCACTCCTTATAGGTTTTAAGTATGTAACTTTAGTACTATCGTCAGTTCTGCACCCAAAACTAAAAACTCCAAACTGTAAACTCCAAACTAACCTAAGGCACCTTAACAGCCTGTCTTCCAATTAATTTCCAGCCCAACTTTTCTTTACTCCAGATTAAAAGAATATACAGTTTCACATTCCCTGGAACATTTTTATCATTTGTTTTAGCATTTAGTGTATGACGAACCAAAGCTGTTTTGTTTTGAACAACAACAGTCTGATCAGTTAAATTAATATCCACAAAATCAGATTCTCCAGAAAGTAATGAATGCATAAATTCCTGCTTGGTTTGAACCTTTCCACTAGAATGCCCATAGCTTAGGTTATTCAAAATTATTTTATCAAGCGACAAACTATCCGGTGTAACCATTAGTTTGGTTAATTTGCTTACTGCATCTTCTATTTCAGTTTTTTGGGCAAAACAAAAACTGGTCGAAATTAACAGGCTAGAAAAAATCAAGAGTTTCTTTATCATATCTGGTTGTATTGGGTTAATGTTGTAAACTTATCCAAAACCATGCAAAGGAACAAACCATAAGCGTTAATTTTCAACATAATTTATTTTAACGTGAATTTTAGTTTATTTTCGGATGGAATATAGGGTTTCGGATGCAAAGGATAAATTGCGGCACATCTATTGCTTTTACCGCACCATTATATTTCCATTTATCTTAACGAATTTCAAACATGGAACAACCATCTACCTACCAATCTTCCTCTAAAAAGAAATTTATCTTCATCGGATTACTTGCTGTTTCTATAGCGGCAATTTTATTTATCTATTTCAATAGAAAGAAAAAAAATCATGAAGAAAATCAGGCTTATGCAAAATATATCGAAGCCTATACTTCTGGAACCATTTCCAAAAAGAGTTTTATCAGAGTTCATTTAGCCAATGCCGCAACAGGCATGCAGGATCTGGGCAAAGCAGATTCACGCGAACTGTTCGACTTCTCCCCTTCTATCTCGGGCAAAACCTATTGGATAGATCCGCAAACGGTTGAATTTAGACCTGATGAAAACCTTAAACCTGGTAAAAACTACGAAGCTACATTCAAACTTTCGGAAGTTTCCGCTACAGAAAAAGGCCTTGAAGATTTCGATTTTGAGTTTAAAGTAATTACCCCAGGAATTATGCTTTCTCAAAACGGATTGGTTTCGCAGAACAATACTGCTATGGATTATATGAAATTAACCGGCGAAGTGGCTACTGCCGATGTGGAAGAAACCAGTAAAATAGAGAAAACCGTTTCTTTAGATTTTGACCAAAAGTTAAAAATCAAGTGGCAGCATAATCCGGCAAAAAACACTTCAAAATTTACCATCGACAGCATAAAAAAGACTGGGAACGACCAAACTTTAAAAATAGACTGGGATGGTGATGCCATTGATGCAGAACAAAAAGGAGAAGTAGAAATCCGTGTTCCTGCGATAAACAAGTTCGAAATATTGGATATGAAGGCTATTCAGGGCGAAGAAGACTATGCATTGGTGCAATTTTCTGAACCGATTGGTGTAGGACAGGATTTAACGGGTATGATTACGCTGGGCAATCTGAGCGATTTAAGGTATACCATTGATGCCAGTCAGGTTAAAGTTTATGCAGCAGAAGAACTCAAAGGCAATTATGCGCTCAATGTAAATGCAGGTGTTGAGAATATCAATGCGAAAACACTTCCCAACGGAAAAGTAGCCAACCTCGTTTTCGAAGATAAATTACCAGCAGTTACCATTGCAGGTAATGGAACCATTTTACCAAATTCAGGCAAACTTGTTTTACCTTTCGAAGCGATTAATTTAAAAGCTGTTGATGTTACCGTGATCAAAATCTACGAAAACAATATACCACAGTTTTTTCAAACGAATAGTTATAAAGATGGTAACGAATTGCGTAGGGTGGCAAAACCTATTTTGCAAAAAACGGTAAGATTAGATGAAGATAAGGCACTTAACCTTCATAAAAAGAATCGCTTCACTCTTGATCTTGACAAAATGATCCGTACTGAGCCTGGTGCCATGTATAGGGTTACCATTGCCTTCAGACAGGAGTACAATGCTTACAATTGTAAAACCGGGGAAGAAAAAGCCGATGATGGCGAGGAAGAAGCCGAATATGGAGATTACGAAGGTTATGGTGAAAAAATTGATGAGGACGATGACTTTTGGCAGCGTTACAATAATTATTACCCGCCAAATTACAGGTGGAATGATAAAGACAATCCATGTACACCATCATTTTATACCAACCAGCGCTGGGCCAGTAGAAACTTAATTGCTTCGAATATTGGCTTGGTAGCCAAACGGGGTAACGATAACAGTATGCTTATTGTTGCTACAGATTTATTGACTGCAAAACCATTAAGTGGTGTAAACCTGGAATTGATGGATTACCAAAAACAGATCATATTCACTACTAAAACTGATGGCGACGGTTTTGCAAGTTTTGACCTGAAACGTCAGCCTTTCTTATTGATTGCTAAAAATGGTTCAGAACGTGGCTACCTTAAATTAGACGACGGAAGCTCACTTCCATTAAGCCGCTTCGATGTGGGCGGGGATGTAGTTCAAAGTGGCTTAAAAGGCTTTATTTATGGCGAACGTGGCGTTTGGCGGCCGGGCGATAGTTTATTTGTTTCATTCGTGCTGGAAGATAAACTAAAAAAACTGCCTGCCAATTATCCGGTAACTATGGAATTCTATAACCCGAAAGGTCAGCTTTACAAAAGATTGATCAATGGCAAACCTTTAAATGGGTTCTACACCTTTAAAACCGCTACTGAAAGTACAGCGCCCACTGGCAACTGGATGGCAAAAGTTAAAGCAGGTGGTGCTACATTTACTAAAACCCTAAAAATCGAAACCGTAATGCCAAACCGTTTGAAAATTGATTTCAACGTTGGCAATAGAACATATTTAAGCTCAGGAACATCAGCCGCTACCCTATCGGCCAAATGGCTATTCGGTGCCGTTGCGCAAAACTTAAAAGCGAAGGTTGATGTAAACTTAAACACTACAGAAACCAAATTTAAAGGTTTTGAGGGTTTTAGTTTCGATAATCCAACGGTTAACTTCGAATCGCAGGTTAAAACCATTTTCGAAGGCACTTTAAACCAAAACGGTACAGCTCAGATTAACACCAACCTCAATGAGAATAATGCCGCCCCTGGCGTGTTAAGGGCAAACTTTACGACCAAAGTTTTCGAACCTGGAGGTAATTTCAGCATCGATAATTTCAGCATCCCCTATCACGTTTACAGCAGTTATTTGGGCATCCGACCTGAAAAAGGCGACCGTTTGAGTGGTATGCTGGTTACTGGCAAAGCGCATAAAATCGAAATTGTAAATGTAAATACCGATGGAAAACTGTTGAGCGGAACTAAAACCGTCCAGGTAGAATTATATAAAACACAATGGCGTTGGTGGTGGGAACAGGATGATCAATATACCTACGCCAACTTTACCCAAAACCAGTATAACAAATTGGTAGAAAGCCATCAAGTGAATCTGACTAACGGAAAAGGAAGCTGGAATTTACGCGTTGATGAACCAGAATGGGGACGTTATTTGATTTTAGTACGCGATGTAAATGGTGGGCATGTTACCGGAAAATCTGTTTATGTAGATTGGCCGGGCTGGGCACAGCGCGAACAGGGCAGCAACCCAACTGAGGCGTCTATGTTATCTTTCACAGCTAATAAGGAAAAATTTACTGTTGGAGAGGATATTACCTTAACCATCCCAACTGGTAAAAACGGAAGGGCATTAATCTCTATTGAAAATGGAAGCCGGGTATTAAAAACCTTCTGGGTAGATACCAAAACCGGGCAAACGCAATTTAAGTTTAAAGCCGAGAAAGAGATGGCACCTAATGTTTTTGCCAATATTACTTTATTGCAACCTCATGCACAAACGGTTAACGATTTACCAATTAGAATGTATGGTGCTATTCCGCTTTCGGTTGAAAATCCGCAGACCATCCTAAAACCAACCATAAAAATGTTGGATAAAATCAAGCCTGAAACCGAAAATACCATCACTGTTGCTGAGCAGAACGGCAAAGCAATGACCTATACCATTGCCCTCGTAGATGAAGGTTTATTAGACTTAACACGTTTTAAAACACCTGATCCGCATGGTGCATTTTATGCACGCGAAGGTTTAGGTGTAAAAACATGGGACCTATTCGACTATGTGTTAGGTGCTTGGGGAGGAAATTTAGAGCGCATTTTAAGCATTGGTGGTGATGGTAGCATCAACAAAAACTTAAATCCAGCAAAAGCCAACCGTTTTAAAGCAGTGGTTAAATTTATGGGGCCATTTACTATTGGCAAAGGTGAAAGTAAAACACACAAATTTAAATTACCACAGTACATTGGTGCGGTAAGAGCTATGGTAGTTGCCGGGCAGGATGCTGCATATGGTTTTACCGAAAAATCAGTTCAGGTTAAGAAGCCGTTAATGGTTTTGGCTACTTTGCCAAGGGTTATCGGTCCGGGAGAGAGTTTTACCTTACCAGTAACCGTTTTTGCTACAGAGAACAACCTTAAAAATGTATCGGTACAACTCCAGGCAAATAATTTAATTGTTCAAGGCAGTAACAAACAGCAGCTTTACTACAAACAAACAGGTGAGCAAATGACCTATTTCGAGGTGAAAGCACCCAACACAGTAGGTATTGCCAAAGTAAAAGTGGTTGCACAAAGTGGAGCTGAAAAAACAGTTTATGATGTGGAAATGGATATCAGAAATCCAAATCCGTATGTAACTAATGTGGTGTCGGCAACTGTTCAGCCGCATACCAAATGGGCGGTAAATTATTTACCAATCGGTATGACGGGTACAAATTCAGGTTCGCTCGAGGTCTCTTCTATCCCTGCAATTAACCTTGGTAAAAGATTAAGTTACCTTATCCAATATCCGCATGGTTGTATTGAGCAAACGACTTCGGGTATATTTCCTCAACTCTTTTTGGATAGATTGAGTCCGTTGAATGAACAACAAAAAGCCACAACAGAGAAAAACATTAAAGCTGGGATAAACAGGCTAAAAGGGTTCCAAACTACAGATGGCGGTTTATCTTACTGGCCTGGTGAAGGCACCTCTGATGAATGGGGAAGCAATTACGCTGGTCATTTCTTGGTTGAAGCACAAAATGCTGGTTATACCCTTCCTGTTGGTCTTTTGGATGAACTGTTGCGTTATCAAAAATCGAAAGCGGCAAACTGGGCACCAAACAGTAACAATTTTTATGGTGGAGATTTGTCTCAGGCCTATCGTTTGTACATGCTTGCCTTGGCAAAAAAGCCCGAAATGGCAGCAATGAACCGTTTAAAAGCTTTTGAATACTTATCTATTGCTGCAAAATGGCGCTTGGCAGCTGCTTATAAACTGGCCGGACAGAATGATGTGGCTCAAAATATGATCAGAGGTTTAGATACATCCATTCAGGCTTACAAACAATTGGGTGGAACTTATGGCTCCGATGTACGCGATGAAGCCATGATTTTAGAAACCCTAACCCTGCTCGGTCAGAAAGCAAAAGCCGCGAGTTTACTACAACCTTTAGCAGCTAAACTTGGCGAAAACACCTGGTACAGCACACAAACAACCGCTTATAGTTTGTTGGCTATTGCAAAATTCTGTGGTTCAAACCAATCGGCAAATAAATTGCAATATCAGTATGTACTAGACGGAAAATCGGCACCTGTAAGTTCAAATCAATACATCAACAGTACGCCTGTAACCTTTAAAGGAAATACGGCTTCTATTACCAATAATGGCAGTAATGTATTATTTGTCCGTTTGGTTTTAGAAGGACAACCAATTGCTGGTCAGAATAATTTCTTGCCAAACCGACCAGAAGTATTGGATATGAATGTGACCTATAAACGTTTAAACGGTAAAGTACTAGATCCAACTACCTTAAAACAGGGAACAGATTTTTATGCAGAGGTAACCATAAAAAATCCTGGCAGAATGGGTTATTACGAACAAATGGCACTGACGCAGATTTTCCCTTCAGGTTGGGAAATTATCAATACCCGCGTTAACGATAATCAGAGCATTCTAGCCTCATCTCCTTTTACTTATCAGGATATCAGAGATGACCGCGTTTTCACCTATTTTAATGTAAGGGAAGGTGAAAGTCTAGTGTACAAGGTACTGCTTAATGCCTCTTATTTAGGTAAATATTACTTATCAGCTGTTCAATGCGAAGCGATGTACAATAATGATATTTCAGCTACTGAAGCAGGCAAGTGGGTGCAGGTAGTGAAGTAGGATATTTGGTGGTTCGTGGAAACACGAACCACGGCACAAAATAAAATACTAGCCGTAGCGACTCGCTACGACCTAAAAGATGCACGAACCACAGTGTAAAATAAAAATCCAAGCCTCGGTCCGTGTCCTCACGGACCGAAATTCAAACTACAATGGATAATTTATTTCAACAAAAGAGAAAGAGTTATATTGAAATAGGTCAAATTTATTTTTGGACGGCAACCATAAATAATTGGCAAAAACTTTTGCAAAAGGCAGAATTTAAAGAGGTAATATTAAATTCATTTGAATACCTTAACAGGTTAAAGAAGATTGATGTTTTTGCGTTTGTAATTATGCCTAATCATATTCATACAATTTGGCGAATAAACGAATTAAATGGGAAAGAAACAGCACAAGGGTCATTTTTAAAATATACAGCACATGAGTTCAAAAAATTATTAAATCGAAATGAGCTGATGAATTATTATACAATGCAGTAAATAAAAATCATGAATTTTGGCAAAGAGATCCACTGGCAATCCATTTATATTCTCCTGAAGTTGCTTATCAAAAACTAGATTATTTACATAATAATCCCTGTACAGAACATTGGCAATTAGCCAACGAACCTCAGGATTATTTATATTCATCAGCTTCTTTTTACGAAAACAATGAAATTAATTATCCATTTTTAAAAGATTTGAGATTAGAATTTTAACAAAACTATCAACGTACTGGTTCGTGGAGACACAAACCAAGGCGCACGAATAATGAAAAAACGAGGATAAAATTCACTACATTTTACCCTTATTTAAATTTCGAGCGTAAATTTTACGCTCGAATTGATTTGTGAATGCACGAACCATGACGCACAAATACTAAAAAAGAGCCTCGGCCCGTGTCTCCACGGACCGAAATTTATTTTTAAAAAATTAAATGAACAAAATCCCAAAAGCTTTTCTCATTTCCGATCTCATCTGCCTTGCTGTGCTTTTGGCTTTTCTTTTTTCGTTACCCTCGAAACTGTTTAAAACACCCACATCGTTTGTAATTGAAGCAAGTAATGGGAATTTATTAAGTGCAGCAATTGCCAGCGATGGACAATGGCGGTTCCCTGTTGCAGATAGCGTTCCAGTAAAATTTAAGGATTGTATTATTGCTTTCGAGGATAAGCGGTTCTATCATCACTTTGGCATTGATTTTTTGGCTATGAGCAGGGCTATGGGGCAGAATTGGAAAGCTAAAAGTGTAGTTAGTGGCGGTAGTACATTAAGCATGCAGGTAATCCGTTTATCGCGAAAACAAGACCGAACGGTTTGGCAAAAATTGTTGGAAGTGATTTTAGCTTTACGCTTAGAAATAAAATATTCAAAAAAGGAAATTTTAGGCCTATACGCGGCAAATGCGCCATTCGGCAGTAATGTTGTAGGCTTAGAAGCGGCAAGTTGGCGATATTATGGTCGCAATGCCAAAACCCTCTCATGGGGTGAAATGGCAACATTGGCTGTATTGCCCAATAGCCCTTCTTTGGTTCATCCCGGTAAAAACTCGACGAGATTAATAAAAAAAAGAAACGATTTATTGGATAAGCTGGCTAAGCTAAAATATATCGATCAGGCAACTGCTAATCTAGCTAAGCTAGAACCCGTTCCAGGTAAGCCAATGCCCCTACCCCAAAATGCGCCGCATCTGTTGAACCGTTTTAAAGTAGAACGAGCGAGTCTTAAAATCCCCTCTACCAGAATTACTTCTACGCTGGATGAAAATATCCAACTAAAAGTTAATGCCATATTAAAACGCTACAATAACCGTTACCGGGCAAACGATATCAATAATATTTCGGCGCTGGTACTCAATGCCAGAACCGGCCATGTGGTAAGTTATGTGGGTAATATCTATCAGCCAGAAAATGCCGACCTGCAAAGCCACGTGGATATGATTAAAGCACCACGCAGCCCCGGCAGTACCTTAAAACCCTTGCTTTATGCCAGCATGATAAATGATGGCTTTATATTGCCGCACACCTTAGTTCCCGATATCCCAACTCAAATAGCGGGCTATTCGCCTCAAAATTATGATCTGGGCTACGATGGTGCCATTGCCGCAGATAAAGCGCTGAGCCGCTCCTTAAACATCCCTGCAGTGAAAATGCTGCAACAATACAAATATGAACGTTTTTACGATAAACTAAAAAACCTTGGAATAGGAACGCTGAATCAGCCAGCAGATCATTATGGCTTGTCGTTAATTTTAGGTGGTAGTGAAGTTACCATGTGGGACCTGGCCAACACCTATATGGGAATGGTGCGTACCCTGAATCATTTCAACACCTATAAAGGTTTGTATAATCCGGAAGATTATAAACCTGCTCGCTATTTCAATAGCGAAAATAAAGATGAAAAAGATTATCAGCGCACCTCCTTTTTAGACCATGGCTCGATTTGGGCTACTTTTAATGCAATGGAAGAGGTAATGCGACCAGGTGATGAAGGTTTATGGGAGCAGTTTTCTTCATCGCAAAGAGTTGCCTGGAAAACAGGAACGAGTTTCGGTTTTCGCGATGCCTGGGCCGTTGGCCTAACACCAAATTATGTGGTTTGTATTTGGGTGGGCAATGCCGATGGAGAAGGAAGACCTGGCCTGATAGGAATTGAAGCAGCTGCCCCGGTTCTATTTGATATTTTTAGGTTACTGCCTAATGGAAAATGGTTCGAAACACCAGCCACCAAACTCAAAAAGATAAAAATATGCAAGCAGAGCGGTTATAAAGCTGGAGAATACTGTACAAATGTGACAGAAGAATTAGTGCCGGTTGCAGGAGAAAAAACTGCCGTTTGTCCTTTCCATAAATTGGTTCATTTGGACAGAACAGGCGCTTTTAGGGTTACCGACCAATGTGAAAGCATAACCCATATGCAGCACAAAAGCTGGTTTATTTTACCTCCAGCAATGGAGTATTATTACAAAATAAAGAATAGCGATTATAAATCCCTCCCTCCTTTTAAAGATGGGTGCGACCTTTCAGGTGGAAATAGCGTAATGGAGGTAATTTACCCGAAAAACAATGCAATAGTTTACATTCCCTTAGAACTAGACGGAACAAGAGGAAAAATTGTAATTAATGCAGCCCACAGAAATTCAGGTTCTAAAATATATTGGCATATTGATAATGAATACGTAGCTACCACAACTAATTTTCATCAATTGGCAATCAGTCCGCCATCAGGTAAACATACCTTAACATTGGTTGATGAAAATGGCGAAAGGCTGGTACAGGTTTTTACAGTTCTGGATAAAGAAAGGAACAATAAATAAAGGCAATCCAAAAGCGAACAAAAATATAACATACTGACATTAAAAAACTTACAAAAACATAATCTACTTTAAGTATATTTAGTAAAACATTATCATCTCAAAAAAATCATCCTTGTAACAGTTAAGTTTTACCTTAAACCAATGTTGTTATGACAAGTAAATTAGGTTTTACCAAAATGGATCTACAAGAATTTGAAACATGGATTTCAAATTTAAGGGTTGCCCGCACCATTTTACACATTCAGGAGCATCATACCTGGAGTCCGAGCTATATCAATTTTAAGGGCAATAACCACTTTGATTTACAACAAGGAATGAAAAGTTACCATGTTAGTCATAATGGCTGGATGGATATCGGTCAACATTTTACTACTTTTCCTGATGGTACAATTTTAACGGGTAGAAGTCTTGAAAATACCCCCGCTTGTATTTTAGGCTTTAATACGAATGCCATTTGTATTGAAAATCTTGGGGATTTCGATACAGGAAAGGATTTAATGACCATTGAGCATACAAATACCATTGTAAGGCTAACGGCAGCATTATGTAAAAAATTCGGTATCGCAGTTAACAGCGACAATGTAGTTTATCACCATTGGTTTAATTTAACCACCGGAGTAAGAAACAATGGAACAGGCAATAATAAAACCTGCCCGGGTACTAGTTTTTTTGGCGGTAACAAAGTTGAAAACTGCAATCAAAATTTCTTGCCACTGGTAAGTGCAGCTTTAAATGGTGCCGTTCCTCAACCTGCGCAAAATATTATAAAATATGTTGCAGTTACTGCTGATAGCTTAAACATTAGGGAAGATGCGAATGCTCAAAGTAAAAAAATTAGAGGAATTGAGCCAGCTACCTTAGGCGCTATTCTCCGCATATATGAAGAGAAAAACGGCTGGTATAAAATATCAGCATCGCAACAGCATTGGGTAAATGGAAGTTTTACTAAAATTGTAACCAGGGCAACTGTAAATGCCACTACCCTAAATGTAAGAAGTGGGCCAGGCACCAACTTTCCCAAAGTTTCTGCACTTACTAAAAATCAGGAGGTTTTTATCGTTGAAGAAAGTAATGGCTGGTGTAAAATAAGTAGCGATAATAAATGGGTAAAGAAAGAATTTTTGAATTAATTCATTTCATATGGCATTTTAAATTACAACGCTAATATTATTCCGTTTTGCTGCTTTAAATAATACTTCCGGTTTTTTTATGCTGTTTTTACTTAAAATCAATTCTGTTAAATTAGGCATATTACCCGAATTCAATAACCGAATGACCGCTTCGTCACTGATGTAATTCTCACTTAAATCTAAGTGCTTTAGTTGTGGTATTGTACCTGCTTTGACTATAAAGTGAACGCCCTCATCACTAATCGTATTCATCGATAGGTTAATATTTTCTACTTGTTTAAAAAGCTTAGATTCCGTAATAATTTGACTTCTTTTCCCACTTATCCCGCAGTTTCTTAATGTTAACGACTTAAGCGTTGTCAATGTTTCTGGGTTAAATAAAATTTTCAATTTTTCGTCAGAAAGTGTAAGCCCGTTCATATTAAGTGTATTTAATGCATCCAAAAATTTGGAATGGGTTAGTTCAAGCATAGCTTCTACACTAACGTTGCTTCTATCAATATTGATTTCGGTCAGATTTATGGCATAAACAGATGATGCAATAATTGCCATTTCATTACCACCCAAGCCTTCATTTCTATTTATTGCCATGCTACGGGCGAGTAATGTTATATCGGTAAGTTTTTGGTTATTAACTACCCTACCCCATGCGCTATTTACCCGCCTTTGTGATATAGGCCAATCTTCCATAAGATTATTGGCAAGTTTGATCGTATTAAGTTTGGCTTGACTAATTGGCCAGGCAAAAAAAAGCTCTATCAATGCATTCCATGCTTCATCAGATGGTCCGGAGGTTACAATAGTCTTGATTAAAATTAATCTATCTTCATCAGAGAGATGATCAATTTTATCGGCTGCTATATAATGCAAAAGATAATGGTACAAGATCTTTGTTTCAGTCATTTTTGTTTTTTATTCATACCGGGCCAATATCTGGTTAAAAGTGTTCATCTCTTCTTCCGAAAGTTCTGGTTTTAGCCGCCATCCCGCTTCTTCATCTACCAATAATCCTGCGCCCCTCAACTCGTTTACCATTGCTGCGTAACGTTCAGGTTCGAGTTGACTGCGTAATGCATATACCCTATTGATGCCATCATTGGTTCTATCCTGGCCAGGGGTTGCCGATGCTGCAATAACAACATCAAACTGTTCGCTGGCATCGTAACCTGGTATTGGTGTCATTTCACGATGTGCATCATTACAAAATGTAATTAAAGGCGTTATATCCGTGCCGTGCCCTATTGTAAAAATACGGTTATGTTTCGGCGTAATGTGTTTTACGTCTACAGCATACCGCTCTAAGGGTAGTGCCACGATGTTGGCATCTACATCAAAATTGCGGGGATTAAACCTTACAAATTGTTTAGGTACACCCTTATAGCCAGTTGCTAAGCTACCTACGTAATCTATATCGTTTATCGGGCCGCTAAAATCTACATTAGGATGTGCTGCCCTTTGGCCAGCAACCCAGCTTATAATCTGGTTTTTTGCAGGGGGCCATAACCGTGATAAGACGCGGTTAACAGCCAGTATTGCTGCTCTCCAATCGTCTCGCCATAATTCGGTACCCTCTGCATGAATTCTTTCCGTCAGTTCTTCCAAACTTTCATCAGAGCCAGTTTTTTGTTTGTACCAAACGGCAATATCATGAATTCTTTGGCTTATCCTACCTTCCATTTCATGCAGTACTTCTCTTTCAAAATTATCGATCAGCTCCCGGGTATCTTGTCTTTGCAGATCTCTAAATTGTGCTTTAAACTCCTCTGTCCTTAATTTTAGCTCATCCATCCAGGCTTTCCTATCTCTTTTTACCTGGAAATTTGTATCAAATTCATTGTACCATTCGTTATGCCTGCGCTGTATAAAATAATCCCAACTATCCAAACGGTTAAAAAGTCGTCTAAATTCTGGCGATGTAGGCGTATCATCAATTCTTCTGCGGCCTTCGTCTATATCATTATCAGGATCAAAATCTAAATCTCTTTCTCTACCTCCAAAACGATCTATTACCCTATTGCGTAATCGCTCACAATAATCTGGTGGAAGTTCATGCCTATCACAACTGGCTAAATCCTGTTCTTCATTTCCAGTTGGCGTTCCATAGGTACCAGCCGATCTGCAATTAGATGTAAATATACTTAATGATGTTGTTGAATAATTGCCTGATGGTATTTCGGTATGATTAGTATAGTGATTATAAGGATACGGAATGCCGTAAATTACAGAAGTTGCATACCTGGTATTATACTGATCACGATCGATGTACGAATCGGCAACTGAAGAAGATAAGGTAGAAATATAATTAAAATTATCGGGCACACCTGTTGCAGCCTGTGCTTCTGCACGGCAATTGGTTCTGTAATCTGTCCATCTTTCTACTCCCGCTGAAAAATTACCCGAAGGCGTTCTTGCGCTGTAATGATAAAAATCGGGGCCTACCTCACCTATAGGGTCATCACTGGTTATTACAGGTGGTACAGGGCCAACTGGCGCTACAGGTGGTAGAGGCTTTGCGGAAGCGGCAAAATACATTTTTCCATCATAAGGTGGTAAACCAAATGCCCATGCCGGACAGTTTCCGGCTAAATTATTACAACCACATTCTATATTCGCAGCCATGTGCCAAGGTAAAATCATTGCCCAGGCACCTGTTTCTCCTTTAACATCAGCTGCCCAATCAAATCCGGCATCATGCTGCCTACAACCATCATGTGTATTACAATCTTGAAAATCGTCGTATATCCAAGTAATTCCAGTAACTGGATCAAGAATTCTTTTTGTTCCTAAATGCGCACAGGTATCGCAGTTTACTCCACAGGCTCCCCTACATTCGGCCAAGCTTGTAATGCCAGGATTTTTTTGATATACTTCCATAGGGCCTGCAAGTCTAGGTCCAGGACCAAATTTACGTCCATGCCCCGTACCTGTTGGATCCCAACTACCACCATTTTGTGATGGCAGGTAATTCAGGGCTCTTAAAATACCACATAAGCCGGTCAAAAGTGGACAATCATCTGTAAAACCTTGGCTCCGATCTATGGCCAATCCTATATTATCGAAAGGAATACCTGTTAAAGTTGGCGTAGCTACGCTCACACCTGTAACCCCAACACCAGGTACACCGCTAATACTACCTGATAAACCAAGTGAAGCTGCAGCATCGCCATGCCATTCGTACGGTTGCCAATAAATCCGGCAAAGGTTAAAACCAAGCACGCTCAGCTGAGCATAAGCTCCGGCAAATAAATCGGCAGCAATGCCCAGATCAAAATCAACATCAGGACTAGCCGTAATGGTGCCTCCACCATATGATAGTGCGCCACCAATATGTGTAGTTTGCATTCCGATAGCCCTAACAAATACTGCTGGACCACCTTCGGCACTGATTAGTGGAATACTTACCGGTATCGGTACAGGGCCAACAGGTATAATTCCACTTAAACTGAGTTCACCTTTTATTCCTCCGCGTAATTCTGCACCTAATGATAAAGCGCTTGTAATGCTAATACCACCGCTGATGCTGTAGTTGCTCGTTAAAGGATTGATTAAAATATGTGTTGGATCGAAACAAATTGGTCCTATCTGTACCTGAACTTCTGGTGTAATACTTCCTGTAAGCCCTACTTCGCCAGAAATGAAAACATCAGGAGCGATTGGCATGGCAAAAATTGGGATCATAAAATCCTGTTCCATGGCGTCTAATGTAAACTGCTGACTATGGCCATCTAACGGGCAACCTCCAGGAATATCAATTTCTAAACCACTGGTGGTTATCCTTACATCTACACCAAAAGCATCTGCCAATGCCTGTGCGGCCTGCCCCGCTTGGGTTGCAAGCCAATCTATTGCATCTACACCTGCATCGTAAACTGCACCTGCAGCATCAGATACTGCTCCACCTACAGCACTTGCGGCATCTCCAACAGCACCAGCCGCATCGCTCAATCCTTCACCTACCGCATCAACACCACCGGCTACATCATTGGCAAACTCATCCCAGCTATATCTTTGTATTTCTGGAGATGCCCCTTGTTGCATGGTATGCGTTAACTCATGTGCCAACAAAAATTTTCCACTTTGTGAGTTTGGATTATATTCACCTTTGTTAAAATAAATATTATTGCCAACAGTAAATGCCCGGGCATTAATACTATTATTCATTTTAGCAGCGTGGGAGGTATCATGTATTCTTACTCCCGAAAAATCGCCCCCCATTTTACTGCCTAAATCGCGACTAACATGCCCAGGTAAAGTGGTTCCTCCACCCCTTGTGGCGGCAATACCAGATTGCACACTCGATGGTGCATTGCCTCCAGCAGCAGAAGCCGATTCTGATTTGGCTTGCAGTACCTCTGGTTGATCTATTTCTTTAAGTTCTTCAGTTTTTCGTGATAATTTTTCCTCATTTTCACAACTGGAACATTTACGCTGCAACTTAGGTTCATCTATCTCTTGTTCTTTACGCGATACTTTTTCTTCATTTTCGCAACTTGCACATTTGCGCTGCAACTTAGGCGGTTCATTTATTTTAGATTTTTCTTTTCTAGATGCTTTCTTTTCGTTTTCACAACTGGAACACTTGCGCTGGATTGAAGGCCTTGCAAGGGTTCTCATTACTGATTTTTCTTTCCTGGATACCTTTTTATCTTGTTCACAGCTCGAACATTTACGCTGCACGCTCATCCCTGAGGTAGCGGTACCAGAACCCGACATCGCAAAACCTGTATTAGACGGCATTCGCATTACCCGTTCGGCAACTTGGTCGGCCTCTTTCTCTTGCGGATCGTTTACGGCGCCCACTTTTAGTTTAGCCTGAACACAACCAGCCCCAGGCCTGCTATGTGTAACAGACTTAGCTTGAGAATTTCCATATGCCAATGCAGTACTCATTGCTATAATGTTCGTCCAGATTTCTTTAATTCGCGTTTAATACCTTCTATAATATCTTTTTGTCTGATTTCTTTGCCTCCATCTTTAAGCATCTGCATGGTTGCATACTGCACTACATTAATGATTACACCACCTGTAAGTTCGAATTTTTGGGCAATCTCATTTAAATTTACTTTTTCTTCCAGTTTGGTAAACGGAGAAAATCCTTGCTCCCAAAGAACGGTCCGCTGATTTACCTGAGGCATAGGGAATTCGATAACCGATTGAAAGCGGCGCAAAAATGCCTGATCAATATTCTGTTTAAAATTACTGGCCAGTATTACCAACCCGTTATGATCTTCGATCCGCTGCAGCAAATAACTTGTTTCTTGGTTAGCATACTTGTCCCGCGCATCGCTTACATTTGTACGTTTTCCAAAAAGGGCATCTGCTTCATCAAAGAACAGTATCCATCCCTGGTTTTCGGCAGCATCAAAAACTTTTGCTAAATTTTTACCCGTTTCACCAATGTATTTACTAACCACCCTACTTAAATCGATGCGGTAAACCGGTAAATTGTGTTTTTTACCCAAAACAGCTGCAGCTAATGATTTTCCTGTCCCGGCCTGTCCGTAAAAAAGCGTTCTAAAACCTGGCTTTAATTTATGTTTCAAACCCAAATCATTCATCATGGTAACGTTATGTGTCAACCAGGAGTTTAACAATTCTAGATGTTCTATTGTGTGATCAGGTAAAACCAGGTCACTATATTCCATATTGGTTTCGATCAAATGGGCAGGAAAATCGGCCGAAAACCGAGGTTTACTCCTTTCGCCTGTGGTAAACTCTTCGAACCAGTTTTTATTAATATGTAAGGGAATACTCGAAATGGGTTCGCCTGGCGGAAGTGGTTCATATTCCAGAACGTTTAAGGCAAAAAGTGGATTTCTGGCATCAAAAAGTTTTAGTAAATCAAAGCGCAACATTAAGTTATCAGATGCCAGCAAAAACAAGAACGTTTCTGCCGTAGGTAAAAAGCCACTGAATACATTCCCCTTTTTCCCTCCGAATTCAGTAAATATCTGTCCGGTTTGCGGATTAGTAACCAAAAATATATCTAAACATTGGGGCTTTATCTGACTCACCATTGCTAAAAAAAGCAAAAAACGATCAGCAAACTTAAGTTGGTGCTGGGTTAAAAACCTGGCATAAGTAGAATCAAAAGCACTTAAATCTGGTGGTTGCACATTAAAAATGCTTGTACCTGCAGCAACACTGCCTGCATTTATTGCACTACGCAATTGTAACACCTTTTCGAACCAGTTTAACTCGGCCAAAAGTGCATCAGCATTTCCACGTAAAAGCGTGGTGTTTACCAGTTCAGATTTATCAAATAATTGTTCCATGGTAAGCGTATTATGGATAATGACCAAGGTAAAGTGTCTAATAAAATATCTAATCCTTTTCTTTCTACATGTAAATTATAATTGCCCTCCCGAAAAATTAAACTCCCATTCCGGATTAAAAATGTTTGGGTTAAACCTTCTATCGAAGTGGAACCTAATTTTGTCCAATGTTTGATCACCGTTGCTTTTAATTCGGTACTCTGACTTAATTCGTCTTCAGTAAATGCGATCTCGTTGAGTTTTATTACCACTTCGGGGTCTGCCCCACACAATATCTTATTAAAAATTAACCTGCTTTCATCTTCAGGCATTTCGTTATAAACTAAATAATGCAAATACACTATTGCCTTATGCCTGCACATTTCATCAACAAACTGATTGGCATTAAGTAAATGCAAAACATTAAACAAATTTTTAAAATATGGATACAAAATAATCAGACCTGCATTTTCGATCAGGATAGATGCATCATCCAGTACTTTCCTTTGCTTTACTTTAACGGTTTTACTTACTTCCTCTTCTATAATTAATTCAGGTTGGGGCAATGCTTTACTGTTTGCAACGGCCGCTAGTAATTTGTTAAAACGCGGGAGTACCAACTTTTCTTTTTTGAGCTGTACGGTAAAGATACTTAACTCAATACAATCTACTAAAGCTGGTTTCAATGATGGCATATGCTGTACCAGAGAGAAAAGCCAAAGTCCAAAATCTTCTGTATCCTGTATGTGATTATTTTGTTTTAAACCATCAAGCCAATACTTAAGTATAACATTAAATAAATTAGGTTTAATATTTGGTTCAAAATACTTTAAAATAACTGTATCTGTTTTAAAATGATGGTACTGATAAAAAAACGACTGCTTGCTAATGAGCTGGATTAATCTATTATAACTATTGGAATTGTGCTTTAACGTTACAATAAATTGATAGAAAAGATTTCGATCAAAATTAAAACGCTTTAATAAAATTTCAGAGGGTTTAAAAGCAATTTCAGAAGGTAACCACCAGGGTTTTAAACCTGTTTGGCAATAAAAAGCCAGCGATTCATAATCATGAACAACATTACCACTATTAGCGGATAAACCTGAGTTATGTTTTAAAAGTGTTTCAGGGTGATACTCTAGATTTTCAAGAAACAAACCGAGTTCCTTATCTAAAACAACACCAGCATTTAGTTTATTAAAGTTGTGATTTTTAAAATAGCCATAGATTTGAATAATGATTTGTTCTTCAATATTTTGAATCAACTTATCTAAAGATAAATCACCCAAATCGATATCTAATTTATCGATGCGAATGGTATTATTTAAGGCAAATTCATCGAAAATTGTATTGAAGATTTCTGGCAATCTGGTTTTACAGAAATGGCCGATTTCTGCCTGCACCTTTTCCCAATCCTGTTGATTATCAACAGTGAGCATCAACTTTTGCGATTGGATAAGGTGTTTGTTCATTTTCTTAAACTATTAATTTTTTCCAAACTCAAAATTTTCAGTCACATCTGCATCTTTTACACTCGTTTGTCTTTCTTGAAGGCCATATACAGCTGAGGTAACCTTCATTAAATAATTACCTGGTGCTACACTTATACTGTAATTTTCACCATTTGGTGTTTGTGAATACAAGATTTGGCTACCCTTTTCGTCAAAAATCTCTATCCTGTAAGATTGCGCGAAAGCAACCCTCCCCTTTATTAAATACGTTTCTTTCTGGATTCTGCCCATGCCAATAAAGAAAGTAATTTTTGCTGCGCCTACCTCTTCGCCAGTTTCCCTTTCAATTACGGCATATTCAAGTTCATCTATGGCAATAATCGATCTCCTTGCCTTACTATTCTCTGCTACCTTTTTCGGATCAAGGCTGTAAACCAAGATCTGTTTTTTCAGATTTGGTTTAGGCTCATAAATTTCTTCTTCAAAGCTTACTGAACCTAAACTCGGGTCGCTTTTAACAATAACCTTATATTCTCCTGGGTGATATAAATTATTGAGCGCCTGAACCTTAGCGGTATTTACCCTACTTTGATTATACACCACAAAACGCGAAATGGGCACCACCAATGGTGTAAGCTCTTTATTGCGGTAATCTTTCGCATCGCATTCGCAACAACCGTCATCTTCGTAAAGGGTAAAATCGGCGATTATGTTCGAAGAAATGTTCTTTAAACCCTCTTTACCAATTTCTTCAACCAGTTTATCATAATGTTCATTAAACTTTGCTTCGAATCCGCTTAAGTATTTACCTCTGTTTTTCTTTGTTCCTATTACTACAATCTCTTCTAACTCCTTCTCTTTTGTTCCTTTTTCTACCGCCTTACGCTTTTCATTAAGTGCAGCTAAATGGGTTTCGTACTCTTTCTGTGCATCAGTTTCTTCTTTCCTGGCTTTCTCTATTTCTTCAGCCCCTCTTTTCTGCTTTTCTGCCAATTCAGCTTTTATTTTTTTCGTCAGTTCGCTGATCTCTTTTGTTTTATCCGATTCTGTATTTTTTCGCAGTAAAACTATTCTTTCTTTGTATTCCTTTTCAAGCGCTTCGATTTTAGCGGGATCACCTTCTGTTGACTTGAATTCTCTTCTTTTTGTTTCCAGTTCAGTTTTTAAGACAGATTCTTCTTTTTTGATTTCATCGCCGCTTAATACCTTGCGTTTATTTATTTCGACTGTTCTACTTTCTAAAGTCTTATTTAACTGAAGTTCAGTCCGGGCCAGTTCATTTTCACGGTCCTGTATCCGTGCTCTTATTTCTGATGACCTTATTTCGTAATTGGCTTTAATTGCCCTTTCGGCTGTTAAAAGCTCGGCCACTTCTGCTTCTTTATGGGTTAGCGGCACATTTTCAGGCACTTTTCCAAAGGTTTGGTATTCGATTTCTTTGCCTGTATGGTACAATAGCAGCAGGGTATTGCCTTTATTAACACCTGCCAAATGTTCTACAGCACCTGCTTTGCGGATATAATCATAAAATGAAATATTGGTAGCCAGGCTTTTATTCCTTTGCGACCTAATATCAGTTAAAGTACCAATATTGATATAAGGCCTGATCATCAATACATTTAAGCCTCTATGTAATAAAGTGGCAGCCATGAGATAAGCCATTAGTTCTACATTGCCTTCATTATTAATAATTTTGACCATAAGCTTCATCCCACTTACATAGGTTACAATTAAATCTGTATACAACGATTTAAAACGGTTTTCATCAAAGTCAGAAAACTCTAAAGTAAGTGTTGCGATTAACTCCTCGATATTATCGTTGAAGCGGGCCACCAGGTGCAATACTTCACGGTGCAAGTCGTCGGGTGTTTGTTCTAGTCTGCCTTTACTATTGTTTATTCTGTTATAATTGGCCTGGTTGATGCGTTCGTTAACCATACCGGCCTTAATAAAAGCAGTGTTTATGTTGCTGAACGTAGATTTTTTTTCGGCATTAACTTCCGAATCACTGAAAGTTTCCTTTCCTGCTGCATTTGTATGCGCTGTAGCTTCTTTTTTAACATTTACACCGCTAACGGCATCTTTAGCTGCATCTTTTACATCATCAAACCGGGCGACCATTTTTTCAGCCAAGGTGCTGTATTTGATCAGGTTATTGAGATAATATAATATTACGTTTCGCCATACCAAATATTGCGAATCGAGATCAGGATAACGGCATACTGTTTTCACTGTTCCACCTTCACCCATAAAAATAGAACGGACCTTAAAGGGCAGATTAAACCGGCGCTGTAGTTTTTTGTACTGCAAAACGGCTGCATCTTCAGGCATGGCTAAATGGCCTTCCATTCTAAAAAAGCTGGTATCGGTTAAATTATACAGTAGCGGTGCTTCTAACCTGCTCATACCATACTGTTGCAGGTTTGCAGGCATTTGATAATGATAACTGAGTGGTTTGCCGTTATCGCAGCCATGACATACCGATTCGTTCCAATACTTTTCAAATTCATCAATATTGGGATCGAAATAAATCGGGAATGCACGCTTACCAATGTTTTGCCACTTTTCTTTACTTGGCGTAGCCAAAATACCCCTTTCACCTTTTTCGGTTAAGGAATCGTAATAACCGTTTAACATGGTCAAGGTTCTTCCAAAAACCGAAACCAGTTTTTTGCTCCAATCTTTATATTCATTAAATAAAGGTGAATATTCAAATTCCTGACGGTAAATAGAAGGGGGACAAGCCTTTGTACCCAACATCAAATGCATTGGAAAGGCATCTTCATCGGGTAAACAAACACTGTGCAGATGCATGGCGATGCAGCGTAATTCCTCGTACGATTTTATGATATCCTCAAAAGCATCATACACATATTGAAATCCGTAAGCCTTTCCGCTTAAATACTGAACGGAGAGATCTATCAATTTCCCTTCCCACATCGATCGGACATTATCGAAATCAACTCCTGGAAAATGACGCGCCAATGCAGGCAATTCTTTATAGATTATGCCTAACTGTTTGGTGAGTTTTTCTAATATGGCCGCAACCGGACTCAAATATGCATTAATTAAAGCAGGGTAATTGGTCGCTGCAATAGATGTAATTAATGCCCGTGGATATTCGATTGTTTCTAAATTATAGAGCGCGGGGTACATCGCTCCGCCTTTATTTTTATTAAAGCTATTAATGTCGATGAGGTCTGTTATCTTAATCAGTAATTTACGCACGGTGAAAGTATTTTCTTTACCTAAATCATCGCAGCTTTTACCTAAACAGCTTTTAAGATCCCTTGCTGCCGATTCTAGAAACAGCACAACCACATAATCACTTAAAATTAACGAGGCATTAATTGGTGTGGCCGCCACCGCAGCGGCATTTTCAGCAGTAACCAGTTCTAAAAGTGGAGCATTATTAAAATATTTATAATCTAATCCATCAGGTAAAGTATATGGCTTAAAATGTGTTAAACCGCATTCGCCCAGCGAAATTAGAAAGCCCCAGGAGGTAACCCCCACCCCTTTTGAGATATGAACCGTATTCACACCAAAAGTTGCATGCAGGCCACAAACAATCCCTCTACCAATCAATCTAATCCTGGTTAATCTGCTTTCCTGAAACAAGAACTGTTGCATGGTATTAAGCTGACCTGCCGTAAGTACCTGGTTTTCTTCAAAAACCGTTGTTTTATTAATGAGTTCCATAGCTAGATTAGTTAAAAAATGCCAATGTTAGTTTGATTTAGAATGAGCGGGTTTTTCTGCACTTCGTTTTCGTTGCAACTGTGCAGCTTTCCGGATGGATAAACACTCCTTAAATCTTGTATTATTTCTATAAAATTTTTAAGTGCCTTAACTCTTTCGGCATCGCCAGCACTTGTGGTATTGATTTGAATGAGCCAGTTTTTATATGCTTTTTCGAATTGCCCCATTTGCAAAGGGTTTATCCAACACACATTGAGTACTACATGCGCGGGGCATTCTTCCCTCAATGTTTTCTCAATAAAAGTTCTAAAGTTTCGATCGCGGAAACGGTCGGGCCAATAGGGCAAAACGGCTGTCATTACGAAACTATAGGTATCGGCAATTTTGCACTGTACACAATCTACATCGGTATGGATGTTTAATAGTTTATCAAAATCGCGTTTTTTTGGTCTTAACAGGATATGTTCAATCAAGTGGATACCTTCTCTATCAATAAATGTCTTATTAAAAAAAGCAACCATATCCGAAATGGCCAGTTTCTCCATGCCAGCCCTAATTACGATTGTTTTTGGCGTAACGTTTTTAATTGCAAATAACTTGGTATAGGTAACTTTGGGTGCCACTAAAAAATCTAGTTCTATATCCGAAATAATGGTTGTTTTATTATCAGCAAAACTGATGGTTAGTACCTGAAAATCGATTAAAACTGCTGAAGGCTTAATTAAGCTCATGGTATCTCCAATGCGCAACCTATCGGTTAAATCGGTTCCGGTGATGGTTAGCTTACGGCCATTTTCGTATAAATAAGCGTTAAATGTTTCGGTAAAACTTAATTTTCCGTCGGGATAATTATCAGGGAGTGTTTCATTAATTTCCACCTTGATGTTTGGACCCAATGCTACGGTATTGTTTACGGTATAGGTACCATTATTGGACAGCGAATCAACAATCTTAACTATCGGTGAAGAGGTGCTATCTTCAATGATTTCGGCCAATGGATAATTGTAATTTTTCCCTTTGTCCTTTCCAATTATGTTATCATAAATATCAAATACTTCGAAATGGTAATTGGGAGTGTAAACGGTTACATTTTGCGGTTCGCAGCGGTAATAATCTTCGTCGGCAGCAAATCTGATTAATTTCCAGATCAAACTCATCTCGGTATCCGTTATCGTTTCAGCTGCGTCAATCCCTTTAACTTCCGGCCCTTCAATTTCGCCGGTTAGTATTACTTTTCTAGCAGCGTCTTCAGCAGGTTTATCAAATAATTGATACTCAATTTTATGCAGAAATGGTGTTGTGGTATTGTTAACGGTATGTGAAAGCACTTCGAAATAATTTAAAACCGGTGGTGTTAAGTTTTTACGGCTTGACAAAACCTGATCACATAACTCTTTAGTACACAAATCAATATGACTATTAATTAATGTATTGGCCATAGATAAGGTTAGTGTGGTATTTTTACTTTTTGCAATAACCTTTTCGTTGATTAAATCGGCCAAAAGCAAAACCTGAAATTTACCGGCAACGCTACCTGCCACAATTTTATAGTTATTGATGTGTACTGCAGCACTGATCAATTCTTCCATAGCAGACTTTGCATCCAGTACATCTGCAAAACTACCAATACCCTCAAAAAGAACTTTGGTTAATACCTTGGTTTCGATATTCCAGCTAGCGGATACAGGTAAGATTCTAAACGCTTTAGAAAAATGTAAATCTTCTGCCCTTTTAGCATCAATCCCCAACAGGAGGCTTACCCTTTTTTCGTAACCCGAAACATTTTTATAAAACCAGGTAAGTTCATTGCGGTAATTAAATGCCTTGCCTCTATTACTACTAATTTCTGGATAGGCATTTAAAAACGATAATTTATCTTTTATCAGCTCTGCCCCGGCCCTTTGACCGTCAATGGTGTAGGCAATTAAGGCATAATCGCTAAACTGCTCGCAAAAGCGGGCCAACAGGTGATCGAGAAATCGGTTTTTGCGTTTTTCAAAATCGGTTTTACTTTCGGTAATTCCCTGCAAATGTTCCGCATAACCATCAATAAATATTTTTTGTTCAGTTGCATTGGGCACAATATCTACATTACTCGCAGTTGCTTTCAAGGGTTCGCTGAAGTACGTTTTATTCAACAAAGGCTGACCAAATTCATCCAACTCCTGGTTTAAGCTAAACAGTGCTTTTAAACCATTAACCTGTTGCAGATAACCATATAACAACTGATCAAAAAACGACAAGAAACCCTTAAACTGTTTGGCCTGGGTTATCCGAAGATTTCTTTCATCGTCAGTATTTGGCAAATTCGGGATCCCGTCAGAACCTACGCCATAAACCAGTGGAAAATCTTGTTGTATCGAGGTATAATCTGTAATTTCTCTCCAGTCGCCCACTGGCAACGCGTAATCTAAAATTGGGTTTACAGGGTAACGTTTCCTCGACTGGGCAAAAAGTGCTTTATATTTTGCTTCCATTTCATCTTTATCAAACGAAAAGGGAAGGTTGTGTTTGTAGAAAGATAAATTAGAAAGATTAGTGGATAAGCGGGGTACGTAAAATTGATCAATCGCTAATGAAAGACACCATTTAACGTTTTTCTTTGATATATTAAGTACATTATCCTCTGGAAAGTTGGCCAATTGCAACCCGCTAACCGATTGAACAACCTGTTTGCCATCAATTTTAACATCCATGATTATCCTGATCAGATCGCTTACATGAATGGTACATTTTTGTTCGGAAGCATTAAGTTCATCGTCATCGATAAAACCATGTTCTAAAGCCGGGCCATCAAAAATATCTTCGGTAGCTTTTCCCTTGTTTTTCATATCGGGCAAGCTGTAGAAATATACATCGGGCGATAGAAACTGTGCAATTTGAAAATAAATTTCGGCAGCTACGGTTGCAGCATCAGCAAAAGGATCTATTTCTATATCTCCACAAATGGCAATTTCTTCTACTTTGAGCGCCCTGGTATTTAAATAATCTTCACAAAGTGGCCGGTTATCATTCAACCTATCTTCAGCCTTTTTTATAATGCTTTTTATTACGCCTATTTTACGTTTGTAAGTTTGTAATAATCCATTGGGCGCATTAAAAATGAAGTGATTTAAATCTTCATCAATTGCATCAAGGCCTACAAGAGCAATAGGAACTTCGGCAACAGTCTTGGTACCAGCAAGGGTAACCGTGTGGTCAGCATCGTTGCTATCAATCAATTTATAATCATCAGGCAATTCATTGGCCTTTATTTTCAGGCTTTTAATTTTCGCAATTATTGCGGCATCATCGTTAAAATCGACACTTAAATCATCCCAGCGGGGAAAATGAATTTCTACCTTTATTTCTACCCCTTCCAATAATGGATCGGGTGCGAAATTATTGATGATGTATATAGCAGAAATAGAATTGGAATTTAAATCGCCGTAGGTTACCGACTGATCAAATTCGATCAGAAAATTATAAAGTCCTTTAACAAAAAATCCGGTTCCATCAGTAGCGGTTGGGAAATAGTCTAATTTCTGTTGTAACTGATTTACATAAAGTTTCATCTCGGCTTCATCAGCAGGGATTACCCAGGCATTTTTAATACCTAAAGTTTCTGTTCCTGCCTGTACCGCTACATCCATCAACAATTTTCTAAAATCTTTAATGGTAACGGGAGCATTATGCAATATCTGCCTTGCGGTAAAAAAATTACGGAAATCTATTTCAGCATCGGCAGAATTTGGATCACTGGCAAGCAAATCCTGCATATCGAAAGTTAGACGGTAACCTAAATCTGTTATGGCATAACAAAGTGTTTCGAGTGTTGTCACCCCTGGATCATGAAGATTATAATCGCTCCAATTGCTTTTACTTAAAGCCTGAATGCGGTTTATACCAATTTCACGCAGCTTATCAAACTGCATGCTATCCTGTTGCAGATTATTTTTCGATATGGTTTTTAAATCGCTCATTTAATTACAACCGCATTCGTTAATTGGAATAAATTTACTATCTGTTATTGCGTTGTCATTGCAATCGGCACATTCACAATCCGGATTATTGATTCCAGGGATATCATTAATATTGATGATGCTGTGCTCGGGATAGGCCGTTAAAATACTTGCCGCTGTGGCTGTTTCTGCTGTCTCTAAATCTTTTGTCGATATATCTTCTAAACCCACTGGCCTAAATAAATACATTTTAACGCAGGTAATGTAATCTACATAGTCTAACTTTTCGAGCTGATAGATAATGGTCGATTTTTCTATTTTACCCCCAAATTCCATCTGCGTAGCAGCGTTGCTTGTCCAAGGGGCCAAAAGTGACTTAAGCTGTGTTTTAAGTTTGGGCAGATAAATATTTTCTTCGTATCCATCACGGAGTTTGAGGTGAAAATGAAGCTTGATTTCTTCAAATATTGGATTTTGAATATTTAGCTTTGCAAATACCGAATTGGTTTTGGCCAGATAGGTTTTAATCTGTTCTAATGTGTTTTTAGAAACTTTTGGCTGTAATGGATTTGGCGCATTGCTGATCGAAATATCGGGCACCGCGATAATGGTTACCTGGCCAGGCGATAAAGAATTATAACTGCCTACATTTCCATTGTAAAAGGTATGGTTAATACATTTTGCGGTGTACACATTCGGGAATTGGGCTAAAATAAGGTGTTCGTAATCCCACAGTGTGATGGATCTTCTTTTATGCCGTAAAATTTCGCTAACCCTTAAATAATATTCATTACCACTTTCTATTGCCTTACCATCAAAAGAACCATAAGGTTGAACCACCTTTTTAACTGCACTATCTGGTTCTTTTAGCTTGGCGATCACCCCTGCTTCGATGGCTATTTTTTCGGGCACAATATCATCATAAACAGCAAATTGAGCCTCACTGGCTTGAGCAATAATGGAGATAATATCGCACACTGCAGCTGCATTGCTTATTACTGAGGCCCTTAGCCACAGCAGGCCGGTTGGCAATAAAGTATTATCGATATTTATAGTTTTAGGAATATTTAAGGTAAATATGCCTGTGGTTAACAATCCGTTTGTCTGCTCCCTTAAAATCTCTATGTTTTTAAATTCTTTCCAGATGTTATGTTGAAGATAAGCCCATGTTACTATAGCTTTATCAAAATCGGGATTGGCACTACCCTCACTAACCTGTAACAATAAACTTAAATTTTGCGGAACAACTGCATCACTTAAGCCAATGTATAACTCACCCTCATTGGATTTGGCAGGAAGTAACGATACAGAGCCGTGTGTAAAGGGATGTGCTTCGGCAAGGCCGAAAGGCTCAATAAAATAGAACCTGTGTATACGGTTATCGTAAGTTGACTTAACATCACCAGCTACTGAAAGGTTTATGGTGGCAGTGCAGCTATAATCGATCGTTAGATTCTGGATAAGCGGTAAATATGGTGGATTTGGCAATTTAGGCACCGTGGTTTTACCAATTACCGCTGTACTAAATACCAATTGATAATCGGCCTGGCCAAATGTACCTTTGGTAAATTTAAGTTTTAGGTAGCCACGTTCGGTCTCAAGGTTATAAGCATCATTTACTTTTGTCTTATAATCTGCATCGAAAGTATCTGGTATATTTAAATCTGCAGTAAACTTTTCGTTGGGTGCGTCTGTATCTGCTGCACTAAAAAGTGCAACCTCTGCCGATGTAGCATTTATCCAATTGCGGTGTAAGAGAAAGGAAACTTCGGCTTTAAAATCACTATTGTTAACATATTTGGTTGCATCACGGCCATTGCTAGCATTAGCCAAATTGGTATAAAGCTCGTAATATGTAACAAAAGGAACGGTAGGTAAACCTAAATATTCAAAATTTAGCTTTAAACTGCTAAGATCATGTTGAAAAACCTCATTGCTGCCTATATAAAAATTAGCGCCTACACTGGGAATCGGACCAAAAATCTCCATGGGTTTAGCAGCATCAAGTTTACCTAAACTGTTCTGCACAAATAGATTTTTAACTCCCTGTACATCCGTTTTAATGGCTAAACTATCTATTGCGGCAAAGTTTAAGCTGGTATAAATGTTTGGGCTTGATAATATTTCTATCTTCAATATCGGAAAATCCGTTCTGAAATCTTCTAAATGAAGTTTTTGGCTATAATCGACCAATTTAGGTTTGCTTTCATCGGCCAAGAGCACAATTTCGAGTACACTGGTAGTAGTAAAAGATACTGCAGTAATGTCTACCGCTATCCACCCTTTTTCTGCGGTAATACTCGCTTTAAAATTTTCGGGTTTAATTACAGGCGCTGCAAGATAAGGCGCACGATAGGAAAAGGTAAGTGTTATTTTGCGTTTGCCTTCGGCCATTCTAAACAACGGAGAGCTTATGGCAAAACCAATATGGGCTTTACTTCTGTCAGTGTTGCCAAAAGTATCCCAGCTTCCATCCTGATTGGCCAGTTCGCCACCATTGCCATTACCCGAATTGGCTATTGGAGAAGCGTAAATTTTAGTTTTTTCAGTTTGATCAACCAATATAGATTTTAAGCTGACTACCTGCGCATGACTAAAGCTAAAGGAAGATAACAGCTTATAAAACTGTTCTTGTTTTTTACTGTTTTTGCCAGCTTTAAATTCAGTTTTATCGTTTAATATATATTGCGAAATGTGTTTTGCCAATTCTACAATTAAATATACTTTATCGGGCTCGGCTGCCTTTTTTTCGAATCCCAAAACGGTTTCAAAAAAATAATCAAGGTGTTTGCCAGTAAATTGGTTGAGGTCTTTTTGAGCTATTGCATACAAATCCAAAAATGAATCGAAAAGAGCCAAATGTGGTTCCGATGTTCCATCCTCTTTAACTTCATTAATGTTAAAAACACCTTTCCAATCGGTGTCTTTCTCTATTCCATCATAATAATAATGGTTAATGTAAGCAGCCAAGCTTTCGCAAAATTGATAAAGGCTTGCTTTACTTCTTTCATCAATGGCAACAAAAGATGCATCCAAAGCTTTTGGCAAGCGGTTTAAACGGTTGGTTCCATTTCTTGGTGCAGTATTTTTATTGCAATTGGTGCTCATTTTTTCAAATATTTGTTCCTTCGGTTAAATAATACGGGTAAACAATATTGTTCCGGGTATTGGTGCTTCTAATGGTATATTCTACCACCAGATTGATTACCCCAAACTCAACATTCTTAAAAACATCAAGTTTATCGAGCTTAATGCGCGGCTCGTAATAAATTATTGCCCTTCTAATCCTTTCTGTTATGCGCGTTACCAGTGTAACATTAATGGGTTCGAAAATCATATCATCAACATTGCAGCCATATTCTGTCTGCATCACCCTTTCGCCAACTGCCGTTCCAAATAAAATTTCGAGACTTTGGTTGATATCAGTTACATCACTTACCATATTGGTAGCAAAACGGCTTGTACCTTTATATTTGATAACTTCTGGCGGAAAGGCCCATCCCTTACCTAAAAAATTGCTTTCTTTATCCATTTCTTAACCTATTGAAACCGTTGGACATCCAACCACTGCACTCGCACCGCATATACAGATATCTCCTGTTCTAACTGCTGGTAAACCACCTATCAATACTGTTGCACTTCCGGCCGAAAAAGGGCTTACAGTAGGCTGGTGGCTATTTGGCGGCAATACACATACATGGTTATCGCCAACTACACAGGCAGGCATCCCTCCAATTAATACTGTAGGTACACCAGGACCTATAATTGTTCCACCATGGTTTGTGGTATCGGTAACTCTTGCTGCGTTTGCCATATTTTTTTTAATTTATCTGCACCATACTTCCTTTAACTTTTGTAATGGCCGATGAACTTATTTCGGTACCCGCGCTTCCACTTAATTTTAACTGTGCGTTGGCATTGGCGGTAATATTGGTTCCATCTATTTTAAAATCGCCTGATGCTTTTAGTATGATATCTTTAATACTTTCTATCTTAATCCCATCCTCGCTCATCTCTATTTTATTCCCGTTAATATCCTGAATGGCAATCTGTTTCTGATCTTCATCGAGTGTAATAAAATTGCCTCCAGGTGTTTCTATCTTTATGATCTTCTTTTCATCATCAAACAATACCTGAAGTTTTGATCTGGTAGATAATCCTTTCAAATAATTATCGTCTTTTGCTTCTAGATGAGGCGGAAATGAACTGCTATACAATCTTCCCAGAATCACCGCATCACGGGGATCATCATTTATAAAACCAATAATCACCTCATCGTTTATTTCAGGATTCCAAACCCATCCATGTTCTTTTCCTGCATCTACACTGGCCAATCTTGCCCAAATGCCATCGCCTTTATTTTCGACAGTGGGCAAACGTACCCGTATTCTATTTTCACCGTCGGGATCGTTTTCCAATTGGGTAACAATGCCAATCTGCAAACCATTAACTGGTGGAATGATTCCAGTGGCTGGTTTTTCTACAATATCATCGAAATTGTAGCTATGCAATTTTTGATCAAGGCCAAACTGAACATGGCTGTACCAGGCAGCTTCACCAGAATAGCTGTGAATTACGCCTGTAACCCAACATTTCCCACTAAACCTTTCGCCTATACCTAATAATTCAACTATAATCCCGGGTTTTAACTTGTTATCGCCCTGCACCCTAAAATTTCCGATAACCCTGTTCAACCTGCTTCTAAACAATTGTGCTGTTGCCCATTCGGTCGATTCCTGTTCGGCTACATTACCCGAATGATATAAGCTGTTATCTTCCCAGCCCAACACTTCGGCCAAATCATCGCCAGAAATATTACCTTGCTGAGGCAAAGATTTTGCAGCTGATGTGCCTTCTTTTACTTCCTGATTGGTATAATTCCAGTTCTTGATTAATACCTGTGGATATTGGGTTCTAGCATCCATCTGGGCTTCGAAATCATAAATCTCCGATCCGTAGGTATAAGTTGCAGTACTCTCCTGACTGGCATTGGGCAACCCAATAGTTAATTTCCCCGCTTCGGTTATAACCAAAGCACTGTTTAGCTCGGCCCTGGTAACAATAAAGTCCCAGTTACTGCAATTAAATTGTACGAGTTGTTTATGCTGTAAATTCAATCCGTTAATATCAGCTGTAATTCCATTCTGGCCAACCAGATCGGTTATTGCATCGCTATCACTTGCGTCTTCCCATATCTTGTTTTTTCGCCCTGCGGTAAGTTTAACGGCTTTATCCCTACATTCTATTTCCATTTGGCTTCCATCTTCGTTAGCCCTAATGGTCTGGCTGATAATTAAACCAGAGAATATCACTTCATTTTCGCCACTGTAACCAGCAGCAATGCTGATTTCGGCCCCAGGAATAAAATTGGTTCCATTGCTTAAATTGAAATTTTGCGCAGCCGCACTACCATCCATCACTACCACTTTAGCTTTAGGTATGGCATTAACCAAATTGGTTACCACAATTTCTAAAATACCAACAGCATCGGGTAAAACTTGTCCGTTTACGGTAATGCTAAAGCTTTGTACTCCTGAGTTGGCTGGCATGGTAGATTATTTTTCAATCGGTGGAAATGAAATGTTTTGTCCTTGTTTTAATTTCCTAAAATTGTTCAGTTTATTGGCTTTGGCCACTTCTAAGTAATATCTATCGGTTTTATAAATATTGTAAGTCATTAATGGAAGCGAATTATCGCCCTCAACATTTCTGTAATGCGTTAAATCGGGCGAACTTCGGCGTTGTTCGTTAGATTGCTCAGTAAGGGACGTATAGCTGGTAAAAGTGCAATCTGTTTTCGCTCTTAATGGTTTTCCGGTATTATCGAACAAGGTGTAGGTAACTTTAACAGCGGTTAACATTCCCTGAAAAGTGAGTTCGCCCCAGTGTATCTTTAAAAAATTCGGTTGATGGGTATCTTCTTTAATTTTAAAACAGGTATCGATAAATTTTTCGATTACTTTATGTACTGTTTTATCATTCTGAACATCAGCCTGAAAAGTAGAGTTACCTGAATAAGAAGCTGATGTAGCATCCCACAATAAATCGAGGTTTAACTCTTTCCCTCTTGTTGATTTAAACTCGCCAACACCATCAGCAGCATTTACGGGTGCATCCTGATCGAGTTCATTTTTGTAATCGATAAAATAAGTATTGGGATTGTACAATACCTTAAAAGTTTCGATTGGCGAACCCGAAAAATTATTGTCAGAATAAACATCTATTACGAGTTTTTCTAAATTGCCCAATTCATCATGAAGCTGACTTAAAGCCATAGTTACCTCTCATTCTTATTTTTGATCTGTAATCTCAACTCCTCCAATGCCTTTTTCATTTTCTTATCTGTAGCCGTCTGCCCTGTTCCGCTAGGAAGTTTAGATCCGGCTATGTTATTTGTTACCGTTGCGGTAATGTTTAATTCTCTAATTTCTACTGGCATATTTTAATCCTTTAAATTTCTACCCGCCTGAAATATTGATGGGCAAACTCGATACTTTCGATCACCAAGCCATTTTGTTGTGCATTAAAGCCTTCTATCGACCACCGAATTGGATATGCATTAACAAAATTCCAGGCCTGTAAGGGTTGATGCTCATCGTTAAGCAAAATCAACGTAATATCTTTCGGGCTAAACGTAAAACTTTCTACACATTCTTTAAACCACTGCATTGCCTTAGAGTTAAATAACAAACCACGTTTTAGTGTAAGGTTACTGTAGGTTATTGCCGTTGGGAGTTTATGCGCGAAGCGGTTTTCTCCACCTTCCTTATATTCTTCAGTAGCAATGCTCGATTCTAAACCGGTGGCATCTGTAAAACCTATATCGTCTACGCCATCATAAGACAAGCCCTCTATCTGCAATAGAAAATGAAATCCAACAGGAGGGTTTGACGCTGGTGAATTGGATATAGTGAACATATAACCTAGGTAAATTCAATACTTAAACCTTCATGTGCCAGCTCAACTGTTTCTATGGCCACCTCGTTACCGGTAGAATTTAGTGTTGGTCCGTCTACTTTTGATGGCCAGGCCTGCCTAACTTTCCAAACCACCACCGGTTCGTGACTTTCGTTCAGTAGGCTGATGGTAAGGTCTCTCCGTTCTATTTTATTTAAACTCACGGTATTAAACCATTGAAAAAGTTCATTATCACCCTTGGTTATACCTCTTTTCATCGAAATTGCAGTGTACTGCTGCATTCCCGGCATTTTGGTAACATGGTATTCGGGTGAGTTTCCTTCACGATAATCTATCGATTGTGTTTCTACCGTTAAACCACTAACTTCTGTAAAACCAATTCGCGAGCCGCCCCATTCCACCTGAAAGTGAAATACCGGTAATGGATAAGTATTTGCCATAATTTTATAATTTATGATGAATTATTCTTGTAGTTTATGTGAAAATTTCAGGATGATAAATTCTGCCGGCCTCACAGCCGCCATACCGATCTCTACATTCATTCTGCCCTCTAAAATATCGAGAGAAGTCATGGTAATACCTAAGCCAATGCGAACGAAGTAGGCATCATCGGGCTTTGCCCCCTGCAATGCACCCTGGCGCCATAACTGGTTTAAAAAATTCTCGCACATGGCTTTTACGCGCAACCAGGTATTGGCATCATTTGGTTCGAAAACAACAAATTCTGTAGCTTTTTTAACGCTTTCTTCTACAAAATTGTAAAAACGCCTTACTGAAATGTACCGCCATTCATTATCGTTTCCGGCCAATGTCCTGGCACCCCAAACCAATGTACCTTTGCCTGTAAAAAAGCGGATTACATTGATCGATTTACCTGTAGTTGGATCTATATTTAGTGTTTCCTGCTGTTGTGCCGTCACTTTTAAAGATGGTCCGGTAACCATTTTTACACTCTCATTGGCTGGCGCCTTCCACACGCCGCGATTGTTATCAACCCGGGCCATTATACCTGCAACAGCACTCGATGGTGGTAAATCAATTACGTTTTTATCCATCTCGTTTGTTAAGGCACGATAAGTATTTAAATCCATTGCTTTTATGGCTGATAAAGTTGCATCGTTGTACGGTCCGTTAGCCCCATTTACCAGATGTTTTACCACAATAGAGTCGCTGTAGCCGTAGCTTAAAGTACTTTGTAACCAAGGATAATAAACCACACCATATTTTAAATATTCGGCACTGATATCATCTCTAATCACTCCAGCATCGGTAAAAGGAGAATCAGATAGTACCCAGGCATCAAAAATGGCAATCCGATCCTGCAATTTAGCACATTGTGCCAAAGCATAATCGTAGGCATCTTTATAGCCTGAAGTAGCACCAAATGAAGTGTGCTTATCGGTAAAAATGAGCATGGTTGGTTCATCCACTTTTGCTATTGCATCTAAACAGGCCTTGGCTTTTACGGTTGTAATGGTTGAAGTTACATCATAATCGCCGCACGAAACTATATAACAAGGACCACCACCATTTGCATAAAACATTTGTATGGCATAGTACATGTATTTACCACTTGCAGCGTTATTTTTAGCATTACAGGTAATTACGCGTTTTACTACCTTGCCAGCAACTTCTGTATCGGTTATGGTTGGAATTCCGCTGGTTTCGAAAACCGCTGTTTCTGAATTGGCTCCCCCAAAATATTTCTGATAATCGAGAAATGAGGTAATCCGGATGGGTGTTGGCAATTTTCCTCCTGTAGGCAGAATGTTGTTTCCATTTTCATCTTTAGCAAACTCTGTTCTGCCCATAAAAGCCGGAATAGCCGTTTCTACAGGTGCTATAGATGCAGGCAGTTTACTTATTTCCTCTATATAAACGCCAGGGGTTTTATAATTAGTTGCCATAATTTAAGATTTTGCTAATAAGTGAGAAAATTTAAGAACTATAAATTCTGCTGGTCTAACCGCTGCCATTCCAATCTCGATAATCAACCGTCCTTCTAAAATATCAAGGGCCGTCATGGTGATGCCCAGACCTACATTTACAAAAAATGCATCCTCAGGTTTTGCACCAGCTAAAGCCCCTTGTCGCCACAGTTGATTTAAGAAATTCTGGCACATGGTTTTTACCCGCATCCACGTTTTGGCATCATTAGGTTCAAAAACCACAAACTCTGTAGCCTTCTTTATCGATTCTTCAACCATAATAAAAAGTCGTCTTACAGGTACGTAGCGCCACTCATTATCATTTCCCGCCAATGTTCGGGCTCCCCAAACCAAGGTTCCCCTACCAGCAAATTTTCTGATAACATTGATACTTTTTCCTGATGTTGCATCTACATTGAGGTAATCTTGTTCTTCATCGCTTATTGTAACCAGTGGTTTATCAACGGCTAAAAGACTTACATTGGCTGGTGCTTTCCATACACCACGTTCGTTATCTACCCTGGCCATAATCCCTGCAACTATACCAGAAGGATAAAGTGGAACGGTATAGGCATCAAGTGCTGCTTTTATCTGATTGAACAGGGCAAAATCGTTACTATCAAATCCACCCTTTAAAAATGGTGCGCTTAATGTAATCCGTGGAATATTTCCTTTTGGGTCATAAACAATGGAGATAGCATTTCCGGCATTGCCTGCTGTTTTAGCCGTAATGGTTACTACAGCTAAATTTGCAGCAACATCTACCAAAGTCATTAAATCGGCATTCCCTGCAATTGCAGCGCTTAAAGCTGCTGCTGTAATGGTTTCGTCGGCACCGATAACAATACCACCTGTACCGCCAAAAGTAAAGCTAAACCCAGCTATGGCAATAGAATGCCCGGTTAAGGTAATACCTGCTATGGTTATTATACCTGTGGCTTTTATTGCGGTAACCGCATCTTTTTCAATAATTTTGGTGATTGCCTTCTTGGTGTTTACAACTTTTTTATAAATCCCCAGGTTACTGCCACCACGGTTATCAGCTGCTATTTTTATATTCTCGTCGGTTACCCGGTTATAAGTGGCTCCACTTTGTATCTGCGGATAATAGGTGGCTCCGTATTTAAGGTTATCTGCACTTACAAAATCATTTCTAAATTTATCGGCCACTAAATAAGCTGTTGTTAAGCCAGCTTGTGGTGTATCCATTATGGTAAAACGGTCTTGCAGTTTAGCACATTGTGCCAGCATGGCATCGTTTAATTCTTTGATATCCGCGCCCGAAGTTAAAGCTGTAATTTCGGGAATAAGCAAGAGCGTGATTTCATCTTCCCGCTCACAAGCCTGCAAACCAAGTTTTAGTTCAGACTTTGTTATATCTGGTGTAACTTCAAAGGTACCAACAGAAACAACCCAGCAAGGCCCCCCCCCATTTTCGTAAAACATTTTTACATGATAGTATAAGATATAGCCAGAAACTGTTGTAGCCGGAGTAACATCAATCTTGGGTATTAATTTACCCGGTTCGGGTTCATTAATGGTTACTTCCAGTACTTCCGGAAAAGCACCACCAAAAAAAACTTCAAACTCCAGCAGAGAAGTAATACGCACCGGGGTATTGATAGCGAAAGTTACGCCGTTTTTTTCCCGCTTTGCGGTATATCCGATAAAGCCTGGTATTGCCGTTTCTACCTGTGCAATTGATGGGGGTATTGTCGAAATCTCTTCAATATATACTCCTGGATGTTTATATGTTAGCGCCATATCATCATGAATTATTTTTAAACATATACATATATTTTACTCTCGTCTCCCGCTTGTTTTTCGGGCATCGGGTTTGGCAAATTCTTGGTTAAAATAACTTCTGTTCCTCCATCCTTTTTACTCAGTTCTAAGCCCACTTTCACCTTTTGATAAAAAGGAATCTTCACATTACTTTTAAAGAGCAATATATCCGCATCAGCTATTTTATTAATCGGATCGGGATCATTGGCAGGCACAGGGTTCCCTGCGAAAGTATATTTGGCATAAGCCGGAATGCCACTAGGTGTACCATCCAAACTTTTATCTTTTACCAATAAATCAAAATCATCTAAATCAATTCCACTCTGGTTAATTACATAATACTTCCAGATGGTAGATTTCCTTAAAAAATTGATTAAAAATTTTGTTTCCGTAACTACGACATTGCTTGCTGGCAGCTTTAACTCGAGTACACCAAAAATTGATTGGGCACTTAACCCGTTACTTTTAAAAATTTTATAACTTATCAAATCGTTTCCTGTATCGGCTGCATTTTTGATCGATATGTTATATAACCCGTCAGGTAATTTACTCATATCGAGCAGTTTTTCAAAAACTTTACTACTATTGACTTTAATTTTATAAGGACCATTAATGGGCACGCCATCTGTATCAAAAGCGATAACCAGATTATTTTCTGTTGATGAATTTAGCCTGAGGTTAACTTCGGTATTTGCAGGAGGAAGGGTAAAATCTAAACTCATTAAATTGCCCACTATTCCATCAATAATCTGGTATTCGAGATTGCTGTTTAAACCGTTGTTCGAAAAATAAATCTTTTTATTGCTTAAAAAATCCTTGTTTGGAGCCGTTTCGTTTAGCTGTGTAATGGCTAAAAATTTTGCTGCATTTTTGAGTTGAATACCAAATTGCAAGTTGGTATCTAAAAATTCTATTTTGGGCTTTAAATCTTCCCCGATTTCAGTGATGATATTAAAACCTGAATCAAATATTTTAAATAGCAAGCGTTGATTAATGATTGTTTTTCTTGATGCCGTTGTAGCTACAAAACTCAAATCATTGCACAAATTATCTTCATAGTAATTGTGATACACATTAACTGAAAATAATTTGCGGTAGGCTGTCATAACTTAGTTCTTGTGTTTAATAAAATATTCTCTACTAATCCATCTGGCACCAACTGAACGTTTTCCTGTACGGTAATCATTCTGATTTTATATAAAACAGAAGGCAGATAGCTGTGACCGATAATACTCCAGAAATGGTTCATCTGTTCAAAATTGAAGCTAAAAAGCTCCGCACTTAAACGTTCAATATTACTATCAATAGCACTTAACAAAGGAGAGTTGGCTTGTGTAAACACGTTTTTGCCCTGAAAAAAAGAGATTACCTGTGAGAGTTTTTTTAAACCTTCCAAATAATCCAACGTTGGCGATTCTGTACCCGCATGATTAAAATTTGCAGAAATAAGTACGTACAGGTTCAGGTAAACATCAGGATTGCGTGTCTCTATTTCGCCAAGCATATTCCTTACGGTAACCCGCTGGTCTTTTATAGCCCTATCCTCTTCAATGTTCATTAGCGTGATACCCATTGTTTTTTCGGGTATGGCCAGTTTCCCTTCTGAAACGACACTACTCACTACAATAAAATCATCATTTGATGTATTGGCTATATTGTTTAGATATCCATTAATTTCTTTCGAAATAAAGTCAAGCGCCGTGTTAATCATAGATAAATATTTGGAGCATAAATCGTTTGATAATCAAACGATTAACATAAACTTAGATAAGAAAGCTCTGAAGTTATTAACAATTTGTAAAAAAGTTATTAACACTTAAGAATGACCAAATAATTGTCATTACAAAGTAAACCGAGAGCTTTTTCACAAAAATTAATCTCCCCAAAAAAAAGTTACTAACACACTAAAAATCAATTTATTAAAAACAGCCCATAGGAATAAATCTTTTTTTAGAATGAAAAAGATTTTATTTTTTTAAAAATAAAGGCCAAGGTTACCTAAAAGGGCTAAAAAAGCTCACAAAGTCCCTTTAAATGCGTATTATTAATGATACTAATAATTGATTTTAAGTTTTTTTAACTCAGGATAATCAAGAAATTATTGTTAGGCTATTTTAGAAAATAATATAATTTCAGCTGAGGAGTGCACGTGCCAATAGACAATTGAAAACAAAAATGCGGTATTTATTTGATTTAAATCTCGGTGCGTTTTACCACTAACTCACGTGTTACGGTACCATACACGATTAGATACTGAGCAATCATGTAGCTAGCCATAATTAATGCACCAGCCTGAGGAATGGGTTGCACAAATTTATTCACAGCCAACACACTGTCCGACAATAAGAAAAACAGCGCCCCATATAGGATGAGTTTAAAACTGAAAATATTTACTTTCCCATATCGGTTAACGGCCATAATAGCCATAACCGTTATAATAATAGCGTACATTAAAACGGGAAACTGCATTACCCCTAGTTTTGGCTGCAGGTAGAAAAACAGGCCTGAGCAAAAAATAGCAAATGCACCCACAGCCCACAAAAAATAAGGCGTTTTGTGGTTAGGATTTGATCTATGATCGAGTGTAAATGCCCTGATGTAAAAAATATGACAGATCACAAATGCGATTAACCCATAGATAAAAAAACTTGGTTTTCCGCTTTGAAATATCAGTAAAATATCACCAGCCCAGGCAAAAATTAATCCGATGAAAATTCTCTTATGGAAACGCCCTTTCAAGTTTGTGCTGAGATAAAGCCATACCAAAAGTACCACCACAATTAATGGTTTAGAGAAATTTAGGAGCGCAATATTATTGGCATATTCGGCATATAGCTGAATTACAAATACAAGGAAAAATATAAATGAAAATAGCTTAGTCTTCATCAGGGTTGGGATTTGCCTTTTGCAAATTTAAAAACCAAATTACGGATATTAACTGGATAGCCACAAAAATTACTTGATATCCGACCGGAAATTTCAAAAATAAAACCAGCAAAATGCCAAACAGCAACCTAAAATACTCGAATCTAATCTGCCATGCCTTTTGTTCTAACAACGCACCACAGGTAATTAATGTAAATAGGGTAAAAATAGTTCCAGAAACTAAAGCAATGGTTTCCATTTTATGATAAGTAAATAATATCGCAGAACCTGCAGTTAAAGCAACTAAAAACTGAATCAAAACATAACCTGTTAGCTTTGATTGATATACTGGATTATACTTTTTATAGGTTTCTACATTTATTTCCGGCGCATGTTGAAATCCGCCCAGATGTGGTGGAAACCAACCAGGAGGTTTAAGAAAAACTTTAATTTTATCACTGAATTTAGGTGATTGCTTTGCTGTTTTAACCAAATCATCCCAATAATGAAGGTTCGCCCAAACTGGATTCCAGCTGGCTAAAGGTTTGGTGATACCATAATAAACCTCTTCTTCTTCTTTCTGAAAAGTACCAAAAAAGCGGTCCCAGATAATCAATGTACCTGCGTGGTTTTTATCGATATATTTTGGATTAGAGCCGTGGTGTACCCGATGATGTGAAGGTGTATTTAAAATATACTCTAAAAAGCCCATGCTTTTAATGGCTCTGGTATGAATCCAAAACTGATACAAAGTATTGAAAGAACTTAATGTTAAAAACATAATCGGATCAAACCCAACAAATGCCAATGGAAGATAAAATACCCAGCTAAACCAGCCCTGAAACCAGCTTTGCCGCAAAGCCACGGTTAAATTATATTCTTCTGATTGGTGATGTACAATATGTGCAGCCCATAAAGCATTTACTTCGTGGCTCATCCGATGAAACCAATAATAGAAGAAATCGACACCAATAAATAGCAGTATCCAAACCCATATTGTTTTGGGTAATTCAAATAAACGCCAGTGCTCAAAAATATACTTGTAACCAAAAAACAATGCGGTTTTCATAAATATCCCGGTGAGCTGCTGCCCTATACCCTGACTTAAATTGGCAATACTATCATTAAGCCGATAATAATTTAGTTTTTTATAAAAATTATAAGCCAATTCTATTCCGATCAGAATAAAAAACACGGGTACAGATAACGCAATGTAATCTACTTTCATATAAACGTGAAGAAATATTTGGCCAGCAATATTTACTTTACAATTTAGAAAATTTTTAGCTCAACATAAAATCTAATTCATGTAATATTTGTGCTTGTTTGATCTTATTTATTGATTTTCATGAAATTCAGCTTACCTTTGAAAGGCTAAACTAATGCTTTTGGCGTTATTAACTTTTCATTTAAATCATCCCATCTATGAAAAAATTATCTCTCCTGTTGTTGCTAATTTCTTCTGCATTTTATACAAAGAGCCAAACGCTGGTATTAGCCAAAGATGCCGCTCAACATATCGGTAAAAATGTAACCATTTGCGATTCCGTGTATAGTGCAAAAGCTTTAGACAAATTAATTTTAATTAATTTAGGTGGTGCCTATCCAAAAGAGCTAATCACTGTAGTTATCAATAAAGGAGATGAGCGTAAATTCTCTTCAGAGCCTTCGAGCATGTTTATGGGAAATAAAATCTGTGTTACCGGAATTATATCAGATTACAAAGGTAAAAAACAGATTTTAGTTACCGATCCGAAGCAGATTACCGTAAAATAACAGCCTAATCATCAAACTGCGGAATTATTGCCGCTTTAGCCGCCTCGATATAAAGTAAAACCTGATTAACACATGCTGTTAAACTTTCCTGTACCTCGTGTTCCCAAAACCGCATTACGGTATAACCCTGAGCATGTAGCAATTGGTTAATATGTTTATCACGTTGCATATTTCGTTCAATCTTCGGGATCCAAAAACCCGAATTTGTTTTTAAAGCTGATTTCTTTTCATCCCATTTGTAACCATGCCAAAAATCGCCGTCTACAAATATGGCGAGCCTATACTTATTGATAATCAGATCGGGTTTTCCAGGAAAATTTTTAGGATGGATTCTGAACCTAACATGTTTGCCCCAGAGCGCCTTGCGTAGTCTCAACTCAGCCAGGCTATTTTTTGCCCTAATTTTAGACATGTTCTTACTCCGCTGTGCGGTGGTGTAAAAACCAGCGCTTTCTTCAAAGCGGGGCACTTTAATATCCTCATCTTTATATGGTTTAGACTCCATACCAAAGAAAACCAATAATAAGTATAAATTGTTTAAAAAATTGCCGACAGAAGGGTGGTATTAATCAACCTAAGCACCTCCTCATTTAAAGGAGGGGCTTCGGCTGGAGCGTTAATACAAAACGTATAATTTTTGAATAAATTGTCGAATGGAGTGCTTCTTCAGTCGGCAGGAAATTAATCCTGCCAACCTCGTAAGCATAGATATCCTTATTATCTGATTCGAATATTGAAAATCATTTCAATATATCATAGCGGATTATACAGACAGGCATATTTCCTTGATGAATCGTTTTATTTCCTTGATGAATATTTTTGGTCTTGTAGTTTTTCTTATACTTAAATTTAGACTTTCATAGATTATGTTCCTCAATCGCATCCATTTCTAAAAAGCTGAAACTTTTTGCATCTATTGGTATAAAATCCATAGTTTTGGTTTTTGATCAACCTATACCTATGCTTTTAAAACGCAATACGCTAATTTTTATACTTATTTTACTGATTGCTGCATTTACTTGTTTAAGTTTTTTCATTGCGCAGCACCCCATACTAGATTTTGACATTAAAACTTCGTTGTTTATTCAGCAATACCATACAGATTGGTTGGATAAATTGATGTTGGCGATCAGTTTTTTTGGCGAACTCCCTTATTCATTACTTTCGGTAGTAGTGGTGGCTATCATATTTTATCAGCAGAAGTATAAACGCGAAGGCCCATTCGTTTCAACGGTACTATTGTCTGGATTAATTATCCTGGGTATCAAAAATGTGATTAACCGCCCACGCCCTACTGCATTTTATGTACGACTAGTGGAAGTAAACCGGTTTCAGAGCTATCCCAGCGGGCATGTACTTTCTTATACCCTCTTTTTTGGCTTCTTAATTATTTTGATGAATACTTTGAAAGACGTGCCGAAATTAACCAGAAATATAGTGACTTATTTATCAGCATTTTTGATGATCACCATTGCCCCGTCCAGAATTTACTTGGGTGCACATTGGTTTACCGATACAGTTGGTGGTTTTCTGTTAGGCTTAATTTGCCTTTTCCCGCTTTGCTATTTTTACTTCAAAAAGAAGGCAAATTAACCCTTTTCTTTCTTTCTGATCCTGCTTAAAGTTTCGATTCGCATCCCCAGGTAGCTGGCCAAAAATTTTAGAGGAACCCTAGACTTTATAGTAGGATACCCGATTTTAAACTGTTTATACCTGATTTCAGCCGAAGGGATTCGTGATAAAATAGATCGCTCTTGCGACATATGGTAATGTATGGCCAATAATTTTCTAGCCAAAATATTGGTTTCGGGAAACTGTGCATATATGTCGTCAATTAAACGATATGGAAGTATAAGCAGTTCTGAATCTTCCAGTGCCTGATACTGTTCCTGATAAGTTGGGATAAGCGTTCCCGGATTTCGAATACTACCAATAAAGTGATTTTCGTCTGTTAACCAGGCGGTAATATCTTTTCCTTCATCCATTACAAATGCCCGCACTAAGCCTTTAACAATAAAAAACAAACAATCGCCACTAATCTCACTAAGGTTAGGCAAAATCTCATTCTTACGCACAAAGATTTTGAATGTCTCGGTTTTTATCCGCTCAATTATTTCTTTTCTTAAGGGCTGCAGCTCATTTAAATACTTAATAAGGGGATCACTTTCATGATGGGCAGCAATCATAATATTTATCCTGGATTTTAAAACGATGCAAGCTATTGCTTGAATACCGGATTTCCAAATATGAAAACGAGTACAACAGCCAAAAAATTACAGTTGTGGAAATTTATTTTTCACATCATCTGTTTTCGGCACCACTTTAAGGAATAAATTATATATTAAATTTTCGCTTTGATAACTATATTTTAACTTAATCATAAAAAAATCTGATAATTTTGCCGCCATGACGAATAATAAACCCAAAGCTTTTCTTTTCGATCTTAATGGAACCATGATTAATGATATGGCTTTCCACAATCATGCCTGGCATAACATACTTACAAAAGATTTAGGAGCAAGTATTAGCTTCGATGCGGTTAAAAAACAGATGTACGGTAAAAACCAAGATCTGTTAGAACGTGTTTTTGGTATTGGTCATTTCTCTCAGGAACAGATTGATCAGATTTCTATCGAAAAAGAGCATAGATATCAAGCTGCTTATAAAAAACATTTAACGTTAATAGTAGGTTTAGGCGATTTTTTAGAAAAAGCAAAACAATCAGGCATTCAAATGGCAATTGGCTCTGCTGCTATTCCCTTCAATATTAATTTTGTACTCGATAATTTAAATATCCGTTCCTATTTTAAAGCCATAGTAAGTGCCGAAGATGTGGTAAATAGTAAACCCGATCCGGAAACTTTTACCAAAGGGGCTGAAATTTTAGGCGTTGCAGCCAGCGAATGCATAGTTTTTGAAGATGCACCAAAAGGTGTTGAAGCAGCACAGCATGCCGGGATGAGATGCATTGTGCTAACAACCATGCATACTAAAGAAGAATTTGCGGCTTACGACAACATTATTGCCTTTATAGAAGACTATACAGATCCAGTTTTACAAGAACTTTTCTAAATAAAAACGACCTGCATTTCTACAGGCCGTTTTTATTTTATCATTGTTGGGATACAGAGATCACCGAAACGATTATTTGGTGAATTTATATACCGAGCTTGTTTTATACACCTGTCCAGGCTTTAAAACCGTTGACGGAAAAGTAGGTTGATTTGGTGAATCTGGAAAATGCTGTGTTTCTAATGCAATTGCTGTTCTAAAATCATCTTTAGCACCAGTTTTAAAAGTATTTTTACTTTGCATAAAGTTGCCGCTATAAAATTGCAGGCCTGGCTCCTGCGTATAAATATCCATCATTATGCCCGACTTATCTCCTTTAACCGTAGCCGCATGGAACATGCCCATAGCTTTGGTTTTATTTAGCACGTAGTTATGATCATAACCTTTCCCGAAAGTTAACTGTTCGTTTTTATCATTTATACGCGCACCAATAGTAGTTGCTTTGGTAAAATCAAACGGCGTTCCCTTAACCTTTTCAATTTTCCCTGTCGGGATCAAAGTAGAATCAACAGGCGTGTACTCATCCGCATAAATCTGCACCTCGTGGTCCAAAATATCACCGCTTCCATCACCATTTAAATTAAAGAATGCGTGGTTTGTTAAATTTACGATAGTGGTTTTATCGGTTTTAGCTTCGTAGTCCATTTTCAGTTCATTATCATCCGTTAAGGTATAAGTTACCTTAACATCTAAATTGCCTGGAAAATTTTCGTCGCCGTCTTTTGATAAGTAATGAAGCACCAAGGTATGGGTACTTGGCTGTGTAGCATCCCAAACAACATATTGGTAGCCTTTTTTTCCGCCATGAAGAGTGTTCTGTCCGTTATTGGTAAACAACGAATAGGTTTTACCTTCAAGCGCAAATTTACCCTTCGCTATGCGGTTGCCATATCGGCCAATAGTTGCGCCAAAATAGGGTTCAGTTGATTTTTCGTAATCGCTAACACTTTTAAAACCCACTACCACATCAACTAACTTACCATCTTTATTGGGTACCAACAAGCTAACCAGGCGCCCACCATAATTGGTAAAAATAGCCTCCACGTTGTTCTTATTCTTTAAAGTGTACAATGCTGTTTGTTTACCATCAATTTCCTTTTTAAAAGAATCGGCCACAAGTTTTACAACTGCTACTGAGTCGCTTTTTAAACTATCAGCTGATGAAGATTTTTTGGTTCCGGACTGACAAGATGCAAAGCCGATTACAGCTAGCATACCGAGGCTCGTTAATGAGTGTAATTTCATAAAATGGAATACTTGGTTTAGATTTTCAATTAAGTTTCAAAATATAAATATATGACTTAACTTTATAAATAAAACGATTTAGGATAATCAAAAATGCACATATTAAAGAATTTTCACTTTAAACACCAGTAATGATACGATTTGTAGAAACGGTGATAACAAAATGTTGAACAATTAAAAATCATTGATTTATTTTTCTCGTCTTCTTGATTCGATAACTATCTAATTCAAGATGTTAAATTCGATATGACGATTATTATATAGCTAAATTGAACTTTCAGCCTTTTTACTTATTTGAAGATAATATTCACCTAATACCAATTAAAATCCGCTAAAACTGATTATTATTGCGGCAATCAAATCCCAAATATGAATCAAATCATTTCAACAGATCGTTACGACAAAATGCTATATCGCCGTTGCGGGAACAGTGGCATAAAATTGCCTGCAATATCGTTGGGTTTATGGCATAATTTCGGACATGTAAACGTTTTTGAAAACAGCAAAAACCTAATCTACACCGCTTTTAACAATGGCATTACCCACTTCGATTTAGCAAATAATTATGGACCGCCTCCGGGGTCGGCTGAAGAAGTTTTCGGAAAAATCCTTCATGAAGATTTTAGGGGTTATCGCGATGAAATGATTATTTCAAGCAAAGCCGGATATACCATGTGGGATGGTCCTTATGGTGACTGGGGCTCGAAAAAATACCTGGTTTCTAGTTTAGATCAGGGCTTAAAACGTATGAAACTGGATTATGTTGATATTTTTTATCACCATCGTCCAGATCCTGAAACTCCGCTTGAAGAAACCATGGGTGCCTTAAGTCTCTTGGTTCAACAGGGAAAAGCTTTGTATGTTGGTATTTCAAATTATAAAGCAGATGAAGCCGCAAAAGCCATCAAGATTTTAAAAGATAACGGTACGCCATGTTTAATCCACCAGCCTAAATATTCGATGTTCGAACGTTGGGTAGAAGATGGTTTACTTGATGTTTTGGAACAAAATGGTGTCGGTTGTATTCCATTTTCGCCACTGGCACAAGGTTTACTTACAGATAAATATTTACACGGCATTCCTTCCGATTCGAGAGTTGCCACCAGTGGTATTTTCCTGAAAGAAAGCAATATTACGCCGGAGAAATTAGCGGTGATTGCCAAACTAAATGATGTTGCCAAATCGCGTGGACAAAAATTAGCACATATGGCTTTATCGTGGATACTGAAAGACGAAAGAATTACCACGGTATTGATAGGTGCGAGTAAACCAGAACAGATTACAGATTCAATTAAAGCTTTGGATAATATAAAATTTAGTGATACTGAAGTAAAACTAATTGATGAAATTTTAAGTTAAAAAAAATCGATCGTCATTTCGACCGCAGTATTCCAACTTTGGGAATATGCCCCAGTCGAAATGACGATTTATCTTAACCTGTTATCCAGTCTTTTACTTTTTCTTAAACTAACCCAGAAACTTCTACTGCTGTAATCATACGAGATTAGCGCTTTACAGGGAGCGAAAAGTGAAATATTGAACCGTTGCCATAATTACTTTCTGCCCAAATTTTACCATTGTGTAAGTTTATAATCTCAGCACTTAGGTATAAGCCAATTCCAAAACCTGAAATGGTTTTAGTTTGCTGGTTTTCTACGCGATAAAACCGATCAAAAAGTTTCTCCAGATCATGAGCCTCGATACCAATGCCGTTATCTGTTACAGAAACATGTACTTCATTTTCCAAGGCTTCTGATTGAACAAAAACAGTACTGCCCTGATCTGAATATTTTACAGCATTGCTAATCAAATTTGAAATTACAGAGCCAATTTTATCTTTATCTGCGTATATTAATTTAGGTTCTCCCTCTACAAAATTAATCTCATTAATTGGATGAATCAACCTTAGGTCTTCAACAATATCACAAACCAGTTTATCAAGATCAAAATGAGATAGGCTCAAATGAATTTCTCCTGATTCTAAACGTGATACATTTAAAAAAGAAGTGATCATAGCACTCATTTTCCGGATCTGTTTTTGAACTTTATCTAGAGTATTTACGACAAAAAGATCTGTTAAACTCCTACTCTGCATTAATTGAACATAAGCACTAATGGAGGTTAAAGGCGTTTTTAACTCGTGGCTTACCATACTGATGAAATCATTCTTTTGCCGCTCTTCCTTTATACTGATTAGCATCTGTTCCTGATCCAGTGCTTCCCGTTGCAGTTCAGTCTCTTTAATGGCTTTTTTCGCATTAACCATATCAGTAACATCGCTTGCGGTATGAAGAATACAATAAGGTATTCCAGCTTCATCCTTAATGGCGCGGTATTCGTAAGTATAATAAGCTGTTTGTAACCTCCCCTCCCTTAGGGTTTCAGCCGGAATAGCATCTCCTTTATCTGTAATTCCCGTAAGCAGCACATTTCTCAGCATATTAATAAAAGGTTGGCCCTTTAACTCTGGCACAGCATCTTCTAAAGGTTTACCAATAATAGAGCGGTCTTTTCCCCAAAAAGCAATCATGGCATCATTGGCCATTTCGATTACAATATGCTCGGATGTGTATATGGCTGTTGCATCTTTTGATAAGGAAAGAACTTCTAAAAGTTGATTATTACTTAAAACCCTTGAATAATTTTCCATTTATAATTAAAAATTAAAACCCGATTATGCTGATATTTATGATAAATCAAATTATACTAAGTATCATACAAGTGGCCTTTACAAAAGTTTGGTTATTATTTACCTTTTATCATCTGGCATTTAATTTATTGCGTATTTTCTGTTTAAGTATTCCTGCGGCCTGAGTGTATCCCCCATCTGCTCCATCAACGAAATGGATGTGATCATCCTCCAGATCCCTAACATAGCAAGACATGATCGATTCGCCACTAACGTAAAGGGCATATAAAATTTCATCATTTTTTTCGAGCTGATTAAGTTCTGTCTGCAATATTAATCGCTGCTGTGCAGTTCCGGTAATTACAGTATTTATTCTACCATCTATCACCAGCGTATCCGACATTTCTACAAGCTGTTTCAAGTATTTTTTACCCCGCTCCGTACGGAAATAGATATATCCATAAATATTGATGAGCCATGATTTAATCAGTTCAAAAAATTTAATTTTTCCAATTCGGTGTTTCATCTCCTTCCCTAAATTATTGAAGCTTGTCTTGAAAATCAGCTTAGAAACTGAAATCGGCTGACGCTTTTCGGGTGTTCCATAAATTTGATCAAGGTGATGGATCACTTTGCTGAACGCTATTGCCTGTTGCTCTATTTCTGAAGCTATAACAATTAATGTAACCACCTCATCACTGTTTTCGGGTGGTTCTATCTTATCCCAACGGCATTGCATACCACTTAAATCGATTTCATCACTTGCAGTATCATGTCCGGCTAACTGGTAATTCTCTCCCTTGATAATTTGTTCGGCATAAGCCAGTCCATCGCCCAAAACAATGGGGATAGAAAATGTTTCAGCACTACTAAATCTACAAATGTTAAGCGCATAGCCTTGTTTGTAAATTTCTTCTACAGGCATAATCCCAGTCCTTAAATCAAGGTTAAAATTCCGTAAGGTATTATCCTTGTATTTCAACAGCGATTTCATCACATCCTCTACAATACTGGGCGGAACAATAAAAGTGGCTCCATCGCCACCAAAGAAGAATGGAACCGAAATGTTTGCCTTAAATGCAATATTGAGTACGGCAACAATACTTCCTGTAGCGATAAGGTTAACATTTTCATGTTGGCCCGAATTTACAGCCACTGTTGAATGCTTGATATCAGTGATGATCACAAACCAGCTTGCAACTACTTTTTCAAATAATCGATTTTGAATCAATAATTGATGCAATGGTATTTTATGAATGGGCAGATTGGAATAGAAATGATCTTCGTTATTTGGCATAACATAAACTTAGCATATTCCAATATACGCATTCAAAGTTGTTGTGTATCTCTATATTAACTAATTATCTTTGACCGTTAGTAGCTTATACTAAAAAGCACAAACCTATAAGAGATTAGATATCCTGTTTTCTAATGCTAAAAGGATGTTAAAGAATAATTAAAATGGTGCCTGATTTAAATAATTTAAAGTAATAGTGAAATTCGCCATGGCGGTTTACTTTTTCGATTTCGCACACTTTGCCCGATTTACCATATTCATCAGATAATAAATCACCAATTTTAATGCTATCTAACTGATTTACGTTAAGGGATGCTCTTTTAATTAATGTAGCTATTTTTTCCATAAGATTGCAGTTTGAAGTATTTACGTAAACTAAAACGCTTTAGTTTTGTAGTATCATAAATTACTTATTAATAAGCAACAAACATACAAAATTGTAGTGTTAATCAGTAATACACAATCTCATAAACGCGTTTCATGTACAAGGCTTCATCTATTTTAGTAAAAAATTCGTACCATTCTTCTCTTGTAAAAACTAAACTGATATCAGGAAATGGGGTTGATAAAATAACAACCTCCCTTCCATCGGGCCTATGCTCTAAATAATCGTCGAAATCAAGTTTTTTGGTAGCCATATAAAAAGCATCAAACTGATCAAAAGAAAAGTTCATTAAAACGCCCGAGCGCCATATATTTAAAACTTTGCAATTGTTGCATTGAGCAATAGTGATGTTTTTGTTTTGAGCAAGTACAGTTGTTTTACACATGGTTTCTACAGTTCAAATCAATTGATAGATTTGACAAATATCTTATTATTTAGAATAATTCCAAATAATAAATTCGATTTATTAAAATAAGCGATAAAAAAAAATACCCCCGATTTCTGTCGGAGGTATTTCTTTTATTCTGCGTCGTAAATTATAACCTTTTCGAAGTAAACCCTGAATTCATCCAGGAAAGCTTTGTGCAATGGATGAACTTGATAAACATCGTGTGCAGCTAAATCTTCAAATAACAGCAAGAGGCTAAATGTATAAGTGGTATCTACAACAGCACGCTCAATTGGTGCTGGTATGCCAATATGAAAAGTTTTAACAACGTCAATATTTTCTAATGTTTGTAAGCTATTGCGGAAAGCAACTTTCTGCTCATCGGTGGTATCGGCTTTTAGCCAGAATAAAACGTGGTGTGCTATCATTTTTTAATTTTTTCCAAATATAATGAAAGCAGGAAAAGATCGTGAGCTTTATCCAAAAACACTTTTTGCTTTCTCAATAGCCTTAACTAAATCGATTCCTTTACCCAAAACACCTTTAAACAAATCTCCTTCAACTTTCAAACGATCAATGGTATTAAAAATATTAAAGTCTTTCATTTTTAAACCCGGTTTAACTTCATCCCAATGCAATGGCATTGATACCGTTGCACCGATTTTCGGTCGTAAAGAATAAGGTCCTGCTATAGTTGCCCCTGGCCTATTCTGTAAAAAATCGAGGTACATTTTTCCCTTTCGGGCTGCTATCATACGCTCGAGCGAAGTATATTTTGGTATTTGATCATGCACCAGGTTAACCACTATTTTGGCAAACATCTGACTTTGATCGTAATTATATTTGGCATTTAGGGGAATGTAAATATGCATGCCAGTTGAACCTGATGTTTTACAAAAACTGGGAACATTAATGGCATCTAATACTTTTTTTGTTTCCAGTGCAGCTTCAACCACCTGATCAAAAGTATGTTTATCGGGATCTAAATCAATCACACAGTAATCAGGATTATCAGGACTTTGCACCCGGCTAAACCAAGGATTCATTTCTATACAGCCTAAACTCGCCATCCAGAGTAATGAAGCTTCATCCGTTCCAACCAGGTATTCTTTTTTTTCGCCTTCGCTAGTTTCATAGGGAAAAGTTTCGGCCCAGTCTGGTGCTTTCCCTTTAACATCTTTTTGGTAGAAGCTCGGGCCGTGTATTCCGCCCGGAAAGCGGTTAAGCGACTGTGGACGGTCTTTCAGATAAGGCAAAATGTACTCAGCAACCTGATAATAGTAGTTAAACATATCTCTTTTGGTTACATTATCTTCGGGCCAATAAATTTTACTCAGATTGGTAAATTTGAGCTCGTGACCTTTAATTTTCCTTACCTGCGTTTCGTCTTTCGGATTCAGCAAAGTTTTAGGCATTTTACCTTTTGGTGCTTTTATTGCCTGTGCATGTGGGTTTTCTTCACTAGCGTCGTCAACAATTTTTTCCGTTGGTACTTCTATTTCTCTCACCACCTCTTTGGCTTTTTTATCTTCACGCATGCCCTGGAAAGAAGGGTGGCGAAAAACACCATCATCAGTTACTTCTGCAAAAGCGACTTCACATACCAGTTCTGGCTTTAACCAGGTTGCTTTCGCTTTTGGAGGGTTTGGCCTGAAGCGCGAGGGCTTATTTACATCAGGTATACTTTCGAAAGGGCTTTTGTCGATAATAATTGGCTTAAACTGCTCCATCATTGTTTTCTGCAATTTATCTGAAAACCCTGTTCCAACCTTACCAACATATTGCAATTTTCCTTTTTCATAAACGCCCAACAGCAAAGAACTAAAAGATTTAGAAGTATCGGCATTTTTAGTAAAACCAGCAATAACAACTTCTTGCCGTTTCTGCACCTTAATTTTCAGCCATTCTTTTGATCTTCTGTCAGTTACATAAGTGCTGTCTGTTTTTTTAGCGATAATGCCTTCTAGGCCCATTCTCTTCGCCGCATCGAAAAAATCGACACCACTGGCTTTAAAAACCTTACCAAGGCGCACACGGTCGTCATCTGTTGGCAGTATATCGTTCAATATGGCTTGTCGCTGGTAAAGTGGCAGCTCCATCAGGTTCTTACCTTCATACCAGAGAATATCGAACACATAAAAAACAAGTTCTCCATCTGCTTCGCTTCTCCAATTCTGCAGGGAGCCGAAATTGGATACACCTTTGTTATTTAGCACCAAAATTTCACCATCAAATACCGCATTCACTTTCCAGGTCAAAAGCAGATCGTAAATGGGATAAAATTTCTCGTTAAAGGATTTATTATTTCGGGAAAACAAATCAACCTTTCCATTATTAATAAAAGCCAAAGCGCGATAACCATCCCATTTTACCTCATACTGCCAATCAGGATCATCGAAAGGTTCGTCAACCAGGGTAGCCAACATTGGTTTTACCCCTTTTGGGATGGCTGTTTTGGGTGCTTTCTTTAGTATGCTTTTTACGTCTACCGCTAAGTTATCACCCACGGGTGTGGTTTCCCTCTTTGCTTTTTGTTTGGTTTTTTTTTTAGTCTTTAAATCCTGCTCCTTTCCTTCTTTCCAAACCTTATCGGATGTTTTCTCCATCTTTTCGATTGTTTTTCCTGAAAGCACAGATTTATCTTCTTTGGTGATGTCTTTTGTAGAAGCATACTCGTCTTTATGTTTGATTAACAGCCAGCCATTTTCACCCATGCCATGTGTTTTAACAAGAGCAAACTCGCCATGAAGCTTTTCTCCGTTTAATTTAATTTTTAAAGAACCATCTTTTAACTGGCCTAGCAGATGTTTTTCTTGGGCTTTTTTGCCTTTAATCGTTTCTATGGGTTCATAAGTTCCTTCATCCCATACAATAACAGTTCCGCCACCATACTCACCTTGTGGGATAATGCCTTCAAAATCTTTATAATCGTATGGATGATCTTCTACCATCATGGCCAGGCGTTTGGTCTTAGGATCGGTTGATGGACCTTTCGGTACGGCCCAGCTTTTTAGAACGCCTTCCATTTCGAGTCTGAAATCGTAGTGCAAACGCGAAGCATCATGTTTTTGGATTACAAAATGTAATTTGTTGCGATCGCTGCTTTTACCCGACTTTGGTTCGGTAGTTTTTGAGAAATCGCGCTTGGCAACATACTTTTTCAGACTCATAATAAAATTTTACTTTTTCAAATAATCTTCAACTGCTCGGGCCGAAGTACCAACCGTTTGCACTACGGCTTTCAACTTATCTTTGCTTACCCCTAATTTGTTAGACCAATAATCTAGTTCATAACCTTCGTTAATGTTGATCCTAGCCCGATCAGCACTACCGTTTTTTTGTTTATCATCCATAACTATTTTTTGATTAGACAGTTATAAAACAGCCAAATAATAAAAAAGGTTTTAACAGCCATTTTTACAAACGGACATTAAAACCTTAAAAAAAATTAAAAGTTAATCTACGAGCGCTGTAACTATCTCTGATTCTGTTTCTTCTTTATGGGAGTTTATTTTTTATAGCAATATTGATCCCCTTCAACCACGCTAAAAAATATGGAAAGCTAATAATGGCGATCGATAAGGGATGGGCTTTTTCAAATGATAGAAATAGCAATAATGGTAAATTACAAGTAATGAAAAGTAAAACTGGAAGCAAAAGTACAATCTTCGGCTCCAGTACTAAACAATACAGGAAACAGCAGGATGAAAGTGTCAATTGCGGATCTCTAATGTTTTGTAAAGAAAATATTACTCTTTTTAGATATAAAACAGCATTCAAAAAGAATAGGCCTAAATCGATTTTTAAGACCCGTTTTATAATCAGTTTAGGGCAATTAAGGGTTTTCGCCGTATAATCATTAACAACTAAAGCTTTCGCACAATTATATTTGATCATCTATTGGCAAAACGCCAAAACCAAATCAGAATTATCGGTGTTTATACCACATATTAACTAACCAAAAATCAGTAAAAAGATGGAATATCAAATTAATTCGATGAATGCCCGGAAAGAGTTTGTTGAGGTTGCTGATGAGCAAGATCGCAATTACTGGGCAGCCAGATTAGGTGTTACAGGTGAAAAACTAAAATCGGTGGTTAAAGCCATCCAGAGTATGGAATTTTCTATTGTGAAAGAATATCTGACCATGGAAAAAATTAAATCTGGCGATGCTTATAAACGCTTTCTTAATCCTTCATAGGTTTAATTAATAAATGCCTGATACAAGCTGTTGATAGCCGCCCTACTAAAATCAGGGAAGCCATCAGTATAGGTAGCGTTTATACCGTTTGTAATGATAACGAAGCCAAATTTTTCTTTCGGATTAAAAAACATGGTACTGAACAAGCCATAAGCTGAACCGGTATGTCCTTTCAGTTTTACACCTGGGATAAGCTGGTCTGCAGTCCTAATGGCCAAGCCATACCCTTCATCATCGGTTAAGGCAGTCTGCATCTTTTTCGCACTCTTTTTACTGATTATCTTAACACCATTTGATGTGCCATAATTCATGTGCATGATCATATATTTAGCTAAATCTGTAGCTGAAATTTTCATCCCACCTGTTGGCGAAAAAACAGGCGTACTATAACCCATTATGTAATTTGCAATTTCTGTTCTTCGTGGCGCATATGCTGTTGGCGAAGGTGTATAAGTTTTCGTATCGGCGTGATATTCATATAAATTAACAAAACGCCTGCTATCTAAAGAGTCAATGCAATAACCTGCATAAAGCCCTAAGGGTTTCAACACATGGTTTTTTACATAATTATCGAAACGCTCACCCGATTTTTTCTCGATGATGGTACCGATCAGGTTAAAATTTAGATTGCAATAATCGAATTTGCTTCCTGGGGCATAATCATTATAACATTTGGCCCAGTTTGGATTTTTATCCGGATTGATTACATCCAGATTTAAATAGCCCTGAGAATCGTTTAGGCTTGAAGTATGTGATAAAGCCATTTTTAAGCTAATCTTCTGATCAGGAAATTTTGGATTCCTGATTTTAAAACCCACCAGATCGCCAAAATCATCATCTAAGGAAATTTTACCTGCCTCTACCAGTTGCATAATGGATGTTGCCGAAAAAGACTTTGAAATAGATGCAATTCTAAAAATATCCTGATCAGTTAGAGGCTTTTTATTTTCTAAATCTTTTAGTCCAAAAGAGTGGGTATAAATAAGCTTACCTTCTTTTACCACAGCCACAGCAGCACCAACCGCATTATATTTCTCCATTACAGCTTTAAATTCTTCTTCTGCGTTAGCATCTTGAGCTTTTAATTGCTCAATTACACCGATTATTAAAAAGGTAATACAAAAATACTTCAGGAATTTTAGTTTCATAAACTTAGCGGATAAAACCTAAATATAAGAGATGGTTCAAAACAAAATCTGCACGTAGTAAAAAATTTACTTAGCATCGTTTACTTCTAACCAATGCCCGTCGGGATCTTTGAAATAAATTTGTTTTACGCCATCTACACGCAAGGTAATTCCACCTTTCTTCCCTGGCCAGTCTTCGAAACTGATATTTTTTCCATTCAGCTTCTTTACAAATTCATCAACTGATGGAACACTGAAACACAAATGACCGTTTTTATCAAAAACCTCATTTCCTTTTGCGCCCTGAATTAAATGTAACTGTCCGGCCGGCCCTAAAGTAAACCAGGTATGGCGGTTATCTTTAAAAGGTTCGGGAATGATTTTAAGGTTAAACACACTTTCGTAAAAAGTTGTTGCTATGCTTAGATCAGCTACATAAACAGCAATATGATTTAAAACAGCAGGTACATTTTCGGGTTTATTCTGCGCCATGGCTTTTTGAAAAATGATAGAAAATAAAATAGTGGTAAACAGGAAGATTTTTTTCATGTTTAAATATCAAATTTATAAAGGAATAATTTCAATAAATATTAATATTATTTGGCAAGGATAGGATATTTAACTACAGAATCCCAGAGCTGGAAAGATAGTGAAACAAGTTCAGGATGACGAAACGAAAAGAAAAACTCACCTATTTAGAGTAATGGACAAAGATGCTTCGACTCCGCTCAGCATGACAATGTGCTTAAAAAATTAAGTTAACGGCTATGGTTGACAACGAGCGTTAGCTGCTATAAAGATTCGTCACTGCGCTCAGAATGACAAAAAAAGAAAAAGGCTGCCCCGGTTCTTGGAACAGCCTTAATAGATTATAAAGATAATATGAATATGAGAATTATAGCTATTTGCTTAATTCCATCCCCCACCTAAGGCGTGATAGATATCTACCACCGCATTTAACTGTTGTTTTTTTGTTTCGATCAATTCTAATTTTGACTGCAGAGCATCACGTTGGGTCATCAATACCTCAAAATAATCAGCCCTTGCCGATTTAAACAAATCGTTAGAAATATCTATCGATTGGGCGAGTGCTGCTACCTGTTTCGATTTCAGATCGTAGCTTTTTTGCAGGTTACTGATTTTCGACATCTGATTGGCTACTTCAATATAACCATTCAGAATGGCTTTTTCGTACTCAAACACAGCCTGCAACTGTTTAGCATTTGCGGTTAAATATTCGGCCTTAATGGCATTACGATTAATGAGCGGTCCGGCTAAATCTCCCGCTAGCGAGTAGATCAACGATTCTGGCGTTCTCAATAAATAAGATGGATTAAAAGCTTGGTAGCCGATAGCCGCAGAAATACCCAAAGATGGATAAAACTGTGCTTTAGCTACTTTAACATCCAACTTAGCGGCAGCAAGTTCTAGCTCAGCCTGTTTAATATCCGGACGGTTGGCCAGCAATTGAGAAGGTAATCCAGACTGAACGGTTGGGGGTACCAGATTGGTAAAACTCGATTTATCCCTAACAATGGGTTGAGGAAAACGGCCTAGCAGGAAATTAATTTTATTCTCCGTTTCGGTAATATTTTGCTGAATATCAAATTCCAAACTCTTAGAGCTTAACACTTCAGCCTCAAATTTACGTACCGCAAGTTCTGTAACCCTTGTGGCCTGTTTCTGGATTTTCATCAGCTCGAGCGCATTACTTTGTAGGGCGATGTTCTTTTTCACAATATCCAACTGATTGTCTTCGGCTAACAATTCATAGTACGAGTTCGCAACCTCGGCAATTAAATTAGTTACCACGAAATTTTTGCCTTCTACCGTTGCTAAATAATTACTTATGGCTCCTTTCTTCGCATTGCGTAATTTATGCCAGATATCGACTTCCCAATTGGCCTGTAAGCCGAAACGATAGTCGGGCAATACCTCAGGCACTTCCTTACCTGGTGTAATTTCTGTAGAAGCATCGCCAGCACCTGAACTCGTGTAGCGGCCAACTTTATCTAGTCCGGCGCCAACACCGTAAGTTACACTTGGTAAAAGCTCTCCTTTTTTAGCCTTGATCTCATTTTTAGCAATCTCGATATCCTGAAGCGTAATATTCAGCTCCTGGTTATTTTTTAATGCAGTATCGATCAGGTTTACCAGATTTGGATCGGTAAAAAACTTCCGCCATTGTATATTGGCTGTACTTACGGTATCCTGCGTGCCACTAAAGGCTGCCGGAACACTTTTATTTTCGGTACGTTGGGCCACTTCTGGCAATTTACATGCGGTATATGCAGCGCATATCAGCATTAAACCAAGGCCTTTATAAATATTTTTCTTAAACATTATCTTCTACTTCTTCAGTTAATGGATGTTCTTCTTCAATTTTAATCAGCTTGTGTTTTGCTGCTATTGTTCCAAATACATAATATAATCCTGGGATAATAACCACCCCGAAAATGGTACCAAAAAGCATACCTCCGGCAGCAGCCGATCCAATAGTTCTGTTACCGATTTTTCCAGGCCCCGAAGCAATCATTAAAGGAATTAAACCTGCAATAAAGGCAAAAGAGGTCATTAAAATCGGACGAAAACGTACACTTGCACCTTCCATTGCCGCCTTTAATACTGTTGCGCCCTGGGCATGCCGCTGTGCAGCAAATTCTACAATCAATACCGCGTTCTTACCGAGTAAACCAATCAGCATCACCATTGCAACCTGTGCATAAATGTTGTTTTCCAATCCCAATAATTTCAAAAACAAGAAAGCGCCAAAAATACCCGCTGGTAAAGAAAGGATAACCGAAAGTGGCAAAATGAAACTTTCGTATTGTGCTGCCAGAACCAGATAAACGAAGCCCAAGCAGATCAGGAAGATGTAAATGGCTTCGTTACCCCTCGATACTTCATCTTTAGAGATACCGGCCCAATCGATACCAAATCCCCTTGGAAGTGATTTCTTGGCCACTTCGGTAATGGCCTTGATGGCTTCACCAGAACTATAACCCGGAGCAGATTGTCCGCTGATCTCCGAAGCATTATACATATTGTGTCTTGTAATTTCGGATAAGCCATACACTTTCCGCATTCTGATAAAAGCCGAGAAGGGCACCATTTCATCGCGGTCGTTTTTAACCGAGAGTTTTAAAATATCTTCAGGCAGAGCCCTGTACTGAGGCAATGCCTGTACAATTACTTTATATTGGTGATCGTATTTAATAAAACTGGTTTCGTAATTACTTCCCACAAAAGTCGATAGTGTATTCATCGCATTATCAATACTCACGCCTTTTTGTTGCGCAATATCGTTGTCAACATCTAACATGTACTGAGGGAAACTCGCACTGTAAAAAGTAAATACTGATGATAGCTCTTTACGTTTGTTCAGCTCTTTAACGAAATCGTTGGCAACGGTTTCCATTTTTTTGTAATCGCCACTACCCGCTTTATCCAACAAACGAAGCTCGAAACCTCCCGCAGCACCATAACCCGGAACCGCTGGTGGCTGGAAAAATTCGATGGTTGCACCTGGAATAGATTTCGATTTCTCTTCAAGTTCTTCAATAATCTCTACTGCCGAGTGTTTACGTTCGCTCCAATCTTTCAGGTTGATTAAACAGGTACCGGAGTTTGATCCCGTACCTTCAGTAAGAATCTCATATCCTGCCAAAGATGAAACCGACTTTACGCCATCAATATCTTCGCACATTTTCTGCAGTTTCTCAGCAATCTGGTCAGTACGCTCCAAGGTAGATCCCGGAGGCGTTTGGATAATGGCATAAACCATCCCTTGATCTTCGTTCGGGATAAAACCTGATGGTACACTTCCACTTAATCCCCAAACACCTAAACAAAATGCAATCAATATACCAAAGGTTAAGATCTTACGACTTACCATTTTGGTTAAAACAAATTCGTATTTCCCCGAAAGTTTAGCAAAACCATTGTTAAAACCATCTAAAAAACGATCAATAATGGTCTTCTTTTTCTTCGAACCATGGTTATTCTTCAACATAATGGCGCACAAAGCAGGTGTAAGTGTTAAAGCCACAATACCCGAAAGGATAATTGCTGTTGCCATGGTGATCGAGAACTGACGGTAGAAAATACCTACTGGCCCAGACATAAAAGCTACCGGAATAAATACCGATGCCATTAAAAAGGTAATAGCGATAATTGCGCCGCCAATTTCCTTCATGGCCTGCTGGGTAGCCTTCAGTACCGAAAGTTTCCGGTCGTGTTCCATCTTGGCATGTACCGCTTCAATTACCACAATGGCATCATCTACCACTACACCAATCGCTAATACTAAGGCGAACAAGGTGATCAGATTGAGCGTAATGCCGAAAAACTGCATAAACACAAAGGTTCCGATTAAGGATACGGGAACAGCAATTGCCGGAATGAGGGTTGAACGCCAATCGCCAAGGAACAGAAATACCACTAAACCCACCAGGATAAAGGCTTCGACAAGGGTGTGGATTACTTTTTCAATTGAGGCATCGAGGAATTTAGAAACGTCGTAACTTACTTCATAATCTAAACCTTTAGGAAATGAGCTCGATTTGATCTCGGCCATTTTCGCTTTTACATCTTTAATTACCTGACTGGCATTACTACCGTACGATTGTTTTAGCACAATAGCTGCAGAAGCCTTTCCGTTTAATGTAGAGTATAAATTGTAAGCAGAAGCACTAAAATCCACATCGGCAACGTCTTTTAAACGAAGTAATTCTCCATTAGCACTTGCTCTTAGCACTACATTTTCGTATCCTTCTTTTGTACTAAAGCGCCCCGAATATTTTAGCACATACTCAAAAGCCTGAGAGCGTTTACCGGAACTTTCACCGGTTTTACCTGGAGAGGCCTCTAAACTTTGCTCGTCAAGTGCTTTCATTACCTCATCTACCGAGATTTTATAAGCTTGCATACGGTCGGGTTTAAGCCAGATCCGCATGGCGTAGTCCCTATCGCCCAAAATATCGGCAAAACCTACACCATCAACCCTTTTCAACTCAGAAAGCAAGTTGATATCGGCATAATTGTACAAGAAGTTCTGGTTCATTTTAGGGTCTTTACTGTACAGGTTGATGTACATTAACATATTAGACTCTTCGCGGGTGATTTTAACCCCCTCACGAACCACTAAAGGAGGAAGTTTATTGGTAACAGCTGCTACACGGTTCTGTACGTTAAGCGAAGCCTGGTTGGGGTCGGTACCTAAATTAAATACGACCTGAATGGAGGCTTCACCATCATTACCGGCATCAGAGGCAATATATTTCATGCCTGGCACACCGTTAAGGGCACGTTCGAGCGGAATAACTACCGATTTGATCAATAACTCGTTATTTGCCCCTGGATACTCTGCCGTAATATTAACTTTAGGCGGTGAAATAGAGGGAAATTGTGTAACGGGCAGGTAGCTGATGGCCAACACCCCAAGAAACACAATGATAAGCGATATTACTATAGAAAGGACTGGCCTTTGTATGAATTTACTAAACATAAAATAAGTATGGAGGGTGGTAGATTATTCAGTTTTCAATCTTAATTGTTTCATCACTTCCTGAGGCTGTTGGAATCTGAAGGCAATTTTATCATCGTCTTTTACCTTCTGCACCCCTTCAAGCAATATTTTATCACCTGTGGTGATGCCATCGCCAATGATATACAAATCTGGCACCTCGCCTGCAATGGTGATGGCTCTGGAATGTACTTTGTTATTTTTATCGATTACAAAAACATAGGTTTTATCCTGAATATCGTATGTGGCTTTCTGTGGGATTACTAAAGCATTTTTTAAAGGAACAACCATCTGGATCTTGCCCGTTTCTCCGTTTCTCAACAAGTTATCAGCATTGTTAAACCTTGCTCTAAAAGCGATGTTTCCTGTCTCATTATCAAATTCGCTCTCGATCACTTCAACCTTACCTTTCGATTTCAACAACTCATTATTCGCCAATAACAGGCTAACTTCTTGCTGGCCTTTTGCTTTTGCTGTACGCTGATAGTTCAGGTATTCAGGTTCTGATACATTGAAATAGGCAAAAACCTGGCTGTTATCTGAAAGACTTGTTAATAACGCGCCTTCATCAACCAAACTACCCAGTTTTAAAGGAATACGATCGATGGTACCATCAAATGGTGCTCTGATTTCGGTATTTGATAAATGAAATTTGGCCAAAGAGGTTTCGGCATTTGCTGATTGCAGTTTTGCTTTAGCCATAGCCAGCTCGTTTTTAGAAACAATGTTTTTATCAGACAGTAATCTGGTGTTTTCAAGTTCAATTTCTGCTGATTTTGTTTCAGCCTGTGCTTTTAACAACTCAGATTGTGCTGCTTTAGGCATAATCTTAAACAACAGTTGACCAGCTTTTACATGCTGACCTTCATCTACATAAATATTTTGGAGATAGCCTTTTTCCTGGGCCCTAACCTCTATATTCCTCACTGATTTAATCTGCGAAACATATTCCTTGGTAAACGAAGTATCCATTCTTAACGGCGTGGTTACCGCATAAGTGGTTACTTCTTCTTTTTCTTCTTTTTTCGTGGTACAACCCGTTACGTAAAGCAAAGTACATAAGCATAAGCACATGACAACTCTTTTCATTTTTTTTTGTTAAGTGGTTTTAATCTGATTTATTTTTTTCTCTAATTAGTCTCCCTTGGCAACCAATTTATGATAAGAAGCAGTCTACAACTGATGAGCAGATACTTAATTGACTTCAATAAATTATGGTTACGCAATGATTTAATTCGAAAGCGAAATAAATACAGATTTATGAAGTTATAATGAAGTTGAACTTCAGGTTTGGATTGAGAAATTGTGTTTTAGTGAAGCAAAAGATGGTTTATCACAACAAACAGATCATTTAGCCCTATCTTTTGAAAAAATTATCAGTTAACAGCTAGAATTATGAAGAAATGAAGATCTTTAACACAAAAATTTCATTCTATGCTATTTGCCAGTTATTTTCAGAATGATCTATAAATAGGATTTATTGACGACAAAGTAATATATAGGTTAACTACTGAGGCTGTATGGATCTGAATCTTATAATCTTTTTGCTTTTTTCGGCCAGTCCATGTGCAGTCAGATGTTACCATCTGACTATCGACTATTAAAAAAGGGAATATTTTTAGTGTCAGTTGGGAACAACTGACACCACAATTACGCCGATTTTCAGGATCTGTTAATTGTAGTAGAGAGGAAGGATTTTTTAAGCCTGTAAACACTTAGACTATTTAAAATAGTCTTTGCCTTGATATCTTAATGACCTTAATTTCTTAATGATCTGCATGATGTTAACCAAAGTCACTTACTAGAATAGCCCTTAATTACCGAGAAAACATAGATCAAAATTACCCAGCCAGCTATCACAAATTTTGGCCATGCAATAAAATCTGTTCGCCAAAATTCAGCCATATTTCCTGGGTGATGGAAACTATGTAATAACCTGATATTTTCAATTACATCAAGTGAGCCAATTAAGAATGCAAGAAATAAATTAAATCGCAGCAATTCATTTAGCCAACTTGTTTTTTCTCTTTGCATTTGTGAGTTAGATAAAGTTATGATGAGCAGTACATATACCACAACAAACAGAAAATCGAGGTGTGTATTCTTTTGTGCGATGTTTAAAAGTGTCTGATCGCCATAAAGCGTATCGCTCCAAAGGGAAACAATTTCCACTCCTGTATCTTTATTGGCAAGCTCCAGGTTAATGATTCCTTTTCCGCTGAAGTGTTGAAGTACCTTCCCCTGAAAGGACATTACCCCACAAACGATGATAAATACTAAAATCAATATCTTTTTCATTTCTGCCCCCCTTCCTGTTGTTTTACAACTTCTATAACTGCACTGCCATTTTTATTTGGGTTGTTAATGCAGTGAATAAAGGCTGCTGCCGTTTTTTTGAAATGTTGGGGCAATGGATGTAATTCATCCGTCCAACCATTTTTGCCAACTGATCCTCTTGAATCGATATGGAATACCCTATTCTCACCTAACATTTCACTAAACACACGACCGATATCAATCATCATTTCGTTAAAGAGGTAAATCATGGCATAAACAATTTTGCGCTGATCTTCGGGATCGTAAATCCCCCTGAGTTGCAAGGGTGTTTTTAGCCATCCTCCGTGGCCAAGAAAAGTTCGTGCAAACAATCGGTACCATTTGAGCGGATTATATCCCGCTATCTTTTTATCGTTGGGGATAGCGTAATCGTAACCTTGTGTAATAACCTGTATCCCCGGAAACTTACCGTTTTCTCCCTTGCCTTTACCTCCGGTGAGAATCCCATTTATAATAAAGTAATATTGCAGTTGAAAAAAGGCCAGTAAAGCATAAAAATCTTTGGATATGAACTGCGTACCACGTTTAAAATCTTCTGGTTTATCGGGTGGATTAGTAGCATTTTGATAGAGGTATTTGGCAAATGCACTATTTTCAAATTCGTTAGAGTCTCCTTTATGTGTAACCATGGCTGCTATTCTCCGGTTTCCAACCAGGTCGTTTCCTCCCCCGCTAATGATAAATACATCCGGTTGGAGCGTAGAAAGCTGTTCGACGTATTTTTTAGCACTAAGCATATTCATCAGCCAATCGCCCCCAGAGGCCAGGCTATAAACGGCCATATTCTCTTCCATCGCAACCCAGTCGATCACATCGCTTAACAGAATAGGATAATTGAACCACGAATCGCCCTCTACTACCACTACCCTATTTTTAAGACCATTGTGCTTAGCCGTATGTTTCCGGAAATTATTTTTTACTTTTTTTATAAAACGGGTATTGCGCTGGCTGTTTTTTAATGCATCTACTTTAGCCATAACAGGCGCTAATGCTGCTATTTTTCGTACCTGCTCCAGATTAAGGTCGTAGATATGCTGAATAATTTCAGAAAGATCAAACTCATTAATTTCAGGCCTCAGTTCAATAAGTTCCCTAACCGAAATATTGTTATTGAGCAGTTTTTTGATAAGACAATTCTTTTTATCAGGATCCATGGCTTTTCGATCGTTGTATATCATTTTCTGTTTATTAAAATATATGTTTAGCAAGGGACATACTGATATAATCGTAAATCAATCAGAAAACACTGCATTCTACTGGGAACTAAACAGATAACTGTTGTTAAATACGTAAATATAACATAATGCCATAGAGATTACAATACTGATTACTGGGTATACTTACTATGTAGCTTAAATAAATGTTACGTCGAATTGGTTAAGGTTTAAAACATCTTCCTTAACATTTAGCCAACAGTAAACTTACATTAAAGGATTACCTTAGCTAACACAAAACCAGCCTTTCTATGTTTTAATAAATAGATTAAAGCGGTACAACATGGAGAACGAAATACAATCTGACAGGGATATCCGATGTGAATTCCTAAATATTTTTAAATTTATATGGGCAGCTTGCGGGGTAGCGCCCTTAGACGAAACGCCGAGCACTTCTGAGCCAGAAAATACAAATCCGTTAAATTATACGACGCAGCAAGCACCCATCTAAAATTAATCATCTGGGCGCTAACAATTAATCGCTCAAGGTAAAAAATACGTGAGCAGATTTAGCTGAAACCAAATCTGCTAAGCCATATTTTTTATAGACAAAATAACAATCTCTTATAATTTAAATTGTAAGGTAAGGTAATATGCTCTTGGATCGGATGGTAAAATACCTGGCCCTGGATAGCCATCAGCCCTTCTTGTAAAATATTTTTCATTTGAAAGGTTATTGATACTTCCGGATAAGGTAAACCATTTCCAATTATAACTAGCTGAAAAATCTACGATTTGATAAGCGGGTACAATACCATCTACCGCAGTTGGCGTACTTTCTGCATTGGTAGCATCAGAAAAATGTTCGGCTACGTGAGCATACTGTAAACTGGCATTAAATGTTTTATTACCGAACGATAGCCCTGTGCGAAACAATAATGGCGGTACAAACTCTACTTCCTTATCTTTTATCGCTGTATTATCTGTATTGATATATCGGGCATTTATTAACGAAAAATTGGTATAAGCCACCAGTTTATATTTACTTGCACCTTGAGTAAAAGCCTTTAATAAATCTGCCTCTACCAAACTCTCGAAGCCAACATTTCGGCTGTCGGCTACGTTTGTTCTTAGGCGGTATATCATATTGCTGGCATCGGTGGTAAAAACAGAACCGATCCTATCGTTATACTTAAGATAAAATATACTTAAATCGTAATATAGCCAATCTTTTAAATTGCCTCTTAGCCCGCCATCAGCCGTGTAGCCTCTTTCATCTTTCAATAAAGAATCTACCCTTGCATTTTGGTTCTGCACCCTTAAATCAGTAAAGTTGATTGACCTGTAGTTTTGCGAAATATTGGCGTAAAGCTCAACGGCCGGGTGTGGTTTATAAGAAGTACCTATGCCAAAGAGTATAAATGAACGAGGGTTGCTCTTGTTATCGGTTTTCGTCAAATCGGGAACGCCAAACTGAAATTGAGTGTAATTTCCTTTAGCGCCTGTATAGATATATTCCAATCTGGCACCTGGGGTGATACTCCACTTACTGGTTATTTGAAAAATATTTTCGGCAAACAATGCTAAATTTGTGCCTGGGAACCGAAAATCGGACTTATTAGGCTGACTATTTAAAAAGTTAAAATCAGGTCCTACACCTGTATCTGCATCACCTTGTTTTTTGAAAGTTAAGCCTTTATATGCTCTTGCGCCTACGAGTAAACTATTGGTTTGCTCATTAAATAATTTGTACTGATGTAATACCCGAAGCTCCGATCCATAATTATCGTATTTATCAGCCATCATGTCTCTTGGTGTGCCTTCGCCCGGATCAGGACGATTGATGTAGCTTAAAACGCCTAAAGCTTCCCTGCCAGCATCTAGATGGTAGCTTATCCAATTTAGTTTGGTATGCTCGCCGAGTTGATAATCAAGACTTAAATTAAATAAATTCCATTTTACCTTAAACCAGTTCCTAGCCCTAACCGATACAGAAGCATCTGCATCAAACTGCTCATCGGTTAAACCACCAGGCTGTTGAGCCAAGTAATCCATATGGGTATATTCGGCGGTTAGCTTTAGTTTACTTGTAAAGGCATAATCCAAGTGGGCGTATGCCGTATTTTGATCAAAATGCCCGTTTGGTCGCCAGCTATCGCCTTTCTTATATTGGTAAAAAGCATAATAATTTAGTTTTTTCACCTGTCCACCGATACTATTAAAAGAGTTTAAAAAACCAAAGGAACCGAGGGTTTGCCTGCTTGTAAATTCAAACGCCTTATCGGTGGGGCCTTTTTTCATCTTAAAATTAATCATACCGCCAAACTGTGTACCATACTGTAAACTTGCGGCACCCCTTACAATTTCAATTCTATCTAAAGCTTCGGTTGGTGGAGTATAATAGCTTTCAGGATAGCCCAATGCATCGGCGCTGATATCATATCCGTTTTGTCTGATATTAAAATTCGATACCCTGCTTGGATTTAAGCCACGACCACCAATTCCCAATTGTAGGCCACCACCATCATACTCCCAAATGTTTAGGCCTGCTACACGCGCATATATTTGCCGGGCATTGTTGGTAGCTAAATTGGCATTTATATTTTTCAAGTTGATCACTTCGGTTTTTTTACCTGCATATATAGCTGTTCCCTCCACCTGGTTCAGCTTATCGGCAGCTTTATCATTTATTTTGGTAATATCTACAGCGTCAAGCTGGATAGCTTTGTCTGTTTCTAATGTAATATCTATCTGGGCATTGCTATCAATTATCGCTACTGTTTTTTTAACAGTTGCAGCACCAACAAAAGAGATGGTTACCGTATATTTTCCGGCTGATAAATCTTTAAATACAAACTCGCCATTGGCATTGCTTATCGTAGTTTTATTTTGGTTTTTCAGCTCTACTGTTGCCCCTTCAACTGGTTTTTGCAACAGGGTTATTTTCCCAGCTATTTCAAATTGCTGGGCTTTGGTAAAAACAGATATTAGGCAAAAAAACAATATGCAGATTATTCTCATAAACTAAGGTTTGGAATTAAATGGCAAAATCCATTTATAATGTTTAAAACTAAGGGACTGACTGGCCAAATCAATGTTACTATCAATAAAGGCAGCAGATCTATGGCCATTTAGGGTTACATAAATCTGGGCATAAACCTGTGGTTGTTTTATGCCTTTTTGGGTATAAATATGATTAAGATAATGTGCATACCTTAAAATAAGATCGGGCTGTGTGGCCATCATCTTTTCTTGTTGGGTGCTCAGAAAAGCAGTATTGTTTACCTCATAGGTTTTCCCCGTTGCTTTTTCGCGGACATAAAAAGTTGCTGTGCCTACTTTTTCCATCAGCATTACCCGCCACGAAAACCGATAACCTTCTTCTGTCCAAAACAACGGCCCCGGGTAAGCCAAATACCTGAAAGGAATGATGATCTGTACAATAAAAAATATCCCCAAAAAAGTTAAAATGTTTTTTTTGGAAACAGGTTTGTAAAGTATATGCCTGTTCTTAAAATCATGAACAGAACGATTAAAAAAACCTAGTAATTTAAGGTGAAAGCTGCCACTGAAAAAAATCAATGTACTTACAACCATTATGTAAGGGAACATGCCTATGGCTGGAAAAAATATGGCTGTGGCAATATGAAAAACCAATACGACAAGGTAAGCTATAAAACGTGTCTTACGGTTTATCAAAAAAAACACGATAAACAAATCGTAAAATGCCCCGAACCAGCTAAATAAATACGCCATCCACTCCTTATACATCAAATCTCCAATAATGGGCAAATGGCTTTTTGTTGGTAGCCAGATTTTCATCGGCTGGGCTTGTAACAACCAATCGGGATTTAGTTTTGCAAGACCGGCAAAAATATAAACAATAGCCAATTGTAGTCTAATTGCGCCAACTGTCCACCTTGGCACCTCGGTTACCTGTATAGTAGGATTTAACTTTACGTCTATAGAAAAAAAACGGCCTGCCGGCAACCAGATCATAATAAAACTAACTACACTTATAAAATAATAGTGGTTTAAATAATAGGTTACATCTATCAGCTCTACGTAGGTAAACAGCAAAAAAAAGGTTATAATGGCAAAACGATACCAAAAGCCTATCGCAATGGCAAAGGCAGATATGGCTATACATACAAAAATCAGGTGCATACCCACATTATCTAGTGGTTGCACCCAATTAAATCCAATAAAAGTAAAATGATATTTTGGCGTAACGTATTGTGTGGTAATCCACCCGTTAAGCCAAAAACGAATAGTACTTAGCAGCATCATGCTGCCAAATAATATTCGAAAAGTAATTAATGGTGCAACAGATACGGGTAATTGTATCCATTTTATGGCTTTGTTAATCGCCGTCATTGTCTACATAAGAAATTTGCACACCTAATTTAGATACCGCATCGGTTTTGATCAACCTTAATAAAAGCTGTATTTCTTTGTTTGCATCTTCAATAGCGGGTTTGTTATTTGCTAGTGCTGATGATAATGGAGCCGGAATGGCTTTTAATTTCGCATCGACTACACTAAATTGATTTAATATTTCGTCTTTTAGCTGCTTGTTCCCAAGTGCTGTCAACAGATCGGAAATTCCTTTACCGCTATTATTACCTGTAAACATATTTTTAAGGCTGTTCATATTCTCAATAGCTAAATCAAGCGATAGGCCAGAATAATAAGCTTCACAAAGCTCAGGAAATTGAACGCCACCAGATTGTGTACCAAAAGGCCAGCCAATGCGTGGACCTTTAAGCATATCCATTTCGTAGGCAAACTGGTTTAACATATAACTAATCGGACTGCCCGAGTCGCTTTTTGTGTTTGCTATAAACTGACTGCGGTAAGTGCTTTTCCAGTTGCTTAACGTTTGATCTAACAGGCTTTTTATCCTGTTCAGCACATCTTGCACGTATTTTTTGCGGTTGGCACTGTTGGCATCTGTAAATTTTGCAACAGCATCATTAGCGAAAAACAAATAATCTAAAGCAGGGAAACCTTGTTGGTGTATGGCGGAGTTTTGTACCAGATTCCAACTGCCACTGGCAATATTCTCTTCCATTATTGCTAAATCGGTTTTTTCACCAACTTTTTTCATGGTATTGGCAGGCAATGTATTGATAAAACCAATGAAAGCATTATTTCGTGAAGGACCAAACTCCAGTACAGAAATACGTTCAATCTGCAAATAACTATCCTTAAAAACAGCCTTTAATGCAGTTTGAGTGGTTGGGTTTGGTGTAGCCAAAAAGGTATTCACAGTAGTTTGCAGCAAAGTTAGCTTTGCTTGAGTCTGCTCGTAGGCCGGTATAATTAAATTATCGGCGTAATTGGTTAACATTGCTGTTTTATCAAAACCATTCGCTGCCGGTTCATCGGTCGGATTACTTTTTTTAGAACACGAAATGTAAAAAAGAATCAATAAAGCCGACAAAGCAAAAATTCCTGTTTTATTTATTCTACCCGTCATTTTTTTTTTAAAAAATTCAAAAACTCTCTGTACTTTATTGTACAGAGAGCTTCGATATAAATTATGTTTTTATCTAAATATTAAAGACCGTATGTTGCTTTTAATATTCCTTGAGCTTCAACTAGTTTAGGATAACCAGGCTCATTTAACAATGTATAAAAGCTGGTATTAATAATATCATTCAACTTTGTGAAATTTGCTGCACTAAGTTTACTGGTTGCTGGTCTGTATTTAAATGTAGCGATGAAACCCCAACCTTCTGATAAGGCATGGAATTTAGCACCTGGCCATAATCCTAAACCAACATCGCCAGTAGTAGGTGAAGTAACGTATGCCAGTGCAGCAGCCGCAGCTAATTGTTCCCACTTTTCTAAAATGATATTAATTTGCTCATCACGTACTTTAACATCTTTAGCTCCAATTGCAGCTCTTCCTTTTAAGAAGGCGTTGAAAATTACCTCACCAGCTTTAATATCTTTACCCCGTTCGGCTAAATATCCGCCCCAAGCTAAAGGTCTTTCAGCCGCTGGAAGCGTATTGGCGTAAGTAGCATTCGGATCGTAATTTACAGGTACAGCTAAATAACCAAATGCTTCGTCAAAATGTTGTTTTTGTAATTCAATGGTAGCATCTGCTTTTACAGCAATTAATAAATCAACAGCCTGCTTAAAGAATAAACTTCCCATTAAACCTTTTGCAATGGCTTGGGTATATTCTACACCTTTCGCATCAACAGCTATTTTACCGGTGGCAGTACGGCTAACAAAGCCTGCGCTTCCATTAGTAGCTACAGTAGCTCCTAAAGACTGGCTAGTAGCAACTAATCCATCAAAATAGGCTTTATAAGTTGGTCCGTCAGTAATTTTTCCAGCTATGTTTACTCCAGAAGTATTTAGCGTGGCATCAGTAAAAGGATTGTTGGTATTGTTCCAAAAATCGTTTGCTTTTGTAGTGCTTAAAGCTGCAGCACCAGTGTTTCCAGTTCCTGCATAAGTATTTTGCTCTAACCACATTCTTACTCTACTTGATGAACTAGAATATTTAGCATCGCTAAAATTATAAGTTTTTGGTACGTCATAAGGAGCAATAACTTCTTCTTCAACCTTATCTTTTTTACATGATGCAAGGCTTAGAACTGCAAGGGCTACTAATGCAGAGTGTTTAAAGTATTTGTTTTTCATTTTCACTGATTATATAACTTTATTGATTTTTAATTTGTATTAAGTCTAAATAAGCCTTATTCTTGTGCAAAGATTAAAACCGTTTCTAAAGAAATTCTTAAGATTTGAAGTTTTTTAAGTTTTTTTTCAAAAAACACAACTAATTATGAAACTCCTATTTATTGAAGATGAGCCCGTGCTGCTCGAAGAAATGGTTAATTACTTCTCTTCCAATGGCTGTATCTGTGAACAGGCCAAGAATTACGATCAGGCCATGATCAAAATCAACTCACATCGATACGATGGGATTGTAGTGGATATTACACTTCCTGATGGCAGTGGCATGGATTTAATCCCGCAGATCAGGTCGACACAAAGCGATACAGGGATTATGATTGTATCTGCAAAAAACTCCCTTGGCGACAAAATTCAAGGATTAAATACCGGAGCAGATGATTATCTAACCAAACCTTTTTACCTGGAAGAGCTTAATGCACGTATTAATGCACTTTACCGAAGAAAATCGCTTAAGGGTAACGAAATAATCACTTTTGATAATTTCTCGATAGATACTGGTTCGAAAGAGCTTTATTACAATGATCTTCCGATCAACTTAACCAAAAAAGAATTTCTCTTGCTCATTTATTTCGTGATCAACAAAAACCGTGTGGTTGGAAAAGCATCCATAGCTGAGCATATATGGGGCGATAACTATGGTGATGCAGATAATTTTGATGCGATTTACGTACACCTTATGAACCTGAGAAAAAAACTGATCCAGGTAAGCGGTAAAGATTACATTAAAACGGTATGGGGAATGGGCTATAAATTTGTTAGTTAATGAAACTACTGTCCAGAACCATTATTAACTACTTCTGGCTAACAATAGGTGTATTGCTTGTTACAGGATTTTTACTCTATGGTTTTTTATATCTTCAGATTTACGAAGAAATAAAAGAACAGTTGCAGTTACAAGAGTCGATGGTAACCAAAGAAATCAGTCAAGGCAGAAAAGTTAATTTTCCATTAGTTAAAACTGAAATTGTACCTACTGAACACTTGATGATAAATCCGGTTTTTAAGGATACGTTGATTTATGATGATATTCAAAAAAAGGACGAGGGTTATTATATTTTGCGTCAGCCCAGATTAATTAACGGGCAGGTTTATATGATCGAGGTAATGACCACACATATTGGATGGGATGGTTACTCGAAGGCTATTATTTTTATTTTTGTTCTAATTGCCATCATGATTGTTGTAGTAGGTTCAATCATCAATTACTTTTCGAACCGCAAACTGCTTTGGCCTTTTTTACAAAATCTCGAACGCTTAAAGCTTTATTCGGTTTCTTCGAACGAGAAACTCGAACTGGTTGGTTCGAACATCAGTGAGTTTAAAGAATTTAACCTGGCTATAAACGAACTTACCGAACGTGCCAAAGGAGAATACCAGGCATTAAAAGAGTTTACCGAAAATGCTTCGCATGAGATACAGACTCCCTTAAGTATTGTACGTACAAGGCTAGAAAGCATAAGTCAATACCCGCTTGATGAGGATATGGCCAGGTATATTTCGGATGCAAAGGCTGCTATTGGTAGATTAAGCAAAGTAAACAAAGGACTTTTGCTACTGGCCAAAATAGAAAACCAGGTATTCCCGGATGAAGGTGCCCTTGATCTGAAAAAAACAATCCTTCAGCAGGTTGAGCAGCTTGAAGATATTATTAAGCATAGAAATATCGACCTTAAGCTAGAATTAACTGCTCATGAAGTTAAAGCCAGTCCTTTACTAATGGAAGTACTCATATCCAACCTGCTTTCCAATATGTTAGATTATGCTACTCCAGGTGCAACCTCAACCATAAAACTGGACAATAACGGTTTTACTTTTTCAAATCCCGGTTATCCGCTCGATTTTGAGGAATCTAAACTATTCACCCGTTTTGGCAAAAAAAAGGTAGGTTATACTGGCAATGGTTTAGGCTTACCTATTGTTAAACAGGTCTGCAAAAGGTATCGCTGGGATATTACTTACCGTTTTGATCGGGGTTATCATGTTTTTAAGATTGTTTTTCTCCCTGCAGTTGACCAATAAAGGATTTGCGAATCCGATCACATCATTTTCGCCAGATTGCCTAACTGTTTCAGTTTAAATTTAAGCTCATCAGACCATGGAAGGCCGATACAGAGGCGGATACAGTTCTGATATTGGTCTTGCAACGTAAACATCGGGCCAGGAGCAATGCTGATTTTTTGTTTCATGGCCAGTTCATATAGTTTTACCGCATCAACTTCTTTGTTAAATTCTATCCATATAGCCAGTCCACCTTGCGGCCGGGTTGTTTTTGTACCCTCTGGAAAATATTCGGTAACCGCATCGATAAAATGCTTATAGTTCTGCTGTAAGGTACGACGGAGCTGATGCAAATGGCGATCATACCGACCAGTTTTTAGAAAATTGCCAACAGCTTCGTGAATAACAGAAGTTGAGGCAAGGGCATGCACCAGTTTTAATTTAAGTAGTTTTTCTTTATATTTTCCAGGAGCTACCCAGCCTACACGGTATCCTGGTGCCAAGGTTTTCGAAACAGCGCTACACCACAGCACATTGCCTTCAGTATCAAATGATTTGCAGCATCTTGGTCGATGCGTACCGAAATAAAGATCACCATAAATATCATCTTCAATAAGCGGAATATCATTTGATGCCAAAAGCTGAACAACTTCTTTTTTATGCGCATCAGGCATACAGCTACCCAAAGGTGTATTAAAATTGGGAATTAACAGGCAAATATCAATTTTCGACACCACTTTCCTAAGTGCATCTATCTCAATGCCCGTAACCGGATGCGTGGGCAATTCGAGTACTTTTAAACCTAAACTGATTACCAGCTGGAGAATTCCGGGATAACAGGGACTTTCTATGGCCACAGTATCGCCAGGTTTGCCTAAGGCCATCAGGCAAAAAGACAATGCATTCACTCCACCTGCGGTAGTAATCAGATCATCTTCATGAAGGTTTCCTCCCCAGCCTAACGATCGCACTGCAACCATTCTGCGTAATTTAACATTGCCCTGAAGTGGTTCATATTCCGTCCCCCCTTCTTTAAGCGCCCGTGTAGCATAAAGTATCTCTTTTTTGAGCTTTGCCAATGGCAACAGGCTTCCTGATGGGACACCGATTGAAAAGAGGGTTAAATCATCGCGACCAATGCTAGAATACACCTGGGTACTCAGTTCGCTCGGTTCATGGTGATTTGCAATTAGTGACGGTTTACTAACTGCAGGTAATGGAAGTCGTTCTACCCTACGGTTGCTTACAAAGAAACCCGATTGTGGCTTAGCTTCTACCAACGATTGTGCTTCCAGTTCCAAAAACACACGTTTTGCCGTATTCATACCAACTGCATATTCTTTGCAGAGCATTCGAACAGAAGGAAGTTTATCTCCCGATTGCAGAATACCGTCTCTAATCTGTGTGGCAATTCCGCTTGCTATTTCATTGTACCTGTAAACCTTTTCCATAATCGACAAAAAACTGTATCCATACAAATATACAAAACTGATACTGTATTTATGGCTTTTAGCTTTGCACCTTTGATTTAAGAAATGAAAAGACATGAAAGAAACAGGAATTGAGCTAAACAAAGAAAACATTTCAAGTGGCTGGCTTAACGGATTTATCGCCGTACTTATCTTTAGCGGTTCTATGCCGGCCACAAGGTTAGCGATAATGGATATGAGCCCTATTTTTATAACCGTTGCCCGTGCCACTATAGCTGCAGTGCTCGCACTTGGGGTATTAATTGCATTTAGAGAGAAACGACCATCAAGCAAACATTTAATCTCGCTGGTAATTGTAGCACTGGGTGTAGTAATCGGCTTTCCCTTGTTAAGTGCGCTTGCTTTGCAACACATTACCTCAGCACATTCTTTGGTGTTTTTAGGTCTTTTGCCCATGGTTACAGCCGCTTTCGCAGTTTTACGGGGAGGCGAACGTCCTAAACCCATATTCTGGTTTTTCTCAATTATAGGCAGCCTTCTGGTAATTGGCTACGCCATTTATCAGGGAATTAATGCCGCACTAATCGGCGATATTTTAATGTTACTGGCAATTGTACTATGCGGACTTGGCTACGCAGAAGGTGCAAAACTATCTAAAACATTGGGTGGTTGGCAGGTAATCTCCTGGGCACTTGTGCTCTCGCTCCCACTAATGTTACCTTTAATGTTCATTTACCAGCCAGTTTCATTTGCTGAAGTGGGCGCTGCAGCCTGGCTGAGCCTTGCTTATATTTCACTCTTTAGCATGTTCATCGGGTTTATTTTTTGGTACAGAGGGCTTGCACAAGGTGGAACCGCAGCAGTTGGACAGCTCCAGCTTCTGCAGCCTTTTTTTGGATTGGCCCTTGCTACTACCCTGCTCCATGAAAAAGTAAGCATGGGTATGCTAGCCATTACGATGGGCGTAATTCTTTGCGTTGCGGGCTCAAAAAAGTTTGCCAAATAAACATAATCTACCCTTCAAAATTCAATAAAAATGTTGATATCCAATAGTTTTAAGTTTGATGACCAAACTGAGCAAATTGCCTTTATGCAGAGATATAGCTTTGCCACGATCATCACCAGCTACAATAATTTACCCATAGCCACTCAGCTACCTTTTGTTGTAAACGAGGTAAATGGAAAGGTTTTGATTAGTGGCCACTTTGCACAAACCAATGAGCAGGTAAAATATATTGAGCAGTATACATCACTTATTATATTCACCGAACCGCACGCTTATATCTCTCCCAGCCATTACGAAAAACACGAAAGTGTACCCACATGGGATTATATTAGCGTACATGCTTATGGAAAAGCCAATATTATTAGCGATGAAGAAGCTAAAGAACATGCGTTAAAAGAAATGATTCTGTATTATGAAAAAGAATATCTCGTACAATGGGATAGTCTTTCAGAAAAATTTAAACGAGGTATGATGCGTGGAATTATAGCTTTCGAAATTGAGGTAAGCAATCTTCAGGGAAAGAAAAAACTAAGCCAGAACAAATCGGAACAGGAACGAAAAAACATTGTATCGCACCTCGAAAACAGCAACAATGCTGTAGAAAGAGAACTCGCTCCATTTATTAAAAACCTAAAGCCATAACCATGCAGATAGAAAACAGCACAACACATGATATAGCAGAAATCTTCCGCTTATATGAAATTGCTACCGATTTCCAAAAAACGAAATATAGCGTTCATTGGCCCAGGTTTGAACTCTCATTGATTGAAACAGAGATTAAGGAAAACAGGCAATGGAAAATAATTATTAATGGAAAGGTAGCCTGTATCTGGGCAACTACTTTTAGCGATCCCCAGATATGGGAAGAAAAGAACCTCGACCCAGCTATTTACATTCACCGTATTGCTACAAATCCTGATTTCAGGGGGCAGAACCTGGTGGGTACGATTATAAACTGGGCAAAAGAATATGCCAAAGCAAATGGTAAACGTTTTGTTAGATTAGATACTGTTGGTGAAAACAAGGGACTGATTCAACATTACCCAAAAATTTGGATTTGATTTTTTGGGACTATACGAACTAAGCAACACAGATCAACTTCCGGCACATTATCATCATAAGCCAGTTAGTTTATTCGAGGTGCAAATTTAATGCTGAATATAGTGTCAAGCCGAAAGCCTTCAAGTTCGAAGGTTTTCGGGCTTGTATGTAGCAATCGTTTAAAGGGTATTTTTCGGCACTTGCCTTAACCCAGTTGGGCTTTACTTTATAAGGAAATTATTGTATCCAATGATGTTATCCGTAGTTAAGCGTCTTTTTTAATTTTTATTGCAAATAACGACCATGTTGCCAGCAACATTAGCACTGCAGAAACCTGGTAAATAATAGATAAATCTACTTTGGCATCTTTTAATGCGTCACCAACGATTATGGAAAATCGTTCAATCGGGTCATTAAAGGATGCTGAACAAGCGGACATGGTTTTGGTTAAAAAAATACCACCAGAACCGATAAATGCTTGAACAGTGTATGGCATGGATGACTGAAATCAAAACACCATATGATTTCTTCCACTGTGCAGGGTTAATTTTTTAAATGGGGATTGACCCTACCATGCAATACCATAATCTTCGCCATGGTTGCTCGATCCGCCTTGCAAACTATTGTGCTTCCAATCAAAATAAATGGCGTTGATTGGCCCACTGGTCCGTTCTGAAAAACTGAGTGTATAACCCATTTTTTTCAGTTCATTGCGTACCTCTTCTTTTGTATTGGTGTTTAACAAGATCTGTCCAGGTTTTGGTGCTCTATCGCTCGTTTTAGTACCACCAAGAGAAAGCCAAAGTTGATTTGTATTAAAGTTGGCAGCTTCGGTTGCCTTTTGAACATTCATACCAAACTCCGCCATGTTTAAAAAGAATTGCAGCAGGTTTTGATCCTGGGTATCTCCCCCTTGAACGGCGGCTGACACAAGTGGTTTACCATCTTTGATAAACAATGAGGGCGACAAGGTTACTCTTGGCCGTTTGCCCGGTGCAACAACATTGAAGGGGTTTAAGGTAGAATCGAGTACAAAGCTTTGCATCCTTTGACTCATCCCGATGCCGGTATTACCGGCAATACAGGCCGGAAGCCAACCGCCACTTGGGGTAACCGATACCACCCAACCGGCTTTATCTGCGGCTTCTATCGATGTTGTTCCCCGCCATAAACGGTCTTCATAAATTTCTTTTGGCGTATTGTTACCAAGGTCGTGCTTTGGCGCAAAGTTTCGCTTGGTTGTATCGGGGTTAAAGCCTCTACTTTTTAACAGGTTTAGATAAGGGTTTTTCTTGCCCTCGTATGGGTAAGGATCGCCAGGACCGGTGTTTGCATCATTTTTATCAGGCTGAATAAGCGAGGCCCTTTGTTTTGCATAATCTTTACTTAACAAGCCTTTCATCGGTTCAGCAGGACTTTGATTTGGATCGCCATAATAAAAATCGCGGTCGGCAAAAGACAGGTTCATGGCCTGATAAACAGTATGGATATATTTTGAACTATTATAACCCATTGCTTTTAGATCAAAATTCTCTAATATATTCAATGCTTGAAGTAAAACTGGGCCCTGTGTCCACTGTTTTAATTTATATACTTTAATACCTTTATAATCGGTGCTTAGCGCTTCTTCTTCAACCGGTTTCCATTTAGCAAGGTCATCCATGGTAATCAATCCACCTTGTTCCTTACTTCCACGCACGAATTCCTTGGCAATGTCTCCTTTATAGAAACGATCGTAAGCGGCCATTAATGCCTCTTGCCGCGAGCTACCTTTCTTCAGCGCAGCTTGCTCTGCTTCAACCATTTTGGTTAGGGTGGCCAATAAATCTTTTTGAATAAAAATCTCACCTGCTTCTGGTGCCTCACGTTTTCTGCCCAAATGTGGCAATAGCACTTTTTTACTATAAGGCCAGGTTTTAATTAATTCTTTATCGCGCTCCATACTGTTTGCTGCCTGTGCTTCTATGGCATAACCCGCAGCCATGTGCATTGCGGATGCCAGAACCTGCCCCAGGCTCATACTGCCGTATTTACTCAGCATATAAATCAGTCCGCCGGGTGTACCTGGCGTAGTTGCAGCCAAAGGGCCGTATTCTGGTGGAAAGCTATAACCTTTAGCTTTAAAAAAAGCTACGGTTGCTCCAGTTGGGGCAACCCCCATTGCATTAATGGCAATCACCTTTTTTGTATTCGGATTGTAAATTAGCGCCTGTGTTTCTCCTCCCCAGCTCAAGGTATCCCACATGGTGCAGGTGGCAGCCAACATGGCGCATGCCGCATCAACTGCATTTCCACCCTGCTGAAAGATCATCGACCCTGCTGTTGCTGCCATCGGCTTTCCGGTAATGGCCATCCAGCTGTTGCCATAAAGCATTGGCTTTTGCGTTTGCTGTGCAAATAAAGGGTGAAGAGAGAGTGATAATAACAGAAACAGGGCTAAATTTTTCATAGCTCCAATATAGCTAAAATATGCACCACAACAGTCCTTCATCTGCACAGCACCCATTAATTCTGGGTAATAAAACAAGCTTGTTACAAATTTAAGCACCGCCAGAACAGCTTATCGTAGTTTAGAAGAATGTAAGGTGCTGTTCTCATTTCTTTTTCTTGGGTTTGGGTTCAGGTAATTCAGTTACGGTGATGCTTACCAGTTTTTTTAGCCAATCGCGATCTTCCAATTGTTCTTCGATTAGAAACTGATTTTTTGCGCCCGGGTAAGGCGGAGCTTCAACAATATCCTTTATATACGCTCTTCCAGATAAAGTTGGCTTAACAAACAACTTGTTGTCGCACACCAGCGCAAACAACTTATCATCAAAATACAACCCATATTCACCAAACATTTTTTTATAGGTAACATGTCCGGAATAATCTATCTGATCTATTATAAAGTCTACGAATTTCTGTTCTGACGCCATTGTAAATTGATCTAATTTGAAAGTTGTAATATGAGTAAAGCTAAACGAATAATTGAAAAGAAAATCTTTAACTGTTTCAATATTAAATTCTACCTGCTTCAAGCACTAAGATTGGAACAATCGTCGATTATATTAAGTACACCCATCCACTAATCATTGGCTTATTGCTTTTCTTTTTATTCTGATTTGCAGTAATGGGCTTAATCACTAAATTTGCCGCCCAAATGAACAATTAATATAAAGTCTACGATTGTTCTGAACGGTAAAAAAGAATAAAATGGAAGAAAACGATTTTGTTTCTATCTGGCTGGAAGAAACCGGAAATCCTGCAATTGAGAAACTAGCACAGCTAAATCTTCAAATTGTCAATAAAACTTCAAAAGTACTTGCAGAAAAGGCTGTAACAGAAAACGATCTTGCTTCCATACTGGATATTAATCCTGATGAAATTAAAAGATGGTTAACTGGCAGACATGTCTTCAGCATCAAAACCATTAACGAAATTGTTATTGCTATGGCCGAAATTACTCAAAGAGAGCACCAGCCTGAATTCCAATAATATTCAATTATACTTTATAGTTGTGTTTAAGCGCTAATTCAAATCAATACGATCTTCTTTCAGGGTGATAAAACAAGCTATTAATTGGAGTTTGATGTATTTATTTGCGAAAATATTTAAATAGGGTGTACTTGTTCAACCCTTAATTATTTGTCTACAGTAGTTTCGTTAAAGTTCACCGTTTTGAGCTTACTTACATTCTTTTGTTCAATGGCTTTTCCGGTATAAGCAGGTTTATTTACCCCCCATACCACATTGCTGTTAAGTACACTGATGTATCCCGTATTTTCAAAATAAAACCCTGCAATTGCACTTTTAACAAGTCCTTCTACATTGCTCGGCCTACGGTCGTATACCCCCCCTTCTTCCTTTGTTGTTTTATCAAGATAAACACTAACCTGATCAAAGTAGATCTCTGAAATTTTATCGGGACTTTCGCCGCTGATGTACACACCACTTTCTCCCGTACATCGGATATTAGTGAAATAAATATTCTTAACCGCTCCAACCTTTCCTTTGGTTTGTCCCTTTGGTAAACGCCAACCTGCATCTTTATTGTTGCTGGTTGCTCTTGGGTAAGCAGTAATATAAATCGGCTCTGCCTTGCCCCACCATACATCCGAAAAAAGTTTGGATTCGATAAACAGGTTAGAGAAAATTACGTTGTTTACTGTACCCTCATCACGGTTTTGAATACCAATGCCGCGGTTGCTTTTCCTGATATTACAATTATTGATGAGCACATTACTGATCCTGTCCATATTTTCAGAACCTATTTTAATGGCGCATGAGCTAGAGGTCATGGTGCAGTTACTAATCACAATATTTTCGCAGGCACCATATTCTTCAAACTCCCGCCTGTTTTTTAAGCAGATACAATCATCACCCGATTCGATAAAACAATTGGTAATCCTCACATTTTTACTATGATCAAGATCAATGCCATCGCTGTTACGGATTTTAATACTGTTCAATAGTGTAATATTCGATATCGATACATCATTACACCCCACTAAATGAACCGTCCAGTAGGCTGAATTCTGAAAAGTTACCCCATCTATGTTCAGTTTATTACAGCCAATTAAAGTAAGCAGATGGGGCCTGGGGTCTACCACATTAAAGGGTTTTAATACATACGAGTCGCTAAGCTCCTCCCCCATAAACGAAATCCCATTCCCATCAATCACACCTGTTCCGGTAATGCTTACCTGTTCTAGTTTTTCCCCGCCTATCCAAATGGTTCCCTCGCCCTTGTTTTCACGAAAGGCACTTTGTGTATACAGTTTTTCATCCGGACTAGCCAAGAGTTTAGCACCACCTTCCACTCTTAAATCGATGAACGATTTTAAGTTAAAAGGACCAGTTAAAAACACGTAACCAGCTGGTACAATTACCTGCCCGCCGCCTGCTGCTGCACAGGCATCTATGGCTTTCTGAATAGCAGCTGCATCATTGGTTTTACCATCGCCAACTGCACCGTAGTTTTTAATATTGTATAATTTATTTTGGGCCAGCGCGCCGAAAGAAATCAGCATTGCAAAAAAGAGTAATATTTTGATCTTCATTTTCAATTCGTTAGGAATAAATACATAAGGCAATTTTAGACAAAGCCCGTTTACCAAAAAACGGTGTAAAGTGCTGCAAGAATACCACATATTATAACCGAGGCAATGGTAAATGCCGGAGTAACCTTAAACATGCTACGGTCTATTTCAAGACCCTGTGGATTATCCTTACTTTTCGGATCGGTTAATGTCACCACAATCATTAAACCTATTATAATCATAAACACCCACGACATTCTGTTTAAGAAAGGAATCGGTGCGATAGCTCCACCGGTAACTGTAGGCAAGAATTTAAATAAAGTAGATAAGGGAATGGTTAATAAAGCAGCGGTAAGCGCTGCACGCGAAGTGGTTTTTTTCCAGAAAAAGCCCAGCAAAAAGATAGCAAAAACACCCGGTGAAATAAAACCGACATATTCTTGAATAAACTGATAAACCTGATCGAAACTACGCAATGCAGGCGCAATAACGATAGCAATTAGAGATGCAATAACCACAGACCACCGCCCAACTGAAACCAAACGTGTTTCTGAAGCTTCGGGTTTGATAAACTTTTTGTAAATATCAAGCGTAAAAATGGTGGCTATACTGTTACATTTACCGGCCAGAGAGGCCACAATGGCAGCAGTAAGTGCGGCAAAAGCAAGGCCTTTAATTCCTGCCGGCAATAAATTCATGAGCACCGGATAAGCATGATCGGGTTTTACTGTCCCAGCGGCATCAAGCATTTCTGAGTGAAAATAACCGCGTTGATAAAGCACATAAGCCGCAATACCTGGAATAACAACAATTACCGGGATTAGTAATTTTAAAAATGCAGCAAATATTAGTCCGTTACGCCCAGTTTTTAAATCGGCTCCTAATGCCCTTTGAACGATATATTGGTTACAGCCCCAGTAATTTAAATTATTGATCCACAAACCACCTACCAGTACCGCAATACCCGGCAGTTCGTTGTAGAATTTATCTCCTTTCGAAAATATCATGTGAAAATGATCAGATGCTTCGCTGCGTAATAATGGAAGTGAGGCTAAAACACTTGGTGCATCTAATTTTTCGGCTACGAGTTTAAGTGCCATATAACAGGTAATTAGTCCACCTGCAACTAAAACAAAAACCTGTATTACATCGGTATAACCAATTACCTTCATCCCCCCCAGCGTAATGATAGCAGAAAAAATGGCCAGAAAAATGATGCATATATTAAAAGGAACGCCTGTAATGGTTTCAATAGCAACAGCGCCAAGAAAGAAAATAGAAGTTAAGTTTACAAATACATAAACGAGTAACCAAAAAACAGCCATTAGTGTACTCACTGTATTATTATAGCGGTTAGACAGGAACTGTGGCATGGTGTAAATTTTGTTTTTGATATAAATGGGTAGAAAGAATATGGCTACAATAATTAGCGTGGCGGCTGCCATCCATTCGTAACTTGCAATGGCAAGCCCCATAGCAAAACCCGAACCCGACATGCCAATAAAATGCTCGGCAGAAATATTAGAAGCAATGATAGATGCGCCAATTGCCCACCAGGTAAGTGAGCCTTCTGCCAGAAAATAATCTTTGGTATCGGTACGTTTTTTTTTCTTGCTCCGATAAACCCAATAACCATATGCCGAAACAATAATAAAATACATCAAAAAAACAGCATAATCGAATGCAGACAGGTGGTTCATATGGATTTTTTATATTTGGGTTTTTTAAAAATCAGAAAAAATCCCAATGTTGGGGGCTAAATTCGATTATTTAATTACGTAAACGTTTTCGCCTAGCTTGTAGCAATAACATAGATTACCCCTGTTAGCAGCCTGTTGATTCGCGCTTAGTGAGCACCGATTTCAATATAATATTCTGTTCATCATCCAGTTGTTTATTATTGAGAATTTTGAACAGGCTTTTCGCCGCTTCACGCCCTATTTCGAAGGCTGGCTGTGAGATTGTGGTAAGTGAGGGGCTCAACAGTTTTGCGGTACTCAGGTTCGAAAAGCTAAGTATTTTCACATCATTCGGAATCTTTAGGTTCATTTCTCTGCAGGCGCAATAAGCAGGAATAATAAATTCTTCAATGGAAGAAAAAAGTGCATCGGGCTTATACTTCCTAAGCAGCTCCTTTATATGTTGCAGATTAAGTTCTTCGTCATCCTGATATTTAACAACAGGCTGCTCATCGGCAGCTATTCCATGCGTTTTCAGTGCATCAAGATAGCCTGCAAACCTGGCTTTACCTGCAGGAAGATTTTCCAAGCCATATAAATACGCGATTTTGGTACAACCGCATTCAATTAAATGCTCAGTCGCCTGGAAAGCAATTTCGTAATCATCGGTAGTTACTTTAACTGCATCGAGATTTTCATAAACGCGGTCAAAAAACACCAATGGAATTTTCTTAACCAGTTTAGTATAATATTCACTGTTATACTCACTGCTAGACACAGATGTAAGAATACCATCTACCCGGCCATTTAATAAGCTATTGGTGAAGGCAACTTCCGCTTCTATATTTTCGTGGGTTTGATAGATGAGCACATGATAACCGTATTGCCTTGCAATCTCCTCAATTCCTTTTATGGATAGTGAGAAAAAATTATTAGCTACACAGGGAATAATCACCGCTACAGTTTTAGTTTTATGGCTCCGTAGGTTGCTGGCGGCTGGATTTGGTGTATAATTTAACTCTTTGGCTAAGGTCCACACCCTATTTTTAGTTTTTAAACTAATCTCGTAACTGTCATTGAGGGCCTTAGAAACGGTTGCGATGGATATATTTAATTCCTGAGCCAACCGCTTAATGTTCACTACTTCCGCCATGTCTTAAAAATTTGTTTAGTTAGTTTTTTCAGAAGAAAATGCTCCATTTAACACTTTAATTAGTGATACAATAGGTCAAAAGCTTCTTTTTCACCAGCATCTTCATCAAAAACAATCCAGCTTACCCCAATTTTTAGAGCGGGTTTGCCGAATTTATGTTCATAATATTTTGTTGGTTACAGCAATAAGATACTTCTTATCACTAAGAAAAAGTATCTGCTACAAACGAAAATATGAAATAATCGTAATAACAACGTTTATTTATTTTCTTTTATACATTTCACTAATGAGCATTCAGGCAGAAAAGGACGACCATTAGCACAACTTAAACTGTAACCTATTAAATATAAACAAATTAAAGTTGATTACACAGTATAGAATTAAAATTTACTTAATCGTTTACGTAAATAAAATCGGCGAAATATAAAAGTTTAAGCTTCTAAAAACTCAACTTTAACTTATAAAACCAAAGAAAATCTTTAACCAATCCATTTCTAGCCTTATGAGAAACCAAAGCGAAGCTTCAAAGGATAATCAAAATCCATTGCAAAATCTTGATCAATGGGAAGAGGATATATTAATCCGCTATCCTGATCCAAAAAACATCAATGCTGAAAAAAAAGAAGAGCAGTTCAGAAATTATGATGAAACGGAAAAAGACAGCGTAAAAGAATTTTACAGGCTTAACCATACTTATCAAACCTATGATTTCGTAAAACAGAAAAAAGCAGATTATTTAAAGTTCGACAAACAGGAAATGCCGATCTGGAGTGCATTTGATTTTTTGAACAAGCTAGTAGATGATTCTGATCCCGACACCGATTTAGACCAGATGCAGCATTTGTTGCAAACCTCAGAGGCCATTCGCAACGATGGGCATCCTGATTGGATGGTGTTGGTAGGTTTAATACACGATATGGGTAAAGTACTGTGTCTGTTCGGAGAACCACAATGGGCCGTAGTGGGCGATACTTTTCCGGTAGGTTGTGCCTATTCAGATAAAATTGTTTATCCAGAGTTTTTCAGTCAGAATCCCGATTTTAAAAACGAAACCTATCAGACCAAATTGGGTGTGTATACCCAAAATTGCGGTCTAGACAATGTAGACATGTCGTGGGGCCACGATGAATATGTATACCACATGATGAAGCCCTACATTCCGGAGCCAGGTTTATACATGCTCCGTTACCATTCCTTTTACTCGCAGCACAGGGAAAATGCATACGATCACCTGATGAATGAAAAAGACCATGAAATGTTTAAATGGGTTAACCTGTTTAATCCTTACGACCTCTACTCTAAAAATCCCAATCAGAAAAGCTGGGCAGAGCTTGAGCCCTATTACAAAGCGCTTGTGGCCAAATATCTACCGGCAACTATTAAATTTTAACATTCTATCTCCAAACAATAACTAAACAAAACAACCAATTTATGAACCTAAATCTACAAAAATCATGAGATTTAAATGTACGAGCTTAAAGTATGCCAGCATCTTTTTGCTACTTTTACTGATCAGCCAATCGTTCAACACTGCTTTTGCACAAACGGAACGAAAAATTACCGGAAATTTAATAGACGACGCTAAACTGCCTATTGTAGGTGCTTCAGTTACCGTTAAAGGAACCACTAAAGTTACCTCAACAGGTGCTGGAGGATCCTTTACCATTTCAGCAAAAACAGGTGATAAAATCCTCTTCAGTTTTTTAGGCTATCAAACAAAAGAACTTACGGTAACTAACGCATCCACCTATCAGGTAGTCATCAACGAGGCGAGTTCATCGCTTACTGATGTAGTAGTTGTTGGTTACGGAAAAAGCTCAAGAAAAGCATTAACCAGTTCTATCTCTACTGTTAAAGGTGATGATTTGAATAAAGGTGCCATTAGCGATGTTGGTCAGATGCTGCAAGGTAAAGTACCGGGATTAAACATTACCAGAAGTGGCGATCCAAACCGTAACGCGGCAATCATTATGCGTGGTGCATCTACCCTTCGTGAAGGTGCGCAATCGCCGCTATTTGTAATTGATGGTGTGGTTGGTGCTGACATTTCGATTCTTGCACCAGATGATATTGCCTCGATCGATGTATTAAAAGATGCTGCCGCTGCTTCTATTTATGGTAACAGGGCTGCCAATGGTGTAATTATGGTAACCACAAAAAGAGGTGTAGCAGGTGCAACTCAAATCGCCTACAATGGCTATTTTGGTGTGGAAAACGTTTCCAATCGTTATGATATGATGAATTCAGATCAGTTACGTGCCTTTTTAGCAAAAACCAATTCTGCATTAACGCCTGCAAATGATAAAGGTGCAAATACCAATTGGCAGGATGAGGTACAGCGCAGTGATGCTTTATCATACAACCACAATATATCTTTAAGTGGTGGTACCGAGAAGACGACTTACAATGCTAGTTTAAATTATTTTAAACAAGATGGAATTATTAAAACCAGTGATTTAAATAGATTTATTGGTCGCATCGGAATTGAACAAAAGGCTTTAAATGATAGGCTGAAGATTGGATTGAACATCAGCAACTCGGTAACCAACGCTAATCTGGTTCCTTATCGTAATACTGTACTGGCACAAATGCTTACTTACCTGCCAACAGCGCCTGTTAAAAATCCAGATGGATCCTATTTCGATAACCTAATCCAGACCAGCTATTATAATCCAGTTTCTATGCTTGAAAACGGTACAGAGAACCTGAAGAATAAAAACATCCTGGGCAATTTAACGATTAACTTAAAATTACCATTCGGCTTCTCTTACGATGTTTCAGCATCATATCAGAATAGCCAAAATGTTTATGGTGCATTTTATAATAGCATTTATACTTCCAGGTATAACAATGTTAGAAATACACCAGACCCACCAGCAAATCCAAGTTTTGTAACCCTAGTAGGTAAGGATGGTTTGGCAGTAAGAAATGCCTATCAAAACACCAATAAAATTATTGAAACCTACTTAACCTGGAATAAAAAATTTGGTGATCATGATATCAATGCAGTAGTGGGTTATTCTTATCAACAATCGCTAAATAACGATGGTTTTCAGGCTACTTCAACAAATTTTCCGATTAACCAGGTAAGTTATAATAATTTAAGCTTAGGAAACCCTTATGCGGTACCGGATTTTAGAGTTGATTTTAATCCAGGTGTAACATATCAGGAAATTTTGATGATCTCTGATTTTGCAAGGGTAAATTATAATTATAAAAACAAATACCTCATTCAGGGATCAATCAGAAGAGATGGATCAAATGTGTTTGGAATAAATGAAACATGGGGTTATTACCCATCTGTTGGTGCAGCATGGAACATTGATCAGGAAAACTTCCTTAAAAACGCAGGCGTTCTTAAAACCCTTAAATTAAGAGGAAGTTATGGTATTGCAGGTAACTCGCTTGGCTTTGCCCCGCTAACTACTAAACTGATTTATGGGCAGGTTGGACAGTTTTACTATAACGGTTCGCCAAGAGAAGGTGCCTATGGTGCAATCCAAAATGAAAACCCTGATTTAAGATGGGAGAAAACGGCCACAACCAATATTGGTTTGGATTTTGGATTGTTTAACGGCAGATTAACAGGATCTGTAGACCTTTATGATAAAAAAACAACAGATTTAATATTGCAATTCGGCGTTGATAATAACTTATTCCCTTCAGGTCTTTATACCGCTAATGTTGGTGAGTTAAGTAACAAGGGTATTGAGTTGGTTTTAAACGGCACGCCTGTGGTTACAGATAACTTTAGCTGGACTACAGGATTTAACTTAGCGCACAATAAAAATAAGATTATTACACTATCGAATGATAGCAGATTCAATATTGAGGATCGTCTTACTGTTTCTCCTGACGGTGCCGGGCAAAGTGGTGCAACTCTACAGATCCTAAAACCAGGTGAGCCAATCGGAACATTTTTCACCTTTAAGTATGCAGGTAAAGATGCAAATGGTGTTTCACAATATTATGATGCTGCAGGAAACATTAAAACACAAAACCTGCTCAATAAAACCGATTATTATATTCTTGGAAATGCGCAACCGAAAGCGCTGCTAGGTTGGTCAAACAATTTAAGATATAAAAATTTTGATTTAAGTGTATTTATGAGAGCGGCATTGGGGGTTAAAATTATGAACGTTACACGTGCTGATTTATTCAGGCCGAACACCGCCCAGTTCACCAACATCCCTGTAGAGGTTGAAAATGAATCACCAGCTGATTTCAACTCCTATAAATACTCGAGCAGATTCTTAGAGAATGGTAGCTATTTACGCTTAGATAACGCAACACTTGGATATACCTTTAAAAAAGGAATAATTCCTGGTGTAAATTCTATTCGTTTGTATACTACAGCGAATAACTTGTTTGTAATTACAGGTTATAAAGGAATAGACCCGGAGATCAACCAGGGCGGTACTGCTCCAGGGGTAGATACCAATAACTTTTATCCTAAAACCAGAACATTTTTATTCGGGTTAAACGTATCATTTAACTAAAACTTAAAAAGATGAAAAATCTTATTAAATACATTGCAGGTACAGCTTTATCTCTAAGCCTGTTAACATCTTGCCATAAACTGGATCTGAAAGTGGAAACACAGCTAACTCCTGAAACATTTCCCCAAACAGACCAACACTTTATACAGCTAACCGGTCAGGTATATGTGCAGCTTCGCCAAAACTGGAGTACCGATTATTTCTTTCTACAGTCGTTAAGTACGGATGAAGCCATTATGCCTGCCAGAGGAGGAAACTGGTACGATGGTGGTGTTTATGAAATGCACCACAAACATACGTGGAATAAAGACAACGGACATGTTAATAGTGGTTGGGGATGGCTTTCTGCAACAATCAGTAAAGCAAATCAAACCTTGTTTTTACTGAAAGATGCTTCTGAATCTACGGGAAAAACAGTGGCAGTAGCTGAGGTTAGGGCTACCAGAGCATTAGCATTTTTCATGATGATGGATTTGTGGGGAAACATTCCTGTTGTAACCACTTTCGGACAAACAACACCTCCAGAAACTAAATCGCGTCAGGAAGTTTTTAATTTTATTGAAGCGGAACTTAAAGAAGTATTGCCAAATTTAAGCAGTGCTACAGGAACAGCTACCTATGGCCGCCCAAATAAATATACAGCCTATGCTATTTTGGCCAAAATGTACCTTAATGCAGAAGTTTATATTAATACACCAAAATACAATGAAGCGGTAGCCATGTGTGATGCGATTATGACTGCAACAGGAGCTCCATACAGTTTAGAAAGCGATTACAGAAAAATGTTCTTCATTGATAATGGCCCACAGATAAAAGAATTTATTTTTGCTATCCCTTTCGATCCTGGATTTAGTAATGGTACCATGATCTATTCGAGATATTCGCTGCCAAGATCGTTACAGGCAAAATACAGCTTAAAATTTACACCAAGCGCCCCGATGAGTACATTACCAGAATTTTATGTGAATTTTAACGATCCTAATGATAAAAGAAATGCACAATGGATTAAGGGACCACAATTTTTGAATGATGGCAGACCAGTAACAGTAAGTACCACAAAAAAAGGATACGATCAATTTTATGCAGGTTCTGATGGTTCAGCTGCACTCACTTACCAGGTTGATATTACACCAACCGTAACCCTTAGAGATGCATCAAGACCATTCGATGCAGGAAACGATGAAATAGCCTGGAATATGGGATACAGAAACAATAAATTTTATTGTGATAGCACCTCATCCAGCAGAAATCAAAATAATGATGTACCAATATTCAGGTATTCTGATATCCTGTTGATGAAAGCTGAAGCTATACTGAGAGGTGCAACACCTACGCAAGGGCAAACAGCTTTATCATTAGTGAATCAGTTACGTGCCGTTCGTACTACTTCACCTGCATGGACATCAGTTACTTTAGAGGATTTATACAAAGAACGTTGCAGAGAAATGGCCTGGGAATGCTGGCATCGTAACGACATGATTCGCTTTGGTAAATATGAAGGAACATGGGGTTTTAAAACGGATGCACAAACTTTTCATCGACTAATGCCGATTCCATCATCAGCTATGATTTTAAATCCTAAGCTAAAGCAAAACCCTGGTTACAATTAATCGGTGGTAAACAATACAAAAATTTCTCTGGGGTAAAAGCCAGAGAAATTTCTTTTTTCCCATCCTGTTTAAGGCCGATGGCCCATCAAAATTTCTCAAGCACCTTAAATTTATCTCCATGAGGAAACACTTACTTTTACTGATTTCCCTATTCACCTATTGCTCATTGCAAGCTCAGGTTTTACTAAAAACACAATCTGAAGCCACCCCTCCAACCAAAACTTTAACTAAAGATCCCTCATCGCTTAATTTCATTGCTATGGGCGATTGGGGAAGAAACGGTGCCGACCATCAGAAACAGGTAGCACAACAAATGGGCATTACAGCAGCAGATGTTAAGGCACAGTTTATCATTTCTACGGGCGATAACTTTTACCCTAGTGGCGTAATCAGCGAGCAGGATCCACTTTTTAAATATTCATTTGAAGATATTTATACTGCATTTTCTTTGCAATGGGATTGGTATCCAGTGTTGGGTAACCACGATTATAAATCCAATCCAGATGCACAGGTAGCCTATTCAAAAATCAGCAGAAGATGGAAAATGCCTGCCCGTTACTATGCAAAGAGATTCCCCATTAACGGAGATCTGAATAATCAGGTATTGATTGCTTTTATCGATACCAACCCTTTGATTCCAGAATTTTACAAAAATTCAGAATACGGTCCAAACGTAAAAGGCCAGGATACTACCCAGCAAAAACGATGGCTAACCAAAGTATTAAGTGATGAAGATCCAAGTATCAGATGGAAAATTATTGTGGGTCATCACCCCATGTATACTGGAGGAAGCCGCACAGATGGATATGATACCAAAGCAATCCGCCGTTCTCTTAAACCAATTCTTGATCGTTATGGCGTAGATGTATACCTCACCGGGCACGAGCACAGCTTGCAGTACATTAAACCTGAAGGCAAAACGCATCATTTCATTTCAGGCGCAGCATCAGAAAAAACACCTGTAAAACTCATTAATGATGCCCAGATGGTGGCTTCTGTTTATGGTTTCATGCTTTTTTCCGTCGGCAAAGATTCAATGCGCGTACAAACCATTAACGATGAAGGAGAAATTATTTATAATACCATTATCAAAAAATAAATTCCATTTTTCCCCGAACAGCGCTTATTTTTAGAAAACAAAAATCGCCCATCATTAGCTTAAAAAATATTATGGCCATTACCGAATCTGCACCACAGGATTTGCTTTTACCGAAAAAGAAAAGACTACTTTCTTTAGATGCCTTACGCGGTTTTGACATGTTCTGGATTATTAGTGGAGAAGGCATTTTCCACGGACTGGCCAACGGTGTAATGAAAGAACATCATTTGATCAGAAATCCTAATGATTGGACCATCGCCAGCAATGGCCATTTATCATTTTTTGAAAGGTTTTTGGTTGGCCTCAGCAATCAGCTACACCACTCACCATGGAACGGTTTTACCTTTTACGATCTTATTTTCCCGCTCTTTATCTTTATATCCGGCGTTTCTATGCCTTTTTCATATGAAAAACATTTAAACTCAGGCGATGATAAAAAAAAATCAGCAAAAAGTATTTACTATGCCCTAATTAGAAGAACATTGATTTTAATGCTGCTTGGAATGGTGGTTAACGGCTTATTGCAGTGGCAGGGTTACGAAAGCATACGGTTTGCCAGCGTACTTGGCCGTATTGCCCTATCCGCTTTTTTTGCTGCTTTAATTTACCTCAATTTTTCGTTACGCAAACAGCTTATCTGGCTGCTGGGCATTTTATTGGGCTACTACATCATCATGATAGCCATACCTGTTCCTGGTTTCGGAAATGGCGTTTTAACACCCGAAGGTAATCTGGCAGCTTATGTAGACCGCTTATTGTTGCCTGGCAAACTCCACCGTACAGTTTACGATCCAGAAGGTTTATTGAGCACTATTCCTGCCATTGCAACAGCACTTTTAGGGGTATTTACAGGAACATTCTTAAACAATAGAAACAACCGTTTCAGCCTGGTTCTAAAAGCTTTCTACCTCTTTATAGCAGGCATAATACTGGTTTCGCTTGGATTACTATGGAACCTGGTTTTTCCGGTCAATAAAAATATGTGGACAAGTTCTTTTGTGTTGGTTGCCGGTGGGTTCAGTCTGGTGCTGTTCTCCCTCTTCTACTACATTATTGATGTTAAAACTTATCAAAAATGGAGCTTGCCCTTCATCTGGATTGGCACAAATTCTATTTTAATTTACGTTTGTGCCCATGGGCTTTTCAATTTCGAATCTACTTCACAGTTCCTCTTTGGTGGAGTTATCGCTAAAATACCTCTAGCCTGGCAGGAGGCAGGTTTATGGCTAGGTGTTCTACTCATACAGCTTGGAATATTGAAATTCCTTTATGATAAAAAGTGGTTTTTAAAAATTTAAGGCAGTCCAGTAGGCTCCATACGCTAAGTAATACTAGAAAGATCCTGAAACGAGTTCAGGATGACGAAACGAGCGATATTAAAACACCAAATTACCCTTGAAGACCAATGAAGCAACAAAAGAACTTACTTTAATATCAAATCCTGGCCCCACTATACATATGTTGTTAACTGATTTAAAAAATAGAGCGTCAAAATTCAAAAAAGGAATACAGTTTCTGTTCCTTTCGGCTATAGCAATCACTTATACAAACGTTGTTTATGCACAAAAACAGCCTTTAATTCCCTACGTTCAGCCATTTTCGGGTACTTCGGCCAGCACCACATTGGCCAGCCAACATATAGAAGATAAAACCGAACGCCTGGCCAATACCATTCCGGCTGTAGCACCGCCCTTTAGTATGACGCAATGGACGCCACAGACTCAGCTTACCGAAAAAAAATGTCTGGCACCTTATTATTATAACAACAAAAAGTTTTACGGATTTAGGGCAAGCCATTGGATCAGTGGTTCTTGTACCCAAGATTATGGAAGCTTCACCATTATGCCCATTTCAGGCCAACTTAAAACCAATGCAGCTCAATATGCAGAAAATTATGTCCATAAAAACGAAGTTTCTACCCCCTCCTATTACAAATTAAAATTACCTCAACATCAACTGTTAACAGAAATTACAGCCAGCCTTAGAAGCGGTATAATGCGGATCACTGCACTAAAAACAGATAGCGTTTATATTTTAGTTACCCCAAATAGCGATCAGAACAAAGGTTTTATTCAAGTTGATGCTGAAAAAGGTGAAATTTCCGGATATAATCCTGTTTACCGGATATATCAGGGATGGGGAGAACCTGCAGGCTTTAGTGGTTATTTTTTCATCCGGTTTAAAAAACCCTTTACTTCTGCAGGGGTTTATAGCGAAGGTCATACTTTCAATCAGCAAAACATCAGCAATAAAAAGGATATTGGTGCTTACGCAGGCTTTAAACTTCAAAAAGGAGAACAGTTAGTGATTTATTCTGGCACCTCTTTTACAAGTATCGCAGCTGCCAAGGCCAACCTGGAAAGTGAGATTAAAAATGATGATTTTGATACTGTTTTAACACACACCAATCAGGCTTGGGAAAAATCCCTATCGCAGGTCCGTATTTCAGACACAAATGAAAAAGGCAAAAAAATCTTTTACACGGCCCTCTATCATGCCATGCAACATCCCAGGTTATACAATGATGTAGATGGGAAATATCCACAGTTTGATGGAAAATATCAGAATAAAACATTAAATAAAGGCAATTATTACGACGATTTTTCAATGTGGGATATTTACCGTGCGCAATTACCTTTAGTAGAGCTATTGAATCCCAACTTAGCCAATAGCTTTGTTAATTCGATGATATTAAAAGGTCAGCAAGGTGGCTGGATGCCTATTTTCCCTTGCTGGAACAGTTATACTGCCGCCATGATCGGCGATCATGCTACTGCTTTCATTGCCTCTGCATATAATAAAGGGATCCGCAGTTATGATATTAATGAAGCTTACCGATTGATGAGGCAAAATGCCTTTCAAATGCCCGATTCTGTCGATTATCTGAATGGAAAAGGCCGCCGTGGAATTAACAGCTATTTAAAGTATGGTTATATTCCGTTAGAAGACAGTATCCCAAATGCTTTTCATAAAAAGGAACAGGTAAGTAGAACCTTAGAGTATGCGTACGATGATTATGCACTTGCAAGTATCGCGAAAGATTTAGGCAAAGAAACCGATTACCGGGAGCTTTCAAAACGATCGCTTAATTACCAACATGTTTTTGATCCCAATGTTGGAATGGTTAGAGGACGTTTTGCCGACGGCAACTGGTACAAGCCTTTTTTTCCTGATCACCGCGAACCTTATATTACAGAAGGAACCCCAAGACAATATACTTTTTATGTTCCGCATGATATGCCTGGACTGATCAAGTTGATGGGTGGGCGTAAAAATCTCGAAAACGAACTGGATTCGCTCTTTATTAAAAAGGAATATTGGCATGGAAATGAACCTGGCCACCAGATTCCATTTTTATACAACTACACCTCTTCTCCATGGAAAACCCAGATGCAAGTATCACGTATTTTGGCAGAAGAGTATGACGAAGGTGCTGGTGGTTTAAGTGGCAATGATGATGCCGGGCAAATGTCGGCATGGTATGTATTTGCAGCACTCGGCTTTTATCCGGTAGACCCTGTTTCAGGAAACTATCAACTCACCAGTCCTTTGTTTAAACAGGCTACAATATCTTTTAAAAACGGCAAAAAATTGGTTATAACAGCCATTAAAAAGAACAAAAATTCTATTTATATCTCAAAAATCAGTTTAAATGGAAAGTCTTTTACCAAAAACCAAATTAAACACCACTTGCTGGTTCAGGGCGGAAAATTAATCTTTTATCTGCAAGATCAGCCAGCAATGCTTTAAATGCTTAAAAGCCAATCTAAATGCTATCATTGACGTTATTTTGTAATCATTTAAATATGAAATACTTATGCCGATTTCGTATTTCCGCCCAACTAGGCTGCAACACCATATCCCCATTCTACTTCTATTAGAAACACCTGCTTACCATTATTCTCCTACTCAGTGGCCACATTTAAAAGCTCAACAGCAGCTTTCTGCTAAAAAATAATTCTGAGCAAATGGGAAACTCGTAATCTTAGGAAAAAGCACGCCAGGTATTTTTTCGCCAAAACGTATCTCCACCACACAGTTAACAAACAAACAATAACCCGCTAACCTTGAGGAAACATTGATTGACTAATTTACAAGTGCATTTGCTCACCATAAGCAGAAAACAGGTAAACAAAAAGCTTCAATAAAATAGCAAGCTATGAAACAGCAGGCCAGAACAATCCCAGGAAAACTGGTAGATTTTGATTATAACAGATACAGGTTACCAACATTTGTAATGCAGTTTAAACCCTCCGTTTATCAAGATGGTGATTGCTACTACGCTGTATTATCTTTTGAAGAGGAACACGATGTTTCAGGTCTTGGAACCTCTGCTGAAGATGCATTGATAGACTGGAATGATAAAGTCTGTGAAATGCTTGCCTTATCGGGTGCTTTACGCACATCGCTAAGCGCCAAAAACAAATAATTTGCAGCAAAAACAGACCATTTTAATCTTCATCTAAATTATTCTGCTGAACCAGGATATAACTATCGGCCCGGTATTTGATCAGAACTATTATGATCAGCTGAATTTTCCCACTAACTGTTTACTCGAGATCAAAAGGTCATCAGATTAATCCAGAACAACGAAAATTTGAAAAGTTTGGTCTTTTAATTACTTTTATCACTATCTGAAAAGCTAAACTAAAGAATCATGGCCGGTGCGCAGGAAAACAGCAAATGGGACTCCTATAACGGTGCTTCCCCACTTATTGCCCTATACAATAGCTTTCACCCCCTAACTGTTGAAATGGAGGCACTTATCGATAGCCTCACCTTTCCGGTGAGTTTTCGTAAGAACAGATATATTATCTCTCCGATAGACCGCAATAGATATCTTTACCTGATTTTAAAAGGAGTAGTAAGGGGATTTTACAAGGACTCGGGAACGGAGATCACTTCCTGGATCTGTCAGGAAAATGAAATTGTAGGAACCATCCGCAATTTATGGACTGCAGAAGAATCAGACGAATACCTTCAAGCAATAGAGGATGTAGAGCTGATTGCCATACCTCATGAGCTCACAACTATGCTTTATAAAAATTTTGCAGAGGCAAACATTATTGGTAGAAAGATTATGGAGCTTCATTATAGAGGAGCGAATGACAGGGGCTTTATCTGCCAGATTCCCTCTGCTACGGGCCGCTATAAACACCTGCTCCAAGCCTTCCCGTGGATGATTAACCGTGTGCCGCTCCGGTATGTTGCTTCGTTCCTCGGACTAAGACTAGAAACGCTAAGCAGGATCCGATCAGTTGAAAACAAAAGAACATAAAACTAGCGTGTGCGTTATTTTTAATTTTATTGTTTAAAATCTTGCTGAAGGTATTAAAATATTAAAGCTGCTTATGCATTGTGGATCTGGTATTGGTCTGTAAAATTAAACAATCCGATTAAGAGGGGTGTCCGCAGGGCTTTAGAGATTCTTAATATAGTTATATATTAGTAACATTATTTAGCATATGTATAACAGGAAGTTTAAACCGCAATATTCAAATTTAGATAAAGAAGCATCAGCGGAATTTATTGACGAAGAGGCAGGAATCACGTTTTTTGGAGATTGTGAGTTTTCGAGATTCGTTGATGAACAACACGCTAAAAACAATCATCGACTGCTGGATTATGTACAAGCGCTCGATGAACTCGGATGTATAAGTATATGGCCTGCTACAGGATATGCATCTATTGTTCGTCAAATTAAAGCTATAAGAAGTTTGTCCTATTACAATGAAATCCTTAATACCATAAAGAAATCTTGGGCTGAAATTCCAGATTTTATATTTGTAAAACTAGAGGAATTTACTACCGAAAAGCAAGAATATATACGTACTATTATCAAAGATATTCATTATAATAATGACCTGCTATTCGAAATATCGCCAAGACTGTTCGAACATATTATTGCCGAAATGCTTCTTGCTGAAAATTTTGAAATCAAGCTAACTCAGCAAACTAGAGACAATGGTTATGATATTGAAGCCTCAAAAAATATTTCTGGATTCGACATCAAGATAGTTATTGAATGTAAACGCAACTTGAAAAAAAATCCTGTAGGAATAAATGTTGTTAGAGGTTTTAATGATGTGTTACTACGAGAGCGGGCAAACAAAGGCATTTTAGTCACTACTTCTCATTTTTCAGCAGACGCGTGGAAAAGAAAACATGAAATAAGCCATCTATTAGATTTAATAGATAGTCACGGACTCCTCAATTGGATCGATCGGTATTGTCATCAAATGAATTTTATTATCGGTGATTAAGATTGGCAATATGGTATAATGAGGTCAAATCATGCGGAATTGATTCCTTCAGGGCTCTCGCCAGATCAGTTCAATCGCATTACCTGTATGTCCTTAACTTCTTTATTAACAGGGCTACAAATGCTTCTGCAAAATCTTTCAATGCTAAGATCAAAGCCTTTAGAGCAACATCGAGAGATGTTAGGGACATTAATTTTTCTTATTCAGATTATCGAAAATATATGCCTAGAGTTTAACTCCCCAACCTTTCCGCTTGATCCCTAAAATATCAATGTTAAAACAAAAATGCCTTTAAATCTAAAGGCTTTTAATATTTTTAGTCCTCCCTGCAGTTATGTCGAACCTTTTTCTGCATAATTCTAGGTCCTTGGCGAGTTTAATGCATCCAGAATGACAATAAAGAAATACTGAGTTTTGAAGCTTAATTTTCTAATTTATAGCTCATGTTACTTTTGTTTATAGCTCATTTTGTGACTGTATTGAGCTACATTTTTTATTAAAATGAGCTTCATTTTGTATGATTATAATTTTGCAGCTCAATAGAATTCTATTTGTAGCTCATTTATAATTAAAAATGAGCTACATTTACATAGGTAGTGAGCTACATTTTAAATATATGCAAGGAAAAAATGCTAACCTGATTCTTGATTACTTAAAGGATCACCCATTAAGTTCGTCCAAATCAATTCATAATGCACTGAGCGAAAAAGTTGCCTATGCGACGGTAAAACGCATTTTATCGAACCTTTCCGCTCAGGGCGTCGTTGTTTCTGAAGGAAAGTCTAAGGCTACAAAATACTCGGTAAGTGCTTCTTATGAATTACTACAACCCCTTAATGTTGAAGAATATTTTAAGCAAGAGGTAGATGAACGTCAGATCAAGGATAGCTTTAACCTCGAGCTGATTACAGAAGTGCTTAAGAATGTTAAGCTTTTCAATGATGACGAAGATCAATATCTAAAAGGCCTTCATCGGCAATTCAGGGAAAATATTGCTACATTAACTCCAGCAGCCTATAGTAAAGAACTGGAACGACTGGCCATTGATCTAAGCTGGAAATCGTCACAAATCGAGGGGAATACCTACTCGCTTCTGGAAACAGAACGTTTGTTGAAGGAACAGGAAACTGCTGAAGGTAAACCGAAAGATGACGCGACGATGTTGCTGAATCACAAGGAAGCAATCAATTTTATTGTTGCATACCCTGACTATGTCGTACCTTTAACCATCGGTAGTATTGAAGATATACATAGCCTGCTAATCAAAGATCTAGGTGTGGACAGAAATATCCGCCACAGGCGTGTAGGTATCTCCGGAACCAATTATAAGCCATTGGACAATGAGCATCAAATACGTGACGCCCTCAATGATATGTGCACGTTGATTAATGAGAAAAAAAGCATCTTTGAAAAAGCGTTACTGGCTTTAGTATTGCTTTCTTATATACAGGCTTTTAATGATGGCAATAAACGTACTGCCCGAATAGTAAGCAATGCCTTATTAATCGCTCATGAACATTGCCCTTTATCATTTAGAACAGTAGATTCAATTGAATACAAAAAGGCAATGTTAATATTTTATGAGCAAAATAACATCAATCCTTTTAAGGAAATTTTCAAGAATCAATTTGAATTCGCTGTTAAAACCTATTTTTAGTAAATACTATATCAAAACGGCAAATAAACAGTGATAGCCTTTTGGTTACCGCCCAGGATGTTAAGGCCATTCCGTACTACGCTTGGGCAAACCGGGGGCAAGCGAAATGATGATCTGGATACCTTATGAAGAATCAGCAGCCAGACCAAAGCTAGCACCAACCATAGCCAGTACAAGTAAGGTATCTGCTTCGCTTAAAAACAAGAGAACGTTTTCTGCAATAAAAGATCAGTACGAACCAGCGGATTCAAAAGACACCAACTTTCCTTATTTGCACTGGTGGCCAGCCAAAAATACCAATGAGTTTATACAATACGATTTTGCATCTGAACAAACCGTAAGTGAATCTAAAGTTTATTGATACGATGATAGTCCTTGGGGTGGTTGCAGAATTCCGGCTTCTTATAAACTATTATATAAAAAAGGAGATCAATGTCTGCCCGTTGAAACTACCACTCCCTACGAGATTAGTAAAGATAAATTTAATACGGTAAAATTTAAGCCCGTAAACACAACTGCCCTAAGAATGGAAATTAAGTTACCTGCTGAGCATGCAAGTGGCGTACACGAGTGGGCGGTAAAATAACTTGTAATAACAGTTATCAATTAGAACTCCCTATTTCAATGTTTGAGATAGGGAGTTTTTTTATGGAATACAGCCTCAGGATCATTTATTAATAACAAAGATTTTCTAAAAGAACCAAAAAATAACCCAAGCCATTTGATCCTTAAAGCTTTAACCTCAAGATCAGTTAGCCATACAGGTTAAAAAACGATTTAAATCAGGTAATATATTCGTTATAATCAAGCACCTACTATAGTAAATTTATAAACGTTATAACAACGCTTAAATAACCAAAAAAACTAATAAACTAATCAATAAGCTAATGAATTTAAACTTTACTTTGAGGTGGGGTAAGTTATTAAGCATCCTTATATTTCTGGTGATGCCTTTTCTTACCTTTGCACAAACCAAAATTACCGGTACGGTAACTGATGGTAAAAACGAGCCCATACCCGGGGTATCTATTAAACAAAAGGGTACTACCAATGGTACTTCAACTGATAATAAGGGCAATTTTTCGCTAACCTTAAAGGAAGGGTCGCCAAGCTTAACTATCAGTATTGTTGGCTTTAAAACCAAAGAAGTTTCCGTAGCGGGTAAAACAAATCTTGATATTAAATTGGCTGAAGATGATAACTCATTGGATGAGGTTGTGGCCATAGGTTATCAAAACATTCAAAGAAAAAACACTGCCGGGGCGATCTCGTCTGTTAAAGGAAAAGATTTTGAAAACACGCCCTACTCCACTTTTGATGCCATGCTGCAAGGTAGAGTGGCAGGTTTAACTATCCTGAGTACTTCTGGTGAACCTGGCGGAAATAACATCGTTAACATTCGTGGAGCGAGCAATGTAAACTTAGGTCAGAGCAGCTCTCCATTATATGTTATTGATGGCGTAATTTATGATGTAAACGACATCGGCTCTGCTTACGGAAGTAGTCCATTACAGGCCATCAATCCAAATGATATTGAATCTGTAGATGTATTAAAAGATGCATCTGCTTCGGCTGTTTATGGTGCCCGTGCAGCAAATGGCGTTATCATCGTTAAAACCAAGCGTGCGCAGGTTGGTGCACCTCCACAGATAAGAGTGGCCAGTTATTTCGGTATAGCCAATAAACCAGCACTAAAACCCATTCAAACCGGAACAGCAGAGAGAAGGTTAAAAATGGATCTACTTTATGGTGGCAATGGCCTTTACAATAGCCTGAGGGATTTGAATATGATGTTAACCGACAGTTTAAATACTGCTTTTAACAACAATACCGATTGGCAGGGTTTATTTCTTCAAACAGGTAACATTAGCAATGTTGATGCAAGTATCGCAGGTGCTACCGAAAAATATTCTTACAGATTTTCCTTCAACCGCTATTTTGAAGAAGGTGTAATGAAAGGTTATGACATTAACCGTGTAACGCCAAGCTTATTTTTCCAGGTATCGCCTACTAGTAAATTGTTGGTTCAAACGAACCTATTTGTAGGCTTAACCAAGGCTAAGCATGGCCAGGGCGACCAAAACAAATACCCTTTTACCACCTGGGGCTTTCCTTCTTCTTTTTGGAAAATAGGAACAGCTGAAGAGGAATTATATACCGGCAGGTATGAAGAACTCCGTGATGATGACAGGACCACCAGTTTGAACGGAAATACCATGGCCCAATACACAATTATTCCAGGCTTAAATATTAAGAGTACCATCTCCTACAATATTTTCAACAACACCAGAAGTTATTTCAAACCGAGCTTATTAAGCGGAAGTGGTCAAAATGAAGCCTATGGCTGGGTTAACCAAACCAATCGTTGGGAACTCGAAAACACCTTAAACTATGCCAAATCATTAAAAAGTGGCCATAACTTTAATGTCATTTTACTTCAGGGAATGGAAAAAAACGTTGCCAATAATACTTATAGCAGCAGTATTGGCAATGCCGATGCAGTTAAAACTGTTGCCGGCATTGCTTCTGGCCCCAATCTTTTCGCCAGCAACACCATACAGCAACGTTCGCGTTTATCCTGGATGGGAAGTTTTGTATATGACTATAAAGGAAAATACCTGCTTCAGGCAGTATACCGTGCCGATGCATCATCAAGATACAGTGCAGAAAGCCGTTGGGGTTCCTTCCCATCAGTTTCTGCAGGCTGGAATGCATCCGAAGAAAATTTCTTCAGCCCGGCAAAAAATATTGTTTCCTATTTAAAGTTAAGAGCCAGCTACGGTATTACCGGGAATGATCCTGGTGCTTATTATGCACAATATCAATCATTAATTGCCAATGCCAATTATCCAACTTCTGTGCTGGGAAATGGTCAGGGCGGCTCCCAAACTACTTACAATGGAACACAGGTATTATATCCAGATTATTATGGTGCTGCATCGGCAACTTCTATCAGCTGGGAAAGAAGTCCTCAGTTTAATGCCGGCGTAGATTTAGGATTTTTAAAAGACAGAATAACCTTAACAGCCGATTATTATATCCGCGACTCGAAAAGTAAAGTATTCGATATTCCGGTTCCATTAACAACGGGTTATTCGTTAACCTCTAATAACTATGTTGATTTACGCAATACGGGTATTGAATTTACTTTAACCACACGAAATTTTGCCCCTACTTCAAAATTTCAATGGGTAACCAATTTTAACATTGCCTACAACGACAACTACATTACCAAGCTTCCAAATGGCGGCAGAGATTTCACCTTTGGGCCACCCTGGCTACAACAAACCTTAAGCGTTGGCGATCCATTATTTACCTACAAAGTATGGGAAGTAAATGGAATTTATTCAAGAGATTCAGACGTTCCTGTTGATCCGAAAACCGGAAGAAGAATTACTCAGTTTGGTGGAAGCCAGTTCAGTGCTGGTGATCCTGCAAGGGTAGATCAGAATGGAGATTATAACATTGATTATAACGACTACATTTCTTACGGAAACCCGAATCCGGACATCACCGGAGGTATGAACAACTCCTTCTCTTACAAAGGATTCTCGCTTGATGTTTTGGTTACCTTTATTTCTGGCCGCAGCCTTCGTAACGGATATCTTTCAGATAAACTTCAGGATGCCGGAACAAATAACCCTTATTTTTTGTGGGGGCCACGCTCCGGCCCTGCCTCAAATTTCGATGTATCTGATTTTTGGTCTAATCCAGGTGATATTGCCAAGTACCCTGGATTGATAACCAATAACGTAGATAAGTGGCACATTGGTCAAAGTATGTACATAGAAGATGCCAGCTTTTTTCGTATCAAAAATATCAGATTGGGCTACACCTTACCTGAAAAATTCACCAAAAAAATTGGGATGAGGTTGATCCGGTTCTATGGCGTAATGGATAACGTTAAAGTATGGTCTAACTCTACCGTACCTGATCCGGAAGCTGTAGGTGCAGATGGGTACTCTGGAGGAAATGATTATCCAATTCCTAAAAAATACACTTTCGGCATTGATTTAACCTTTTAATCTTACTAAAATGAAAAGACTTACTATATATATATGCTGTGTAATCGGGATGGGCATGGCAAGCTCATGTAAAAAATTTTTAGATGAGAAACCCATTAGCGTATCTACCGACCTTACTTTCTGGAAAAATGAAAATGACGCTGACAAAGCTGTAGCAGCAGGTTACGCGTTGGTTAGGAAAACGCTTAATAAAGCAGATGGATTAGCTTTCTACGCTTATGGCGATTTACCTACAGATGAATTTGTATCAGCAAATAGTTACAGATTTGACAATATTTTCCGAATGGAGTGGGCAATTTCTGTTGCATCTGCCGAAACCTGGGACAGGATGATGCAGATGAGAAGATATGATACTTTTTACAGTGCCATAGACCAGACTAACCGCTGCATTAAATTCATTCCCACCATCGCCGATGACAAATTCTCATCTCCAAATGCCAAAAATAATTTGCTGGGAGAAGCTTACTTTTTAAGGGCGTTTAACTATTTCTACATGACAAGAATTTGGGGCGATATTCCACTGATTACCCAAACAGGCGCAATAACAGAGGCAGTAGACCTGCCGCGTAGCAAGGCTGGTGAGGTGATAACACAATGCCTAAGCGATTTAAATAATGCAATCAACCTTTTGAGCTGGGATTATTCCAACGCAGGAAACAGGGCAGTAAGGGCCAATAAAGGAGCCGCTTATGCGCTTCTGGCTCATTTATATGCCTGGCAGGGCGATTACCAAAACTGTAATGCCACCACCGATAAAATAATTGACCAAAATTTTTATCAATATGTAAACAGAGATAATTACCTCAGCATATACAAAGGAAAATCTACAGAAGGCATTTTCGAAATTGCACAGAGTGATGAAAATGAGGGTAGTACCGGGGGAATCGCCAATTACACCCTTAAAAGCCCTTACTTAACAACGCATACGGGTAATTCAATTTTCCCACTCAATATTAACACCCTGAATACGCTTTATAGCAATGCTGATGATAAACGATTTAAGACTGCTTTTGCACTAACCAATTCTACGGATCCACTCTGTATTAAGTATGCTAACATCACTTATGTTAACGGACAAAATGTAGTTAGTGCTGTGGCCCATAACAACATCATCATTTTTAGGCTTGCCGACATTAAACTCCTGAAAGCAGAAGCACTTGCGGCTTTAAACCAGTTTGATCAATCGCGCACGGTGCTTAATGAAGTACGCACTATTGCTGGTTTAGGTGACTGGGTTGGAACCAATGCCAACTTATTCGAAGGTATTATAGACGAACGCGGAAGGGAGCTTTTCCTGGAAGGGCATCGCTTCTATGATTTGGTAAGGCTGGGTAAAAAAACAGGGATCATGAAATTTGGCGCGGAAAAAATGACCAAAGCCGATTTTGATGCTGGTAAATATTACTGGCCGCTTGATCCTGCATTAATGAATATTAACAAAAAGTTGACTCAAACTCCTTTCTGGAGCTCCAAGTTATAAGAACATGAAAAAGAAACTGTTGTATTTTATGATATGCAGCCTGGGGCTGGCATATTTTACAAGCTGCAAAAAGAGTAGCTATTTAACAGATGGAGGTTTAAGTGAGGCAAAAAGCCCCTTAACCACTTATGAATATTTAAAGCAACACAAATATCATTTGTTCGATACGCTCATAATGGTTATCGATCATTACAACATGAAAGATGAAGTAAATGGTGCTGCAACTTTCTTTGCACCAACCAACTATTCGATCAATAACTACATCAGGCTTAAAAGAGATTCGGTTAGACTCATTAATGAGAATAATACTTATACCTTAACCAACATGTATAATGATCTGAAAGCCGATTCATTACGCATTTACTTATCTAAATCTCGCATAGCGTTAACCACCGCACCGCTACAACCTACCCTTGTAGCCAACGCTGCCAATACCCAAACTGCGTTTCAAAGAATCTTGCAGCCAAAACCAGGTGAATCATGGTCGTCCAGCCCAATTTATTACCTCTACTACATTAAGGTTAGAGGAGGTTTAGACCCACCAAACAGCACTGCCCAGCCTAATGATCCTAATATTGATTTAAAGGCACAGTGCCAAACTACAGGCATAGAACCCTCATCAGGCGGAATGCTTCATGTTTTAAGTAATACCCATACATTCATCAGGTTCTAAGGAATCGCAACAGAAACAATCATGAAAAAAATATTTATCATTTCATCACTATCTGTTCTTACTTTAGTGGGCATTTTATTGGGTTGCAAAAAGGTAAGTAAGGGCTTCATCAGCGATTATATGTACTATACACCAAATCCGCTTATTGCTACCCAGGGAAACGTAGTTAACTCTAAAGCAATAGAATTAGATGGTACCACGGGTCCGGTGAAAGTAAAATTACTGGCAGTTAGAAATATGGATACCGGACAACCAGCACCAGATATGCTCAAAGAATTTACCATCAAGCAGTTTCTTGGTCAAATTACCAACGCAGATTCAACAGTGGCACTTGTGAACAAGAAAATTGTACTTAAACCTGCCCTTCCCTTAGAAATTAGTGAAATAGGCGGAAGAATATCCTTATCGCAAGCCACAGCAAATGTGGCCACCGGAAATTATGTTATTGATGTTCAGGTAACGAACATTAAAGGTACACGTGATATCTTAAATGCCTGCAGGATACAATTATTACCTAAAGCACATTATAGCCTTGATGCTGGCCCGTTCTTTACGACTTCCGACCCGGATACTGAAACAGGTTTTAGCGGTCAATCCCCTTTACCGGTAACCATCACTTACGACAGCAAAGGCCCCAATAAAATCAGATTTGTCTTTCTAGATAAGAATGGCACTGCCTTTGATCCTTCTGCCGGACAAATCGTAACCAGAGGAGATAGAGGTAATTTTTCGCAAATGAACCCATATTTCTCTGTGGTAAGAACAACAACTGCACTCGAATGGGAGTTTATAGATCTGCCAAACGGTTTTCCTATTAAGGATGGCAATAACGGAACCGGAAATTATTACCGGATCCCCGCGAGGTTTACGGTAGAAAACAGAAATGCAAATCCGGTATTTTTTGGTTTTAAGGCATTATCAGCGGGCAGTTACACCGTAACCGTCCAAATACCTGCTATTACTAAAAAACCTTAGTTAGGTTAGTTGAAGATAAAACCCAGATCGGCAAAACGACTCTGGGTTTTTCTTTTTAAGCCAAACATTTTATTATTAAAGATAAATCTGTAATTTTTATCGAAATTAATTGCTTAAAATCAATATTAATGACAGGGGATTTTTAAGAAGTATCGTCATTTCGACCGTAGTGGAGAACCTGCAGGCTCTGCGAAGCAAAATCTTTTAATATAGTCCAAAGATCTCTCCTCCGAAGAAGTTCCTTTGGAACACTATGCGTTGCGCCGGAGATGACGCCCTTTCTTTTGGAATCTGTCAATGATAGCGGAGTCGAAGTGCTTTTAATGCGCTGAAATGGTCTTCGACTACGCTCAGACTGACATACGAAATAATTTTATTTAATTTTTAAACAGGCTCTTATTTCTTTTGGATAATCTTAAAACCGCTAAAAGAAGCATCACCAGAAGAATCACCATAGGTAGCATGGTAAACGCCAACCTGTAACCCAGCTCCCAGATCATCTCTTTTTAACGGACTGCCAGGAAGATCTACCCAAGTCTTTCCATCACTGCTACCACGCATAAAAAATGTATTTCCTGCCCGCTGTATCTGCAGGTGCCTGTAAAAATTCCATCCAGAGAGGCTGTTCGTCTGCCTTCTGCCACCATTCCCAAGGTTGGTAACAATATTTCCAACGCCCCAGCCTGGCATAATGCCGTTTTGTAAAAGCGCTCTTCCATTTGTTAAATCTTTAACCATTATACCTGCCTCATTTGCACCATAAGCTTTCTTCTCCCTGAGCCCCAGCATATCTGAAAGCTTTACCTCAGCAATAAAATCACCCTCCACATTGTTATAAGCAAAAGGCCCCGTTGCCTCCGATCCATCCCAAAATGTATTGTGCGAAACCATCTTTAGGATGCCAGACTGCTGGGTAACCGTATCTGCATTTCCCAATAAACCATCCCAGGAAGTTCCTGACAGGCCGTCTTTTGCTGCCGGAACTGACCGGGCCGCCCCACTCTGTTTTCTGACAACAAATTGTGAAGAATCTGTGCTAACAGCAAAGGGAAGAGAAGTTTGGGTAACATTTCCAAAATTATCCTTGATTTTCACTGTATAATTATAACTGCTTTGTGGAAGGACCGAAAAATCCATATAATCTGCTGACCGTAACCATTTCGCATCCCCTTTATCTTTATCACTTTTAAAAAGATATTCGAGATCACTACCTGGCAGTTCAGGTTTATCTGCAACCATATAGACCATATTTGACGTAACTGCTGATGGTTTTGAGGCAAATGACGCTTTTAAGCTACCAGTGCCTAAGGTTTGTTTCCAAAAATTAAATTCTTTTAAACAACCACTATAATCAAGGCCATAACTGTATATTGAAATTGATGATATTGCTGTTGTGGCACTTGACACTCCGCCAGAAGATTCGATCAAAATACGCTGGTCTGTTTGATTATTATGTACCAGTGCATAATTTGCCGGTTTACCGTTGATAAATACCTGGAACTTGCCCTGAGCAAAAGAACAGATTAACTGTTGCCATTTTCCATTACCTACTATCCTTACGGCTTTATTTCCTTTACCAAAAAACAGATCTGTTTTTGAACCAACAGCAGGTAAAAGAGAAAAAACAGCGCTAAATGGTCTTGAAAAATCGACCTTGTTTGTAATTCTATCTCCCATAAGGACTTTACTACCATTCGCCAATACAGCAGCTATTTTCCCATTAATATCGTCAACTTCCACATTCCTCTTGCATGTCAGTTCTCCCAAAGCGGCTCCATTGTTGGGCCAGTTTGCTAAATCCCCATATTCAAGGTTTTTTGTATCTGCGTACAGAACCGTACGGTTAGTTATGCCTTTTGTATAGGCTGCTTTAATCTCTGTATCGGTTAATGGGATATCATAAATTTTCAAAGAGGCAAGCGCACCAGAAAATCCTGAAGTTCCATCGTCATTGCCACCAACAAGAAACCTGGTAAGATTATTCACGAAAAGCATCCTTCTTTCTGCCCTATCCAATTTCCCATCAACATATATACGTTCCATTGTCCCATCAAAAACCATGGTAATCAGATGCCACTCATTTGCTTTCGGTAAATTTCTGTATCCTAAATCGGCCCAGCCCAGATGAGTGGCAGCGCCTGCACCTTTACTATTCCCATAACCTACCGCAGCATTACTTAAATTAACACCACCCCTATCTGTCCACGAAACGATTGTTTCTTCTTTACCGATCTCTGGGTTCAGCACCCACATACTCACGCTATAGCTGCTGTTCCCCAGCATAGATGATGGCGCACGAATGGACGATGATAGGCGCTCGGTGCCAGAGAAAACCAAAGCCTTCTTTCCACCTATCATTGAAGTAACTGGCTTATTTGTTCCGCTAGCAGAAAACACACCGGCTAATTTTCCATTATTTGAAACATGCCCTGCTATTGATCCTACGTGAAGGTTATCAAAGTTCAGATCCACCAACAGTCCCTTCGGTTCAAAACGTTGCAAAGACTCCCATTTTTTGATACTGGTTTTCATCACTGGATTATATTCGGCATTGTCGAAAACCTTAATATTCCATATCGCCTTATTTAAGCCCGGATATTCGGTCCGTAAAATTGTTGTACGCAGATACCTGGCCTTAACGTTTCCAAAATCTATTATCGGACTTCCATGTTGGGTATTTTTACTCCTATCAATGTACAGTGCCCATGTTTTGCCATCGAGCGAATATTCGATTTTGTATTGATAGTACCAGGTAGCATATTCAAATTGAGTGTGCACACTTTTAACATCATAAGTCCTACCTAAATCGATCTGGAGCCATGAGGGACCGATATTGTTTTTGGCTTTCCATAAAGTTCCGTTATTATCATCGAATGCAAATTCTGGTTTAAAATCCTGATCATAAGTTGAAGAGGCCACAGCAGTTTTGCCTAGCGCCAGATTTGGATGCGGATTCGCATTTTTTGCCAAATAGCCGATTCCCGAATGTGTAGGCACCAGCTTCAGGATGTTTCCTTTCTCATCGAAAATCATTTTATCTGCCGCTACCTGCCTGTGATAGCCACCGTCATTGTGTGGGTTATTATGCCGGTGATAAACCAAGTAAAAATCATCTCCCTGCTGCAGAACAGACTGATGCCCTGGTCCATGCACCGTTCCATCGCCATTTGTGGCGAGGATAGGATTATCCTGGGCATGTTTAAAAGGTCCCATCGGATTGCTTGCAGTGGCATACTGTACCCTGTAAGTTCCGTCTTCGCAATAGCCGGATGAATAAGTAAGATAATAAACACCCTTTCTTTTAAATACAAATGGAGCCTCGAAAAAGTCTTTTGCATCGGTATTTGGGATCTGCGCAAGTTTTGAAAACGACTTCATGTCGGCATTCAATAAGCCAACACCACAACCATGGCCCGGATAAATGCCCCAAGTGCCCCAATACATATAATACTTACCGTCGTCATCTTTAAAAGTCTGCCCATCAAGTGTAATCACCTTGGGTACCATAAAATTTGAAACTATTGGTTTTCCGGGTGCTAAAAGCGATGTCCATGGGCCAACCGGTGTTGCTGAAGATGCACCGAATATTTCAACGGGCTGGCAGTAGTATAGATAATACTTTCCGTCGGGGCCCTGTGTTGCATCTGGTGCCCAGTAATGATGGGTTGTTGGCCAATTCATATCCTGCATAGTCCAGTTCACAAAATCTTTTGAAGTCCATACCTGCGATGGCCCAAATCCACCCCCATTGCCATCGGTTGTTGCATAAATATAATACGTATCTCCAAATTTTTTCACCGTTGGATCTGCAAAATAACCCGGTATAACAGGATTGCCCTGCCCCTTATCCAAATGCAGGGATTGCGCCATTACAGGTTGGAAAGAGCAGCATAGGAGAAAAAGAACGAAAAGGTTTAGATAAATGTTTTTCATAATTGATGTTGATATCCCGACCTATAAAAACCAGACTTGATGGATCAGGATGTAAATATAAACGAAGCGTAACCTAGATTTCCGTTGTATATTGATGCATAACATTAGTATTTTAACCAAGCACCCCAATCTTTGTTGTACGGCAGTGTACTTGTTAAAATCTAGTAGCTATCAGATAAAAAAGAAGCATAAAAACATAGCGCTTCTTCATAGTTTTATCGATGAATTTTAAGGGTTATTTTTATTCAAAATTCTCTAAATTCATTTATGCTTAGCAAAAAATCTGGGGATAAAATATCTTGAAATAAACAGATCTAAGAAGGGCTTATTGATAAAATGATTTAAACATGAAAATATACAAAGTATTCTTGCACACCATTTCGTTACTTGCTGTTTTAGCCATAGGTATTGATACTGCCCATGCACAAAATGGAGACCAGATATTAGACGGGATCGGTGAAACGGGAATGAGTGCGCGTTATATCTTTAATGGAGATGCCAAAGACTGGTCACGTAATAATTTTCACGCAAAATTTCAGGGCGACGGGGTCAAATTTATTAACGACAGCCGATTTGGAAAGGTTTTGTCGCTCTCTGGCGATAATAATTCCTTTGTTACTATTCCAGGAGAAGCATTAACGGATATAGAATCACTGAGCATATCAGGATGGATATACCTCCGTTCGAAGCAGCCCGGCCAGCGTTTTTTTGATTTCGGGAAGGACGGAACCAAACATTTTTTTGCGGCCCCTGTTGGAACAAATGATCAGGAAGGTTTCCAAACATTGATCACGGCAAACGAAAACAATAAAAACGGAGCGGTTTCGCCAGCTTTAGAACTGAATAAATGGGTCTATATTACCATTGTAATAGATATTCCATCAAAATCTATGGTGACCTATGTAGATAGCAAGCCTGTGGCCGAAGCTAAGCATATCCCACTGGAGTTAACAACGGTATTCGAACAGCAATCAGTGGCAAAAAACCTGTTGTATATCGGGAAATCGCTAGTACCTGGGGATCCCTATCTGAATGCCATGATACATGATTTCCGTATTTATCGGGTTCCGTTAAGTGCGGGGCAGATTGCCGGAATTTATCGCAATGCACAAAGAGGTACTCAGGAAAGCACAGTAAATGTAGGTAAACGTGAAGATAATCTTCCAAAGTTTTCTTCAGGCACGCCACAGCTTTACAATGCTTACTTAGCCAATGTATCAGATATTCAGGTGGAAACGGAAGTAGGAAATTTACCACGATTACCCACTTATGTGCCGGGTACCTACAAGAATAAGATGAAAGGCCCAAAAGTACGTGTGCTGTGGCCTTCTCCGACTGATAATAGCGGGGTTTTGAAACCCGGAAGTTACACCGTTACCGGGCGTGTTGCAGGAACGGTTTTTCAACCTAAGGCATTTGTAACCGTAAAAGCACTTAAAAAATCAGCCACACCAGCCCTAAAGCTAGAGTCGTTTGCTTTAAACAAGGTTTCTCTGCAGACGGACATTCATGGCCATGCAACCAAATTTATCGAAAACCGCGATAAATTCATCAAAACATTAGCTAAAACGGACCCTAACTCGTTCCTCTATATGTTCCGACAAGCTTTTGGCCAGCAACAACCCGAAGGAGCAAAACCTTTGGGGGTATGGGACAGTGAAGATACCAAATTAAGGGGGCATGCCACAGGCCACTACCTTTCTGCAATTGCCCAGGCCTATGCCGGTACCGGGTACAACAAGGTGCTTCAGGCCAATTTCTCAAAAAAAATGGAGTATATGATTAATACGCTCTATGAACTATCACAATTATCGGGGAAACCTAAAAATTCAGGCTCTACCGCTGTATCTGATCCGAGCGCTGTGCCGCATGGCCCGGGCAAATCAGATTATGATTCTGATCTTAGTGCATCGGGCATCCGTACCGATTATTGGAACTGGGGAAAAGGATTCATCAGCGCTTACCCTCCCGATCAGTTTATCATGTTAGAAAACGGAGCTAAGTACGGAGGACAGAAGAACCAGGTTTGGGCGCCATATTATACCTTGCATAAAATTTTGGCTGGCTTAATAGATGTATATGAGGTAAGTGGCAATAAAAAATCACTTAAAATAGCTACTGACATGAGTGACTGGGTGTATACCCGCTTAAACCAGCTGCCACAGGAAACGCTTATCAAGATGTGGAACACTTACATCGCCGGCGAGTACGGTGGCATGAATGATGTAATGGCCCGTTTATACAAGATTACAAATGATCCGAAATACCTGAAAACAGCACAATTGTTTGATAATATAAAGGTTTTCTTTGGCGATACAGCGCATTCGCATGGACTGGCCAAAAACGTAGATATTTTTCGTGGACTGCATGCCAATCAGCACATACCCCAAATTGTAGGGAGTATCGAAATGTACCGGGTATCCAATAAACCTGAATATTATAATATAGCAGATAACTTTTGGCACAAAATGGTAGACGATTACATGTACAGTATCGGAGGAGTTGCAGGTGCACGTAATCCTGCCAATGCGGAGTGTTTTATTGCCCAGCCAGCTACCTTGTATGAAAACGGCTTCTCTGAAGGAGGCCAGAATGAAACCTGCGCTACCTACAATATGCTAAAACTGACCGGAGACCTGTTTCTCTTCGATCAGCGGGCAGAGCTGATGGATTATTATGAGCGTGGCCTGTACAATCATATCCTGGCATCTGTTGCTGAGAACAGTCCTGCCAATACCTATCATGTACCACTCAGACCTGGATCTGTTAAACAATTTGGCAATGCGGATATGACGGGCTTTACCTGCTGTAACGGCACTGCAATAGAGAGCAGCACCAAACTACAAAATTCAATCTACTTTAAAAGTAAAGATAACCAGGCGCTTTATGTAAACCTGTACATTCCATCAACACTAAAATGGACAGAACGCCAAATAACAGTAGAACAGACAACAAATTTCCCAAAAGAAGACCACACCCGTTTGACTATTAAGGGCAGCGGAAAATTTGATCTCAATGTGCGTGTGCCAGGCTGGGCCACCAAAGGATTCTTTTTAAAGATCAACGGGAAAGAACAAAAGTTTCAGGCTGAGCCAGGTAGTTACCTAAAGATAAGCCGTACCTGGAAAAATGGCGATATTGTAGATTTAAAGATGTCATTCCAATTCCACCTGGATCCGGTTATGGATCAGCAGAATATAGCGAGTCTATTTTACGGACCAATATTGCTGGCAGCGCAGGAACCAGAAGCCAGAAAAGATTGGCGTAAAGTAACCTTGGATGCAAAAGATATTGGCAAATCAATCAAGGGTGATCCGCATCAATTACAGTTCACCATTGATGATGTGGTTTTTAAACCATTCTACGATACATACGGTCGTAATTCTGTTTACCTGGATGTTACATTAAAATAGCCACTGTTGCGCTAATAGCTGATGAATAGCCAATAGCACGCAGAAGATTACCCTTTACATACCATCCTCCATAGTGCAGGGAAACCGCTAACAGATCTGTTACGAAAATAGTGATGGCCCCTCAAGGCAACATGGAAGGCGGACGAGAAAAAACTGGCTGATGACCTTAATCCAGTAAGTGGCACGTGCCAGCCCCATGGTCAATGTTGTTAGGTTAAAAGCTTTTAACCACAGATGCACCAATATAAACACGGATTTTCATATCTGTGTGCATCCTTTCTATCTGTCGTTAGATTATTTTTGCTTGTGCCGAATGGCTTAACTTAATGACATTGCCCCACGCCAAAAAAATTGAACAAATTAAAACCTTCAAAATTCCTGACCAATATAAGGCTGGGGTATATTGGAAATAAATAAATCACAGCCTAAAGAAAAAGCTCCAACAACACAATCACAATCGCTGCTGTCAACGTATTCAAAAAATTGACTACATCATTCCCGATCATCCCCTTCCGCTCCAGTACAGCCCCAAGTATGGAATCGGTAAGGTTACCCACCGTACCTGCAAGAACAATGAAGAAAAAGCTGATGTTCCATCCCCATCCCAGCGCATAAATGCTAGCAATAATACAGCTACCCACGATACCGGTCAGCGTTCCTTCCAGGCTGACCACTCCATCCATTCCACAGCGGTCGGGATTAAAGGAAATAATATTAAAAAACCGTCTTCCATAAACCATCCCCAGCTCGGAGGATAGGGTATCCGCTGTAGCCGAGGCAAAGGCTGCCGCCATTGCGGGAAGCATCAAATAAGCTAGCTGGGGATAAAATAGGGTCACTATACCTGCAATGGCCGCAGCCCCAGCATTAGCCAACACCTGCATTGCATTACGGCCTTTTTTTTCTTCCTCTCTGGCGGCAAAAGCCTTCTTTCTGTGCCGATCCAAGGAGGTGGCAGCAGAACCGAGGATAAAAAACATGGTCATTATCGCTAGCCCTGGATAACCTGCAGCGGTAAAAATAAGACATGCCAGTATCCCGCCAGTAAAAGCAGCCAGAACCGTCAGTTTTTTTGCCAAGATGCTACAAAAGAAAGAAATTATTTAATTCCCCCCAACTTTTCCGCTTGATCCCAGTTTTCGTTGAAAAGACAATGTTAAGAAGAAAATTTGGGTGCAGATTAGGGTTAAAAAAGGTTGATATTCATTACCCCATTATAAACCCAATAAAAAAACAAAACCCCCTAAATGAACCATTTAGAGGGTTTTTGATACAGTTTGTATCTGTTTTTGTCGGGATGGCAGGATTCGAACCTACGACCTCCTGCTCCCAAAGCAGGCGCGATACCGGGCTACGCTACATCCCGAACTTGGTATCGATCTTTTAATCCTTTTTTAAAAGTGGATCAACTTTTTGTCGGGATGGCAGGATTCGAACCTACGACCTCCTGCTCCCAAAGCAGGCGCGATACCGGGCTACGCTACATCCCGAACTTGGTATCTTCTTTTTTAATTCCCTTTTTCGAAGGGATTGCAAAGAAACGGTTTTAAATTGATAATTCCATTTATTTTTGCAAATTTTATTTTCTGCGGAGAGGGCGGGATTCGAACCCGCGGTACCGTTACCAGTACGACAGTTTAGCAAACTGTTCCTTTCGGCCACTCAGGCACCTCTCCTTTATCCTCTATTTTCTGCCCTATCGGCGTTGTTTTGAGGTCTGCAAATATAGTAAAACAAGTTATCCAACAAAAAAAAATTACAAAATTTGTTGATAATCTATACGCACATGATAGATGCTCATAAGCATCGTCTTGAATATCAATTTGATAGTCTCAATATCTTTTAATGTTAAATCGCAGTCATCTAACTGATTTTGCTCCAATTTGTAGTTAATTATCCGTTCAACGATATCATTTATGTTCTGAGCATCGGGATTTTTCAGGCTTCTTGAGGCAGCTTCTACCGAATCGGCGAGCATTAACACACCCGTTTCTTTGCTAAAAGGTATTGGTCCGGGGTAGCGGAAAATGTTTTCGTCGACAAATTTTTCAGGCGTATTTTTCAAAAAAGACTGATAAAAATAATCAACCCGGGTATTCCCATGGTGGGTTCTGATAAAATCGATAATCGCTTCAGGGATCTGGTTCTTTCTTAAAATCTCAATTCCTTTATGCACATGCTGAATAATAATCTGCGCACTTTGTTCATACGGTAGTTTATCGTGCGGACTAACAGCGGTATTCTGGTTCTCGATAAAATATTGCGGATTATCTACCTTGCCAATGTCATGATATAAAGCGCCCGCTCTTACCAGTACCGAATTGCCCCCTATTTTAAATATCGCGGCCTCTGCAAGGTTAGCCACCTGTAAAGAGTGCTGAAACGTTCCAGGCGCTTTAAAGGCAAGCTCCCTTAACAGTTTATTATTGGTATTGGTGAGCTCAATTAAGGCCACATCTGATGTGATACCAAAAATACGTTCGAACAGATAAATTAAGGGGTAAGCTAAAAGAGATAAGAGTACGCTAAAAACAAAAGGAATAAAATTCATCCATTCTATTTCGCGGAAAGATCCTTCACGAAGCAGGGCGATACCTATAAAAGAAACCAAATAAGCCAAAAGGATAAACAAGGCCGAAACCAGGAATCTTTCGCGCTTAACAAAGTTTTTTATACTAAATATGGCAACCATGCCCGCAGTAACCTGATAAAACACAAACTCGAAGCTATTGGCTACAAAAAAACCAGCAATTAAAATTACCAGCATATGGAGGTAAAGTGCCAAACGGGTATCAAACAGGATCCTAATAATAATGGGCACCACACAAAACGGAATGTAGTACAAACTAGGGATTTCCATCTTAATGGCCCAGGTTAATGCCAGTAACATCCCCGTGGTAACGATCAGGATTAAGGAAAGCTGACGGTTATCGGCAAAAATATCTTTCCGGAAAAGAAAAAGGAACGACATTAAAATAGCGAGTATAAAGCCAACCAATATTACCTGCCCCAAATAAACCAATGCCCTGCTACCAATTGTTTTGCTTTGTGCATCGTAAGTTGCTTTATAGGATTCTAGTTTCTGATAAATTTCTTCATCAATAACATCATTCTTCGCTACAATAAGCTCTCCCTTTTGTACCATACCCTTAGTAGTAGAGATATTATTAACCGTATTATCCTGTATGGTTTGCGTTAGCCGTTCATCAAATACGATGTTAGGAGTAATGTGATCAATTGCAAGGTTTGCAACCAAATCACCCATTACCTGATTAGGGGCTTTAAAATTATCTTTAAAAAAATTCAGGGCAGATTCTGCGGTAAAAACATCCTGTGTATTCTTTTCCTGGGCAACATTGTTTTCAAGTAAAGAAAAGTCATAGTTCTTCCCTCCTGCCTGATGTTTCACATTTAAACCTATAATCCCTTTCTCGTAAATGTTCTGCAGCAATTTATAGGAAGCACTTTTATATACGCCCTTATCTTTTTCGTTAAGTTGCTTAGATTTCCATTTCACATCAAACTCGTTGGCAAACTCTTCCAAAGCATTTGCCGTAATGCCCCTATCCAAGTGGTAAACAGGCAAAATATCTTTTAGTGCATTCTTTTTATCGGCATTAACTTGCGGGTTGGTTTTTAAAATAGCAAAACTGAAGGGCGAAATCAGGTCTTTGTTTTTCCATACTGCATTTTTTTCAAACTCATATCTAAACCGGGGCTGTTTGGGCAGGAATAACGTAATAATGAAAACGGTAAATATCATCATCACATATTTTAGGTTTGATGAATACTTCCGGTAAAGGATCTTGTGTGAATTTCTCTTGATTTTGGCCAAAACGATGTAATTATTGTATTGTCAAAAATAGCATTTTTATCTAATATACATTTTACAGGTTTTGTTTGCAATTACCAGATTTTATATTTTACTTTATGATATCAAATTAATATCAATTATGTATCAGGAAAAAATTATTAATCCGCCATCTGGCTATCTAACATTCGCACTATGCATCGCATTGCTGGGCGCTTCTATTTTCTGTTTTGTTTCAGAAATTTTTCTCTGGGGAGGGATTTTACTGGCAATAGATATATTTTTAATATTCCCGGGCTTTTTAATCATCAACCCCAATCAATCAATGGTACTCACCCTTTTCGGGAAATATATCGGCACGGTAAAAGCCGATGGATTTTTCTGGGTAAATCCCTTAACCGCTAAAAGGCGTTTATCATTAAAAGCGAACAATTTAAACGGGCAGCAGCTAAAGGTTAACGATAAACTGGGCAACCCGATCGAAATTGCTGCTGTGGTGGTTTGGAAAGTAAACGAAACTGCCAAAGCCGTTTTCTCTGTAGAAAACTACATGCAATATGTAAACATCCAAAGTGAAGCTGCTGTAAGGCATTTGGCTAACATTTTTCCATACGACCATGCTGAAGGGGAAGAAACCAGCATTACTTTAAAAGACGGTGCTGATAAGGTAAGTGAACTTTTAGAAAACGAACTGAACGAACGTTTATCGAGGGCAGGCATTGAAGTTTTAGAAGCCAGGATATCGCATTTGGCTTATGCACCAGAAATTGCCAGTGCCATGTTACAGCGCCAACAGGCCACTGCAGTTATTGCAGCCCGTAAATTAATAGTTGAAGGTGCTGTAGGCATGGTAGAAATGGCCTTAGAGAAATTATCGCAAAAAGGAATTGTTGAGCTGGATGAAGAGCGTAAAGCAGCTATGGTAAGCAATTTACTGGTTGTGCTTTGTGGCGACCGCCATGTACAGCCCGTGGTAAACACCGGAACATTATATAATTAGACAAAATGGAGTTTGAGGAAAAGCAAAGCTTAAAACTTTGGTGGCTTTATATTTTATTGGCTATTGATGCTGTTATAGTCATCAGTATTGTGCTTTTTGATAAAGGTGGAATGAGCTTTGAAACTTTAAAAACTACTTATTTTGCACCATTTTGGGCAGTACTCCTTCCTTTTGCGATTATTTATCTGCTTCAAAAAAATAAAATGACTTTGCAGATCGGCACAGCAGGCATTTCGTACAAGTATTTTCCATTTGAAACCAAGCTGAAGCTATTGAGTTGGGGCAACATAGAAAAAGTTTACATCAATAAGTACAATGCTTTAGGAGATTATGGCGGATTTGGTGTTCGCAGCAGGCTTTGGTTTAAATTTAACGACAAGGCCTATATCCTAAACGATAAAGATAAAGGTTTACAGATTGAATTAAAAAATGGCAAAAAGTTATTGTTTAGCAGTAACAAAATAGCCGAACTGGAAATGTTCCTTATTAATTTAAAAACGAGGTATAATATACAAGCAATACAATAAGAATGGCGGAGAAAGATAAAAAAGCTTTTGTATTAAGAATTAGTCCTGCTTTATTAAAAGAAGTAGAAACCTGGGCTGCCGATGAGTTTAGAAGTACGAACGGACAGATAGAATTTTTACTTACGCAGGCATTAAAATCGAGAAAGAAAGGTAAAGCGAAAGAAGAATAAATTGTAAATTGTTAACTGTTAATTGAATTGGGCGTTCCCCAAGCTGCGCAAGGGTCGGGCTTTTCAGGGCTTCGCTTCGCTCCGGTACCGATGAAAAATCGGCACTGAACCCTTACAATCCCTAACGCAAACCTACCAATCTAAATTAAACCTATCAGGTTTTAAAACCTGATAGGTTTCCTTGAGTTTGGCTATTTACTAGTCAAGAAAAAAAAGTAGCCGTAAATTTGGTTTTACGGTTATTTTTTTTGATTTTTACATCTAGTTATACAACTAGATATGGGATATCCAACCAAAGTACAGGTTATAAAAAGAAAGACAAGCGAGCAGTGGTATGTTAATTTCCCCTCAGCTGTCGCCCAGGCAATCGAGTTCAAGCAGGGCGAGGTTGTGGAGTGGATTATCGATGACAACCAGCGACTGATCCTTCAGAGAAGCGATGAGTCCGTTGAGGACCTTAAAAAAAAACTCCCCAAGAA
>NZ_SIXF01000015.1 GCF_004310665.1 Pedobacter kyonggii | reverse complement strand
GGATACAACATTCTTTCAAAGATAGAGTTTTGTCTCGATAACATTCAATGGCTAAAACCTTTAGCTCAATTGGATAATTGTTGGTTTTCTTTGAAACCAATCCGAGGTTACCAAATGATTCATAATAGCTTATCCACCTTCTCAGTAATGTTCGTGGAACTCCATGAAGTTCTGCTAATCCTTTCTTGGATTGTCCTGCTAGATATTCTTTGACTAGCTTCAGCCTAAATTCTGCTGTGTACTTTCTTCGCATAAAAATGCCCCCAAATAGTGTCTAACTTTTTGGGGGCAGTGCATTTCGGGTGGCTTTTGTTGTTTTACATTGCGCCAATCTTGGCGGATTTGATGAAGTAGTCAACTGTTGTGAGTAGGTATTCCCTTTCTTTTTCGGGCAGTACGGAAATATCCTGGAAGCGCCTTAGCATTGCGGGGTCTTTAAACAGATTGGCCTGGTCATTTTCCCCTAAAAGGTAGCCCACGGTAGTATCCAGAATCCTGGCCAGTTTCTTGGCCACATCGATGGACGGCACCATCTCATCACGTTCATACTTGCCGATGGTGGTATGAGAGGTGCATAAACCAAGATTGACTGACCCCTCTCGCCAAAATTAAGTTACTTGCTTATGGATTGACAATCAATTATTTGGGTTTGTGTCTGGAATTGGCGAGAGGGGGTCAATACAATTGGTTTATCCATTTAGCATCTAATATCAGCGCAGAGAATTGCGGGTCTGATTTTACCAGTAAAAATTTTCCGTTGGGAAGAATAATTGCTGAGGTTCCACAAGAGGTTGCCTCTTTAAATAAAAATTTTCTAAGAAAACCCGAATCGGTTTCTATTTCTAAACCCTTCGATTTAACCTGACTGAAACTTTTTCCTTCCTCCCGGTATTGGTAAATGGCAACTTTTGGTCTGGCCTCGGCTTTTTCGAGAATGTTTTTTTGAAACGTCCATCTTACATTGTTCAAGAACTCTGCGTTCTGATAGCTAAGGTCTTTCCAGCAATCGTCTTTATTGAAATCATATTTGATGATAATGGTATCTTTTAAGGCAAGCCTCTGGTTTTCTTTTAAAAAAAGATGCAGGGAATCTACTTGTGCATCGGTTAATGTTCCTGCTTGGTAGCGTTTAGCTTCATCTAGATACAGTTTTGGCGAACAGGCATATATAAAGATGGAAAGAAAGAAAAAGGTAGATAATTGAAGTTTGATTTTAGGGTTACTTTTCATTTGGTGAGCGTTAAAGTCGAATTTCCTGATCGGATTATATTTCTGAAGATAAATTTATAATTAAAAGCTTATTCAACAATATTTTCAGTAGAAAAGTTCGTCATTGTTTCATCGGCTGAAAAACCCTTCTCGCAATGACGATATCTTAAAGCAAATCAACCGTTTAATATCTTAACTTTTTCCGCATTAAATTCTTCCTGCGATAAAATTCCGGCATCCAATAATTCTTTCAGGTCTAACAAAGCCTGCTTTTTTGCTGCCATATCATTTTTTACTGGTTCAGCACTGCTTTCTGCAGGGGCAGTGTTTTTAAATGGTTGAGAAGCCATATTGGACGGACCGAATTTCAACAAAAGTTCTGTAATTTCATTAAAACCCTTAATGTTCGAATAATCTATTGCTTTCTGTTCTTTTACATTTACAATGGTAGGGTCGGCTGATTTTTCGAGTAAAAATTTTACCGCATCTTTTTTGCCATTCGCAGCCGAGTAATGTAAGGCAGTGTTTCCGCTTTCATCCTGAATATCAATATTTGCGCCTTTTTCTATTAATAGCTTTAACATACTTAAATGGCCGCTTTTGGCTGCTACATGCAGCATGCTTTCGCCTCCGAAGTTGTAATTGTTATCGAAAGAGAAGCTGGCCGAAATTGAAATGTTATTGGCGGTTTCCACCCATTCTAAGTACGAATACATCGAATCGTCGTTACCCGAAAGCGGTTTTGCATAGTTTACATCTATTCCATTGGCTAAAAATAAATCGACAATTTCTTTCTGGTTATTGGCGCAGGCATACCAGATAGGCGAGAGGCCATCTTTTGATGAAACGAATACGTCTGCGCCCTTTTCTACCAATGTTTTGGTCAACATCCTGTTGGCATCATAACAGGCAATTAATAAGGCCGATTCTCCGGCATGATTAATATGGTTGATATTTCCTCCTTTTTCGAGAATAAGCTCAACCATTGGTGTGTTTTTTGATTTAACCGCAAAAATTAATGGTGAATCACCATGTTTATTTGTGGTATTGATATTGGCGCCAAATTCCAATAATTTTTGAACAATTTCTTTGCTCCTCCAGCTTGCAGCAATAAGCAATGGCGTTTCTGCCTCGTTATTTTCACCATCAACTTCAAGACCTTGATTGAGTAGTTTTTCTAACACTTCAATCTGTCCGCTTTGTGCAGTAAGGTGTAATAAGCTATTGCCTTTAAAATCCTTAATGTCAACTCTTGCACCTTTATCTAAAAGAAATAGTGCGGTTTGTTTCTGTTTTTGTAAACAGGCAAAGTAAAAAGGTGTTTCACCAGCATGATCTTCGTAATCTAAAGCTGCCCCACGATCTATTAAAATCTGTACAAGGTCTAAATATCCACGGTGGGCGGCATAATGGAGGGCTGTCCTGCCTTTTTCATCTGTATAACCTACCTCTACCTCTTGGTTGGCCAATAAAAGTTCGGCTATTTTGCGCTTGCCGCTTTCGCAGGCAATAATAAATGACATCGACATATGTTAAGATTGTTTCATGAGCAGTTCTACAGTTTTTATTTTCAGGTTATCATCTGAGGCAAGCATCAGTGCGGTTTGATCCTGATCGTTTGTAACAGCAATATCTGCACCGTTTTCGAGCAGGAGCTTTACTTTTCGATAGGTTTCTTTTGCTTTTTCTGCTTCATAGTTTACATTGTAGGCACAAACTTTATGCAGCAGGGTATTCCCTTCATTATCGGCCCTGTTTACATCTACCTGCCCGCTTTCTAACACGGCCTCTAAAATATCAGCCTGTTTTTCGGCTATAATGTCCAATGGTGTTTTATCAGCGCCATACCACATGGCGGCCTGATATAAATCAGCGCCATCTTCAATCAGTTTTTTAAGGAAGTTTATGCCACTTTCACTGTTCGACATCATCCGAACATATTCGAATAAAAGTGTTTCGCCGTTTTTATTAACCTGATCGAAAGCTGGTGAGGCGAAATCGCGCAGCATATCGTATATGTTTTCGCTCTGCGAATGTGCCACTGCATAAAAGAAAGCTGAATTTCCATCCCGGTCGGTATGATTGGGGTCGGCGCCATTTTCGAGCAGATAGGCGATTAAATTTTTCTTGTTAAACTTTATTGCGGTAATTAATGGGCTTTCCTGCACCACATTGCCTTCATTAATATCAACACCTTCGCTAAGGAGAATATCGATATATCCTTTAAGCAGATCGGTAGTCTGTTCATCGTTTAGGTTATACCTTCGAAAACTGCTTTTCACCACCTGATGGATGTAGTTTTCTTCTGCATTGTTTTTAAAATTGGCACTGCAGCCTGCATCGATACATGCTTTGATCAGCGCTAAACTCACCCCGTTTTCGAAGAAATAACTTAATAGTGTTTTGGTGTTAACCTCGTCATTTAAGTTGTCGAAATGAGTAATAAAGTCATTGAAAAATGCAATATCTTCATCGTCATTACCAATGTTCCGAACAATAGCCTGAAAAATGCTTTTGTCAAAACTGTCGAATTCATAAATGTCGGTTTCGATTGTTTTATCCTTTAGCATCATATTCAGGATTTCGTACTGTTTCTCTCTCACCAGATGATCAAAAATAGATGATTTATGATGTTCCTGAATGCTTTTGGAAAGTTTTTCTCCGTTATGCATCAGACTTTTAGCCTCTTCGAATTTGCGGGCATTTAACTGTTGATCTAAGGTAGGTTCGGTCATTTTCAATTAAAAAATTTAAAATAGATAGTATATGGTTTTGACGCTACAAAAGTTTAGCCAAAGAAATGCTTCACAAAAAAAATATTGTGGTGTTGCACTAAAGACAGATAAAACTATACTTTATTATGATTATGATATGGTCGTTTGTTTTTTTTGAAAAGCAATTGCGGTATTCGATAGGTTAATTTCTTTCTGCTATACCTTCCCGATGAAAAATCGGGACCGTTCGATCAGGTTTAGTTTCGTCATTTTCTGTTACTATGCCGGTTTTCTGTGCTACAGGCCTAAGTTTATAGCCCTGGTCGGAGCGGGCATACCGATTTTTTCTATCGGGATAAAGTGGAGCGCAGGAATGACTTTAATAATTGCCCGTGACCTTGCGCTCCAAAACGACTTTATTTCATTAATTTTTACTTGTCATCTAAAAAGTAATACCACAATTCAAACCATAAATAACATTGCGATGTTCCTTAATTCATTCGATTATTTTATCTTTAGGCGATTTTAAAAAGGTCGGTTTACAAATCTGGAAACCGATTGAATAGTTAACCTTAATAAGCAAAATCAATATAAACATGTCAAATACATCAAAAATTATCTACACCAAAACCGATGAGGCGCCTATGTTGGCAACCTACTCACTTTTACCTATCGTACAAGCTTTTACCGCATCAGCAGGTATTGATGTAGAAACCAGAGATATTTCTTTAGCAGGAAGAATTTTGGCAAACTTTCCTGAGTATTTAAAAGACGATCAAAAAATTGGTGATGCTTTAGCAGAGCTTGGTGCCCTGGCTACCACTCCTGAAGCTAACATTATCAAATTACCAAATATTTCTGCTTCTATCCCTCAATTGGTAGGTGCAATTACTGAGCTTCAGGCGCAGGGTTTTGCGATTCCAAATTACCCTGATAATGCACAGAGTGATGAAGAAAAAGCAATCAAAGCTAAATATGCAAAAGTTTTAGGTTCAGCTGTAAACCCTGTTTTACGTGAGGGTAACTCTGATCGTAGGGCACCTAAAGCGGTTAAAAACTACGCCAAACAAAATCCACATTCGATGGGTAAATGGTCTGCAGATTCGAAAACCAAAGTGGCCAGCATGACTGAAGGCGATTTTTACGGTTCGGAAAAATCTACAACAGTTGCTGAAGCAGGTCAGTTTAAAATAGAATTTGTTGCTGCTGATGGGGCTGTAACCGAATTAAAAGCTTTGTCGCCATTAAAAGCAGGAGAGGTGATCGATAGTTCTGCATTGAGCTTATCGGCATTGAAAACTTTTGTAGCCAAAGAAATTGCTGAAGCTAAGGCAGCAGGCGTATTGTTATCTGCGCACTTAAAAGCAACGATGATGAAGGTTTCTGATCCGATTATTTTCGGTGCCATTGTTGAAGTTTACTTTGCAGATGTGTTTACTAAATATGCCGATCTTTTCAAAGAACTGAACATCGATACCAGAAATGGTTTAGGCGATGTTTACGCTAAAATTGCAGGCAACGCAAAACAAGCTGAAGTTGAAGCTGCTTTGGCTCAGGTCATAGAAAACGGACCTGCTTTGGCCATGGTTAATTCTGATAAAGGAATTACCAATCTTCATGTGCCATCGGATGTGATTGTTGATGCTTCGATGCCGGCAATGATCCGTACTTCGGGACAAATGTGGAACAAAGAAGGTAAAGCACAAGATACTATTGCTTTAATTCCAGACCGTTGTTATGCCGGTGTTTACACCGCAACCATTGATGACTGTAAAGCAAATGGCGCTTTTGATGTAACCACAATCGGTTCGGTACCAAATGTTGGTTTAATGGCTCAAAAAGCTGAAGAATATGGTTCGCATGATAAAACTTTCCAGGCTACTGCTGCTGGAACAATTCGTGTTACTGATGCTGATGGTAAAGTATTTTTCGATCAGAAAGTAGAAAAAGGCGATATCTTCCGCATGTGCCAAACTAAAGATGCACCAATTCAAGACTGGGTAAAATTAGCAGTGAACAGAGCGCGTTTATCAGAAACACCGGCAGTTTTCTGGTTAGATGAAAACAGGGCACACGATAGAGAAATCATTGCTAAAGTAAATACTTATTTAAAAGACCACGATACTACTGGTTTGGATATCCGCATCCTTGCACCAATAGAAGCGACTAAATTTACTTTGGAGCGTATCCGTAAAGGTTTAGATACCATTTCGGTTACCGGTAACGTATTGCGCGATTATTTGACAGATTTATTCCCGATTTTAGAATTAGGAACGTCTGCTAAAATGTTATCTATTGTACCTTTAATGAACGGTGGTGGTTTGTTCGAAACTGGTGCTGGTGGTTCTGCCCCAAAACATATTGAGCAGTTTATCGAAGAAGGTTATTTGCGTTGGGATTCATTAGGCGAGTTCCTGGCACTTCAAGCTTCTTTAGAGCATTTATCTCAAACACAGAACAACACAAAAGCGCAGGTATTGGCCGATGCTTTGGATGAGGCTAACGCTAAGTTCTTGGCAACCGACAAATCTCCAGGCAGAAAATTGGGTACTATCGATAACCGTGGTTCTCACTTCTATTTGGCTTTATATTGGGCTGAAGCTTTAGCTGCGCAAACCAAGGATGCTGATTTGCAAGCAAGATTTACACCCTTGGCTAAAACTTTATTAGCAAACGAAGCGAAAATTAATGAAGAGTTGATCAGTTCTCAAGGTAAGCCTCAAAACATTGGCGGTTACTATAACCCTAACGATGAGTTGGCAAGTAAAGCTATGCGTCCGAGCGAAACGTTGAATACTTCTTTGGCTAGTTTGTAAGCTAAATCTGAGTTGTCAACTTTAATATGCTTCTGGTATGGAGTTGACAACTCTTAAATATTTTGGCGTCCCGACATAAAATCGGGACGCTTTTTTTATGGAATAGCGTTGTCGAATTTATAACCATTTTGCAAGAAATTTAACAAGTATTTTGTTTTTGGAAATCAGAGCCTGTACTGCTTCGGTTCTGCTAGCCCCGCCCTTTGCTTCATTCCGATAAAAGTAGCGGTGAAACAATATTGCTTAAATCGGGATGACGCTGTCGGTCGGGTTTATTCTACATCTGATAGTAGTACTATTTAAGCAACTTAAACCCGATCAAAGCGGGATGCCGATATTTCAATCGGCAGAAGCGCGAGCGGGACTGTGTAGCCCAAAAGCTTGTGTCCCTGCTTTCCTAATAAATAAGGAGAAAAACTTATCTGTATATTGCTAGAGAGTTGACAACTCTATTTCCTCGGTTTGTGTCCCCAGAGAACGAAATGAAAGCCAAACTAAGGCCGCGGATTCACATGTTGATTTTACAGATAGTCTGTGTAAGAAGGAACTTACCGACAATCGCCCGACCCTTGCGAAGCTTGGGGCACGCCCAAATAATATTAAGATTCTATCGCTAAAGAAAAAACCTTATCAGAATCCTTTTGTTATATTTATATAAAAATTATAGGAGACCATACCATGGCAATTAACGAGAATAAAGGATCGCAGGATAAAATACATAGCACCACAGAAAACAGTGAAATCAATAAGGAGAACCTTTCTTACGATGAAAATAAGCAAAGTTATGAGTTTGATGTAAAGGGTACAGATAAAGATTACGACCACCCGATGGGATACGAAACGGTTGCTGCTGGTGCCAAAGATGATGATTCTACCTATGATGAAGCGAATCCTTATATTGGCGATGAATATGCACGCAATGAAGAAGTTGCCGAAGATAATCTGGAAGAGCTGGGTATGCATGTTGATAACGGGGAAAGTGTTAAACTCAGTCCTGAAGACGAAATACTTGCCCGTACACCCGAAGATAATCGCGATGATTTAGATGAAGAAGGTTATCCGATTAACGATACGCCCCAAAAATAATCAATAAATTACTGTCGTGAGGATAGTTAGTTGACGAAACAATCATAATAGGAAAAGCAGGGTTAAACATTTACGATAGTGTGTAGTCCTGCTTTTTATTTAGTAATTTTTAACCGGATAAGTATCGTTCAGTTGTCGGATCTGAAATTTAAGGATTAACATCTAAGTTAAATCTCCTGCGCAATTCGTCAAGCTTTGGGTTTTTGTTTACCAGGTAATCATACTTTTCACGGTTGCCATAAAGCCTGTTTTCTATTTTACGTTCAACAAGTTTGTAGGTAACCTCTACACCAAAATTGCTAAGTTCGTTTCTCAAAAAGTTCAACAGCTCAACAGATTCTTGTTGTACAAGGTGTTCCTGTGTTTTACTTTCCACCGAGATTTCGATCAGCTCGGGATTTAAAAGCGTAGGCGCGAAATTATTTAAGATGGTAAAAAGATTGATTTTATCGGTCGCCTTCATTTTTTGAGTAAAGGCATTCCATACTTCCAATAAGCGGTCGTAACTAAAAGGTTCTCTGGCTTCGCCCGTAACTTTTTTGGGCCCCTTATCGTCATCTTCCTGTGCAACCCGGTCCAGATCGTTTAACGATGGAATGAGTGTGCTTATCGCATTGGGCTTTGGAATATTGATACTGATGGAAGTTGCAGATGGTGGCGGACCAACCCTGGGTGTTTCCTTAGGTTTTTCTTCTGCAGGAATGTTAGGTAAAACAGCACTTTTAGCAACAGGCGCCACGGCTTGGACCGTATTTTCGCTTTCTGTTTTTGGCTTTGTTGTTTCTTCCTGCCCGGCTACGACATTAGTTTTTTTTTTATCCTGATCTACGTCAGTTGCTGTGTTATTAGGGCTTAAAGGCTGTTGTGCTAAATTGACGACCGACCGGATATGGCACATTTTAATCAGTGCCAGCTCTACCTGTAAACGCTGGTTTTTAGAATTCTTGTAATTTAGATCGCAGGTATTGGCCAGGTTTAATGCTGTTAACAAAAACGATAATTCTGTTTGCCTGCACTGATCGAGATATTTTTGCTTGATGTTTTCGCTAACTTCTAAGAGTTTAATGGTAGATGCATCTTTACCCACCAATAAATTACGGAAATGCGAAGCCAGGCCATTTATAAAGTTATTCCCATCGAAACCGTTATTTAAAATTTCGTCGAACAGGAGTAGGGTTTGGCTAACTTCTGCTGCGGTTAAATAAGAAGTAAGCTTGAAAAAATAATCGTAATCTAAAATATTTAGGTTATCGATTACAGCTTTATAAGTAATGTTCTTGTTTGCATAACTTGCAATCTGATCGAACATTGAAAGCGCATCACGCAGTCCACCGTCTGCCTTTTGGGCAATAATATGCAAACCATCACTTTCAAACGCAATATTTTCGCGTTGGGCAATGGTTGATAAGTGACTGGCAATATCTTCTACCTGGATCCGGTTGAAATCAAAAATCTGGCAACGTGATAAAATAGTCGGCAGGATTTTATGTTTCTCAGTGGTGGCCAGGATAAAAATAGCATAAGAAGGCGGTTCTTCCAATGTTTTCAAAAAGGCATTAAATGCACTCTGCGATAACATATGAACCTCATCAATGATATAGATCTTATATTTTCCCGCTTGTGGTGGTATTCTAACCTGCTCAATTAAGCTACGGATATCATCAACAGAGTTGTTTGAAGCCGCATCTAATTCGTGAACATTAAAAGAATGCCCGTTCTGGAAAGAAAGACAATTGTCGCATTGGCCACAGGCTTCCATTTCTGCTGTAGGGTTGGTACAGTTAATGGTTTTTGCAAGGATACGTGCACAGGTTGTTTTACCCACACCACGAGGCCCGCAGAATAAAAATGCCTGGGCAAGTTGATTGTTTTTAATGGCGTTTTTTAACGTACCGGTAATATGCTGCTGGCCAACAACGGTTTCGAAGGTGGCTGGGCGGTATTTACGGGCAGAAACGATAAAATTTTCCATCGGCACGAAAATAGGAATTTTTTATCAGTTGGAATGTGGTAAGATTGGAATGTTGAAAAGTTGTAATATGATCAGGCAGGAGGCTTAAGCTTAAAAGAACAATTTATTTATGATAGTTGTAAAATAGCTTATATCTTTCTTCAAACCGGTCAAAACTGCCAAAAGTAAGTTCAATCGCTTTTTCGGTATCGTAACCCTGCGTATTTAGTTTAATTACTTTTTTAAGCAGGTCTGTTCTTTTAGATTTTATAAAAAAGTAGATCACACTGTAAGCTGTGTTGTAATTGTCGTCTATATCATGTCCGTAAAATGAACCACTGTATATTTTAAAGAAACTTTTTAGCCTTTCGCTGTCTTTCGAATCTATTCCTGCTTTTATACGCTTAATTCTACCGCTTTGTGGATAGGAGTATAAATTTCCCTCACTGTCAAAATCTAGTGTTTCGAAAAACTCTGCAAGGCCTTCGTTTAGCCATTTAGGCGATTTTTTAAAATTAAACTGGAAAATGCTATGGCTGGCCTCATGGAGTGCTACCGAAATAAAATCGCTGCTCTTATACACAAAGGCTTCGTTAATTGCGGCAATATAAAATCCAGCACTATTTATTGGTGCGCTATATGTTTTTTGCGCTAACCTGTAATCTTTACCTTTTCCATAGAGGTTTATTTTAACAGGTGCGGTAATATTCTCCCTTGTTTCGAAAATTTCATTGCAGAACATGCGTTCGTAAGCTATCAGTTTCTCTATCTTCTTTTGCTCGGTTTCGCTTATTTTACAGTTAACCAAGTTAATGTCAACATATTGAGCGTAAAGAGATAGGCTGATGACGTTTAAGAATATCAATAGTAGGGATTTGTTCATGCTCATTTATTTAATCAGCGATTTAAGCTCATGCCTGTATTCTGATGCACTTTTGCCGGTAAACTCTTTGAACAATTTATTAAAGTGGCTAAAGTTGTTAAAACCGCTTTCGTAAGAAATATTGGCAATACTGATGGGTTTTTCGGCCAGAAGCTTTGAAGCATGAACCACCCTGTATTCATTCACAAAATGGGTAAAGGTTTTTTTGGTGATCTTTTTAAAATATCGGCAAAAGGAGGGAACGGTCATGCTTGACATTTCTGCGATGTGCTGCAAACTGATCTGATCCTGAAAATGATCTTTTACATAGTTAAAGATCATATTAATGCGGTCGTTATCCTGCACCTGCATTTCCATCGAAAACCCATCGGCATTTAAAATTTTATAATCTTTGGCATGTTCAAGTTCTTTTAAAACGCTGAGCAGGGTTAAAAGCCTATCAAATGGAGGCTGATCGTCCATCATTTCGATGCGGTCGCCTACCATACTCTTGGTTTCACTGCCAAATGCAATGCCAGCCTTTGCTTTATCAAAAAGCTCATGGATTCCTTTTATCTCCTGCAGGCCTAAAAAAGTGGCGCCTAAAAAATCGGGCTTCATCTGGATTACCGTTTCGTTTTTGTTCCCCGTATTGGTATCGGTAAAGCCGCAATGGGGGAGGTTGCTGCCGATCAGGATCAGATCGCCATCGGTATAATAAGAAACGTGGCTGCCGATCTGCCTTTTCCCGGCACCACCATTTATAAATACCATTTCAACTTCGGGGTGGTAATGCCAGAGGTGCGCCATGTTGTTGGCGTTCTCTACATATTTTGAATAATAGAATGAACTCCCGAAAGAAGGCTCAACAACCTCGAAACTTGGCTTCATTATTTTCTAATTTATTGCACTAAAATACATAAAAAATATGCTTTATTATAACTTATGGCAAAATACCCCAGTAATTGGGGTAATATAGCATAGATATTGGAAAATATGCAATCATCTATATCTCAGTTACCTCCATACCTTAGTGGTGTCATATAATTATTAACTCTTTAAAAATATTGGTTATGAAAAAGTTCTTAAAAATCGGTTTAATAGCAGCCTTACTTTTTACTGCTACGGGTGTTCACGCTAACGATGATAATTTTACGCTAAAAGTAAAAGGCGAAAAAGAAAAGTTTATCCGTTTTTCTGTAGATAAGGCAGAAGACGTTAATCTGTCACTGATCGGTGCAGATGAGGAAGTTTTATTTGAAGAAAATATCCATGCTTCAGCTTTCTCAAGCAAGGTTTATGATTTAAACGCACTTCCTGATGGAAACTATGTGCTTAAAGTAGAGTCTGAATTAAAACTGGCTAAATATACAGTAACCATCAAAGATGGTGAGGCATTGGTGTCTGAACCAAAAGTTTCTAACATATTTAAACCGGTTTATACTAAAAAAGATCAGGTAATTACCCTTGATCTGGATAACCTGGATAAAAATCCGATCGAAGTTAAAGTATACAACGAATACAATGACGAGGTTTACAACGAAGTATTTAAAGATAAAGCGCAGTTAACAAAAAAATTCAATATCAGCAAAACAGATTCTAAAGAATTAACGTTTGTAGTGACGTATAAAGAAGAGAGTTTTGTTAAAACGATACAAACTTATTAAACATTACAGCTAATTGATATGGGGAGATTGTCGGATAGATAGTCTCCCTTTTTTTGTTTGAATATTTTTTTAGCAACTGGCGATTGCTCCGTGTGCCTTCTTTTATTATATTCGCGCTTTAAATTAACGCAAGATGAAATATTTTTTGACTGGCTGTATGCTGCTCGCCGTTCTAACATCAAAAGCACAGTCCAATTTCCTTAAAGGATATGTAATTACCATTTCGAAAGATACTTTGAATGGTTTTGTCGATTATAAAGAAAGTTATAGGAGCCCCACTTCATTTAGGTTTAAAAGTACTATAGAAGGCAAGGTGCAGGTATTTTCAAAAAATGATGCCGAAGAGATAAATATTAGTAACCAGGCTCATTACAGTAAATTTATTGTAAATGTTAGTCAAAGTAAAAGGGACATTCCTTCTTTATCTGTTGGTATAAATTTAACAACGCTGCGCGATACCGTTTTTCTGCAGGTTTTGCAAGACGGAAAAAATGTTACTTTATACAGCTATGAGGATATCATTAAAGAGCGGTTTTACATCAAAGACAAGGAGGTATCTGAGCCGGTAGAGCTGGTTAAGGAAGTGTATTTAGATGAAGTTAATAATGCCATTGCAAAAAGCCGCGATCAGTACTTAAATCAGTTATTGTTGCTTTTGAACAAATATCAACCCGGTAGCAAGAATTTAGAAAAACGGGTAACCGGACTGGAATATAAAGGTACAGCACTTAAAAAAATAACTGCTGATATAAATGGGGATGTTGTTGCAAAATCCAGTTACAACAGTAAGTTTTTTGCTGGTTTGGGTTTAAACGCCAGCAATGCTAGTTACCGAGGTGAATCATCCTTTGGTAATCAGAGCGGAAAGACAAACTTTTCTCCCGTTTTAACAGCTGGAGTGGATATTTATTTTAATCCTAACATAGGCAAACTGCTTTTTAGAACAGAGCTGTCTTTTTTGATGAACAAAGGCGACTTTTCTGCTATATTGAATGAGACCTACCGGCCTGATGTAACCCATAGTTTTAAACAATACTCTGCAGTCTTAACTCCGCAAATTTTATATAACCTTTACAATACCAGTCGTGTAAAGGTTTTTCTTGCCGCTGGTGCAGGTTTCAATTTTTCCGCTTATGCTGACAATGTTTCTACTTCTGGCTATTCGCTTACCAATACCATTACTGTAGAAAAGGATAAGGTTAAACTCGAGACCTTTAATCTCAGTCCGCAGATTTCGGCTGGCCTAACCTTTAACAAAAAGATACAGTTATCCGCAACCTATTCATCTAGATCTGCAATAAGCCGTTATATTCACTATAATGTATATATAGAGCGTATCAGTGTAGGTGTAAACTATTTCTTTAACCGGAAATAATTTTTCTATAGTATATCTCGGGGAGCAAAAATTAATTTCATTATTTAGTTGCTTCATTTTCGATTAAAGATTTGATTTTAAGAAATATATTGTTACTTTTGCATCCCCGTAATATACCTCGGGATTAAAAATTAAAAACATAATTTATAACAATGAATCAGTACGAAACTGTTATCGTTCTAACCCCTTTGTTATCAGAAGAAGTTGCTAAAGAGGCATTAGCCAAATATAAAGCAATCCTTGTTGATAACGGAGCCGAAATTGTCCAAGAGGATAATTGGGGTTTGAGAAAATTAGCGTATCCAATTGAGAAAAAATCAAACGGATTCTTCAACTTAACTGAATACAAATGTTCAGGTGATTTGATCGCAAAATTAGAGCTTGAATTAAAACGCGATGAGCGTGTGTTACGTTTCTTAACAATCCGTTTGGACAAACACGCTGTTGCTTACAATGAGAAAAAGCGTAGTGGTGCTTTTAACAAAAAAACTAAGGAGGTTGCAGCGTAATGGCAAGAGAACAAATACAATACGTAACTGCCCCTAAAGTAGAGGATAACCGTAAAAAATATTGCCGTTTCAAGAAAAACGGAATTAAATACATCGATTACAAGGATGCAAATTTCTTGTTGAAATTTATTAACGATCAAGGTAAATTATTACCACGCCGTTTAACTGGTACTTCGTTAAAATTCCAACGTAAAGTGGCTCAGGCAGTTAAACGTGCCCGTCACATCGGTTTGTTACCTTTCGTTGCTGATCAATTAAAATAGGAGGCTAGAGATATGGAAATTATTTTAAAACAAGATATTAAAGGCCTTGGCGAGAAAGATGATGTAGTTACAGTAAAGCCAGGTTATGGCCGTAACTATTTGATCCCTCAAGGATTTGGAGCATTAGCTACTTCTTCTGCTAAAAAAGTTTTAGCTGAAAACTTGAAGCAAGCTGCTTTTAAACAAGATAAAATTAAGAAAGATGCTGAAGGTGTTGCTGAACGTTTAACTGATGTTAAACTTTCAATCGGTGCTAAAGCAGGCGAAAGCGGAAAAATCTTCGGAGCGGTTAACACCATCCAGATTGCTGAAGCATTAAAAGCACAAGGCTTTGATGTAGACCGTCGTCGTATTACTTTCGAAACTGAACCTAAATTTGTTGGCGAATATGTTGCTAACTTAAACTTACACAAAGAAGTTAAAGTTCAGGTTCCTTTTGAAGTAGTTGCTGAATAAGCATTCTTTAAAGAATCAAAAAAAAGGTCCCGATTTTCATCGGGACCTTTTTTTTTGATATAACAAATAAGGTTGGAAGAAAGAAGGTTTCGATCAGACTATAATTAAACGTCATTATTTTCTATTTTGTAACAAAATCAACCCAGATGTAAGATTTTTTGTAATAAAGTCAGGGCATTTTAGTGCATCGACATTGGAAATATTATGAAAATGCAATGAACTGGCTAATGAAAATGTTTGGTGGGTGCGCTCGAATCAGTAAACCTGTGGGAGACCTTTATAGCTTCCCACAGGTTTATATTTATACAATAAAATTAATCTTTCCACTACCCTTTCGGCGTGGTTGGCCTAATTTCTACCTTACTCGGCAAAGTTCTTGCTGGCATGGCCAATAAATCAACAATCAATTTACCCATATCCTCTGGCTGGATTTTCCAGGCATCATTTTCAGCATTTGGCTGGTGATCGTTAAAATGGCTCGCTACCGATCCTGGCATAATGGTACTTACTTTTACGCCATATTTTCTTAAATCGAGCATAACCGATTGCGTAAAACCTGTTAAACCAAATTTACTGGCATTGTAAGCTGAGCCACCTGCAAAAAAGTTTGTACCGGCTAAGCTAGATATCGTAAAAATATGTCCCTTGTTCTTTTTGATTTCTTCAACACTGGCTTTAATGCTATAAAAAACGCCTGTTAGGTTGGTATCAATGGTTTCTTTCCATAAATCCACATCCAGCTCGTCAATAGGTGCAAAATGTCCTACGCCAGCGTTGGCAATAAGTATATCCAATTGTCCCCATTTTTCGAGTATCAGGTTTACCGCACCTTGCTGAGATTTAAAATCTGCAACATCTGCTTCAATGGCCAATACATCACCGTGTGCTGCCAGATGCGATGCGGCCTGGTTTGCGCTGGCAATTGTCCTGCTGGTAATGGCTACTTTATAACCTTCTTTTAAAAGGGCTTCGGCAATACCGAAACCAATTCCTTTACTTCCTCCTGTAATTAATGCAACTTTCATGTTCTTGTAACGTATAGTATCGAAAAATGTTTAATTAGATTTTTTCTTGTTATGGTGCGGAAGCTCCATAATCTGGATATCTTTAAAATCGACAGGCTGCCCTTCACTTTGTAGCGCAATAAAACCTTGTGTAAGTGCTTTTCCATCGATTTTAATTTTCGGATCGAAACTGTTAGCTACGCCTCCGCCAATTTGTGGCTTGCTGTACTGCAATACCGTATCGCCATTAATAATATGCTTTACGATCGAATCACCCATAACAATAAGTTCGGCAGATACCCACTGGTCGCCATCATATGTTTTCGATTTCGAATCCAGACAATGCCCATCATAAAGCTTACCTTGATAAAAAATATCCGTTCCAGGTGAACACATGTTTCCGGTAGTGCGGGGACGGCCATCGCTCAAACCACCTAAAAACTGCATCTCGACTGAAATTGGCCAATCCTGTTCTTTAGGCATGGTTTTCGGATCTTGAGAATGGAACATCACCCCGCTATTACGCAAAGTATAACTTGGCGCACCTTTTTGCAGCTCGCCAACAAAACGGTATTTTAATTTTAGATGATAGTAAGAGAAGGGTGTTTTATAATAAAGATGACCAAACTGATCATTGAAATCGCCGTATTGGTCATAACGGACCTGTATTATACCGTCTACAACCCTAAAAGTATTTCCGAAATTCACGTTGTAATCGTGGTGGTGGATTTTTACATTCCAATCTTTAACGTCTTTCCCATTAAAAAGTGTAACCCACTTTTCAGATCTGTTATTGATGTTTTTGGTTGTACTGCAGCTCCATAATGTAACAGCAAGAAAGAGATAGCCTAGTTTTTTCATTTGGTTAATTTTGTTTGCGCCCTGTTTAAAAATATGAATCACAAAATACATAAACAAACTGATTTTAATGTACAATAAGGGTTTACCACGAGAATTTTGCATTTTGGCGTTGTTTTTCGATAATAAAAAAAATCGCATTATACCAGTCCTCTGCATTTCCCTTCTTCCGTCCCTTTAATTACCTTTGCGCCATGGCGAAAACGCGGACAAGCAGAACCAAAAGCAAATCAAAGCACCCCCTTCTAAAGAAGATTACCAATATTGCTACGAAAGTATTTTTATATTTTCTGCTGGTTTCTGTGTTTTGGGTAATCGCCCTGCGTTTTATCACCCCCCCCATTACACTTTTAATGGTGCTACGGAACATTGAGCGAAAAGCGGATGGAAAGACTTTTAAAACCGAAAAAAAGTGGGTGAAATTCGAGGATATGTCTGATAATATGAAAAGGGCTGCGGTATCCGCCGAAGATCAGCTCTTTTTAAAACACATTGGTTTTGATATGAAAGCCATTGAAAAAGCTTTTGCCAGTAATGCCAAAGGGAAAAAGATAAAGGGTGGAAGTACCATTTCGCAACAAACAGCTAAAAACGTTTTTTTGTGGCCTGGCCGGTCGTGGATAAGAAAAGGTTTTGAAGCTTATTTTACGCTACTCATCGAACTGTTCTGGAGCAAAGAAAGAATATTGGAAGTTTACCTGAACGTAATCGAAATGGGCGATGGGATTTATGGCGCCGAGGCCGCCGCCCAGGAGTATTATGGTAAATCCTGTACAAAACTCACTAAGAAACAAGCCGCTTTAATTGCTTCCTGTTTTCCAAACCCAAGAAGGTGGACGCCAAAAAATGCAACCCCATACATCAGGCACCGCCAGTATCTGATTTTAAGGAATATGAATAGGTTAGGGCCGCTGGATTTTTAATCGACAGGCAAAGTCTTCAGTCCGTTTATCGACTAAGGACTTTGGACTCCAGACTTGGGGCTAAAACTAGTCGTGATCCTTATTCCACCTGATTTTTATTCCACCTTTTTCGTCATCTACCGCTTTTAGATGTAATACGATGCCGCGCATGCGGGCTTCTCTTTTTTCTGATCTGGTTAAGTTTTCGTCGCCTTTAGGGTTTCTCAGCGGGATGTCCATCTCTACATTTGTGCCATTTCCTAAAGCGTAAGTGCCTTTTACGTTAAAGTTTAACGCGCTGGAGTTTATCTGCATCGGACTGATTTCTATTTTATCACCACGTATGTTAAGTGTTCCATCAAGATTTTTAATTTCTACGTTTGATAAGTTCCTGTTGGCAAAAGCAAATTTTCCGACCTTAACCATTGGGTCGAAATTCACAAGGGCGGCATTGTTCAGGTTGAACACTACTTTTCCGTTTATCGATCGCGGAAGAATTTTTCCGGTGTGCGATATCCTTCCGGAAATGTTGGCTAACGCTGATAAATAACCCTTTAAATTCTTGTTGGTAATGGTGTTCTGCCCGAAGTTATCAAACGAATAAAAGAAATCTTTAACACTTACATGGCTGATCTTTGAATTGATTTTAAAGCTGTTTGAGGCAGCTTCCTGCATAATATTCCCATTTAGTGATAACCGACCACCCGCGTGGGCCACGCTTATTTTGTTGAAGAAAATCCCCCCGCCACGCAAAGAAATATCAGCATCTAGATTTTTGGCCAGAAAATTATCATAAATGGCTTTATCAACGGTTAAACGGATATTCATTTTCGAAAGCTCCAGTACATTGCTCAGCTCTTTGGAAACCACTTGTTTGTTTCCACTCGATTTTTTCTTTGCCGTTCTTGGTCCTAAGAAGGGTAAAAATTCCTTTAAATAGAGTTGAGGGCTCGACATTTTTAAGTTTACCAATATTTTTTCGGGAGCAGTATAATACAGGTTGGCAAAATTGGCGATGCTACAACTTACATTAAGCTCGCTTTTGCCCAGCTGAAAATGCCCGTTCTGTATCGATAAATCATTCTGGTTGAAGTTGATGTTTAAAGCACTTTTTACCAGATGAAGCTTCCGGGGGATGTAAAGGATATCAGCATCGGCAATCTGTATTTTACCTGAAACAACAGGTTTGGTAAATCTGAAATTATCAATATCTGCCTTACAGTAAAGCCTTAAGTTGGCTGTTCCGTTTTTAAATTCAAAATCGTTCGTGCCCAATGAATTGTTTAAATTGGATAGGGGAAATTGCGAGGTTACTAGTCCGGTAGCAATCGGACGCGATAAATTATTCACTGTGAAAGTGTCGATCTTAAGCGGTGCATTAAAATATTTTGCCGTAAGCCTGTGGAACTTGATGGATGAATTTTCATCACCAATAATACCACCAACGGTATCCCGATTGGTAAAGGAACCATCAAAATTACAGGCCGTTAATTTGCCTGCCGGAATAGAAACCACATTATCCCGAACGGTTATGCCTACTTTGATCAAGGGATCTCCGTATTTCCCGGATCCGTCATCAACAATGTTTCCCCGGATATCGATCGGTTTTTCTATGCCGAACTTTAGGAGTTTGGAAGAGATATTAGGCGATAAGAGTAAGGCAACATCTCTAAATAAAATATCATCAACAGCTATGCTAATGGCAAAAGCAGATTTATCCAATTCTATTTTGGCCCCGATTTTAAAAGGATGGCCGCCAATGTTTAGAATTTCGGGACTCAGAATTACTGCATTAAGATCACGGCTATAACGTGCATTTAATGTTCCATCTAAAGTTTTGTCTTTTAAAAAGCTTCCTTTACGCGTATTGAAGGCGAAACTGTTTACCTTGGTCATCAATTTAATTTTACCGGTCCAACCGCTATCAGGATATTGCATTCTGCCCTGGATCTGATCAATATCGAAATTGAATAACTTAAACCTCTTTTTGTTATCTAATATCAGGCTAACCTTGTTAAAATCTATTTTTTTGACTTCTAATAAGGAAGATTTTGATGACGATTTTTTCTCGTTTTTAGGTTTGCTTTTTAAAATACTGGTGTTGCTATAGCCTGTAGAATCGGTGTAGATATAAATAGCGGCATTGTTAATGGCAATCTGTTTAATGTTGATATTACCTACAATGAGCGAAAGTACATTTAGCGATACATCTATATCCTGTGCTTTTAAAAGATCGTGTTTATGTTGGCTCCATAAGCTATCTCTCAGTAAAACGCCGTTTAAGGATACCGAAACCCCGGGGAAACTTTTTAGGAGTGTTGGCTCCATACTTGTAGCGGTAATTTTTCCGTTTAAATTTTTATTGAGCTGTGATAGGATAGAAGTGAGTACTTCTTTTTTATTTCTACTGATGTAAAATGCACCTGCCAGCCAGGTGAGAATAATCAGAACCACAACAACCGATACAATTTTTAAAGAGATTTTGAGCCAGCGCTTCATAGACATTATTTGATTTAACCAATATAATGTTTTTTGCTAGCTAATTGTTTGAGCAGTAGTGAAAATAATGTAGGATATCACTACTGGTTTTAAGAATTATTTTCCTAAAAGTGATTCAAGATCTGGGTGATATTGTGAGGTTAAGAATTGGGTAATGGTGAAATCGGCCAATCGATTGATGTAAAACGGATCTTCCATCAGGATTTTTTTTAAAGCTTCTTCATCCTTTGCCAGTGCTAAAATGATTCCACCAGTTCGGGGTACTTTTCTGCCCGAGGCAACGAAAATGTTTTTTTTATAGTATTTCTTTAAATATTGGACATGGGCGTCCATATGTTCATCCAACTCGGTTAGCGGAACAATATATTTAAGATCTACAATGAACATATGGCTTACAATAAGTGAGCAAAAACAGTAGAATGCCAACTGTTTTGGAACGGAACTTCCCATTTGCTTTCAAGCTCGGCCAGATTTTGTACCATATTGTTAAACACAATCGTTTCTGGCGTTACCTGTTTGATATTTACCAAAGTTTCAAAATCTTCTTTGCTGTTTACTACAACTTCTCCATTTACTTTATAGGCAATGTTGAAACGGTTAAAAAGGTCTACGTGGTATTCCTGTTCAATTTCTTTAATTAAGCGAACAGAGCTATCAATAGAGCAACCGGTAACGCCCGCCTGGCTTTCGTCGACCGTTAGGATAATAAAAAAGCCATAGCGGATTTCTGCTTTTGCAAGCAATTCATTTCCATGTGCTTTCCACTGGTTAGTAAAAGCTGCTAATTTGTTTAAGATCTCACTTTCTTCAACAGAAGTAAATTTGCGATCGCTTTGGTATACCCAAACTCTTGATTGTGGAGAAAAACTCATATACAAATTTATGATTTTAATTAAATTGGTGTGTTTAAAACGCTAACCTGATGAAAAAGTTTACACTCTGCTTGAAAATATCCCTTCTTTCGGCTTTTTGTATGTTTTTATGTGCTTTTTCCGACCCCGAAACCGTAACACAATCGATCAATTTCCTTCAGAAAACATTTACCGATCATTACGATAACAGTCAGGAAAGCGACCAGGTAAAACGTTACGAGCTAAATGTTACCAACAATGGCTTTTGCCGTTACAAGCGTTATTTTAATAACGGTAAAACAGAATATTTCGCATTTAAGCTGTCGAAATTTAAAGATATGGATTATCTTGGTACAACGGCTTCGGGCAAATTGTATATCCATACCAAAGGTGATGATGTAATTGTGCAGACCTATAAAGACAGGGGAGGTGATGTAGATTCGATGGCTACGCAGCTGGTTATTCCTTTAAAAAATATGGAAGCTGAAGACTTAAACCTGATCCGCGATAACCTGAACAAAATTAATGCAGAGGTTTCAATTTCTCAGAAGCCTTAGGTCGTTATCAGATAATGAGAATTTCAAGTTTAGTTGATCATTTTCTTCCAATCTTATTTCGTTTGTCAGTAGATTTTGAGCAATTATCAAAGATAAGGCTTAAACAGCGCGATAATCAGTGGACTATATTCCGCTAAGGCCGCATCTTTTTCCAGGCCCTTACCAATCTGGTTATAGGAAAGATAAAAATCGCTGATGATAAATATCTGGCTTAACAAGATAGACAACTCGTGGTCAGGTATCCGGATCTTGAAGTATCCCGCATCCGTAAGCTTATTACAGATATCTTTAAACTGGTATTCCCGCTTCAATCTCAACTCCTTGTAGCCCGACTTAAAAATATTGATCCTGTTCGATAATTCGATAACATTGAGGAAGATAAAACGATATTTATAAACTATTTCAAAAGAATCCTGAATAAAGTCACCCATAGATTGGTTATCTATATTGGTTATGTTTCCCCAGAGGAGAAACCTTTGGTCATATTCAAATACAAGTTCTTGATAAAGTTCGTGGATAATATCTTCTGTATGCTTGAAGTGATAATGTAGGTTTCCGGCACTGATGCATAAATCTTTGGCATTACCGTGCTGACCCGAGCTCGTTATAAAGCTTGAGTGCCGAATCTAAAATCCGCCTTTTTGTTTGCATAACTCAAAGTTAGTGGAATTTTCCGTCTTTTTTGTGAAAAAGATTGTATAAATTTATAAAAACAGGCCTCAGATCCATTTAAAAGCCACTTTTTTGCTTTGACCTTTAAAAAATAAATTTCGTAATTTTTTAGTTCAACAGGCTTTTTTGACGAATTAAACAGTGCGGTCAGGTATGGGGGATGCAGGTAAACCAGGTAAAGATGAAAGGGCGGTGGGTGTGCCTCTTACCGGACGCTGCTGCGATGTAACCGGATTGAAAATAAACAGGGCTGTTCAAACAGTACCAGGGTTTCCTGTTAAGGAAAAATGCCCGGTTGTTCTGCCGGATGAAATCACGGTTGAATGATTGGCAAGAGATCCAGTCTCCTGATCTTATCTGTATGCGGTTGTTGTTAAGCAAACTGGTTGATGTATGCTCCAGACCCGGCCAATGTTTTATTATAAAACAATTAGAGCCGGTAGCGTAGGGCTATATTTTTTCCTATCGCTTTGATCAGTCCGTGGTTATCGCCGACTGTTTGTTCGGGGCAATCCCATTCTTTGGTGGAACGCTGGATCAATGTCAGTTCTTCGCCCTGTAAACTGATCTTTATTTCTTTGGTGTCTTTGTCGATATTCCTGGTGAGAACACTATAGGTGTAATCTTTGTTCTCAAAGGTGATGCGCAGGGGTAGACTCATTCAGGCAAAGATAATGGATTGTTGGCTTTGCCGGGAGATCTTTTATTCCACAGGCTAGATGAGGAACTGTTGTTGGTGTGGGGCTGCTTTGGTCAGGTTTTGTTTTTGGTTGTCCCCTGCGGGCCGGGCCATTTGCTGTATCTTTTGTTTCAAAAGGATGCCGCGTCTGTCCCTGACAGGGGAGTATGGATACAAATCCAGAGATATTAGTAATAATTATGTTGGAGAACTTTTGGATTGAGGTATTCTATTCCGGAGCTGCCCCTTATTTTTGCGCTGCAAACCCTATAGGATCCACACTTTTTATCCAACCTAGCGCTTTCAGGATTGAAGCGCTTTTTTTGTAAACGGGTACTAGGGATTAAGTGGCGAGACATGCATATGCAGTACGTTAAAACGCAATAGGAGTTTTGGGTGCTGAAAGCTGCTGTGAACCAGGGTGATGCATAGGGCCTGATGATTGGTTTATTGGTGAGATGTCTCTGGAATTAGACTTGTTTTCTCCATAAAACAACCTTTTTTCGGGAAAAAGATGATAGAATCCTGTCAAAAAAAAATTAAAGCCCTATCTTTAAAACCCAAACAGAAACCAGTCGCAATGTACAAGTGCATAATTGTAGATGATGAGCCGCATGCGGTAGCGGGATTGAAGCGGTATATCGACTCGGTCCCCCAGCTGCAATTAGTCAAAAGTTATACCGATCCGCTCAAAGCGCTTATCGAGATTACTGCGGGCGAGCCTGTGGATCTGATCCTGATGGATGTGGATATGCCGGGCATTACCGGCATTGAGCTGGCAAAGGAGGTGAGGCAGAAGACCGATAAACTGGTTTTTACCACTGCGCACCGTCAGTACGCTTTTGATGCTTATGAGGTCGAAGCGGATGCATTTTTATTGAAACCCTATTCCCAGGGAAAGTTCATCGTTATCTTCAATAAACTCTTTCCGCAGAAAACCGGGGATGGTGGCCTGACAATTGCCGATGATTTTATGTTTATCAAGAGCAAGGAAGAAAACCTTAGGCTGATCAAGGTGAATTACGGTGACATTGTTGCGGTGGAAAGCAAAATGAACTATGTGCAGGTGCATACCAGGGACAAGAGTTTTCTGACCTACAGCACGCTGGGCGAAATAGCCAAGAAACTGCTGCCCAGGGAAGGTTTCCTGCAGTTCCAGCGGAGTTTTATCATTGCACAGGAATATATCGAATATATTGAGGGGAATACCATCAAAATGGTGACCGGGACAAAGATCACGGTAGGGGATTACTATAAGAAATATTTCAACGAGTTTGTTGATGATAAGCTCTTCAGGGCGAAGCGCAAAGGTTGAGTGCAGGCCCTGAAGAGTTTAGATTATTGGAAGATCACTCCTGAGCCTGTTGCTGTTGTGGTGAAGGTCGCTGTGGTAGCATCAGTTGGATTGGTATCAAAGTTTCTGAGCTGTTTTTTGGTTGATCTGAATACAAATACGGTTCTTGTTTTTAGGGTGTTTTTTGGCTGTTTCATAACGTTTTTTATGAAAACTAGCCGCCCTGGACAGGCCCGGAAAAGAACTCGGATAGTACCTGTACTATTCTACTTATAAAGGAAAATGCACATGAAAAAAACTATTTCAGCAGGGTTTAAGGGATTCTGGATACATATTCTCATCTGGTTCCTCTTCATTTGCTATGAGGTTGTGGCCGTGGGGCTGATGGTCGGAGCTTTCGGTCATCCGGTGAATTATATTTCACATTACCTGATTACCATTGGGGTATTTTATCTGTCTGCACTGTTGGTTCTGCCCTTTGCGTTTAAGCTTAAAGCCCATATGCTCTGGCGGGCCCCGCTCGGTGTGGCGCTGCTTTTTCTGATTTTTCTTCTGGCCAATTATTATACGGACCTGCTGATGATCGATTGGCATTTTGCCAACCGTTCGGAGGGTTTTTCGCTTACCTGGGCTTATAGTTCCAAGATCCTTTACCGCTGGATTTATGTGTTCGGTTTTTCGGCGGCCTATTTTTTCCTTAAAAACTATCTGGTGGAACGCGACAGGGCTGAGGAGATGGAGAAACAGCGGCTGGAAAGGGTGATTGAGGAGGAAAGGATAAAGCAGGCACTTTCAAAGGCGCAGAACGATTTTTTAAAGGCACAGATCAATCCGCATTTTCTTTTCAATACGCTGGATTTTATATACCATAGCATCTCGGAACTCTCGCAGGAGGCTTCACAGGCGGTGATGACCCTTTCTGAGATGATGCGTTATGCGGTGGATTCGGGCGATCTTGATGATACGGTATCCCTTGGTGAGGAGATTGAGCAGATAGAAAAGCTGATCTATCTTTACCAGCTCAGGAAGAATATGGAGCTCAAGGTGATGAGCTATTTTTCTGATCAGGCGATGGGACTGCGTTTTATCCCGTTGGTGCTGCTGACGCTGGTGGAAAATATATTCAAGCATGGTGATGTGGGCCATGCCCTGCATGAAATTCGCATCATTGCTGTTGTGGAAGATGGTGAGCTGGTTATTGAAACTTCAAATGCGGTAAACCTTATTAGATCTGGGGCGGGCGGCACAAATGCCGGCCTGAAAAATATCGGCCAGCGCCTCCGTTTCGCTTATGGCAACGATATCGGTTTTCATTTCGGGAGGGAAGGGGAGCTTTTCGTTACAAGGATTGCTGTTCCTGTAAGCCGGATCTTACATCAGGGTGAACGAAGGGAACTTTTGACGACGAACCTAAACTAAAGTTCATCCCGGAAAACTGCCATTTCATGTAGAGAATAGCTCTTTTCGTCCCTAAAATATTCTTTTTTGGATATCATTGGTCAAATTGGTTCTGTTAGAGGCGATTTGGAAAGATGAAAACAGAACTGGTCAGGGTGGAAAACCTGTTTGCTGCATTGTTCCGCAATGTTAGCACGGCACGTCATTTGCGTGATGAATTTGATTTTTTCTGGAGGAACGCTCCTTCTGAAAGAGGTAGCGTAGGTATGGCTTATTTCATCCGCCACAGTGCACTGCTCCAGTGTTTTGATTCGCTGCTTTTTCTGCTCAGTTCCAGGCAGATCTGGAATATGGGTGGTTTGGGTGCCTATGCGTCAAGCCGGGGTGTGGAAGGGCCTTTGTTGCCGCTTACCACTGGCGATCAGATCGAAAAGCTCAATGATCTGCTTATCGGGCACGAAAATAACATTAAGGATATATTCAGTCTGCATCAGGATCCGGTGGCCATGGGCTTCCTGGAGCATGAGCTTGCGCACATTACTAATGTGTTGCAGGATTTTGTGGGCTTTTTAAATGATATTGAAATTACTCCGTCTCATCAAGGTATTGACGGCGCCCTCAGCTAAGATACTGCAGGATGTAGTGATATGTCCTGCAGGTTTTTATCGGTAGGGAATGCAGTGGTTTAGAGTTGATGGGATAGATGACAGTGTTTTATGTTCTTTTTTGACCAAGGGGATTATGGGTGGCGTGTTTTAACTTAAAGATGCTGTTTGCTAAAAAGAGATAATCTCAGCTGACATTGGTCTGATTTGCTGGTCTGACAAACTTATTTTGATTTTTTAATGATAGAAATAATATGCTAAGAGCACTCTGGGATTTCTGTAAAAAATATGACAGGGCCAGACGGATTGCTAAATACAGACGGGCCATCCCGCCATATTTACAAAAAGATTTTGAGGTCGAACTTAATTATAAGTTATGGACGACCAAAGGCGCAAGGTTTGCTGCCAGTCATCGGACCGAAACATTGCAGCGCCTCTCCAGTCAGTGCGTAGGTTATCTATCGGCATACCTGATTATAGTTGGACTGGTTAATGTATATGGATTGAAGTTCTGGATGATTACCCTGACAGACAATCAGGTGAATTTTTCGTCGGTTTCTCTTTCTGTGCTGATTCTGTTATTCAGTCAGTTGGAAAGCTCAGAAAGTTTTGTGCTCAAATCCGACCGGTACCATAACTGTGCCCTTGATATCGCTGAGCTTTATAATGAACTGCGTTACAATAAGACCTATGAAAACACTAATCCACAAAAGGGAAAAATCCTGCACGATATCGGAGACAAATATGATAAGATACTAAAGCGATATGAAAACCATAGGCCCATAGACTATAAAAAGTTCCAGATGACCAAACCGGATTATTTTAGACTTTCTCTCGTAACCAGGGTGGTGATCAGGACAGAATATTATTGGAAGGTTCATTTTAAATACCATCTTTTTATGTTCGGACCGCTTGTGGCGTTTTTACTGTTGAACCTTAAAAAAATGGTTTATGGAGTTAATGACCAGATAGAACACTAATGAGTCAGGCTTGTGCCTTGCAGGATGTATCACAATATTAAATAATAACGCTCAAAACAATAAAGATGGAAACACACGGATATTTCAAACAGAAAACAATCAGCCTTAAAGATGTAAAAAGCAAGGGTTTTGTCTATTCTGAAGACTTGCTTTCGCTGATCAGCAGCGAGGAGCTTCGTAATGCTATTTCAAATAAATATGACCTGTCTGAAAGCATCAAGATTGAGCTTGATAAAATAGATTCCCTCTTCGATGCCGTGAAGCGTTATTCCTCAAGATTTACGACTTCAAGACTAAATGTATCATTTGATCAGGTGGTGCCGAGTTTCCAGACAAATGCCGATGGGAAAGAAGTTGTCTATTTTGACATAGCAGAGGCGAATGATTTTCAGGGTGAGGTTTTCAACAACCTAAAAGCGGAGTCAATCTATGATTCTGTCAGCATGTTTTTTGATAACAGAAAGTTAACACAGTATGTTAATTTTTTAAAAGGTACGGATGGCGGCAGCTTTTTGTTGGATGAGCTTGATAGATCGTGGAAGGCCTATTATCTTTCGTCTAATAAAAAAATCGAAAAGAAAGTTTTTCGTCTATTGGATGATGGTGATGAATTGTTTCTGAAAAGCATTAATACAGAGCGGTTCAAGGAGTATGGAATAGCTGAAACCTTCGTGCTGACCTGCCTGGAACTCTTTAAAATATCAAAATCAAATAATTCTCCTCAGTTTACCATCGGTTCCATCGCACTCAGTGAATCTACTATAGATTTTATAATTTCAGTTGATAATCCACATTTTATTGAAGGGCTTGGGCACATCAATTCATCTATTTCGATAAGAAATCAAGATCAGGGAAATACTTCGATCGGTTTTTACAGCTCTCTCGAATTCAATCTGGAAAAAGTTGTTGATGGCAAACTCTTTCTTTTTCCGAATAAAAAGGTGGAAGGTATCAAGCATGAACTGACCATTAATCATACTGTTGCCATCAATGATTTCATTGATAGTTATAGCTCTATCGGCGGTTTTTTTCAGGATTATGATAAATTTAAAGATGATTATTTCCTTTTTAAAGCCTCAACAGATCCAGATGAACTTAGAGCTAAAATAGAAGAAAAAGTAATTAGCCCAAACAGTCCCTTTCGGGGGATCAATGAGCTGGTAGATCTTTTTAAGAAAGACAAGGCTGGACATATTTCCAATTTAGCAGCTCTGCTCAGGATATGTGGTAAAGCAGAAATGCTGGATGTTAATTTTGATGTGAAGTTTAAACTGCGTTATCTGATTTCAAATGTACTTCTATATGGAAAGAACGATCTGATTTAAGTTTGGCAGTAATGACAAATTAATTATAGAATAATAAAAAAGGGTGGTTATTCACCCGAACCAAACAAAAAACTAATAATGATAGAGCTTCCACTTAGGACAAAGTTGATAGAATGGATAAATACTTATCCATATTGGTTCCGGTATGCATGTAAAATAATACTGGAGGATAGGGCGCTGGACGAGGAGGAAGTAAAAAAATGTTATCGCTATTTCCTGGAAGATGAAAACCTGGCAAAAGTGCTTGAACATCCACGGACTGAAATCGTATTTGAAAGCGGAGGAGGACAGTCTGGGGAAACCGATTCCAGCTTCGAGTTACGGGCAATTAAGGATATAGAAAATGTCAATGCGCTTTCAAAAGACCAAGTGATTAAGATAAACAAGCACTTGACAATAATTTTCGGTGTAAATGGAGCAGGGAAATCGGGGTATAGCCGTTTACTTAATAACAGCTTCGGCGGGCGTGGGGAAAAGAAAATATTGGCAAACGTTTTCAGTCCAAGTACTGAGTCGCCTAAGTGTAGTTTTATGTTTAGCAATGATGGTGGTGAATATCAGCTCGATTATCCGGCCGATAAAGAAAATGAGGCTTTTAAGAGATTTATGGTGTATGACAGCAAGTGTGCTAGGGTTCACCTCGAACAGGAAAACGGACTTCTTTTTACGCCTGCTGGGTTTGGTTTTTTTAATTATGTCCTCGATCTTTTCGAAGTACTTAAAGAGGTGCATAGTGAAAAGTTAGCTGAAATGCGTCCCCTTAACCACTTCGTCAATCTTTTTTTAAACGAAAACGCCATAAACGAAAAGATAGCTTCTCTTGGGGCTGATACCAAAGATGAGGATATTGCTACACTATTTATCTGGACTGTTGATGATAAAAAAAGGCAAGATGAGCTAACAGTCCGAAAGGGAGAATTGATCAGCCTGGACATTCCCAAAAAGCTTCTCGAAACGCAGCAATCAAAACAGCTTTTGCAGAATTTTAAAAACGATGTTGAATCTGTGTTGAAAGAAATGTCTGAAATACAGGTGTCTGAGGTTAATAATACAGTAGATAATATAGTTAAATTTGCAAAGCTTGCTGATGCTGAAGGTGTAGATAGCCTCCATAGCTATGGGATTGAAGACCTTGGTTCGCCTGCCTGGAAAAATTTCATTGCCTCTGCCCAAAAGTATGCCGTTGGGCTTAGGCTGGAAGTTGATAATAGCAGTGTCTATCCTGACAATAACGATAATTGTCTTTTTTGCTTGCAGCCTTTGCAAGTTAAACAAAAGGAACTGATCGAGGCCTATTGGAGTCTTCTCCGTAGTGAGGCTTCTTCTGAGGGTAATAAAGCAAGGGGCATTTTAGCAGAACAAATAGCCGCCATAAAAAAAGTAATTGTTCCAATATTTAATGAAGAATCGACAGTTCGGGCACTTGTATTAGCTAAGAATCCCGCTCTTGCCGCTGAATGTGACATTGTAATGTCCTCCATTTCGACTTATAGGGAGACTTTGCTTGGAAATATGAACGGTTTAGTTCTAACTCCATCTGTTAAACTATTATTCCCTGTTGAAAAGATTCAGGCGCTGATCACCATAGTTGAAGATAGCCTGGAAGAACTAATGAAAAAAGATACTGCTGCTGAATTGCTTGCTATTGATAATGAAATTAAGCTGTTAAATGATAAGTTACTTGTCGGTCAGCAGAAGGAAGAGATTTTGAAGTTCCTGAAAAGTCATCGGTGGGCGAAGAAAGCAGAAAAATCACTGGCTCAGTTTAAGAGTAATTCAATAACTAATAAGCAGGGAGGGTTGTTTGCCCAACATGTTACCGATAAGTACCTTGCACTTTTCATTGATGAATGCCGCGCACTGGATGCGCCTTCAAGGGTGACCATTAATCAGCGGAACACAAAGGGACAAACGCTGAGAAAACTGAAAATTGAAGGTGAACTTGCCAACAATGTACTGAGCGAAGGGGAGCAGAGGGCTATTTCATTGGCTGACTTTCTTACCGAGATGCAATTGGATGAAAATAACAGAGGGGTAATCTTTGATGATCCGGTTACTTCTCTTGATCATGAGCGTAAGGCATTAATAGCAAGAAGACTAGCGGTAGAGTCAGCGAAAAGGCAGGTAATCGTGTTTACTCATGATATTGCTTTTTTTGTTCAGCTGCAGAATTTTGCTGAAAGTCTTGAAGGGATAAGTTGCGAATATACTACGATACGAAAAATCGGTGATGCCGCAGGGCTTATCTCACCAGATCTTCCATGGGTGGCACAAAAAGTCAAAGATCGGATCAAATATCTGAGGAATTCGCTTGTCAAACTTAAGGTGATGGAAAAGGGTGGCCAGCAGGATGATTATGCTTTTGCGGCAAAGACCTGGTATGGACTTTTAAGGGAGAGCTGGGAACGATCTGTGGAAGAACGTCTCTTTAAGGGTGTCATCCAGCGTTTCTCTTTTGGTATCGAAACCCAAAAACTTAAAAAAGTTGTTATTAACGAGGAGCTTTTAAAATCAATTGAAGAAGGGATGACAGAAGCTTCCAAGTGGGTTCATGACAGTTCTGCAGAACTTAATCCAACTACGCCTAAAAGTGATAAACTGGATGCAGATCTTAAGTCTTTTGAGGATTTTGCTATCGCCTGTGTTGCTGCTTAGATGGAATCTGCTGTTTTAGATGATCTGGCGTTAGTTCAATTCTGAAATAACAATAAATAATATTTTTAGCGTCAAGATTCTTCATTTGTGATTCATTCTTGTCATGAAGAGAACTGGAAGAATAAAAAAAATAATAATAAACTAAAACTTCTAAATATTTTAGAAGTTTATTATATTTGTAATATATATGCGCTTAACGGGAAAGGATAAGCTTCAAAAGCTGAAAAGCAAAAATAAGGGGAATATTCCCTTATCCAAAGCTGTCGACAAGCTCATCAAGGATATAGAGGCTGCAAAATGGAAGAATAAGGATGAGCTCAAGGACGATAGGCCAGACGCAGATCAGGTTCATCCAGATGGATTCTATTTCTTCGATATTAAAATACACCGCGCAATGGTCATGCTCGAGTTTGAAGAAGAGGGAGAAGCATCCGTAATCTGGGCCGGAACTCACCAGGAATATGAGCGTATATTTAAGAACAACAGGAATACAATAAAAAAATACCTCACTGACAAAGGACTCATTAACGATTAAGAAAATGGACGCAATAAAAAATCTAAGTAAACTACTGAAAAAAGGAGAGATCAGCACAGAACTGGAATTCCAGCGCGCCACCATGCTCGATAGGACATTAAAGCTGATGTCAAAAGAAAACAGTTCAATCAGGGAGCAAAGAGGGAAGCTCCGTCAGCTACTCGTAGATTACGAGGCAAAACACTGGAATGATGGTGAGCCATCGGATGAGAAAGTGGCCCAGAGTGACCTTGCTACAAGTATCGCAGAGACAGAACATGCCTTCAAGCTTGCGCGCAAGCGGATCATCAAAGAAAAACTCAAGGAAAACGGTCTCAAGCAGAAAGACTTGCTCATGTTATTGGGGCATGCAAATGAGAGTTATATCTCTGAGTTGATCAATGGAATCAATCCAATGACGCTTAGTGATGTTGCTGTGCTCCATCTATTACTGGGAATTGAACTTGAAGACCTTGTTCCAACAATACTTGATCTAAAGGTATTGCGAAGGCTTTCTGGTGTCAAGCACAAGATGAACAGCCCCAAACTTGAAGAACGCATCGGAGAACTTGTTGAAGCATAGATACATAATATATAAAAATTAATATACGTCTTTTGACCCTCTCAAAGTACCGTTTTCCAGGCAACAGATATCATAACTCTTGTTATTTCTGTTCTGTGGCCAACTTTTTTACTGTTTTTTTATTATAATCTTCCGCTTTTTGAAAGGCTGTATACCGTTAAGTTAATTTTGTTATCAACTGCTACTGGTTTACCATTCTATATTTTCTATATATTCCAAGCTTGCTTTCAAGAATCGTTCGAAATCCTCCAGCTTCGAGATGCTTTGGTCATGAGTTGAAACCGGTGATCGATGGCGTATTTTGTTTTGGCTTTTAGCTCTTATGTAACTATCCATTTCCTTGAAATAGTCTGGCCTGTATTTTTTTAGATAAAAAATTGTTTTGTCGAAAATACCGATTAGCAGGGTATACTCTTCATCAATCCAAGGGATATTTGGAGCTACTTCCGTTTCCGGCCCGAACATAATGGCATCCTTCCCATCTCGCCAATTGTGAGCTAGAAGGCGGTTTCTTTCCTTTCGTAAATCTTTCCAGTAGCTTTTAATAACCTTTACAGCAGGGCCAACAATTAATTTTAAGCCTTCTTTGAATTTTTCAGCTTCTTGCAAATGAGCGTCATCTTCCAGCTTGATTGTGAATAAAAAATTATATTCGTCAATAAAAGCACAGGTCTGAATATTTATAAAACTTTTTACTGCTAGGCTCTGGGTTTCAAAATGATCTAATATATGTAAATCTGGGAAAGTATTAACTAGATAAATTAACGATCTCAAAAGAGCAAAAAAATAACCAGAAATTCAATCTGACAATTAGTAAAAAATATCAACTGTCAGATTAAGTTGTGGCTTTACAGATTAAGCCTTTAATATTTCTTTAGATTTGATGATCCTTTGTAAAATTCAGTTTTCTCAACCGAATTAGGAGTGATGCTAATCAATTGGCCTTTTGACATTATCACCATTAAAATCAGGTCCGTATTTGTTGATATAGATTTTCTACATCAGCTAGATGGGAGGGTTCGGTGCCGTGGCTAAGTGTTGCAGCTGTACCGCTGGCAATCCCATATCTAAAGGCATCTGGGGGTTGATCCAGTATAGGGGCTTTTTTCTCAATCTAAAAGATTTCCGCTCACAGCCAATTCCTGTATAGGCTGTGAGGAGCAAAAAACATTTCGCGGCGGGCTTCGCCCGCCATTTTTCTGGCTGATTTTTCTGAGGCAGAAAAAATCGAAGGACTGTTTATGGGTTTGCTAGGATAAATTCCACGCGGGCTTAACATGTTAAGGATGAGGCTTCAGTCTTATAAAAACTGAGCAGCAACTTATAGTTAAGTATTCTTAAACTCTTGTTAGGCATGTCACAAAAGAAAAATCAATGTCCGAAGGGCATTTTATCGGCGGACTCTCCATCTTTGCATTCAGGTCAATAGCAAAATGCTAGATAATCATTACCCAGTAACAATACGATTGGAGAAAGAATTCCTTATTGAGGGAGAACAGCTACAGGTTTTCCTTTTAATCCCTCGTTCACTAAATAGGCGAGAAACTTAGAAAATTCGCTTATATCCTGCTCAATGCTCGCATGTTCCAGTGCCTTCATATACTCCTCTCTTTTTTCTACCGGAATTACTGTCCAGGGATATCCCCCTGAAGCCAACATTGCATTCATCAGGAACCGGCCCATCCGCCCGTTGCCATCCATGTAAGGGTGAATGAATACGAAAACAAAGTGACCCAAAACCGCCCTAACAGAAGCCTCAGGCTCACCCTCTAAAAGTTCGAATAGTACAGGCATGCAATCCCTCATTGCATCAACACTCAAGGGCACGTGTTGCGAATTGCTAATATATACCTGATTGCTACGGTATCCGGCAAGATCAGAGGCTTTTAAAATACCAGCGGCAACGCTAGGGTCAAATAACTCTCGATACCAGCGCGGATGGTCCTTGTCAACCTGGACCCCTGGATTTTGACCCTCCAGTATGTTTTTTACTGACTCCTTCACTATCTGGAAAGTCTGGAAATAACCCCGTGCGGCCATTGCGTCCTGTTGCTTTCTGTCCTCCGCATTACCTTTGGTATTCCAGGAACCCAAACTCACTCTTTCTATTAGTTCAGGTGTTACCTTGTATCGCTCTATAGACAAAGAGTGGTAGGCATCGGTGATATAAATCGAATCCACATTTTCCAGGTAAGCCTTATGATCTTTTGGAAGTCCAGGTGGTACTGGAAAATCCCGTATTACCACATCCCGCATCTGTTGCCACATGAGTTTGATACGGTTCACAAAAGGAGACCGTTCACCTAGAGAAAGATCGATTGTTATTTTAGCCTGAAAAGGATCATCTTCTCGTACATCGTAACCTGCTTGGCGCATGGTTTCAATTATTTGGTCAGCAATCCTTTCACGACCAATATTTCTGAAGGCGCCTCCAAGCCGCCCGGCAATTACTGAATGGCCATTTTCAAGCAGCACCGGAAGTAGCTCAGAAGCGTCTCTAATCAATGACAGTGCGGTTCGTGCGTCAAGGCCATTACCGCTGAATGAGGCTGCAGAGCAGTAAAGAAGCGCGCCCGGTAAACTATACATCCTTATGCCTCTTTTTATAGTGGTCAATTCGGGAGCAGGAAGATCCGCCCTGTAATTAAATAGAGATGTATTGTGCGCCAAGGAGGTTGGGTTATTGTTGCCTTTGGGAGATCGCAAAAATAACTGGGCTGGAACCGACCAATTCCCTGCATGGATCTTGAGTGACTGATCGGCCGATAAAATCCAATCATTGCCATACCTCGAATTTAAAAATTTTAGACAAAAATCCCAATATGAGCTATACCATGAGGTCGTTTCTCCAGGACTGGCATTCGGGTCTGAGCTCACATACCAGCCCCTGACTACCTCTTTTATGAAACCGTTTTTTAGCAATATCTCTCGGTAGATACGGTTAGGTAAATCCTCACCGGTTATAGCCACTTCATTTCTATCCTGTAAGTCCTTTAATACACGTAATGCCGCTGCAAATCTTTCCTGTGGTGTCGCCATTTTTTATTTCTTTTGAAAGAAAACTTTTGTTTTCTTGATCCATGATGCTATAGTACAAATGTAAAAAAATATCGGTGTATTTCTATTAAATAGTGTTGTGTTATTTTTATTAAAAAGTGCTGTTGTTTTTCTATTAAAAAGAGTTGTAGTTTTTTTATTTATTAGCGTTGTGGTTTTTTTATTTGTTAGCGTTATGGTCTTCCTATTTATCGGATAAATAACAGCCGATTGCGATAGTCTTTCAATATCTTAAAATATCTAGATTAAAAGCCGCCAATCCACTAGAGCAGTTCACTTCTTTTAGGGGAGTAAAGTCTCCTGATAAAATCAAAATATTTTAAAAAAACTATTGAAGGAATTACGAATTCAAGGGACAGGGAAATCTTGAAAAAAATGTTTTACAATTAATTTACAAGCAAAAATAAATAAACTTTATTTTATTGATTTTCAGTTGTTTACGGTGTGTGATCGATGGTGCCGGAATGGATATTACCGGCTACGGCCCTTTATACCAGGGCTGATATTGCAGATGTATTTGCCTATTTCGCAGGCGGTCTTTTTTACTACTGCTGGCATCAAAAACATTTTCTACAGCGTTTTCCATTGATCGATCTGTTGTAAACGCGTGATAGCAGATAAATTATAGATGTAGTCTTCTCTCATTAAGAATCTTTTTTGTTTATCCAAACTTAGGACGTTGGCTGTCCTCAGCATGATAATTTAACAGATTAATTCAGTTCTCTCCTTGCCTACTTGGCAAAAAACATTTATGAAGATCTAAATCCTTAAAATTTAAATAGGAAATTTCGGGGAATAAGCTAAAACACTTATATTCAGTCAACTTAAAACAATCTCATCTTGAAACGTAGAAACTTTATTTATTTAACTGGCGTAGGAGCTGCCGCGGCTATGCTTCCTGCTATTCCAGTTTTTGGGAAAGAGATTTCCCCCGAGCAAGCCTTAACGTATATCGATCCGGCGGCTAAAAAAATCTTGTCTGATGTAGCCCTAAATGCGGCACGCTCAAAAGGGGCAACTTATACTGATGTACGCGTAGGCAGGTATCTTAACCAATACGTCGTTACACGCGAGGATAAAGTAGAAAATATTGTAAATACCGAATCGTATGGGATTGGTATCAGGGTAATTTCGAATGGCAGTTGGGGATTTGCGGCAACCGACAAAATGGACAAAGATAGTATCGCCAAAGCAGCAGAACTGGCGGTAACTATTGCCAAAGAAAATGCCCGTTTGTTAAGAGAGCCCGTAAAGTTGGCGCCACAAAAAGGATATGGTGAGGTAAGCTGGAAAGCGCCGATTGAGAAAAATACTTTTGAGGTACCCGTAAAAGAAAAGGTAGATTTATTGCTGGCGGTGAACGATGCGGCTATGAAAGGTGGTGTAGATTATATTAATTCCATCTTATTTGCCGTAAATGAACAAAAATATTTTGCATCTACCGATGGTTCTTATATCGACCAGGATATTCACCGCATCTGGCCTACTTTTTTTATCACTAAAATAGATAAGGCAACAGGTAAGTTCGAAACGAGAAATGCATTGAGTGCACCTACAGGCAAGGGATACGAATACCTGGATGCAAGGCCACAGGATAAAATACAAACAGCTTCGGGCACGCTTTATAAAGGCAGGTACGATATGCTTGAAGATGCTACACAGGGAGCCAGGCAGTTGGGTGAAAAAATGAAGGCAAAATCAGTAGAGCCAGGTAAGTATGATCTGGTATTGGATCCTTCACATTTATGGTTAACCATACATGAATCGTGTGGTCATCCAACCGAGCTTGACCGCGTGTTGGGCTATGAGGCCAATTATGCAGGAACCAGTTTCCTGACACTTGACAAATGGGAATCTAAAAAATTTAATTATGGCAGCAAAGAAGTAAATATTACGGCCGATAAAACCGAAGTCGGATCGTTAGGAGCTGTTGGGTATGATGATGAAGGTGTAAAATGCGGAAAATGGGATGTGATTAAAGACGGTATATTGGTAAATTATCAGGCCATCAGAGATCAGGCGCATATATTAGGTTTAAATGCTTCACAGGGCTGTTGTTATGCCGATAACTGGAGTAGTGTGCAGTTTCAGCGCATGGCCAACATTTCTTTGCAGCCGGGCAAAGCCAAGCTGAGTATAGCCGATCAGATCAAAAATGTGGAAAAAGGCATTTACATTGTGGGCGATGGGTCTTTCTCTATCGATCAGCAACGTTATAACTTTCAGTTCGGCGGCCAGCTTTATTACGAAATTAAAGATGGCAAAATCGCAGGCATGCTTAAAGATGTAGCCTATCAGGCCAATACCCAGGAGTTCTGGAATTCGTGCGTGGCTATCTGCGATGAAAGTGATTACCGTTTGGGAGGCTCTTTTTTCGATGGTAAAGGCCAGCCAGGTCAGGTGAGTGCTGTATCCCACGGATCGGCAACCACACGTTTTAATAAAGTTAATGTGATCAACACCGCTAGAAAAATCTGATAGAAATTATGCCAATCTTAACAAAAGCAGAAGCAAAGGCACTTTTAACTAAAGTGCTTTCTTACTCTAAAGCAGAACAATGTGAAGTAAACCTAAATTGCTCAGATAGCGGTAATATAAGGTACGCCCGAAATTCGGTATCAACCAGTGGGGGAATAAGCGCCAACAGCCTGGTAGTTAGTTCTGCCTTCGGGAAAAAACTGGGTACGGCCACTATAAATGAATTTGACGATGCCTCATTGGAAAAAGTAGTGCGCAGGGCAGAAGAACTTGCTCAGCTGGCACCCGAAAATCCTGAATTTATGCCTTTTCTCAGTCCGCAGGAATATGGTGCCGATTCACCAACGTTTTCTCCGGTTACAGCAGCCGTTACCCCGAAAGACAGAGCCGATGCAGTACAGGCCAGTTTAAAACAGGCTATAGACAGCAAGCTGAATGCGGCAGGGTTTTTATCCAACAGTATAGGCTGTTCGGCAATGATGAACAGTAAAGGTTTATTTGCCTACAATACTTCAACCGATGTAGCTTTTAATATTACCGTAAGAACTGATGATGGTAAAGGATCTGGTTATGCCACAAGAGGATACAATGATTTTAGTAAACTCAATGCAAAAGCCGATACGGCTATAGCAGCTAAAAAGGCCATGTCATCGGTAACTGCAAAAGCCATTGAGCCAGGAAAATATACCGTTATTTTAGAACCGACTGCGGTAGCGGTGATGCTGGAAAACCTATTCTTCTCGATGGATGCCAGGCAGGCCGATGAAGGACGGAGCTTTATGAGCAAAACCGGAGGTAAGACAAAATTGGGAGAACAGCTGGTGGATGAAAGAGTAAATATTTATTCAGACCCATGGAATCCCGAACTGCCAACTGCAACATGGTCTGGGGATGGAAGGCCTCAGCAGAAAGTAAACTGGATAGAAAAAGGAGTAGTTAAAAATTTATACAGCTCGAGGTACTGGGCGCAAAAAACCGGGATTAAAGCGATCCCCTTCCCAGCTGGCGCCATTATGAAGGGCGGAACGAAAACCCTGGAAGAGCTGATCAAAGGAACAGAAAAAGGTATATTGGTTACACGCTTATGGTACATCCGAACGGTAGATCCACAAACCCTTTTGCTGACAGGGCTGACCAGGGATGGTACTTTTTACATCGAAAACGGTGAAATTAAGTTCCCTGTCAAAAATTTCCGTTTCAATGAGAGTCCGATTATTATGTTGAATAACCTGGATGAAATCGGAATAGCTGAAAGAACAGTTAGTGCCGAATCGGAAGCCAACTATCTTTTACCTCCATTAAGAATAAGAGATTTTACTTTTACCTCTTTATCTGATGCGGTATAACAAATCAAGAATTAACAATATGATAAAGCCTGAGCATCATCGATGTTCAGGCTTTATTTGTTTAGTTAAAAGCTGAGGTTACAGTCCGTTTGCCCTTGCTGTAATCTCGGCAATATCCAACACCTTAATTTCCTGCTCTTTATCTTTTAGTTTAATACCGTCACTTAGCATGGTCATGCAGAAAGGGCAACCTGCTGCAATAACCTGCGGATTGGTTTGTAAAGCCTCATCAATGCGTTCTACATTAATATCTTTATTTCCCTTTTCTGGTTCTTTAAACATCTGTGCACCTCCGGCGCCACAACACAGGCCATTACTTTTGCAGCGTTTCATTTCTACCAACTGTGCATCAAGTACTTCCAGCGCTTTTCTTGGCGCTTCGTAAATTCCATTTCCACGGCCCAGATAACATGGATCGTGATAGGTGATTTTTTTACCTTTGAAACTTTCGCCACCTTCAGCTTTTAGTTTGCCCTCGTTAATTAAATCCTGGATCAATTGCGTGTGGTGGATTACTTCGTAAGTGCCGCCTAAACCCGGATATTCATTTTTAATGGTATTGAAGCAATGTGGACAGCCTGTTACAATTTTTTTGATATTGTAAGCATTCAATACCTCAATATTGGTCATGGCCTGCATCTGGAAAAGGAATTCGTTGCCAGCCCTTTTAGCAGGATCTCCGGTGCAGCTTTCTTCTGTTCCCAAAACAGCGTATTTTATGCCTACATGATGTAAGATCTTGCAAATGTCGCGGGTAATTTTCTGCGCTCTTTCATCATAACTTCCAGCACAGCCAACCCAAAATAATATTTCCGGTTCTTCACCTGCGGCCATCAACTCGGCCATTGTAGGGACTTTAAATTCCATTTGTCTAGTATCTAGTATCAAGTATCAAGACCTGATGTAATTATTATTTTAATTCAATGCCAACAAAACTGTCAAGCTAGCTTTCTTGTGCCCAGTTAAAACGATCGGCCGGAGAGTATTTCCAGGGTGCCTGGTTATTCTCAATATTTCCCATCATGGCGTTAATGCTGCCCGGTGCCTGCGACTCTTCCATCACGGCAAAACGGCGGAGCTCCATAATAATCTGCAATGGATCGATGTTTACCGGACAGGCCTCTACACAGGCGTTACAACTGGTGCAGGCCCAAATTTCTTCTCTGCTAATGTAGTCATCCAATAAAGATTTTCCATCCTGATGTTCAGCGCCGTGTTTGTCAATATTTTGGCCCACTTCGGTGATGCGGTCGCGGGTATCCATCATAATTTTCCGTGGCGATAAAAGTTTACCTGTAATATTTGCCGGGCATACCGAAGTACATCTCCCACACTCGGTACAGGTATAAGCATTCATAAGGTTTACCCAACTTAAGTCGGTTACGTCTTTGGCGCCAAATTTACCGGGTTCGGTTTCTGCCGGAACAAAAGAAGGATCGAGCATGGCTTTTACCTCATTGGTCACTGAGGCCATATTGGTGAACTCACCCTTAGGCTCTAAATTAGAAAAGTAGGTGTTTGGAAAAGCGAAAAGAATATGAAAATGTTTCGAGTAAGGCAGGTAATTTAAGAATGCCAGAATGCCTATAATGTGGAACCACCAGCAGCTGCGCTCTACGATAACCAAGGCACTCTCTGTAGATGGCAGTATATTCATCAAATATTGGCTAACAGGAAACGCACCGGCGTTAACATAGTGACTGGCGCCCAAAAGCTGTAATTTTGCATCGGCTGCGTTCATTAACAAGAAAGCGCTCATTAATAAAATCTCGGTAATGAGGATGTAATTGGCATCAGATTTTGGCCAGCTTTTCATCTCAACGCCACTAAAGCGTTTAAGTTTTAGGATATTTCTGCGTACAAGAAAAATAGCGCAAGAAACCCAAACGGTAAAGGCAAGGATTTCGAAAGAACCGATCAAAAAGTTATAAAGGCCGCCCAGGCCATTAAAAATACGGTGTGTGCCGAAAAGGCCATCGATCATAATTTCCAACACTTCAATGTTGATGATTACAAAACCAATATATACAAAGAAATGGAGAAAAGCGGGGATGGGGCGGACAACCATCTTGGATTGACCAAAGGCCACGCGAAGCATGGTCATTAATCTTTTTTGCGGCTGATCTTGCCGATCTACCGGTTTTCCTAAACGGATATTGCGAATTATTTTACGCAGGTTAACTGTAAACAGCGCAATTGCTGCAAGTGTAAGTACTAGAAAAAGGATCTGTGCTACCATGCAATATTAGATTGTTACGCTAAATTAGGATATTAATCTAAATAAATTGCTATGCATGCATAAAAAAAATAATAAAATTGTTTGTTTGTACTCATTCTAAGCAAGGATTAAGACCTGTTTTAAGAAAAGTGAAAAATTAATTAATTGATAATCAGCGCAGCAATGAAATAATTGAAAAAAAGTTTTGCTTTTGAAAAAAGAACACTACATTTGCAATCCCAAACGGATGGTGCCATAGCTCAGTCGGTAGAGCAAAGGACTGAAAATCCTTGTGTCCCTGGTTCGAATCCAGGTGGCACCACTTCCAAAAGCCTTTCAGAAATGAGAGGCTTTTTTGGTTCTATGTCCTTTCAAAAAGGAATACCTAAGCCGAAATAAAAATATTTTCCGTCCATCTTCCTGCTTATCAAAAAGATGGCCTTAGTAAGGTTACATTTGAAGAGAAAAACTGAATAAAATCTAAAATCCTTTTTTGGATTTGAAAAAAAGAATGCTACATTTGCAATCCCCAAAGGGGGTGCCATAGCTCAGTCGGTAGAGCAAAGGACTGAAAATCCTTGTGTCCCTGGTTCGAATCCAGGTGGCACCACTTCTAAAAGTCTCGATAATATCGAGACTTTTTTGTTGTGTGCCAGGCATGGCAATCGACTATAGGGTGTGAATCCCGAACACGCTTAGCAGTAGGAAGTGTTAGCTAAAGACAAGGGTGTCGTGGGTGACCACGAATCTGAAGGAAGTCAGCGGCAAATATGGGAGCCCACGAACAGGAACTGTATATAAGGCGGGATAGTGTGGATGATGTTGCAACACAGACAGAAGTCCAATACTGCAAGGACACTATTACGTAGATACAGGGGCTACATCCATAGAAAGTAGATTGTCTTACCCTGGGAGATCTGAATACAATCTGTCAAATGCATGCGCGAATGTAGGCGAGGAAACATTTTCCGGAGACGGATTATGGGGTATTCAGAAGTCAGCCGAGGTCATAGTACCGCAAGAGCGGGAAGGACTGAATGTTAGGATGGCAGAGGAAACATAAAGTTTATGGTAAAGCGTTGACAGCGGAAATACATTAGAGAACTGCTTGCATGAGGGTAGGACGGAATCCGAGAGTAAAATGCAAGAGGAGCTGAGTTTAGCCGTGCAACCAATGTGCACAATGCCTGGAAAGGAGTTTTTTTTTAGTAGTATGCTTGAAGAAATATTAGACATCCGAAATGTACAAAGAGCCTTTAGGCAGGTTACTGCCAATAAGGGCGCCGGCGGTATTGATGGTATGCAGACCGATGAACTTCGTGACTACCTGAATGCAAACTGGCAAACATTAAGATCTGATATCTTGGAAGGCAATTATCGTCCAGATGCCGTTAGAAAGGTAGAAATACCCAAAAGTGGTGGTGGAAGAAGAATGTTGGGGATTCCTACGGTGATCGACCGATTAATTCAGCAAGCCATTTCACAATGGCTCAGTCCAAAGTATGAGGGTGATTTTTCACCAAATAGCTACGGATTCCGTCCGAAGCGTAATGCCCATCAGGCTGTGCTCAAGGCACAGGAATACCTCGACTCAGGTCATACTTGGATTGTAGAATTGGACTTGAATAAGTTCTTCGATCGGGTCAATCACGACAAACTCATGAGCCTTTTATCATTAAAGATAAAGGATAAACGAACATTGAGGCTTATCCGCTCTTACCTGAGTAGTGGTATTATGGAAAATGGACTGGTGACTCCAAGAAGAGAAGGAACTCCGCAAGGTAGTCCTTTGAGTCCTCTTTTATCAAACATCATTTTGAATGAACTTGATTCTACGCTCGAAGAGCGCGGGCACCGTTTCGTTAGATACGCAGATGACTGTAGTATCTACGTTCGGAGTAGTAAGTCTGCCTATAGGGTAATGGATAAGATTACTGTTTATCTGGAAGAGCGTTTGAAATTAAAGGTCAATCGGGAAAAGAGCAAAGTGAGTACACCCACGCAAAGTACGCTACTTGGTTTCTCATTTTATAGCGTCAATAAGAGATGGAAGGTGCGAATTGCATCCAAATCACTACTACGTATCAAGGAGAAGATCAGGGAGCATACAATGCGTAGTAGGTCTGAACGACTAACTTCAAGGATATTGAAACTTAGAGAAATCATCCGGGGCTGGGTAAACTATTTCTCGCTTGCAGAAGCCAAAAGTCACATGAAGGACTCGATGAACTAACCAGAAAGAGACTGAGGATGATTTTGTGGAAACAATGGAAGCGTAGCCGAGGTAGAGAACGTAATTTGATAAAGTTGGGCATTGTTAAAAGTAGAGCTTTTCAATTGGCTAATACCCGAAAGGCTTATTGTAGAACAGCAAATAGCCCAATCTTGCGTACCACTCTAAACAAAGCATACTTTTCAAAACTTGGTTTTGAAGGATTTGCCAACTACTATTATTGGAAAACAACACACCAAACGAAGTTATTCTAACAAACCGCCGTATACCGAACGGTACGTACGGTGGTGTGAGAGGACAGGTAGGGAACTAATCCCTACCTTCCTACTCGATTTAATAGCCTTTGCAGCCTAACAAAAAAAAGATTTTCCTACGACGCTTGTTATTTAAGGACTAAGGTTACCTTAGTAATAAAAATTACCGCTTTTTTATATAGAAAATTATTGGGCATCTTTTTTCAGGAATGCGATGTTTGTTTGCTTATAATTTAATGCACTTGTAGTACCAGCAGTAACATCAATAGTGACGCCTGTTATCTTACCAGCCATAGCTGATGAAAGAAATACTGCGGTATTGGCTATATCTTCCATAAGGGGAAGCTCTTTTAGCATGGTGTCATTTTTCATCTTTTTAATGAATTCTTCTGCTTGGTTGCCACCGGCCTCTATGGCCTCCTTAAAAACCCTTGAATCTGGAGAGCCGGCTGACCGGATATTAATAACCCTCACACCATAGGGGCCCAATTCTGACGCAAGATTACCAGAAAATCCTTCTACGGCATTACACGCCGGGCCGAAGCCGCCTACATTGGCGTAGCCGATACCTCCCGGTGTTGCGGTAAGCGAAAGTACAACACCAGATTTGCGCGCTTTCATTACCCTACCAGCAGCAGTGGCAGTTATAAACTGGGTTTCCATGGCAATAACTATCGGACGGATAAAGTCATCAAGAGTCATGTCTGTCAACGGGATATCCTGTGTGTCCTGCCAGCCTATCGCATTAAAAGATATGTCAACAGATCCCGCTGTATGAATTACGGAATGAATATGGTCGTTTACAGATTTTTCGTCCCTGGCATCAACTTGATGAACTGAAGCTTTTCCGCCTGCGGAATCAATATTATCGGCCGTTTTTCTTACATTTTCGAGATTATGGCCAGTAAGGAATACATGGGCGCCAGCTGCTGCTAATGCATTTGCAATAGCACCTCCAAGTGAGCCGCCAGCCCCGTAAACAATTGCGTTTTTACCTTGTAGTAACATAAAATAATGATCTGATATTTAAATTTAGGAATAAACAGTTCTTTAGGTACTGTGTGGTTATGACAAATAAAGGGTCATTTGGGACAGGAAAAAAATAATCGACCTGGTTTTGCATTAGAAGTGATGTACAAAGGTGGCTCAAAATCATCTTGGCGCTGAGTGGAGCAGTAAATCAAACCTGATTATCCGCCTGGAGAAAAATAGCGGGCCTACCTACTTGATTAGAACTGATGCAATCATTATCTATTTTTTATCCGATGGGTGTAAATTTCAATGTATGGCGTAAAAAAGAAAGCCCATTTGGGCTTTCTTTTTTACGTTTCGCTATGCTCATGCTGTTTTTCGGCTATTTCTTTAACCTTATCCAGCGCTTTCGGCCAGGTTTTTTCGAAATAATCTTTCCATTCATCGCTAATGTTCATATCGATGAGGAGTTCTGTCTTGCCATCTCTTTCATTGAGGGTATAATTCTCGAATGTCTCCCCCCAATCTCCGCTGAGATCTTCCTTGCCGTCTTTTATTTCGCCCAGGTGTTTGATAGACATGTACCGGTTAGGGATATTGTCTTGAATCACAGCTACCATTCCATCTCCGTTATCACCCAGAAACAGGGCTTTGCTTCCTTTTTTCCAATCGGTTTCTACACGCGATCCTTCTGCAAAAACAGCTGTCCACTTGGGGTAGGTTTCTACGCCAAACAGCGCATCCCAAACTTTTTCTGCTGTGGCGTTAATTGTAGTTTTAAATTCGATCTTTTCCATGGTTCTTGGTTTTTAAATCAGATAATTAAGTATAACAAATTTGCACAGGATTTGATTGACTTAAGCGGTGCAAAGGCGACAATTTATGGGGGCATAAGGACTTTTGTCCAGGCACTGTTTTGGAATATCTTTTTTGAAATTTAATGAATATCTCAGTGAAAAGTAATTTAATCGGTAGATTTACGTAATTCACTGATACATATGCACAGCAGCACAATATTTTGAATTAAATTTAGTTTGTTGGTTGACAAAAGTTTCTCCCTGAACAACTTAACCTTTGCCCGGTACGTATATAAAAGATAATGTTACAATAATTTCCATGAGAAATAAGAGATTCCTTTACCTGGTAGCACTAGGTTTTTTAAGCTTTGGGACGATTAACGGCTGCAAAAAGAGCAGTCCTGCGCCTGATGAGCCAGTAAGCCCACCAGTTGTTACTACGCCTACCGGAACTCGGGATGAATTGACTAAAGATTCTATCTTTTTATACGGTAAAGAACTTTATTATTGGAATACTTCGCTGCCAACTTATGAAGTGTTTAATCCGCGTGGATTTAGTTCGAACGAAGCTGAGTTGTACGCTATGACACAATATTCTTTAGATCCGGCAACAGGAAAGCCATATGAATATGTAGGCACAGCTGGCGAACCCAAATATTCGTTTTTCGACTATAATGCGGCTACAACAGGTAAAACAGGTGCGCTTAAAGCAGATGTAAACGGTTCGGCCAATGACTATGGTTTTTCTGTTCAGTATAACAACGACACAGACCTTAGGGTAAAATATGTTTATCCAAACTCACCTGCAGCGCAGCGGGGCTTAACACGTGGCTGTAGGATAACCAGCGTAAATGGACGGACGGATCTTAGCTGGCCAAATGCAGTTAATTTTTTAAATAATGCCATTTTTGGTACAAATGCCACGGTGACTTTGGCTTTCAATGATATTAACAGCAATCCGAAAACAGCTGTTGTATCAAGCAGTCTATATACCGTTAATCCGATATTGTTTACCAATGTTTATACGGTTGGTACAAAGAAAGTTGGTTACATTGTATTTAATAGTTTCACCGACAATGTCTCTGCCGCCATTAATTCAGTTTTTTCTAGTTTCGCTACACAAGGAGTAAGTGAACTCGTGGTTGATTTACGCTATAACGGTGGTGGTTACGTTTCAACAGCTATCCAGATGATTAATTTAGCCGCACCAGCAGGAGAAACAGGTAATACGATGTTTACTTCCCATTATAATAACTACCTACAGTCGATCACTACTGCTCAGCGCAAAGCCTCTGTTTTGGCACACCAACCACTGTTAGATGATGGCGGTAAGTTACAGACCTTTACCACGGGCGTAAACGGAAAGTACGCCACTTATGCCGATTTAAATTATTCACCTACAGCTGCCGATAATATTGAGAAATTTGCAAAATCAGGTAGTTTAACATTAAACAGGGTTTATTTTATAGTAACTGGATCAACAGCCTCGGCAAGCGAGTTAACCATTAACAGTTTAAAGCCGGTAATGGATGTAAAGCTAATTGGTACAACAACCTATGGTAAACCTGTTGGTTTCTTTCCGATCAGAATAGATAAGGTGGATATGTATATTCCAGAATTTGAAACCAAAAATAAACTTGGCGTTGGTGGCTACTATTCTGGCCTTACAGTTGATAAGGAATCAGCCGAAGATTTAACCAAGGCATGGGGTGATGAAACAGAAACTTTGTTGGCCTACGCATTATTATATGCCAAAAACGGAAGTTTTGTAACTACTGCTACAAAAACAGCTAGCTTAAGGACAACGACAACAGTAATGCCGTCAAAACTATCAGTAGCAGAACTAAGAGCATTGGATGAAAAGTTGGACCCAAAAGGATTTAAGGGAATGGTAATGACGCCCGATAAGAAATTTTAGTAAAAGCTTTTTAACGAAAATGCCCGCTTAACATATTCAGTTAAGCAGGCATTCTTATTTGTGGTGGTATTTACAATAATATTTTACTGCTGATATCTTTATTGATGGTAATGTAACCCGGATATTTAAAAGGTGTATTGCCCAGCATAAAGGTTGGTTTTATTTTAATGGTTAATAAACCTAGTTTTTCATCTTTTGAAGCTGATCCTTTCTGAGCAGCCTTGATAATATCATTAAAAACATTACCGTTAGATACTAACCCGTAAATGTTGCTTACCAATTGTACCGGAACGGTAACTGTTTGACCTTGAGCAATACTCACATTTTGATTAACAATGCCTTCTGCCAAATCTGTATTATTAACCAATATCTTATATTCGAACTGGTTTATGGCCGCTAAATTGCTTGATGGGTTGGTTATTTCTAAATTCAGATTGGCTTTTAAAGGAATGTCTTTTCTTAACAAACCAAGGGCAACCCCAGGTAAACTGGTTAAGCTAAAGCTTTGTTGGTCCATTAACTTTTTAACATCTGTACCTGCAATCGATACCTGTTGTACCCCTGTAATTTTATAGGTGCAGTCTTCCAGGGCTTTTATCTGCTGTGCCTGCCTGTTTATTCCACAGCCAAAAATGCTTATGGTAAACAGGAAAAGCAATAGTTTTTCTTTCATGTTATTCATAACGCCAAAATACTAAAACTATTTCAGCTCAATATGGCATTAACCAAAATTAACTTAAGCGCTTGGTGTAACGGTTTCAATATCGTCCCGTTTATCATCATTATCAGTTTTGTTTTCTTCAGCAGGTTTCTCTGTTACGTCTGTTTCTTCCGCCTGATCACCGGATTTTGCTTTTTCCTCATCCTTTTCTTTTTTTTGTGCTTGCTCATAAGGTTTATCCGTTTCTTTTTCTGTTGAAGGGATTACGGTTTCTATTTCGAGCTGTACATCGTCAGTCGGTTTTGGGTGATCGTTGCCCTTTGCTGCTTCTTTTTTATTTTCTTCGTTTTCCATGGTATGAATCTGTTTAATACTTAATAAATAGAATTCGATTGCATTTTGTTTTGTTATTTTAATAAAGCATCTGGCCCATTTTTTAACTTTGTTGAAAAAACACACAGGATATGGCCATTACCCTCAGGAAAATTACTGCACAAGATAATGCAGCTACTGCTTCAATGATCAGGACAATTTTAAGAGAATTTAAAATCGACAAGCCAGGTACTGTTTATACGGATCCAACAACCGATGAGCTCTCTACAGTTTTCGAACATCCTCAATCGGCTTATTGGTTGGCCGAAGAGGATGGGCTTATTGTTGGTGGCTGTGGTATTTATCCAACCGAAGGCTTGCCGGATGGCTGTGTTGAGCTGGTTAAATTGTACACCTCGGCATCTTCGCGCGGAAAAGGTATTGGTAAAATGCTCATGGAGAAAAGTATAGAATCGGCGCAGCATTTTGGTTATAACGAGATTTATCTGGAATCGTTTCCCGATCTTAAAAGGGCAATCGAGATGTACGAAAAGGCAGGGTTTAAAAAACTCGCTGCCCCATTGGGTAATTCTGGCCATTTTGCCTGTAATGTTTGGATGCTGCTGGTTTTATAGAAGGTTAATTGTTGAAACTGGTTAATCGGTAAACTGTTGAAATCGAGAAATACAGCTCAAGTTGAAACTGGTTAACTGCTGGAATTGATAAATCGAGCTTAATTAACCAGTTACCGATTTATACAGTTAACCCTTTAATCTTAATTTTTGCCGACTCTGTTTTCCTCGTCGCTTGTTCCGGTTTGTCTGCTACGGGCAGTTTTGATTTTCATGTTCCCGAATTTATAGGTGAAACTTAAGTTTATTCTACGGCTTTCCCATTCGTTCTGCCAATAGGTTTTAATGTTATTGTACTCCAGATTGGCTCTGAACTTACTGGTGTTAAAGATATCGTTTACTTTTAAGGCAAGTGTTGCATTTTTGTTCCAGAATGACTTTTTAGCGCCAACATTGAGCTGATAACTTTCTAAACTGCGGAATAAACCAGAAATAGAAGGGGAATCGTAATAACCATAAATCGTTAAGCTGTAGTTTTTGGGCAAAGTGATGGTATTATCCGACATAACAGACCAATTCCACGAGAAGGCATTATAGCCGTTTCCCTGGACTGCCGATGTGGTGCGGTTATAACCAACAGAAACTTCGGTACTGTTGTTCCACCATTTAGTTACATCAAAAGGACTTCCGGTGGCCATATAAAAATTTGTTGTACGATTCAGGTTTTCTGGCCTGGAGATACTTTCTTTTGTATTATTGTTCTGATAAATCACTTCCCACATCGCGCCATTACTTACCGAATAACTCAACGTTAGTACCCTGAAATTTTTAATCGAGTAATTAAATTCAAAACTATTGGCATAAGATGGCTGTAATAATGGGTTTCCCTGTATGGCAGTATAGGGGTCGGTATAAAAGGTAAAGGGATTTAAACTGCTGTATGATGGCCTGTTGATGCTTTTACGGTAGGCAGCCGTCACGAGGTTGCTCGAATCCAGTTTTAAGGAGATAAATAGTGTTGGGAAAAGTTTCCAGTATTTCCTGTCAATTAAGGTATTTGTACCTGATGAACTGCCATCACCTCTGGTCTGTTCTGCTCGCAAACCTGCTTTGATCTGTAAGTTTTTGAAACTCTGATCTAAAGAAAGATAACCTGCATTAATGTTTTCATTATATAAAAAGGCGTTAGTTCGACGCGGATCGTTAATCCATCCAGCGGTTTTTAGCGAATCGAAACGTACATCGCTCTGCGATTTTACCCAGCTGCTTTTCCAGCCAGTTTCCATTTTTAATGTTTTTGAAAAATTTAAGCTATAATCGGCCTTGATGGAATAGATAGAAACATTGCCCATACCTTTATTGCGTAAATCGATCGGATTGCCGATCAGCTGATCACTCGCATCGAGGTAATTATTGGTAAAGGTTTCATTCTTGCTGTTGTCGTATTGAACATAATCGGCATCAAAACCCAGTTCACCGCTCAATGTATCTGTTTTGAAACGGTAGTTTAAGTTAAATGCATGGTTTTTTTCGGTATTACTCTGCGGATTAAACATCGATGTTCCGCCCATTTTTATACCAGCCGCATTATAATTTACCGAATTGCTGTTTACCTTGGTTTCTGCAGGAGAAGTAAAGCCTTTTACCATTACACCTAAAGTATGTTTCTCGTTAATAAAATAATCTGCACCGGTAGAGTAATTTAGGCTGTTGGTTACCGGGTGCCAGAAATTGTGCTGGTTATATTGTTCGTCGCCAATGGTTCTGTTTAAAGTTAACCTGTTGTATGAATTATAGTGTCCGGCGTTTAAGCGTACATAGGTACTCACCTTACCGATATTGTAATTGAGGTTGGTGCCAGCGTAAACTTTTTCATAACGGCCGTAACCACCACCCATATTCAGGTTCCCATTAAAGCCCTGCATCTTATTTCTTTTGAGTTTAATGTTGATGATCCCTGCTGTGCCAGCAGCATCGAAAGAGGATGGAGGGTTAGAAATCAGTTCGATTTTGCTTAATACCGATCCGGGCAGCGATTTTAAGTAAGTGGTTAATTCCACGCCCGTCATATAGCTCATCTTACCGTCAATCATCACGTTGATTCCTTTCTTACCTTTCAACACAATGTTATCGTCCTTATCCAGTTTTACTCCCGGCGACCTGCTGATTACTTCCAGTGCATTATCACCTGCGGTATTCATCTGTTCTACGTTTACAATCACCCGGTCTGCTTTTTGATCAATTACAGGCATTTTCGATACGATGTTTACATCTTTCAGGTTTTGAGCATGGTCTGCCAGCGTAATTAATGGGACTTTGACAGATGTATCTTTCACTTCAAAAGGCACAGATTGGTTTTTACCATAACCCATCATTAAGGCTTTAATAAAATACCTGCCAGATTTAACATTGCTGAATTCGTATAAACCTTGTTGGTTGGTGACTTGTAAGGCAACCGAAGCCGAATCAGGTAAGTGGATTAATGCTACTGAAGCATAATCAAGTGCTTTATTACTTTTGTCGGTAACGGTTCCCGATACCTTAATGTTTTGAGGAGAAGCGGTTTGAAGGCTAAAAATAAGCAGCACAAAAAGAGCAGATTTAAATAAGAGGTTCATATCGTGTTTGTTTTATATTGACGATTCAAAGATGAAGAGGTTGCATCAACCTAAAAATTAAATAATCCCAACCCTTTAAAATATTATCCCAATGCTTTTTCGGACAATAAAAGGTGTTGATCCTTAAAATGCACAGGTTGGGATAATTATATGCAGGTTTGGAATAAGAAAATAGGCGGTTAGAAAAGCTTTGTATAGTTTTGGTCCATGAAAACAATAAAAACCATTTCTATTCATATTCTGTGCTGGGTACTTGTTTTGGGGTATTTTTATGGCGGCTATTTAATTGATGGCACAACTTTTAGCAAGGCCGCTTTGAGTATCTCTATGAATTTCATACAATTGATAGAGTTCTACATCTGTTACTTATGGGTATATCCAAGATTTTTGAAAAAGAATAAAGTACTTCAGTTAATTGGAGGCATTTTGTTTACCATAGGGGTATTTATTGTACTTAGGTATTTAATAGAAGAAGTACTTTATTTAAAATGGCTTGGTTTTCATAACTACGACGACCGTACAACTGCCTGGGAGTACATCTCAGATAATATTTATTGGAGTATCGGGTTCATTGTAACACCGGCTGCGGTTTATGGTATCGAGCAGAGCTTTAAATCGGAACAGGTGAACAGGAAACTTAAGGAAGAAGTGGTGAAGGCTGAACTTTTATTTTTAAAATCGCAGATCAATCCACACTTTCTGTACAATACTTTAAATTATGTGTACTCCCTAGCTATTCCCGTTTCCGATAAACTGGCCAATGCTGTTTTGCGGTTATCTGATCTGATGCGTTATACTTTAAATGATAGTCCGGATGGAAAGGTAAGTTTAGAAAAGGAAGTGGAATACCTGGAGAGTTATATTGCATTATTTAAGATGCGTTTTGAACCCAAATTTTATGTCGACTTTACTACCGAGGGCATTGCCAATCAAAAAATAGCTTCGCTGATCCTGATCCCATTTGTTGAAAATGCGCTTAAACATGGCGTGGTAAATGATGAAGCACAGCCTGTACGCATTAAACTTAAGGTGCAGAACAAACGCTTAAGTTTCGAGGTGAGCAATAAGATCAGCCATGCGCAGAAAGATCATTCAAGCGGTGTGGGCATGGTAAATATCCACCGTAGGTTGGATCTGATTTATCCCGAAAAACATGAATTGTTGATTTCGAATAATGGCAATACCTATAAAAGCACTTTGATCTTAAATCTGTAAAGGATAATTTGTATCATTGAGAACTATTCTAATGTTAATTCACGCTAATCGCCAACCCCTAACCGCTAAACCTTAACCATGATCCGTTGCCTTGCCGTTGATGATGAATCTTACGCCTCAGATATTATTGCTGCCTTTATCAATAAAACCCCTTTTTTAGCATTGGTTGGGACCACTACAGATGCTTTTGAAGCACTTAACCTGGTTCAGGAAGGTAAAGTTGATCTTGTTTTTTTAGACATACAGATGCCAGAGTTAACCGGGATCCAGTTTTTAAAAATCTGTGGAGGTAAATGCAAGGTAATCCTAACCACAGCTTATCCAGAATATGCTTTAGAAGGCTTTGATCTTGATGTGCTAGACTATTTGCTTAAACCGATCTCATACGAGCGTTTTTATAAAGCAGCCACTAAAGCACAGCAGATTTTAATGCCTGTGGCACCTGTGCAACAAGAAGTAGTTAGTCAGCAGGTAATGCAGGGGAACGATTTCATTTTCATTAAAGGCGATACCAAGAACAAGTTTATTAAGGTTAATTATGAAGATATCCTATACATTGAAGGATTGAAAAACTATGTTTCGGTTTATACCGCCACCCAAAGGATTGTGACCTACCAGGCACTGCGTGAGCTGGAAACCGAACTGCCCCGGCCACCATTTTACCGCATTCATAAATCGTACATTATCTCTATCGAAAAAATTAAGATGATAGATGGGAATACCGTTTATATTAACGATCAGGCCATTCCAATTGGCGAAACCTATAAGGAGGATTTTTTTAAAGTGGTGAGGGAAGGGAAAAAGAATGGGTAGTTTGGTTAATTGTATAAATCGGTTAACAGGTTAATTGTTGAAGGTTTGATTGTTAAATTGTTGGGATGAACTCTGGTAAGCCGTTTTTATCTTAATGTGCTTAATCTCTTAATGGTAAAAAGGTAAAAGACTAAAGCTCAAAGTAAGTTCTGTGCAAATCCGTTTTTCTGCGGCAAAAAACTAGTCAGATAGATTCTGAAATAAATTCAGAATGACGCGTCTCTTTTTACTTTTCGTGCAAATCAGTGTTCCATGGCAAGAAATGGCCGGATAAATCAATCGATTAGCTCGCTAGTCAGTTTTAACAGTTCAACAATCAATTAACCAATTTAAACAGTTAACCGATTAACCTAACACTGTGCATAAATTCTCCCCATTATTTCTTCCGATTTTTTTTAAGTTTGCTGTATAAAGATTAAATCAAACATCACCATGCAAGAAACGAATTCGCTAAACCAGGTTGCAGAATTTCATACTACCTTTAAACATCCAATTTTAGAAAGTCCGGTTATTCCTTCAAAACAGAGAGCCAATTTGCGTATTTCGCTTTTAGCCGAAGAGTTGAAAGAACTACAGGAAGCAGTAGAAAATGATGATCTTGTAGAAGTTGCTGATGCCCTTTGCGATCTGCAGTATGTTTTGGCCGGTGCTATCCATGAGTTCGGCTTAGGTGGAAAATTTAAGACTTTATTTGATGAAGTTCACCGCTCCAATATGAGCAAAGCCTGCAAAACCGTAGAAGAGGCTGAACAAACCATTCAGTTTTACTTAAATAAAGACCAGACAGAATCTTATTACAAAGAAATCGACGGACTGTTTCTGGTATTCAGGAAATCTGACGACAAGACCTTAAAATCAATCAACTATTCTCCAGCTGATTTAAAATCACATTTGGTTTAACCCGTAAATAGGCTCGAATTGAAAAGGCTAAAACAAATTGTAAACGAGCTAAAATTAACACAGGCAGCGCCTGATGCAGCTTTAATGCGTGAGTTTATTTTCTACTCGCCCAAAATGCCCTTACGCCTGCACCAGGAACAGCTTATTGCTACCTCGAAACAGTTTAGCCTTAAGGTTTTTGATGCCTATTTTACCAATGCTGATATAACCATTAACTGCTTTAGCTGGGGAAATGGAAAACGTAAAGTGTTACTTACGCATGGCTGGGCTTCGAAGGCTTTAGATTTTTATGAGCTGATTATTGAACTCCAGAAAATAGATGACCTGGAAATTATTGCTTTTGATGCACCTGGCAACGGAAGCTCAATCTCTGAATTTTCCAACCTGATGTTATATGCCGGTTCAGTAAAATCTATTGCCTTAAACTATGCGCAGCCTGATGTTCTGATCGGACATTCGCTTGGTGGCATGGCTAATGTAATTGCTTTGCAGGAGCTCGGTTTAATTCCCAATCTGCTCATTAGCATCGCACCATTAATCAGACTGAAAGAAAACTTTGAACAAAGTTTAGATTCGGTGAACATCGGCATAAAGGATCAGGATATTTTTTTCAGCAACTTTGCCAAAGAATTCCCCGTTCCTGTTAGCCACTTTAACCTGACAGAACTGTATCAACTAAGTCCGGATTTAAATCATTTCCTGGTATTCGATCCAGCCGATCATATTTCGCCATACCCGTTCCTTAAAGAATTTCTGGATAAATATCCTGCAATCAGGTCGAAATCTTTTGAAGACCTAGGGCATTATAAAATCCTCAGATCGGTTGAGGTAATTGAAGATATTGCGAAGCTAATTTATGCGCTTCCAACTACATAAATCGTCATTGCGAACTGAAGCGTAAGATAGTGAAGCAATCTTTAAAGCTAAAAAAATAAAAAGTATTTGATCTGATACCAGATTAATCTGCGCTTATCTTCTTCTGAGGGAAAAATATAACATCATTATAGCCCGCTGGTCAACACAGAACTAAATCTCTACCCCTGCGAAAAATCGTCTTTGCGAACAGAAGCGTAGGAATAGTGGGAGAGTGTGAAGCAATCTTCTAATCAAGATAGATAAAGAATTAGATGTGTGTCAGATAGTAATATCCGACACCACGAAAATTAACCCAAAAGCCCACTACAACACGCTTGTAATTCTACACCATAACTTCCAACCTCCGTCTTCGGTCTTCCGACTAAATAATCCCATATTATTTCACATCCATAACAGTGCATAACAGTTAAAATTACCGTATATTCTATTTTAGAGCAACCAAATATATTAATAGCGCATGCAAGCAATTTTAGGTGTAATTTTTCATTTCTTCGGTGGTTTCGCCTCTGGAAGTTTTTATATTCCGTACAAAAAAGTAAAAGGCTGGGCCTGGGAAAGTTACTGGATCGTTGGAGGAATCTTCTCCTGGTTAATCGTTCCGCCGCTTGCTGCTTTTTTAACCATCCCGAATTTTACGGCAATTATCACCAGTACCAATGGTAGTATTTTATGGTTAACCTATTTTTTTGGTGTGCTTTGGGGGATTGGAGGCTTAACCTATGGTTTAGGCGTTCGTTATCTGGGCGTATCATTAGGAAGTAGTATCATTTTAGGGCTTTGTATGGTTTTGGGTTCAATCCTGCCATCCATTTACTTCGATTTTTTTCCGCAGGCAGGTAAAGATACTTTTACCATGTTTTTGCACACCGATTGGGGGCGTATGGTATTGCTGGGGCTTTTAGTCTGTGTTATCGGTATTGTAATCTGCGGTAAAGCAGGTATGATGAAAGAAAAGGAAATGAAATCTGGCATTACCGATCCGCATGGCATGGAGGTGAAAACAGAATATAAATTCGGTCTAGGGTTATTCGTAGGTATTGTTTCGGGTGTTTTAAGTGCCTGCTTTAATTTTGGTATCGAAGCCGGTAAACCAATGGCTGATGCCGCTAATGCAATCTGGAAAGCAGCAAATCCTGCTGAAACAGGTAATTTCTTATTCCAGAACAACGTTACTTATGTAATTGTGCTTTGGGGAGGCCTAACCACTAATTTTATCTGGTGTATGGTATTAAATGCAAGGAATAAAACATTTGGCGATTATACCAATGCAAAAACGCCGCTGTTAAAAAACTATATTTTTTCTGCCCTGGCAGGTACTACATGGTTCTTACAGTTCTTTTTCTATGGCATGGGCGAAAGCAAAATGGGCAATGGTGCCAGTTCGTGGATTCTTCACATGGCCTTTATCATTTTAATTGCCAATGTATGGGGATTGGTATTGAAAGAGTGGAAAGGTGTGTCGAGAAAAACATTGATTACTGTTTTGGCGGGTATTTTAACCATCATCATTTCGGTACTCATTGTGGGTTATGGTAATTCAATAAAAGGTTAATAAATAAAAATTTAAATAGAATATAAGAATGTCAATCGATACGAAAAGTTATAAGCACGTAAGCTATTTGTGGGATGAAGAGGAAGCCGCAAAACTTGCTGGTGATGAAGTTGCCCTCTTAATTTATCGCTCAAATTTATTGGGTGCAGATTTACGCTTAACCAATTATGGAGGTGGAAATACCTCGTGTAAAGTATTGGAAAAAGATCCGCTTACCGGCCTAGAAACCGAAGTAATGTGGGTAAAAGGTTCAGGTGGCGATTTAGGTACCTTAAAGAAAAGTGGTCTTGCAGCATTATATGTTGATCGTTTGCGTAGTCTGAAAAATATTTACCGTGGTGTAGAACACGAAGATGAAATGGTTGAACTGTTTAACCACTGTATTTTCGATTTAAGCTCTAAAGCACCATCAATAGATACCCCTTTGCATGGTTTTCTACCATTTGCACATATCGATCACTTGCATCCAGATGCGGCCATTGCCATCGCTGCGGCTAAAGACGGTAAAAAAATTACCGAAGAATTATTTGGCGGAACGATAGGCTGGGTAGAATGGAAAAAACCTGGTTTCGAACTAGGCCTACAATTAAAGCAATGTTTAGATGAAAACCCAGGTATCCGTGGAATTATGTTGGGCTCACACGGTTTGTTTACCTGGGGTGATACAGCTTATGAAAGTTACCTGAATACCTTAGAAGTTATCGAAATCTGTTCTGATTACCTTAACCAGAACTATGGTAAAAAAGGTCCTGTTTTTGGCGGACAAAAGATTGAAAGTGCCGCATCAGATCAGCGTAAACAACAAGCGGCTGCTTTAGCACCTGTTTTGCGTGGTTTATGTTCTTCTAAACAGCACATGATCGGTCATTTTACCGACGACACCCGTGTTTTAGAATTCATCAATTCTAACGATCTTGATCGCCTTGCACCAATGGGCACAAGCTGTCCTGATCACTTTTTAAGGACTAAAATTAGTCCGCTGGTATTAACTTTAGCCAGCGATGCCGATTTATCGGATGTTAAAGCACTAAAAGAAACTTTAGAGCCTGCTTTCGAAGCATATAGGGCAATGTACACGGCTTATTACGAAGCCTGTAAACACCCAAACAGTCCGGCTATCCGCGATACCAACCCGGTGGTTATTTTATACCCTGGAATTGGCATGTTTACCTTCTCTAAAGATAAACAGACCGCAAGAGTGGCTGCAGAATTCTATATCAATGCCATTAACGTAATGAAAGGGGCAGAGGCCGTTTCAGAATATACTTCATTGCCGCATCAGGAAGCTTTTAACATCGAATATTGGTTGTTGGAAGAAGCGAAGTTACAGCGCATGCCTAAGCCAAAACCTTTAACAGGTAAAATTGCTTTGATAACCGGTAGTGCAGGTGGTATAGGTAAAGCAATTGCTAAAAAGTTTGTTGCAGAAGGTGGTGTGGTGATTTTAAACGATATGAATGCCGAGCGTTTGGAAGAAGCAGGTAAGGAATTTGCGAGCCTGTATGGTAAAGATTCTTATAGTACCGCAATTTTAAATGTAACCAGCGAAGCAGATATTAAACAAGCTTTCGATTCGGCAGCTTTGGCTTTTGGTGGAGTAGATATTATTGTAAACAATGCAGGATTATCGATTTCTAAAACCATTGCCGATCATACCGAGAAGGATTGGGACTTATTATATGATGTTTTGGTAAAAGGTCAGTTTTTTATCACTCAGGCTGCAACAAATACGATGCAAAAGCAGGATATTGGTGGCGATATCATTAATATTGTAAGTAAGAACGCCCTGGTAAGCGGACCTAACAATGCCGGTTATGGCAGTGCAAAAGCTGCTCAGTTACATTTGAGCAGGTTAAATGCTGCAGAATTGGGAGCCGATAATATCCGTGTAAATGTGGTTAACCCTGATGCTGTAATCAGTGATAGCAATATCTGGGCAGGCGGTTGGGCAGAAGGCCGTGCAAAAGCTTATGGAATTACCGTTGCAGAGCTACCGGCTTATTACGCCAAACGTACCTTATTGAACCAGATCATATTACCGGATGATATTGCCAATGCCTGTTTCGCTTTTGTAGGTGGCTTGCTGCAAAAATCAACTGGAAATGTTTTAAATGTTGACGGCGGAGTAGCCATGGCATTTGTAAGATAATACAAAGAGAAATAATAACAATTTGTTCCTCGGTCTGTGTCCCCTCAGACCGAAACGAATAATTAAATTAGTGGTCTGTGGGGACACAGACCACGGCGATAAGAGTAGGCGAATTAAAAAATATTAACCACAGATAAAAAGGATGCACACAGATACAAAATCCGTGTTTATCTGTGTAAATCTGTGGCTAAAAAAAGTAGTCTGTTGAGACATGGACTAAAGCGGACAAATTGAGTTTTAGTGGGTTGTTTAATCGGTCTGTGCCTTGCGCAGATCGAAAATGACTTTAATTTTTTTTTATAATCGTCCTCGTTTGAAACGGCGATGAGCGAGAATGGCGATTGTATCGCCGCAATGATTAACCTAATAAACCAAATATTCTTATGAATATCGAGCAGAACCAGATAGAAAAACATAACGACTCCCTTTTAACCTCGCATCAGCGCAAACTTTCTTTTTTAAAAGAAGATTGGGCGCACGTTGATGTAGAAAGCGTAATCCAGAAATTGGTTGATTTTCAGATTGCCATTCCAAGCTGGGCTTTAGGTACAGGTGGAACACGTTTTGGCCGCTTTGCCATTACTGGCGGTGAACCACGTACCATTGAAGAAAAAATTGAAGATGTTGGTCTGCTTCATGCCCTTAACGGTGCAAGTGGCGCAATTTCGCTTCACATCCCTTGGGATATCCCTCAAAATGCAGAAGCGTTAAAAACTTTGGCATCTGGCTATGGTTTAAAATTCGATGCCATGAACTCAAATACCTTTCAAGATCAGAAAGGTTCTGCACATAGCTATAAATTTGGTTCGTTACAGAATGTAAATAAAGACATCCGTAAACAGGCAATTGAACATAATATCGAGGTAATTAAACACGGTATTGCGCTTGGGTCTGATGCATTAACTGTTTGGCTAGCCGATGGTTCTTGTTTCCCTGGTCAGCTTAATTTCCGCAAAGCTTTCGAAAATACATTAGAAAGCCTGCAAGAAATTTATTCAGCACTGCCAGAAGATTGGAAAATGTTTGTGGAGTACAAAGCCTTTGAACCTAATTTTTATTCAACTACGGTTGGAGACTGGGGACAATCACTGTTATATGCGGGCAAACTGGGTAAAAAAGCTTATACTTTGGTTGATTTAGGTCACCACTTGCCTAATGCAAACATCGAGCAGATTGTTGCTTTATTGTTAATGGAAGGAAAATTGGGTGGTTTCCACTTTAATGATTCTAAATACGGCGATGATGATTTAACTGCGGGAAGTATTAAACCTTACCAATTGTTCCTGATTTTTAACGAGCTGGTAGAAGGTATGGATGCAAAAGGGATGAACCATGCAAAAGATTTAGGTTGGATGATCGATGCTTCACACAATGTGAAAGACCCATTAGAGGATTTATTACAATCAGTGGAAGCCATTATGATTGCCTACGCACAGGCTTTATTGGTTGATAGAAAAGCATTAAACGAAGCGCAGAACAACAACGACGTAGCCAAAGCACAGGAAATTTTACAAAATACTTTCCGGAGCGATTTAAGGGCTTTAGTAGCCGAAGCCAGATTAAGGGCCGGAGCAGCTTTATCACCAATCGATTTATACCGCGGTTTAGAAGTTAGAAATAAGTTAGTTAATCACCGCGGAAATACTGTTGCCACAGGTTTGTAAATAGAGAAATAGAAATGCCTAAACCTGTTATTGCCATATTTGATGTTGGGAAAACGAATAAAAAACTGTTTCTGATTGATGAAAACTACAGTATTGTTTACGAACGGTCTGCACGTTTTGTAGAAACAGTTGATGAGGATGGCGAACCATGCGAAAATCTCGAAAGCCTGCGTTCATCAGTTTACGATTCGCTGCATCAGGTTTTGCAGTTGAAAGAGTTCGATGTTAAGGCCATAAACTTTTCTACTTATGGTGCCAGTTTTGTTTATCTCGATGAAAACGGAGATCCCCTAACACCACTTTATAACTATTTAAAAGAATACCCCGAAGCGCTTAAAAAAGCTTTTTATGCAAAATATGGAGGTGAGGAGAAGATTTCGTTAGAAACGGCCTCGCCAATTTTGGGCAGCTTAAATTCAGGGATGCAATTGTATCGCCTGAAAAACGAAAAGCCCGAAATATTTAAAAAAGTGAAGTGGGCTTTACACCTGCCTCAATATTTAAGTTATTTAATTACGGGTAAGGCCGTGGCCGATATTACCAGTATAGGCTGCCATACCCAGCTTTGGGATTTCAATAAAAGTGAATACCACAACTGGGTTACTGCCGAAAAAATCGACAAGAAATTTGGTGCATTTACCCCTGCAGATTCCAGCCTGAAAACTAGTTTTGAAGGGAATGACATAAAAGTTGGAGTTGGCCTACATGATAGTTCTGCAGCGCTGATTCCTTATCTGGCGAATTTTAACACACCTTTTGTACTCATTTCAACAGGAACCTGGTGCATCAGTTTAAACCCTTTTAACCAGGAACCATTAACTGCTGAAGAACTTAAACAGGATTGCCTGTGTTACATGCATTTTAAAGGCAAGGCGGTTAAGGCTTCGCGTATTTTTGCAGGTTATGAGCACGAGGTACAGCTTAAGCGCATAGCAGAACATTTCGATCGTGCGGCCTATCTGTTTAAACATTTGAAGTTTAACCCTTCAATGATTTTGAAACTGGCCAATAAAATTCCGGAAAACCAACAGGAACAACAGGGCTTTTCAGCAAATTCTGCTTTCCCGGAGCGCGATCTGAATCTCTTTCAAACAGCAGAAGAAGCCTATCATCAATTGATTTTTGATCTGATCAAACAGCAGATTTACTCGTTAAAGCTGATTTTAAATGCAGGCGTGAAAAGAATTTTCGTAGATGGTGGTTTTGGTAAAAATGCGATTTATATGCACCTGCTAGCTACTTCTATCCCGGATATTGAGGTTTATGCCTCTTCAGTTTCGCAGGCTACGGCAATAGGAACGGCTTTAGCGATAAATGATGCCTGGAACGAAAATCCGGCACCAACGGATATGATCCAGTTAAAATACTATTCTGCCATACAACGTACATTAGATTTTTAGGAATTTCCTTATATTAGAATTTCCTATATCAATATAACCATTTTGAAACCAGAAGATTTAATCCCCTACATTAACGTCGACGAGTATTCGTCGACGCCAAAATACAAGCAGCTAACCAATGCTATTTTGGCCGCAATTGAAAGTGGTAAACTTCTGAAAAATAGTTTATTGCCCTCAATAAACGAGCTGAGTTTCAGCCTGGAAATGTCTAGAGATACCGCCGAAAAAGGTTACCGTAACCTTCGGAAACTGGGGGTGGTAGATTCTGTACCAGGAAAGGGTTATTTCATTATCAATACCGATTTCTCGCGTAAACTAAAAGTCTGTCTGCTTTTTAATAAACTCAGTACGCACAAAAAAATCATTTACGATTCATTTACAAAAACATTGGGCGAGCGTGCTGCGATAGATTTTTATATCTACAACAACGATTTCGCACTGTTTAAAAAAATGATTGTTACCAAACGTGATGATTATTCGCACTTTGTAATTATTCCACATTTTTTAGAAGGAGGAGAAAATGCACACGAAATTATCAATACCATTCCCAAAGAAAAGTTAGTCATTCTTGATAAATTGTTGCCAGGCGTAACAGGCGATTATGCTGCGGCTTATGAAAACTTTGCACAGGATATTTACGCGGCTTTAGAACAGGCTTTAGACCGGCTTTCTCATTACCGGACCTTAAAAATTATCTTCCCAAAAAACAGCTATTTTCCGCACGAAATACTAACTGGTTTTTATAGGTTCTGCCAGCAATATGCTTTTGATCATAAAGTAATCCATAACATTAAAGACGAAGAAATTAATCCTGGTGAGGTGTACATTAACCTGATGGAAGATGACCTGGTAACCCTCATTGAACGTTTAATTGCCCAAAAACTTAAAATCGGGAAAGATGTTGGTGTAATTTCTTATAACGAAACACCTTTAAAAAAGATTATTTTGGATGGGATTACTACCATTTCAACTGATTTTAGCGAATTGGGTGCTCAAGCTGCTGAATTTATTCTCAACGGAAAAACTGAAAAGATAGCAGTGCCTTTTTATTTGAACTTGCGTAAATCGCTTTAAAATAGGAGGCTCGTCATTTCGAGCGCAGCCGAGAAATCTATTAGTACAGCTCATAGATCTCTCCGTTTCGCTGTGCTCCAGGAGATGACAACACTACAATGGAACTCATCAATATTAAAGTTACTTAATTAATTGTGCATAAAAACCTAAAAAGAGGTTTTAGCTAAAACTTATTAATGATTACTTTTATCACTTAGCTATTTTAGTTTAAATGAGTGAACAGGTAACCGCGCATCCAGTATCAGAACAAAATCCTTACGATTATATCTTAAAAGATTTTAACCTGAAAAATCTGAGCCAGATTGTTATCCTCAAACATTTAAGCGGATTAATCCATACTGATGTTAAGGGCTTTTACCAGCTGTTTCCGGAGCAGATTGAAATCGATTTTGCAGCCTTTAGTGATGAGGCCTCTGGATTACCCTTCCCAATTGTTCAGGTACAGCAGCACTCAAACTCCGTAAAACTTTCTTGTCGTTGTGCCACGCCGAAGCATAAACTTTGCGAACATCAGGCAAGGGTTTTATACAATATTCTTCAACGCCAGGATCTGCTTATTTTCTTTGATAGTAACCTGCGGAAGCAAAAGCTTTTAAAAATAGCAGTTGACTATGGTTTAGAAAAGGAAGAAAACCTCGATCTTCTTTTTAACCTGAGCTACGAAACTGGTCAGGTTGAAATCAAGCCAAAAATGGATGCCCTCCAGCCATTCAATAAAGAAGCCCAGCAAAATTTACAGGAACTTTTACTTCCGGCAACTAAAGCTAAAACAAGAGTACAGGCTAAAAACGACCAGGGTAAAATGATCCTGGTTTTTGGGCAACACCGCTATTACAACAATTTAACAGTAGAGTTATTTGAGGCTGATACTACTAAAAGTGGTAAGGTTAAAAATCCGATAAAAGGCATCAATCCGGCTGATTTCTTGTTTAAAACAAATGATAATAATCAGATAAAGTTTTATAGCGGCATTACCACTTTTCAACAGAATTACAATAGCGATCAAAGCGAGGCGGAGATCGAAGCCTTAAAAGCGATCGTTAAAAACCCTGAACAGATCCCTTTTTACCTGCAGGATAGTAGGCAATCTGTCGCTATTCAAGCGTCGACCATTACAGCAGTTGATGTTCATTTATTAGAAGTAGACCTGCGTCTTTCGGTAAACCAACGTGATGATTATTACGAAATTACCGGGCGGCTGATCATTGAGGGGAAATCTTACGAGCTGGACAACCTGGTATTGGTGCACCAGTATTTTGTTAAACTTAAAGATCAGCTATACTTAATTGGCAGACTCGATTTTCTACGCGTAATCGGCTTTTTCAAAAAGCAGAGCAACAGATTAATCCTGCACAAAATAAAGTATCCCGAGTTTCAAAAGGTTATTTTGGTACCTTTAGAGGGGAGTATCCATGTCGATTATTCTTATTTGAAACCTGCTACCAAAAGCCAGATCGAAGAAAAAGGTTTTGATCTCGAAAATGAACAATTGATCTACCTGTCAGAATCTGAAGATTATATTCTCCTTACGCCGGTAATGCGCTATGGCAATTTAGAAATACCTGTACTGTCTAAAAAACAGATCCAGGCGCAGGATAAATTAGGAAACCTTTTTACCTTGCACCGTGATGAAAAGGCTGAGCTTCAGTTTATCGGAAATGTATTGAAACAGCATCCTTATTTCTACGATCAGGAAACCAACGATTCTTTTTACCTGCATCGCAAACGGTTTCTGGAAGAAGCCTGGTTTCTAGAAGCTTTTGAGGTATGGCGGAATAAAGGCATTCATATTTTAGGTTTCAACCAACTAAAAAACAATAAACTGAGCGAATTTCAGGCTAAAATTAATATCGAGGTTTTAAGTGGGACAGATTGGTTCGAAACTAAAGTAAAAGTGAAGTTTGGCAAACAACAGGTTGCGTTGAAGCATCTGCATAAATCGATCAGGAACAAAAGTAAGTTTGTAACGCTTGATGATGGAACCCAGGGCATATTACCTCATGAATGGATCGAAAAATTTGCCGCTTATTTTAGTGCAGGTGAAGTAACCGAAGATACCATTCTTACGCCAAAAATTAAGTTTGCTTCTATAAACGAGCTTTATGAAGATGCTTTATTGGATGGTGATGTAAAGAACGAATTGAAACTTTACAAACAGAAATTTGAAGGGACAGATTCGATTCAGGAAGTGGAAGTACCAAAAGGTTTAACAGCAACTTTACGCCATTACCAGAAAGACGGCTTAAACTGGCTCAATTTTTTGGATGATTTTAACTTTGGTTCTTGTTTGGCTGATGATATGGGACTGGGTAAAACCATTCAGGTTTTGGCTTTCATTTTATCACAGCGCGAAAAAGTAAAACACAATACAAATCTGGTCGTGGTTCCGGCTTCGTTAATATTTAACTGGAAGGCCGAAGTAGAGAAGTTTGCACCATCTATAAAGGTAAAAACCATTTATGCTGGCGAACGTACCAAAACAACTGATACTTTCGATGATTACGAAATCATTTTAACCTCTTACGGAACGCTGCTTTCTGATATCCGTTTTTTAAAAGATTATCGCTTTAACTATATCTTTTTAGATGAATCGCAGCTGATCAAAAACCCAGATTCGCAACGTTATAAAGCGGTTCGGATGCTGCAATCGAGGAATAAAGTAACCATGACGGGAACGCCGATAGAGAACAATACCTTTGATTTGTACGGGCAGCTGTCATTCGCTTGTCCGGGTTTGTTTGGCAGTAAACAGCAGTTTGCCGATTTATATTCAACCCCGATCGACCAGTTTAAGGATAGTAGAAGGGCAGAAGAGCTTCAAAGAAAAATAAGGCCATTTATTCTCCGCAGGACAAAAGAACAGGTGGCGAAAGAACTTCCTGATAAAACGGAAATTGTACTGTATTGTGAAATGGGAGTGGAGCAGCGTGAAGTGTACGAAGCGAACAAAAAGGAAATTCAAGATTTTATTCTGGGCAAACAGGAAGATGAGCTGCCTAAAAGTTCGATGCATGTGCTGAAAAGTATTACCACTTTAAGACAGATCTGCAATTCGGCGGCATTATTGGCTGATGGAAAATCGTATTTACAGGCTTCTTCAAAAATTGATGTATTGATGGAGCAGATTGAAAGCAAAGCCGGAAAACATAAAATCCTGGTTTTTTCTCAGTTTGTAACCATGCTGGATCTGATTAAAAAGCAATTGGAAAACCGTGGCATTAAATACGAATATCTTACCGGGCAAACCCGTAAAAGAGCCGAAGTAGTTAGCTCATTTCAACAAAACGCCGATATTCCGGTTTTCCTGATCAGTTTAAAGGCCGGAGGAACAGGATTGAACCTTACCGGAGCCGATTATGTTTACCTGGTAGACCCATGGTGGAACCCTGCGGTAGAAAACCAGGCTATAGATCGGGCATATCGGATTGGCCAGCATAAAAATGTGATGGCTGTGCGTTTAATCTGCCCTGATACCATTGAAGAGAAAATTATGAAACTTCAGGCCACGAAAAAAGACCTGGTTAAGGATCTGATCCAGACTGATGGAAGTTTATTTAAAAACTTGACCAAGAAAGAGTTATTGGGTCTGCTGAGTTAAGTCATCCGCGGTGTAAATAAAGAGATCAACGTGGATTTCAAAAATCGGTCGTTATTCCCACGCAGGTGGAAATTTTAAAGCTTATTGCATTACGATTCCCAATCAAGTTGGGAATGACGCTGCAAGTTAAATGCACCTCCGCTAAGGCGAGCATTTAAATCCCAACCTCAAACTTATAACCCAAAAATTCTGGCACATTAATACTCTCTACAATTTTCCAATCTTTCTTCTCTGCAATAAAATCAGGTGCTGCAAGCCCCGTGCTTTTAGCCGCATTAGTATAAAATTCCATTTTTGCAGGATGGTTTGGCGAACAGGCATTGTAAGTTCTGCCGAATGCCTGTTTTTCTAAAAGTTTAATTGCAATCCCTACAGCATCTGTTTGGTGAATTAAGTTTACAGGAGCTAAACCATTCGGCACATTACTTTTTCCAGCAAAGAATCTCCCTGGGTTACGGTCAGGGCCAATTAAGCCTGCAAAGCGGATCACGGTGCAGTTTTCGGGGAGTAGTTGCTTAAATAGAATTTCTGCAGCTAAAACGACTTTTCCTGAATCCGTATCGGGATGTGGCTCGCTGGTTTCATTTACTATTTTGTTTTCATCAGCGTGAACACTCGTCGAACTGATCAACACCACATGCTTCGATTTGTCTTTCGCAGCAGTCAAAATTGAATTGATCTTTTGGGGGTAATCAAGAAGTTCAGTCGAATTGCGCTTTGGCGGAATACAGATAAACAAGGTATCGGCCTCAAAAAATCTTGGATCAGCCACAACCGCTTCCGCCGTAAAGTTGACTAAAAATGGCTGTATATTTTCGACCTGAAGTATTGCTAGTTTCCCCTGACTTGTGGTAGAACCCTTAACGGTATAATTTGAGCCGATCAGTTTTTTGGCTAAAGCCAGCCCGAACCAGCCACAGCCTAAAATTGATACGGTTTTATGTGTTGTATTATCTGAAATCATTTGCGCTAAAGATAAATAGTTAGCTTTATAATTTGCCATGATTCATGTCAATTCTGCTTTTTATACATGGTTTTCGATAGCTTTAAAATACCATCATAATAAGGTGTAGGTTTGAAATTGAATGCCTTTTCAAATTTGGTAGAATCGAAATGATAATCATGATCATACTGGTAGTACATTTCTACAGTGCCCGCAACTACCTTTTTAAATAAACCTACTAAGCGTAGCATCAGTTTATTAATGATTGAGTATTGAGGCTTGGTTTCATAAATCTTTGCAGCCATTTCTATAAAAGCTTTTCCTTTTAAAGGAGCTGCAGTGGGTAGGTGCCATATCAGGTTGCCAGAATCAGGTGTTTGTCCTAACAGAAATAAAGCTTTTCCAGCATCTTCAATATAAGTAAAACTGTGTAGCGTATTCGGGTCTCCGATCCATTGGGCCCTATTCTTCTTGGCAAATTTATCGAGCACCATCATGTCAAAGAAGCTGTTCATCGAATCTGCGCCGTAAAAATCTGCAGCTCGGGCAATGGTTACATTTATATTGCCCGCTTTCGATTCGTTCATTAATTGTTCGGCTACTTTTGCCCTTACTTCTCCTTTTAAACTACATGGATGGTAGGGTGTATCTTCCGTCATTGGGCCGTTTACTAGCCCATACATATAAACATTATCAAAAAATATTAACCTTGCGTCAGTACGTTTAGTTAAGTTAATCACATTTTGAATAATAACCGGCCACTGTTGCTGCCATATTTTGGCATCGTAAACCAAACCAGCGCACAGGTATATTACTTTCGAACCTTCGGCCGCTGCAAAAAGTTCAACTTCATTTAATAGGTCGGCCTTAACCCAGCTTACATTTGGGTTGCTTGTAGAAATTGGTTTTCGGCTAACTAATCTAATGGTTTCGTTAGTATTGGTTAATTCTCTTGTTAGTGCGTTTGCTGTTGGTCCGCCGGCGCCAAGTATAGTGTGCATATCTTCGTTTTTGATTAGTTCAAAGTTATGCGGCATTAAACCATAAAAACGTTAACAAAAGATAAGGATTAACTTAATCCTTTAAAATGAGTGTGCGTTTACGGATACGCGAGAGTGAAACAGGGGTGATACCTAAAAAATTGGCGATATAGTGCTGTGGAACGCGCTGAAAAATATCTTTTGCAGTTTTTTCAATCTCAGTATAGCGCTCTTCGGGGCTTTGGGTAACAAAAGCATTAAGGCGGTCTTCAAAACAGCAGATGTAATATTCAGCAACCAGATGGCCAAACCGTTCCATTTTCAGCGCCAGCACGGGGTGGTTTAACATTTTCTGAAGATCAGCGTAAGCAATAAGAACAAGTTGGGTTTCCTCCAAGGCCTGAATAAAGTTTATACTCGGTACCCTTCTTACAAAGCTTTTATAGGCACTTACCAGCTCGTTTTCAAAACAAAAATAACCTGTAATTTCCTGTCCGTCTTTAACATGATAATGCCTTACAGCACCCTGGATAATAAAGGCAATATAATCGCATACTTTTCCTTCAGTTACAAAATGTTCCTTTTTCTTTAGGCTAGAAAAACTTAGGTACTGAGTTAAGATTTCCCATTCGCTTTCTTCGAAAGTTACGAATTTTGCTAAACCAGTTTTAAAAGCATTAATTTTAAATTGTTTATCCATATCAATATTTAAGTGCAGCTTAAAGCTACAGATTAATCAAGAATGGTGTTATCCCTTGCCGAGATTATAGCAAGCCCTGCATCGTGGCTCATAACTTTCCTTTTCACCCAATAAAACGGTTGCTTCATCAGCAACGGTTCGGTAACTGTAAAGGGCAGGGTTTCCACAACAAACACAAACGGCATTTACTTTGGTAACATGTTCGGCAATGGCCATTAAGGCTGGCATAGGGCCAAAGGGTTTACCCGTAAAATCCATATCAAGGCCTGCAACAATAACGCGTATGCCTTTAAGGGCGAGTTTGTTGCAAACATCAGGCAGTTCATCATCAAAAAACTGAGCTTCATCTATACCAACCACCTGTGTATTGGTACCAAGCAGTAAAATGGCCGAAGCGCTATCAACGGGGGTAGAGTTTATCGAGTTTAAATCGTGCGAAACAACAGCAGTTTCATGGTAGCGGGTATCGGTGCGGGGTTTAAAAATTTCGACATTCAGTTTAGCAATCTGGGCTCTTTTTAACCTGCGGATCAGCTCTTCCGTTTTACCAGAAAACATAGAGCCACATACCACTTCTATACTTCCCGAAAATTCGCCCCTTCTTCTAAAATTTTGTTCGCTAAATAACATGCCTGTTTTTTTATTCCCCTATGTCCGTTCTATAATTTTTAAACCGAACAAATATGAGAATTTTGTAATCAAAAAAAGTTAAAAATAAAGACTCATGACTTTTAAAAGCCAATTTTACGTGCAAAGCTCCTTTCTGTGTGGGAATTAGCCTTTATTTTTTTCTAAAAAAAATCAAAATAATTAAAAAGGCAATAACGGGCGTTGTGAATATCGCTAGTAATAGTGAACTCCAGAATCCTAAAGAAGTGTTTTTTCCAAAATTGGCTACCGACCAGAAAATCAATATACCCAGTAAAAGTATTAAGATTTCAGGTATACCAAACATGATTGCGCAAGTTGTTGAGAGCATAGTTGTTTTTTGTTTTATTAATAAACTTAGTAAAAATACATCATTTCATAAATATGATTTAGCGGTAATTTCGGTTTTGTTCCTAACAGATTTAGAATAAAGACCAAATAAAACATTAGAAAATTAAATTTAAAGAGGTTACTAATATGAGGTAATCTCAATGGAAGCCAAAAATCATAGAATCGTTGGTGTATTTTTAGTTATTCCCAATTCACTTTAAGGTTTTTTTATACTCAATTGTATCAAACTCAAATTAAGTATTTCTTTTCCCTGCTTAACGGTGTCTGTAACAAAAAGAATCTGACTGTCATTCCTATAGCCGGTTACTCCTTTATCCTTTACCTCTTGAACGAAACCCTTTGATTTTGCCTCTTTAACAATGGACTCTAACTCATTTCTATTAGTAGTGGTATATAAGCATGCATTAGAGGTAGACAGATCGGCTATACGATACGAGCTTGTATCATTTTGCCCAATATGTTTATAGGTTAAGTTAATAGAGTCGCCTTTTTTAAATTCGTAACCTAGTTTTTTGAAGTATGGTGTTTTTAACGCTGGCTTTAACTTTAGTGTCTCTTGAAGGATTGCCAAGCTAGGAAAGGTCTTCTGTTTAGTATCTGAACAGGAAGTGGCCAAAACTAAGCTTGAAATGATGAGGGCGTATTTAAATTTCATATTACTAATATAATAATTTGATCATATATTGAATCGGTGACTGAGCAATTAAACATTCTTTATAAATTTTCTGTTATAATAAACAGAACTACTTAATTATGCTTTTTATAATATTACCGAATGAAATTAAATGAGAATTATATGTTATTTTTGAACACATAGTTACCAACATAAATCGACTAAAAATTCGTTTTAATTTTATGATGAACCAACAGGATATTTTCAGAAAGATCGGCAGCATTTTAACAGAATTAAATGAGCAATATCAGTTTCTAGCTCAAAACCCTCAGCAATTAAACGATTTGGAACTTGAGCTTTTTCTGGCCAATGCCCATTTCCTTTCCGATCATGTTAATATTGTCAAAAAATTAAATACTATAGTTGAAAATAAGACTGCTGAGCCAGGGAATCATGCTTTGTTGGCAGAACAGAACACTATTATCTTACCTGAAGCTGAAAAAAGCTATGCGGAAGAGGAGGAGAGTTTTGAACCTCAGGAACTGGAAGAAGTGGCTACCGCCCAGGAAGAAGAAGAACGTGTAGATGTAAAGCCTGAGCAGGAAGTGCTGGATGATGAAAATATTGAAGAAGAAAAAGCAGCCTCGCTTTTGAATAAAGATTTCTTTAAGCCCGACCAGGATGACCATACTTTTGAATTTGTATTGGGTACACACGATGAAAACGATCAGTTTGATTATGAAGCGAAATCTGTTGAAGAAATTTTCGATCGTCCTTTAAGTAAAGAAGAGGCCGAAATTTTAGCGCGTAAAAAGATAATTCACCAAAAGGAAGAAACTTTATCTGTTCAGGAAGAGCCTGTGCCAACTGAAGAGGATGAAATTGGTCCTGAACCTTTTTTAATTCCGCAGGAAGAAGAGGAAGAACCTTTAGTAATTGCCGAAGAAGAACCTGTTGCAGTTGTTAAAGAAGTGGAACCGGTTGCTGCGCCAAGTGAGCCTATCGAGGTACTGAAAGATGTGAAGCTGGATGATCCCATTATTTCACCACATGTTGAACAGGAGCGCCCTTTATTTAAGCCTGAAGCTGTTCCGGTAAAACCAGCTCCACAACCAGATGCCGCTAAACCTGCACCAAGTTTAAATGATCTGCTTGCCAAAACAAATGGTAAAAGTGATGAGCCTGTTAAAGCACCTATCGCCGATTTAAAGCAGGCGATTAGTTTAAATGAAAAGTTACTTTTTATCAAAGATCTTTTTAATGGGTATAATCTGGCCTATTCGGAAGTAATTGATATCATAAATAAGATGAGCAGTTTCGAAGCGGCAGATGGTTTTCTTCAGAATAATTATGCGGCAAAAAATAACTGGGCCAATAAACAGGCGACGGTTGATCAGTTTTACGAGTTGTTGAACCGAAGGTTTAGCAAATAGAACGGTAGCGATAGGCGCTTGGCGGTTTGTCGAATGGTGTTACTTCGCGCGTGGTCATACTGATCCGATAGCTATAGGATTTGTTTTACTGCGTAGCTTTCCGCTTCGCTACAGGTCAGTATCTATCATGCATCGTCCTCGTTTGTCACAAAGTGACTCCTTTGGAATAACGAGGATGGACGAGATTGGCATTGGTAATGCCTTATAAAAGTCTATTCAGAATCTCTCATTTATATTCCAGATCCCGAACATTTGGAATAGGATGACGCATGTCCTTTGACATCAACAATTAAATTTTGTAAATGGTTAGGAAATGATTGTTCAGCATTTCATTGGTGCTGTAGTCCCACCATCACTTCAATCTTTTTGTAAATTTATCTTTAATAAAAAATACGATTTTTCCCAAAAAGGATTTCCGTTAAGTTGGGTTTATTAATGCAAAACAGTAACACAGAACTGCCCACCTAAACCCGATAAAAGCAAACTCAAGATCGTCCTCGTTTGTCACAAAGTGATTCCTTTGGAATAACGGGGATGAATGAAATTGACATTTGTAATGCCGGTTAAAATTTATTCAGGATCACTCATTTAGATCCTGAAATAAATTTAGGATGACGCGTCTCGGTTGATATATCGACTCCAGACTTAGGACTAAATAAATCCCATCCGGTTAGAATCCAGCTTTAAAAAGATGAACAGTAAGATCGTAAAACTCCATAACGACGATCCTCCGTAACTAATTAAGGGCAACGGGATTCCAATTACGGGAATAATGCCAATGGTCATTCCAATATTAATAAAAATGTGGAAAAAGAGAATACAAGCTACGCTATAGCCATACACCCTAGAGAATGTAGATCGTTGCCTTTCTGCTAAATTAACCAATCGGAGTAGCAGGAACATATACAAACCTATCACTACAGAACAGCCCATAAATCCCCATTCTTCGCCGATGGTAGAAAAGATGAAATCGGTGCTTTGCTCAGGTACATAACCATATTTAGTTTGTGTGCCCTGTAAAAATCCACGGCCGGTTCCCTGACCTGAGCCTATAGCAATCTGCGATTGAATTACATTATAACCTGCACCTTTATTATCGGTTTTAAGCCCTAACATTAATTCGATACGGCTACGTTGGTGAGGAGCTAAAACTTTTTCGTAGGCAATTTTTATTAAAAACAGATAGCCAATAGCGAAAATGGTTACCAAAATAGTAGAGAAGATTATTTTTTGTTTTCTTCTGTTATTGTAAATGAAAAGACCGGCAATTGTGGTAATAATGATGATCAAGATATAGGTAGGCACCAAGAAATCGGCAATAAAGAGCACAATCATTCCCAAAAATATCAATAGAAAGTAACCTGATAAACCTTCGCGGTACAACGGGAACATAAATGCAAGAAACACCAATGCTGAACCAGTATCGGGCTGAAGCATAATTAATAATAGCGGTGCGCCCACGATTAATCCAGCAATCATGATTGATTTAACATCGCGGAATTTAGGGTTAAATGCGCCTACATATCTTGCAAGAAGCAAGGCTGTGCCAAACTTGGCAAATTCGGCAGGTTGAAGTTTAAAAGAGCCTATTGCAATCCATGCCTGGTTCCCGGCCACCTTATTCCCAATTACCAATACGGCCATTAACAACAATAATGTGCCGCCATAAATAAAGGGCGAGAAGACATTGAAAAGCCTCCCATCAAACAATAAAATAGATAAGCCTAAAATTAAACCAGTGATGATATAAATGAGCTGTTTGCCATAAAGCGTGCTAAAGCCAAACACAGCGGTTTGCTCTGGTGGAACAGAAGCATAAATATTGATAAAACCAATAGCGCATAAGGCAATATAGATTAAAACAGTAATCCAATCTACATTAAAGAAAAAACGGTTTCCCTGTTGCTGCTGCATTTTATTTCTGGATTACAGGTTTATCGGTTATTGCTGTTTTTAATTCTTTAGGTTTTGTCGTAACCGTTTGTTTTATCGTTGCCGATTTAATTCTCAAACTATCTTTTATCCTTTTGGTTGAATCTGCTTTTTTAAGCAACAGACTATCTGCCTTCGTTAATTTGATCTTTTTTGTTTTGTCGATTAATAAAGGAAGCAGGTTTTGATTCTTCATCCACTCTACCTGAGCAGCTCTTCCACCACTAACACTACCTTTCAGATATTTTTCGATCATATAACTGGCTATCGGCGCTGCGTATGTACTACCAAAACCCGCATTTTCTACAATTACGGCGATGGCAATTTTCGGATTATCCCTAGGCGCAAAGCCTATAAATACAGAGTGGTTTTTGCCATGCGGATTTTGTACCGTTCCTGTTTTTCCGCAAAGTACTATATCAGGAATCCGTGACAGTATGGCGGTTCCCCAGCTGCTGTTTACCGCATCCTGCATACCATCAATCACAGGTTCGAAATGTCTGGCATCTACCCCTACATAATTTTTAACTACATATTCTTTTTTAACCAGATTTTTATCACCTATACCTTTAATTAAGTGAGGTTTAATGTAATAACCACGGTTAGCAATAATAGCCATGGCATTTGCCATTTGTAATGGGGTAGCGGTAATCTCACCCTGACCAATAGCCTGCGAAATTACATTGGTGTACCCCCATCTTTTGCCATAAATTTTATCGTAGTGGTCTGCGGTATAAAAATAGCCTTTTCTTTCATAGGGCATATCAATGTCGAGCTTTGATCCAAAACCAAACTTGGCCACCTTATCACGCCATTCCTGATAGGTTTGTCTTTGGTTTTTCATCCCGTTTTTGGTAATCAGCTTCTGAAAAACATAACAAAAGTAAGTGTTGCAGGAACGGGCAATACCTCTTCTCAGCGAAATGGAACCATCAAAGTGTTCGCATTTAATTTTTCTATTTCCAGCCTGATAATAGTGCGGACAAAAGAATGTGGTATTGGGATCTATTACGCCTTCTTGTAATCCGATTAGCGCATCAACTGGCTTAAATGACGATCCTGGGGGATAGTAACCCATTATTGGCCTTACTAAAGATGGGCGGTATGGATTACCCACAATAAATTCCATGTAATTGTTCCCTTGGTTTCTGCCAACCAAAAGATTTGGATCATATCCCGGACTGCTTACCAATGAAAGAATTTCTCCGGTAGCGGGTTCGATAGCTACAATTGCCCCAACCTTGTTCATCATCAATTCCTCACCGAGTTTTTGAATCCGCATATCAATCCCTGAGATCAATCTTTCTCCCGAAACCGCGTTTACATCATATTTACCATTAGCATAACTTCCTTGTGGGGTATTGTGCGCATCGTATACCGTATTAATTACACCTTTTTCGCCCCTTAAAGTTTCTTCATAAGAAAACTCTAAACCACTTTTACCCTTATAATCGCCAGGTTTGTAAAAGCCTTCAGATTTTTCGATATCGGTGGGGCTTACTTCTTTTACATAGCCAAATAATTGCCCGCCAACACTATCCGGATAATGTCTGATGGTTCTGTCTTGTGTTCTAAAGCCCGGAAAACGGTAAAGTGTTTCCTGAAGGCGGGCATAACTTTGAACAGAAATCTGTTTGAGGAAAGGGGTAGCCTGATAACTCGATTTTCCCCTTGCTTTTTTAAGGTTTTTCCGAACATCCTCAAAAGTAATGTCTAAAGCTTGTGCAAGTGCCAGGGTATCAAAAGGTTTTACTTCATTTGGCGTAACCATTAAGTCGTACACAGGTTCATTTTGTACAATTACCTTCATGTTCCGGTCTAGAATGGCACCTCGGGCAGGGTACTTATAGATTTTGCGTAAAACATTACTCTCCGCAGAAACGAAAGCCGCATCGCTAATAATCTGGATATAAAATAACTTCCCCAATAAAATCAGGGCGATTACAATAAATAATCCTTGAACGATATATTTTCGGTTAAATAATTGATCCATTAGCGTGGTGTTCTTCTATAGAATATAAACTCTACCAATAAAATAATAAGCAGTGTAAAGATACAACTTAAGCCGCATCTCATTAAGGTATAACCAATTTCGGTTAGCCTAAATGTTTCTAAAAAGAACAGCACCAGGTGGTGTGCAACAACGCAAAGAAAAGCATAAAGTGAAAACCATTGGAAACCCATATAACTTAACGATGGTTCTGGGTCGTCAATTGCGTCCCGGTTTAAACTTATCGATATAAAGGAAATCCTTACAAAAGCCAATACCACGCAAGCCGTAGCATGTACGCCCATAGTATCGTAAAAAGCATCGAGTGTTAAACCTGTCCCAAAAGCCAATAAGTACAGCAAAATATTGGGGATCCCGAATGGAAGCAAGAGCAAAAACAGCACATAGATAAATGGTGTGGAAAGATCATAAAAGCCCATATTTTTGAGCAGGAAGATCTGCACAAAAAGGAGTAAAAACCACCTGATCACATTTACAATTATGATTCTACTATTCATTCGGTTTAACTAAGCTTTCCAAAGCCTTTTGCTCTTCGGCTTTTTTATCTTTAACCACATATACATATTGCAATGTGCTAAAATCTGTAAATAAATTCAATTCTCCTGATAAGAAATTATCATTGGTAGCTACATTTGCCTTGCTGATTTTTCCGACTAAAATTCCGGCAGGAAAAGACCCGTAACCCGAAGTAATAACACTATCGCCAACATACATTTTAATGTGGTTGGGTACCTCTTTAACAAATGCCTTTTTAATATCGAAATTTCCGTCGCCCCAAACCAGTGAGCCGAAAACATGATTCTTTTTCAAGGTTACACTAATCTTAGTGTCTTTATGCAATAGCGATTGAATGGTTGCTAAATGTGCAGAAACGTCACGAATAAAACCAACCACTCCGCGTTGAGGCGCAATAACGGCCATGCCGCTTTTAATGCCGTCAACAGTACCTTTATTAATAGTCATTACGTTATTGCGTAAAGTGATCGAATTTTTAACCACTTTGGCAGCCAAGTAAGTGTATTGTTGATTGGTAACCGTATCTACTACTTTAACATCTTTGGTCGTATCTACCGTAGTTAATCCCAGCAACTGGCTTTTAAGCTTGGCATTTTCGGCCGCAAGGCTATCGTTAACCATGCCCAAGTTTAAGTATCGTTTAAAAACATTTAACCTTTCGTATGCGGTACCCACTACCTCATTGCTTGAGTTTAAAGTTACGCTACGCTGATAGGAGTTATTTTTCACCGTTAGATAGATCCCTACGATAAAAAAAATGATAAATAAAAAAAATGCGTTATATCTGCTGATGAAAATCCAAAGGTTACGCATTTGAGTTTGGAGTTAAAAGATTGGAGTTGGGAGTTAAAAGTTTGGCGTATGAGTGGAAAACTCCAAGCTCACAACTCCAAACCCCAAGCTAAAGGTTATTGCATTAAGAATTTATATCCGCCAATGTTTTTAAGGGCGATGCCGGTACCACGAACTACTGCACGAAGCGGATCTTCTGCAACGTGAACAGGTAATTTGGTTTTAGCAGCTACACGCTTATCTAAACCTCTTAACAATGCACCACCACCGGTTAAATAAATACCAGTTTGGTAAATATCTGCCGAAAGCTCTGGAGGGGTAATCTCTAAAGCTTTTAAAATTGCTTCTTCAATTTTAGAGATCGATTTATCTAAACAGTGTGCAATTTCGGTATAAGAAACCGTGATCTGCTTTGGTACACCAGTCATTAAATCGCGACCTTGAACTGCAAAATCGGCAGGGGCATCCTGAAGTTCAGGTAAAGCTGCACCAACTTCAATTTTAATTTTTTCAGCAGTACGGTCACCAATCATAATGTTGTGCTGACGGCGGATGTAGTTTACAATATCAGAGTCGAAGTTATCTCCTGCAACGCGGATAGATTGATCGCACACGATACCTGATAAAGCGATAACCGCAATTTCTGTTGTACCCCCACCTATATCGATAATCATGTTACCCATTGGCTCTTCCACATCAATCCCGATACCTACGGCTGCTGCCATCGGCTCATGAATTAGGTATACCTCTTTTGCCCCGGCAATTTCAGCTGAATCGCGTACTGCACGTTTTTCTACTTCGGTAATACCAGATGGAATACAGATTACCATACGTAAAGATGGGAACATCCATCCTTTACCGCCATTAAGCATACGGATCATGCCTTTAATCATCGCTTCAGCAGCGTTGAAATCGGCAATTACACCATCTTTTAACGGGCGAACGGTTTTAATATTATCGTGGGTTTTACCCTCCATTTGCATTGCCTGACGACCTATAGCAATGACTTTGTTTGTAGTACGATCGAAAGCAACAATAGATGGCTCATCTACAACTACTTTGTCGTTATGTATAATCAGGGTATTCGCAGTGCCTAAATCGATGGCAACTTCTTGCGTAAACCAGTTAAATAATCCCATGTATAAGGTATGTTTTCTTTATTTTATCAAATCTATACTATTCCTAATGTAAAAATAGCTTTTTTATTGTTTTAAGTTTTATTTTCTTCAGTTATTAAATTGTTTTTAAGGCAATTAAAATGTTCAGAAAACAAAAACCTATAATTCTTGGGTTAAAGCAGTCTTACTATCCGTTGAATCCGATGAAAAAATCGGAACTACTGCAGTCGGGTTAGGTTACCTGGGGCCTGCTTTTCAAATTTCTGCCCCCTCCAAAGGGGGAGGCCACTCAAAGTTTCACCCGCATGGTGCATTTGTGCAGGCGGCAGACAAAACCTTCAGCCTTTAACCCTCAACCTTCTACCTTTCTAGTGTTTAAAGTGTCTTATCCCAGTGGTTACCATTGCAATACCTTTTTCGTTTGCTTTCGCTACAGAATCAGCATCTTTAATCGATCCGCCTGGTTGCAGCACAGCTGTAATTCCGGCTTGGGCAGCAATTTCAACACAATCAGGGAAAGGAAAGAAAGCATCAGATGCCATTGCCGCACCTTTAATACTGAACCCGAAAGCCGCTGCTTTTTCAATCGCTTGTCTCAAGGCATCAACACGCGAAGTTTGACCAACGCCACTTGCAATTAAAACATCATCCTTAACCAAAACAATGGTGTTCGATTTAGTATGTTTTACAATTTTGTTGGCAAAGAACAAATCTTTTAACTCTTGTTCAGTTGGTGCTTTATCGGTTACGGTTGTCATTTGCTCAGGGCCTTCGATAATTAAGTCTTTATCCTGCTCAATTACACCGTTTAATAAGGTTTTAAATTGTTTTTTGCTCAACTCAATCTCGTTACGTTGTAAAATAACGCGGTTTTTCTTTTTGCTGAATAAATCAATCGCTTCTGCTTGGTAAGAAGGTGCAATTAATACTTCAAAGAAAAGATGGTTGATTTCCTGAGCCGTTTCTAAGTCTACCGCAACATTGGTAATCAATACACCACCAAAAGCAGAAACCGGATCGCAGGCCAATGCATCAGTCCAGGCTTGTTTAACAGTAGGACGGGAAGCAATACCGCAAGCGTTTGTATGTTTTAAGATTGCAAAAGTTGGATCTTCAAATTCGTCGATTAAAGCAACGGCTGCATCTACATCAACCAAATTGTTATAAGAAAGTTCTTTACCGTTCAATTTGGTAAACATGGCATCTAAATCGCCATAAAATACACCACCTTGATGAGGGTTTTCGCCATACCGCAACGTTTTAGCTTCTGTTACACTTTGTTTGAAAACATCAAGCGGTTCTTCTGTATTGAAGTAATTAAAAATTGCAGTATCGTAGTGCGAAGACGTGTGAAACGCTGTTTTAGCAAACGATTTACGTTGTGCTAAAGTAGTTTCACCATTTTGCGCTTCTAATTGGGCCTGTAAAGTAGGATAGTCGTTTTTCGATGCGATAATTACCACATCGTTGAAGTTTTTCGCGGCTGCACGGATTAAGGAAATACCACCGATGTCTATTTTCTCAATAATTTCTTCTGGTGTTCCGCCTGCTTTTACAGTTTCTTCAAATGGATATAAGTCAACAATAACCAGGTCAATCTCTGGGATTTCATATTCAGCAATCTGCTCCTGGTCGCCAGCTAATGCTCTACGGTTTAAAATTCCACCAAATACTTTCGGGTGTAGGGTTTTAACACGTCCGCCTAAAATAGATGGATAGCCTGTTAAATCTTCGACCGCCGTAACCGGAAGGTTTAAATCTTTGATGAATTGTTCTGTACCACCGGTCGAAAATAATTGTACCCCTTGCGCGGCCAACAATTTTACCAATGGCTCCAAACCATCTTTATAATATACTGAGATTAAAGCGTTTTTGATTTTAATGGATTGACTCATTCTACTGAAAATTTTGAGCCGCAAAGGTAGTAAAACAGGATTGTTTTTTAATGAGATTTACCTATCAATATTAAATTTTATTCCACTATATATAATAAGGTATATTCATTTGTCAGGTAAGCTGTTCTAAAGCCCAATTAAATAGCCTTATTAACCAGTTTTACTTTGCAGTTTATTTACTGATCTTTTTTACAATGGTTTCTACAATACGTGGGTAATGTTGGTGCTCGAGCTGCTGACCTTTAAACTTTACCATTTCCAGGTTATCGTTTTTGTCTATTCGGTACCTGGCCTGATAAATATACTCTCCTTCATCATAGTTTTCATTAACATAATGAATGGTTATTCCGCCTTCAGTTTCGCCGGCGGCCATAACGGCATTGTGTACATGGTCTCCATACATGCCTTTACCGCCAAATTTTGGAAGGATCGCCGGATGGATATTTACAATTCTGCCTGGGTAAGCATGGATCAGGTTTTTAGGGATTAGCCAGAGAAAACCCGCAAGCACAACAAAATCGATTTCAAGATTTTTGAGCAGGTCTATTACTTCCTCGGTTTTATAGAACTCGTTTTTGTCGAAAATATGAGTGGGGATTTCGAAATTATCAGCCCGCTGTAATACATAGGCATCGGCATTGTTGGTTAATACCAAAGATATTTCTATTTCATTACTCCGTTTAAAATGCTCCATCAGTTTTTGGGCATTGGAGCCAGAACCTGATGCAAAGATGGCTATTCGTTTTTTCACTCAAAAATCGTTTTGCCCAAAAATAGTATTTTTAAGCCTGTTTTCTTAATCGAAAGGAAATTTTATTGAATTAAGTTAAAGTATTTATAATGAATAATTTTAACGTATTTTTGCAGTTCGGAAATAGGGTTCAATTTAAATGAAAAAAAAGTTGAAAGTGTTTTGTAATTTAAAAACATTAATCCTATATTTGCAACCCGAATTATAGGAAACGAATAAGAAAAATAAAAGGCTAAATAGAAATGGCAAATCATAAATCTTCATTAAAAAGAATTAGAGCAAACGCAACAAAACGTTTACGTAACAGATATCAGGCAAAAACTACACGTACCTTTATTAAAAGATTACGTGCTGCAGAAGATAAAAAATCTGCATCTGATTTATTGCCTAAAGTAATCTCTATGTTAGATCGTTTAGCTAAAAAGAATATTATCCACAAAAACAAAGCGGCTAATAACAAATCAAAATTAACGAAATTCGTTAACGGTTTAAAATAAGCCAATTTTTTTACGATATTAGTAAAGGCATCCTAACCAAAAGTTAGGATGCCTTTTTTTTGTCTTAAAAAAATGGAAAACTACGAACAGAAACTAGGTATAAAGTTATGGGCTGAAGAAGATCGCCCCCGTGAAAAACTTTTATTACACGGCCGAAGACATTTAACAGATGCCGAACTGATTGCTATTTTAATTGGCTCGGGAAGTAAAAATGAAACCGCTGTGGATTTAAGTAAAAGGATTTTGTCGTTTTACGATAACAGTTTAACAAAACTGGGAAAGCTTCTATTCTGGATCTTTCCAGGTTTAGAGGTATTGGAGAAGCCAAAGCATTAACTATAATTGCCGCTTTAGAGCTTGGTTTGCGGTGAAAGGAAACTGCTGAAGAGGCCATTACCCATGTTACTACTTCTAACGATGTTTATAAATATTTACATCAAACTTTCGCTAATCTCAATCACGAAGAGTTCTGGATATTACTCCTAAACAGATCTAACCGGGTAATAGGTAAATTTTTGATCAGTAAAGGCGGGCAGGCGGGTACGGTAGCCGATCCGAAAATTATTTTTAAAACAGCTTTGGAAAACAATGCCGCAAATATTGTATTGGCACATAACCATCCTTCAGGAAGTTTAAAACCCAGTGAGAGCGACGATAACTTGACCAGAAATATGGTTGCTTCAGGAAATTTGCTTAGTCTGTATGGTAGATCACCTGATTTTTGCCAATAACCGTTACTAAAGTTATCGAGATGAAGATTTAATTTAAAAGATATTGGGTTGTTAAAGTACAATTAACGTTAAATTAGTATAATAGCGGCTTAAAATTAAATATTACTGGTTAACCAGCGTTAATTAAATTGTGTAAATATATTTATGAATACTTTAAAAATCATCCCTGTTTTTCTTTTGTTAACCGTTATGGCATTTGCGCAAAAAACGGCAGTCCCTATTAATATTATTACTTACAATATCCGTTTAAATGTAGCATCTGATGGTGTTAATGCCTGGCCTAACCGGAAAGATAATGTTAAAGCCCTGGTGAAATTTCATGATGCTGATATTCTTTGCGTACAGGAAGCCTTACCAGAACAGTTTGATGCGCTTCTGGAGAATTCCAATTTCGATGTAGTGGGTGTTGGTCGTGAGGATGGTAAAAGAAAAGGCGAATTTTCTGCCGTTTATTTTGATAAAAACAGGTTCACTAAAAAGGATGGCGGAACTTTTTGGCTGTCAGAAACACCAGATGTTCCATCAAAAGGTTGGGATGCCGCACTTAACCGGATATGCAGCTGGGTTAAGTTGTACGATAAGCAGAATAAAAAAGAGTTTATCGTTTTTAACACACATTACGATCATATTGGGGTTCGGGCGAGGATCGAATCAGCTAAATTGCTTAAACGCAAAATACAGCAGATTGCACCATCGTTACCGGTTGTTTTTACAGGTGACTTAAACGTAACGCCGGAAACAGAAGCTATTGCTACCATAAAATCTTTTCTGATCGATGCAAAAGATATTTCTGTAGAGCCTCCATATGGCCCGACAGGTACTTTTAATGCTTTTGATTTTAACAGCGACCTCAAAAACAGGATCGATTACATTTTTGTAAACAAAGGTTTTAAAGTGCAGAAATTTGCCGTATTGACTGACAGTAAGGATAAAAGGTATTATTCTGATCATTTACCTGTTTTTTGCAGGCTTTGGTTTTAATAAATGCTGTTAAAATCTCTGTTTCCCTTTCAATTCGAGCTTTTTGGTAACCAATACCATTATCACTATATTTTCGAAACACTGGCATTTATAATTGGTGTTAGGTTGTATTATTTCTATAAAAAAGGAATTAAAGACCCGATATCTGATGAAAACAGGCTGTGGATTATGCTGGGCGCCATGCTTGGGGCATTAATTGGCTCGCGTGTAATTGCTGTGCTCGAAACGCCCGAAGTACTCCACCACCTTAGTTTTTCAGTTCTTTATCAAAGTAAAACCATTGTTGGCGGTTTGCTTGGTGGTTTGTTCGGTGTTGAATTGATAAAAAAGATAATAGGTGTGACTACCGCCTCCGGAGATATCTATGTTATCCCGATTTTGGTTGCCCTTATTATTGGCCGTATCGGTTGCTTTTCCATGGGGATCGACGAGCCAACCTACGGCATCCCTACCCATTTTTTTACTGGTATGGATTTGGGCGATGGTGTATTGCGGCATCCCATCATGCTATACGAAATGGTTTACCTCATACTTCTGATTTTTTTGTTCAGTTGCTTGAAAAATAAGATATTGATCAATGGAGACCGTTTTAAATTATTTATGGTATTGTATTTCCTGTTCCGTTTTTGGGTAGAATTTATAAAGCCTTACCATTCATTATTTTTAAATTTAAGCAGCATTCATTGGTCTGCATTGTTTATTTTTATTTATTATTATAGATTCATCATCAGAATTTCGAAACAGATTTTACATAAACAGTAAACATTATGGCCAATACCAGAGATTATATATACTACGATTATACTAAAAGTCTTTGCCCCGAATGTTTACAGCTTTGCGATGCGAAAATTGTTTTTCAGGATGCCAAGGTATTTATGCTGAAAAACTGCAGAACGCATGGCGATAGCAAAGTAATGATTGCTGATGATGTAGAATATTACAAACAGATCAGGAATTACAATAAACAGTCGGAAATGCCGCTTAAGTTTAATACCAAAGTGCATTATGGCTGCCCTTACGATTGCGGCCTGTGTACCGATCATGAACAGCATTCGTGTTTAACCGTAATAGAGGTTACTGATCGTTGCAACCTTGCCTGTCCAACATGTTATGCCATGTCGTCGCCAAGTTATGGCAGGCACCGTACGCTGGAAGAAATAGAACGGATGATGGATGTTGTGGTGGCTAATGAGGGTGAACCCGATGTGGTTCAACTTTCGGGAGGAGAACCAACCGTACATCCCGATTTTTTTAAGATTTTAGACCTTGCCAAAACAAAGCCCATTAAACACTTAATGGTGAATACGAATGGCATCAGGATTGCAAAAGATATTGGCTTTGTAGAGAAATTAGCAAGCTATATGCCCGATTTTGAAATCTACCTGCAGTTTGATAGTTTCAGCGCCGAAGTATTAACCAAGCTAAGGGGAGAAGACCTTACCGAAGTAAGAAGAAAAGCCATCGATCACCTCAATCAGTTTAATGTATCTACTACTTTGGTGGTTACTTTGCAAAATGGCCTTAACGATCATGAAATTGGCGATATTTTAGATTATGCACTTAAACAGAAATGTGTTCGCGGTGTTACTTTCCAGCCTACTCAGGTTGCCGGAAGAAATGATGATTATAATGATCAACAGGGAAGAATCACCCTAACTGAGGTGCGCAGAAAAATTTATGAGCAATACCCAACCTTTACCCCACAAGATTTAATTCCTGTGCCATGCAACCCCGATGCATTGTGTATGGCTTATGCATTAAAGATCGGCGATGAGGTAATGCCGATGACACACCTGATCAATCCGGAAGATTTACTCAACAATTCAAAAAATACTATCGTTTTCGAACACGATGAAAAATTGAAAGAACACATGCTGAATTTGTTTAGTACGGGTGTTTCGGTAGATTGTGCGGAAGATACCTTTGGCGAATTAATGTGTTGCCTGCCAAGGGTAAAATCAGATAGTTTAAGTTACGATAATTTATTTCGGATTATCATCATGAATTTTATGGATCCGCTGGATTTTGATGTACGTGCTGTTAAAAAGTCATGCGTGCACATTGTGAGCGATAAATATAAAATGGTACCCTTCGAAACCATGAATATTTTTTACCGCGACAACAAAATAGATCTGATCAGGGAAAAATTAAATATGAACTAACATGGAAGGTTTATTCGGATTATTTATTGTTTATTGTCTTACCGCTGTTGTACTCTTTGTTGTGGGGATTATTCAGATTATTATCAAATCATCAAGGAAAGAACCTGTAAAGTTTGGGTTAAAATTGCTTATTATTTCAGTAATTATGATGGTGATTGGTTTTGGTGCCTGTGCGGTATTGCTCTTTAACAGTTAATATCGGGTACGGCTATGGAACTTTTTATTGTATATTGGGTAGTTGTCGCATTGTTGTTTGTAATAGGCATCATTCAGATCATCGTGAAAGCTGCGAAAAATCAACCAGTTAAACCCGGCCTTAAACTGGTTATTGCATCTGTTATAATGCTGGTAATAGGAGCAGGAGCATGTGCAGTAATTCTATCTAATTTAAATATTGGCCATTAATCATTTTTATTATGTTCTTGAACCAAAATTTTAGCGCCCGTAAGTCTCAAATCTCATGTCTGGAATCTCAAATCCCGATAATTTAACTTTCTCCTTTGACCTTTAAATAATATCTTTGCGTTTTATAGAAATAGAGTATCAGTCGAGATTTGTCTTGATACCTGATACTCATTACCTGATACTCCAAATGAAAATATCATATAACTGGTTAAAACAATTCGTACAGATCGATAAAACACCTCAAGAGCTTTCGTTAATTCTTACCAATGTTGGTTTAGAAGTAGAAAGTGTAGAAAAAGTGCAGCCTGTTGTGGGCGGTTTAGAAGGCTTGGTTATCGGCGAAGTATTAACCTGTGTTCAGCATCCCAATGCCGATCGTTTGCGCATTACTACGGTAAACGTGGGTGGTAAAGAAAACCTTCAGATTGTTTGTGGTGCTCCAAATGTAGGTGCTGGCCAAAAAGTAGTAGTAGCTACAGTGGGTACTACGGTATATCCTTTAGAGGGCGAACCTTTTAAAATCAAAGAATCAAAAATCAGGGGAGAACTTTCTCAAGGGATGATCTGTGCTGAAGATGAAATTGGTTTGGGTAAATCGCATGATGGGATTATGATCCTTGCTGATGATACTGAAATCGGGATCCGTGCTAAAGACCATTTCAAAATGGATGATGATTTTGTTTTCGAAATCGGATTAACACCAAACCGTGCTGATGCGGCTTCTCACTTAGGTGTGGCGAGAGATTTGGCCGCTTATTTCAGAAGTGAATATGAAATACCTGATCTTTCAGCTTTTAAAACAGATAACGAAAACCTGGTAATTCCGGTAGAGGTAGAAGATTTAGCCGCTTGTCCGCGTTATAGCAGCCTAACACTTTCTGGGGTTACCGTAAAAGAATCGCCAGAGTGGTTAAAAGATAAATTAAAGGTAATTGGTTTACGTCCGATCAATAATGTGGTTGATATTACCAATTATATCCTTCATGGTTTAGGTCAGCCTTTACATGCTTTCGATGCCGATAAAATTACCGGTGGAAAAGTAATCGTGAAAAAAGTTGCAGAAGGAACGCCTTTTGTAACCCTTGATGATGTAGAACGTAAGTTGGGTGCAGATGATTTAATGATCTGCAATGCCGAAACGCCAATGTGTATCGCAGGTGTTTTTGGTGGAAAATCTTCTGGTGTTGATGCCAATACCAAAAATATTTTCTTAGAAAGTGCTTACTTTAATTCGGTTTCTGTTCGTAAAACTTCAAAAAGGCACGGATTAAAAACTGATGCCTCTTTCCGCTACGAGCGTGGTACCGATCCGGAGATTACGGTTACGGCTTTAAAATATGCAGCGTTATTAATTAAAGAACTGGCTGGCGGGGAAATCTCTTCATCAGTATCCGATATTTATCCAAGTCATATCAAGCCTTTCGAGTTTGAAGTAAGTTATACCAACATCAATAAATTAATTGGTGCAAATATTCCATCGGCCGAAATTAAACACATTATTACTGCTTTAGGTATTGCGGCAACCAATACCTCTGAAGATACTTTGGCTTTAAGAGTACCGTCGTTTAAAGTTGATGTAACCCGCGAATGTGATATTACAGAAGAGGTATTGCGTATTTACGGTTATAACAATATAGAAATCCCTTCAAAGGTAAATGCATCGCTTTCTTACAGCATTAAGCCTGAGAAAGAAAATACGCATAACGTAATTGCAGATATGCTTACCTCAAACGGTTATGCAGAAATTATGTGCAACTCGTTAACTAAATCGGCCTATTCGAAAAATTTAGACGAAGCCGTATTTATTTTAAATCCCTTAAGCAGCGATTTAAATGTAATGCGTCAGCATTTATTGATGCCTGCATTAGAGAGTGTAGCTTACAACCAGAACCGTAAAAATGCTGATGTGAAGTTTTATGAATTCGGTAAAACCTATCATTTAATTAATGAGCAGTATGTAGAGCGCTCAAGGTTATTATTGTTGATCTCGGGTGCTAAACAGAGCGAGCAATGGAACCACAATGCTAAATCGATTACCTTTTATAACTTAAAATCGGCAGTTGATGCCATTATAAGCCGTTTGGGTATTGCAAGCTATCAAACCGATACCTTAAACGATGAAAACTTTGCTTACGGAATTAAATATTTCCGTGGAGATAAAACCCTGGTAAGTTTCGGCGCCGTTTCAAAAGCCGACCGTAAAGTAGCAGATGTAAACGCTGAGGTTTTTTATGCCGATTTTGATTGGGCAGCTTTGTTGGATATTGTAAGGAAAAATAAAATCGTGAACAAAGAAGTTTCTAAGTACCCGCAAGTACGTAGAGATTTATCTTTATTGATCGATCAGGCGGTAACTTTCGATACCTTAAAAGGCATTGCTTTCAAAACCGATAAAAAGCTGATCAAAGAGGTTGGTGTGTTTGATGTATATGTAGGTGACAAATTACCGGAGGGTAAAAAATCGTACGCCCTGAATTTCATTTTGCAGGATGAGGAACAAACCTTAACCGATAAGCAGATCGAAAATACGATGCAAAAACTAATCGCGAATTTAACAGCACAAGCTGGAGCAGAAATTAGGAAATAAAATATAAATTCGTATTTTTAGAAATAAATTCATGACTTCTGTTGCAGATCAATTAGATAAGGTATTACAAAAAACGGCTCAGGTATTGGAGCTATGTAATGCGCTACAGGAAGAAAATGATTTATTAAAGCTTGAAAATCAATCGTTAAAAGTAGCGCTCGATACAGCGAAAGGCAAAAATGTAGAACTTGATGAAAAATTAAGGGTTACAAAATTGGCTAAAAGTATAGAGGGGGCAAGTGAGAAGTCGCTTGACATTAAACAAAAAATTAACGATTTTGTGCGGGAGATTGATAAGAGTATTGCATTATTAAAAAAATAATGATGCAGAGAAATCAGAAACTAAGCTAAACAAATGGGAGAAATCTCGATTAAAATAACCATTTCCGACCGTATTTATCCACTAAAGGTGAATATGGAAGAGGAAGAAATTGTGAGACGGGCAGCAAAAATGATCAACGAGCGCATAAAAGATTATCAGGATAATTATGCGGTTAGAGATAAGCAGGATCTTCTTTCTATGGCAGTATTGCACTATGCAACAGCTGTATTAAGAACAGAAAACAAAGTACAAAGCCAGGATACTGCTGTTGCCGATAAAGTTGAAGAATTGGATGTTTTACTCAGTAATTTCTTTTCAAAATAAGGTTCGTTCTTTCGGCGATTCGTCACTCTGAACTTGTTTCAGAGCCTATTTAATAAGATCCTAAAATAAATCCGATAGCTATCGGATTAGGATGACGACGCTAATATTAGCATAAAAACATAGCCGCAGCTAGTTTTTGAGTTTCAAATTTTATAAAACTTAACACTTCAATATCTATAGGGTTAAGAGGGCGTATTTCATCTGCTATGGCACCTGAAAATGGCTTAAACCCTAATTATGCTTAGTTGAGGTTTAAAATGTATGAGACTTTAAAAATTAGTTGCGGTTTTTTTTTACTTAAAAAACAAAATGGAAATAGTTGAAATATTAGGATACGTATTTGCCGTAATAGCGGGTATAGCTATCGGAGTGGTGGTAGGAAGATTCCTCCTGCGTAACTTGCTTAAACAGCAGGAAGTTGCCGCACAGAACAAAGTGAAAAAGATTTTAAAAGATGCAGAAAACAATGCAGAGATCTTAAAAAAGAATAAACTTTTAGAAGCAAAAGAAAAGTTTTTGCAAATGAAAGCTGAGCATGAGCAAGAAGTGAATGCCAAAAACAACAACATTAACCAACGCGAAAATACCATGAAGCAGAAAGAGCAATCGGTAAATCAGCGTATGGAAAATTTTAATAAAAAAGAACAAGAACTCGATAAGCAAAAAAGCGTTTTAGAAAAGCAAACCGAAATTGCGGTTAAAAAGCAAGAAGAAGTTGAAGTGCTTAAAAACCAACACCTAAAACAATTAGAAACCATTGCTGGTCTATCTGCCGAAGAAGCTAAAGAGCAATTGGTAGAAAATCTGAAACAAGAGGCCCGTACACAGGCAATGATGCAGGTGAAGGATATTGTTGATGAAGCAAAGTTAACAGCGAGCAAAGAAGCTAAAAAAGTAGTCATCCAAACCATTCAGCGTACCGCTACCGAAGCTGCAATTGAAAATTCGGTTTCTATTTTTCATATCGAAAGCGATGAGATTAAAGGCCGCGTTATTGGTAGAGAAGGTAGAAATATCCGCGCTTTAGAAGCCGCTACCGGTATTGAGATTATTGTGGATGATACACCAGAGGCAATTATTTTGTCAGGTTTCGATCCGGTAAGAAGGGAAATTGCCCGTTTGGCTTTACACCGTTTGGTAACAGATGGTCGTATCCACCCAGCTCGTATTGAGGAAATTGTAGCGAAAACCAAAAAACAGATCGAAGACGAAATTGTAGAGATTGGTGAGCGTACAGTAATCGATTTGGGTATCCATGGTTTGCACCCCGAGTTGATCCGTATGGTTGGCCGTATGCGTTACCGTTCATCTTACGGACAAAACCTTTTACATCACTCCCGTGAGGTAGCGAATTTCTGTGCAACGATGGCTGCCGAATTAGGCTTAAATGCTAAAATGGCCAAACGTGCAGGTTTATTACATGATATAGGTAAAGTACCTGATGATAATCCTGAATTGCCACACGCAATTTTAGGTATGCAACTGGCCGAAAAATATAAAGAGCACCCTGAAATTTGTAATGCTATTGGCGCCCACCACGATGAAATTGAGATGACTTCAATGATCTCTCCAATTGTGCAGGCTTGTGATGCGATTTCTGGTGCTCGTCCAGGTGCACGTCGTGAGGTGGTAGAAAGTTATATTAAACGCCTTAAAGATTTAGAAGAACTGGCTTTATCTTACCCTGGTGTAGAAAAAACGTTTGCAATTCAGGCTGGTAGAGAACTGCGCGTAATTGTAGAAAGTGAACGCATTACCGATGCACAGGCAGAACTTTTAGCTGCAGATATTTCTACACGTATTCAAACCGAAATGACTTATCCTGGTCAGATTAAGGTTACCGTAATCAGAGAAACCCGTTCTGTAGCATTTGCAAAATAAAGAAGGCAATTCGCCCACCGAATCATCATCCTGAACTTGTTTCAGGATCTTAGTAATAGAAAAGATGCTGAACTGAATTCAGCATGACGATTACGCTAGCCTCGGTTCGTGTCCTCACGAAACGAAATGTAGAAAAGGTTTGTGAAGACACAAACCTGGGCGAATGAATTAAACAAAACATTAAGCGATGGATATTCCATCGCTTTTTTTTATTTTTACATAATGAGCAAGAGAACCATAACGATCGAACCAAAGCGGCCAGTAGATGTGCTTTTTGATAAGTATGCCGAAAGTCACCAAAATCCAACAAACAAGCTGGTGCACTGGATCTGTGTTCCTTTAATTGTATTCAGCTTACTGGGTTTGATCTGGCAGATCCCTTTTCCGCATATCGGTTTTTTAGGTAACTATAATGGTTTCTTTAACTGGGCATCTTTTCTATTGGCCTTTAGCTTGTATTATTACTTTACGCTTTCACCAGTATTGTTTTTTTTAATGATTTGGGTAGTAGGTTTAATGAGTTACATCATCGTAAAAATTGAGCAAGCGGTAGGCTTAGGTAGTGGAACTGCCTACGCTATTTATGCCGCTATATTTGTTGCGTCCTGGATTGGTCAGTTTATTGGGCATAAAATTGAAGGAAAGAAACCGTCATTTCTGGATGATGTTAAGTTCTTGTTAATAGGTCCGATCTGGTTATTGCACTTTATTTGCAAGAAAGTGGGTATTCGTTATTGATCCTGAAGGCACTTAACGTTTAGTTAACTTTAAGGTAAAAGAATGTTAATTAACACCTAACATGTAGTTAACACTGTGGTAATACTTTTGTCCTTATTAAATAAAGGCAAATTGGATTTACTAAACTCTTTTAAAAGAACGGCACTCACGGTGTTCGCTTTAACGATCAGCATACTTGCGTATGCGCAGACAGGGAAAATTTCTGGAACAGTTACCGATAAAAAAACGGGTGAGACCTTAATTGGGGTAACGGTTAAAATTAAAGGTACAACTAAAGGTACTTCTACAGGTGCTGATGGCAAATATACTATCGCTGCATTACAAGATGGTAAATTTGTAATAGAAGCATCTTACGTAGGTTATGCTACAAAGGAAGTACCAGCTGTTGAAGTAAATGGTGGAGGTACAACTACCTTAAACCTGACACTTGAAGAATCAAATTCTCAAAAATTAGCTGATGTACAAGTAAAGGGTGTAGCTGGTAGAGAAAGCGAAACTGCTTTGCTGTCATTGCAAAAGAATGCTATCGAGATTAAACAAGGTATCGGAATCCAGGAACTCTCTAGAAAAGGCGTAAGCGATGTTGAAGAAGGATTGACAAAAATTACCGGTATTACTAAGGTAGACGGCAGAGGTTTATTTGTAAGAGGCTTAGAAGACAGGTATAATAACTTATTAATAAACGGTTTAGCGGTACCTTCTAACAATCCTTTCAAAAAGATTATTCCTTTAGATCTTTTTCCAACTGATATTGTCAGCGTTTTAGAAACCTACAAAACATTCAACTCAGGTTTATACGGCGATTTCGCTGGCGGAACATTCAATATTGTAACCGCTAAGGGCGAAAAAGCAGTAACTAAAATTAATATTGGAACAAGCTTTATCTCGAACAGTACTTTTAAGAAATTCTTGAGGGCAGAAGATGCTACATCCTTTGGTAGTTATTTAGGTTTTAATGGTGATGGAAGAGCTTTGCCTAAAGTTTTTGGAAAGGCCCCGTCTGCTTATACCATGTCGTCTAATGAAGCACTTTCGCAATTTGGTTCTGGTTTCGATGTTGATAATGGCAAGGCTCCTTTAAATACAAGCGTTGGTATTTTACATACACAAAAATTCAATCTTGAAAACCAAAGGTCTTTCCAGTATTTAATCTCTATTAATACAGATAATAATTTTCAAATAAGAGAAGGTGTAGATCGTTTTTTTAATACCGCACAAGGTATTTATGATAATAACCTGTACACAACAACCAATAGGTTTTCTACTAATTCATCTATACTCGGAGCCTTAAACTACGTTACCAAAAGATTAAGTTTAAGTTTTAATGCCTTTTACTTAAAAGGGACTGAAAACTTGATTCAAGATCAATTGGGTTATACCAATAGCCAAGCTACGGTTAACAATACCTTTATAAGGTTAAATCAGTTACAAAAAACTGATTTTTATACCGGGCAAACTTTTGCGAATTATAAAATAACTGAAGATGATGCGCATAGTATAAAAGCTGGTATTTCCTATTCAAAGACAAAATATCAATTGCCAGACAGAAAATCTTTCAGAGGATCTCTTATTGATGAGAACACTACATCAGTAAATTATTCTGGTAACAGTATATATAGACAATATATGGATTTTGATGGGGACTTCTTTGGGTCGGGCATGTTAGAGTACAACTTTAAATTTGGGAACGAAGACTTAACAAAAGCACATAAGCTGAGTGTCGGTTATAACGGTTCGTTTAACAAAGTAGCATCTAACTCCAGATTCGTAGTGTCACAAAATCTAGCATCTAATACAACAAGTTTTGATACAAATGAACCTGATCAAACCTTGGTGAACGAAATTGCTCAGGGTAACTTTACTTATAGAGAAGGTAGTAATGCTACATACGCAGCTACAATGCAAGAAAGTGTAAATGCTGGTTATGTTGATTTAGCATTTAGATTTAATGACAGATTAAACCTAAATGCGGGAGCAAGGTTCGAGCAGTCTCAGCGCTTAACAAGATTTAGAAATCCGGGTAGTTTTGATGAACCATTCCAAAGATCTACTAAAAATAATTTCAATATTTTGCCAGCAGCTAACTTGAAATATAGTATAACAGAGAATTCGAATTTTAGACTATCTGCTTCAAAAACAATAACAAAGCCTGTAATCATGGAGGCATTTCCGTTAGAATTTGTTAATCCTGACGCAACCATAGAAAGCGGTAACCCAAATATCGTGAATAGTAATAATTATAATTTCGATGCGAAGTATGAGTTGTTCCCAACTAGTAAAGAAATGTTTGCCATTACAGCATTTGCCAAGTATTTAGAAAACCCGATCGAACGTTTATTTCTACAGACTGCAGGTAGTGGTGGTTTACAAATTACCTATAACAATTCAAAAAAGGCAGTGCTTTATGGAGCTGAAATTGAATTCTTGTTGCAGTTATCAAGAATAAACGAATCGCTTTCGAACTTCTCGGTTGGCTTCAACACTTCATTAATGTATACTAAGACTACCATTGATGTGGCTAAGAACAGTGTAGAGACCGCCGCCATCGGTAATGATAATACCCGTAAGTTACAAGGTGCTTCTCCTTGGTTGATCAATGCAGATATCAAACACGAATCAGACTTTACTAAAAAATGGAAAAGTACAATGACATTGGCTTACAATATTTATGGCGAGCGTATTTATGCAGTAGGTACAAATGGATTGGATAATTACTATGAAAAGCCTTTTGGTAAGTTGGATTTTATCTGGAATAATAAACTTTCTGGTAAGTGGGATTTAAAACTTGGGGTAGAGAATATCCTGAATCCGACATATAGAATAGAATTAGGCGAAGAAAGTATCATAAAGATATACGAAAACGATTTAACTGTTAAAGATTATAAAAGAGGAGTTGGTGTATCACTAGGTTTAGGCTATACATTTTAACCTCTAGTTGTTTACGATTTGTTAACCCATGATTGATGTAAGCTTAAAGTTGGGTTAATGTATTGAAAACATTGAGGTGGTAAATTTACATTCAAGGAAAACTAAAATATATTATAAAAAAGAATTAAAATGAAAAAATTACTTTATGCAATTGCTGTTTCAGCTACAATTTTTACGGGCTGTTCAAAAGATGATGATGATCAACCAATAATAAAGGTGCCTGTTCAAGGTGAAATCACCGGAAATATTACAGCTAACAGAACTTTAGCTTTTGGTAATTATACTTTAAAAGGGCTAGTGAAAATTCAATCTGGTGTTACCTTAACAATAGAACCAGGTAGTACCTTTACTGCAGATCAAGCTGATGGCGAAGATGGATTAGTAGTTTTAAATGGTGGTAAATTAATCGCTAATGGTACAGCAGATGAGCCAATCGTTTTTACAGCTAAAACCAAATTGGGCGGACAATGGGCTGGTATTATCATGTATGGTGATGCACCAATAGTAAATTCTGCAACGGCTACGGGTACTCAAACAGCAAAATCAGAAGATGGCCAAGATTTAAGCTATGGTGGTACTAATGCCGCACACAATGGTGGTTCGTTAAAATACGTAAGAGTTGAATATGCTGGTTTGGTATTTAATAATAACACAAGAGAGCACAACGGATTTTCATTTTATTCTGTAGGATCAGGTACAGTTTTAGAAAACTTAGTATCATACAAAGGAAACGATGATGGTTTTGAATTTTACGGTGGTACTGTAAGTGCTAAAAATTTAATCTCTTATGGCAATACCGATGATTCATTCGATTGGCAAGATGGCTGGAGAGGCCAGGATAATACCAATTGGTTTGCTTATCAAACAGGCATTGCTAACTACGGAATGGAAATTGAAGCCAAAGGTGTAAATAATGCATTTTGGCCTAAAGCTACGAACATTACCCTTAAAAGAGCAGCTGGTACAACTACAGAATCAAACTCGGAAAAGCAGTATGATGCTATACAATTTAAATCACACGGTAATGGTGATTTTAGTAATATTGTTATTGATGGTTACGCTTCAGTTGAATCTGGTTTCGGATCGGCAGTTCAAATTCGCGATTTGGCTACATATACTGAGCAAGTTGTTGGTGGTAAGATTAAATTGAATAATGTAAAAGTAACGAATACGCCAGTATTATTTCTTTCGCAAAATTCTGGTGGTGCGTTTACTGTGAACGCAGCTAGTTTCGGTGCAAACTGGTCAGTATCAACAACTGCTACAGGTGCTTCTTTAACAAAAGGAAAATGGTCAACTGTTGATGGTTTAGATTTGTTAGCTAATTTATAAGATATAAGAATACTTATCCTTTATAAGAATTTTTGAAAAGGGTGTTTGCCGTTAAGGCAAATACCCTTTTTTGTTAATATTATTTCGAGTATAATTAATTGCTATTTTGTTTTTATGTAATGTATTTTTATTTGATGTTCATTGGCTTATTTATTCTTAAACTTCATTCATAGTTAATTTTTATTTAACCTATTGTATGTATTTTTAGTTATGAAAAATCTAAATACCTATGTTCTTAAAATTGCAATAGTTGCAGTTTTATCAATCTCCTCCCTAACGGGTTGTAAAAAAGATGAAGTCAAAATCGAACCTGTTACTAAAACAACGGAAGTATCAGAAATTGAGTTTTCAAAACTACTACAGTTTGTTTCTATAACTACCACTGCGCCAAAGGATCAAATTGTATACAATGAAAAGAACAAAGAATTTGTTGTATATGGTTGGTATCATAAAAGTTTAGCAGATGTTCAATCTGAGTACGATACTGCAAATGAATATAAAGCCACATATGAGAAATAATATGAAAAAACAGATATTCATTTTGTTAGCTATTATGGTAATAGCTACAGGTTCGTATGCTCAGGTAACATTACAGTCATTTCAAATTGGACAGAACTATTTGCAAGGAACGTCTCTTAAAGTACCAAATATAAATGCACCGACTCCTTTTAAAATTCTTGTCTCAGTACTGAGAGGTGCTAATTCCAATGGAGGATTTGTTTCTGGTAATTGTATAATCAAACTATATTACACAGAAAATCAAAGTAGTGATTCAAATATTCCTGATGATCCATCAAGTGTACTCTTACTGACAAAAAATATTACATCTTCAGACTATAGTTCTAATCAGGCCACTTTAGCTGATTTGGATGCATCATTGCCAGCGAATAAGCAATATGGTAAATTAATTCTGAGGTTTGAATATTTAGATAATCAAAATATAAATCGTATAAGTTACTCCTCCACTAGATATGGGATTTATGTAGTACCTCCAGATGTTCCCCCATTACCAATTACAATAAATTCAGTTAATAAAGTAGAAACGATTCTATTTGGAACTGACTGTGGCTTTGCTCACGCTTACGGTACTTCATACAATCCTAATGGTCACATGGAGAATGGTGTCTGGAAGTTTGCATATGACATTTCTTTTACTAGAAATAATGCTTCAATCTTGGATAGCGATATATATTGGGAATGGGAAGTTGCAGACATGTCTAACTATCCTGTAACTGAAAAGCAGTTTTTAGTATATCCTTATGGAACCATTAAAGGCACGCAGATGAACGGAAGTAAAAAAGTTCTTGTAGAAGCAAATGACTACTTAGATGAATATGACTCGAAAGTTTTTGTAAGGGCTAAGTCAAGGTCTACAGGAGCGATTTTATCTTCTACTTTCTCCATTTATTTTACAGCTGTTAATCATTAAATTTTAAAGAAAAGCCAGATACCTCTCCAATACGTTGTCTATTAAGCGAGGCCATAACGGTGATATTGCGTAAGGCATAAATTTACTGTTGGAGGGCTGTGGTATAAATGGTATCGTATATGACGAAACGATAGGGGGGTACAACTGAAACAACTCTAGGAATAGGATATTCCCTGCTTCTGGTAATTATCAGTTACAATTTGCCATTTCTGGTGGCAAGTATACAATACCAGTAAGGGCAACGAAAAATATTGACGTTCAGTAATAATTCTTTTAAGCCTATTGGTTAGCTGATGAGTTTGATTATTCTTTAAAAGAAATAAAGTGGGTGCTCATCATAACGGAGAACACCCGCTTTATTTTATAACAGTATTTTTATACTGTCTCTTTAACCTCTGCTTTTGCTTTCTTTTCTGCAGCAGGTTTAACCGTTTTTGCCTTTGGAGCTGCAGGAGCAACTTTTTCTTCTTTGATATATGGCGTTATAGAATCATCTTGAGTAATGAAAGTAACTTTTTTAGTTAATTGCTTTGCAAATTTTTCGATTACTTTATCGGTTTTTTTTGCTTTGCCATACTGGGTAACAAGTTCGTTAAATGCAAGGGCTAATTTCGATTCTAATTCTTTCCGTAATTTTTTGCTTGTCGAATGATTTTTCGACTTGGATTTATTCTTTTTCATTTAGAGCTTATGGGATTTCTCCAAAGATAAAAAAACAGAAAGTTAAATTAATATTATGATTATGTTAACACTTGGCTTGGTGCTTAACATGTAAAATATTTCTCATAACTTAGGTTAAATCACATAGGTTAGAATTTAATCGAACGAATATGAACTATCCAATATTAATCGGCGTTGCAGTTCTGGTCATCATTTTAATTGCTTACCTGATTAAAAGAAACCAAAAGGATAAGAAGGCGTTTGAAGAAGAGATCATTCAATCAGAACTTCCGCCTGAAAAAGACGATAAAGAAAATATTTAAAAACTATTTCCTGGTGCGATGTCGCCGCCCAGATCCAGTGTATTCTGGAAACCTTCCAGGTATTGAAGTAAATGCCGTTCCGCATTTGCGTAAGAAGTAAATGTTGATGCCGGTTCATAAGCATCAGAATCAGTTTTACTTTTGTAAAATGAACTGATCTTGAAAACGAAAACTTTGTCATCATTAATCGGCGACATAATTCTAGCCTTTATAGCGTGACCGTTCACCTCAACAAAAAATTCCTTTAAAACGGTATAGATAATAGCAGACATAGACAAGGTTTTAGATTTAACTCAATATGAGAAATCTAAATTACCTTAAATAGCTAATGAATCAACCTGTTATTGATAAAATAACGATTTTTTAACATTAATTTAATATGAAGGCTTATTTCTTAGTAGGCTCGTATGCATAAACCACTTCATATTTACTGTTCTTGAAATTTGAAGAAAGTTGTCCGATTTTTAGATTCTGAGCCTGGGGTGTAGGCTCGCAGTACGAATACTTTTTACCTTTATAAGTAATCGGTTCACCAACCGGTTTGTCAAACTGAACAGCAATAGTTAAATGTTTAGGGTATAGCAAGGCAATCATCGGCAGGTTGTATATTTCCTTAACCAAATAGAAAAATAGTGCCGCCCGGTCATCGCAATCGCTGTGGGTACTTAATAATGTTTGTTCAGGCGAGAAACGTTTTTCCTTGCCGAAATTTTCACCGTCATCTTCATATAAAAAACCATAACGGGTAAATCTCATCAGGTAATCGACACCTTTTTTCTGATCCATGCCTTTCAGGTTTTCTTTCAAGGTGGGAATAAGAGAGCTGTAGGTTTCCCGGCTCAAAGGAATATTAAAATAACTCTCAAAATCTACTACCGGATAATTTTTGAAAATGGTTTGTACATCCTCATTAACTTTTAGCTTAAAATGATGGATTTTTTGACGGTAACTAAATTCGATATCTTTTTGCTGGTAACTTTCGGGTTTAAAATCGGGCATTCGGGTAACCTTATAGGAGAAAGGATTTTTAGCCTCTGGAATTGAAATCTTAACGGGCTTGTAAGCATCCGCCTGTTTAAACAGTTTGCCATAATCGTGGTAATTTAGGCACATAAACTTTTTATCGTCAATCATAAAAAACGGAATATCGCTAATATCCTCCTCGTTTCTTACATAAAAGATAACCTGATCATTGCCCACAGCTAACCTTGCATCGTACCCGCATTTACTCAGTAAAAACCATTTGTATAAAGTATAGCCAAAATAATTATCTGCTTTCGGACTAATCTGTTCGGCTGTTTTGCGGATCAGTTGATAATAAATCCAGTCGTTTAAATGATATTTTTTCTGGTATTTTTCTAAAGATGAGATAAGAGGTGCGTATTGGCCAGAAGAGATGCGGTTATAAAAGTTTGAAACGGCTGATGTAGTTGCTGTTTTTGGTATTGGAAAAACGACTGAAGAATCGATACTAAAGTTGAAAGTCCCATTATAAAAATCGAAAGAATAGTTCTGTCCTTTCGAGATAATGGTATTCATCATCAGGCAAACGAACAAAATGGTCCTCAAAATATATGTGTAAATCCCTCTTTTCAAACCGCTCTATATTTGGTTACATTAAATTTACTTATTATTAACATAAAAGCAACAATTTCTTTATGTGAACAATTTTAGTGCTGCTTAACGTAGTGTTAACATTAAAGGCGGTTCAGAGAGATTGAAAAATGCTTAGGTGTAGAAAGTAATCTGTTTAGAAACATTCTTTCATATTCATAAACGAATTCTATAAATAACATTTCATTAATACCAATTTAACAAGGCAGACTTACTTTTGTGGCATAAATATTTGGTTAGTATTTATAAAGTTTAGGTTAGTTGATAATAAAAAACCCAGATGGATGTCTGGGTTTTTTTATTGAATTAATTTATAGATTCTTACCGAGTTTTTCGAGCATTTCTGGTGGAATATTATGTGTATCAACCACTAAGAAGCCATCTAAACAATCAGAAAATTTAGGATCGATATTGAATGAGATTATCTTCGCATTCAGGTTCATATACTGCCTCAACAATACGGGGATTTTAATATGCGAATTTTCAATGTCTCCGATGATGCTGTCTAAATCTTTGAATGATTCACTACTATCAACCAATGTATCGGTAGAAATTGGTAAAAGGTCAGCCTTGAATTTGTTTCTTGGTTTAACATATTTAGCCATCTCATAATCGAAATGGTTTTTGGTAATGTAATCTACAATTAGGGCCTTACTAAATTTAGAGAAGTTGTTGCTAATACTCACCGGCCCGAACATGTAGCGGTACTGTGGGTTATCGATCAGGTATTTTAAAATGCCCTTCCAAAGCAAAAATAATGGAAGTGGTTTACCCTGGTATTCTTTTCTGATCCACGATCTGCCCAGCTCGATTCCTTGTCTCAACATTGGGTAAAACTGATCTTTCATTTTAAACAGTTCAGACAGGTAGAAGCCACGGCGGCCCATGCTTTCTAAAATCTCATCACCTTTACCAATCCGGTAGGCACCTACAATATTTTCTAAATCCTTATCCCATATAAATAAGTGGTTATAGTAAATATCGTAATTATCAAGATCAATTTTTTTGTTGGTTCCTTCACCAACCTCGCGGAAAGTAATTTCACGCAAACGGCCAATTTCTCTTAAAATATTCGGGATTTTTAACGTCGGAACAATGTATACTTCGTAGTTTTTCTCTGTCCAAACCCTGAAATCTTCCAGAAGTTCAACCTCATTTTTAATTAAAAGCCTTGAAGTTTCTTCAATTACCTCAGCAGGTTTCTTTTTAATCTTAAATAAGTTTAACGGATTAAAGAGTTTTTTCTCCGTATCTAATCCAACACCAAGTGCATACGTACGGGCCCTTAAAAAGTCCATCAGTTTATTACTGCTGTTCATGTGCGAAATTTCAGATACGGCTATTGGTTTGCCAACGCGTACCTTAATGGTGCGGCCATGTTTATTTAGAAACTCCGAAGGTAACTTCGCTGTACGCAGGGTAGGGTGGATGAAGCTTAAAATGTTAAAGAAAACACCGTTATTGCCGTGAAAATAAATAGGTACAACGGGCACTTTTGCTTTAGCAATCAGTTTTCCAACAACAGGATGCCACATCCTGTCGGTTACCTGTTGGGCATCCAACTTAAAGGTAGAAACCTCTCCTGCAGGGAAAATACCAATTGGTGTTCCATTTCTAAGCAAATCAAAAGTAGTTTTTAATCCACTGATACTTGAAGAATGTTGAACATTTTCGAAAGGATTTACCGCAACAAAAAATTCATCAAGGTTTGGTATTTTTTTCAAAATGAAATTGACCATCACCTTTGCATCAGGCCTAACCGTACACAATAGTTTAACTAAAGCCAAACCTTCTACACCACCATAAGGGTGATTTGCAATAGCAATAAAAGGGCCTGTTTTCGGAATACTATTTAAATCATCATCATCAAATTCTATAGAAACGCCAATGGTTTCTAATATCTTGTCTACAAATTCTAAGCCTTTAAAGTGTTGGTTTTGAGCGAATACGTCATTGATGTCGTTCAGTTTCATGATCTCCATCATTAAGCCCGCTAAACCTGGTACACCTAGCTTATCTATCTTTGTTGCTTTTGCAAACTCAGATGTAGTTATGATCTTCATATAAATTCTTAGATTGTTGATAGGCAAAACCTGTTCTGTTTTGCAATTCCAAAAATAAGATTTATATTTATAATACACATGTCATATCGCATCAATGAGAATTTGGCTCAACAAAAATTTTGGTGTTAGCAAAAGTGAATTTAATGGATTGCTATTCCTGGTCTTTATTATTATTGTAATTAAGGCAACACCTATAATGTATGGCTATTATCAGCCCGTTTCAAATGATGGTTCAGATCTTTTAGCACAAATTCAGAAGATAACCATAACAGATCGGGTATATGCCAATACCATTCGTGACCGGATTGAAAATTCAAATCCCGAAAAAACGGTTAAACTTTTCAAATTCAATCCCAACACTTTAGATGCACTGGGTTGGCAAACTTTAGGTTTATCAGCAAAACAGGCACAATCGATTTTGAATTATACCGCTAAGGGCGGTAAGTTTTACAGAGCTGAAGATCTTCAGAAAATGTATACCATTTCGCCGGAAATGTATAAAAAGATATTGCCTTATGTTAACATACCCGATCAGTCCATCAACGCCTCAAGAAAATATGCACCCTTCGAAAAAAAGGAATATGCTGAAAAAACTTTAGTAATCGTCGATATTAATAAGGCCGATTCTGCACAATTGGATGAGATAAAAGGCATTGGCGGAACTTTTGCGCTTAGAATTATTAAATACCGTGAACGTTTAGGCGGTTTTTACAAGAAAGAGCAGCTGCTCGAAGTTTATGGCTTAGATTCTAATAAGTATGCCGAAATTAAAGACCAGATTGAAATCAGTAATGCCCCATTAAAAACAATAAATATAAATACAGCAACGTTTAACGATTTAAAGCGTAATCCATATCTTTCTTTTAAACAGATGAATGCCATTATTCAATACCGTAAGCAGCATGGCAATTATGCTAACCCATCCGATTTAAAAAAGATCATCATTTTAAACCAACAGGTTATTGATAAGATTACGCCTTATATTTCTTTTTAGAAGCTCATGATTATACTTTAAGCATTTTGAAAAGCAGTAACGTGCCCATTCAATTTCAATTATTTGCAAGGTTTAAAAAGACAGACTTTCAATTTGATTTGGAAAGCAATGATTGTGCTAATCGGTTCCGAAAGCCCTGCTTTACACTTTACTCACCCGATTAAAAAAAAATCGGGATTTGTGTTCGTTTCAATCAGGTTTAATTATGGAGGAACAGTGCGCTTAAACCCAAATCATTGTGCCGGCCGCGCCACCTAAACCTCACCGGAACGAACACGGAGTGCAACGGAGTAAAGTGGAGGGCAGGGCTGAATAACGCCAAACGCTGCTGTACCTGATTTGCAAAAAGATAACCAAGTTAAAAATTATGTATCTCCTATTCCAGCTTAGTTATAGGAATTAATTGCTTGCAAGGTCTAAAAAGAATCCATTTTGGCCAAAAGATGCTTTCTGTTCAGTAAGTTTTTCCTGCGAGCCGTCATACTGAGCTTGTTTCAGTATCCATGATGCTGTTTAAAGATTCCTGAGCTGTTATTACCTTATCCTCTCGTTCAATCGAAAACGCCATTATCTAAAATTATTCGGCTATAGTTGTAAGAAAAATAGAAAAAAAATTTCACCGCTAATTTCAAGGTTTAAAATTAACCGATAAACTAATTGAACCGAATACCATTTCATTCTGTAATTGCACAAATATTTAATGGTAACTAACTATCAAATAATTGTTTATAATTGCCTCAACTAACTAAAATATAAATTTAATGAGCGTAAGCTTCGATTTTTCAGAAACAGAAACTCAGCAGAGTGTAAAGGCCATGGTCCGCGATTTTGCAGAGAAAAACATTCGTCCACATATCATGGAATGGGATGAGACACAGTATTTCCCTGTCGAATTGTTTAAACAGCTCGGAGAATTGGGCTTAATGGGCGTTTTGGTTCCCGAAGAATATGGAGGCTCTGGATTGGGCTATCAGGAATATGTTGATGTAATTGTAGAAGTGGCCCGGGTTTGTGGCTCAATCGGCTTATCGCTGGCTGCACACAACTCTTTATGTACCGGCCATATCATGGCATTTGCCAATGCAGAACAGAAGCAAAAGTGGTTACCCAAGCTGGCTACGGCCGAATGGATTGGTGCCTGGGGATTAACCGAAGCCAATACAGGTTCTGATGCGTTGAGAATGATGACTACCGCTGTTGAAGATGGAGACGACTATATCATAAATGGTGCAAAAAACTGGATTACCCATGGTAAAAGTGGCGATATTGCAGTGGTAATGGTAAGAACAGGGGAGCAGGGAAGCTCTAAAGGGATTTCGGCCATTGTGGTAGAGCGTGGTACACCAGGTTTTACAGCAGGCAAAAAAGAAAATAAATTAGGCATGCGTGCATCAGAAACCACAGAAATGATTTTTGATAACTGCCGTGTGCCAAAGGCTAATTTATTGGGTAATGTTGGCGAAGGTTTTAAACAGGCCATGAAAGTTTTAGATGGCGGAAGGATTTCTATTGCGGCATTGGCATTAGGTATTGCAAAAGGTGCTTTTGATGCTGCAGTAGCTTATTCAAAACAGCGCCAGCAGTTTGGTCAGCCCATTGCCAGCTTTCAGGCCATTAGTTTTAAACTGGCTGATATGGCTACCGAAATCGAAGCAGCCGAATTATTGATCCGCCAGGCGGCAGATTTAAAGAACAGGCATTTGCCTATGACGAAAGAATCGGCCATGGCGAAATATTTTGCCTCAGAGGTTTCGGTAAGGGTAGCAACAGACGCTGTTCAGATATTTGGCGGTTATGGTTATACCAAAGATTTTCCGGTAGAAAAATTTTATCGCGATAGTAAATTATGTACAATAGGCGAAGGAACATCTGAAATACAAAAGATTGTAATCGCCAGAGAAGTATTATCAAGGTAGGGGGTTTAAGGTAGAAGGTTTAGGGCTTATGCATCGAACCTCATGCCTTAAACCTTTCGTCTTCAACCTTATAAATAATAAACCAAATATATTATGAGTAATCCGGACGGTTTAACCACCTCCGGATTTTTTTTGTTTTAAAATTTTCGAAACCAATACCCGGCCAGTAGTGTTTTTTACTAAAGACTAAAGACTAAAGACTAAAGACTAAAGACATGGCAAAGTATTCAGAAAAAGCTGGTGAGAAAGTAGAAAAAACCATTCACGAAATGAAAGAGGGTAAGCTTAAAAGCGGATCAGGTAAAAAAGTGACTTCCAAAAAGCAGGCAGTTGCTATCGGATTATCGGAAGCCAGGAAAGAAGGAGCGAAGGTGCCGAAAAAAGGTTAGGAGGTAAAGGGTTTACGGTGTAAGGTTTTAAAACTAATCTTCAAAATAATAATTCCCCCTAAACCCTAAACCCTAAACCCTAAACCCTAAACCCTAAGCCCTATTGCGGTATATCTTTAGTAGTTAAAATGCTATCTACCACATAAACGCTAAATCCGCGCCAAGGAAGGGTATTTTTATATTCTTTATAGTGGAGTTCGTAAAACTTGCCGCTATTGGCCATCATTTTATCTGCAATTTCTTTATTTGCAATAGAAAACTCAAACTCATTATTTTGTAGTGTTCCTGCTTGTCTGGATTTTACCCCACTCTGGATCAATTTCCCTTCGTAGGTTTTAAACAGATAGCCTTTCTTTACTACATAATTTAATTCTCCGGCTTTAACGCCTTCGCCAAAAACAAAGAAATACCGATAATAGCAAATTGCTACCAGTAAAATAACGACTATAACCGTGATAATTATGCCTACTTTTTTGCCTGTTGTCATATCATATAATGTATATATAAATGTAGGTAAACAACAGTTTAATTCAACTAACGATTTAAATAAATTTTCTTTTTATAAAACCTTTCTCATTTTCAATATTTTGCTTACATTTGCAGCCCCGATAGCACGGGAAATTTTAAAAACCACGAGAGGAGGTATTTCAGCGTTATGATCATTATCAACATTAAAGACGGCGAATCATTAGATAAAGCCCTTAAACGTTTCAAGAAAAAGTTTGAAAAAACTGGTGTATTGAGAGAACTACGTAGTCGCCAAGCATACGAGAAAAAATCCGTTGCTCGCCGTACTGAAATTAAACATGCTGTTTACATTCAGAATATGAATCAAGATACAACTGCATAGTTGTTTAAGATATAGATATGTTAAAGTCCTCCCGATGTAAAATCGGGAGGACTTTTTTGTTTTAAAAAGAAATCAAAAACTTTACAATAAACAATTAATTAATGATTTCTTTATATCAAAACTATTTGTAACTTCATATCAATGCCTCTTAAAAAGATATTGAATGTTGCTAAAAAGTTTTATAACCTATTTAACTCACGAGAAGCGCTATTCTCAGCACACCATTACCTCTTATCAAACAGATTTAGATCAGTTTGAAGAGTATGTCAATATTACATTCGAGCTAAACTTTTTAGAAGTTAAGCATATTCACCTAAGGAGCTATATGGTAGACCTGATGGAGAAGAAAGTATCAGAACATACTATCAATAGAAAAATTTCAACATTAAGAAGCTTTTATAAATTTTTACAGCGAAGCGGAAAGATTGATCAAAATCCTACCGTTTTAATTAAAGCACCAAAAATACCCAAAAGGTTACCCGTATTTGTTGATTCGCAAAAGATGGATCAGCTGTTGGACTCGGAGCATTATTTTAATGAAAGTTTCTCTTCTGTTCGCGATCATCTGGTAATTGAGTTGCTTTTTGGTACTGGCATGCGTTTAACAGAACTACTCCAGCTAAAAGATACTGATATTGATATTTATTCGGGAACAATAAAGGTATTGGGTAAAAGAAATAAGGAACGGATCATTCCTGTAAATAAACAGCTTATCAATCAGGTAAATACCTATATTGAGCTAAAAAAGTTGCAAAACTTTAATAACAATTTGCCTATCTTAATCGTTACCAATACAGGTGCAGCGGCATATCCAAAATTAATATACCGTATTGTTACCTCATACCTAAACCACGTATCAACCAATGAGAAGAAAAGTCCCCACGTGCTTCGGCACAGTTATGCAACAAGCCTGCTAAATGCAGGAGCAGATCTAAATGCAATTAAAGAACTTTTGGGTCACGCCAGCTTAGCGGCAACCCAGGTTTACACCCACAATTCGATCGAAAGATTAAAAACAATTTATAAACAAGCCCATCCAAAGGCATAAAAAAAGGAGGAAAAATGAAAATCGGAGTTCAATCAATCCACTTCAGTGCAGACAGTAAGTTGTTAGATTTTATACAAAAAAAGGCAAATAAGCTAGATCAGTTTTTCGACCAGATCATTAGCGGAGAAGTGTATTTAAAGTTAGAGAACGTAGAGGACGAGGCCAATAAGATTAGTGAGATAAAACTCATTGTACCGGGTGGGACCCTCTTTGCTAAAGAACAATGTAAATCATTTGAAGAAGCCACAGATCTGGCAATTGAATCGTTAAGAAAGCAGATTACTAAACATAAAGATAAAACACGCGCAAAATTAAGTGAGCATAAAGCAATTTTAAGCGAAAGCGAAGCTGCTGATTACTAAAAATTAGTATAATTTTAAGAAAAGGCAACATGATTAATCATTATGTTGCCTTTTTTATGGACTATAGCGAGGAATTTACTATTGTTTTTGACTAATACATTATGGTATCGATTGATTTTTTTTAAAAATTTAATAAGGATGTAAACAGTTTTGTGGTGTTAAAGGATATAATAAGTGGTAGCTGGAAAGCGCCAGGGCTTGAGGGCAAGTGCAATTAAACTTAAAAACCGATTCATATTCGTTAGAACACAGAAAAAGTTAAAAAAAATAATACAATTTTAAGCGGAAGCAAAGCGACTGATTATGAAGTACCTATTATTTTAAATCGTCTTAATTGAGTGAGAGGGCTAAAAATTTCACTATTTTTTTTCAAATTTATTTTGAAGTGAAATATAAGTGTGTATATTTGCATTCCCTTTCGGAAACGGTGTTAGGCCAAGAAGAAAAGGCTTGTTCTTTAAAAAGATAAAAGTTTTAAAAAAACACGTTAATAGTATGAAAAATGAAGATTTTTCGTATCATTGCACAAAATTTAAAGCCTCCTTAGCTCAGCTGGTAGAGCAACTGACTTGTAATCAGTAGGTCATTGGTTCGATTCCGATAGGAGGCTCTTTTTATTTTAAAGTGTTAGCATTTTAAAGTAAAAATGGGGAGATTCCAGAGCGGCCAAATGGGACAGACTGTAACTCTGTTATCGCAAGATTTCGAAGGTTCGAATCCTTCTCTCCCCACACTTTAAATGAACGACCAAATGTTTTAATGAGAGATTATTTCTATCATTCTTTCATTCAATCAATCACTAGTTTTTAAAAGCGGAAGTAGCTCAGTTGGTAGAGCGATAGCCTTCCAAGCTATAGGTCGCGAGTTCGAACCTCGTCTTCCGCTCCAATAAAAATTAGAAAGTGGGCAGTTATCGGTAACAGTTTTAATTTGTTTAAAACTAAAAAAGGCTGGAACTGGAAACTAAAAAGCCGACTTAGCTCAGCGGTAGAGCACTTCCTTGGTAAGGAAGAGGTCATGGGTTCAATTCCCATAGTTGGCTCAGGATAATAAAGCTTTGTTAAATCTGTTTAATATGCAGGGTAGACAAGGTTTTTTGTGTTGCATTGCATCAAAACAATAAATAAAATTAATAAAAAGTTAACCTACTAATTAGTTATAAATAAAATGGCAAAAGAAAAATTTGACCGTAGTAAACCGCACTTAAACATCGGTACAATCGGTCACGTCGATCACGGTAAAACAACTTTAACAGCAGCTATTACAAAAGTTTTAGCTGATGCAGGTTTATCTGAGGCACGTTCATTCGATTCAATTGACTCAGCTCCTGAGGAAAAAGAAAGAGGTATTACAATTAATACTGCGCACGTTGAGTATTCAACTGCAAACCGTCACTACGCACACGTAGATTGTCCAGGTCACGCGGATTATGTTAAAAACATGGTTACAGGTGCGGCTCAAATGGATGGTGCTATTATCGTTGTTGCTGCTACTGATGGTCCAATGCCACAAACTCGTGAGCACATCTTATTGGCTCGTCAGGTTGGTGTACCTTCATTGGTTGTATTCATGAACAAAGTGGATATGGTTGATGATCCTGAATTATTAGAATTAGTAGAAATGGAAGTTCGTGAATTATTATCGTTCTACGATTTCCCTGGTGATGATATTCCTGTTATTCAAGGTTCTGCTTTAGGTGGTTTGAACGGAGATGCTAAGTGGGTAGCGAAAATTATGGAATTAATGGATGCTGTTGATAGCTACATTCCAATTCCTCCACGTTTAACTGATCTTCCATTCTTAATGCCTGTTGAAGATGTATTCTCGATCACTGGTCGTGGTACTGTAGCAACTGGTCGTATTGAGCGTGGTGTGATCAACTCTGGAGATCCAGTTGAAATCTTAGGTATGGGTGCTGAGAACTTAAAATCTACAGTAACTGGTGTTGAGATGTTCCGTAAGATCTTAGATTATGGTGAAGCTGGTGATAACGTAGGTTTATTGTTACGTGGTATTGAGAAAACTGATATCCGTCGTGGTATGGTAATCTGTAAACCAGGTTCAGTAACTCCTCACACTGATTTCAAAGCTGAGATCTATGTATTATCAAAAGCAGAAGGTGGTCGTCACACTCCATTCTTCAATAAATACCGTCCTCAATTCTATTTCCGTACCACAGACGTTACTGGTGAGATTTCACTAGCTGAAGGTACTGAGATGGTAATGCCAGGTGATAACGTTACAATCACTGTAAAGTTGATCAACGCTATCGCAATGGAAAAAGGTCTACGTTTCGCTATCCGTGAAGGTGGTAGAACAGTAGGTGCTGGTCAGGTAACTGAAATTTTAAAATAAATCTTAAATCCCGATTTATCGGGACTAAAGAAAATAAGAAAAGCAAAGTGTTTGAGTACGCTTAAGCACTTTGCTTTCTAATTACGGGAATAGTTCAACGGTAGAATAGAGGTCTCCAAAACCTTTGATCAGGGTTCGAATCCTTGTTCCCGTGCTCAAAACAATGGTTGAGTAATTGAATGAGTGAATGATTGAATTTGAAGGTTAGCTTTCGAATATTATCATTCACTCATTTAGTCATTCTGTCATTCAATAAATTAAATATGGCTAAAGTAGTTGAGTTTATAAAAGAATCGTACGATGAAATGACCCAGAAGGTTACATGGCCTACCTGGGGTGAACTGCAAAGTTCTGCAATTCTTGTATTAGTGGCTTCTTTAATTATTGCATTGGTTATTTTTGCAATGGATAAAGGATCAACATTTGTGTTAGATACTTTTTATAAATCACTTTCTAATTAATATTTACTAATGAGCGATCTAAAGTGGTACGTTGTAAGGGCTGTTAGCGGTAAGGAAAAGAAAGTAAAACAGTACATTGATGCTGAGATCAGCCGTTTAGGTTTCTCTCATTTGGTTCCTCAGGTTTTAATACCAATGGAAAAATATTACCAAATGAAAGATGGTAAAAAAATTGCCAAAGAGCGTAACTTCTATCCGGGTTATGTTCTAATCGAAGCTACATTAGATGGAGAATTAGAGCACATCATTAAAGGAATTAATAGTGTTATTGGTTTTTTGGGTGATAAAGCTGGTAATCCAATCCCAATGCGCCAGGCAGAAGTTAACCGTATTTTAGGTGTGGTTGATGAGATGAGCGAGCAGGGTGAAACAATGAATGTGCCTTATTACGTTGGCGAAGGCATTAAAGTGATGGACGGACCTTTCAATGGTTTCTCAGGTATTATCGAAGAGGTAAATGAAGAGAAGAAAAAACTGAAAGTGATGGTTAAGATTTTTGGACGTAAAACGCCACTTGAGCTTAACTACATGCAAGTAGAAAAAGAATAAGAAATTATTTAACATATCAAAGAGCCTTAGAATTTATTTTCTAAGGCTTTTTTTGTTTTAGATCGATTTGTATTTTTATATACTTTTGATGTAGAATTTATTTGTAGTTTAAAATTTATTACTATATTCGTTTATCTCATCTCTCAAATAATCATTATCTAAATTAACAAAATGAAGAAAAATTACGCCTCGTTAAAGCAGTATCTATTTGCTTTAACTTTATTACTTGCCACTACTGTTATTATTTATTCTTGTAAAAAGGACAAACATAATGACCTTTCTATCTCCGAGATTGAAAATTTAAAACATTTGTATAAAACTATGAATACAAATAATTTGAATACGAATCTACTTGCGTCATTAAATCCAAAATGGGAAACAATCAAAGAGTCTAAAATAGGCGACACTTTGATTTACGAAGCTGATTTTGATAATCCAAAAGGTGTTTTTATAAGCAGGTATGATATTAATCCGGAGCAGGGTAAAGAACTTTTTTCGAAAAATTTATTTAAGCTCCTCTTTATTAAGAATTTAAAGAATAATGTAACGAAAGGGTATTACATGAGTATTATTTCGGATAACAAAATTGATTTACATGATATGCATTTTAGAAATGTAGGTGAGTTCAGCGGAGATATCAATTTTTACAGTCTTAATGGAACGTTTTTGAATGGCTGGAAGTATCAACATGGAAAAACAACGACTTTTCGAAGAATAAAAAATACCCAAAAAACATTACAAATGGGAATAGGTCCAGATAAATTTTCTCAGTCTTGTAGTATTTTTGGTTATCCGGTTTATGCGACAATTTGCTTTGAGCGAGAAGGAAGCTATGAAGCATGTTTCCCAAAATTAACAGGCTACTCGTATAGTATTAGTTGCTCCGGTGCTGGTGGTGGTCAGTACGAAGAGGTAGATGTTGAACCTGTGGATGGTTCTCCTGATCCTTATGTTGATTGCAACGGTAATGTAAATGGTTCTGCCATTGAAATACCAAATTGTGGTTGTATTGGCGGGACTACGGGTTTAGAGAGTTGTGAGCAGAGAGAAATAATTGATAGTGTTAAAAACCAATGTATTAAAGCACAATTGGCAAATGCATTAAGTGCTAAAACAACGATTAGAAATATGCTTAATGAAACTTTTGGAGGAACCGTACAATTTGAAAGTTTAAATTTAACATTTACAGATGTTACCACTTTGCCTGACAATATTTCTGGAGATGCTGGAAGAGCGAGTGCAACCTCAATTTATTTCGATATTAGATTAAATGCGAACAAGCTGCCGGGCTATTCTCAAGAATATATATTAAGTACTATATACCATGAGATTTTACACGCATACATGTTCAGTAAATTAACCATGGGCTCAGATGGGAAATACAATATTTCAACCCAGCATGAGGATATGGCCAATAAATATTTGATATTAATGACAGGTGCTTTAAAAATTGCTTTTCCGAATATAAGTAGTCAAGATGCTTGGGCTCTTAGTTGGGGAGGTTTAGAAGGAACTAATCTTTACACAAGTAAACTAACTCAAGAACAAAGAGATGCAATAAATGAGGTAAATGGAAAATATATGAATAAGTCTACATCTCCTAAACAAGGAACATATTGTAATTAAATATGAAATACCTATTATTTATTTTTGTTATGCTATTGAGTAGCATAGCATTTGGGCAGAAAACACCTAAGTTGCCAGAGTTCATAAGCAATTTGGTTATAAAGGGTACAAAAGGAGACGCCTATGATAGTACTAAAAAGAATTTTGCACATTTTTTTGCGATAGCACTTTCTTTTGATGCAGAAGGAAAAATTGATACCCTGTATTACTCAAGTAAATTGAACTCCGAAACAAAACGATTATATGCACTTGATAATTCGTTATTAAAAAGAATTAAAACACACAACTTTAAATTTAATGAGTACGCCTCAAAGATTGTGCTCTTTTCTTATTATTGTTATAAAACAACTGATAACTGTATAGATTATGAAACTGGGTTTTTAAATAGCATAGCAAACTTAATCCCTGAAACGGTTTATGGAAAACCCTTAATCGTATTGAAGCCTATAGTTGACGCCAGCTTGCCCCGAGAGGTTAATTAGTTTTGAAATAATCTTAAATAATAATAAGCTATCTGAAAAAGCACAACAGGTATTAGAACGACTAAAGGCCCCTTGTTCCTTAGCCCTCCTAAACAAGATGGGGTTACTTTGAAAGGAAAACAATGAGAGTACATTTTAATTACAAAAATAATAATTTTACCTCACCTATTGTAGGACTGCAAGATTATCCATATCTTTGCAGTCCTTTAAGCTTTATAGGAGCTATGAGGAATTAAATGTTACATGCTTCCAATATTTAACATTGAGTTTTAAATAAACAAAAAACACAAAATGGCAAAAGAAGTCAGTGCAATGATCAAATTACAGATCAAAGGCGGAGCGGCAAATCCATCGCCACCAGTAGGACCTGCATTAGGTGCTAAAGGGGTGAACATTATGGAGTTTTGCAAACAGTACAACGCTCGTACCCAAGATAAAGCAGGTAAAGTATTGCCAGTTGTAATTACTGTTTATGCTGATAAGTCATTCGATTTCATCATCAAAACCCCTCCGGTAGCAATCCAGTTAAAAGATGCTACTAAATTACAGAGTGGTTCTGCTGAGCCTAACCGTAAAAAAGTTGGATCGGTGACCTGGGACCAGATTAAAGTTATTGCTGAAGATAAAATGCCTGATTTAAATGCATTTACGATCGAATCTGCAATGAGTATGGTTGCCGGTACAGCACGCAGTATGGGAATCACCGTTTCTGGTGACGCACCCTGGAACAATTAATTAAAAAACAGTTTACAACAGTGGCGAAATTAACTAAAAATCAAAAAAAGGCACATGCTAAGATAGAAGCTGGTAAAGCTTATACTTTGAAGGATGCTGCTGCTTTGGTAAAAGAAATCACTACTACTAAATTCGATGCTTCAGTTGATATTGATGTATCTTTAGGAGTAGATCCGCGTAAAGCCAATCAAATGGTACGTGGTATTGCTACTTTACCACACGGAACAGGTAAAACTGTACGTGTTTTAGCTTTAGTAACTCCTGATAAGGAAGAAGAAGCAAAAGCAGCTGGCGCAGACTTCGTAGGTTTAGACGAGTATGTAGCTAAAATTGAAGGTGGTTGGACCGATGTAGACATTATTATCACTACACCAGCTTGTATGGCTAAGGTAGGTAAATTGGGCCGTGTTTTAGGTCCAAGGAACTTAATGCCTAACCCAAAATCTGGTACAGTAACTAACGAAGTTGGTAAAGCTGTAACAGAGGTTAAAGCAGGTAAAATTGATTTTAAAGTAGACAAAACGGGTATCATACACGCCTCGATAGGAAAAGTATCATTCCCAGCAGACAAAATTTATGAGAATGCACTTGAGATTATTCAAGTAATTTCTAAATTAAAACCATCTGCTGCAAAAGGAACTTATTTTAAGAGCATTCACGTGTCTTCTACAATGAGTCCTGGGATTGCAATTGAAACAAAATCAGTAGCGGGGATCTAATCATGAACAGAGAAGAAAAAAACGAAGTAGTTTTAGAGCTACAAGGACAAATGCAAGAGTTTGGCAATTTTTATATTGCTGATACATCTAGCCTTTCTGTAGAGCAGATCAATAACATCCGCCGCAAATGTTTCGAAGGTGATATCGTAATGAAGGTTGCTAAGAACTCTTTAATCCGCAAAGCGATTGAAGGTTTAGATGGCGATGCTTCTGAGATATACGAAGCCCTTAAAGGTTCATCATCATTATTATTCTCAAAAACAGCAAACGCTCCGGCTAAGTTGATTAAAACTTTGAGAAAAACTTCTGATAAACCAGTGCTTAAAGCAGCATATATAGATTCATCAGTATACGTTGGCGACGACCAATTGAATAACTTAGTAAGCTTAAAATCAAGAGAAGAGCTTATTGGGGATATCATTGGATTATTACAGTCACCAGCTAAAAATGTTCTATCTGCGCTTCAATCAGGCGGTAGCAAAATTGCAGGAATTGTTAAAACTCTTCAAGAAAGAGAAGGTTAACGAACACCTTAAGTTCGCAAATTAAACAAAATTATTACACACGTAAATTTTTAAAATCTTAATAAAATGGCAGATTTAAAAGCGTTTGCTGAGCAATTAGTAAACTTAACAGTAAAAGAAGTTAATGAATTAGCTCAAATCTTAAAAGATGAGTATGGTATCGAGCCTGCAGCTGCTGCTGTAGTTGCTGGTCCTGCTGCTGGTGGTGATGCACCTGCTGCTGCTGCAGAAAAAACATCTTTTGATGTAATCTTAAAAGAAGCTGGTGGTCAGAAATTAGCAGTTGTAAAACTTGTTAAAGACTTAACTGGTTTAGGTTTGAAAGAAGCTAAAGACTTAGTAGACGGAGCACCAAAAGAATTAAAAGCTGGTGTTGCTAAAGACGAAGCAGAAGCTCTTAAAAAACAACTAGAAGAAGCTGGAGCAGTAGTTGAGATTAAGTAATCACTTAACTTAGCTAAGCTAAAAATGTAGTAGACACCGACTGAAAATGTCGGTGTCTTTACCTGTTTATAAACATCTCATTTTGTTTGGTTAATGAGCCTGTTTGAAATCTGAACCAAACAAATAGTTTATTCTTAAACTAAAATCTTTTAGTCCATTGGCAAAGACAGTCGAACAAAGAGTAAATTTTGCAACTAGTAAGCACATTATAGACTATCCGGATTTTCTGGATGTGCAATTGCAATCATTCAGAGAATTTTTCCAGATAGATACCACATCAGACGATCGCTCTAGCGAAGGTTTGTTTAAAGTGTTTGCTGAAAACTTTCCAATAACAGATTCAAGAAATATCTTCGTATTAGAGTTTCTTGATTATTTTGTTGATCCGCCACGTTACGATATACATGAGTGTATTGAGCGTGGATTAACCTACAATGTTCCATTAAAAGCAAAGCTTAAGCTTTCTTGTAATGATGTAGAACATGAAGATTTTGAAACCATTATCCAGGATGTGTACTTAGGTACTATCCCGTATATGACACCAAAAGGTACGTTTGTTATCAACGGTGCAGAACGTGTTATCGTTTCGCAATTACACCGTTCTCCAGGAGTGTTCTTCGGTCAAAGCCGTCACACTAACGGAACCAAATTGTATTCTGCCCGTGTAATTCCTTTCAAAGGTTCATGGATCGAGTTCGCTACAGACGTTAATAACGTGATGTATGCGTATATCGATCGTAAGAAAAAATTCCCGGTTACCACTTTATTACGTGCTATCGGTTACGATTCTGATAAAGATATCTTGGAACTTTTTGATCTTGCTGACGAAGTAAAAGTTAGTAAATCTGGTTTAAAGAAATACATCGGTCGTAAACTGGCTGCAAGAGTATTGAAAAAATGGGTTGAAGATTTTGTTGATGAAGATACTGGTGAGGTAGTTTCTATCGACCGTAATGAAGTGATTCTTGAAAGAGAAACCGTTTTAGAAGACGAACACATTGATATGGTTATCGAAGCTGGCGTAAAAAGCATCATCTTATCAAAAGAAGATGGCGCAAGTCAGGCTGATTATACCATTATATATAATACATTACAGAAAGATACATCAAACTCAGAAAAAGAAGCTGTAGAAAACATCTATCGTGCTTTGCGTAACGCAGAACCACCTGATGAGGAAACAGCTCGTGGTATCATTGATCGTTTATTCTTTTCAGATAAACGTTACGATTTAGGAGATGTTGGTCGTTACCGCATCAACCGTAAATTAAAAATGAATACCCCTGATGAGGTTAAAGTATTAACAAAAGCAGATATTATTGCAATTGTAAAATACCTGATCAAATTGATCAACTCAAAAGAAGAGGTAGATGATATCGATCACTTGTCTAACCGTCGTGTACGTACGGTAGGTGAGCAATTGTACGCACAATTTGGTGTTGGTTTAGCCCGTATGGCCAGAACAATCCGTGAGCGTATGAACATTCGCGATAACGAGGTTTTTACACCAACTGATTTGATTAACGCCCGTACGTTATCATCGGTTATCAACTCTTTCTTTGGTACTAACCAGTTATCTCAGTTCATGGATCAAACAAATCCATTGGCAGAGATCACGCACAAACGCCGTTTATCGGCTTTAGGTCCAGGTGGTTTATCACGTGAGCGTGCCGGTTTCGAGGTGCGTGACGTTCACTATACTCACTATGGTCGTTTATGTACTATTGAAACTCCAGAGGGACCAAACATTGGTTTGATTTCATCACTTTGTGTGCATGCAAAAATCAATAATTTAGGTTTCATTGAAACACCATACAAACGTGTTGAAGATGGTAAAGTAGTTGTAGATTCAGACGTTATTTATTTATCAGCAGAAGATGAAGATGGTAAAACCATTGCTCAGGCTAATGCAGAGTATGATGATAAAGGTAACTTTACCACACCACGTGTTAAAGCACGTTACGAGGGTGACTTCCCAATTATTGAGCCTGAGAAATTAGACTTAATGGACGTTGCGCCTAACCAGATTACATCAATCGCTGCTTCGTTAATTCCGTTCTTAGAACACGATGATGCGAACAGGGCTTTGATGGGATCGAACATGCAACGCCAGGCCGTACCATTGTTACGTCCTGAAGCACCAATTGTAGGTACAGGTTTAGAAGGTCGCGTTGCACGTGACTCAAGAACTTTGATCAACGCAGAAGGTGACGGTGTTGTAGAGTATGTTGATGCTAACGAAATCACCATTAAATATGAGCGTAACGAAGATGATCGTTTAGTTTCATTTGAAGGTGATAGCAAAACTTACCGTTTAATTAAATTCAAAAAAACCAACCAGAATACTTGTATCAACTTAAAACCAATCGTTAAGAAAGGTCAGAAAGTTACTAAAGGACAAGTACTTTGCGAAGGTTATGCAACTGAAAATGGTGAATTAGCATTGGGTAGAAACCTGAAAGTGGCGTTCATGCCTTGGCAAGGTTTCAACTTTGAGGATGCGATTGTAATTAACGAGCGTATTGTTCGTGATGACGTTTTCACATCATTGCATATTGAAGAGTTTGAATTAGAAGTACGTGATACTAAACGTGGAGAAGAGGAATTAACACCAGATATCCCGAACGTTTCTGAAGAGGCTACTAAAGACCTTGATGAAAACGGTATTATCCGTATTGGTGCTGATGTAAAAGAAGGTGATATTTTAATTGGTAAGATTACTCCAAAAGGAGAATCTGATCCTTCACCGGAAGAGAAATTACTTCGTGCAATTTTTGGTGATAAAGCAGGTGATGTTAAAGATGCGTCTTTAAAAACTCCTCCTTCAATCCAAGGTGTGGTAATTGATACCAAATTATTCAGCCGTGCTAAGAAAACTACAAAAGCTGAGGAAAAATCAGCAATTGAGAAATTAGACAAAGGATATAACAATATCACTGAGAAATTAAAAGCAGAATTAGTTGACAAGTTATTCACGATCGTAAACGGTAAAACATCTCAGGGTGTATTTAACATTTACAAAGAATTATTAGTTGCTAAAGGCGCTAAATTTACTCAGAAAATTTTAGCTGAGCTTGATTATAATCACATTAGCCCTAACAAATGGACTACTGATGATGATAAAAACGAGATGATTAAAATGTTGCTTCACAACTACGGTATCCGTGTTAACGAAGAACTTGGTGCTTACAAACGTGATAAATTCGCGATCAGTGTAGGTGATGAGCTTCCTTCAGGAATCGTACAGATGGCAAAAGTTTATGTAGCTAAAAAACGTAAATTAAAAGTAGGTGATAAAATGGCGGGACGCCACGGTAACAAAGGTATTGTTGCACGTATTGTACGTGATGAAGATATGCCTTTCTTAGCTGATGGTACTCCGGTTGATATCGTGTTGAACCCACTGGGTGTACCTTCACGTATGAACCTTGGTCAGATCTACGAAACCGTATTGGCATGGGCCGGTAAAGAATTGGGTGTTAAATTTGCAACTCCGATTTTTGATGGCGCTACGCACGATGAGGTGGAAGAATGGATCGCTAAAGCAGGAGTTCCTGCTTCAGGAAAAACCTACTTATACAATGGTTTAACAGGTGAGCGTTTCGATCAGACTACAACTGTAGGTATTATCTACATGTTGAAATTAGGCCACATGGTTGATGATAAGATGCACGCCCGTTCAATCGGACCATACTCATTAATTACACAACAACCATTGGGTGGTAAAGCCCAGTTCGGTGGTCAGCGTTTTGGTGAGATGGAGGTTTGGGCATTAGAGGCATTCGGTGCAGCTAATATTCTTCAGGAGATCTTAACCGTTAAATCGGATGATGTAATCGGAAGAGCCAAAACTTACGAAGCCATTGTTAAAGGTGAAAACCTACCAACACCAGGTGTACCAGAATCGTTCAACGTATTGGTACATGAGTTACGCGGATTAGGTTTAGATATTACGTTAGACTAAGTATTGAGTATTAATGTATCAAGTATCAAGATTGGATTATCCGTCTTGATACTCGATACTAAGTACTTGCTACTAAAAACAAAAAGATATGTCTTACAAAAAGGATAATAAATTAAAAAGCAATTTCACATCAATCACGATTAGCTTATCGTCTCCAGAAATTATTTTGGAACGTTCAAGCGGTGAGGTGTTGAAACCAGAAACCATTAATTACCGTACTTACAAACCTGAGCGTGATGGTTTGTTCTGTGAGCGTATTTTTGGTCCGGTAAAAGATTACGAATGTCATTGCGGTAAATACAAACGTATCCGTTATAAAGGTATTGTTTGCGATCGTTGTGGTGTTGAAGTAACGGAGAAAAAAGTACGTCGTGAGCGTATGGGCCACATTGCTTTGGTGGTTCCTGTTGCGCACATATGGTACTTCCGCTCTTTACCAAACAAAATCGGTTATTTATTAGGTTTACCTACTAAAAAATTAGATTTAATTATCTATTACGAGCGTTACGTAGTTATTCAATCAGGCTTAATGGCTGAAGAAGGTATCAATTATATGGACTTCTTAACGGAAGAAGAATATTTAGATATTTTAGATAAATTACCTAAAGAAAACCAATATTTAGACGATAAAGATCCTAATAAATTTATCGCCAAAATGGGTGCTGAAGCATTAGAAGATTTATTAAAACGTATTGATTTAGATACTTTATCTTATGATTTACGTCACCAGGCAGCTAACGAAACTTCTCAACAACGTAAAAATGAGGCTTTAAAACGTCTGCAGGTTGTTGAAGCTTTCCGTGGAGCTAATACACGTATCGAGAATCGCCCTGAGTGGATGATTGTTAAAATCGTTCCGGTTATTCCACCAGAATTACGTCCGTTAGTACCATTAGAAGGTGGCCGTTTCGCTACTTCCGATTTAAATGATTTATACCGTCGTGTAATTATCCGTAACAACCGTTTAAAACGTTTGATCGAGATTAAAGCACCAGAGGTAATTTTACGTAACGAGAAACGTATGTTGCAGGAAGCTGTAGATTCGTTATTCGATAACTCACGTAAAGTTAATGCGGTAAAAACTGAAGGTAACCGTGCTTTGAAATCACTTTCAGATATCCTGAAAGGTAAACAAGGTCGTTTCCGTCAGAATTTATTAGGTAAACGTGTGGATTATTCAGCTCGTTCTGTAATTGTTGTAGGGCCTAGCCTTAAATTACACGAGTGCGGTATTCCTAAAGATATGGCTGCTGAACTTTACAAACCGTTCATTATTCGTAAGATGATTGAGCGTGGTGTAGTAAAAACAGTTAAATCTGCTAAGAAAATCGTTGATAGAAAAGATCCATTAGTTTGGGATATCTTAGAAAATGTATTAAAAGGGCACCCGGTGTTATTAAACCGTGCACCTACGCTACACAGACTAGGTATCCAGGCTTTCCAGCCAAAATTAATTGAAGGAAAAGCAATCCAGTTACACCCATTAGTTTGTACCGCATTCAACGCCGATTTTGATGGTGACCAGATGGCTGTGCACTTACCATTAGGTAACGCAGCAATTTTGGAAGCCCAGGTATTAATGTTGGCCGCACACAACATCTTAAACCCTGCAAACGGTACGCCAATTACAGTACCATCACAGGATATGGTTTTAGGTCTTTATTATATTACTAAAGGCCGCAGAACAGATGAAACTAGAGTTGTAAAAGGACAGGATTCGAATTTCTATTCTCCGGAAGAAGTTATTATTGCTTATAACGAGAAAGAATTAGACTTGCACGCATTTATCAAAGTAAGGGTAAATGTTAAACAAGCCGATGGTTCTATCGTTAATAAATTAACTGAAACCACTGTAGGTAGAGTATTGTTCAACCAAATGGTTCCTGAAGAAGTTGGATATATCAATGAATTATTAACCAAAAAATCTTTAAGAGATATTATTGGTGAAGTAGTGAAAATGACTGGTATGGCCCGTGCTTCACAATTCTTGGATGATATCAAAGAATTAGGTTTCAAAATGGCATTCCAGGGAGGTTTATCGTTCAACTTACAAGACGTAAACATTCCGGTAGAAAAACATACTTTATTAGAACAGGCAGCAGCTGAGGTTGAAGAGGTAAGAAACAACTATAACATGGGTTTCATTACCAACAACGAGCGTTACAACCAGATCATCGATATCTGGACCCGTATCAACAACAGGTTAACTACATTCGTTATGACTCAGTTATCATCAGATAACCAAGGGTTTAACTCGGTTTACATGATGCTTGATTCAGGTGCACGTGGATCTAAAGAGCAGATTCGTCAGCTTTGCGGAATGCGTGGTTTGATGGCGAAACCTCAAAAATCAGGTTCAGGTGGCGATATCATCGAAAACCCGATCTTATCAAACTTTAAAGAAGGTTTATCGGTATTAGAGTACTTTATCTCTACTCACGGTGCACGTAAAGGTTTGGCAGATACGGCGTTAAAAACGGCGGATGCGGGTTACTTAACCCGTCGTTTACATGATGTGGCGCAGGATATGATTGTTAACGATAACGATTGTGGTACTTTAAGGGGTATGTATACTACCGCTTTAAAAGATCAGGAAGATATCGTTGAGCCATTATACGACAGGATTTTAGGCCGTACTTCACTACATGATGTGTACAATCCGTTGGATAACACTTTATTGGTAGGTGCTGGAGAAGATATTAACGAAGATGTAGCTAAATTGATCGAAGAATCTCCACTAGAAGGTATCGAGATCCGTTCAGTATTAACTTGCGAATCTAAACGTGGTGTTTGTGCATTATGTTATGGCCGTAACTTAGCATCTGGTAAACGCGTTCAAAGAGGTGAGGCAGTTGGTGTAATTGCAGCACAGTCAATCGGTGAGCCGGGTACACAGTTAACACTTCGTACTTTCCACGTGGGTGGTACTGCATCAAACATTGCTGCAGAATCTAACATCGTAGCTAAGTTTGATGGTGTAATCGAATTCGAAAATATCCGTACTGTTGATACACAAACAGAAGAAGGAACAGTTCAGGTGGTATTGGGTCGTTCAGGTGAGTTCAAAATTGTTGAGCCGGGAACCGGACGTATCATTGTAACCAATAACATTCCTTACGGTGCATTCTTGTTCGTAAAAGAAGGTGATAAACTTTCTAAAGGTGATAAAATCTGTTCATGGGATCCGTACAACGCGGTTATTCTATCAGAATTTGCCGGTAAAGCACAATTTGATGCCATTATTGAAGGTGTAACCTTCCGTGAAGAATCAGATGAGCAAACTGGTCACCGTGAAAAAGTAATTATCGATACACGTGATAAAACTAAAAACCCTTCAGTTCAGATCGTTGATAAGAAAGGTGAATTCATCAAAGGTTATAACATTCCGGTAGGTGCCCACGTTTCAGTTGATGAAGGTGAGACTATCCAAACTGGTCAGATTATCGCTAAGATTCCTCGTGCAACTGGTAAAACCCGAGATATTACAGGTGGTTTACCTCGTGTAACGGAATTATTTGAAGCGCGTAACCCATCTAACCCAGCTGTAGTAACTGAGATTGATGGTGTGGTAACTTTAGGTGGCGTTAAACGCGGTAACCGTGAAATCACAATCGAATCGAAAGATGGTGAAGTTAAGAAATACCTGGTTCCATTGTCGAAACACATCCTTGTTCAGGATAACGACTTTGTAAAAGCAGGTATGCCTTTATCAGATGGTTCAATTTCTCCTGCCGATATCTTATCAATTAAAGGCCCTGCAGCGGTTCAAGAATACCTGGTAAATGGTATTCAAGAGGTTTACCGTTTACAAGGTGTGAAAATTAACGATAAGCACTTCGAGGTAATTGTTCACCAGATGATGCAGAAAGTTCACATTGAAGATCCAGGTGATACTATTTTCTTAGAAAACAATGCTGTTGACCGTTGGGATTTTGCCGACGAGAACGATGCGATGTATGACAAGAAAGTGGTTGAAGATGCAGGTGATTCTACAGATTTCAAACCAGGTCAGATTGTTTCATTACGTAGATTAAGAGACGAAAATTCTCAATTAAAACGTAAAGATTTAAAACAGATCACGGTTAGAGATGCAAGACCGGCAACTGCAAGTTCTATCTTACAAGGTATTACACGTGCATCATTGGGTACTAAATCGTTCATTTCTGCAGCTTCCTTCCAGGAAACTACGAAAGTATTAAATGAGGCTGCTATTGCAGGTAAACGCGATAATATGTTAGGCTTGAAAGAAAACGTGATCGTTGGTCACTTAATCCCTTCAGGTACTGGTGTTCGTGGTTACGAAAGAATCATCGTTGGTTCTCAAGAAGAATACGATAAATTATTAGCTTCGAAACAAGAAGAAGTAGAAGCTTAGATTTTAATAGTAATTTTAAGCCCTCTGAATTTTTATTCAGGGGGCTTTTTGTTTTAAAGAATCTATCCATTTTGTTACAGTCCGTCAAACGTTTGCGTAGAGGCACCTTCTTCATCACTTAATCTTATTCTAATAGGTTTGATTAACTTAGGTTTATGAAGTTTTTATCAGTGATATTATTAGTGAGTTTGGGTTTAACAAGCGCTGCTCAGGATGTTAGTCTGGCCTTACAAAAGGCAAAATTACCAGATAGTGAAACTATAAATAAGGAGTGGAATAATGCCTCTGAAGGATTAAATATTAGTTTTGCTAATAGCAACCTCAGGTTTGCAAAAGAGGTACCTCCAGCCATTTCAATTCAAAATATATGGAATACTGCTGCCTGGAAAGGGGAAAAAGTACATACGCAGTTGTTACTGTGGACGAAAGCTAAGCATACCAACATCAGTATACAGGTTTCTGATCTGAAAGATCAACAAGGCAATAGCATAAAAAAAGAAAACATTACTTCAGGTATAATTAAATATGTAATTACCGACGAGTTTAGAGATGGCTGTGGCTACCGTAAAGCTGCAGATTTTGATTCATCTTATGTGGCAGACCTGATCGATACCAAAATTAGCAAGATTGCTATTTATGCCAAAAATACGCAACCAGTTTGGTTAAGTATAAAAGTTCCTGTTAATGTAAAAGCTGGAAATTACTCAGGAACGGTCAAAATTAAAGGGGAAGAGGAATACAATTTGCCAATCAAAATCAAGGTACTCGATAAAACTTTACCACCTCCAAGTGAGTGGAAATACGATTTAGATTTATGGCAGCACCCTGCTGCTATTGCCCGGGCACATAACGTAAAATTATGGAGCGACGAACATTTTGTTTTAATGAAACCATATTACACCATGTTGGCCAATGCCGGACAGAAAACAATTACAGCAAGTATTGTAAACGAACCCTGGGGGCATCAAACCTTTGATGACTATCCAAGCTTAATCAAATGGACAAAGAAAAAAGATGGCAGTTGGCTTTACGATTACAGCCTATTTGATAAGTACATTGCTTTTGTAATGACCACTGGCATAAATCAGCGCATTAGTTGCTACAGCATGGTGCCGTGGAAAATTGCTTTTACCTATTGGGATGAAAGTACACAGAAAGAAGCTGTTTTTACAGAAGCCATTGGTACTCCTGGTTACGATGCCTTTTGGAAGAATATGCTTACCGATTTTACCAAACATTTAAAAGCTAAGAACTGGTTCGAGAAAACCTATATCGCTATGGATGAGCGCCCGATGAAGGCTATGCAGGCTGTAATTAAACTATTAAAAAGTATTGATCCAAAATGGAAACTTGCTTTAGCTGGTGAATACCATCAGGAAATTGAAAAAGACATCGATAATTATTGCATTGCTTCAAAATGGGAATTTCCTGCCGATGTGTTGCAAAAACGTAACGAGCAAGGTAAAACCAGCACCTGGTATACTTGCTGTACCGAACCTTACCCAAATGCATTCAGTTTCTCTTCGCCTGCAGAACAGGTATGGATGGGTTGGTACACCGCCCATAAAAATATGGACGGCTATTTGCGCTGGGCCTACAATAGCTGGACAAAGAGTCCATTGACCGATACCCGTTTTACTGCTTGGCCAGCTGGCGATACCTATATGGTTTATCCTGGACCTTTAACCTCTGTCAGGTTCGAAAAAATGATAGAAGGCGGACAGGATTTTGAGAAAATTAAGCTACTGCAGGCACTTTATACCAAAAATAAAAATACAGCAGCATTTGAGGAATTGAATAAAGCCTTAGAAAATTTCAACTTAAAATCATTATCAACTGTTACTGCAGATGAAATTTTAAAACGCGTAAAACCGCTGCTAAACAAATAATAGATGAAACCAAATGCTTTTTTGTAGGGTTGATGATCTGCCTGGTGTATTGCGAATTGAGTTATGCCCAAAGCGATAACAATTTGAAATGGTTTAATCCTCAAACCAACACCTACAGTACATTAAAGGGCAAAGCCTGGCAAAATACCGATAGTGCCAATTATTTAATTGCTTACCAAGATGGAATGCTTGAAAAAGGAGTACTCCAAATCAGTAATGATGGGAAAAACTGGGAAGATGCCGAAACTTTTGGGTTTGGTAATTTAATTAACGATCCAACATCGCGGACACATTATTTCAAGAAAAGAATTTCAGCAAAATATATACAAGTAAAAGCAAAGGCTATTGCAGGTAATAAAAAGCACTGGCTATTGCGGAGGTAGATTTTTTAGAAAAATAACTTTTTAAAGAACTCTAAAATTTAATTTTATTTCAAACATTATATTTTAAATTCCGCTATTAAGCAGCGGAATTTTTTATTTTTGAGCTATTATGGAAGAACAACAAAACGAGAATCAATTAAACATAGAGCTATCAGAAGAAATCGCTGAAGGAATTTTTTCTAACTTAGCTATTATTACCCATTCTAATACCGAATTCGTATTAGATTTTATCCGTGTAATGCCGGGAATTCCGAAGGCAAAGGTGAAATCAAGGATTATATTAACTCCAGAACACGCAAAGCGTCTGTTAGCAGCATTAGAAGATAATATTCAGAAATTCGAAGCCGTAAACGGACGTATTAAAACTCAAGAAGAACCACCTTTTCCTATGGGCTTCGGCGGACCAACCGCTCAGGCGTAAGACTATTCAAAATCTTACAAACAAATGTTTGTTTGCTATGTTAGCATAGCATATATTTGTTATTTAACCATATATAGATGAGAAAAATTTTATTGAGCGCATTACTTTCTGCCCCACTGTGGGTTTTGGGGCAGGGTTTCCAGGTTAATTTACAAGGACAGAAACAAATTGGTATGGCAGGTGCAGGTTCTGCATTGGCTTTAGATGAGGCTTCCGTATTTTACAATCCAGGTGCAGTAACTTTCTTAGAGAAAAACTCAGTTTCAGCAGGCGTAAACCCATTATTATTCAAATCAGCTTTTAAACAAACAGGTTCGAATGTTACAGAGGATGTGAAGAACAAAATTGCTCCTCCTTTCGAATTTTATGCCGTTTGGGGACCAAAATCAAATAAATGGAAGTTAGGCTTAGGTGTGTACACACCTTTCGGCGGTTTAGTAGATTGGGGCGATAATTGGTCTGGTAAGTATGCTTTAACCTCATTAAATTTAAAAGCAATCTATTTTCAACCAACTTTAAGTATAAAAATTACCGATCGTATTGGTATCGGTGCGGGTTTTGTTTATAACCATGGCGATGTAAATCTTCAAAGAGCCATTCCTGTAAATTTTCCTGACGGCCGTTCGGGAAAAGCAACCTTAGATGGCACCGGAACAGGTTATGGATGGAATGCGGGTCTATATATCAAAACATTAAGCAATATCTCTTTTGCACTCGTACATAAATCGAAAGTAATTACAAAACTTGATGGTGGTTCAGCAGAATTTGAAGTTCCAAAGTCATTAGAAGGATCTTTTCCAGCGGGAAATACCTTTAACGCCGAATTGCCTTTGCCAGCAACCACAAGTTTAGGTATAGGTATTCCATTGTCAAAAAGTACAGTTTTAGCTTTTGATGCAAGTTGGGTACAATGGCATATTTATCAGGATTTGTCTTTTGATTATGCTACCAATACACCTGCGCTCGTTGATACAAAATCAGCACGCAATTATCGTGATGGATCTTCGTTTAAATTAGGTATTAACCACCAGGCATCAGAAAAATTAGCATTAAGAGCAGGTGTTGGTTATGCTTTTTCTCCAGTACAGGATGGATACGTAACACCCGAAGCTCCTGATGCTGACCGATACATTTTAAGTGCTGGTTTAGGTTACACTCCAACCCGCCATTTCGAAGTTAATGCATCGTTCTTTTTTGAAGATGTTAAATCGCGTAAACAAAAGAATATTGAAACGGGCCTGGATGGTACCTTTAAAACTTTGGTTTATGCACCAGGTATTTCGTTAACTTATAAATGGTAGGAGAAATTTAAATGAAAAAATATATATTAAATAGTTTCGTTGCTGCTATCATCCTTTTTGCAGCAGCCTGTAAACCCGAAATAGAAACGCCTGCAGGTACAACCGCCGGACAAGCTAATTTTAGTAAATACATTGCAATAGGTAACTCTTTAACTTCCGGATATGCCGATGGTGGCTTATATTTGGAAGGACAAAAAGTTGCTTATCCAAACTTAATTGCCGCCAAAATGGCTACGGTAGGTGGTGGGGCATTTACCTCTCCGTTTTTTAGTGAAGAGCATTCAAATGGCTCAGGTTATATTTCTTTAACAGCATTGGTTAATGGTACGCCAACTTTAACTCCTGTAATTGATAAACTGGCTATAAGAGATGCAGCGAAGCATTTAGATAAATACAATGGCGAAATCCAAAACTTAGGCATTCCGGGCATGCGTGTTGATTTAGCCTTCGATCCAACACTTACTTTCAGTGCTGCAAATCCTTATTTCGAGCGTTTGTTGCCAGATGCCCAGGTAGGTAAAACCAATTATTTTCAGTTTATTCAAGGAAGAAATCATACTTTTTTTTCGCTTTGGCTTGGAAATAATGATGTATTGGGTTATGCTTTAAATGGAGCGGTTACGGTATCTACTGATCCAACTACCACTTTAACCGATAAGGTTACCTTCTCTTCTTTGTATGCTAATTTTTTAAATGCCTTAACTGCTGGTGGCCAAAAAGGTATAGTTGGTACTATTCCTGATGTAACTGCTGTTCCTTATTTTAATACGGTTACCGTAGCAGCTTTATTAAATGCGGCTAAAGCAATTAATCCTGCAGCGTCATCTATTTATATTCAAACAGGAACAGGTGCGGTAAGGCCTGCAACTGCTGAAGATTTAATCCGTTTGCCGTTTCAATCAGAAGGCATATTTGGAAAACCAAATGGTTCTGGCATTCCTTATGGTTTGCACCCCTTAAATCCAATCGAAAATAAATGGGTATTGGATAAGGATGAAGTAATTAAAGTGAAAGATTATGTAAATAGCTATAATAGCAGCATTAAATCTTTAGCCACAAGCAAAGGTTTAGCCATTGCAGATACTTATGCTTATTTTAATCAGGTTAAAACTGGTATTAATGTTCAGGGTGTTGGTATTAACGCTTCATTTATTACTGGGGGCGCATTCTCTTTAGATGGTATTCATTTAACACCGCGTGGAAATGCAGTAATTGCAAATGTGTTTATTGATGCCATTAATGCTAAATATGGCTCTACCATTCCAACGGTTGATATTACACAATATAGAGGTGTAAAATTTCCGAATTAATTAAAAAGGTTTTTTATACTTTAAAGAGGTTCTAACGCTGTTAGGACCTCTTTTCATTTTAGTCTGTCGTTGATGAGATTGATTACCTTTTCTTTTTCAATAGGCTCAAACCAATTGATCTCTTCATCTCTTCTAAACCAGGTAAGTTGGCGTTTAGCAAAGCGACGTGTATTTTGTTTAATTGCAGCAACGGCATTCTCAAGAGATAATTTTCCGTCTAGATGATCGAAAAGCTCACTATAACCTACCGTATTCAAAGCATTGTATTTTTTAAACGGTATGAGCGATTTTACTTCATCTACTAAGCCATCAGCAATCATTTTATCAACTCTTCGGTTAATTCGGTTGTATAGAACAGCGCGATCAGTATTTAACCCGATTTTGATTATATTAAATGGTCTTTCCTTTTTTGTTGCCGAAAGCATTGACGAAAGTTTTTGGCCCGTTGATAAAAATACCTCCAAACCCCTGATCATTCTCTGTGGATTTTGTTGATCTACCTTTGCGAAATATTCCGGATCTAAGGTTGCCAGCTGTTTTTGGATACTTATTAATCCTTCTTCTTCAAATTGTTTATTCAGTTTTTCGCGTATCGCTAAATCAATATCTGGCATTTCATCTAAGCCATTAATTAAGGCATTTACATATAAACCCGAACCTCCAACCATAATGGCCAGGTTGTGGTCTTTAAAAATTCGATCGAGCGTTCTTAAACCTTCTATTTCAAAATCACCTGTGCTAAATAGTTGTGAAACAGAATGAGAGTTAACAAAATGATGTTTCGCCGCCGTTAATTCGGTAGCATCTGGTTTTGCCGTTCCGATTTCCATTTCCTTAAAAAACTGGCGAGAATCGGCAGAAATAATTTCTGTGCCAAAATGTTGCGCCAGTTGAATAGCCAAGGCTGTTTTGCCAATTGCAGTAGGGCCAACAATGGATATTAAGGTTTTTGGGTGAAGCATAGGGGTTGTATAAAATAAAAGCTGCCAAATTTAAATATTGGTGTGACCCCAAAAAGTTGGACAGATTCAAAATTAAGTTTTTTGTACGAGAGCTCGGTATTCCACCGGGCTCTTTCCATTTAACCTGTTTTTTATTCTTTTATTGTTGTAGTAATGAATATATTCTTTTAACGAAGTGATAAATTCTTCTGCAGTTTCAAAGCTCTCTCTGTACAGCAATTCTGTCTTCATAATACCAAAAAAGCTTTCGGCCAAGGCGTTATCTAAGCAATTTCCTTTTCTGGACATGCTTTGGATAATTCCATTTTTTTCCAGAGCCTTTCTATATCCGTAATG
>NZ_SIXF01000014.1 GCF_004310665.1 Pedobacter kyonggii | reverse complement strand
CGCTTTCATAAGCACATTCATAACGGGCTTCTGGATAATTGGTTGAAAGAAAATTCCAAAGTCCATCCACTGACGGGGGAGACTGGACGAAGCTTTTGAGATACTGTTTCCCTAGATAGAGTGAAACAGTCCAGCTTTTAAGGTGAACATCGATGCCACAGCTTATCGTATGACCGCTAAAATCTAATTTTTCTGCTAAATTTGTCATGATCTTAGTTCTATTGTTTATTTAAATTTAACAATTGTGGCTTGCTAAAGACCACTTGAACTAAGATCACTTTTATTACATAGATACTGATAGAACGGATGCTCCCGATTTCTTCATCGGAGCAGGAGGGATAGCAGGACTGAACTAACCGATAAGTACTGAAATTGCTTTTCAAATTAATAATACGCTATTGCAACATAACAACCAGCAAAAGATGAGAAAATTAAAACTTATAACCTTAACAATAATCTTAGTATTGTTCAGTACAATGCTTTTTGCACAAGGCTCCAAAAAGGTTTACACTTTGGCAGATACCTTAAGGGGAAGCCTAAATGCCGAACGCACCTGGTGGGATGTGCGGCGTTACGAACTTTCTGTTAAACCCGATTATAATGATAAAAGTATAAGCGGCTCGAACAAAATCGTTTACAAAGTAGTACAGCATAATAATGGTAGTATGCGCATGCAGATCGATTTGCAGGAGCCATTAATTATTGATAGTGTTTTATACAACGGAATTTCAAAGGTGAAATTCGAGCATGTCGGCAGTGTTTGGTATGTGCATGTTCCGGCGCAGAAATTATCAGCACTGAATAATGTTCATATTTTTTACCATGGAAAAGTACACCAAGCCAAAAGAGCACCTTGGGATGGCGGTTTTATCTTCACTACCGATTCGCTTTCACGCCCGTGGATGACGGTTGCCTGCCAGGGTTTAGGCGCTTCAATCTGGTATCCGAATAAAGACCATCAAAGCGATGAACCCAATCTGGGCGCTTCTTTAACGATGACAGTTCCTGATACCTTGGTAGCGGTAGGGAATGGGCGCTTGGTGTTCAAAAAGGATAATCACGATGGTACTTTGACTTACCAGTACAATGTTAAAAATCCGATCAGTAATTATTGCATTATCCCGTACATTGGAAAGTACGTTAATTTTAAGGAGAAATATGCGGGCGAAAAAGGTATGTTAGATGTGAATTATTGGGTGCTCGATTATAATTATCCAAAGGCGAAAACCTACATGCCCGATCAGGTTCATAAAATGATGAAAAGTCTGGAACATTGGTTTGGTCCATACCCCTTTTACGAAGATGGTTATCAGCTGATCGATGCTTCACATACAGGAATGGAGCACCAATCAGCAGTGTCTTATGGCAATGGTTATAAATTTGGCTATAGAGGTAGAGATATGTCTGGCGATGGTTGGGGCTTAAAATGGGATTTTATCATTATCCACGAAAGCGGACACGAATGGTTTGGCAATAATATTACCACCAACGATCTGGCCGATATGTGGGTGCACGAAGGATTTACCAATTACAGCGAAACACTTTTTGTAGATTACATTTTTGGCAATAAAGCTGGGAATGAATACAATTTTGGGATCAGAAAAGGCATTCGGAATGATAGCCCTATTATTCCCCCTTATGGTGTAAATGCACAGGGCAGTGGTGATATGTATCCAAAAGGAGGGAACATGTTACACGCTATCAGGCATAGTTTAAATAACGACGAACTTTTTAGATCGATATTGCGTGGGCTCAACCAAACCTTTTACCATAAAACAGTAACCACTGCTCAGATCGAAAATTATGTTTCTAAAAAGGCAGGTTACAATTTTTCAAAAGTTTTTGATCAGTACCTGCGTACAGTGCAAGTTCCTACATTCGAATATTACCTTAAAGGAGGTAAAGTTTTTTACCGTTACAGCAATTGCGTTAAAGGTTTCAATCTGCCTTTAAGTCTGAAAAAAGAGGGCATTAAAACACTTAAAATTATTCCTTCGCAAAGCTGGCAACAGGTTACACTGGTTAAAGGTCAAGATGCGCTTTTTACAAAATCGGATATCGAATTTATGTACTACCTACAGGTGAAAAACACAAAATAATTCATTGGAAGCGCTGTCGGATGTTACCATCCGACAGATTTTATTACAGGTATTCTTTTTCAGAAGGTTACCTTTTTTTTTGCTATATCTCATTACAGTGCTGTTGGATGTTACCATCCGACAGGTTTTATTACAGGTATTCTTTTCAGAAGGTTACCTTTTTTTGTTATATCTCATTTTCTTTACAAAGGCCCCCAGCTTTTCCTAATCCATTCTGTCTGATTCAAATGGCGTATTTATAGCCAATATCGGTTAAAATCTAACAATATTACTATTTAGCAATCACCTAACTTTGAATGTTGTTTAACGGATTTATTACCGATATTTAAATGATGATTTGCCAATTACCCGGCTTTTGGGTTAAACTGGCTAGATTAATTTTTTGAATCATAATTATTAAAAACATAATATTACAATGAGTATCAAATGGACTGGGGTTTTCCCTGCTGTAACTACAAAATTTACAGCAAACGATGAGTTAGATTTTCCGGCTTTCGATTTAAATATCGAAGCGCAATTAGAAGCAGGTGCTGAAGGGATTATTTTAGGCGGATCGCTTGGCGAAGCCAGTGTACTAACCGATGAAGAAAAGTTTGGTCTGTTATCGCATACCTTAACTGTGGTAAATGGCCGTGTACCAGTTTTATTGAATATTGCAGAATCAACTACAAAAAAAGCAATCGAAGTAGCTAAAAAAGCCGAATCGCTTGGTGCACAGGGTTTAATGTTATTGCCCCCAATGCGCTATAATGCTGCTCCAGACGAAACTTTGGCCTTTTTTGGTGCCATTGCTGAAAGCACAAGCCTACCGATCATGATTTATAACAATCCTGTTGATTATAAAATCGAAGTAACTTTAGATATGTTCGAGGTTTTGACTAAATACGATAATATCCAGGCAATCAAAGAATCTACAAGAGATGTATCGAACGTAACCCGATTGATCAACCGTTTTGGCGACCGCTTCAAAATCTTTACCGGAGTAGATCCACTAGCGATGGAAAGTATTGTGATGGGTGCACATGGATGGGTTGCAGGTTTAGTAGATGCTTTCCCGAGAGAAACAGTTGCCATTTTCAGATTGATTAAAGAAAACCGCATTGCTGAGGCGCTAACCATTTACCGTTGGTTTTTACCTGTACTTGAGCTGGATATTCATGCAAAATTGGTGCAGTATATTAAATTGGCTGAGGTAGCAACAGGATTAGGAACTGAAGCTGTTCGTGCACCTCGTTTACCAATAAGTGGCGCAGAGAGAGAAAAAGTATTAAAAATTATTAACGATGCATTAGCTGTTCGTCCGGAACTACCTGCAGGTAGCTGGGGAAAATAGTTTAAAAACCAAATATGAACGGAAAAAATATTGTAGCCAGCACTTATATAGAAGTTAATGAAAGAAGCCTTAAAGCTGTTAATCCCGCAACGGGATTAACGCTTGATGGTGAATTTTTTAAAGCGAACGATAGCCTTGTTAATGATGCCTTAACGTTGGCAACATCGGCTTTCCAAAGCTATAGAAACTTAAACAAAGATCTTAAAGCCGCTTTTTTAAATGCTATTGCCGATGAAATTGCTAATCTTGGCGGGGAGTTGGTAGACAGGGCTTCGGCAGAAAGCGGTTTGCCTTTAGGTCGTTTACAGGGCGAACTGGGCAGAACAACAGGCCAGTTAAGGTTATTTGCCAATCTGGTTGCCGAAGGCTCCTGGGTTGATGCAATTATTGATACTGCATTGCCTGAAAGACAACCTTTGCCACGGCCTGATATTAGACGAATGCTGATCCCGATAGGGCCGGTAGTAGTTTTCGGTGCAAGTAATTTTCCGCTTGCTTTTTCAGTTGCAGGTGGCGATACGGCATCAGCATTGGCTTCTGGTTGCCCTGTAATTGTAAAAGCACATCCCGCACATTACGGAACCAGTGCGATGGTAGGTGGCGCCATCATTAAAGCTGCCGAAAAAACGGGAATGCCTAAAGGTGTTTTCTCTTTGTTGTATGATGATGGTTATACCATTGGAGCTGGCTTGGTTCAGCATCCATTAACTAAAGCAGTAACATTTACGGGTTCGTTTAAAGGAGGAATGGCCCTGATTAATCTTGCACAACAGCGCGAACAACCTATTCCGGTTTTTGCCGAAATGGGAAGTATTAATCCGGTAATCTTTCTTCCAAAGGCCATAGAAAACCAGGCAGAAGACCTGGCTAAAAAATATGCTGCATCAATTACTTTGGGCGCTGGTCAGTTTTGTACCAACCCGGGTTTATTGTTAGCGGTTCAATCGCCGGCACTAGAAAATTTTAAAGCCGTTTTAAAAGAAGCAATTTCAACCGTCCCATCTGCAACTATGCTTACCGAAGGTATTGCCAATAATTATGGTAAACTTTCTGCTGAGGTCGTAAATGAAGGTGGTGTTGCGCTTTTATCGGCATCAACATTAAAAAATAGTGAACTTCAAAACCAATCAGAGGCGAAAATTGCTCAGGTAAGTGCTGCTGATTTTATTAAAAATCCAAAACTCCGTGAAGAAATTTTCGGCCCATATTCGCTGTTGGTTGTTGCTCAGGATATCGCTGAACTCGAAAAAGCCATTGACGTGTTGGAAGGACAACTTACCATAACCCTAATGGCTGAAAAACAGGAATTGCAGCATTATCAAACTTTGGTAAATAAGCTGACTGATAAAACCGGAAGGATTATTTTAAATGGTGTACCTACAGGCGTAGAAGTTTGTGCAGCTATGCAACATGGTGGACCGTTTCCTGCTACCAACGATAGCCGTTTCACTTCAGTTGGTTCAACAGCAATCAATCGTTTTGCAAGGCCATTGGCTTACCAGGATTGGGAGCAGGAACTGTTGCCGGATGAATTGAAAGATGGAAATCCATTAGGTATTTTCAGAACGGTTGACCAGATATTAACGAAATCTCATGAGTAAAACTTTTTTTTGTGTAGATGCGCATACTTGCGGAAATCCGGTTAGGTTAGTTGCAGGCGGCGGCCCTCAGCTTATTGGCTCTAACATGAGCGAAAAGCGTCAGCATTTTTTGAAAGAATTCGATTGGATCAGAACAGGTTTGATGTTCGAACCACGTGGGCATGATATGATGTCGGGCAGTATTCTTTATCCGCCTCACGATCCTGCTAATGATGTAGCTGTACTTTTTATCGAAACCAGTGGCTGCCTTCCAATGTGTGGCCATGGTACTATCGGTACCATAACTATAGCCATAGAGGAAGGATTGATTCAGCCTAAAATACCAGGAGTGATCAGAATGGAGGCCCCAGCCGGATTAGTTTTAATTGAATATAAGCAGGAAGGTAAAAAGGTTAAATCGGTTAAGCTGAAAAACGTAGCTTCTTACCTGGCTGCAGAAAATTTAGAAGTAGAATGCCCAGATTTAGGTACGCTTACTTTTGATGTAGCTTATGGTGGTAACTTTTATGCCATTGTAGACCCACAGGAAAATTTTCCGGGACTGGAAAACTACACTGCTTCGCAACTGATTACCTGGAGCCAGACCATTAGAAAACGCATCAACGAACAATATACTTTTGTACATCCTTTAGATCCGACGATAAATGGCTGTAGCCATGTGTTGTGGACCGGAAAAACAATCGACCCTACATCAACCGCCAGGAATGCAGTTTTTTACGGCGATAAAGCTATCGATCGTTCGCCATGTGGAACGGGCACCTCAGCCCGTTTAGCACAGTGGTTTGCTAAAGGAAAACTAAAACAAGGAGAAGATTTTATCCACGAAAGTTTTATCGGTAGCAAGTTTATCGGAAGAGTTGAAGAAGTTGTAGACCTGAACGGAATTAAAGCCATTATACCAAGTGTAGAAGGTTGGGCAAAAATTTATGGCTACAATACCATTAAAATAGATGCCGAAGATGATCCATATGCATATGGATTTCAGGTAATTTAGTGATTTTATAAAAGAATATCAGCAGTATAAATTAAAAGAATGTCGAAAGTATTAATTATAGGTGGTGGAATAGTAGGTTTAACTTCAGCGTATTATCTGCAGAAAAAAGGCTACGAAGTTACAGTTTTGGATAAAGGAGATATTACCGACAACTGCTCTTTTGGTAATGCCGGGATGATTGTGCCAAGCCATTTTGTACCCTTGGCTGCACCGGGCATGATAAAACAGGGTATCCGTTGGATGTTTGACAGTAAAAGCCCCTTTTATGTTCGCCCATCTTTAAATGGGAACCTCGTTAACTGGGGCTTGAAATTTATGAAACATGCCACTGCAAAACATGTGAGCCAATCGGCAGCACCATTACGCGATCTATCTTTACTGAGCAAAAAACTATATGAAGGATTGGCAAAAGAGCCTGATTTTGATTTCGAATTAACGAACAATGGTATTCTGGCATTTTATAAAACAGAAAAAGCAGGAGAAGAAGAAGCGCATTTAGCTGCAAGGGCAATTGAACTGGGTTTGGATATGGCAGTGTTAACAGCCGAAGAATGCCGCGCATTACAACCCGATTTAAAATTAGATGTTTTAGGCGCAGTACATTATCGCTGCGATGCACACCTTTACCCAACAAAGTTGATGAATGCTTTGCTTCAATATTTATTAAACAATGGTGTTAAGATAGAACGTGGCAGAGCGGTTGATAAAATAGAAACGGCTGGCAACCGTATTATGAAGGTTTTTACAGGCAATACCATCTGGGAAGCCGATCAGTACGTTTTGGCAACTGGTTCATGGTCGCCTGCTGTGGCTAAAATGGCCGATGTCAAAATATCTTTAATGCCGGGTAAAGGTTATTCTTTTATGGAACCGGAACCTCAGCAACGGCTAACTATTCCGGCATTGCTATGTGAAGCCAGGGTGGCCATAACACCAATGAACGGCCAGATCAGGTACGGCGGTACAATGGAGTTAGATAAAATTAATACCCGCATTAATATGCAAAGGGTTAAAGGGATAGTGGAATCGGTTCCGGCTTATTTTCCGGATTTAAAGCCAGCGCTTCCGGCAGAAAAAGATATCTGGTATGGTTTCCGTCCGTCATCACCTGATGGTTTACCTTACATCGGCAGAAGCGAAAAAAGAGAAAATCTAATTATCGCTACCGGTCACGGTATGATGGGATTGAGTTTAGGTCCTGCAACGGGTTTGTTGGTTAGCCAGATTGCCTCGGGCATGGCTACTGATCTAAAAATGGAGCCATTCGCAGTAGTTCGATAATATACTGAGGATTCAGTTATTTCGAGGAATGTCATCATTGTGAAGCCAGTTTTTCATTGGCTGAAGTAATCTTTCCAGCTTGATTGGGAATCGTAAGTCAGTAAGCTTTAAATCTCTAAGGAAGTCAAGTTTTTAAAACTTGACTTCCTTGTTGCAACGCTAGGAGTCTGATTTGCTTTGAAAGTTTGCTGCAAATTTCATAGAGATCGTTCCCATCTTTCAAATTCATTTTTTTGTTGTATTCAATTTTTCAATAATAAAATTAATAAAAGTATAAACGCAATCAAAATCAACAAATCGGTTACGAAATATTTAGTGGAAAAACCAAAATTCGATGTGTAAGCTGGATCTGAAAATTTACCCTCAGCGTAATTATAAAAATTGAATGGAAATCCTACTTTGGTAAAACCGTCTGACGCAGCATTATCTTTATAAGAAAGTGCTGTAAACAATCCAAAGATTAACAATATACTAGCCGTTGGAATAAGTTTTATTTTCATTTAAATCTGAATTAATACAAGAATTATACCGATTCCCAATCAAGTTTGTTAATTGATATGGTTCTTTATGCCCAAAGCACTCTTTAAATGGTATTAACTAAGTTGGTTTCGTCTTCATACAAAATGATAATAAACACTAAGAATTTAATTGTTCTATTATTTAGTGTCCATTAAATGATCAATTGTAGAATAATTTCCCCAAAAAATGCCAGAATTGACTACTAATCCAAAAATAGCGGACTTAACTTGTTTAAATTAATCGTTTTAGATCTTGCTTTACAGTAGGTTAACTAAGTATGTAGTAATTTACGAGCTGCCGAATTCATGAATAAATCCGTCATATATTATCAAAGTATAGCAGAATTTTAACCTTATTTAAGTTTTATTGGTTTATTTGAGTTAATATTTATACATTCAATTCGTAATCAAACTCAACCAACCAAACCAAAATTATGAAAGTATTACCATTTACCATGCTTGTTCCCGATGACAAGAGTGTGATATCGGAACATATTGAACTTCCATATTTTTACCAGTATCTGCACCGTCATGATGAGTGGCAGATTACTTATATAGAAAAAGGAGAGGGCACGTTAATCGCAGGGAATGATATGCACGCTTTCCGATCGGGCGATATTTTTGTAATTGGGGCAAAACTTCCACATCTTTTTAAAAGTAACCCCGAATATTTCTCTGCTGATAGCAATAAAACAATCAAAGCATGTTCTATTTACTTTAATCCTAACGGTATTTTGGCTGCTTTGTTCAATCTTCCCGAAATGAAGATGGCAAGTGGTTTTTTAGCTAAACACAAACATGGCTTCAAAATTCCTGCTGCATTTACCAAAAACATGGTAGCCAAAATGTTCAATGTTCACCAGGCATCAGGAGTTGATGTGTTGTTTAACTTTCTGAAATTGGTTAACAGTCTTCAGGATTTAAATGAAAATGTAGAAGCGTTATGCTCAGATATGTATTCTTCTAACGTAACCGAAAATGAAGGTATGCGATTGAGCAAGATCATTAATTTTATTACCGAAAACTATAATAATCAAATTTCTTTAGAAGATGTAGCCAATGCTGCGTTTATGACTCCTCAAGCCTTCTGCAGGTATTTTAAGAAACATACCGGACATACTTTCGTATCCTTTTTAAACGAAGTTAGAATTAACGATGCCTGTAAAAGCCTTATTTCTGGAGAAAAAGCCGATTGCATTTCAGGTGTGGCCTATAAAGCTGGTTTCAATAGCATTACCAATTTTAACCGGGTATTTAAAAGCATTATTGGTCAGTCACCAAGAGCATATATAGATACTTATAATAATGTGAGCAGGGTGAGCTATGTAGGCGCCTAAACAAAAACACTTTTATTTTTTAAAAAAAAGCTAGCCATTTTTTCAAATGGAGGCAAATGCTATTCGTCAAATTTAACCAACTCTAAATGCAAAACAAATTGAAGTTTTTGACCCTTTTGTTAATGGTAAGCCTGTTATCGGGTACTTTTGTATTAGCCCAAACTTCAAACGAAAGTTTATACGAACAAACCAGCGAAATGGGCACGCTGATAGTAGGCTACCAAAGGGATGTAGATGCCATTAACGATTTCTACTATCCTTATTCTGCAGGAGGTACTTATTCTTTTCCGATGACTACTTTTAAAAGCCCGGAACAAAGAAAACGCCTGCAAGACATTAATAAAGATTATTTAAGCAAGTTAAAATCAGCCAAATTTGAAGGCTTTAGCATTTATGGCAGAGTAGATTATATCCTCCTAAAAAAACAGATAGAGTCGTCGGTCTGGCTCTTAGGTAAAGAGGAAAAAGAATATAATGCCCTGTCTAAATATTTCACCTTCGCCGATGCGATTTATGCGCTCGAAAAACTAAGGAGAAGGGGCACTTATAAAGAAGGATCTTTATTGGCTGCCCAGATGACCGAAATCGTGAAGCAGATAGATAGCCTAAGCCAAAATTTCACGAAGCAAGCAAGTCTCAAACCCGATCAGCTTAAAATGGCAACGGCCATAACCTTGAGTTTAAAACACCGTTTAAAAGGTTTTTATCAGTTTTATATGGATTATGAACCTGGTTTTACCTGGTGGGCACCTAAACCTTACGAAAGGTTAGACCTCGCTTTGACCAATTACGCTAAGTTTTTTAACGATAAAGGAGATCCTGTAGCTGCAAAAAAATCAAACAAACCAGAAATTAAAGGAAATCCCATCGGAAGGGAAGAGCTGATCAGGCAATTAAATGCAGAACTTATTCCTTATACACCAGAAGAACTGATCCAGCTTGCCGAAAAAGAATTTAAATTTTGCGACGAAGAACTTTTAAAAGCATCAGCAGCAATGGGCTTCGGTAAAGACTGGAAAAAAGCTCAGGAAAAAATCAAGAACAGTTACGTACCCTTAGGTAAACAGCCAGAGTTGATTGTAAAACTGCAGGATGATGCCTTAAGCTTTATAAAAGCCAACGATCTGATCGATATTCCGGCTCTTGCTGAAGAAACCTGGGGTATGGTCATGATGTCGGCAGAACGGCAGCTGGTAAATCCATTTTTTACCGGTGGGCGCGAAATTAGTATCTCTTATCCAACAAATTCGATGGAAGAAGATGATAAGTTAATGAGTATGCGTGGTAACAATCCTTATTTTTCAAGGGGAACGGTACAGCATGAACTCCTGCCTGGTCATCACTACCAATATTTTATCAATAACCGTTACAAAAGCTATCGCGATCCTTTTAAAACGCCTTTTAGTGTAGAAGGCTGGCCATTGTACTGGGAGCTTTTACTCTACGATAAAGGTTTTGCCAAAACTCCCGAAGAAAAAATGGGCATGCTTTTCTGGCGCATGCACCGTTGTGCCAGGATTCTTTTTTCGCTAAATTTTCATCTTGGTAAATGGACTCCTCAGCAATGTGTCGATTTTCTGGTCGATCGTGTAGGGCACGAACGCGCCAATGCAGAAGGCGAAGTGCGAAGATCTTTCAAAGGCGATTATAGCCCTTTGTACCAGGTAGCTTACCTTACCGGCGGTCTTCAGCTTTTTGCATTGAAAAAAGAACTGGTTGATAGTGGTAAGATGAGCTTTAAAGCTTTTCACGATGCGGTGATTAAAGAAAACTTAATTCCTGTAGAAATGATCAGGGCTACTTTAACCAATCAGCCTTTAACCCGCGATTTCACCACCTCGTGGCATTTTTACGGCCAACTTAAATAAACTCACCAAACCATTTGAACCACCAAGCAACTAAACACATGATTGAAAAAGAAACCACACAATTTAAACCCTCACTTAAATTGATGGATGCAACAATGCTTGTAGCCGGAAGTATGATCGGCTCAGGTATTTTTATTGTAAGTGCCGATATTACCCGGAATGTAGGCAGTTCTGGCTGGCTGTTAGTGGTTTGGTTAATTACAGGCTTTATGACGCTTACTGCTGCTTTGAGTTATGGCGAATTAAGTGCCATGTTCCCAAAGGCGGGCGGACAATATATTTATTTAAAGGAAGCATATAATCCGCTCATCAGTTTTTTATATGGCTGGAGTTTTTTTACGGTAATCCAAACGGCAACTATTGCCGCAGTTGGCATGGCATTTGCCAAGTTTACCGCATATCTCGTGCCTGCACTAAGTGAAGATTTAATAGCCATCGATTTAGGTTTCTATACCATCTCACCCGCTCAACTATTGGCCATTGGGGTGATTATATTACTCACCTATATTAACAATAGGGGAGTAAACGGCGGTAAGGTAATTCAAACCACCTTTACAGTAGCCAAACTGCTAAGTCTGTTTGGCCTTATCGTGTTTGGCCTTTTCTTTTTAGATAAAGGAATCTGGAAAACCAATTGGGAAAATATGTGGGTTTTAGGACCGCTATCTGCCGATGGAAATATTAGCTCTTACACCACTTTGGCGGCTTTCGGCGCCATTGCGGCGGCGATGGTGGGTTCGATATTTAGTAGCGACTCCTGGCACAACGTTACCTTTATTGCTGGGGAAATTAAAAACCCGGCACGAAATATTGGTTTGAGTTTAGCCTTAGGAACCATTATCGTAACAGTACTCTATATCCTTACCAATGTGATGTATACCGGGGTACTTTCATTGCACGATATTGCCTATGCTGATAAAGATCGGGTGGCGGTTTCTGCTGCCAACCATATTTTCGGTACCGCTGGTACCATCATTATCGCATTAATGATTATGGTTTCAACTTTCGGCTGTAACAACGGTTTAATTATGGCTGGTGCCAGGGTGTATTACTCAATGGCCAAAGATGGGCTTTTCTTTAAAAAAGTAGGTACACTCAACAAAAATGCAGTTCCGGGTTTTGGACTATGGATTCAGTGTGTTTTTGCTTGTTTATGGTGTATCAGCGGAAAATATGGCGACCTGTTGGATATGATCTCGTTTGTGGTGGTGATGTTTTATATGCTCACCATTTTCGGGATTTTCATCCTTCGTAAGAAACGGCCTGATGCCGAACGTCCATACAAAGCCTTTGGTTACCCTGTGCTGCCAATCATCTATATGATAATGGGACTGGCCTTTTGCATATTACTGATTATTTTTAAACCTAAATTCACCTGGCCTGGATTAATCATCACGTTAATTGGTATACCGGTTTATTACCTGATTAAAGGAAATATTGCACGCCAGGATTTGAAAGCAAAAGAAGCGGTTGATGTGAGCAGTTAAAATATTGATGTTATTCATCAAAATCTAAAGGAAATCTGAAAAGCCGTAGCACTATATTTACCACAAAAAATCTGTAATGACCACTTATCCAAGCGCTAAAAAAGCAATAGCGATCATCTTATTAAGTTTTGTTTCCTTTCAGCTGCTGGCACAGCAAGCAGGTTTACAGCCCTATGCACCAAGTGCTGCTGAAATGGCAAATGCTTACCAATTATCTACTAAGCTGGATACCGCATTACGCAATATCCCAACCAACAACGATCTTATTCCTTTCTGGAAAAAAGATGGCAGCGCATTTTGGTATAAAAAGAACCTTCCTAATAGAACATGGGAATATTATTATGTGGATGCTGCAACAGGAAAACGTAAAGCTGCATTTGATAACAATAAACTGGCTGAAAATATAGAAAAGATAACGGGTAAAAAACAGAATCCATTAAAACTTCAGTTTGCTGAATTGTATTTCGCCGATCAGGGTAATACGGCAAAACTAAAAATACAGGATAAATGGTATGAATTGAACTTGAGCGATTACAGTTTAGTGGATACTAAAGACACAACAATTTATCGTTACGACGCCAAAAGACCTTTGCAGCAAAGCAGATCTCGCTGGCAACGAAACCGTGAATCCAGAAAATCGCCTGATGGTAAAAATGAAATCCTCATAAAGGGTGGGAATATATTTGTGGTTGATCTAGTTACCAAAGCAGAAACCCAATTGAGTACCGATGGTAATGCTGATAAACCTTATGGCGAATTTGCATGGTCGCCCGATGGCAAAAACATTGTTGCTTATAAAATCGATCCGAAAGAGACTAAAAAAGTACATTATGTATTAAGTTCGGTTCCTGGCACTACCCGTGGTGAATTAAAATCAAGAGCGTATGCACAGCCTGGCGACGATTTTACCGCTTATCAACCCTATGTTTTTAATGTAACGGCTAAAACTGCCATTAAAGTAGATGCAGATCCGATAGATTTCTTTGGTGCACCAGAATTGCATTGGCGCGATAATAACAGCAGGTATTATACCTATGAGAAAGTAGATCGCGGTCATCAACGTTTTAGGGTAATTGAAGTAGATGTTTTAACAGGCAAAACCAAAAACATTATCGACGAAAAAACAAAAACCTTCATTTATGAGCGGCGCATTTATACCCATTACTTACCTAAAACAAATGAAATATTGTGGACCAGTGAGCAGGATGGATGGCAACACCTTTATCTGGTTAATGGTATCACAGGAAAACAGACGCTGGTTACCAAAGGCAATTGGGTAGTTAGGGATATCGATAGTGTAGATGTGGTTAAACGCCAGATTTGGTTCCGGGCAAATGGAATGAATGCTGGTGAAGATCCTTATTTTATCCATTATTATAGGATTGGGTTCGATGGAAAGGGACTGGTGAATCTTACGCCCGAAAAAGGTAATCATATCCTCAGCTTTTCTCCTGACCGCAAATATTATATAGATACTTACTCTCAGGTAAATGTACCGCCTGTTAGCGAGTTAAGGTTAACTGCGAGTACCAAAAAAGTAAGCGAAATAGAACATGGACAAACGGACGTTTATTTAGCTACCGGTGTTAAACTACCTGAAGTGTTTGTGACTAAAGGAAGAGATGGCGTAACCGACATTTGGGGCATTGTTTGTTTCCCTTCAAAAATGGATCCGAACAAAACTTATCCTGTTATCGAAAATATTTATGCAGGTCCTCATGATAGTTTTGTGCCCAAAAGTTTCTTGCCTGCCAGTGAAATGCAGAGTATTGCCGAATTAGGTTTTATTGTGGTACAGATTGATGGGATGGGTACCGCCAACCGATCTAAAGCTTTTCATGATGTATGCTGGAAAAATATAGCAGATGCAGGTTTCCCTGACCGGATCTTGTGGATGAAAGCTATGGCCGTTAAATATCCAAATGCTGATATTTCAAGAGTGGGGATTTACGGTACTTCGGCGGGTGGGCAAAGCTCAACAGGTGCGCTGTTATTTCATCCCGAGTTTTATAAAGCTGCGGTTTCTGCCTGTGGTTGTCACGATAACCGCATTGATAAACAATGGTGGAACGAACAATGGATGGGCTATCCGGTAGGGCCGCACTATGGAGAACAATCTAATATTACCAATGCAGCAAAATTACAGGGTAATTTATTTTTAATTGTTGGTGAAGCCGATGAAAACGTACCACCAGAATCGACCTACCGACTTGCTGATGCATTGATCAAAGCCAATAAAGATTTCGATATTTTAAGCATTCCGGGTATGGGCCACAGTGATGGCGGTATTTACGGACGTAGGCGTAAGCGCGACTTCTTTGTAAAACATTTATTGCATGCCGAACCACCAAATCCCAATCTTTCAAAATAGGTTGGTTCATCGGTCATTAGTTCATTGTTTGCTGGTTTATTTGTCATTAGTTATTGATTCATCCACTAATTAAATCATTCATTTATTCTCCAATTAAATTCTTATTTTGGTTATATATGCATGGCTATGAAGAATAACATTTTAATAATTTCGTTTCTTTTGCTCTTTTGCTTTTCTGGCGCAGCACAGGTGAAAAAGGCTACAGTAAAAGACCTGGCTTTTATGACTGGTACCTGGGTTCAGAAAACAGACTGGGGTGATTTGGAGGAATTTTGGAGTGCACCAGAGGGAGAGAGTATGATGAGTAGTTTCAGGTGTGTTAAAGATGGAAAAGCTTTATTTTACGAGTTTGTGGTGATTGAGCAGGATGGACATCTTCCGGTAATGAAAATGAGGCATTTTAATCGTGGAAGTATTGGTTGGGAAGACAAAGAAAAGCCATTGCTTTTTCCACTGGCAGAACTGAAAGGGACCTATGCGCTGTTCGAGTCAGAGGATAAAACAATCCGGTTGAGCTATCAATTAATTGGGAAGAATAAACTGAGCGTTGTACTAGAAGAAAAGGATAAAAGTGGTAAGCAAAAAAAAGATATTTTCAGTTTTACCCGAAAACTTTAAGTATTTTTCCATTCGAAATAATGACCTGCTAATATGTTGCCAAAAATTAAAGTTTCCTGTCTGTTTTTATTTGTGCTATTATCCAGCGTATTTGTGGCCAGTGCATCTAAGATAGATTTCTATCAGATAAAAATTTACCACTTGAAAACCGATGCACAAGAAAAAACAGTAGATGATTATCTGCAGAAGGCATATTTACCCGCATTGCACCGTAGTGGAATTACAAAAGTAGGCGTGTTTAAACCCATTGTAGGCGATCAGGCTGTGGTTATAGAAAAGCTTATTTATGTATTTATTCCTTTAAAATCATTCAATGGCGTTCTGGAGCTGGATGAAAAGTTAGCCAAAGATAAACAATATGCTATTGACGGTAAAACTTACCTTGATGCAGCTTATACCGAGGCTCCTTACGAGCGATTAGAATCTATTGTTTTAAAGGCTTTTGAGGATGCTCCTTATTTTATGCTTCCTAATCTAAAATCGCCGATGAAAGAACGGGTGTACGAATTAAGAAGTTATGAGGCACCTACTGAGAAATATTTTAAGAATAAAGTTCAAATGTTTAACAAAGGTGATGAAATCGGTTTGTTTAAAAGGCTCAATTTTAATGCTGTATTTTATGGAGAAGTAATCGCCGGTAGCCGCATGCCTAATTTAATGTACTTAACCACTTTCGAAAATAAAGCAGATAGAGATGCACACTGGAAGGCTTTCTCGGCAGATGAATATTGGAAAAAGCTCTCTGCAATGCCAGAGTACCAGCACAATGTTTCTAAAAATGACACTAAATTTGTTTACCCAACAGATTATTCAGATTTTTAAGAAAGGTAAAAGAAAGACTGAAGCTAAAAGACTAAAGCTCAAAGCAAAAGGCAAATTAAATTAAATCCTTGCTTCCGTGGAAAAAAAATAACCCAATCCAGATAGATCCTGAAACAAATCCGATAATAATCGGATCAGGAGGACGACCGCTAGGAATAAGCTATGAAAACTTAATGTCCTTAACTGCTTAATGATAAAAAAGAAAGTGAGTGTCTTTAGCGAGCTACTCACAAAAGTATTTCTTTGTTCTTATGTTCAGTCAGAATCAACTGATTCATCGTGTCTTCAAATTTTCCAAAATCGAGGGGTTTAAATAAAAAACAGTTGCCCTTATCAAAGGCATCAATGGCCTTATTATCATCGGCACATACAAACACAACAAATTTTACGCTGTTTCGAAGCATTCTGGCTATATCAATTCCTGATATTTCCATTTGGATATCCAGAAATAGAAAATCAATTTTTCCGTAAGTCCAAAAGGCGGCCATGGCATCTATTGCATCCGTAAAACTTCCTTTTAGTTGGAGTTTGTCTATTTTGGAAACAAAGTTTTCAAGTGTTTTTATACTCATTTGGCTGTCATCTATAATTACGCAGCTATAGGATTGTGATAGGGGGAAATTCATTCGTAATAAGCAATTTTACAAACACTTACAAAATGCTTGCCATTCGATTATTTTTTAAGTTTGTAATACAAAAACGCTTTGTTTAAAATATAACTAATCAATGTTTTATGGTCAAATAGTGCTAAAAATAAACTATTTGTGTGCTTTGTATTTTTTTTGATAGTATAGGTAAAATCATGCTTTATAAGGCCATGGCTAAAATACTTCACTACTCGTAGAAAAGGCGAAAGCTGAAAGCAAAATTAAATTCCGTGTAAATCTGCGTTTCCATAGCAAAAAACTAATCAAAGATTTTGAAATTCAGAATGACACAATTTTAGACCTTGAAACAAGTCCAGGAGGACGATCGCAGGATCTGGGCTATGAAAATCTTAATTCCTTAAATGCTTAATGGTAAGAAAGGTAAAAGCTGAAAGACTAAAGCTCAAAGCAAAATTCCGTGTAAATCTGCGTTTCCGTAGCAAAAAACTAATCAAAGATTTTGAAGTTCAGAATGACGCAATTTTAGACCTTGAAACAAGTCCATGAGGACGATCGCAGGATCTGGGCTATGAAAATCTTAATTCCTTAAATGCTTAATGGTAAGAAAGGTAAAAGCTGAAAGACTAAAGCTCAAAGCAAAATTCCGTGTAAATCTGTGCTTCCGTGGCAAAAAAGCTAGCCAAAAAAGATCCTGAAATAAATTTAGAATGACTCAATTTTAGATCCTGAAACAAGTTCAGGAGGACGATCGCAGGATTTGAGCTATGAAAATCTTAATTCCTTAACTTAATGGCGCTGGAAATAAAATCATGCCTGGTAAAAAATTAGATAGGCAAACGATTGCGCGGTTTTTGTGCCCAAAAACGCACCAGTTCCTTTAATGTGTTTGTTAACTTTATCCCATAGCAACTAAAATTATGAGCTTGCTTAACATAAACACATAACCAAATCAAAATTTAATGACCCCGCATTATTTCTTAAAAAAAAATAAAATAACCGACCCAAAAAATCAACCTAAAAGCGTTGCTTTGGCATGTGTGTTTTTTTTAATTGCCTCTCCGTTTTTTGCTTCTGCTCAGCCAGCTGTTCAGAAAACCAATCAGGTAGCAGAAAAAGTTACCAAAGTGCTTGGTGCAAAAAAGATCAATACCACCACAGTAGAATTGTTGCTTTCTGATAATCAACATTTAACATTAGATTTTTACGGCGATCATATTTTCCGTCTTTTCGAAGATCCTATGGGAGGTTTTATACGCGATCCGGAAGCAAAACCAGAAGCTAAAATCTTGGTGGAAAATCCACGTAGACCAGTTTCAAAACTGGAGATTAAAGATGAGAATAATCAACTGTTCATATCTACGGGTAAGATTACTGTTCTTTTCGATAAAAACAATTCCCTGATCAAAATTATCAACCTTGCAACACAAGCCGTTGCTGTTGAAGAACTAGCACCGATTCAGTTCGAAAAAGGAAAAGTAACCCTTAGTTTGAAAGAAAATCCACAGGAGTATTTTTATGGTGGTGGTGTACAGAACGGCCGTTTCTCTCACAAGGGGAGAGCCATTTCTATCGAGAATCAAAACAGCTGGACAGATGGAGGGGTAGCTTCGCCAACACCTTATTATTGGTCTACCAATGGCTATGCTGTAATGTGGCATACCTTCAGTAAAGGAAGTTACAATTTTGGTGCTAAAGAAAAAGGGTTGGTAAAATTGGCACACGAAACCGATTACCTGGATGCTTTTTTTATGATTAACGATGGTGCAGTACCTTTATTGAACGATTTTTATCAACTTACCGGAAATCCGATTTTGTTACCAAAATTCGGTTTCTACCAAGGACATCTAAACGCTTACAACCGCGATTTTTGGAAAGAAGACGAAAAAGGAACTTTATTTGAAGATGGCAAACGTTACAAAGAAAGTCAGAAAGATAATGGCGGTATAAAAGAATCGCTTAATGGCGAAAAAAACAATTATCAGTTTTCTGCCCGTGCCGTGATAGATCGTTATAAAAAACACGATATGCCTTTGGGCTGGGTGCTTCCAAATGATGGTTATGGCGCAGGTTATGGCCAAACAGAAACATTGGATGGCAACATTCAGAACCTAAAGAGTTTTGGCGATTATGCCCGTAAAAACGGTGTGGAAATTGGACTTTGGACACAATCTGATCTTCACCCTAAACCAGAAATAAGTCCGTTATTGCAGCGCGATATTATTAAGGAAGTCAGAGATGCAGGCGTTCGTGTATTAAAAACCGATGTGGCATGGGTTGGTGCCGGTTATTCGTTTGGCTTGAATGGCGTTGCCGATGTAGCGCAGATTATGCCTTATTATGGCAATAGCAGTCGTCCATTTATCATCTCATTAGATGGTTGGGCTGGTACACAGCGTTATGCCGGTATTTGGTCTGGTGATCAAACTGGTGGCGTTTGGGAATATATCCGCTTCCATATTCCTACTTATTTAGGTTCTGGTTTATCAGGTCAACCCAATATTACTTCCGATATGGATGGTATTTTCGGTGGTAAAAATCTAACCATTAATACGCGCGATTTCCAATGGAAAACCTTTACGCCAATGGAATTAAATATGGACGGTTGGGGCGCTAATGAAAAATATCCACATGCATTGGGTGAGCCTGTAGCTTCGATTAACCGCAACTATTTAAAACTGAAATCGGAATTGATGCCCTATACTTATAGCATAGCTAGAGAAGCGGTTACTGGATTGCCGATGATCAGGGCCATGTTTCTGGAATATCCAAATGCCTATACCAAAGGTACTTCAACACAGTATCAATACCTGTACGGACCTTCTTTCTTGGTGGCGCCAATTTATCAGGCGACCAAATCAGACGAAAAAGGTAACGATATCCGCAATGGTATTTACTTACCTGAGGGAACGTGGATTGATTATTTCACTGGAGAAAAATACACTGGGAACAACATTCTCAACAGTTTTGACTCGCCGTTATGGAAATTGCCTGTTTTTGTGAAAAATGGCGCCATTATCCCGATGACAAATCCAAATAACAACGTTTCTGAAATCAATAAAGCAAACCGTATTTATGAACTATATCCTTTTGGAAAAACTTCATTCACCGAATATGATGATGACGGTGCAACAGAAGCCTATAAATTAGGAAATGGCGCTTCTACTTTAATTGAATCAGCACTAGATCAGAAGAACAATGCCCTGGTTACTATTCATCCTGCAAAGGGCGATTTCGATGGCTTTGTGAAAGAAAAAACAACAGAATTTGTGATCAACGTTACCGAAAAACCGAAAAGGTTAACTGCAAGAGTTGGGGACAGTAAAATCAAACTAAGTGAAGTAAACTCGAAAGAAGAATTTTTGAAGCAGGTTAATGTGTATTTCTACAATGCTGCACCAAACTTAAACCGTTTTGCTACAAAAGGAAGCGAGTTTGAAAAAGTAGCAATGGTTAAAAACCCTCAGTTGCTGGTTAAACTTCAATCTACCGATATTACAATCAATTCTGTAACACTTAGTATAGACGGATTTAAATTTGAACCTGTAGATAAACAGCGCGTATCAATAGGGAAATTAACTGCTCCTGTAAATGCTATGGTAAGTGATAAAAACAGAGAAGCCTATACGCTTACTCCAAGCTGGACCAAAGTGAGCAATGCCGATTTTTATGAGATCGATTTTAACGATATGCATTATACTACTATCCGCGACACTGCTTTATTATTTGATGGCTTATGGGCCGAAACAGCTTATACCTTTAAATTGCGTGCAGTAAACAAAGATGGCTATTCTGATTGGACAGAAATTAAAGCAACAACCAAAACCAATCCTTTAGAATTTGCTATCCAGGGTATTGCTGCCGAAACTACGGTAGAAAACCAAGGAGGCTCTGGTATCAATAAATTGTTCGATTATGATGAAAGTAATACCTGGCATACCAAATGGGGTGTTAAAGCCGTTCCTTTTGATATGATTATTGATCTGAAATCGATCAATCAACTGGATAAATTCCACTACCTGCCACGCACAGGAAGAGGGAACGGAATTTTATTAAAAGGTAAAGTGTTTTATAGCAATAATAAAGAAAGCTGGACAGAAGCTGGTGCATTTGAATGGGCCAATAACGACGAAATTAAAATGTTCAATTTTACTGCGCATCCTGCTGCACGTTACCTCAAAATTGCTGTTGCTGATGGTGTAGGTGGTTTTGGTTCAGGCAGAGAGTTATATGTATTTAAAGTTCCTGGTACCGAAAGTTATCTTCCCGGCGATATCAATAACGACCGTTTAATTGATAAGAACGATTTAACTTCTTACATCAATTATACTGGTTTAAGAAAAGGTGATGCTGATTTTGAAGGTTATATCAGCAATGGCGATATCAATAAAAACAATTTGATTGATGCTTTCGATATTTCAGTTGTGGCTACACAACTTGAAGGAGGTATAAAAAAAGCTAAAATTGATAAAGTTGCAGGTAAACTGGAAATCAGTACGGCTAAACAAGCTTATAACAAAGACGAAATCATCGAAATCAAAGTAAAGGGAATAAACCTGAAGTCAGTAAATGCTTTAAGTTTTGCCCTACCATACAATGCACAGGATTATGATTTTGTAGGTGTTCAACTTTTAAATACCAAACAGATGGATAACCTGACCAACGATCGCCTGCACACCAGTAGCGCTAAGGTTTTGTATCCAACCTTTGTAAACATTGGCAACAAAGATGCTTTAAACGAAACTTCCGATCTGTTTATCCTGAAATTAAAGGCAAAACGCAAACTACAGTTCGGCCTTAAACTTAGTGAAGGTATTTTAGTAGATAAGAATCTCAATTCAGTTAAATTTTAGTTAGTAGTAGTTAGTTTTGCGAAGAGGTCGGTTTTTAACCGGCCTCTTTTTTATTGGCACTAAGTTGAACACCAGAATAGATTCGGTAATAAGTTTGCAAATTGTATCTTTACAACTCGTCTATTTCAAAAGAGGCAGGGTTTAGCTAAGGCATTCTCCCATCAAATTTTGTTGTTCAACTATGAGATTAATTAGTCTAACTTGTTTTATTCTGCAATTTTTTTTCCTCTTTACTCATGTTAAAGCACAGGTATCCCATGTCGATAAACGGCCTGTAATAGCAGGCCATTATGTAATTAAAACCTATGGCATAAATGAAGGACTACCCTCAAAAAGTACAACAGCCGCTTTAAAAGACAAGAGGGGATTTATATGGGTAGGTACTGAAAACGGTTTGTGTAAGTTTGATGGTTATTCTTTTAAAATTTATGTAAATATCCCCGGCGATACCACGTCACTAACCAATAACTATATCAATGCTGTTGTAGAAGATCAGAATGGTGTTTTCTGGGTGGCTACCATGAACGGTTTAAATAAATTCAACCCTGTAACAGAAAAATTTGAGCGTTTTTATCATAAAGAAGATAAGAGAACATCGTTGAGCAACAATAAAATATGGTCGCTACTCATTGATAGAACAAATAAGCTCTGGGTAGGTACCGACGATGGTTTTAACCTTTTTAACAAAAGCTCAGCGTCTTTTACAGTTTATCAGCCCGACATTAAAAATCCAAATGCCATTAAAGGAAAATCGGTTAATGCCATTGCAGAAGATAAAGAAGGAAATTTATGGTTAGGCAATTGGAGCAAAGGACTAAATAAATTTGATCAAAAAACCAAGCGCTTTACCAATTACACACAAAAGGAAATAGCGGGCGAAAAAAATCCAAACGATATCTGGACACTTAGTATAGATGCCGATGGCATGATATGGGTTGGTTGTTATTGGAAAGGCGATCTGTTCAGATTCGATCCGAAAACAGGGAAATTCAACACCTACAGTAGTAAAGGCACTGGTAATGCTTCAGTATTTAGTGTGTTAAATTTAGGCGCAAAAAAAATGCTGGTTGGCGGAAACTCCGGATTATTTTGGGTAAACACCGAATTAAATAAATGGGAGAAAATAGAAGAACTCGAATTTTTTGCCAATGGGGGGCTATACCGCGATAAAACAGGAATGATATGGGTTTGTGGTAAAAATGGTCTCAGTAAAATAGACTTTAACCAATATAAATTTAATTTTATTTCCCTTCCTTTTGGGCAGGCCGACATCAAATCCATCATCAGTTATGGTAAGAATTTTTGGGTAGGCACAAACAAGGGTTTGTTTAAATATAATCCCGATAATCGTTCAGTAAATAAACTGCTGCATACCAGCAATGCAAATAGTTTATCCAGTTCTGACATTATTAACCTATCTACCGATTTAAATGGCAGACTGTGGGTAATGGGCGAAAATGGTTTCGATCGTTACGATGAGAAAGAGAATAAATTTATTCACCACCATCACCGTTCGGCACTTGGTAGTTTTTTTAATGAAGATGTTTTTAGAGATTTGATTGAGGTAAACCATAACGAATATTATTTGGCTACCGATGCTGGTTTGAAAGTGTACAACGATAAAACCCGCAGTTATACACATTACTTTAACGACCCTAAAAACCAGGCTTCATTAAGTAATAATCATTTGTACTGCCTTTTAAAAGATGCGCAGGGTAATGTTTGGATAGGTACATACGGAAGTGGGCTCAGCCGCTTTAACCCTAAAACCAGAAAGTTTAGCAATTACATGATCGATAATTCAAGAAAAGGTGGCATTAGCAATAACATTGTAAATAGCCTTTATCTGGATTCGCACCAAAATGTTTGGATCTGCACCCGCGATGGCCTGAATAAATATATAGCTAAAACCAACACTTTCGAAATATATTCAAAGCAAAACGGTTTTGCAAGCAATGTTTTTACCGATCTGGTAGAAGACAATAATGGCAGGTTATGGGTAACAACCGAACAGGGGATATCACTCTTCGATCCTGTAACCAAAATGGTGAAAAATTACGATGAGAAAGACGGTGTTTATGCCAATGCCGCTATCTGCAAAAATGCAAAAGGAGAAATTTACCTCGCAGGAAGTAAAGGTATCGTTTATTTTAATCCACAACACCTAAAATATAATAAAACAGCTCCGGCGGTTTATTTTTCCGATTTTTCTATTTTCAATAAATTAATTCTACCTGGTGATGATTCTCCATTAAAATTACCGGTGTACATGACTAAGGAGATTACTTTGCCCTACAGCCAAAGCGTGCTTTCTTTTGGTTTTGTAGCACTCAATTATACGCTTTCCGAAAAAAACAAGTACGCTTATTTTCTAGAAGGTTTCGATAAGAAATGGAATTACAGTGGCAGTGAGCATAAGGTTACCTATACCAATTTAAACCCCGGTAAGTATGTGCTAAAAGTAAGGGCGTCAAATAACGATGGCATCTGGAATCTGGAGGGCAATTCTATCGCCATTACCATTACGCCACCCTGGTACCGAACCTGGTGGGCTTTTTGTATTTATGGCTTGGCTTTCTTTGGGATGATTTATGCTTATCTTAAGTACCGTGAGCATCGCACAAACCTCGAATTTCAGGTGAAACTGGCCCATGTAGAAAGTGAAAAAGAGAAAGAACTCAGCGAGAAGAAACTTTCTTTTTTTACCAATGTATCACACGAGTTTCGTACGCCACTTACACTAATTATCAATCCGGTTAAAGAGCTTTTATACAAGAACGATAAAAATGTTGATACCACTGATTTAAATATTGTTTACAGGAATGCAAAACGGCTTTTAAGTTTGGTAGATCAATTGTTATTGTTCAGAAAAGCCGATACCTATGGCGGGAAATTAAAAGTAGCTCCGGTAAACCTGGTGAGTTTGAGTAAAGAGGTATTTCTTTGCTTTGTGCACCAGGCCAGGTCTAAAAATATTGTATTTGAGTTTATATGCGCCGATGAATTGATCCCATTTTATGCTGATAGGGAAAAAATAGAGATTGTGTTTTTTAATCTCCTTGCAAATGCCATAAAATTTACGCCCGAAGGCGGTACGGTTAAAATGATTGTAAAAAGTAACCAGGAAAATATAAATGTGCTTATAGAAGATACAGGCTGTGGTATTACCAGCTTTGCAGGAGAAAAACTCTATGAAAAATTTTATCAGGATCCAGGAAATAAATCAGCAAAAGGAGGTTTTGGTATTGGTTTGTACCTGGCTAAAAATTTTATAGAAATGCATGGTGGAGCGATAAGTTATACCAGCGTTGAAAATAAAAGCACGGCATTTAATATTGCTTTATTAAAAGGAATAAGCCATTTTAAAGATGCGGTAATTTTGCAGGAGGAACTGGTAGATACCGATTCATCGTTATTTAAAGAGTTAATAGAGGATGAAATAACGGCAAATAATATTGTAAAAGCAGCAGAAGAACCATTGATTGATAGTCAGCTCGCTGTGGATTTGAAAACACTTTTGATTATTGATGATAACATCGAGATCAGAGAATACCTGAAACAGGTTTTCAGAATGGATTACCACCTTTATGAAGCGAGCAACGGAGAAGACGGGTACGATATGGTAAAAGAACTATTGCCCGATATTGTGATATGTGACGTAATGATGGATGGTATAACCGGGATAGAACTGTGTAGTAAAATAAAAGAAGATGTAGCCGTTTCACATATTCCTATTATCCTGTTAACCGCTATTTCTGCGCCCGAGGTTAAACTTAAAGGAATAGAGGGTGGGGCCGATGATTACATTAGCAAGCCTTTTGATAAAGATTTTTTAAAAGCGAGGGTGGCCAGTATACTAAAGAGTAAAAATGCGCTGCAAAAATACTTTTACAACGAGATTACTCTTAATTCTAACAACACCAAAATCTCTGCAGAATACAAAGAGTTTTTGGATAATTGTATCCGTATTGTAGAAGACCACCTGATCGATCCCGATTTTAATATCGATATACTTACTGCGGTTATCGGTATGTCGAGATCTAATCTTTACCGCAAAATAAAATCCATTTCAGGTCAGTCAGCGAATGGCTTTATCCGTTTCATCAGGTTAAGGAAAGCTGCCGAAATTTTTATCAATACCGATAAAACCATTCAGGAAACTTCTTACATGGTGGGTATTAACGATCCGAAATATTTTAGAGAGCAGTTTTATAAGCTCTTTAACATGAACCCATCGCAGTACATTAAAAAATTCCGCAAGCCGTTTTCCAATAACATTAATACCACAGTTAAAAAAGGTAAATAGCAAGTAGCCATTCATCTGTTATTTTTTAATAATTGGCCCCAAAGTATTGTTTTGGGGTTTTTTCGGTTTGTTTACCCCTCTAATTTGGATTGTTTGTACCCCATGGGAGTTGTTTGTTGGCGCTAATTTAGCCTTCCATAAAGCAGTGCTATAATCGCGATTCCGATAGAGGGTTCTGTTGGGTAGGTTATAAAAATTGATCTGCTAACCAAATATTAAACTTGCAAACCAATATGAGAAGAAAAGTTCTGAAAGGATTTTTGCCAAAATTCTTTACAATTAAAACACTGGCATTTCTATTTATCGTATCCATCAGTTTACCGGCAATGGCATCTTTAAGTTCTGTTAAAACAGGTAAAAGCCAGCTTAAAGAAATTGTGGTAACGGGTACCGTAACAAACGAAACAGGTGCTACATTTCCAGGTGTAGCGATTAAAATTAAGGGAACAGAAAAAGCGGTGCAAACAGATGCGAATGGTAAATACAGCATCAATGTTTCGGCTAAAACTGACATACTTATTTTTTCATTTGTAGGCTATACCAACCAGGAGCAAGCGGTTGGTGATAGAACAACCATTAATGTTCAGCTTAGTGCCGATACCAAAACGCTAAATGAATTAGTGGTTGTTGGCTACGGAACACAGAAAAAAGCAACATTAACCGGTTCAATCTCGCAGGTAAAAGGGGCCGACTTGGTTAAGAGTCCGCAACCGAATTTATCCAATTCATTAGCCGGCCGGTTTTCTGGGGTGGTAATTAACAATAGAAGCGGTGAGCCGGGTTTTGATGGCTCAAACATCACCATCAGGGGTTTGGCTACAACCGGGAGCAACAGTGTATTAGTTGTTGTAGATGGAATACCCGGGCAAATTGGTGGTCTGGAACGCCTAGATCCAAATGATATTGAAAGTGTTTCGGTACTAAAAGATGCCTCTGCCGCCATTTATGGTAACAGGGCAGCCAACGGTGTAATTTTAGTGACTACGAAAAGGGGAAAAACAGGTAAGCCTACTATCAATTATAGTTTTAACCAGGGGTTTAGCTCGCCAACAAGATTACCTAATATGGCTGATGCGACAACCTATGCACAGATTATGAATGAAATTAATTTCGATTCAAATCCTGCAGGCGGCCTTAATCAGTCGTACACTGCAGATCAGATTGAGAAATTTCGCAATGGTTCCGATCCACTGTTATATCCCAATACTGATTGGATTGACCAAACCTTAGAAAAAACTGCGTTGCAAAGCCAACACAGTCTTTCTATTAACGGGGGCAGCGAGGATGTAAAATACTACATGTCGTTAGGTACCGTTTCTCAAGATGGTTTGTATAAAAATGGGGTAACCAAATACAATCAATATAATTTCCGCACAAATATAGATGCCAACGTTTCTAAATACCTTAAAGTTGGCTTATCGGTATCAGGCAGGCAAGAAAACCGTCTGTTTCCTCAGGTAGGGGCTGGCGATGTTTTCAGATCCATTTATAGGGCAAAACCTATTGTGTCGGCTTATTATCCAAATGGTTTACCAACAACTGGTATAGAAAATGCAAATCCAGCCGTACAGGTTACAGATATCGGCGGTACAAACAAATCGCCAACGCAGGTTTTAAATGGTATTTTGAGAGCTAGTTTTATTATTCCTGGAGTACAGGGGCTTTCTGTTGATGGTTTCTTTTCTGCTGATAAATCCAATGTATTTAGCAAAAGTTTCAGCAAACCATACCTGCTCTACCAATACGATCCTACATCTAAAAACTATAATAGCGTGATTGTTGGTGGCAATAACCAAAAAGCTACCTTGACCGAAAGCCATAAAAATGAATCGTTGCTTACCACAAATATCAAACTAAATTACGCACGTAAGTTTAACCTGCATGATATTAATGCTTTTGTGGGTTACGAACAAAGTGAAAATCATTTAGAATATTTCGATGCACAACGTTTTAATTTCCTTTCTACTTCTTTGCCTGAACTTTCTCAGGGAGGTACTGCCGCTACGGATTTCTTAAACTCAGGCTATAGCACAAATTATAACCGCCGAAGTATAATTAGTCGTTTGGCTTACAGTTATGATGATAAATACCTTTTTGAAGGGCAGTTGCGCGTAGATGGGTCATCAATTTTTCCTCAGGGTAAACAGTATGGTTATTTTCCTTCAGTTTCTGCAGGGTGGGTAATCTCAAGAGAAAAGTGGTTTAATGAAAATATTAAATTCGTTGATAATTTAAAAATCCGTGCTTCATACGGAGCGCTTGGTAACGATAACGTAAATGGTTTCCAGTACTTTGATAATTATGTTCTTGTTGGAAATGGATTTGTAGCCCAAAGCCCAGGTGCAACATCATCAACAATACAGCCGGGTGTAAACTTAGTTAAACTTGCAAACCCGAATATTACCTGGGAAGTAGCCAAAAAACTTGATATCGGTTTCAATGCCGTTATATTTAAAAACTTCAGTATCGAAGCCATCTATTTTCAACAAAAAAGATCTGATATCTTGGCTACCCGTAATGCATCATTGCCAGGTTCTTCAGGAATTGTAAACCCTTTCGGTTCTGATCCGCTGGTACCTTCAGAAAATATTGGTAAAGTTAATAATACTGGTTTTGAAGCTACTTTAGGTTATAATCACAATGGCGAAAGCTTTAAATGGAATGCATCAGGCAATATCACTTACGCAAAAAGTAAGGTGATTTTTATTGATGAAGCCAGTGGTACACTAGATTATCAACGCCAAACCGGCAGACCATTAAATGCAAACCTGCTTTACAATAGTATTGGCATATTTAGAACACAACAAGAGTTAGATGCTTACCCACATGTAAGTGGCGCTAAAATTGGCGATCTTAAATACCTTGATTATAACAATGATGGCAAAATAACCGCCGATGACCAAACCAGAACACCATATAGTAATATCCCTCAGATTACTTATGGTTTTACGCTTGGTGCTTCTTATAAAAACTTTGATGTATCGATGGTATTGGCTGGGCAAACCCAGGTAAGCCAATACGTTTTGCCAGAATCTGGAAGTATCGGTAACTTTTACAGCAGTTGGGCCGATAACCGGTTTAGTGCATCTAATCCGAACGGAACATATCCAAGAGTAACCGATCGTGCATCAAACGCCATTAGCGGTGGGCAGTTTAACAATACTTTTTGGTTAAATGATGCCTCGTTTTTAAGGCTTAAAAATGTAGAAATTGCTTACAACATTAAGGCCAGTTTCTTAAATCGGATCAATGTTTCGGGATTAAGGCTTTATGCGAGTGCATTTAACTTGTTCACCATTTCTAAAGTAAAAGATTACGATCCTGAAGGAACCAGTGGCAGTGGGCAGTTTTATCCACAGCAACGCATTATTAATTTGGGCGCCAACATTAAATTCTAAACACCATGAAGAACAAATCAATATATATATCACTTTTAGGCCTGTCTCTTATCTCAACGAGTATTGTAGGCTGTAAAAAAGATTTTTTAAATGTAGAACCAACAGATCGGATCTCTACATCTGCAATAGAAACAGATACGGCTGTTTTTGAGGCTTATGTAACCAATCGCTATATTGCCAGTAGATTACAGGATAAAGAAGCCGACGGCTCTGCACCTGGTTTTGGCAGAGGTTTTGAATATAGCATGTGGAGCTCATTTACCGATGAATCTATTTATAATAATGATGATGCCACCTGGTTGATTCAAAGAGGACAGCTGGCACCTGAAAATTTAGGCAGTGCTGGTGTATATTGGGGAAGGAGCTACAAAAGTATCAGAGAATGTAATTATGCACTCGAAGTGCTTGGTAAAATTGGAATGAGTGCAACACATAAAAAACAATTAGTTGCGGAGCTTAAGTTTATTAAGGCCTTCCGTTATCAGGATTTAATTAGGAATTATGGTGGCGTAGTTTTAATGGGCGATAAGGTAACGAACCTGACCGATAATTTACAGGATCCAGCACTGTTTCAGCGCGCGTCGATTAAAGAATCTATAGATTATGTAGCGGCACAGCTAGATCAGGCCGCGGCAGATTTACCTTTGGATAATAGCAGTAGCTGGATGGTAGGAAGGGCAACAAAAGGCGCTGCACTTGCGCTAAAATCCCGCTTGCTTTTATATGCTGCTAGTCCGTTGTATAATGCGGGTACCTGGCAGGCAGCTGTTACGGCAGCTCAAGCAGTTATTTCTCTAAATAAATATGGAATTTACACGGGCGGTTATGGAAATTTATTCTTAACCGACCAAAGCAATGAAATTATTTTTGCGAGGTTGTTTACAAAAAATGCAAACCATACCCATTTAGAAATTGCCAACGGGCCAAACGGTTATGGCGGTTGGGGAGGAAATCTTCCAATGCAAAACCTGGTAGATGATTACGAAATGGCCAATGGTAAAGCCATTACCGATCCTACATCTGGTTACGATAGCAACGAACCTTACAAAGACCGTGATCCGCGTTTTGCAGCAACCATTTTATACAATGGCGCAGCATATCGTGAACGTAATGTAGAAACCTTTATTCCGGGAGGAAAAGATAGTAAAGATGGAAATGATAACTGGAATACAACCAAAACAGGTTATTACCTTAAAAAATTCATGAATGATGCATATCCATTGCAAAACCCTTGGGGTAATGCAGGGTTTCAGCCTTGGATTTATTTTAGATATGCAGAAATTTTGCTTAATTATGCAGAAGCGGCAAACGAAGCTTATGGCCCTGATGCTGTTCCTTCCGGATCAACAATGTCGGCAAGGCAGGCTATTAATATGGTAAGAGCAAGGCCAGGTGTGAATATGCCTGCATTGGCCGTAGGGCTTACCCAAACACAAATGCGCGATGCGGTTCGTTATGAGCGTAGGGTAGAGCTTGCTTTCGAAGAGCATCGTTTTTACGATGTAAGAAGATGGAAAATTGCAGATGTAACTGAAAACAAACCTGCTGCTGGAATGATTATTACCAAAACAGGTACTGCGTTTACTTATACACCTAAAGTTGCTTTAGATGGGCGTAAGTTTGAAACCAAACATTATTGGTTGCCAATACCAAGGGCCGAGATTTTAGCCTCTGGAGGTAAATTACAGCAAAACCCAGGTTATTAATAAGACAATTTAACCATCAATGATAAAGTATTATAAACAAATCGGCTACTTTCTTACTTGCATTTCCTTGTTTTGCTATGGTAATGCTGAGGCACAACAAACTGTAAAGATTGAAATTGACCCATTGGTTCAATTTCAATCAATAGAAGGCTTCGGTGCTTCTGATGCATGGACTTGTCAATTTGCCGGATTATGGCCAGCAGCGAAAAAAGATAAGATGGCTGATTTGCTTTTTAGTACGCAACTAATCAAAACAGGTCAGCCCCTTGGCATTGGCCTTAACATGTGGCGTTTCAGTATTGGTGGTGGCAGTGCCGCCCAAGGTAAGGCAAGCGATATTGGCGACGAATGGCGTCGTCAATATGCTTTTCTGCAACCAGATGGTAGTTATGATTGGAACGCAATGCCAGGACAAACCTGGTTTTTAAAGGCTGCTAAAACCCGTGGTGTAAAACAGTTTATTGGCTTCGTAAACAGTCCACATGTGCTTTTTACCAAAAACGGAAAAGCATATTCTACCGATGGTAACTGCAACCTGAATTTTGATAAACTTCCCGAGTTTTCTGCTGATCTCGTAGCTACAATTAATGGAATAAAAAAAACAACAGGCATAGAACTTGATTACCTCAGCCCTGCAAATGAGCCACAGTGGAAATGGAATGAGCACAAACAGGAAGGCTGCCCATATAACAATACCGAATTGGCCCAGCTTTATAAAGGTGTAAATGATGCTTTCGCTAAAAATAAGATCAAAACCAAAATACAGATAGGAGAAGCAGGTCAGCTTGATTATTTATATGATAATGGAAATGAGGCAAAGGGAAATCAGGTGTATCAGTTTTTTAATGCTGCATCTCCGAATTATGTTGGCAATCTTTCTAACATAGATCAATCTATTTCTGCTCATAGCTATTTTACAACAAGCCCTGAACAAAAATTTATAAATACCCGTAAAAAAACAGCGGAAGCAGTAGCCCAGATACCAGGTTTAAGGTATTGGATGTCTGAATATTGTGTGTTGGGTGATGATGTGCTGAAAGGCGAAAAGCGCGATCTGGGTATGGTAACCGCTTTGTTTATTGCAAGGTTAATCCATCATGATCTGGTGATATCCAATGCTACATCATGGCAATGGTGGCTAGCCGTATCAACAGGCGATTATAAAGACGGACTGGTTTATATCGATAAAAATAAAACCGACGGGCAGGTGTACGATAGTAAAATGTTATGGGCTTTAGGCAATTATAGCCGTTTTATTGGTGCTGGTAGTAAGCGGCTTCAGGTTAAAACAATTGAAGAAAAAGTACCACAGGTGTATGTATCGTCTTACCTCCAAAATAAAAAGCTCGTAACGGTAGCCGTTAACCCTTCAGAAAACGATCTTGATCTGGATATCGATGTAAAAGGGAATAAGCAAAGTTTTGTACAAACCTATGTTACTTCAGCCGAATACAATTTATCACCCTATAAACAATATAAGGATACGAAACGTGTTCGTGTTCCTGCTAAATCTGTAACCACCATACTTAGTAATTAATTTTCTTAGTCTGTAATTATACAGCTCTTTATTTTTTATCTCAATCATTTTGTTTTGAGCTGAAAAGCACTTTACAAATCGATATGGGAAAACTATGCTTTTAACTTTTTAAATATTAAATATATCTTAAATGAAACCTACCCTCAAATTCCTGAAGATTGCAGTAATTTTAATTACTTGTTTTTCCAGCTTTGGTGTCTTTGCACAGGCTCAGCACACTTTTAAACTTGCAGATTCTGTTTTTCTGCTGGATAATAAACCCTTTCAGATCATTTCAGGTGAAATGCATTATCCCCGCATACCAAGAGAAGCCTGGCGTGATAGAATGAAAATGGCTAAAGCGATGGGCTTAAATACCATTGGTACCTATGTATTTTGGAATGTACATGAACCGCAGAAAGATCAGTTTGATTTTTCTGGTAATAATGATATTGCCGAATTTGTACGTATCGCAAAAGAAGAAGGATTATGGGTATTGCTTCGCCCTAGTCCATATGTATGTGCCGAATGGGAGTTCGGTGGTTATCCATTTTGGTTACAGAACATTAAAGGTTTACAGGTAAGGAGTAAAGAAGCACAATATTTAAAAGAATATAAAGAATACCTTACAGAGATTGGTAAACGTTTAGCGCCATTGCAGATTAACCATGGAGGAAACATCTTAATGGTACAGGTAGAAAACGAGTATGGTTCTTACGGAAATGACAAAGAATATCTGAAGATCAATGCCCAGCTCTTTAAGGATGCTGGTTTTGACGGCGTACTTTCTACCTGCGATCCTGTTCCTGCATTAGAAGGTGGTCATTTAGCTGGTTTGCTTCCAGGTGTAAATGGCATCGATAATCCTGCTCAGATCAGAACGCTGATCAATAAATATAACAATGGTACCGGACCTTATTTTGTGCCAGAATGGTATCCGGCCTGGTTCGATTGGTGGGGTACAAAACACCATCAGGTAGATCCAAAAACGTATGCCGATAAATTAGATACCGTACTTAAAGGAGGGATTTCTATTAACATGTACATGTTTCATGGCGGTACAACCAGAGGTTTTATGAATGGGGCAAATTATAACGATTCTACAGCTTACGAACCGCAGATTAGTAGTTATGATTATGATGCACCATTAGATGAGGCAGGTAATGCAACGCCAAAATTTATGCTTTTCCGCGAAGCGATTAAAAAGAATTTGCCAGCAAACCAAACACTTCCTGTTGTACCTGCCGCCAAGCCGGCAGCTGCATTGCCAGTAATTACTTTTACTAAATCAACAAATATCTTTAACCTGGTTGGGAAACCTCAATTAAGTGAACAACCACTAACCTTCGAAGCCCTTAACCAACCTTATGGTTTTGTATTATACAACAGCACAATAAAAGGTGGGCGCAAAGGTGTGATTAAAATCAACGAACTGCGCGATTATGGATTAGTATATATCAATAAAAAACTTGCGGGTGTTTTAGATAGACGACTTTATCAAGATAGTTTGGTCGTTAATCTTCCCGCTGGCAATGTACAACTTGATATTTTAGTTGAAAACATGGGTAGAATTAATTTTGGTCCTTACCTGCTTAAAAACAACAAAGGGATTACCAAAAATGTAACTTTTAATGGTAAAGAGATTAAATCATGGAAAATATATCCCTTGCCATTTGATAAAATAAATGCCCAAAAAATACAGCCAAAAGTAAATAGCCAGTCTGCGGCGGTGCTTAAATCGGCTTCCTTTAATTTAACGAAAGTTGCCGACACTTATTTGGATATGCGCCAGTGGGGAAAAGGACTGGTTTGGGTTAATGGACATAATTTAGGTAAATATTGGGCTATCGGGCCACAACAGACCATTTATTTGCCTGCAGAATGGCTTAAAAAGGGAAAGAATGAAATTGTAGTTTTCGAACTGCTTAAACCTAAACAAGATACATTAAGCAGTTTAGATAAAGCTATTTTAAATGAACTAAAAAAATAAATCACATTTCGATTTTCTTCTGGTTAACGCCCCACTAACCAAATATTAAATCATTACCTATGAAAATTAAAACGTCAATTGCAACAATGGCTGTTATGTTAAGCGTGTGCTTAATGGGCTGTGAAAAAAAAGAATTAATTACAGAAACTCCGCTCGAAATTGATAAAACGGATGTTACAGATGCTCAGAAATTAAATGTAGAATCGGTTGGTGCTGCAGGCATTGCAGGCGTAAATTGGGCGGATGGCCGCGACAATTTTGTTGATGGCTGGGTAATCCCCTCAGGCTTAACCGCTGGTGATGATTACACCACCGTATCGGCAAAGGCAAATGCGATATTAACGGGTTTTCAAAATAACATGCCAGGTGTAAATACAGTAAGGTTACCAATTAATCCGCCAAGTGTATCCGATTCGTGGTGGGATGCATATACTGGCGCAATAGATCGTGCATTAAGCAAAAACATGAAAGTGATTTTGGCTTATTGGGAGAGTGCATCTTCCCGTAATGGCACTATCGATGACACTACTCAGTTTTGGGCCATGTGGCAAACTGTAGTTAACAAATATGGAAGTAATGCAAACGTGTATTTCGAGCCCATGAATGAGCCGCATGGTTATACATTGGCCCAACTAACCACTATTTATGCCGAATGGCTTTCCCGTTACCCCAATGTAAGCAAAGGCCGGATTCTTTTAGGTGGTACCGGCTATTCGGAAAATGTAACAGCTGTTGGTGCAGATAGCCGCTTTTCGAGCTGCCTCTTATCCCTGCATAATTATGCATTTTGGTCTACCAGAACACAATCGGCCTGGGAAGCTGACTGGCGAAGCCGTTTCGGTAATTATGCAAGCCGTACCGTGGTTACCGAATATGGTGCAGCCATGACTACGGGTAAAAATTATACCGGTTCGGTTGGTAGCGATAATGAAATTGCCTATATAGTTGGTTCTACCAATGTATTTAGGAACGATAAAGTTGCCAGTGTGTACTGGCCAGGGCTTAGAGATAATGATAGTTACAGTATTCAGAACCGTGGCGGAAGCGGAACAAATATTACCTTAACAACTACCAATCAATCGGGATTAACCCGTATCAGATATGGCTGGGGTTTATAAGGTGTAAGAAAAAAATCCGTCTCATAAATTATTGTTTAAGAGACGGATTTTGCTCTTCATTGTTATATAAATGCATTTATTTATTCAAAATTTCATCAGGAAAAGGCACTACTTTTCCTGTCACTTTTTCTATAGCCATTTGTACGCCACATTCTTTTAAGGTTTTGTCTAAAAGCATGGCTAACTCCGCGCAAACGTTTGATATGTTTATTGTTTTCAATCTATGCTTTTGTAGTGAAAAACGAGGGTAGATGCAAAATAGGTTTTGAGGTGTTAAAACATCATTTTTATGTTATATATCGGTTTTGATGACAAAGAGGGTGGAAAAATAAATAAATAATAAAATTTCTGATCGTATTTAACAACATGATCTCTAAATATTTAGCGCTGTTTTGTTTAATTAAGGTTAAGTTTTTATTAAATAGATTGACCTTGTTCTTTGCGGGAATGAATTTAATTTCTAACTTCGCAGCCTCGAAAGGGACAAAATGATTCCGTAGCTCAGCTGGTAGAGCATTACACTTTTAATGTAGTGGTCCTGGGTTCGAATCCCAGCGGGATCACAATAAGCCTCACAGAAATGTGAGGCTTATTGCATTAAAAAAAAATTCTTCTTATTTAACAATACCTGCCAAATCTATTCTTTTCATCATTTGTATCAGGTAGCGCTTAAAATTTTCGTAACTTTCTAAAACCGAAAAATTAGACCGTTTACCGATTATGGAGCAATATCCAAAAGTTTACCTATATCGACGGATTGTTCAGGCAAAACTTTTCATCGATAAAAATTATGCTGAAAGAATAGATCTTAGTTACATTTCTGATGAAGCGTGTTTTTCTAAATTTCATTTCACCAGGCTTTTCAAAACCATTTATGCTAAAACACCACATCAATACCTTACATGGGTAAGAATTGAAAAAGCCCAGCAGCTATTGCGTGAAGATAAAAGCGTTTCTGAAACTTGCTTCCTGGTAGGATTTGATAGCTTAACTTCGTTTAGCGGACTTTTTAAACGCAATGTAGGTGTATCTCCTTCAAGTTATCAGGCACAGATGCAGCAATTAAAATTAGCCATTAAAAAATCTCCGGTTTCTTTCGTGCCAAGTTGCTTTGCCCTGCAACATGGCTGGTTTGAAAAATAGCAATTATGAAGAAGTGATTGTTTAAATCATTGCGGAGATTTGGTTCAACATTTATAAAATTAAACTGAGAACCATGATTACCAAAATGACCATCACCAACATTCATGTCCTGAACCAGGATAGTGCTTATGACTTTTATGTAAACAAATTGGGCTTTAAACTTGTGGATGATATCCCGATGGGGCCAGAAAGCCGTTGGCTAACCGTGTCGCCACCAGAGCAGCCCGATTTGCAGCTAGTATTGTTTCCTGTTACCGTTAGTAAAATATTTCCAAAGGATGTAGCAGAAACATTGATAGGATTGATCAAAAAAGGGATTTTCGGCTGTGGCGTGCTTACCTGCAACGATATTTTCGCAACATACGAAGAATTAAAAGCTAAAGGAGTTGAATTCATAAAAGCGCCAACCAAAGAGTTTTATGGAACTGAGGCTTTATTTAAAGATGATTCAGGAAACTATTTTTCATTGCAACCGCTAAATAATTTTGGTAATGAAAACAGTATTTGAGCAATCAACAAGAAGTGAATTAATTGATAGGGTTAATTCACTGACCGAAAACAATAACCGGCTTTGGGGTAAAATGAATGTTTACCAAATGGCAAAACATTGTACCATCTGGTTCGAATGGGTTTTAGGCAAAGATAAACCAGTTTACAGAGTCGATTTTTTAGGTAAGATATTCGGTCGGATGGCGCTTAAAAGCAATACGAAAGATGATAAACCGATAGGTAAAAACATGCCTGCAGGGAAGTTTGCTATTAAAGAAAAAGAAGGAGACCTGAAACAACAGCAAATTATTCTGATCAAGTGCATCGAAGAATTTGAAAACTATGATAACCCAGATTTTGTCCACGATTTTTTTGGTCGAATGACCAAGGAGCAAATAGGCGTTTTTTCTTATAAGCACGCCGATCATCACTTAAGGCAGTTTGGTGTTTAATACCAATTGTTCGATAGTGTACACTTATCGTTCGGTAACGGACAGTATTGTAGATGTTTTTTATGTAAGTTAATGATTATCAGTAATTTGTTTCTTTCTATGGCTGTTGGCACGAACTTAGTAAATTACAATTCAATCTCATATTAACGATAAACCTTTGCCGCCATGTTCAAACTCAATTTAAAAATAGCTTTACGAAACCTTTGGAGAAATAAGACTTCTTCTGTTATTAATATTATTGGTTTGGCAATAGGTCTGGCTTCCTGCCTTTTACTGTTATTGTACGTGAATTACGAATGGAATTTTGACAGGGGATTCAAAGGTGCCGACAAGGTTTATCAGGTGATGATCAATTTTCAGGATGCATCAGGAAAGATCACCAGTACGTATGGTGCTCCTGGAAATGGCGTCGACGGAGCAATCAGAAAACGGATCCCGGAAATTGATGCGGTAGCACGTATCGCCGGAGGCGGGAATACACTAATTGCCAACGGCAGAACAAGTTTCAAAAAGGTTGGAGTATTTGCAGACCCAGAGCTACTGAAGATCTTCAATTACGAATTTATAGCTGGTAATCCCGCTACAGCCCTTGATGTACCGAATTCTATTGTTATAACAGAACAGACCGCAAAACTGTTGTTTGGCGGGGTCAATGTGCTTAACAAAAGCATCAAATACAAAAACGAAAGAGATCTGACCATTACTGGTGTGATCAAAGACTTTCCGGGCAATACTTCCATCAAGTTCGATTATATCTTGCCCTGGTCTTTCCATGAACAGGTAAATGAAAATGCCAGAATCTGGAGTTGGGCAAGCTTTAGCTGGCTAGTGATGGTAAAGGTAAACGACCCCTCAAAAGTCGATCTGATCAACAGCAAGATCAAGGGCATATTTAATGAGAGAACTCCTGATACAAAAGGCGAGAATTTCTTATTTCCATTCGCCAAAACACACCTCTATAGCAAATTCGTTAACGGAAAGAGTGTTGGGGGTGACATTGAAAGAATTTATCTGTTCATTGGGCTGGCCTTTGGCATCCTATTGATTGCCTGCATCAATTTTATGAATATGGCGACTGCGAAATCCGAGCGTAGGGCAAAGGAAGTGGGCATCAAGAAAACCATTGGTGCCACAAGGGCTTCATTAATTATGCAATTCCTTACCGAAGCAATGGTGCTGACAATAGGAAGTGTTTTGCTGGCTATAACTGTTGTCGAACTTACTTTACCCATTTTCAACAATTTGCTTGGTACAGAAATCTCTATAGATTATGGCAATATATGGTATTGGCTGGTCATTTTTGGGGTGGTATTGGTAACTGGATTGCTATCTGGTTTATATCCTGCGCTGTTCCTCTCTGCTTTCAATCCCATTCAAACTTTAAAAAGAAAGGCGGCAAGGGCAAAGTCAATCCCTGTTAATTTGAGGCAGGTGTTGGTTGTTGGGCAGTTTTGCTTTGCCATTATGCTAATCATCGCTACGCTGGTGATCTACAAACAGATTAGCTTCATCAAAAACAGGCCGATTGGCTACCAGGCAAATCTGCTGGCAGAAATGCCGCAGGAGGGCGAGCTTGCCCGCAAATTTGAAGTATTTAAATCGGAGGTCTTGAAAACAGGTGCCGTCACCGCCGTCAATCAAGCCTCTGGCAGTTTTTCCAGCGTGAGTAATTGGTTTTTGGGTTTCGAATGGCCTAATCAGGCTCCAGGAGGGCGGGAGATTGTTTTTAACCGTTTGGAAACAACTTACGATTTTGTGAAGACCAGCGGTGTGGAACTGGTTGCTGGACGTGATTTTTCTAAAGACTTTGCCTCTGATACAGCAGGGGTCTTGCTGAGCAGCTCGGCGGTGAAGGTGATGAATCTACAAAGTCCGCTGGGCACTATGGTGAAACTTCATGGCAACGAATTGAAGGTAATTGGGGTGTTTAAAGAGTTCATTTGGGATTCACCATATCAGTCTGGAAGACCAATGATCATCAATTTTAACAGGGACGCAGGTTTTAACATCAACATGCGTCTGAATCCATCTAACAGCTTGAGCCGGAACGTGGAATTGATCTCAGCAGTGGCAAAAAGGCTGAATCCGGGTTATCCAGTCGACGTTAAGTTTGTAGATAATCTGTTCGCTCAAAAACTGCAGTCTGAAAAAACCCTGGGCATATTGGCCAACCTCTTTGGCAGCATAGCTATATTTATTTCCTGCATGGGGCTTTATGGCCTAGTAACTTATAGTGCCGAACAACGTACGAAAGAGTTTGGTGTGCGCCGTGTATTGGGCGCCTCAGTGAGCAATATCATGAAACTACTCTCGGTTTCTTTTCTGAAAATGGTATTTGTCGCGGCATGTGTTGGTGCGCCCTTAGCTTATTATCTAATGAGTAAATGGCTTACCAATTTTGAGTTCAGAACAACTATATCGTTATCAATTGTTCTAATATCAATAATTGGAACTGCAGTGATAGCATTTTTAACGGTTGGTTTTCAGGCTTATAAAGCCGCGAAGGCTAATCCGGTTGAAGCTTTAAAATATGAATAAGCTGGCCGTCTTTGTTTTATTTTGCTAAATGCTGACATTTTAGACAAAGTAAGGTTGACGTTTTGAACAAAACTAAGCCTCTTGCAGTCCATTATTTTTGTTGTGAAATAAAACAATAAAAGTAATGGAAAATGATAATTATAACGGTGCATTCCAAAAGCCAAAGGGCAGAGTTTGATGTCACATCTACAGACTTTTAACCTCGATTTTAGAAAGGCATTTAACCGCTCTCCACAAAGATGGCTTACTCAAAATAGATTGGAACAGGCACATTATCAACTTGCAGAAAAACATAAAAAATCTGCATAACCCACCTCATGCATCACTTCGTTAACCGTTTTTCTACTCGTTTTCAGGACTTTCTTAGCCGATTCTATTTTGGCGCCTTGTAAATATTCTATTGTGGTGTTTCCGGTTGCGCTGATAAATCTTCTATCAAAATTTCTCCTGCCAACCGCAAACCTGGTCGATAAATCTTCTACAGATATTTTTTGCTGGAGAAGTGGAAACCTAATAATACCTGCAGCCTGTTAAGTTTTAATGAAGGGGCTGCAGGTAATATTTATACTGATTGTTAAAATTATTAGGGTTTCTTTTTAGATTCGAAGCCGTACAACCCATTTTGATACAGGTATGAAGCCATTTGGTAATTGGATATAGCCTCATTAATCAATTTCTGATCTGCTGGTATGGCTACAGCATTTCCGTTAGTAAAATCGGGTTTGTAAGTAGTTGCTTTTTTGTTCGGATCGAGAATAACCAGCTTATTATTTTTAATGTAACCTAAACTCTGGTAGGTGCTTATAAACGCCCTTTCTTCGCTATCTTTCATTTTAAATACATCCTGACCGAAAAATTTACTGTCGTAACTGAAATTCAGGTAACCCAAAATGGTGGGACCGATATCAATCTGTGCGGTGAGTTTCTCAAATTTGCCTGGTGCAATATGCCCCGGACTATAAAAAATCATGGGAATATGATATTTATCTACCGGTAACTGTACTTTACCCGCACTCGAAGCACAGTGATCTGCAACAATAACGAATAAGGTGTTCGCAAACCAGGGTTTCTGTTTTGCTTCCCGTATAAACTTACCAATAGCGTAATCGGTATATTTAACTGCACCTTCTCTGCCAGTGTGCGATGGAATATCAATCCTCTCCTCGGGGTAAGTATATGGGCGGTGGTTCGAAACCGTCATAATCTGTGCGAAAAAGGGTTTCTTGTCTTTATAATCTTTATCCAGTTCGCGTAACGAAAGCGTAAATAAATCTTCATCGGCAACACCCCAGATATTTGAATAATGGATTTCTGAATCCTGAAGTGAACTCCTGTCTGTTACCTGGTAACCGTTATTTGAAAAGAACTCGTTCATATTATCAAAATAGCCATAACCGCCATAAATAAACCTGCTGTTATAGCCGTTCGAACGGAATATGCTACCTAAGGTGAAGAGGTTTTTATTATCGGGGCGTTTTACGATCGATTGCCCAGGGGTAGGTGGGATGCAAAGTGAAAGTGCTTCCAGGCCACGCACCGTCCGTGTTCCAGAAGCATATAAATTGTTAAAGAGCAAACCTTGTTTTGCAAGCGAATCGAGTTGAGGTGTAATATGCTGTGTATTGCCAAATGCAGATAAGAACTCAGCGCTTAAGCTCTCTACGCTAATCAGCACAACATTCATTTTGTTTTCGATGCCTGCGTTATTTATCGCTCTGAATGTATTTTTAAATGCTCTGTTTTTGGCAGTAGAATCTTGTTGAAGCAAATTGCTCAGAATAGATTCGGCATTTTTAACCGGAAGAGTTTTGTAAAAAGTATTGTAATCGAGCTGATTGTTCCAAAAGGCAAATCCAAAATCGTAAATGCCATTGCCCGAAAGCTCATTTACATATTGATTTTTGCTGTGGTATTTCCATTTATGGCTTACCCCAAAATAAGTAAAAACAGGCAGGCACAAAATGACTAGTGCAATTTTTGTCCGCCTGCCAAAACCGGTTTTAGCGGAGGTAGATGCAGTAATAAACTTTCTTAAGCAATAAACAATTAGCACTGTAACGATTACTAAGCCTACCATAATACTGTTGATCGGGTACGATTGGCGGATATTTCCAATAACCTCTGTGGTATATACCAGGTAATCCACAGCTATAAAGTTATAACGGACTGAAAATTCCTCCCAGAAAAACCATTCTGAAATGGCATTGAAGATTAGCGTGAAAACAACAAAGAAAAAATAAATGAACAATAATATTTTGTTGAATTTGCTGGCGTACCATTTTGAAGGAAGCAGCCATAGGTAAATTACAATCGGAATTACCACAAAGGATGCAGCGGCAAGGTCATAAAACAGACCGATAACAAAAATTTTAAGTAAGTTAAGTATCGACCAATCAACAGATGATGCACTATAAATTAATAAAGAGAGCCTCGTAATCAGTGATATGGCAGATAATAATATTGTAACTAAAATAACTGGTCCAAATCTATGATGGAGTAATTTATTTGTTTTTTCGTTAATGCTCATGGTTAATGATGGATCCAAAGCTTGAATTTTACTTGCCAATTGTTTAATAATTGGCGAAGTTAGTTTTCAATTGTGAAGGAATCCTGAAGTTTGGTTAGTGTTTAAAGGTATAGTTAAAATATTGCACTCAACACTTTATTAATCTTCGCTATTATCGATCTATAGACGGTTGTTTTTCGAAGGTTCTCTCCGTTACTGATATTAATTAAACCTGTTTTCGGGCTTAGAAAGTGGTGTAATATTTAATTCTATAAATTAACTCTCCCCCTTGTTTTTAAGGATAGTTTATGCCGATTTCATCAGCAAATAGAGGGTTGCAAATATACGTTTATACTTATTTGAAAACGAATATTCATACTTCCGTGGATACTGCAGCCCCGTTATTCACTCCAATCTTTTTATTGTAAATTTTACGCAACGGCAGCAAGAATAGGAGGGATGGCTCTTATGCAATAAAAAGGATTTCCGTTGCTACCGGGTTTGTTGGTGTTGGGCCTGTAGCTTTTGTTCCTCCTTTTTATATGTTGTTTGCCAATTCATGGGTAGGTTTGGGTAGTCTACAATTAGTGTATGCATTTTTACTTGAAAACGAACATGTATGTCTCCGTGGGTGCTGCAGCCCCGTTATGCACTCCAATCTTTTTATTGCAAATTTTACGCAAAATGAGTTCTTGTTCATCAACAGCTTTACTGTAAACGGGCAAAACCAAGCTAAGGGCGCGGGTAGCGTCGTCTGCGTTTTTAGATAAGATTTCTAAGGCTTCCACTGAGAGTTTAGGTTTGGGTGGATTATAATCATCCCCAAGGGTTTTTAAACGGATAACTAAATCTTTTAAATTGGCGGCATTTTTCGCGTAGCCACTTTCTTTGTTCGCCATAAGCTTTTCTAATTGAGGTAGATATTTGAGTTAATTGAAGGAGAATATTTAAAATCATCCTTTAAAACGTAGTAAACAAAACCTTGCCCAAATTTCTCATTTGGTAATCTTAAATAGGAAAGCAAATATGCCTACCGTCAAATTTCGTTTAGAACCCTCTCAAATAGTTCGAAAACCCTGATTTAAGCTGTAATGATTAAGTGAAAAAATAACATATGCGTTATTATATGTGTGTGAATAAAACTGTAGAGGTTTTTGCCTTATTTCCCCAATTTGCGCTGCCTTTGGAAATACTTCCTCATATTTTTTATTATTTCTACAGTATGGCTTTTGTTAAAATAAAGCCTTAGCTCGCTTTTAAAACAGCGTTAAAAGGGCTAATGCGGAAAGCTTTAATTACCATTTGGCAGGTAACAGGCGTATATGGCAAAGGCATTACAGCATAGCTTAAATAGGCGAAGTAAATAGATGATTTGCTTTGGGCTTAAATAATTGGTAACGTAAAAATTAGTCAATCGTTTGCGCTGACATTTAGTTGTAATGCTCATTTGCTTGTTCTACTTTTAAAAAATACAAAGCAACAAAACCGAAAAGAACCAGCACAAATGCGTACCCATTTTCTTACAAAACCACTTGTTTTAGGGCTATTAATAAGCTTATCTATTAATAGCCGGGCCCAAAAAGAAAACACCTGGGCAATAGGTGCCGAATCTTTTGAGCTTAATGGCAAGCCATATGTAATACGCTGTGGCGAAATGCATTTTGCCCGTATACCAAAAGCCGGGTGGAAACAACGTTTGCAAAGGGCCAAAGCAATGGGTTTAAATACGGTTTGTGCTTACTTATTTTGGAATATGCACGAAAAACAGCCTGATCAGTTTACCTGGGTTAAAAATTTTTTAAAAACCTTTAGCCCATTAAGATGCTGTAGATGAATAGGTTTTGGAGCAAAAAAGTACGAAAGAATAGCAAGTAAAACGTTTGTTCAGTATTAACCGGATCAATTAAAAAACTAAACAATAAACATTAAATAACACAAATGGAACGTAGAGATTTTATCAAAAATGGTGCATTTACGGCTGCTGGTTTAACCATCCTGCCAACCGGAAGTTTATTTGCATCATCAGACAGTGGAAAAGTAAGAGTAGGTTATATCGGTGTGGGTGCACGTGGTATGAGCCATATTTCTGAAGGTGCCTTAAGAGACGATGTAGAAATTGTTGCAATTTGCGATACCCAGGAAAGTTCACTTAAAATCTGTCGTAATTTTATTGCCAAAAAAGGCAGGCCAGCAGCAACAGAATATACTGGTGGCTTAGATGCTTATAAAAAACTTTTAGACCGTAAAGATATTGATGCCGTAATTATAGCAACACCATGGCAGTTTCACCGCGATCAGGCAGTTGATGCCATGAAAGCTGGTAAATATGTAGGCTGCGAAGTAATTGCAGGTTTAAGTGTTCAAGATCACTGGGATATTGTAAACACTTCAGAAAAAACAGGTATGCCTTACATGACTTTAGAAAACGTTTGTTACCGTAGAGATGTAATGGCGGCTTTAAACATGGTTAGACAAGGCCTTTTTGGCGAATTGGTGCACCTTGAAGGTGGTTACCAACATAACTTAAGAAACGTACTTTTTAACAACGGTAAAGATTATTACGGCGGTGGGGTAGAGTACGGGCCAAAAGCATTGAGCGAGGCACAATGGCGTACGCAGTTTAACATCGATCAGGATGGCGATTTATATCCAACCCACGGTGTTGGCCCTTTAATGCAATATGCTAACATTAACAGAGGGAATAGCTTTACCAGTCTGGTATCGTTCAGTTCTAAAGCAAGAGGTTTGGCTGCTTACGTAGAAGAACTTTCTCCTGGCCACCCTAACGCTAAAATTAATTATAAAAATGGTGATGTTACCACTACGATGATCAACTGTGCAAACGGCGAAACGGTATTGTTAAGTCACGATACCCACCTGCCCAGGCCATATTCTATCGGTTTCAGGGTACAGGGAACAAAGGGTCTTTGGATGGATGTAAACAAATCAGTGCACATTGAGCATAAATCGAAAGATCATGCCTGGGATAAAGCTGATGAATGGTTTGCTAAATACGATCACCCACTTTGGAAAAAATATGAAGCAGAAGCTGTAGGTGCAGGCCACGGTGGTATGGATTGGTTTGTATTTAATGGATTTATCCAGGCGGTAAAACAGAAAAAACAAACACCTATTGACGTATATGATTCAGTTACAATGAGTGTAATTATGCCACTTTCTACCAAATCGTTAAAAGAAGGAAATATGCCACAAAAATTCCCTGATTTTACAAAAGGAAAATGGAAAGATCGAAAAAATACTTTCGCTTTAGACGATAGCGGTTTTTAGTCTCGGTTGCGGGTATTGCTTATGGCGTACCCGCATATTTTAATACGCAACTTTATTCAGGTTGATCAAATGGTTGCCTGGAACAATTTTTATTCAAATATATATTAACATCTTATGTTTCAAGCAGTTTTAGGTGCTTATGGACTTAACGCAGAAAAATTTAAAATTGAACCTTTCGGCTCGGGCTTAATTAACCATACCTGGAAAGTTTACGGTGAGGGATTAGCCTATATCTTGCAGGAGGTGAATACGGAGGTTTTTCGCCAGCCTCAAAATATTGCTCAAAATATTGAGACAATAAAAAAATATCTTGATCAAACAGCCCCTAAATATTTATTTGTTGCCCCAATTACGGCCGTAAATGGAGATGATTTTGTGGTTATTGACGATCATTTTTACAGGATTTTTCCATTTGTAGAAAATTCTTGCTCTGTTGATTTTGTACATCAGCCTGAGCAGGCTTATCACGCTGCTAAGCAGTTTGGTAAATTTACCAGGATGCTTTGTGCCTTTAACGTGCAAAAATTAAAGCCCACTATCGAAGATTTTCATAACCTGCCTTTACGTGTAGAGCAGTTTAAAAAAGCTTTAGAACAAGCTAGCGATGAAAGGATTAACGAGGCAAAGTTTGCTATAGAAGAGATTATCAGACATTACGATATAGAAGAGCAGTATGTACACATGGTAGATAGCGGTGCGCTTAATTTACGTGTTGTACACCACGATACCAAAATTAGCAATGTATTGCTACAGGCCGAAACTGGCGTGGGTTTATGCGTAATCGATTTAGATACCGTAATGCCCGGATACTTTATCAGCGATGTGGGCGATATGATGCGTACTTATCTCTCAGAAGCCAATGAAGAAGAGAAGGATTTTAGTAAAATAGCCATTAGAGAAGACGTTTTTGCCGCAATACATAAAGGCTACATGGAAGAAATGGACCAGGTTTTGGCCTTTACCGAAAAACAGTTCTTTATTTATTCGGGTAAATTTATGATTTACATGCAGGCAGTAAGGTTTATAGCTGATTTTTTAAACGGCGATATTTACTATAAAACCAATTATCTTGAACACAATTTAGTAAGGGGATTAAATCAGATCGATTTATTGAATAAATACATTGCCAAAGAATCTAAATTTGAAGAAATTATTAAGAAGATTAATGAAAATAGAGTAAGCAACTCTAAAACAATATTAAACTAATAAGGTAAAGGCAAGGTGTTCAGTTTTTATGCTTCATCGTTTGGGCTGGACATTCCTCTTACCTTTTTATAGTCATTTCTTATTCCTTCCATTAACGGATTATACTCCTGTTAGATGGCGCGCAAACGTTTGTTAATGTATTTTGATATAGAAAATTATACTGCACATACCGAGAGGGCAGAAGCAGGCCATTAAACCCTTTGTTCTTCGCCAGGTGTTTCAAAATAATCTTCTTCTTCTTCTGCTTCAGAAATGCCTAATTTATTAATTTTAAATACCCAATACTTCATTAGCGGATAGTTAAAGCCATAAGAAACAATACTATCAATTAAAAGCCTGCCAAGTTTATAATCCAGATTTAAACTTCGGTGCAATAAATAGGTACCTGCTGATTTTAATGAGATACTGCCCAAAACCACGGTAAAAAAGCGAATTAACTGCCCGCTTGTGGAACTGCAATAACCATCGTTACTTTTAAAAGCCCAAAACGGTTAATACAAAAGTTAACCATCCCGCCAAGGGTACCTGAAATTAAAATAGAAATGGTATCTTCTTTGGAATACCTTTAGAATAATCAGTCATTCGCTTTAGCTTCCCCGATCTGACCAGGTAAGTAAACAATAGGGCAAATAACATAAATTTATTTTACAATACCTTTGCTCGCTCCAGTTAGCAGTGCGTATTTAATCTTTGTTTCCAACATCTTTTTACTCCATACGGTTTAACGGAAATATCAAATAAATTAAATCTTATGCCTTATTTATTTTAAAATGGTGCATGATTAAACGCCAGTTAGGTATCTTTTTTGAGTTATTATTTTTAACAAGTCTAAATAATGCTAGCTTTGCCGAAATTTATAAATTGAATGAAACACCAATACATAAAATTTTTCGCCACTGCTCTTATTATATTATCCTCAGTAACCCTCTTTGCACAAACAGGGAAAGGAACAATCAGTGGAAAAGTTGTCGATTCGTTAGGGAATAGTATACCTTTTGCTAACATACAGGTTAAAAAACAGAAGCTTAAAACCACTTCAGATAAAACTGGTGCATTTAAATTAACTGCTGTTCCTGTTGGAAACCAGCAGATCAGGATTTCGATTACAGGTTACGATCAATTGGAACAGGCGGTATCAGTTACTGCAAACGATACAACTCAGTTAACATTTATTTTAAAAGAACAAAGCGAAGGATTAAATGATGTAATTGTTTCGGCAAGCAGAAGGCCGGAATCATTATCGCAAACACCCTCTTCGGTAACGGTGCTTACAGCGAAGGAATTGAATACACAATCTACAATTAGTCCGAATTTAGCCAATATCCTTTCATACAGCGTACCTGGATTGGGTTTTTCTACCAACCAAACGGGTAACTCTGGGCAGACCTTGCGCGGTAGAAATGTTTTGGTATTAATTGACGGTATTCCGCAATCTACACCATTAAGAGCAGGCGGAAGGGATATCCGCAGTATTGATCCTTCGGTTATAGAGCGTGTTGAAGTTATTAAAGGTGCCACCGCCATTTATGGTAATGGTGCAGAAGGTGGTTTGATTAATTACATTACTAAAAAAGCCGATAAAGGAAAATCATTCGGAGGTTATTCTCAAGCCGGAATTACAGGGAACTTAAAAGGCGATAGTACCATAGGCTACCGCTTTTCGCAACAGCTTTACGGCAAAACAGGTAAGTTCGATTACCTAGTAAGTGGCATGTTCGAAAAAACTGGCGTTTTCCGCGATGCTGAAGGCCTGGTAATTTCGCCTGAGTATGGTTTAGGCGAGACTAAATCTTATAATGGTTTTGTAAAAGTAGGTTATAACTTTACTCCAAAACAGCGTTTGCAGTTGATGTATAATTATTTCAGCTCCAGGCAGCATTCTAAATATTTAACCAAAGATGGTGTTTATGGTCAATCGCCGGCTATTGGTATTTATGGAACAAGATTGGGTGAAGATGAAGGAACAAGGTTTAACCATAATGCTAATTTACAATACACCAATCAGCAGATTTTCGGTAAAACTGATTTAACGGCCAATATATATTATCAGGACTTTTATACCATTTACTCCAACTCAGCGTCATTTTTCGGCAGCGGCCAATCGGCTATTACTTCAACAAAAAAGGGTGCAAGGGTAAACCTGAATACGCCTTTTAACCTTACAGATCAGGTACCAATGCAATTGAACTATGGTTTGGATTTAATGAACGATAAAACTGCTCAAAGCTTAACTGATGGCCGTTTATGGGTACCTAATATGAATATGGTGAACTTTGCACCTTACTTACAAGCTTCTGCAACTTTAATTAATGATTTAACAATAAAGGGAGGCTTAAGGGTAGAAAATATTAATATTGATGTAGACGATTTTAATACCCTTGCTACCGGTGCAAATGGTGCAGGAAGTATAGCGGTGCAGGGCGGTAAGTTAAATTACAATGCTTTAGTATTTAATGCTGGTGCACGTTATTCTAAATTCAAGTTTTTCAACCCTTTTATCAGTTATGCGCAGTCGTTCTCGGTGTTCGAGCTGGGTAGGGTGTTAAGGGCAGCCAAAAGCAATACCTTATCGCAATTGGAAACTAAACCAATCATTGTAAACAATTACGAAGCTGGTTTTAGCAGTACCGTAGGTAAACTGAATTTCAGTGCTGCTTATTATTACAGCACTTCTAAACTGGGCGCCAATCTTTTAGAAGTTAATGGAACTTACATCTCTCAACGTATCCCAGAGCGTGTATATGGATTTGAAATCCAGGCAGATTATCAGGTTCTACGTGATTTGAGCATTGGAGGTAATTATGCACAGGTAGAAGGAAAAGGTGATGTGGATGATGATGGCAATTTTAACGGAGAGAAAGATGTATATTTAAACACAACCCGTATCCCACCATCAAAAACCACCGTTTACCTTAAATATTCAGGTATTAAAAACTTAAATTTAGATGTAAACTGGATGCGCGTAGGAAATCGAGACCGCTTTAAAACCAATGCAGCAGGTAAATATTTAATCGGCGAAGGTCCGGTAAAAGCTTTCAACTTATTTAATGTTGCAGCAGTATATCAGATTACACAGCCTTTAAAACTATCGGTAGGTGTAGAGAATTTATTGAACAAAGTTTATTATCCTGCCATTTCTCAGTTTTATGGCAGCAATGTAAATTATGTAAGAGGGAATGGGCGCAGATTTAACCTATCATTAGGTTACGCTTTTTAGACAATGAAGAGCAGGAATTTTAAAAATACCATCAGGAACATTCATCTCTGGCTCGGCCTGGCGACTGGCCTGGTGGTATTTATTATTAGTGTAACTGGCGCGCTGTATATCTTTGAAGAAGAGATCAGAGATTTTACACAAAAAGATTTCCGCTACGTAGGGCTTCAACAGAAGCCTTTTGTAGGTTTAGATCAAATCATTTCCAACTTTGAAAAATTATCGCCCAACGACCAGTTAAGGCTGATCAGAATTGAAGATGGGTTTTCAAACGCTACGGTAGAAATTACCAGTAAAAAGGGGATGGTTTACTATTTTAACCCCTACGATGCCACATTAGTAAAAAAGGGTGGCGAAGATTGGCTCCAGGTTGTAGAACATATCCATACCTCCCTATTGCTAGGTAAAACTGGAGAGTTTATTATGCAGTGGTCGGTGATTATTTTCGTGCTGATGCTGATAACGGGACTGATACTCTGGTTTCCTGGCCAAATGCGGTTATTAAAACAATCGTTAACCATTAAAAGAAAAGCTTCATTTAAACGGTTAAATTACGATTTACACAACGTATTAGGCTTTTATGCATCAGTTGTGCTATTGATTACCGCTTTGAGTGGTTTGTATTTCGCTTTTAAAAGTGTAAAAAATGCAGCCAGCTTTTTTACCGGGAGTAAATTAGGGCAAGGCAAAGCCATCGTTTTAGCCAAACCTACGCATATCGATTCCATACCTGCACGTTACAATAAAATTTATACCGAAACAAAAGTTAAATATCCAGGAGCTATTTCCACTAGTCTTTCGTTGCGTGGTAAAGGTGAACTGCGGTTAAGGATGATCTATCCGTACCGTTGGGCACGCAACCAGAATACCTTTTTTTATGAGGAGGCTACAGGCACAATGACTAGAGCTAAGCTGTATAAGGATTTTAACGGCGCCGATTTAATAGAAGCCACCAATTACGATCTGCATACGGGCAGACTTTTGGGCCTTCCAAATAAAATTCTTTCTTTTTTAGCAGCTTTGGTTGCAGCGAGTTTGCCAATTACAGGTTTTATCATCTGGTGGAAGAAAAGGAAAAAGCCCAGGAAAGCGAAACCTGTTCTTATCCATGGGTAAATAGTGTGCCTGTAACATTGGAATAGCTTTTATCTGATCATAATCGGTTAATATTCGCTTAAACCTGATAATGGTACCTAAATCGTAGGGAAGCCGGTTCTGTATTAGAGCTTGAAGCCATTTTAAGTAATCTGTTCAGCATATGCTTTAAGCTGGTTAAGTCCTGATTGACAGAATTCCTGTTGCATGGTCAAATCAAGACCTGCAACGGGTTCAAAGATTTCGATAAGTGTAACTGGATTATTTCCTGTAAAGGTGATCATGCTTTTCCTACCGTCGTCTAAGGTATAAGCAAGTCGCTCATGCTCAATAATTTCGGTGTAAGTTCCTTTAAAATCAAAATTTTCGGATCCGTCCTTTTTAGCCATAACGTATAAAAAACCACCTCCTTCTACCAGGTTATTTTCAATTTTCTTATTGATCCATTCGTCTGATGGCGCATTCCACTTGGCAATATGTTCAGGCTCATTCCAGATTTTCCAAACCAGATTAATGGGCTTATATATCTGAATACTGGCAGTTAAAGTATTCTTAAAATCCATGGCGCTTTAATTTTTTATAAAAATAACTGCCCGTACGTACAATTTAAGTGGCCATTAAAGACAAAATTAGAGGTGATTTGAGCAGAAATTTAAAAGAAAACTAAATTAGAAAACAGCAATTTTTATATCTGTTTTTCAGGCTAAAGGTGTATGATTATCTAGATAAAGCAAACAAAAATTGCCTCATTGGTGTAATTATAGTTCCTCTAACACGGGAGTAATTGGAAAGGGGTAAACATGGATGTGGCTACCCTTTTCTCTTTTGACAACATTTTGAGCAGTGAACTTGTTTAGTTCATTTTGTTCAATGTTGTTTGTCTGATCCGAAATTAATAACAAAGTGTTTTACAGCAAAGAACAAAAGAGAAGAGACATCTGACCATGCTTAATTGGTTTCAACAGCCATTTAACATCTCCATTTTCCATCCCTCGATATTTTTTGTACCCTTGTAAAAAAATAAAAATGGAGAAAGCACTTGTTAATATAACCTATTGTCCCAAATGTGGCTGGATGTTACGTTCGGCTTACATGGCACAAGAAATTTTAACCACTTTTGTAGACGAGATAAAGGGGGTAACTTTAATTCCAAGTGAAACATCGGGCGTTTTTACTGTTCATGTTAGCGAGAAACTAATTTTCGATAGAAAGCAGATGCAACGCTTTCCTGAAATTAAAGAGTTAAAACAGCTTATTCGTGATGAAGTGAATCCAACCTTGAACCTTGGGCATTCTGATGTTAAATAGCTAACATTTAAGTTTAGGGATTTAAATAATTGACCGAATAGTTGGTAGGCTACATGATCATCTCAGTCGCTAACAGGATTTTAGTAAATTGTTATCTTAAAGCCAAGATCAGTTTGCCTGATTTGATTCTGAAATAGTAGGTTAAAGAAGTTTTGCTTCTTAAAACTTCAATGGTTTTAATGGCGCCAGAACTGCCCCATGTGTCAGAAATAAGATCGCCAACTTTGAGTTGTTCTAGTCTGTGGATGGGAGTCAATGCATCAATATGTGTCATACTAACAAAAATAAACCAATATATTTTTTTTAGATAGGATTTTTGTGTCAAAATATGCAATTCACGTTTATGTGTAATAATAAATAATACGGTTTCTGTCTGTAAATGAGTAGGTATTGTAGACGAGTTGTTGATATATAGGTGGAAAATATCAAAATAGGACAGGAGAGTGCTGCCTTATTGTAAGAGAAATCTTACGATTTTTACTATTTAATCCTAAACAATTGCCGATAGCTGAGTTTTAGGAAAATATGTATATTCGTTTCCTGCCATGCATACCACGGTACGGTTTCTCTATGCTCCTTATTCAGAAAAAAACTGTTTGCTTCATATTTTTTTTATGGATGGGCGCAGTTGTTTGTTTTGCCCAGTCTTCAACTATTCGCCTTAAATATTTGGGGGTAGAAAGTGGCCTGTCTAATAATGTGGTAAACTCTTTGTATTTAGATCATTTTGGGTTTATGTGGATGGGTACCTATGATGGATTAAACCGTTACGATGGCTATCATTTTAAGGTTTTTAGAAATGGCTGGGGAGATGAACATTCATTAGTAAATAACCATATTACGGTACTGAATGGTGATGCTAAAAACAGGGTTTGGGTAGGTACGCAAAAGGGCATTTCTTATTATGATTATGCCGATTCCAAGTTTCATCAATTGATATATCTAAACAAGGGAAGAAAAAAAGAGGTAAGTTATGCTATTAATTCCATTGCAGTAAGTAAGGCTTTAGCTGTTTATGTGGCTACTGAAGAAAAAGGCCTGTTTATGCTCGAAAAGAATAGCAGCATAGCAGAACGGATCCCATATGGCAAAAAATTCGATTTCACTGTAAAGGCTTTATATATTGATGAACAAGAAACCCTATGGCTTTTTATAAAAGATGTAGGGCTTTGCAGGTATGATAATGATAAACATAAACTTCGTTTAGTAACTGCTGCCATACGCTCTGTAACATGCATTGCAAAAGGCACTAACCAAACACTCTGGGTTGGAACAGAGCACGGACTTTTTCAATTGGATAAAGCCAATAGTAGCCTCACCAGGTTTAACCAGCATTTAAGCAATGAAAATATTATGAGTTTGTTGTTTGATCGGCAACAAAAACTCTGGATTTCGACTGATGGGGGAGGAATTGCTGTTTATAATACAAAAAATAAAAAAACAAATTACCTATCTGCAGGAAAAGAAAAAGGCTTACTGAGCAGTAATTCTGTTGCCCAGGTTTACGAAGACCGCGAATCTAGAAAGTGGATTGCAACCTTACGTGGTGGGGTTAACATCATCGACCCAGAAAACGAGCAGTTTACCACTATTAAACATGATCCATTAAAAAGCAATTCCTTAATTGACAATTTTGTACTCTCCTTTGGCGAAGATGAAAACAGAAATATTTGGATCGGGACTGATGGAGGCGGTTTAAGTGTTTGGAACAGAAAGCAAAATACTTTTGCTAATTATGCCAAAACCGGCGATCCAAACTCTTTAACAAGTAATTTCGTTACCAGTATTTTAAACGATGCAGATCATAATATTTGGGTGGCCAGTTTTAGCGGCGGGATAGATCGTTTTAATAAAACAACAGGTAAGTTTGTCCACTATAACTGTTATAATACCTATAAAGGCGTTGATGACATTAATATTTGGAAGCTTTATCAAGACAAACAGCAAAATATTTGGGTAGGTACCACAAAAGGTGGTGCATTGTACCGTTACAATAAAAGCGCCGATAAATTTGAACTTTTTGACCATAAACTAAAGGATATCCACAGCTTGTTCCAGGATTCGAAAGGCAGGCTTTGGGCAGGTAACTATACCGAACTGATCGAAATCGATCCAATAAACAAAAAGCATCGTTATACGAAGATTAATTTTGCCATTAGGGCCATTCAGGAAGATTTTAATCATCAAATATGGATCGGCACCGAAGGCGGAGGTTTATTGCTTTTTGATCCGGAAACAAAAAAAATAAAGCGGTACATTCAGAGCGATGGATTACCAAGTAATTCGGTGCTCAATATCCTTCAGGATGCCCAAGGTAATTTATGGTGTAGTACTTATAATGGTTTGTCAAAATTTGATGTTGCACACAACAGCTTTAAAAACTATTATGCTACCGATGGCCTACAGAGCAATCAGTTTAATTATAATGCTGCATTAAAACTTGCAAACGGTAACTTTTTGTTTGGTGGAATTGGTGGCTTCAACTTGTTTTCGCCCGATAGCATTAAGAAAAATAAACGGATACCAAAAATGGTGCTGACCGATTTTAGGATCAATAATATTCCGCTCGATCAGGATTCAGGTTATAACGATATCTCTGTTGTTAATTTAGCACGCATAGAAATCCCATTTAGTGCTGCGGTGATTTCTATGGATTACGCAGCAATAGAATTCTCTTTTCAGGATCAGATTTCTTACGCCTATTACCTGGAAGGTTGGGATAGAGACTGGAATTATGTAAACAAATTAAGCACAGCCTATTATTCCAGGTTAAATGAAGGTGAATATAAACTGCACATTAAAAGTACTGATACGGAAGGTGCTTGGAGCAACAATGAAAAGATTGTAATAATTAAGATTTTACCACCGTGGTACCGTACCTGGTGGGTCTATGCCATTTACCTCATTATAGGGTCTTCCCTGTTTTATCTTTTTCAAACCTATCGCAATCGCCAGAGAAGATTAAAACACGAAGTAGAAATTACCAACCTTAAAATGGAGCGTGAAAAAGACCTGAATGAGAAAAAACTGAATTTCTTCACCAATATTTCGCACGAGCTGAGAACGCCGCTAACCTTAATTGTTAATCCGATTAAAGATATTATCCATAAAAAAGACCCAGGGCAAGAGAAGAACGATTTAAATGTTGTTTACCGCAATTCGAGGCGTTTGTTAAGCCTGGTAGATCAGTTATTACTATTTAGAAAAACGGAAAGTGAGAACGACGCTTTGAAGATTGTAAGGATCAACCTCTACAAATTTACAAACGAGATTTTCCTCTGCTTTAATTATTTGGCAAAGCAGAACCATATCGAATATACTTTTGAGTGTGAGGAAGAAGAATTGGATATTTATGCAGATAAAGACAAACTCGAAATTGTTTTCTTTAACCTGCTCTCTAACGCACTTAAATTCACCCCAAAAGGCGGCTTTGTGAAATTTAGTGTTAAAACCCTTGGTATGCGGGTGCAGATTGAGGTGAGCGATAGTGGTCCGGGCATACCGGCACATGTAGGTGAAAAGTTGTTCGATAAATTTTATAAAGTAATGTCGAACGAATCGCTGAAGATGGGTTTCGGCATTGGTCTTTACCTGGCCAAAAACTTTGTAGAATTGCATAAAGGGAAAATTTCATTCCGTTCCAACCAGGGGATGGGTACCATATTTTTGATCGATATTCCGGTTGGGGAGCCAAACTTGCAGCAAAGTGGTGTTTTCCAAAACGAATTAACCTATGTAAACGAGCTCATTGCGCAAGAGGAAGAAGCAGAAAATAACGATGCCGAGAATGTGGGCAACCTCGAATTGCTCATTTCAGATTTACACTCGATTTTGGTTATTGATGATAACCCTGAAATTATTGATTACATCAAGCATATTTTTCAGGATAATTTCAAAATTTACAAGGCCGAAAATGGTACAGATGGGCTGAAACTTTGTAAAGAATATTTGCCTGATATCGTAATATCTGATGTAAACATGGATGGTCTTAATGGTATCGAACTCTGTAAGGCGATTAAGGAGGATTCTGCCTTAAGCCATATTCCGGTAATTCTGTTAACCGGCGACCCTAGTCCGGAGGTAAAACTTAAGGGAATCGAAGTTGGTGCCTACGATTTTATCAGTAAACCCTTCGACAAGGAGCTTTTTACAGCCAAAATTAATAGCATTATTAAAAACAGGACCAATCTTCAGTCTTATTTCTACAATGAAATTACCTTGAAAAGTGATGCCCATAAAGTGTCTCAGGAGGATAAGGGTTTTCTTCAAAAGTGCATTACCATTATAGAAGAAAACCTGATGGAAGACAGTTTTAACGTAAAAACACTGGCATCTGATCTTGGAATGAGCCATTCTAATCTCTATAAAAGGATCAAGGCCACTTCAGGTCAGTCTATAAATGGTTTTATCCGTTTTATCAGACTAAGAAAGGCTGCCGAACTGTTAATCAATACCAATTTAAATATTAACGAAGCTGCCTTTAGAGTAGGTATAAATGATAGTAAATACTTTAGAGAACAGTTTCAAAAGTTGTTTAAATTAACGCCATCAGAATTTATAAAGAAACACCGAAAAAGTTTTCATAAATACTATAATATTAATGCCACAACATAAAAGTTACGCTATTTTGGCTTTTAAAGGCGTTTATCTTAAAACGCCCCCTGCAAAGTATGATTTAGCCCCCTGTGTAAAGCTTAAAAATTTCGGTACTTCGGCTTCATTAAATGTAAGAAACCGAGCAGCCTAAACCGAATAATGTATCAATCCCTAAATAAAAGTATATTTCTAATCTGCACATTCATCGGTATTAACCTGATGAGTGTTGCACAAGAAACACAACTGAGTACCATTGCCAATAATGGCTGGGCAAACAACTCGGTAAATACTGTTATTTTTCGTAAAAATTCTTTAATCAGCTTTAATGATAGCCAGTATGCCGCTTATTATGATCACGAACAAAATGTGGTATTGGCCAAACGCAAAATCGGTTCAACCCGTTGGATATTAGTTACCACGCCCTATAAAGGCGATGCCACCGACGCTCATAAATCAATTAGTATCATGGTAGATGGTGATGGTTTCCTTCATATTGCCTGGGGCCAGCATAATAACAATCTAAACTATGCCAAATCAGTTTCAGCAGGTTCATTAACCTTAGGGAATAAAGAAGTTATGCTTTCTGCAAAGGAAAATAAGGTCAGTTATCCTGAGTTTTATAAGCTGGCCAATGGCGATCTCTTATTTTTTTACCGCGATGGTGGCTCTGGAAACGGAAACCTGATGATAAACCATTATAGTTTGAAGACCAAAAAATGGACACGTGTACAGGATGGGATGATTGATGGCGAAGGACAGCGAAATGCATATTGGCAGGTAGCCGTAGATCAGGTTGGCACCATCCATTTATCGTGGGTGTGGCGCGAAAGCCCTGATGTAGCCAGTAACCATGATTTATGTTATGCCAAATCAACTGATGGAGGTTTAACCTGGTTAAAATCTACCAATGAAAAATATAGTCTTCCCATTACTGCCGCTAATGCAGAATATGCACTTAAAATTCCGCAAAAAAGTGAGCTGATTAACCAGACATCAATGTTTGCCGATGCCAAAGGCAAGGTATTTATTGCTGGTTATTGGCGTGGGTCGAATGAAACCGGTCCTCAATATCACCTCGTTTTTAAAACAGATGGCCATTGGGAAGTAAGCAACCTTAATTTTAGAAAAACGGCTTTTAGCTTAAGTGGTACTGGTACAAAACAGATTCCAATTTCGCGGCCACAGATTATTGTATGGTCAAATGGCGGACATTATGCTGCCGGTTTATTGTTTAGGGATGCTGAACGTGGAAACAAGGCATCTATTGCTTTAAACGATCATCTTGGATCGGAAAACTGGAAAATTAAAGACCTTACCGAAACAAGTATGGGCGATTGGGAACCCACTTACGATACCGAACTTTGGAAAAATAAAAGGATGTTGAGCCTGTTTCTGCAAAATGTTACCCAGATAGATGGCGAAGGGAAAGCAAATCAGGTACCAACCCAGGTGCAGGTATTGGATTGGAAACCTAAAAAATAAACCGAATTACCAGGAAATGAAGCATCAATTAACAAAATATAGTATTCTTTTATTGTTGATATTTTTATCAAGTACGATAATCGCACAACCTAAAAAACGCATTGGCCGCATAGCCGAATCAAAAGAAAACATAGCTTATTTATTTACCTATTTTACCGGAAATTCGAAAGCAGAAGAAGCAATCCGTTTTGCAGTGAGCACCGATGGTTACCATTACAAGGCTTTAAACAATAACAATCCAGTCATTTCTTCCGAAAAGATCAGTAGTACTGGTGGTATACGCGATCCACATATTTTGCGTGGCGAAGACGGCAAAACCTTTTACATGGTGGCTACCGATATGGTTTCGGCCAATGGCTGGAACTCGAACAGGGCAATGGTATTGTTGAAATCGAATGATCTGATCCACTGGACATCAAGTGTAATCAATATTCAAAAACGTTTTCCAAATAATGAAAACCTGCTTCGGGTTTGGGCTCCGCAGACCATTTACGATAAAACTGCCAAAAAATATATGGTTTACTGGTCGATGAAACATGGAAATGATCCCGATAAAATCTATTATGCCTACGCCAACGCAGGCTTTACAGATCTGGAAACAGCTCCAAAACAGCTCTTTTTTAGCCCAACTAATGGTTCTTGTATTGATGGCGACATTATTTACGATAAAGGGAAATACAATTTATTCTTTAAAACAGAAGGAAATGGCAACGGCATAAAAAAAGCAGTTTCCGATCAGCTCACCACAGGTTATGTGCAGCAGGATAAATATTTACAACAGACAAAAGAGGCTGTAGAAGGAGCTGGTGTTTTTAAATTGAACCATAGCGACGAATATATCCTGATGTACGATGTATATATGAAAGGCCGCTATCAGTTTACCAAAAGCAAAGATCTGGCAAATTTTAGTGTAGTAGATCAAGATATTACCATGGATTTTCACCCAAGGCACGGAACTATTTTGCCTATTAATCAACAAGAGCTAAACCGGTTGCTCAATCAGTGGTATACTGTCGAATCTGTTTTGCAAAGCGCACAGAATAAGGCAATCAACCAAAATAATATTGTTTTAGATAGCGTGAACCAAAAACTTTATCTGCCTGTAAATTATGGGACTGATTTAAAAGCTTTTGATCCGCAGTTTAATACCTTTAATCAAATCAGTATCACACCAAAAGGAAAATTAGATTTTACTAAAGGCCCTGTAAAAATTAAAGTAGGTATTGCCCATCAACAACCTAAAACTTATTCGGTAAGTGTTGCTGTAGCCAAGAACCCAGTTTTAAAAGGTTATTACGCAGATCCGGAAATTTTATATTCCAATAAAACAGGTAAATATTACATCTATCCAACCAGCGATGGTTTTAATAACTGGAGTGGTACCTATTTTAAAAGTTTTTCATCAACTGACCTCGTTAACTGGACAGATGAAGGTAAAATATTAGACCTTGAAAAAGATGTTTCTTGGGCGAAAAAGAATGCCTGGGCGCCTACCATTATCGAAAAGAAAGTAAACGGTGCTTATAAGTATTTCTATTATTTCACAGCAGCACAGAAAATTGGAGTTGCTGTTGCTGATCATCCGTCCGGTCCGTTCAAAGATAGTGGTAAGGCTTTAATTTCAAGCAAACAAAAAGGAATTAAAGGCGGGCAGGAGATTGATCCTGATGTATTTAACGATCCTAAAACCAATAAAAGTTATCTATATTGGGGGAATGGTTACATGGCCGTTGCACCATTAAATGAAGATATGATTTCGATTGATACCAATGAGATTAAAGTTATTACACCAAACAATGGTTTTAGAGAAGGTACCGAAGTTTTTTATCGTAATGGAAAGTATTATTTTTTATGGTCTGAAGATGATACCCGGAGCGAAAATTATAGGGTACGTTATGGCTTTTCTGATTCGCCTACAGGAAAAATAACCATTCCGGAAAATAATCTGATTCTGGCAAAAGATGTAACACAAGGTATTTACGGAACAGGGCACAACAGTGTAATCAAAGTTAACGGAAAAGATGAATGGTATATGGTTTACCATCGTTTTACCCGACCAAAAGGAATCTCAATGGGAAGTGCTGCAGGCTACAACCGCGAGGTTTGTATCGATAAAATGGAATTTAATACTGATGGAACCATTAAACCTGTAGTACCAACCGTAAACGGCATTAAACCAATACACTAATGAATTTAAAATTGTATCAAGCGCTTTTCTTCTTGTTGTTTTTTATCAGCACTGCTGTAAATGCACAAACTTCAACTTCAAAAGAGGAAGTACTCGAAATGATCGGTCGTGCAAATGCCTACTGGCAAAGTAATAATAAACCAGAAGTACGTGCTTTTTGGGATCATGCTGCATACCATACCGGAAACATGGAGGTTTATGGAATTACGAAGAACGAAACTTACCGTAAGTATTCAGAAGATTGGGCCGTTTATAACAAATGGATGGGCGCAAAATCAACTGATAAATCCAACTGGAAATATAAATATGGCGAAACTGATGAGTATGTACTGTTTGGCGATTGGCAGATCTGTTTTCAAACCTATATCGATTTATACCACTTAAAACCCGAAGAATATAAAATTGCAAGGGCAAAAGAGGTAATTGAATACGAAATGAGCACACCCAATAACGATTATTGGTGGTGGGCCGATGGTTTATACATGGTAATGCCTGTTATGACCAAACTATATAAAGTAACTGGCGATCAAAAATACCTGGATAAACTTTACGAATATTTTATGTATGCCAACAGCATCATGTACGATAAAAAGGAAAAACTTTATTACCGGGATGCCAAATACGTTTATCCAAAACATAAAAGTGTAAATGGTAAAAAAGATTTTTGGGCAAGGGGCGATGGTTGGGTATTTGCAGGTTTGGCAAAAGTGTTAAAAGATCTGCCCCTTAACGATCCACATCGGAACGAATACCTAAGCAAGTACCAGAATATGGCCAAAGCAATTGTTAAAAGCCAGCAGCCAGAAGGCTATTGGACCAGAAGTATCCTCGATCCACAGCATGCCCCTGGGCCAGAAACCAGTGGGACAGCCTTTTTTACTTATGGTTTGTTATGGGGGATAAACAACGGTTATTTAAAAGAAAAAAAATATTTACCTGCAGCACAAAAAGCGTGGGGATATTTAGCTAAAACTGCATTACAGCCTAACGGTAAACTGGGGTATGTACAGCCTATAGGAGAGAAAGCCATTCCAGGTCAGGTGGTTGATGTAAATTCTACCTCGAATTTCGGAGTAGGTGCCTTTTTATTGGCGGGGTGCGAAATGTATCGCCAATTATCAAACAAAAATTAATTTTTACAGGAAAAAATGAGACTTAAAAATATTTTGATTACGGGTTTATTGATCATCTTGGCAGGTGGTTCGGCATTTGCACAAAAGAAAACCAGGAATACCAAAAATGCGGTTTTAACCGATCGGCAGTTTTGGTTGCAACAGATGGATAAGATGGTGAAGCCCGTTTTGTATAACCTGGCTAAAGACAGCCTGCGTATTGCGATGCCAAAAGTTACTTCTATCCATATTGATAATAAAGAACACCGCATTAAAGTACAGTATGTAGAAGTTTTGGGTAGGGTTTTAAGCGGCATTGCGCCATGGTTGCAGTTAGAAGGAGGTTCGACAGAAGAAGTAGCTTTAAGGAAACAGTACCGGGAGTGGGCCATTCAAGGATTAAAAAATGCTTTAGATTCTAATGCTAAAGATTTTATGAATTTCGATATCGGTGGGCAACAACTGGTAGATGCTTCTTATGTTGCATTGGCTTTGGTACGTGCACCTTGGTTGTGGGAAAACCTCGATAAGAAAAATCAGGACCTGATGATGAAATCGATCGTTACCACCAGAAGATTCAAACCTGTTTTTTCTAACTGGTTACTGTTTTCTGCCATGAACGAGGCTTTTCTGGCTAAGTTCGGTTACAGCTGGGATCCAATGCGTGTTGATTATGCCCTACAGCAAATGGAGCAATGGTACGCAGGCGATGGAATGTACGCCGATGGAACATCCTTTGCTTTCGATTATTACAATAGTTATGTTATTCACCCTTATCTGGCTACTTTGGCCAATATCATTGGCGCTAAAACGAACAGTTATAAAGAGATGTTCGAAAAGATTAAAAAGCGCAATGAACGGTATGCCATCATTCAGGAAAGATTAATCAACACCGACGGCACTTACCCAGCAACTGGCCGCTCCATCATTTATCGTGGTGCAGTATTTCATCATTTGGCCGATATGGCCTTGAGAAAAGCATTACCAAAACAGTTAAGTTCTGCTCAGGTACGTTGCGCTTTAACCGCCGTAATCAAAAAAACTTTAGAGAGCCCTACTACCTACAAAAATGGTTGGTTAACCATCGGTTTATATGGCGATCAGCCCAATCTTGGCGATTTTTATAACAACCAGGGCAGCCCGTACATTGCTTCAAATATCTTTTTGCCATTAGGTTTGCCAGAAGCAGACCCATTCTGGGCTAACCCAGCGGAGAAATGGAGTGCGCAAAAGATCTGGAGTGGGGAGAATTTTGAAAACGATCACAGTGCCAGTTTAAAATAAAAGCAGGTTGTTATACAATTGAAAAGATGTAAGTAAATTACCGTATTTGCAACGTTAAAAATTATTTAATTAAAATGATGAATAAGAGAATCAGTTTTGTTTTAGGATTTATCGCCTTCAGTCTAGGGCTAAATAGTTATGTTTCAGCACAACAAACATACACTTCTTTTACTCCCGGTAAACTTTGGAAGGATGATAAAGGTGTTCATATTAACGCCCATGGCGGGGGTATTGTCGAATACAAAGGCGTTTATTATTGGTTTGGTGAGCATAAGATTGAAGGTGAAAAAGGCAATACAGCACAGGTAGGCGTGCATTGCTACTCATCAAAAGATTTATACAATTGGAAAGATGAAGGCATTGCACTTCCGGTTTCCGAAGATTTGAAAAGTGATATTGCTAAAGGATCGATCCTGGAACGACCAAAAGTGGTATACAACAAGAAAACCAAAAAGTTTGTGATGTGGTTCCACCTCGAGCTTTTGGGTAAAGGTTATGCAGCAGCAAGATCGGGAGTTGCCGTAGCCGATCGCCCCACAGGGCCATATACTTTTATCAAGAGCTACCGCCCCAATCCAGGTAAAATGCCTTTCTATGCAGAAGGAACTCCTGATAAAGAAAAGGTTAACTGCGAAACACCGGCCAATAAAAGCGATGGCTTTTTCTGTAGGGATTTACCTGGCGGACAAATGGCGAGAGATATGACCGTTTTTGTAGACGATGATGGAAAAGCCTATCATATATTCTCTTCAGAAGAAAATTTTACGCTGCATTTGGCTGAGTTAACCCCCGATTATTTAGGGCATACCGGAAAATTTATTAGAATTTATGTAGGACAGCAAACAGAAGCGCCAGCTTTGTTTAAGAAAAACGGAATTTACTACATGGTTGGTTCGGGCTGTACAGGCTGGGCACCAAATCCGGCAAGATGGTTCAAAGCAAGCTCCATCTGGGGGCCTTGGACTTATATGGGGAATCCATGCCAGGGCGAAGGGGCTAAGCTAACCTATGGTGGGCAGAGTACGCATGTATTGCCAGCACCAGGCAAAAAAGGAGGATTTATTTTTATGGCCGATAAATGGGAACCGAAAAACGCCATTGATGGCCGTTACTTATGGTTGCCAATCAAATTTGAGAACGATAAAATTTCGATAAACTGGGCAGATGAATGGGATCTGAGCGTGTTTAAAAAGTAGAGAAAAAACAAAATTTTTATATAAATCTAGATGATGAATTGCGTAAAAATGCGCAAGCGGGATTCTTTTTGCCCAAAATTCGGGTCATCTTAAAACAACTTTAAAAAAATGAAAGCAAAATTATTGTGGTTGGTGGCGATATGTTTCTCCTTATCAGCTTTTGGCCAGCAAGCTAAACATACGTTTAAGCTAGGAGAAACAGACTTTCTATTAGATGAAAAACCATTTCAGATTATCTCTGGGGAGTTACATTATCCGCGGGTACCAAAAGAGGCCTGGCGTGCCCGGATGAAAATGGCCAAAGCAATGGGGCTAAATACGATCGGTACCTACGTATTCTGGAATCTGCACGAACCGCAAAAAGGGAAATTCGATTTTTCGGGCAATAATAACATTGCCGAATTTGTAAAAATCGCTCAACAAGAAGGGCTATGGGTTATCTTAAGACCAAGTCCTTACGTTTGTGCCGAATGGGAATTTGGTGGTTATCCTTATTGGCTACAGAACGAAAAAGGCCTTGTAGTAAGAAGTACCGAAAAACAATATTTAGATGAGTATAAGAAGTATATTATTGAAGTAGGGAAACAGTTGGCACCATTGCAGATTAACCATGGTGGTAATATTATTATGGTACAGGTAGAGAACGAATACGGCTCTTACGCTGCTGATAAAAATTATTTAGATATCAACCGAAAAATGTTTATCGAAGCAGGTTTTGATGGATTGCTTTATACCTGCGATCCTGCTGCAGATGTAAAAGATGGACATTTAGACGGATTACTGCCAGCCGTAAACGGAATCGATAACCCGGCAAAAATTAGGCAGTTGGTAAATGAGAACCACAATGGAAAAGGCCCATATTTTATAGCTGAGTGGTACCCTGCATGGTTCGATTGGTGGGGAACACCTCATCATACTGTTCCTGCAGCGCAATACACCAAAAAGTTAGATTCTGTTTTAGCAGCAGGCATTTCTATCAATATGTACATGTTTCATGGCGGTACAACCCGCGATTTTATGAACGGGGCAAACTATAAAGATATTTCACCTTACGAGCCACAAACCAGTAGCTATGATTACGATGCGCCTTTAAATGAGGCTGGAAACGCAACTGAAAAATTCAGCGCTTTTAGAAGTGTGATCCAAAAACATCTTCCTGCAGGACAAAGTTTACCGCCAATCCCGGCTGCTAAACCAAGTATTGCAATTGCACCGTTTAAACTGGGGAGTAAAGTAGCTTTGTTTAATGCGCTGCCAAAAGCAGTAAAAAATGCAACACCTTTAACTTTCGAGGATCTTAGCCAGGATTATGGTTATGTGCTCTACCGTACTACCATTAAGGGCGGTAAAAAAGGCGAACTTCAGATTAAACAACTACGGGATTATGCGATGATTTTTATCAACCAGAAAAGGGCAGGTATTTTAGATCGCAGGCTAAACCAAAATACTTTGGCATTAGATCTTCCGGCAGGCGAAGTACAACTTGATATTTTTGTTGAAAACATGGGCAGGATAAACTTTGGAAAGTATCTGTTAGAAAACAAAAAAGGAATTACCGAACAGGTAACTTTTGATGGCGCCGAGGTTAAAAACTGGTCGATGTATGGCTTCCCTTTTAATAATATTAATGGCTATAATGCAAAGGCTGCCCCTTCAAAACAAACTGGAAACGGACCAACATTACAAAAAGGATCGTTTCAAATTTCTACCGTTGCGGATACCTATTTAGATATGACCGATTGGGGAAAAGGAGTAGTTTGGGTTAACGGGCACAACCTAGGTAAGTATTGGGCAATCGGTCCACAACAAACGTTATATATCCCTCAAGAATGGTTAAAAAAAGGCAAGAATGATATCGCCGTTTTAGAACTGATTAAGCCAGATCAGAATATTTTAAAGGCAATAGATCAACCAATCTTAAATACAATAAAAAAATTAAACGTAGACTAAACGTTTAAAAAACTTCAAAATAGGGGTTGAAAGGCCAAATTTTAACAGAAAGTAACAATTTAACCCCTACTTATTACCGTATTACCCCTCACTCCGTAGGGCTTTAAATGGTTACTTTGTTGTAATCAATCCATCCCTATTCATGCACAATTTCTACATCAGGTCAGATTAATGTTTAACAAATATTTTTTTGCTAAGCTACCCTTGAATCACATTAATGATTCAATTAAATAACTAACCAAATAATCATAAAAAATGAAAAGAAAACTACTAGACACATCTAAGTATGCGGTAATGTTTTTGTTTGCTTTGATCCTGTCCTTAGGTAAATCAAACAATGCCATTGCGCAAACCACTGCTCAAATCTCAATTTCAGGAAAAGTAAAAGATAACCAGGGTAACCCCATTCCAGGTGCCTCTATTAGCGTTAAAGGAACTAACAGGGTAGTAGCCAGCGACGCCAACGGAAACTTTAAAATATCAGCCCAAAAAGGAGAAAGTTTAGTGATTACTTTTGTGGGATATGTAACGAGTACTATATTAGTCGCTAATGAAACGCAACTGAGCATCACCCTTGCAGAAGATAAAAACAAAAATCTGGAAGATGTAGTGGTGGTAGGTTATGGTACCCAAAAACGTTCTGATATTACAGGTGCTGTGGCATCTGTTCCAAAAGAACGTTTATCACAACTTCCGGTTACCAATGTTTTGCAGGCCATCCAGGGTGCTGTAGCTGGTGTAAATATTACCAGTGGTTCATCCGTTCCAGGTAGCCAGCCGGCAGCTTCTATCCGTGGTCAAAATTCCATTACTGCAGGTACAGGCCCATTTGTGGTTGTAGATGGAGTGCCATTGAGCAAAACAGGAGGCTCCTTAAACGATATCAATCCTAACGATATTGCCTCGGTAGAAATATTAAAAGATGCATCATCTACCGCAATTTATGGTACCAATGGTTCTAATGGGGTTATTCTTATTACCACTAAAAGAGGAAATACGGGCAAACCTACCATTAGGTACAATGCTTACGCAGGGGTAGAAAATATTGCCCATATTTTAGAGCCGAGAACTGGTACAGAATACCTTCAAAAATATGCTGATTATTTAAAACAAACAAACCAGCCACAAACAAGCCCGGTTCCGAATTTTGGAGAGCTTGCTTATTATAATTCAGGCACAACTACCGATTGGGTAAAAGAAGTTACACAAACCGGAGTGATGCAAGATCATAATTTAAGTATTTCTGGCGGTAGTCAAGATGTGAAATATTTTATTTCTGGTGGCTACCTGGATCAAAAAGGCCCGGTAAAAGGTTACCAATATAACAGAACCAGTTTAAGGTCTAATTTAGATGTTAATATCACCGATTATTTAACTGTGGGTACATCCCTGTTTTTCACCGGAAATAATTATGATGGAGGGAGAGCAAATTTACTCTTTGCTACAGCAATGAGCCCGTATTCGCCGGTTTACAATGATAAAGGAGAATATAAAATCTACCCGATGGATCCTGAACAGCTTTACACCAATCCTTTGCTTGGTTTAGTTACCGACCGCATTAGCAGAAATACCAACTTAAATGGAAATGGTTATGCTGAAGTTAAGTTCTCTGGCGTTTTAAAAGGCCTAAAATACCGCTTAAATGGTGGTTATACTTTCTTTCCTGAAAATAATGCAAGTTATACAGGTAGAAAAGCAAATGATATGCTCGGTACTGCCAGAACTTTTTACGCCCAAACCAATAGCTACACATTAGAAAATATACTTACTTATACAAAAGATATTCAAAAGCATCATTTCGATTTTACTGGTTTATATAGTGCCCAGCAAAGAAAATACACCAGTACAACGGCTGGTGCTGTAGGTTTTGTAAATGATGAGCTTTCATACAATAGATTAAGTGCGGGAGCAACACAAACAAGTGATTCTTATGCAGACCAGTATCGTTTAAATTCTCAGATGGTAAGGGTTAATTATTCATATGATAGCCGTTATTTATTTACAGCTACAGCACGGCGCGATGGTTCATCAGTATTTGGTGCCAACACGACCAAATATGGGATATTCCCTTCGGTAGCTGCAGGGTGGAACATTAGTAACGAAAATTTCATGAAAAACGTTCCATTCATAAGCAGCCTTAAGCTAAGAGGTTCTTATGGTAAAACGGGTAATGAGGCTGTTAGTGTTTATCAAACCATTACCACAGAGGGTGCATTGCGTTCGCCGTTTAACGGTTTAAGTACTATTGGTGTTGCGCCTAATAATTTAGGGAATGCTAACCTGCACTGGGAAAGCACAACAACGGCTAATTTGGGCGTAGACTTCTCATTATTTAGGGGTCGTGTAAGTGGTACGATTGATGTTTATAGTGGCAAAACAAAAGATTTATTGCTAAACAGAAGTCTACCGATTATAACCGGCTATTCAAGAATTCTCGATAACCTCGGTAAAGTAGAAAATAAAGGTATTGAGCTAACCATAAATACTAAAAACATTACAAATGGAGATTTTAAATGGGAAACTTCTGCAAATTTTACTGCTAACAAAAATAAAATCGTTGATCTCTATGGAGATGGAAAAGATGATTTAGGTAACAGATGGTTTATCGGCAAACCAATTAGTGTTGTTTATGATTATAGAATGACTGGTGTTTGGCAAACTGGCGAAGATGCATCAAAACAAGATCCAGGAGCAAAAGCTGGTGATTTAAAATTTGCAGATCTTAATGGTGATGGTGTAATTACTGCAGATAAAGACCGCGAAATAATTGGTCAACGTGCACCAAAATGGACAGGTGGTTTAACCAATACTTTCCACTATAAAAACTGGAATTTAAATGTGTTTATTCAAACAGCACAAGGCATCACCAGAAATAACACTGATTTAAATTATGGAGATGAAACAGGCAGAAGAAATACACCTGCCGAAATTGGCTATTGGACAGCAAGTAACCCAAGTACAACACGCCCAGCTTTATCTTATAACAATACCAGAGGGTATGGCTATGCATCAGATGCAAGTTATACACGGATAAAAGATGTAACGGTGAGTTATGTTTTTTCTCCAAAAATTATGGAAAAATTACATCTTGGCAGTTTAACACTTTATGCAAGTGGTAGAAACCTATATACCTTTACCGATTGGATAGGATGGGATCCTGAAAACGATTATGCAACCCGCGGATCGGGAGATTGGACCAATAATTATCCGTTAACACGCTCTTTTGTGTTTGGAGCAAATATTTCATTAAAATAATTTATCTCTAAAAAAAAGATCATGAAAAAATTAAAATATATACTATTTTCTTGTCTTGCAGTTGCATTAATGTTTTATTCTTCCTGCAAAAAAGCATTTTTGGATGAAAAACCATATTCAAGTTATACTCCAATTACTTTGAATGATTCGTTAGGTTTTGAAGCCTCTCTAATTGGTTTGTACAATCATGTAAGTACTATTTACTCTTATGCTGATCAGCAGGGCTGGCCAAGTGTTTGGCAGGTAGGTACTGATGTAGCCAACGCAACAACAAACCAGCAAGGTGTTGAAGTGCCTTATTACGATTATACCCAGTTAACACCTACAGATGGGGCTGCCGCATACATGTGGAACAGGAATTACATCCTAATTAACCTTTCTAATGTAATTATCGATGGTATAGAAAACCCATCTGTAAGTGCAATTAGTGCAAAGGGTAAAGCTTCAATAAATGCTGAAGCTAAATTTTTTAGGGCTTATGCTTATAATACGCTGGCTACACTTTATGGCAGAGTTCCTTTAATTAAAAATGCCCTTACTGCGCCCAAAACTGATTTTGTTCGAGCTCCTTTAAATGAGGTTAACGATTTTATAATAAACGATCTGCTGTTTGCCGTGGCAAATTTACCAGATATTGAATCTGTTAAATCAAATACAAAAGGCAAAATGTATGGCAGGGCAAACAGGTTTATGGCAATGCAATTGCTTGCAGAGGTTTACCTGAGAACAGGTAAAAATGATTTGGCCGAACAACAGGCATTAGGTATTATAAACAGCGGTAAGTTTAGTTTAAACAAAGCCAGGTTTGGGGTTAAAGCCAGCCTTCCGGGAGATTACTATTCAGATTTGTTTGTTTATGGCAATCAGCGCCGCTCTCAAAGTAATAAAGAAGTTATTTGGACATTAGAACAAGAAAATCCTTCCAGTGTTGTAGGGGGTATCACCAATAATCCTCAGCAAAGAAGGGTGTGGGGAACAGGATATTATGCCATTCAGGGGATGGTGTTAGCCGATTCTTTAGGTGGTAGAGGATTATCGAGACTAAGATTAAGCAACTGGTTTTTATACAGCTTATATAAACCTGGCGATATACGTAACTCTCAGTACAATGTAAAGAGAAGATTTTATTACAATGACCCTGCAAATGCCAAATTCGGGCAGATTATCCCTTACACAGGACCAGATACTTTATTTAAGATTAATCCTTCTATTACCAAATGGAATCAATTCGATCCTAACGATACTTTTGGCTTCGCCATGATTAAAGATTTTATTCTGATGCGCCTTGGAGAAACCTATTTATTACTTGCGGAAGCCCAGTTTAAACAAGGGAAACTGAGTGATGCAGCAGCTTCGATAAATGAATTAAGGAAGCGGGCATTTGCCGACTATCCTACCCGAGGACAGGTACAATCTTCGGATATTAACTTAAACTTTATACTGGATGAACGTGCCCGCGAACTTATTGGTGAAGAAAACAGAAGAATGACCTTAATGCGTACAGGTACTTTGGTTGATCGGGCTATTAATTTAAACAGTAATGATGCTGCGAAACCTTTAAAAGGTTTAACTGCAAAAAACTTATTATTACCTATTCCATTAACAGAGATTCAATTAAATAAAGATGCGCTCTTAGAGCAAAACCCAGGCTATTAGCATATTTTGGTTAGTATGATTAATACCGCTCTTCGGATCTTTCTGCAAAGAAAGGTTCGGAGAGTTTTTTGTTTACAGCCTTTTTAATGTGAGGCAACAAACAATATCGCTACTTCCTAGAGAAATAAAATTACTCAGAACCCGAATGTAATAGATGTAAAAACTACGGGTATTTAGAACAAGGCTTAAAAATATTTTTCTTAATAATCGTTGCATTGACGTTTAATGTTTGACTAAAAAGTGTAAAAACATCAAAAAAGGCCCGAAAATAACAATTTAACCCCTACTTATTACCGTATTACCCCTCACTATGAGGGCATTTTTTATAGTTAATTTGTTTCAACCAAGTATAAGAATATAAGATCGATCCAGATTATTCGAGATTAACTACCTAGAATAATTAATGGATGCAGCAAATTTAGAGCGGCTGCATCCTGTTTTTTAGAAGTAAAACCTAAACCTTTAACCGATCATGAAAAGATTGAAACAAACAAACAAAATACCCCATTACTGTCGAACTAAATGCTGATTTGCCTGAAATCAGTATTACCCTTAACAAATTATTCATCCCTAAACCAAAATTATGAAGCAATATAAATCTACCCCACTCTTTTAAACTCCTAAACAAAAATAGGAAGCCCATACTGCTGGTAAGGGTAGAACAATCGAAATGTGAGGGGATACGGCGCCACATGTGCAATTTCCTAAACATTACCGACGAAACATTTTCGATCGAACTCCTAATGGCTCAACAAGTCTTGAGCAGGGGTAAGCTACGATCTCACTTATTGAAGTACTTAACCAATTTTAACCACTTTTATGAAGAAAAAACTACCAAATAAAATACTGCTCCATCCACGCAGTATTGCCTTTAGGTCAATTTTAAAATTTTTATTCTGTTTTGTAATTATAACTTCTTGCTTAACTGCAACAGCACAAACCGAGGTAACCGTAACCGGTATAGTTAAAGACGAATCTGGAGGGATACCCGGAGTAAACGTTAAAGTATCTGGTACACTAAAAGGAATTTCTACAGATGGTGACGGGAAATATAGTATTAAAATGGCAAGGTCAGGTAAATTGCTGTTTACGGGAATTAGTTACAAACCTAAAACGGTTATCGTGGCAGATTATTTACCAAATAAAGATGGCGTTTATATTATTAACGTAACGCTAGTGAGTGATGTAGGCTCTTTAGATGAAGTAGCTGTAGTGGGGTTTGGTACTCAGAAAAAGGCAAGTATGGTCAGTTCTATCACGACCATTAATCCAAAAGAACTGAAAGGCCCAACAAGTAATCTAACTACGATGATGCAAGGGCGTGTAGCAGGTATGATCGCCTATCAGCGTAGTGGAGAGCCAGGGGCAGATAATGCACAGTTTTTTATTCGTGGCTTAGGTACTTTCGGTACAGGTAAGCAAGATCCATTGATTTTAATTGATGGTATAGAATCTACACAGAATGATATGGCCCGCTTGCAGGCAGATGATATCGCCTCATTCAGTGTTTTAAAAGATGCCACTGCATCAGCAGTTTATGGTGCCCGCGGTGCTAATGGTGTGGTGTTAATTACAACAAAATCTGGAGAAGCCGGTAATACAAATTTTACGGTCAGATCAGAAACGGCTGTTTCATCAAATACAAAGAATTTTCAATTTGCAGATAATATTACTTATATGAGAATGGCAAATGAGGCCGCACTAACACGAAATCCTCAGGCCGCTTTACCTTATCTTCAAACCAAAATCGATGGTACAGCCAGGGGAGATAATCCTTTATTATATCCAAGCAACAATTGGATCGATCAATTAATTAAAGACTACACGATCAATACCCGTAACAATATTAGTTTACAGGGCGGTGGTGAGAAAGCCCGGTTTTATGTTGCAGGAACATATAATATAGATAATGGCGTGCTAAAAGTTGAGGGACTTAACAATTTCAACAATAACGTAAAGTTGAAAAATTATTCGGTTCGCTCTAACGTAGATCTTGATTTAACCAAAACAACGAAAGCTGCAATTCGCGTTTATGGGCAATTTGATGATTATTCAGGTCCATTACTAGGTGCCAATGGACAAAACGGAGGAGAACGTATTTTTAATCAAACCATCTGGTCTAATCCAGTGCTGTTTCCATCAGTTTATCCTGCAGAATTATCTCCTTTTGCTACCCATGCCTTATTCGGAAATGCAATTACACCAAACAACGGGTTATATGTAAACCCTTACGCCGAAATGGTAAAGGGATATTCTGAATACAATGCATCAACCCTACAAACCCAGATTGAATTAAAGCAAGATTTAAAGGTGTTTACCCAGGGTTTAAATGCGCGCTTAATGACCTATGCCAGAAGATATTCTTATTTCGATGTATCCAGAAGTTATAATCCTTTTTATTATGTAGCCAGCGAACAGCCAAACGGAGGTGTTGGTTTACAGGTTCTAAATCCGGGTGGACAAGGTTCTATAGGTGCAACAGGTACAGAGTATTTGGGTTATTCGGAAGGCAGAAAGGTCTTAAATTCAACTTTTTATGCAGAATTGGCCTTGAATTATGCGAGAACATTTGGAGGTAAACATGCAGTAAGTGGCATGCTCATAACAACCATGCGGAACTACCTGTCTGGTAATGCCGGAAGTTTGCAGTTATCGCTTCCTGCCCGCAACCAAGGCTTGTCTGGTAGAGCAACATATGGTTACGACGATAAATATTTAGCCGAATTCAATTTTGGTTACAATGGGTCAGAACGTTTTGCAGATAATAACCGTTTTGGTTTCTTTCCTTCATTCGGCTTAGGTTATGTATTGTCTAATGAAGAATTTTTCAAGCCATTAACTAAAGTAATCAATAGCATGAAGCTAAGGGCTACCTATGGTTTTGTTGGAAACGATCAGATTGGAAATGACGATGATCGTTTCTTTTACATGTCTGAAGTTAATATGAACAACTTTAATTATGGTGCCACTTTTGGCGAACAATATGGCTATTATAAAGATGGGATATTGGTGAGTAGATATGCTAACCCATTAATTACCTGGGAAAGATCAGAACAACTTAATCTTGGGGTAGACTTTAGGTTTTTTAATGCGCTGGATATCAATATTGATGTTTACCGAAATACACGTTCTAATATTTTAACATCACGTACTTATATTCCTACCACAATGGGTTTGCAGGCCGCCGTTAGGGCCAATACCAATAAAGCCCAGAATGAAGGGGTAGATTTTGCAGCAGCCTTTAATAAATCTTTTGGTAATGGATGGTCAGTTCAGATGAGAGGTAATTTTACATATGCGAAAAGTAAAATACTGATTAACGATGAGCCAACGTACCCAGCTAACGAATATTACAGAACAAGTGTAGGCCTTCCTACCACTCAAAGATTTGGATACATCGCAGAGCGCTTATTTATTGATGATAATGAGGCCAAAAACTCTCCTTTGCAATTTGATGGAACTCCTGGCTTAAACTACGGAGGTGGCGATATCAAATACCGGGATGTAAATGGCGATGGATTGATTAATGATCAGGATCAAGTGCCGATTGGTCTTCCAACTTCTCCCGAAATTATTTACGGTTTTGGTGGTACAATAGGTTATAAAAGCTTCGATTTTAGTTTCTTCTTTCAGGGGTCTGCCCGCTCTTCATTTTTTATCAATTCTGAAAATATTGCCCCATTTGTCTTAAACGGTGGCAGCCAGAATGGATTATTGTCAGCCATTTCAGATAGCTATTGGTCAGAAGAAAACAGAAATATTTACGCCATGTGGCCAAGATTAAGTCCAAACTTTGTAAGAAATAACAGCCGGGAAGGCAACGGTCTTAATCAAACCTCAACCTGGTGGATGAGAAGTGGGAACTTTTTAAGGTTGAGAAGTGTTGAATTCGCTTACAATGCCAATAAAAAATTAACGCAAAGAATCGGATTAACAGCACTCCGTTTATATGTAAGTGCAACCAATTTAGGTTATATCAGCAGCTTTAAAACATGGGATCCGGAGATGGGGGGCAGAGGATTGGGATATCCAATTCAGGGAACTTATAATCTAGGTGTCAGGGCCTCATTTTAAATAGAAACACATGGTTTTAAACGATAGTAAAATGAAAAATATAACGATAAATAAAATTAAAGATAGCGTTCGGAGTATAGTTGTCACTTTGTGTTTTGTAAGTGCTATATGCACCATGCCAGCATGTAAAAAATATTTAGATATAGTGCCCGATAACGTTGCTACAATAGATAATGCTTTCACCATGAGAACGGAAGCAGAAAAATACCTGTTTACCTGCTATTCTTTTTTGCCAAAAGACGGCGACCCGTTCTATAACGTAGGTTTACTCTCTGGCGATGAACTTTGGGTTCCAACTCAGGAATGGGATTTTGTATCTTATGCATGGCGCGGTGCAAGGGGAGGGCAAAATGCTGCCAATCCCTATATGAACGCATGGAATGGTAATTATCAAGGCGGAGGACCAGGTGATAACTTTGGTTTATGGAAAGGGATAAGAAATTGTAATATCTTTTTAGAAAATGTAAAAGATGAAAGTAAAGTAAGAGACTTAAGACCTGACGAGCGTGCCCGTTGGATAGCTGAAGTTACTTTCTTAAAAGCGTATTACCACTATTACCTGTTACGGATGTATGGGCCGATTCCGTTAGTAGATCAGAATATAGATATCAGTGCTCCAGAAGATGATGTGCGGATTAAACGCAAACCGTTTGATGAATGTGTGGCTTATATTTCTGGTTTGATAGATGAATCTACAACGAATCTGCCACCTATTATTACTGATAGGACTACCGAGTTGGGAAGGATAACCAGACCTATAGCTTTGGCGGTAAAGGCAAAATTATTATTACTTGCAGCAAGTCCATTGTTTAACGGTAATCAGGATTATACCAATTTCAAAGACCATGATGGTGTAAATCTAATTTCAACCGTTTATAATGCTACGAAATGGAAAAGTGCTGCTGATGCTGCTAAGGTAGCTATTGATGCTGCTGAACAAGCAGGTGCCGCATTATACAAATTCCCGGGATCAACCTTTAAACTTTCCGATACAACGAACTTGCAATTAACATTAAGAAGTTCAATTACAGAACGATGGAATACCGAACATGTTTGGGCTGACCCAAACACTAGGGCAAATATGCTACAGCGGGTAGCTATGCCTAAACTTGCTTCAGGTGGGGCAAGCGGTGATGCAAGAATGCAGTTGGCCGCACCACTTAAAATCGCTGAAATGTTTTATTCAAGCAATGGTGTGCCTATTAATGAAGATAAAGTATTAAACTTTTCGAATAGATACAGTTTAAGAACTGCCGTAAATAAAGAACGCTTTTATATAAAAGTAGGTTATGAAACAGCCCGTGTAAATTTTGATCGCGAACCACGCTTTTATGCTGCCCTTGGTTTTGATGGTGGCGTTTGGTACAAATACGATAGCCCTTCTAACTCTGATGAAAATACATGGGTTGTTGAAGGAAAGTACACGCAGTTAGCAGGCGCTACACACGTTGGCTTTTATAATGAAACGGGTTATTATATTAAAAAATTGGTAGACTGGAACATGACGAACAGTACCAATGGTGTTTCCTATCGTGACTATCCTTGGCCGCAAATACGACTGGCAGATTTATATCTCATGTATGCAGAAGCCTTAAACGAAAGTCAGGGACCTGTAAATGATGTTTTCGAATATGTAGATCGGATCAGAAAACGGGCAGGTTTGGCAGGTGTGGTAGAATCGTGGAATAGTTTTTCCAATAACCCCAATAAACCAACAACTAAAGACGGTTTGAGAGAAATTATCCATCAGGAAAGAGGGATTGAACTCGCTTTCGAAGGCAGTCGCTATTGGGATATGAAAAGGTGGAAGAAAGCAGGTGAAGTATTCAATCAGACCATAACAGGTTGGAGCGTTTTTCAAGCCAATACCTTAGATTATTATAGAGTAAGGACGATTTATACACAAAATTTTGTTGCTCCACGCGATTATTTGGCACCAATTAGAAATTATGATATTACTGTAAACCCCAAGCTGGTTCAAAATCCAGGATGGTAATTTATGAATCAAATAGCATTTTCAAATATGAACACTATGAAATTAAATTTTGCACTACTATTATCAATGGTGATAGTTTTGGTAGCAGGTTGTAAGGTTGATGAACTCGAACCCCTTGAAAAAAATACTGATGTACCAGGTGTCGTTTCTAATGTGAAATGGGTTGCCGGGCCAGGTAATGCAACTTTAACTTATGCACTGCCCAACAATAATAATCTACTTTATGTAAAAGCTGTTTATGCCCTGGCCTCAGGGCGCGTAATGGAAGTAAAAGCTTCTTATTACGGAAATACTTTAAAAGTGGAAGGTTTTGGGGATACAGATGAGCATGAAGTAAAACTTTATGCAGTTACAAGAAGCGAAATAGAGTCTGCTCCGGTGACTGTAATGGTAAAGCCCCTCGAAAATCCGATTTGGGGAGTGTTTAGAAGTATTAAAGCACAGGCCGATTTTGGAGGATTAAGATTTACGGCAAAAAACATTGCCAAAGCAGATTTGGCGATAGAAATCTTAACAGAAGATAGTAAAGGCAAACTCGTACCTACTTCTAAAAATATTTATACCTCAATAGTTGATATAGACCAGGCAATAAGAGGATATGATCCTATTGAACGCAAGTTTGCCATTACCATTAGAGATAGGTGGTTAAACTATAGTGATACCTTATACATCACATTAACACCACTTTACGAGGCTGTTATCCCAAAAACGGGTTATAAGGCAGTTACATTGCCAAGTGATGTAGCCATAAACACCTCAACTAGTATTGCTGGTATGTGGGATGGAGATACAAATGGATGGCCAAGAGTTTTAATGACGAGTTCTGCAGTTTTAACTCCACAATGGGTAACGTTTGATATTGGCAAACTATCCTCATTAAGCCGTATTGTAATGTGGGATTATCCTGAGTATTTAAATGGTCGGACCTATTATTATGGCGGTAACTTGTTAGACTTCGAGGTATGGGGGACGGATAATCCACCATCAGATGGTAGTTTTACAAACTGGACAAAATTAGGCACCTTTAAATCTATAAAACCATCAGGCAGTGCCTATGGGGTAAATACCGCAGAAGATAATACTATAGGTGCTGCGGGTTTAAACTACACTTTCGATCCAGGCATCCCTAAAGTACGATACATCCGTATTAAAAGCTTGAAAAACTGGCAAGGAACAACATTTATGGCTATCGGAGAAATTCAGCTTTATGGTGATCCTAGATAATATGATAACGCTAAATAAAATTAAGATGAAAAGAATTTCTAAAAAAATTAACATACGGCTATGTCAATTGGGATTAGCCCTTTTGTTACTTGCAGCAATAGCTGCCTGTACTAAAAAAGACGATTACAAAAAGTTTGTTGAAGGTGGAGAGATATCTTACACAGGGAAATTAGATTCTGTCAAAATCAATTCCGGTAAATATCGTGTGTTAGTAAACGGTTTGTTTATTGCAGATCCGAAAGTTAAAAAATGTGTAGTTTATTGGAACAATAATGTAGATTCGGTGATTATTCCGGTCACCCGAACGCCAAATGTTGATACCCTTAAATTCTTCATTAACAACATGAAAGAAGGGGTGCAGAATTTCATTATCTATACTTATGATGGTGCCGGTAATAAATCTATTCCTGTATATAAAACGGGCAGGGTATATGGCGATCGATATCAGATTACCCTGTCGAATAGAGCAATAAATTCAGCATTTACAAATGAAAACGGGGTAACAACACTCGAGTTAGGAGGAATGGATAGGGTGAGTGGTGTGTTCGCTACGGAAGTGATTTATACAGATAATGCTAATGTCGACAAAACCGTAAGGATACCAATCAATACAAACAACTTTACCTTGGCAAATTTTAAAGAAAAAGGAACAATTAAATATCGCACCTTATTCTTGCCCGACTCTTTAAGTGTTGATACATTTTATACCGATTATGCCAGTTTATATGTTCCGAAATTTATTAAAGCTGATGTAACCACAACATATTTAAAAAATGTTGGACCTAACGTAAACTTTTCATCTATTAACAGTGCCAACAGATGGGGTATCTTAAGCGACTGGATTACGAGTACATCTGTAAAAAATGCGAGTGGTTTCGGTGGTTATGAGAAGAAAAGTAACGTCGGTTATATATCACTCGAAGCAGGTTGGGGATTGCCTAATGTTACCGATGGTAAAATATATCAAACGGTTAATCTCCCAGCTGGTAATTATCGGTTTGAGATAGTAATGACTGATTTTAACGCAGGCGGATCTAGATACCTAACCGTTGCAGAGGGGACTACCATACCGAATGTAGCCAATATCACAAGCTCGAGTATTGCCTTCTCTAATCTGGAAAGTAAGACACTTAATTTTGAATTGCTTCAGTCAAAACAGGTTTCTTTAGGCTTTGCAGCAACGCTAACAGGGACAGGCAGTACTGGGCAATATGCAAAGATAGCATCAGTTAAACTATACAAAATCAATTATTTATAAGAAGTTTTTTTGCCGCATTAGCGATTTGAAAATTAAATTTCAAATTGCTAATGCTAATTGATATCAAGCTTAAGCGGTTCGTTACTGTTATATCATTAAATTAGTTGAATAAAAATCGCCATGCGAAATAGAATCCTATTCTCACTTGTTGCATTGTTAATTATTTTAATGCAATCCTGCGCAATAAAAAAGAACCAGAATTTTTCAAATACTTATGCTAAGGAAGGCTATAAACTTGTTTGGAGTGATGAATTTAACAAGAATGGTGCTCCCGATCCAACCAATTGGGATTATGAGAAAGGTTTCGTCCGTAACGAAGAGTTGCAATGGTATCAGCCCGAAAATGCTTTCTGCAAAGATGGCAAATTGATCATCGAAGCACGGAAAGAAATAAAACCTAACCCGCTATATATAGAAGGAAGCAACGAGTGGCGTAAAAAAACAAAAAATATAGATTATACTTCAGCCTGTATCATTACTAAAGGTTTACAAAGCTGGCAATATGGTCGGTTCGAAATGAGAGGAAAGATCGACATTTCAGATGGACTTTGGCCTGCCTTTTGGACACTAGGCGTAAAAGGCCGCTGGCCTGCAAACGGTGAAATCGATATTATGGAATACTACCAAGGAAAATTATTGGCCAATATCGCAAGCTCAGGACCCGATAAAAAGGCGAAATGGTTTAGTAACACAAAACCCGTAGCTGAATTGGGCGGTAAAAAATGGGCATCTAAATTTCATACATGGCGCATGGACTGGGATAGCGAAGCCATCAGTTTATTTGTAGATGGAATGCTTTTAAACAAAACGCTGTTAAACGATCTTAAAAATGATGATGGCTCAGACTTTCATCCTTTTAAACAACAACATTACATCTTGTTTGATCTGGCAATGGGTGGTATGAACGGTGGAACGTTAAATGATACTAAATTTCCCAATAGGATGGAAGTCGATTATGTTAGAGTGTATCAGAAATAAGCGGTTCGTCATTCCCAACTTGATTGGGAATCGTAATGCAGACCTACTTGTATGTCATCCTGAGGGATAATTTATTGTATAAAAATCAATATGAATAACTGATTTTTTTGCAAATGTTAGATTAGGAGGGGCATCATTCCCAACTCGATTGGGAACCACGGAGTGCTCATGAACGCCTCTGAATAAAAGGAAAACTTATGAATAATCGTAACGCAAGCACTTTAAGATTCCCGCCTGCGAGGGAAAGACGACCTTTCTTAAGAGATCTGTCAATGGCAGCCTTGTCGAAGGACTAAAACAAGTTCAGGAGGACGACTTCGTTCTAACTAAAAAGGGCCATGGAAATTAAACCATGGCCCTTTCTATATATTTTTTAAGCATTAATTCTGAACTTTTATTTCAGTTCTTCTGTTCACCATTCTGCCTTCTTCACTATCGTTCGAGCTGATTGGTTCTTTTTCGCCATGACCAACAACAGTAAAATTACTGCCGTTTAAACCTGCGTTTATAAAGTACGATTTTACGGCATTTGCGCGGTCGATAGAGAGTTGCATATTGTGATCGGGTGTACCCTCAGCAGATGAATGTCCGTTAAGTACAAATTTGGTGGTAGGTGATTTTTTCATTTCTGCCACTGCCTTATCCAGGATAGCGAATGACGATGTTTTAAGTACAAACGAATTAAACTCAAACTGGATATTATCTAAGTTAAAGTTGGGTTTTTCAACTGGAGCCGGAGCTTCTTCCTTCTCTGGTGCAGGTGCTGGTTTTTTCTCTTCTACCGGTGGTGCTGGCTTTTCAACAGGTGCTGGAGCAGGTTTTGCTACCAGTTTTTTTGTTTTACAAGAGTACATTGTAAGGGTAAACAAAGCGAAAAGCGTAGTAAATAAAAGGTTTTTGGTAATGTTCATGTTTTAAGATTAATTTAAGTTTACTGTGTGTTTGTTGCCCAAACATACTAATAAATGATTACAGCTATAACGGTGTTTTTTTGAAGAAGTTATATTTAATGCGTTAATCCGTCTAATTTAACTTCAATTTTACTCAAACATATTCACATCAATTTCCTTTATGTATTATAACATTTACTATGGACCGTTTTGAAAACAAAATCGCTTTAATTACCGGAAGCAGTCAGGGAATTGGTGCAGCATGTGCCTTAAGGTTGGCAAAAGATGGCTGTGATATTATTTTAAACGGCCATAAATTTGATGAAAGGGGTGAAAAACTTATTGCAGAAATACAGGACATGGGTAGAAAAGCAACTTTTTTGCAGGCTGATTTAAGTAAAGCCAAAGAAGCCACTAAATTGATAACCGATGCCGTAGCCGTATTTGGCCATTTAGATATTTTGGTAAATAATGCGGGCGTAGAAAAAAAAGCCAGCTTTTGGGAAGTTACGGAAGAAGATTACGATCTGATCATGAATACAAATTTAAAAGGTGTTTTTTTTAGCATCCAGTCGTTTGTAAATTACTGCAGAAAAAGTAAGGTAGCTGGAACTATAATCAATATGAGTTCGGTACATGAAGAAATCGCATTTCCACATTTTGCTGCGTATTGTGCAAGTAAAGGAGGCTTAAAGATGTTAACCAGAAATCTTGCTTCAGAATTAGCCCAGTTTAATGTCAGGATTAACAATGTAGCGCCTGGAGCTGTTTCAACGCCGATTAATCAAGATTTACTGAACAATAAAGAACAGCTGGAAAAAGTACTTCAAAATATCCCCTTAAAACGAATGGGTAAGGTAGAAGATGTGGCGGCAGTAGTAGCTTTCCTTGCTTCTGATGATGCCTCATATGTAACCGGATCAACTTATTTTGTAGATGGAGGATTAACCTATCATTATGAAGAACAATAGGCTAATCGTATAATGAAATTTAATTTAAACCTTTAAATTAGGCATTAGGTTTAAGAAAGCCTGCGCATTGGCACTGTATTTTTTTTTATCTAGTTTAAAATAAAATGCACCTTTTTTTGAACCCGATTTATCTTTTTCGGCCAGCTTAATCAATAATCCGGTCGAGGTAATTTTACGGCTGAAATTTCTCGTATCTATTTTAGTATCGTTTACTTCCTCAAAAAGAATATGCAATTGTGGGATGGTGAATTTTTTAGGCAACATTTCAAATAAAATAGGATGGAGGGCAGCCTTGTACCTTAATTTTTTTCGGGCATCAGCAACCATTTGGTTATGATCAAAAATAAGTTTTGGCTTATCGTTGATCAAAAACCACTCAGCTTCGTAATCATCATTTAACTGTGCTTCATATTTATGGATATCAATAAGGGCAAAATATCCAACAGAAAGCGTTCTTTCAATTGGGTCGCGGTCAGGTTCTCCATAAATCTGCATTTGCTCCAGGTAAACACCTTCTAAACCCGTCATTTTTTTGAGCACCCTGTTCGCTGCATCGTCCGGACTTTCATTTGCACCCACAAACCCCCCCATTAAACTCCATTTGTTTATTTCGGGTTCTAAACCCCGCTTAACCAACAGAATTTTAAGGTGTTCACCGTCAAACCCAAACACTATGCAATCAACAGCAACCAGATAATGTGGCTGCCCAGAATATTCAATCATTTTTTATCTGAGATTTTAAAGGGCTTAATATGTTTAAATTTTCACGAAAATAAAAATTATTATTAATTGTCGTTTTGACAATTAATAATAATTTTATAATTTGGCGGCTTAGATCGGTTAAGCTAAACGCTTTCTTTTCTCTAACCAATTGAAAATATAAAATGAACCAAACATTCGAACTCGATAGTAATCCACACACCAGATTAAATATATTAACTGGCGAATGGGTTTTAGTTTCTCCGCACCGTACTAAAAGGCCTTGGCAAGGTAAAGTTGAAGAGGTAACGCCAGATAACCGCCCGGAATATGATCCTAAATGTTATTTATGTCCTGGTAATGGTAGAGCAGATGGCGATAGCAATCCAGAATATACCGAAAGCTTTGTTTTTAACAATGATTTTGCTGCATTGCTTGAAGATACACCTGCCGGTAATATGAACGAAGATGACTTATTGGTAGCCAATAATCAGAGAGGACTTTGCAGGGTGATCAGCTTTAGTCCGAAACACAACCTCACACTTCCCGAAATGAGTGTCGAAGCCATAACTGCTGTAGTAAATGTTTGGCAAAATGAATTTAATAGCCTTGCCGAAAATGATTGGATCAAATACATTCAGGTTTTCGAAAACAAAGGCGAAATAATGGGCTGTAGTAATCCACATCCACATGGTCAGATCTGGTCGCAGAGCGATATTCCATTAGAAATTGCCAAAGAAACCGAACGTCAGAAAACGTTCTACGCTATTCACAGAAGAAGTTTGCTTGGCGATTACTTAAAACTGGAGCAAAAGAAAAAAGAGCGCATTGTATTCGAAAACGATCATTTTGTGGTACTTGTACCTTTTTGGGCAGTTTGGCCTTACGAAACCATGATTATCAGTAAACGCCATGTAAATAGCATTAAATTGTTCACAGAAGCAGAGAAGAAATCATTAGCTGAAGCCATTAAGGTGTTAACAACCAAATATGATAACCTGTTCGAAACCTCTTTCCCATATTCAGCAGGTATGCATCAGGCACCAGTAAACAATGGCTATTACCCTGAATGGCACTGGCATATGCATTTTTATCCACCGTTGTTGCGCTCGGCATCAGTTAAAAAATTTATGGTCGGTTACGAAATGTTGGCTAACCCTCAACGCGATATTACCCCTGAATTTGCCGCTAACCGTTTAAAAGAGATGTCTGCAATCCACTATAAAATCAACAAAACTGAAGACTAAATATTAAATAATGAATGCACAGGATTTAAAAAATACATTTAAAAAACTTTTCAACGCTGAGCCTATTTTAGTGCGTTCGCCTGGAAGAATCAATATTATTGGCGAGCATACCGATTATAACGGCGGTTTTGTAATGCCTGCTGCTATTGATAAAGCCATTTATGTAGCCATATCAAAAAGAGAAGATGATGAAATACATTTATTTTCGGAGAGTTATCAGCAATTTGATATTTCATCGATTAAAAGCCTGAAAAAATCAGAGAACAGTTGGGCCAATTACATTTTAGGCGTTGCCGATCAGTTAAAAGAAAGAGGTCATCGGTTGGGCGGCTTTAACTTTTATATTGATGGTGATGTGCCTTTGGGTGCTGGTTTATCGTCGTCTGCTGCCGTTGAATGTGCTACCGGTTTTGCACTCGATCAACTTTTTTCGCTTTCTGTTCCTAAAATGGATATCGCATTGATTGCACAAAAGGCAGAACAGACTTTTGCTGGTGTTAACTGTGGTATTATGGATCAGTTTGCCTCTGTATTTGGCAAGAAAGACCAGGCCATTATGCTCGATTGCAGATCGATGAAACACATTTACATTCCTTTAAAACTGGATGGATATAAACTTTTGCTTTTAAATACGAATGTAAAACACGCACTTGCCGATTCTGCCTACAACAAAAGAAGATCACAGTGCGAACAAGGTGTTGCCTGGGTAAAGGAGCATTATCCAAATGTAAGTACGCTTCGTGATGTAGATTTAGCCATGTTAGAAACCCATGTTAAACCAAAAGATCTTGAAGTTTACACCAAATGTAGTTTTGTAGTGAAAGAAATCGGCCGTTTATTAACCGCTGCGGAGCAACTGGAAAATGGTAACCTGCAAGGTTTGGGTAAACTGATGTTCGAAACGCATGAAGGTTTAAGCAAAGATTACGAAGTGAGCTGTAAAGAATTAGATTTCCTGGTTGATGCGGTTAAACCTCTTGATTATGTGTTAGGTGCCAGAATGATGGGCGGTGGTTTTGGTGGTTGTACCATCAATATTGTTAAGGAAGAAAAAATTGCTGATTTAATTGAAGCGTTATCTTCAAAATATTTATTGCAGTTCGGACTCAAACTTGGTTCCTACACCGTTCAAACGGATAACGGAACCAGCTTATACAGCTAAAATTTAAATAACACAAGGTATACTAACCAAAATAAATCAATGAAAAACAACTTATTAGACACGAAGGATTACATTGTATTTGCAATTTACTTCGTTATTGTGGCCGCTTACGGGCTCTACATTTACAACAAGAAAAAGTCAGAATCTACAGGTTCTAAAGATTATTTTCTGGCTGAGGGCTCTTTAACCTGGTGGGCAATCGGCGCATCGTTAATTGCATCTAATATTTCTGCAGAGCAATTTATCGGTATGAGCGGATCAGGCTTTAAAATGGGATTGGCCATCGCAACCTATGAATGGATGGGTGCCTTAACCTTAGTGGTTGTTGCGGTATTCTTTATTCCGGTTTATCTGAAAAACAAAATTGCTACAATGCCACAATTCCTACATCAGCGTTATAACGGAACGGTAGCCATGATTATGGCTGTTTTCTGGTTATTGCTTTATGTTGTAGTTAACTTAACCTCGATTCTTTACTTAGGTGCTTTAGCGGTAAGTAGCATTTCTGGTTTCGATTTAAGTTTCTGTATGTACGCCATTGCAGGTTTTGCCATTATTATTACGCTTGGCGGAATGAAAGTTATTGGATATACCGACGTTATCCAGGTGTTTTTCTTAATTCTGGGTGGTTTGGCCACTACCTATTTGGCTTTAAACTTAGTTTCTACCCACTATGGAACAACAGGTGTTTTTGAAGGCTATAGCTTAATGACTTCGAAGGCTTCTGAACATTTCCACATGATTTTAAAGCCAGATAACGAAAATTATATCGATTTACCTGGTTTAAGTGTGCTTGTAGGCGGTATGTGGATTGTGAACTTAAATTACTGGGGCTGTAACCAATACATTACTCAACGTGCTTTGGGTGCTAACCTGGAGACTGCCCGCGGAGGTATTCTTTTTGCTGCATTCTTAAAATTATTAATGCCAATTATTGTCGTATTACCAGGTATCGCAGCTTATGTTTTATATAAAGACGGTGCCTTTCAAGCGGAAATGCTGCAAGATGGATCAGTAAATCCAGACCGCGCATATCCGGTATTGCTAAATTTGCTTCCTGCCGGATTAAAAGGACTTTCGTTTGCAGCATTAACCGCTGCAGTGGTAGCCTCTTTGGCTGGTAAAGCAAATAGTATTGCAACTATTTTTACGCTGGATATTTACAAGAAAGTATTAAAAACCGATGCTACTGAGAAAAATTTAGTAACTACAGGTAAGATTTCGATTATTGTAGCGATGATTCTGGGTGTATTAATTGCACCACATTTAGGAATCGATAAAAAAGGTGGTTTCCAATATATCCAGGAGTATACAGGTTTTGTTTCTCCAGGTATTTTTGCCATGTTTATTTTAGGTTTCTTTTGGAAAAGAACAACATCAAGTGCAGCACTATTCGCTACCATCGGTGGTTTTGGTTTGTCAATTTTACTTAAATTCTTACCTACGCTTACCGATCTTTCATGGTTATCAGGAATGGGGTTCTCTGTTAAAAATGCAACAGGTGTTTACGAAATTCCATTTTTAGATCGGATGGGCTTTGTATTTGTTTTCTGTATCCTTGGTATGGTGATTATCAGTTTAGCGAGCAACAAAGTTAAGGCAGAAGCTAAAGGACTGGCTATCGATGCTAAAATGTTTAAAACCTCTACCAGTTTTGCAGTAGGGGCTTTAATCATCATCGGATTATTGGTTGCACTTTATAGTGTATACTGGTAACGATATTGTATAAAATAGGAAGGGATAAAGTCATTAGATTTTATCCCTTTTTTGTTAAAAAATCACTTCTTGAAAGATTCGATCGCTTCTAAATTTAAGCCTTAATGTTCTTAACTCCTTAATGATAAAACTTGCCATCCTAAAAGATCCTGAAACAAGCTGTCAATAACAGATCTCATTAGTAAGGTCGTCATTGCGAGCAGGAACGACGAAGCAATACTACAAATATCGCTATTTGCGAGTGCATTAAGATTGCTTCGTGCCTCGCAATGACGATATATTGCGAGCTATAAAATCCCTATGTCATTCATATTGAATTTTATACAATAAATTAAAACTCGGAATGACGCTCGCTTTTAAATTCAAGCCTTCAAGCCTTTAATTTTTCATTCCTTAAAGGGTTGACCTAAAGGCTACTAATCCTCTTCAGTAGCCAATTTCTTTACTAACCATGGCAAGGTAAGCCCTTGCCCAATTAAGGTAAACAATACCACTACAACAGATATAAATATAATAGTATTACGCTGCGGAAACGCACTTCCATCCGATAAAGTAGCTGGTAATCCAATTGCAATGGCCAATGAAACAATACCCCGCATGCCCGACCAGCTGATGATCAAACTGTTCTTGAAATCAAGCAATGCACCCTCAGTAATACGGTGTTTCCCTTTCTGAAAGGCTTTTTGAAGATTAAATTTTTGTAGGAAAACACGGGCCATTCTTAACAACAGCGCAACAATGGTAATTACCAGCGAATAACCTATGTAAGGTAAAATATCGGCATTGTTAATGTTTTTGTATACATAAGGGAATTGTAGCCCGATTAAAATGAATATCAGCCCATTCAATAAAAAGATAATGATATCCCAAATGTTTTTTGATTGGTTTTTAAGCTGCTCAGGAAATACATTGTTGCTAAACCTCGAAATGCCCAATCCTAAAATAACAACTGCAATAACACCAGAAACATGTACCTGTTCTGCAATTAAATAGGTAACAAAAGGCATCAATAACATAAAGCTAATGGTAGCCAAACGGTTACTATGGATTCTTTTAATAATGAAGGCGAGAGTTTTCGACATCACCATGCCGATTAAGAATCCACCGGCCATTAAAAAGGCAAATTCAAGCGATGCTTTCCAAAATACAAAGGCTGTTCCTGTTACCGCGGCAACCGCAAAACGATATGCTACCAATGCAGAAGCATCGTTAACTAAACTTTCGCCCTCCAATATGGTATTTGTTTTGTGAGATAAACCTAATCCTTTGGTAATACTCATAGCAGCAACTGCATCAGTAGCAGAAAGAATTGCACCTAATACAAAAGATACTGGCCAGCTCATCCCCGGGATCATATAGTGTACAACTACAGCAATACCAATAGCGGTGATAAAAACCAGCGTAATGGCCAATGTGAATATGGTGTTGATATTGGTTTTAAATTCCTTGAATGAGATATTAAAAGCGGCATCGTAAAGCAATGGGGGGAGGAATATCAAAAATATAATTTCAGGATTAATATCAATTGGTGGTAAAGATGGAACAAAACCTACTGCTATTCCAGCTATAATCAATAAAATAGGATAGGGGATTTTAATTCGATCGGCTACAGCAGAAAGGCCAATCATCACAGCTAAAATAAATATTACAATGGCATAATTTTCCATATCTGCAAAACGCGTTTTTTAATAGAGATCGAAACACTTACTTGCAAAATATAGGTTTAGAACTGAATTAAAAAGTCCCTGACCGAAATAAATTATTCAATGAAACGGAGGATGTCTGGAATTCCTGCAAATAAATACATTTAAATTTAATGGAGAAATCCTTAATGTTCTTCAATTCGTAATGGTCAACAAAAAGGAAACGCTAATTATAATTGCTGAAACGTACAATACCTCTTAAGATATCGGCAAATTATAGCAGAGCATGCGTGGGAAAGCCTTAATTAGAAACTAACGCTGAAGCCTGGGCCTTTTGCTTTTAAAAGGTTGGTTGGTTTTTGGCTTTGCCGCTTGAACACCACTTTCCTCTTCCGATATTTTAACTGTAATTACATTGCCTTTAAAAGTTTCTCCATTTAGGGTAGATACAATATTTTTAGCATCCGGTAAACTGTATATTTCTAAAAAAGCATAGCCTTTACACTTCCCAGTAGCTCTATCGCGAACAATTTTAATCGTTTCTACCCTACCATGAAGGCTAACCAATATTGCCAAATCCATCTCTTGGATATTGTCAGGAAGGCCACCTATAAAAATCTTAACCATTAATTTAGTAATTTGAGAGAACATCCGGTTAAATCAAACTTAAATCCAGAATTGTTCTTTTAGACCTGCAAAATAAGCAAAATGATATTCTTACCCAAACTAATTGAATGAATTTTGCCTCATTTTTATCATAAATTTGTGAAGAGCAGACATATATATTGATGTTGACAGACATAAAATGTACATTCGCTTTCTAATCATCAAAAAATAGGTTAAAATATGAGCATCCCTAAGTTAAAATCTATACTCATTAGCGCATTATTCCTCTTCAGTTCACTACTAGTGCAGTCGAAAATTTTATTGCCATCTGTATTTAGCGACAATATGGTTTTGCAGCAAAAAACAAATGCGGCCATTTGGGGTAAAGCCACAGCTGGTAAAGCGGTTAAGATAACGGTTTCGTGGAATAAAATTAATTATGGGGCTATTGCCGATGCCAATGGCAATTGGAAAATTAAAGTGGCAACACCAGGTTACGGCGGTCCATATTCCATCACCATTTCCGACGGAGAATTGTTGGTGTTAAACAATGTATTAATAGGTGATGTTTGGATTTGCTCAGGCCAATCAAATATGGAAATGCCACTGGCAGGTTGGGGGAAAATCCTTAACAACGAAAAAGAAATTGCTGATGCTAAATTTCCAAATATCCGTTTATTGCAGGCAGAACATGTTACCAGTAGTTTTCCACTTAACGATGCCAAAGTGACTAATGGTGGTTGGCAGGAATGTAGCCCAAAATATATTGCCGAATTTTCTTCTACAGCCTATTTCTTCGCCCGCGAAGTGTATGAAAAAACCAAAATCCCTATTGGCCTAATCCATACCTCTTGGGGAGGAACAATTGCTGAAGCCTGGACAAGTGCCGAATCGCTTAAAAAAATGACCGATTTTTCTGCTGCAATTGATAAGATCCAAAAATTAGCTAAAAATCCTTCAACAGTTTCTTATGAAGAAAAACTGCAGAATTGGGTTAAAATGACAACCGAAAAAGATTCGGGTTATCACGCTGGAGAAACAAAATGGGCTTTGGCAGAAACTACAAACTGGAAAAGCATGGTTTTGCCGGCCTTGTGGGAAGATGCAGTACTTAAAAATTTTGATGGCATTGTATGGTTTACAAAAAAGATTAACATCCCCGAAAACTGGAAAACAAATGGTGCTAAACTTAATTTAGGTACAATTGATGATAACGATATCACCTTCGTAAACGGAGTAAAAGTAGGCGAAACGGTAGGGTATAATGTTGGAAGAACATACACGATACCTGCAAACCTGCTTAAAACAGGTGAAAATACAATTACCGTTAGGGTTTTTGATAGTGGCGGTGGTGGCGGTATATATGGTGATGCCAAAGATTTGAGCTTAACAAACAACACGGCAGAGAAAATTTCTTTAGTTGGCGACTGGAAATATAAAGTAGGGATAGATTTTAAAAATATTGAAGCTAAACCTTACGAAGAAAATGGCCCTAACAGACCAACCGTTTTGTACAATGCGATGATTCATCCTTACCTGCAATTTTCAATTAAAGGTGCCATTTGGTATCAGGGAGAAAGTAATGCCGATAGGGCTTACCAATACCGTGAATTATTTCCAACGATGATTAAAGATTGGCGCCAGAAATGGGGACAGGGAGATTTTCCATTCTATTTCGTTCAACTGGCCAATTTTATGCAGGTTGATCGCGCGCCTGTAGAATCTGCCTGGGCAGAGCTTAGAGAAGCCCAACAAAAAACACTTTTACTGCCAAATACAGGCATGGCGACCATTATCGATATAGGTGATGCAAAAGATATTCACCCTAAAAACAAACAAGAGGTGGGTAGAAGGTTAGCCTTAATTGCCCTGGCTAAAACATATGGTCAGAAAATAAACTATTCTGGCCCCGTTTATCTATCAAATAAAGTAGAAGGAAAACAGATCCGTTTAACTTTTGGCAATACAGAAAATGGATTAAAAGCCGCAGATGGTGCAGCACTAACCGGTTTTGCCATCGCTGGAGCAGATAAAAAATTTTATTGGGCCAAAGCAAGCATCCAGGAGAATCAGATCATAGTAAGTAGCGATCAGGTGGCAAATCCCGTTGCGGTTCGCTATGCATGGGGAAATAATCCTGTGTGTAACCTGGTTAGTAATGATGGCTTACCGGCATCACCATTCAGAACAGATACCTGGCAAGGCCTTACCTTTGACAAGAAATAACTGATAAAAATTTGTGCAATGTGTGTGGTTAAATCCGTGTAATGCAGGCAATATTTAAAGTTACGCTATTCTTTGTGGCTTACTTTATATTTTTACTGGCTAACCGGAAATTATGCCAAATACTTTATCAGACCAGGAAACCATTCTCCTGATTGCCGATCTGGAAGAAAAATTATTAGATGGGTTCAAAAGAACAGACCTGAACACACTCGACTTATTGTTTGCCGATGGAATGCTTTTTCATGATCAGTATGGGAATGTGTTGGATAAAGATATGGATCTGGAAGCCTACCGGAGTGGCATGATCAAAATTGCCAAAATCAAAGTATCCAAACGGGAAATACGTGTTTTTGAATCTATTGTTATTGTTTCTGCAAGTCTTTTTATTAAGGGAAGTTATTCAAATATTTTAGTTAACGGGAAATATCAATGGTTAAGGGTTTGGGGTAAAGTGAGAGAAGATTGGAAAGTAATTTCTGCCAGTTGTACAAGCATTTCAGGATAAAATATTTGCTTAAAAATAAGAACGGGGAATAACCAATGGCTATCCCCCGATTCTAAATTAACGCTCTCTAGATCTAATATAGAACTAATCTCAGTTTCAACCAAAAGCGCAAAGAGCGAACCAGGCCAATGCCTACCATGGCGAGTTAAAAATGGGTATATATCACAATCTAGTGTAAACCTCCAGCTTTGCAAACTGTATAATTTTATCTTTCAATTTATTGTTCTCAGCGTTTAGCTTTGCTTTAACCAACTTGACAGTGTTTTTTGAATTGTTTGAATATAAGATTACTAAATCGTTTTAATATTCACTCATATTTATTAGTTTTATGAAATATTATCTAACCAATAATCCTTTTATGAAAAGAATATTTACCTCAATCTATTTTCTGGTTTCCTGTCTATCTATTCATACTTTAAATGCCCAGAATTTAACCGAATTCAACAAAGCTCCCTTAAAACAGCATGTTTATGTGCAATTGCCCATAGGGAGTATTAAAGCCAAAGGATGGTTGTTAAAGCAACTGGAACAGCAAAGGGATGGTGCAACGGGAATGGCAGAAGAGTTATACCCGGAAAAAGATAATCTGGGCAAAAACTCCGATTGGCTAGGAGGCGATGGAAATGGATGGGAGCGGGTACCATATTATGTTAAAGGTTTAGTAGCATTGGCTTATACCTTAGATGATCCTATGCTAAAAGCGAAAGCACAAAAGTATATCGATTGGACTTTAAACAATCAACAAGCCAACGGATTATTCGGCCCGCTGAAAATGAAGGATTGGTGGCCACGCATGCCAATGATGTATGCTTTGCAAAGCTATTACGAGGCCACAAATGATAAAAGGGTAATTCCTTTTCTGTCAAAATATTTTAAATACGAACTGGCCAATCTTGATGTCGATCCATTAAAGGAATGGGGTAAATCAAGAGCGGGTGATAATATGGAAATAGCCATTTGGCTTTACAATAAAACCGGTGATCAGGATTTATTACGACTCGTAGAAAAGTTAAAACAACAGGCATACCCTTGGATCGATATTTATAGCAATAACGGGTTTTACTTTTTTGGTGATGATTTTCAACCAAAACATATGGTTAATGTAGCTCAAGCCTTAAAATTCCCGGTGCTTTATGCTCAACTTCAAGATCGTCCTTCTAATCTTGAAGCACTTTCCAAAGGTATAGCACACATTATGCACGACCATGGTCAGCCAGAAGGTTTAGGTTCAGGAACTGAATTTCTGGCGGGTACAAGCAGCATAGAAGGAGTAGAAACCTGTACCGTGGTAGAATGGATGCAGAGTTTAGAAACTGCGGCAAAGGTTATTCATGATGTCAGTATCGGCGATCAGTTGGAAAAAGTGGCCTTTAATGCTTTACCTGCTCAGTTTAGCAGCGATTTTAAAAACCATTCATATTATACATTACCCAATCAGGTTCAAAGCATTCATGGGGAGCATGGCTTTAATCAGGATTATAGCTCAGGTATCGTTTCTAGTCCTTATTCAGGTTATGGATGCTGCCGCTATAACATGCACATGGGCTGGCCTTATTTTGTAAAAAGCAGTGTAGTGGCTACCCCTGAGAGAGGTTTGGCAGTAATTACCTATGGCCCAATGGAAATAGAAACTGTGGTAGCCAACAAAAAAAAAATAAAAATTACCGAAGAAACCAATTATCCCTTCGAAGAACAGATCAGGTTAAAAGTGGGGCTTACCACTTCTACATCCTTTCCATTGATTTTAAGAATCCCAGCCTGGAGTGTAAAACCAAGTATTAAATTAAATGGAACTATATTAAAAGGAGTAAAAGCCGGTGAAATGTTTACCATATCCCGCGAATGGAAAAATCAGGATCAATTAGAACTGAATTTTCCGATGCAAATTACTACTCAGGCCCAAGTAAACAATTCCATTAGTGTAGAACGTGGTCCTATTGTGTATGCATTAGAAATTAAGGCAGCAAATAAGGTAACCAAAACACATCAGGTTGCTGGTTTTACAGATTACGAAATCCGTCCGGAATCGGCATGGAATTATGGTTTAGTATTAGATAAAGGTAATTTAAGCAAAGTTAGTGTAGTGAACGCTACAATGCCCGAAAATCCCTTTATCGCGGCTAATACACCAGTTAAATTAAAGGTTCAGGCAAAAAAGATTCCGTCATGGGGCTTAAGCTATAATAAAATAGCTGCTTTTGATGTACCTTTTAGTCCAATTTCCTCAACCGAAAAACAGGAAGAAATTACCTTGGTGCCTTACGGATCTGAAAATATACGCCTAAGCTGTTTTCCTGTAATCGGTCGGCCAAAAAAAATAAATAAGGCTTTGGCCGAAAATTTTGATCATGGAATGGCCAATAATTGGGTTTTTTATGGAGGTGGCTGGTTTTGGAAAGATGGACAGGTTAATTCGGCATCAAACGCAGGCTCTGGTGGTTATGGCATAAATGGATCTAAATATGTGGCTAATGGAACAGATTTTAAAGATTTTAGTTACCAGGCAGATGTTAAAATCAATACTGCCGGCGATGCTGGTTTAATGTTCAGGGTTTCTGATCCGGCAATTGGTGCCGATGCTTACCAAGGGTATTATGTGGGTTTGGATCAGTCTAATGGAACGGTACTGTTGGGAAAAGCTGACGGGCAAAAATGGACAGTTATAAGTTCAGGAAAATATCCTGTTGAAATGAACAAAATGTATACCTTAAAGATAGTGGCGAAAGGAGATAAATTTGATGTTTTTATAAACGGGTCGGCAGAATCCATTCTTTCTGCAGCAGATAGTCAATATCAATCCGGTAGTATAGGATTAAGAGCGTATAAAGCTTTGGCTAGCTTCGATTCGGTAAAGATTAACGCTTTTTAACATCGGTTCAGGCCGGTATTGAACTTTGCGGCAAGGAATTTGTTAACCTATTATCAATAAATAAAAATAAGATTATGAAATTATACAAATCAATTCCTATAATGCTGTTTGCCCTAGCGCTTGCAGCTGGTTGTGTAAGCAATAAGAAATATGCAGAACTTCAGGATACCTATTCCAAGCTGAGAGAAAGGAACCAGGAGTTAAGCAATAAATACCAGGATAGCCAACGCGAGCTTAGCGGCAGCACAAGCAGGGTTAAAAGTTTAGAAGAACAGATTGCCTCAGAAAAAGCCAATGTAACTGCATTGCAGGATGCTTTGAACAAATGTTTAAATTCTAGTAGCCAGGGCAATGTTAACATTTCGAAATTGGTTGATGAAATTAACAGTTCGAATAAATACATCAAACAACTGGTGAATGCCAAAAATAAAAGTGACTCACTTAATATGGTGTTGACTAATAATTTGACGCGATCATTAAGTAAAGAAGAGTTGGGAGATGTTGATGTACAGGTGCTTAAAGGCGTAGTTTATATCTCTTTAGCTGATAATATGTTGTATAAATCGGGCAGTTACGAAGTTTCCGATAAAGCGGGAGAAACTTTAAACAAAATCGCAAAAATCATCAAAGATTACGATACTTATGATGTGCTGATTGAGGGTAATACCGATAATGTGCCTATCGCGCAGACCAATATCCGAAACAACTGGGATTTGAGTGCCTTGCGTGCTTCGTCAGTAGTTCAGGTATTGCAAACCAAATATGCTGTCGATCCTAAGCGTTTAACAGCAGGCGGGCGTGGTGAATTTAATCCAATTGCTGATAATACTACAGCAGGAGGGAAAGCGAAAAACAGACGTACACAGATCATTATTACACCTAAGTTAGATCAGTTTATGGATCTGATCGGAAAAGCGCCTGAACAGTCTCAAAAATAAATCGAAAATAAGAATCATTTTAAAGGGTTGAAATTCATTTTTCAACCCTTTTTTATTTGATAAACATTCTCTTTTCCCTTTTATATTTTGCTAATTTTGCACGCGCTCCAGTACAGGTTATGAGAAAACGGATAAGAAAACACCTTCGCACAGCAAAATATATTGTCTACAAAGAAACTTTAGTTGATTTTAAAGAACATGTTTGGACATTTATTGGAGCGTTTTTAGGTATTGGCATTATCGGCTTACTCCATTCTAAATACTTTACAGCCAACGATAACTTGTTTCTCATCGGTTCATTTGGAGCCTCTTCGGTACTTATTTATGGAATTATAAACAGCCCACTGGCGCAGCCGAGGAATTTAATCGGTGGACATGTGGTTTGTGCATTGGTAGGCGTTACCGTTCATAAACTTATTCCCGGCGAAGTGTGGTTATCTTCTGCCTTGTCGGTTTCTTTATCTATTGTATTGATGCAGATTACCAAAACACTGCATCCCCCAGGTGGAGCTACTGCACTAATAGCCAATATCGGGTCTGCTAAAATCCATTCATTAGGTTATTTATATGTACTGTGCCCGGTTTTATCTGGCGCTAGTATTTTACTCTTAGTCGCTATAATGATAAACAACAGAACGTCGCATCGCAGTTACCCTAATAATAAAAAATGGTATAGGGTTTGGCACCGCTACCGCAGGTAAAATATATCTCGATAACGATATTGATATGACGATTTTAGCCTATTATAAATGTATATTTGATTATGTCAGTAATTAATAATCTAATTACATTGCTTTTCTCTCGCTGATGTACCATTGCGGTATTCTCTAATCTTAAATTTTAGATGAGTATTTTTTATTCCAATCACCGAATTGTTTATGCAATGATGATTGGTCTTATCAAACTGTAATCATTTAAAGATGAGTAGAGACAAAAAAAAAGAGGCTAGTGTAAACAAAAAGGCACCCTCAGATTATCAATCCGGAAAAGGTAAGTCGGCAAAGGTCGAGACAGATTTATTTGCAAAAAAGCCAGGTAAAAATGGCAAGTAACGATCTGAAAGTTCAGGCAAAAGTTTTTTTGTACGAACTTAATAATACGAAGCATGAATATGGTTTTTCTGCAACTGAAGAATGGACTTTAAATTTGGCGACAAATAATCAAAAAAAGGATCTGGAGAATAAATACTATCCCTTATTATCCTTAACCATAGTACCAGAAAATGTAATGGGGATGCTCGATCTTTTGCAAGAGAAGCTTGGAACCGCAGTTACCAATATCAAGGATAACCTTAACCCCAAGAAAATTTCAAAAGAATCTGTTAATCTATTGGCTTATTGTACGGGAAGATTAAAGTATTAATCGTAAAATAGAAGAAGCTATATTATTTGTATCTATTTGTCATCCTGAGGGTTAATTTATAGTATAAAAATCAATATTAACAACGGGTAAATTTAAGAGATTAAATCTCCTCAGATTATCGTCATTGCGAGAAGGCTTTTTCAGCCGACGAAGCAATCCTTATGGCAAGGATCACTAGCGTGAAAGATTGCTTCGTCGTTCCTCCTCGCAATGACGTCCGTTCTTTTGAATCTGTCAATGGTAGAGGCTAGAATTTTTCAAATGCATCGGAGTGTTGATGACAGATTCGTAACTTTATTAAGCCTATGCTCTTTATTGAATTGTTGCATAATATGCTTATTATAAGGTGTTTAAAAAAAATATGTCGTTGATAGCCTGTCGAAGACATTCTTAAGCGTTTGAACAAGCTGAAAGTGACAAATTCGAATCTGAAATAAACTTTGTGACTACAGAGGATGTAAGTCTTTTAGTAGCGCTTGCTGTTTTTGTTGTAGTTGCCATTTGTAATTCTTTATATTGTATATAAAGAACTATTGAATTGATTAAAGGTTTAAACCAACCCAAATAATTGTAAAAAGTACTTGTAATTATACTGATTTAAAATCAGGAAATGCTGATTTTTTTCTTTTGCTGGTTTAAATAAGCTGTGATTTGATTTAACATAATGCTTCTTGTTGCCCTCACCGCAGATTTCAAAGCTTCAGAACTTACGCCTAAACGGTTAGCCCAATAATTTCGATCTGTTTCTTCCGATAATATGATGATTTCTTCTTTAATGCTCGGGGTTTGGATGAGATTTTTCATAATTGGGATGATTAATTCAGTTAATAACACGCACAAGCTCGATTTGGTTCAATAAAAATAGAATTTTTTATTTGTAATAACAATTTGTAAAACAGCTATTTAAAAAAAAAATAACATTTTAATCATTACTAAAATAGAGTCGAAATCGTTCATTTTGTTCTATTAATTCGGTTTAGTAATAATAAAAGGTGTATGTAATGATTAATAGTTGCACAAAAAATAGTTATATGTATTTTTAATTATACATAAAATGACTATAATTGTCTATTATTTATAAAAAATATTCTGTAATGGGAGATATGAGGAAGGGAGACGTTACTCAGATTGACTTTGAATATGGACACGGAATCATTATTGACGAAAATGGCCAGGATATTCACTTTCAATTAGATAATATATCTGATCAAATTAATATAAATTCGAAAATAATTTTTGAAATAGAATTACACAAACGTGGTTTGGTAGCCGTTAACGTTAAATTAGAAATGGAAGAAATAAGAGGTTAGTTTCACATACCCAAGCAAATTAATATTACATATTATTGTTGGTCATTTGCAGTAGGTAAGCTGAAATAAAATGTAGAACCTTTACCCAATTTGCTTTCTGCCCAAATTTTTCCCTGATGCCTTTCAATTACCTCTGCACAGATATACAGGCCAACTCCAAATCCTGCAATTGTTTTAGTGTCAGGGCTGTCTACGCGATAAAAACGGTCGAAAAGTTTGGGTATATCATTTTCCCTAATACCTATGCCTTCATCTTCCACACTTACAATTACATAATCCTTTTGTGTTTCGCACTTTATTGCAATTAAAGAGTTTTTTTTTGAGTATTTCGCTGCATTTCCAATCAGGTTAGTGATCACATTGCCGATTTTCTCCATATCGGCATTTACAATCATTTCTTCCGTACCAATCACCTGGATAAAATGGCTGGGTAAAACAATTCTATTTTCTTCAGCTATGGTTTTAATCAGATCAACAAGGCTAAAATTTGTTTTGTTCAATAAAATTTTTCCAGCTTCTAATAAGGATACATTTAAAAAGCCATCAATCATTAACGACATTCTTTTTAACTGAACATTTACCTTATCAAGTATCTGAATAGTGAAGTCGTTATCAGTTTCTTTAAATTTATGCTGTAAAAGTTGTACATAAGCACTTAACGATGTTAATGGAGTTTTAAGCTCGTGACTTACCATACCGATAAAGTCGTTTTTTCTAATTTCGTCCTGTTTATGTTCTGTAATATCCAAAACAGCTCCGGCAATATAAACGGCTTTTCCTTGTTCGTTATAATAGGCTTTGCCTGCTGTTCTTAACCACTTGCTTTTAGCGCCTATGCCGTTCAAATTAATCTGATATTCGATGTTAAAAGCATTTCGGTGGTGTAATGCGCGTCTGATGCCACTAGTAAGGTGCCCGATGTCTTCCATAGATATCAATGACTTGGCTTCTCCTATACCCAACCTGTTATTTTCCAGTTCGTAAATTTGTTGTGCCCTTTCCGATAAAAGTATCTGTTTGCTTTCCAGATCGATATTCCATGAACCCATTTCTGATGCATCCATGGCTATTTTTAAAATGTCTTTAGCTTTAAGTAGTTCTTTTTTAAAATTTACCTGCTCCGTAATATCTTTAATAATCACTAAAATCCTGTTTACTTCATTTTTATCATTTTTTAACGGCTCATAAAAAGCGATGAAATAACCGTCTGAAACAGGTGTCGAAATTTTTAATTCATTGATTGTTAAAGGTTGGCCGTTTTTAAAAATATCTTTTACATGCGCTACAAGTGCTTGCTGTTTTTCGAGCTCTGGTCGTGCTTTTTCTTGTGGAACCCCGATTACTTCTTTCCTGGATTTGCCCCAAAGTTTTAATATGTTATCGTTTGCATATTCTGTAATAAGCTCTGGGCCTTTTAATACGCACATGCCCAGAGGGGCCTGTTCAAAAAATCCTCTAAAACGTGCTTCACTTTCTGAAAGTTCAAATAAAATATTTTCAAGGTCATTTTCATCTAGCGGAATTTCCCTTAATGAACAGATGATATATTCAACAGGGCGATCGTTTTGTAATACCGGAGAAAATTCCAGTTCCCATTTTACATTTGGTGAGTTAGAATAAATGGGATGAATAACCAGCGTACTTTTTGCCTTAAGCTCGCTTACTTTCTGAACTGTTTTAATCAGAAGCACCTTTTCAGAAGCAGATAGGAGGTTTGGAACAATGTTAATATCATAGAATTTTAATTTTCCTCCCACCCGCTCTATTAAAGCTTGGTAAGCATCGTTATGTTCTACCACCACCAATATTGGTTTAACTTTAAAAATGATTATGGGATTCTTAGAATGTTTTAATAGTGCTTTTAAGAATGGAGAGGCTAAATCTATCATAAATTTAAGTTGACACTTTCCCAAATATAATCGTTAAGCAGCTAATCACCAACCGATTTATAAGGATGATATAATATTTATCATACAGAATGGTATAAATTGTAAGTGTGTCGTGTTTTTATGTTTGTTTGTAAGTTGTTATAGTTCCGTGCTTAAAGTCTCTTATTTGGTGCCCTGGTCTGTTATGGTTAAACATTTCATATATTGGGCTATAAAAAAGGTGTGTAATAACTCGTTTGCGCTTCAGTTACGAAAGGGCACTCATTCAAGATTATAAGTTGTAAGAATCGCCTTAATATTCTTAAGTAACCGAATTTATTTATGTTATATCAATATCAAAAAATTGTAAAGTCAATAGTGTAAAAATTGATAGCCTAACTGTAAAGTAGGACCTTACTTAGTAATTATGACTGATTTGTAAGACAATCTTGAGCGATATTTTGTTGAAAATGATGTCTTTTTAAGTGGAAAAATTGTTTTTATATGTTTTTTTATAAAATTATTTATTTGGTAATCAGTTTGTTACGTTTTGTTTTTAAATTAAATGTTTGATTTAAGCGATTTAACGTTTCTCACTTACATTTTTTTAAAAATTTATATATATTTGTTCTTACCCTTTCGAGGGTATGTTTTTCATAGGTAGATGTAGGGTCAGAACAATGTTCTGGCCCTTTTTTGTTTTAATGGATTTAGAAAAAGTATTTTTGTGCTATGATTAAAAAGAAAGTGATTGTTGCGGTTACAGGTGCCAGTGGTTCTATTTATGCAAAAGTTTTATTTGACCGGTTATTAATATTAAAAGATCAGATTGAGGCTGTTGGTGTAGTGATGAGCGACAATGCAAAAGCGGTTTGGCAATTCGAACTGGGAAACCAGGATTATAACCATTTTAAAGACTTTACATTTTATAATAAGAACGATTTTAATGCACCTTTTGCTTCAGGTTCGGCAAAATACGATACCATGATTATCATTCCTTGTTCTATGGGAACTTTGGGTAGGGTAGCACATGGAATATCAAACGATTTGATTTCGAGGGCAGCAGACGTTGTGTTAAAAGAACGCAGGAAATTAATAGCTGTAGTAAGAGATACCCCGTTCAGTTTAATCCATATCAACAATATGAAAACCGTAACTGAAGCGGGTGGAATCGTCTGTCCGGCCAATCCGTCTTTTTACAGTTTGCCTCAAACAATAGAAGAAGTTGCCGGCACGGTAACTAGCCGCGTGTTAGACCTGGCAGGTTTCGAACAGGAAAGTTATCGTTGGCAGGAAGATTAGTTGTGAGTGTTGAGTTGTTCGTTTGGAGTAAATTAATATTTCATAAAATTTTCTAAACTCCAAACGCCAAACTAATCTTTTGTTAATTCACTGTAATTTGTGTGCTATCACTGCATGAAATTACTAACTCCAAACAAATTTCCTATCTTTGCAGCCTCAATGAAAAAGGTCGCATTTTATACATTAGGTTGTAAACTCAACTTCTCCGAAACATCAACCATCGGTCGTTTATTTACCGATGCAGGTTATGCCGTAGTAGAATTTCAGGATCAGGCCGATGTTTATGTGATTAACACCTGCTCTGTTACCGAGCATGCCGATAAAAAATGCCGTAAAGTTGTTAAAGAAGCTTTAAAATATTCTCCTAATGCCTTTGTAACCATTGTAGGTTGCTATGCGCAGTTAAAACCACAGGAAATTGCCGAAATAGAAGGTGTTGATATGGTTTTGGGCGCTGCAGAAAAATTCAGGATAGTAGAATATATTACCGATTTAACTAAACAACCGAAAACCCTTATTCATCAGCAAAATATAGAGAAAGTAAATCATAATTTTATTGCCTCTTATTCGATTGGCGATAGGACACGTACTTTTTTGAAAGTACAGGATGGTTGCGATTATCCTTGTACATACTGCACTATTCCTTTAGCACGCGGTGCAAGTCGTAGCGATACCATTGAAAATGTGGTGAATCGTGCAAAAATGATTGCAGATAGCGGTGTTAAAGAAATTGTTTTAACCGGTGTAAATCTTGGCGATTTCGGAATCAGAAATGGCCAGCGTGAAGATAAATTTTTCGACCTTGTTAAAGCTTTAGATGAGGTAGAAGGAATTGAAAGAATCCGCATTTCATCTATTGAACCGAATCTTTTGAGCAATGAGATCATTCAGTTTGTATCCACTTCTAAAAGGTTTGTTCCGCATTTTCATATCCCCTTGCAATCGGGTTCTGATAAAATTTTAGGTTTAATGCGCCGTCGTTACCGTAGTGATCTGTATGTAGAGCGTGTTGCCAAAATTAAGGAGGTAATGCCGCATTGTTGTATTGGCGTTGATGTGATTGTTGGTTTTCCGGGCGAAACGAAAGAAGATTTCTTGGATACTTATCAATTCTTAAATCAGCTAGATATTTCTTATCTACATGTATTTACTTACTCTGAGCGCGAATTAACAGCTGCAGCCGAAATGAAAGGTGTTGTGGCGGGCAGTGAGCGTAACGAGCGCAGTAAAATGCTCCATATTTTATCTGATAAAAAACGTAGGGCTTTCTACGAATCTCAAATTGGTGCTGAAGCTGAAGTGCTATTCGAAGCCGATCAGAAATCGGGTTACATGCATGGTTTTACCAAAAATTATGTAAAAGTACGCGCCAAATACGATCCGGTTATGGTAAATGAATTGAAAGCAGTTAAGCTTTTAGAAATTACAGCCGATGGAGAGGTAGAAGTAGCCGAATTGGAAACCACTTACGCACATCATTAAAAGGCTTCAGTCGGAAGTCAATATCTCTTAATGTCATTCTGAACGCAGTGAAGAATCTTTTATCTGTAAAATGCAGAACCCCGAAAATACTTAAACAAAAGCCAACATTAATACAAAAAAACTTTCTTTCTCTATATAGATCCTTCACTGCGTTCAGGATGATAAATGAGTGGAAAGGGATGACTGGTTTTGGAATCTATCATTTTACACCCGATACCCCCTAAAAACTACTGCAATAAGTTAATTAAACCTGATCGCAGCGGGCACGAAGTAAAGCAGAGAGCAGGGCTGTATTAACCGATGAAATATAGAACCAATCTTTTCTAAAATAAAAAAATAAACCTTTACACGCTTTTTCTGCTTTCAACTAAGAGCTTTGGTCTTTCTCCTTTAGTCTTTAAGCTTTCCTCTTTAATCTTTCAGCTTTGGTCTTTCTTTCCTATCTTCGCAACAAATTATTTGTATGTTTCCTACCGTTTCACATTTTTTAGAATACTTATTCGGCATTAATTTACCGCTTCCATTTAATACTTTCGGTGTTTTTGTAGCACTGGCGTTTGTTGCCGGTTACTGGGCTTTCACCAAAGAACTTAAGCGTAAGGAAGCATTAGGCATACTCCACCCAATTAAAAAGACAATTGTGGTTGGCAAACCTGCTACTACATCAGAGCTGATCATGAATGGCCTTTTCGGCTTTGTTATTGGTTATAAACTGGTTTATGCGTTGTTAAACTACAAACTTTTTGTAAATGATGCACAGTCGATTTTAATGTCGACCAAAGGAAATATAATTGGTGGGTTGTTTTTTGCAGGGCTATTTGCATATTGGGACTATACCGAAAAGAATAAACACAAGCTGGATAAACCAAAAGAAACACAGGTAACCGTACATCCATATCAAACCATGAGTAATCTGATTGTTTGGGCGGCTATCTGGGGGTTTTTAGGGGCAAAGTTTTTCGATAACCTAGAGTACTGGGATGATTTTGTTCAAAACCCTATAGAAAGATTGTTATCCTTTAGTGGTTTAACTTTTTATGGTGGTTTAATTTGCGGTGGTGCGGCTGTATTAATTATTGCTAAAAGAAACGGCATTAAACCGCTCCATATGCTTGATGTAGGTGGCCCCGGAATGATGCTCGCTTATGCAGTAGGCCGTATAGGCTGCCACTTAGCTGGCGATGGCGATTGGGGTATTGTAAATTCAAATCCTAAGCCATTTTCTTGGCTTCCAGATTGGTTGTGGTCTTATAAGTATCCGAATAATGTGGTAGGAGAAGGAATCCCAATTCCTGGTTGTACTGGTAAGTTTTGTAACGAACTGGCACAAGGGGTATACCCAACACCAATTTACGAAGTAATTATATGTTTAATTCTTTTTGCCTTTTTATGGCGTATTAGAGATAAAATAAAAGCGCCAGGTTTAATGTTTGGTATTTACATGATCTTGAACGGTATTGAGCGTTTCTGCATCGAATTAATCCGTGTAAACTCAAAATACCACGTTTTTGGTTTGTCTTTTACCCAGGCAGAAATGATTTCTGCTTTTCTTGTAGTTGGCGGTATTGCACTAAGTGCTTATGCCTTAAGGAACAAGAATCAACTAGCTTAAAATTTTATAAGTTCATTTATAATCCAATAATCGCCTCGTTTTATTGTTAAATAGTTATGAATTACGAATTATTGTGTACAAAGGTAATATCGATTGTAAGGCTTACGGGAAATTTTATCCGTAAAGAAGCAATGCAGTTCGATGTTCAGAAAATAGAATACAAAGGATTAAATGATATGGTTTCTTATGTTGATAAAACAGCAGAGCAGAAACTGGTTCAAAATCTCGAAAAATTAATTCCCGATGCAGGTTTCATAACCGAAGAGAAAACCATTAACCGTATAGGTAAAACCTATACCTGGATAATTGATCCATTGGATGGTACAACCAATTTTATCCATGGCATTCCAGCTTATGGTATTAGTGTAGCACTTTACGAAGATGGATTACCTGTTATTGGTGTAGTTTACGAATTAAATAGGGGAGAAATGTTTTATTCGTATAAAGGCGGACCTGCCCTTATGAATAAGAAAGAAATTAAAGTTTCTACTAATCCTGATCTAAAATCGAGTTTATTGGCAACGGGTTTTCCATATTATCAATTTGATAAACAGCCCCAGTACTTAAAATTATTGACCGAAATGATGCAGAAAAGCCACGGTGTACGTAGAATTGGGGCAGCAGCAATAGACTTGGTATATACAGCCTGTGGGCGCTTCGATGCTTTTTTCGAATATAATCTGCAACAATGGGATTTTGCAGCTGGGTGCTTTATTGTGCAGCAGGCAGGAGGAGAGGTTTACGATTTTGCTGGTGGAAATGATTATTTTTCCAAAAGAGAGATTTTGGCTACCAATGGTAAACTTACTGCTGAGATGTTAACCGCGATTAAGCAGTATTTTAATTAGAAGTATCGTCATGCTGAATTTATTTCAGCATCTTTTCTGCAATTAAGACCCTGAAATAAATTCAGGGTGACGACTCGTTTGCAACAAAAAAGGTCCCGATTCTCATCGGGACCTTTTCACTATATGTATTATGAAAAATGCACAATTTTAAAGCGCTTCAGAAACTACTTCTGTAACTTCTGGTACCATTCTCTGTAATAAGTTTTGGATGCCAGATTTAAGCGTAATGGTAGAAGACGGGCAACCACTGCAAGAACCACGTAGTTCTACCGTAACTACACCTTCATCAAAAGATTTGTATGTAATTGCACCACCATCCTGTTCAACAGCTGGGCGTACATAATCGTGCAAAATCTGCTGAATTTTAATTTCAGTTTCTGTACCCTCAAAAGCCGGTGCTTCTTCAGAAGTTGTTTCTTTAATTTTTAATTCAGATTCTACAGCTCCCTTAACAAATTCTTTTAAAATAGCTTCAATATCAGCCCATTCTGCATCGTCTGTTTTGGTAATGGTCACAAAATTGCTGGCGAAAAAAACACCAGAAACAAAATTGAACTTAAATAACTCTTTAGCAAAAGGCGAATGTTCTGCACTCTCTTTAGTTGCAAAATCCTCACTGCCATTTATTAACAGCTTGTTTACCATGAATTTCATGGTAGCTGGATTTGGAGTCTGTTCTGTATATACGTTAATCGTCATGTCTTAATCAATTTGAATAAACAAAATTAACAATTACTCACTAATAAAACCGTTGTTGGCTGTCTGCTTAACGTCAATTTAATTTGACTAGAAAACGCCAGTATAATTAAAAGGTGTAATCGTTCTCAATTGTACTTTAACCGCTTCTGAAACAGCTAAACCTTCAATAAACTCTGCAATACTTGCTGCATTGATTTTTGAATTTGTTCTGGTTAATTCTTTTAGGGCTTCGTAAGGGTTAGGATAGTTCTCTCTTCTTAAAACCGTTTGAATGGCCTCGGCAACAACTGCCCAGTTTTCGTCCAGATCGGCATGTAAGGCAGCTTCATTTAATAAAATTTTGTTTAATCCGCGTAGCGTAGAATGAATAGCTATTAAGGTATGTCCAAAAGGAACACCTACGTTTCTTAAAACAGTAGAGTCGGTTAAGTCTCTCTGTAAGCGTGAAATTGGTAGTTTAGCAGCGAAAAATTCGAACAAAGCATTGGCAATTCCTGCATTTCCTTCAGCATTTTCGAAATCGATTGGGTTAACCTTGTGTGGCATAGCCGACGAACCAATCTCTCCGGCTTTGATTTTCTGTTTGAAATAATTTTTAGAAATATACGTCCAGATATCCCTGTCTAAATCTATAATAATATTATTTATGCGTTTTAAAGCATCACATTGAGCTGCAAATTGATCGTAATGTTCAATTTGTGTAGTATGTTGTGCACGTGTTAAGCCCAAGGTCTCGTTAACAAACTGGTTAGAAAAATTAACCCAGTTAACTTCAGGGTAAGCAATATGGTGTGCGTTGAAGTTTCCGGTAGCGCCACCAAATTTTGCACTATTAGGGATGTTTTTTAAACTTTCTACCTGAATAGCCAAGCGTTCGGCGAAAACCAAAAATTCTTTGCCTAATTTGGTAGGAGAGGCTGGTTGGCCATGTGTATGTGCCAACATCGGAATGTCCTTCCACTCTGTGGCCAGTGCATTTATTTTTTCAATCAGCGTATTAATTGCTGGATAATAACTTTCATTCAGTGCTAATTTAATAGAATAAGGAATGGCAGTATTATTAATGTCTTGAGAGGTTAACCCGAAGTGGATAAACTCTTTATAGTGCTGAAGTGATAGCGCATCGAATTTACTTTTGATAAAATATTCAACAGCTTTAACATCGTGGTTGGTTACTTTTTCAGTTTCCTTAATTTCTAAGGCATCAATCTCTGCGAAATTTTCGTGGATTTTGCGTAATTCAGCATAAAGATTTTTATCAAAACTTTCTAAGCCAGGCAAGTTGATTTCGCAAAGTGCGATAAAATATTCGATTTCTACAAAAACACGGTATTTGATTAAGGCTTCTTCAGAAAAGTAAGCAGCTAAACTTTCGGTTGTTTTTCTGTAGCGGCCATCAACTGGTGAAATAGCTTGTAGTGATGTTAAATTCATTATGCGGATTATATTTTTGCCGCAAATTTACTACAATTGGTGGATTTTAAGGTCTTGATTCTTAGAAATTAATATAAAATAAAAAAGGCCTCAGAATTTCTAAGGCCTTTTTCAGTAACAGATAAACTATTTTTTAGTTGTATCAGCTGCTGTAGTGTCTTTAACTGTTGTGTCTTTTACTGTAGTGTCTTTAACTGTTGTATCAACAACTGAAGTATCAACAGCAGATGAATCACCACCTTCAGCTTTTTTTTCTGAGTTACAAGCAACAACAGATAAAGAAAGAGCTAAAGCTAAAAAGCCAAATTTAAATGCATTTTTCATTTTTTTTTCGATTTGTTTGGTTCTAAAAAATTAATTACTTGCTAATTTATACAAAAAACTTAAAAATTAACTCATTTATGTTAAATAAAAAAGCTCACGGTCTGAAATGTGAGCTTTTTTATAGAAAATCGTAAAATAAATTAGTGTTTTACTTCTTCGGTAGTCGTTGTAGCTTTTACAGTAGTGTCTTTCACTGTAGAATCTTTTACAGTAGTATCAATAGCAGTTGTATCAGTAATAATAGTTGATGAATCTGTAACTGTTGTATCAGCACCATCAGCTTTTTTACCTGATTCGCCGCAAGCAGCAACTGTTAAAGATAAAGCTAGGGCTAAAAAGCCTAATTTGAATGCATTTTTCATTTTGATATATGTTTTAGGGTTAATATATACCCTTAATACCCAAAACGTGAAAAGGTAACCCCCTTGTTTTTTTTGCAAAATAAAAAAGCCTTTGAAAAATGAATTCCCAAAGGCTTTTCTTATAAATAATGTTAGACTAGTGTTTAACTTCTTCTGTAGTTGTTGTAGTTTTTACAGTAGTATCTTTTACTGTAGAATCTGTAACTGTAGTATCTTTTGCAGTAGTATCAGTAACGATAGTAGAAGAATCAGTTAAAGTAGTATCAGTACCTTCAGCTTTTTTTTCTGAATTACAAGCAACAACTGATAAAGATAAAGCTAAAGCTAAAAAGCCTAATTTGAATGCATTTTTCATTTTTGAGTATTTTTAAGTAATTAATTAATTTACCCTTAATACTGGTAACCCGAAAAGGTAACCCAAAAAAAATAAAAAAAATAAAAAAGGCTCCCAATGCTAAATCAGGAGCCTTTTTTGTATGAGTAAAGTTAAACTAGTGTTTAACTTCTTCTGTAGTTGTAGTAGTTTTTACAGTAGTATCTTTTACAGTAGAATCTTTAACTGTAGTATCTTTTGCAGTAGTATCAGTAACGATAGTAGAAGAATCAGTTAAAGTTGTATCAGCACCTTCAGCTTTTTTTTCTGAGTTACAAGCAACAACTGATAAAGATAAAGCTAAAGCTAAAAAGCCTAATTTGAATGCATTTTTCATTTTCTTGAATTTTTTTAAGTAATTAATTTCTTATTAATGCCGCAAAGGTAAAAAGGTAACCCGATAATTTACAAAATTGTTAAAATATTTTTTTTGAGGTTTGGGTTACCGTTTGCTTTAATTTTGTATTAAGCAATTATAGTAGCTATAAATATTTTTTTGTCTAATATTGGGTTACTATTTATAGAAAAATGTATTAACTAGTGAATAACAGTTTAAAGAGTTCAGTTCCAACAGATAGAGAGGTTATTTTAGGTATTCTAAATAACTCAGAAGAAACACTTAACAAGTTATACAAGGCTTATTATGCGATGGTTTTGCAATTTATCCTGAATAATAACGGTGATGAAGATGATGCAAAAGATGTTTATCAGGAAGGTATAATCATTTTATATAACAAAATTAAGGCAGGCAATTTTGAGCTGAGCAGTAAACTGAAAACCTATATTTATTCGGTTTGTAGGCGTATTTGGCTAAAGAAACTTAGCCTAAACAGTAAAAAGGCCGGTAGTATTACCGATTATGAAGATGTATTTGCTGTTGAGGAAGATGTAGAGCACCACGAAGAGAAAGATGCTGCTTTTGTGAAAATGCAATCGGCACTCGATCATCTGGGCGAACCTTGTAAAACCATTATTCAGGATTTTTATATCCACAATTTGTCCATGCAGGATATTTGCGAAAAGTTTGGTTATACCAATACTGATAATGCAAAAACGCAGAAATATAAATGCCTGCAAAGGTTAAAGAAAATATTTTTTCAACCATAATTTGAAATGAGAAACGATTTGGAGTTAGATGCAATTATTGAAGATTACCTTTTAGGTAAACTTAATGCACAGGAAACTGAAGCTTTTGAACAGTTACGTCGTAATGATGCCACAGTAGATCATAAAGTAGTTTCGCATAAGTTCTTTTTAGAATCTATGGGAACATTTGCTGAGCAGTTGCGCTTAAAAGAACAGTTAAATCATATTCATTCAGAAATTGACGTGGAGAGTTTGGCTTCTACATTTAGGCCTCATCCATCACGTGTGGTTCAATTGTGGCGCAAACATAAATCTGCAATTGCAGTTGCAGCATCTTTTGTTGTACTCTCTCTGGTTTCTATTTACTCTATTCAGCATAATACTCAACAGGCAGAGCGTTACAGGCAGTTAAGTAATCAGGTAAATAATGCTATTAAAACACAAAATAGCTTAATCAGAAACATTAAGCATAATAATAACAATACAACTTCTGGCAAGCCAAATGCTCAGAATAGTTTTGGTGGTACCGGTTTTGCAATTTCTACAAATGGCTACATTTTAACTAACCTGCATATTATTAATGGCGCTGATTCTTTATATGTGCAAAACAGTAGGGGAGAATCATTTAAGGTAAAGTCAGTTTACACAGATCCTCAAAACGATATTGCAATTCTTAAAATAAACGATAGACACTTCAGTAACTTATCTTCTATTCCTTATACCATTAAAAGAAATACAAGTAACATCGGCGAAATTGTATATACCTTAGGTTATCCAAAAGATGATGCTGTACTTGGAGAAGGGTACGTGAGTTCTAAAAATGGTTTTATTGGAGATACTACTCAGTATCAGGTAGCCATTTCAGTTAATCCAGGTAATAGCGGTGGTCCTGTTTTAGATAATAACGGAAATTTGGTAGGTATTATTAGTGGTAAGCCAGATCAGACTGAAGGTGCAGCCTTTGCCATTAAATCAAAATATATTTTAGAGGCGATGAGGGCCATTCCCCAAGATTCGCTAGGCGTAAATAAACTTTCTGCCAATAAGAAGAGCTTGCTGTCTGGTTTAAAACGCACCAAACAGATCGAAAAAATACAGGATTATGTATTTATGATAAAAGCATACTAAACGCAACACCCCAAACAAATTAATATTCTTAAACCCTGAAGACTGATTCTTCAGGGTTTTTTTATTGGAATTGTAATTTGGAGGTCTTAAAATAATATTAAATCTATGTATTTAGTATAGTATTGTTTAGATTTGTTTTCATCAACTTAAATTAATACCATTATGAGCATAAGATTAGGCGATACCGCACCGAATTTCAAAGCCAACACATCCATTGGCGAAATAGATTTTTACGATTATTTAGGCGATAGCTGGGGTGTATTGTTTTCTCACCCTGCCGATTATACCCCGGTTTGTACTACAGAACTGGGTAGAACTGCCGCTTTAAAAGGCGAATTTGAAAAAAGAAACGTTAAGGTTTTGGCCTTAAGTGTTGATTCTGCCGAGTCGCATAAAGGATGGATTAATGATATTAACGAAACTCAAAATACTTCTGTCGAATTTCCGATTATTGCAGATCCAGACAAAACAGTGGCAAATCTCTATGATATGATCCACCCAAATGCTTCAGAAACTTTAACCGTTCGCTCGTTGTTCGTAATCAGTCCCGATAAAAAGGTGAAATTAACCATTACTTATCCGGCATCGACAGGAAGAAACTTTAATGAAGTTTTACGTGTGATTGATTCTTTACAACTTACGGCCAATTATAGCGTGGCTACGCCTGCCGATTGGAAAGATGGAGAAGATGTAATTGTGGTAAACAGCATTAAAACCGAAGATATTCCAGCTAAATTTCCTAAAGGACACCAAGTAATTAAACCATATTTACGTACCACTCCTCAGCCAAATAAATAATCCAAAAATTTTATTTAATAACGCAACATTCTTGTTGAAAGACCAGAAATGGCTTGCATTATATTCGTAATTTATTATATTTGGTAGTTTTGTTTCAATATTAGCGCTTAAACTGGTTGTTTTATTCATATTAATACTCAATTGGTTAAATGAAATGCTGATCAAGGCATAAAAGGTTTATTTATTTTATACAATTTTTTATTTTTTTATGGCAACCGGAAAAGTTAAATGGTTTAACACTCAGAAAGGCTTTGGATTTATTGTGCAAGAAGACAATAAAGACTTATTTGTACATTTTAAAGATGTTTTAGGTGGAATCGAAAGCTTGAAAGAAAACGACACAGTAGAATTTGAAGTAGCTGAAGGCAGAAAAGGTTTACAGGCAGTAAATGTTAAGAAAGTTTAAGCAATAATATAATAATTATTTCTTCATCCCCACAAAAAGCCTTTCGATTGAGAGGCTTTTTGTGTTAACAACCTTATCATTCTGAACGCATGAAGAACCTGAGTGTTTTAGCTAAGAATGTCGTACTTCTTTTTCTTTACTAATCTTGAAGTAATTTGTTTTTTTGAAAAGCAATTGCTGTACTACTTCGATTCCTATAGCCCCGCCCTTTGCTTAATCCCGATTGAAATCTCGTACAAATAAAAAAAATAGATGTTAAATCGGGATAACGCCGTCGGTCGGGTTTATTTTACCCCTAATAGCAGTACTGTTTAAGCCATCTAAACCCGATCTTAGCGAGATGCCGATTTTTTTTATCGGCAGAAGCGGGAGCGGGGCTGTAATAACCCAAATGCTTCTGAACCTGCTTTCCAAAAAAAAGTAGTTGGTCGTTAGTTTAAAGTTTTTTATAGATAAAAGATTCTTCGCTTTGCTCAGAATGACAACCTAATAATACTGTATAATTGATGCTTTAACCACGATGTTTTCTCCGTTGCCCACTTTGGTGAAAATTAAAAACTGATTTTGATCTGCTTTTATTTTATATTTTTTAACCAAATCTTCAGGCTTTGCCGGATAGTTCCTGACAATCACATTTCCTTTTAAATTTTCTTGTTTTTTAAGTGCTGTGGTAGTGAGTACCGCTTCAATTTTAAATATCCTGCCTGGAAAATCTTTATTTACATTAGCTGAACTAAACAGCTGTGTTTGAGGATGTAGTTTTAAAAGATTGTAAGTTTCGCCAATTAAATTAAAAGCACCCGATTTTAGTAAAGCAGCATCTGGTTCGTACAGGTAATCACCAGTGTTTAAATCGTCAATAAACTGAATTGAACCATTTGAAGATGATCTGTAAAAGGAAAAATCTTTTTCAATTTCGTTATTTAGGGTTACAGCTATAATTTTTGTATCATCATTGTAACCTTTATCTATGATCCATAAAAGTTCCTTGCACTCATTTCTGACACTGACAATATGGATTTCGCTAACTTGTTTCAATTCTGATAATCCTGCTGAAATATCGAGTAAAGGAGCCGTTTTGATGATTATTCTTGACGATTTTTCTAATAAGGCATCAAGATTGCCTGAAATGTCGGGTGTACAGTCTTTTAACATAAAAACCTTGCCCTTTTCGGCTCGTCGGGCAGGATCTAGATAAATGGTATCAAATGATGTATCACTAGCCTGGATATAAGCAATTCCGTCTTCTGCTTTAAATTCGATATTTACTATCTGTAAAGACTGCGCATTATGTTTAGCTATTGTGGATAGTTCATGGTTAATTTCGCAATGTGTAACCGCTTTTACCTTTTTAGAAAAGTAATAGCTGTCAATCCCGAAGCCTCCGGTAATATCAATAAATGTATCACCTTTAGCTAGTTTGGATTTGTATTTCGCCGTAATTTCAGAAGAAGTTTGCTCGATTGATAATACGGGGGGGTAATAAATATCTGGGGTATCAAACCAGGTTGGTAATTTCTTTTCAGATTTTTTTTTTGCAGTAATTTGTGTGGCCAGTTCGGCTGCAGTTATACCTTCGAACGGACTTTTTGCTAAAGCAATCTGATTCACATCAGCATTTAAATTGGCGTTGATGTAATCCTGTACAGCTTTGGCTAAAAGTTTGTTGTTCATTGTTTTAGGAGTGTCAAGTATTCGGTATCTAGTATTAAGTATGAAGATGGGCAATTATCTTCCGACCTCGGACCCCAGACTTCTGACTATTTATTCTTCATCACCATCTGGCAGGTATGGCGGCTCTTTACTTCCAATAAAATATCTTTATCAACCGTTACACGATCAATAGTTTGTTGGTTATAATAGCGGATGGTTACCAGTTCCAGGCCCTTATTATATTTTACGGTAAATTCTTGCGACAAATCTTTGATCAGTTTCTCAATCTGAGTAGGATGATCATCAACGCTTACCGAAAAGCTGATGGCAGAGTTAAGCATGGTATTGATTTTGATCCGGTGTGTATGGAAAAGTTCAAAAATATTGCTCAGGTTTTCTTCGATAATAAAGGAATAATCTTTAGGGAAAATAGAAATCAGCGCCTGGTTAATCTTAAAAATAAAAGAGGGGATAGGCAATGGGTTATTTTCTTTGGTAATTGCCGTTCCTGAGCCCTCTGGTTGGATAAATGACCTTACAAAAAGCGGAATTCCTTTATTTTGAAGTGGTTTTATTGTTTTTGGGTGTATTACTGTTGCGCCGTAATAAGTAAGCTCTATTGCATCATGATAAGAAAGCTGGGCAATTTTCTCTGTTTCGTCAAACCATTTTGGATCTGCATTTAATACTCCAGGAACATCCTTCCAGATGGTTAATGCAGCAGCATCTAAACAGGAAGCAAATATGGCTGCTGAATAATCAGAACCTTCCCTGCCTAAAGTTGTGGTGTAGTTTTCGCTGGTGCCACCAATAAATCCCTGTGTTACAATAATGTTGTCGGTTAAAAGTGGTAACAGGTCTTTTTGTATAATCTGATTGGTTTTAGCCCAATCTACTTTTCCTTCGCGGTAGGTGTTATCAGTTTGGATATAGTTCCGCGCATCTATCCAAAGCGCTTTATTACCTGTTTCATTTAACCAGGCAGCCACAATTTTTGTAGAAACCACTTCACCGATAGATACAATCTGGTCGTAAATGTAATCAGGGTTGTTATCTGGTTCATCTTCAATTAACCAGTCAATTTCAACAAATGTGTTAGCCACATCATCATAAACCGGATTGGCTTTGCCTTGAAACAGCTCATCTATAATGCTGAAATGGAAATGTTTAATCTCATCAAAAATTGTATGTGCTTCATCACTTTGTGATAAAAATGCCTGCGTTAACTTTTCCAGTTTATCAGTAATCTTACCCATCGCCGAAATTACAATCAGAAGGTTTCCTTTTTTGTAATCGCGGACAATATTGGCCAGGTTTTTTACTCCATTCGCATCTTTTACCGAGGCACCACCAAACTTAAAAATATCCATATTAAAATGCCTTGATTTGTTCTTTAGATAAAGCCGCGTTTAACCAGCCGCTTTCTAAATATGCTTTATATTTATTATAGAAATTGATTGCCGGTTCGTTCCAGTCTAACACTTGCCAAACCATGCCGCTATAGTTGCCATTTTTAGCCTCTTCCATCACTTTTTCGAATAATACTTTACCCAGGCCTTTTCCTCTAAATTCTTCTGTTACGATAAAATCTTCTAGATATAACCTGCATCCTTTCCATGTAGAGTAGCGTGTATAGTATAATGCAAAGCCCACAACAGTATTATTTACTTCGGCTACGTAAGCTTTCCATACTGGGTTTTTACCAAAACCAGCATCGATAAAATGATCTAAAGTAACCGTTACTTCTTCAGGAGCACGCTCATAAATGGCCAGCTCATTAATTAATTCCAATATTCTTGGACAATCTTCTGCAGTCGCAAACCTGATATTAAAATCCATATTAATTTGCTGTAATGTCGTTTTTGAAATGTTTGATTACCCTTTTTCCGAAAATACTGCTACCAATGCGCACCATTGTACTTCCTTCTTCAATTGCGATTTTATAATCGGCACTCATTCCGGTAGATATTTCCTTAAAAGCATCATCTTTACGGAAAAAGCTTACTTTAATGCCATCAAAAAATACTTTTAGTTCGTGAAACTCGGTTGTAATCTGCTTTTCGTTCTTGGTATTTGTGGCAATCCCCATTAAACCTACTATACGAATATTTTTCAATTCGGCTAACTCTTCTGCCCGCAATAACTCGATCACTTCATCAAAACCAAGTCCGAATTTAGTGTCTTCATCTGCAATGTAAATCTGTAATAAACAATCAATTACGCGTTTGTTTTTTGCGGCCTGTTTATTGATTTCCTGTAGCAGTTTCAAACTGTCTACCCCATGAATAAGTTTAACAAAAGGAGCAATGTATTTTACCTTATTACTTTGTAAATGGCCAATAAGATGCCATTCGATATCGTTTGGAAGTTGCGCCTGTTTATCTACCATTTCCTGTACATGGTTTTCTCCAAAAATGCGCTGCCCGGCGTTATAGGCTTCTAAAATTGATTCTACTGGTTGTGTTTTTGAAACGGCAATTAGTTTTACCCCGCCTGATTCAACTTCGCTTTTATATTGTTTAAGATTATCAGCTATGCTCATTTATAACTATTTTTGGTAAAATTAATAACCTTGCCGCAATTTGGGCAAAAAATAATATTTAAATTAAGCATGAAAAGATTAATATGGGTTTTAATGACAGCTATATTATGGTTTGGTTGTAAACCTGGCATACCTGATGGCATTATTAAGCCTGATAAAATGGAAAAGATTTTATACGATATGCACATTGTTGATGGCTACCTTTCAAGCATTTACATAGTAGATTCAGCGAAGAAGGTGGCAGCTGCTTATTATAAAGGGATCTACAAAAAATTTGGTACAGATTCTGCCGAATACAACAGGAGTTTAATTTGGTATAATACCAACCCTAAGGAATTAGAGGCGGTGTATAAAAACATACAAAAATTGTTAGCCAAGCAAAAAAAGGGAACGGCGTTAGCTGATTTGATAATCAAGAAAAAAGCATTTAAAGCCGATTCTTTAGTGATAGCAAAGAAATTTAAGGCCGATTCTCTTGCGATCAGAAAAAAAATGAAACCAGATTCTTTATCGAAGGTTAAAGCAGTTGCTGCAATTGCAAAGAAGAAAAAACAGGCCGATTCATTAATTAATATAAAAAAAGCTGGTGTATCGGAAGTAACTCCAAGTCCAGCTATTGCACAATAATATGTTATATCCCGAAAACTGTTTAGAACGTTTAGGTTTTGTTGAGATCAGGCAACTGATTAGCAAACATTGTTTGAGCCCGATGGGTCAAGCATTGGTGGAAAAGATGCAGGTGATGAACCGTTTTGATCAGATCGATAAGTTTTTACGTCAAACAAACGAGTTTAAGAGTATCCTGCAAAATCAGGAACCACTACAGATTAATACCTTTTTTGATATTAAGTCGCTGGTTGAAAAAATCAGGGTTGAAGGTACTTATCTTTTAGAAGATGAGTGGTTTCAGGTATATACTTCATTGCATACTGTTTTCTCCGTACTCCGTTTTTTCGAAGAACGCGCAGAAGTATACCCTACATTGGAAGCCTTATTTGAGCATCTGCCGATCGAAAAAACGATCCTTCGTAAGATAGAAACCGTTATAGATGCCAAAGGAAAGATCAAACCCAATGCATCAAAAGAATTGCAGGAAATTACCTCTGCCATTTCGAAAGCGGAACAAGATGTGCGTAAGCGCATGGATTCGATTTACAAGCAGGCCATTGCCAATAACTGGGTTGCTGATGGGAGTTTAACCATTCGTGATGGTAGAATGTGTATTCCGGTTTTGGCTGAAAACAAGCGTAAACTCAAAGGCTTTGTACACGATGAATCGGCTACAGGACAGACCGTTTATATTGAACCTGAAGAAGTATTTACCTTAAATAATAAGTTGCGCGATTTAGAATTTGACAAACGCCGGGAAATTATTAAGATTTTAATTGCCTTAACTGACGATTTGCGACCATACTCGCCATTATTGCTTTCTTATCATGGTTTCCTTACCAAACTGGATTTTGTTCGTGCAAAGGCTTTATTTGCGATGGATATTGAAGCTGAAATGCCAGGTTTGTTAAAAGAGCCTAAAACCAAGCTGATTAATGCAAGGCACCCTTTGTTATCGATCTCATTTGCCGCCGAAAAGAAAACGGTTACGCCTTTAAATATCCATATAGATGCCGAAACCCGGGTGGTATTGGTATCAGGGCCAAATGCAGGTGGTAAATCGGTTTGTATGAAAACAGTTGGCCTTTTGCAGATTATGCTTCAAACAGGTTTGTTAATTCCGGTTGATGCGAATAGTGAAGTAGGTATTTTTGAAAATATTTTTGCCGATATCGGCGATGATCAATCGATAGAAAGTGATTTAAGTACTTACAGTGCACACCTGAAGAAGATGCGCTATTTTGTAGAGCATGCTTCGCCAAAAACGATGGTGCTGATTGATGAGTTTGGTACCGGAACCGATCCACAGTTTGGGGGACCAATGGCTGAAGCTGTTTTAGAGGTGTTGAACAATAAAAAGGTTAGGGGGGTTATTACTACCCACTATTCTAATTTAAAACTTTTTGCAGGTAATACACCTGGTTTGGAAAATGCATCTATGCTTTTCGATAATGCCAAAATGAAACCGCTCTATATTTTAGAGATGGGTAAACCCGGTAGTTCTTATGCATTCGAAATCGCTCAGAATATTGGTTTGCCAAAAGAGGTAATCCAGCTGGCTAAAGAAAAAACAGGATCTAACCAGAACCGCGTAGATACCATGCTTGTTGATCTGGAGCGCGAAAAGAAAAATGTTTACGATGCCAAAGTAAGTTTAGCCAATCAGCAGAATAAAGCTAAAAACCTGGTTGCCGAAAATGAAAAGTTGAAAAGCTTTTTAGAGGAGAATAGAAAGGTACTGATTAAAGAGGCGAAACAAGAGGCGCAGAATATTATTAAAAATGCCAATAAACTGGTTGAAAACACCATTGCCGAAATTAAAGAAAAGCAAGCCGATAAGGAAATAACTAAAGAACTCCGCCAGAATTTACAACGGGAATTAGTGAAAAATACTGTGCCAAAAGAGCGTCCAAAACCTGCTCCAATTGTTGTAGGAGGTGAGATTGAAATAGGTGATTTAGTGAAATTTACGGATAGTGAAACCATTGGCCAGGTTTTAGAAATTAACCGCAATGAACTGATTTTGGCTATTGGCGATTTACGATCGACTGTTAAAAAGAACCGCGTTCAAAAGGTGAGTAACCGTGAAGCTAAAAAAGTAATCCAAAGCAGTGCAAATTCTTTTGCAGGGCGGATGAATGATGCCGTATCTGGCTTTAGGGCAGAACTGGATCTGCGTGGAAAGCGCACTGAAGATGCCTTGTTCGAAGTAGAGAAATATTTAGATAAGGCCATTATGCTTGGTTTTCCGTCCATTAAACTGATCCACGGTAAAGGTGACGGTATTTTGCGAAAAATGATCAGAGAATACCTGCGTAAATATAGTCAGGTAAATAGGATGGAAGATGAACATGCTGATAGGGGCGGGGATGGAATTACTTACGTGTATTTGAATTAATCGTGGTGTCAGATGGTAACATCTGACAGCACTCTAAAAGCTAGTTATATAAAGATTTTGCTGCGCAGAGCACTTCGTGGTTCTCGGCTTCGTTGCACTATGCTCGAAATGATGTCTCCTCCCAATAAAAGCAAAACTTTATAACTCTAACGTTGTTATTTCTAAAATGTTACGGTTATGAGGGCAATACTACTTTGCTTATTTGTAATGCTATTCGTTACAAATTGCAAAAAGAATGGTGATGATAACAACAATCCAGGTACTTTACCTGATGTAGAATTAAAATCAAAAGTAGTTGTATCCGGATTGAGCCTCCCCTGGGAAATGGTTTATGGACCTGATAATTTCATCTGGTTTACCGAAAAAGCAGGTAAAATTAGTCGTTTAAATCCTACCAACGGGCAAGTAACGCCTTTACTTACCATAACTGAAGTACGCACTAATGGAGAGGGCGGCTTACTTGGCATGACGCTACATCCCGATTTTTCCAGTAACCCTTATGTTTATGTAATTTATGGCTATGGTAGCACCTATAAAGCTAAAGTTGTACGTTATACTTACGGCGGAGGAAATTTAACGAGTCCGCAGGTTTTATTGGATCAGATTCCCGCTGCTTCAATCCATAATGGTTCGCGTTTGCTGATCAGTGGCGGTAAACTATTTATCAGTACTGGCGATGCTGCTGATACTGGCACTCCTCAAAATGTTAATTCTTTAGCAGGGAAAATTTTAAGGATAAATTTAGATGGCTCTGTCCCTGGTGATAATCCTTATCCAAATAATCCGGTTTGGTCTTTAGGACATCGAAATGCACAAGGATTGACCCAGGTTGGTAGCAAAATGTTTTCTTCTGAGCATGGACCTGATTCTGATGATGAGATTAATATCGTCGAAAAGGGAAGAAACTACGGATGGCCAAATATTAAAGGTTTTTGTAATGAAAGTGGAGAACAATCGTTTTGCAGTTCGAATAATGTAGTAGAGCCATTAATCAATTGGACACCAACCATTGCGCCTAGTGGTTTAGCTTATTACAATTCAGATTATATTCCGCAGTTTAAAAACTCGTTGCTGCTGGCTGTATTAAAAGGAACTAAATTGATGCAGCTTAAATTAGACGATGCTCAAACAAAAATTACTGGAACGAAAGATTTTTATGTAAACACTTATGGTAGGATAAGGGCTGTTTGCCAATCGCCAGAAGGGAAAATTTATATCTGTACGAGTAACGGAAGTGATGATAAAATTATAGAAATAGGAAAGTAGACCTATTTCTTTTTATTGCCAGGGCATTTTTTACAGCGTTTGCCTTTTTTAAATTTCTCGCAACACTTTTTGTGCTCAGCCGTACAGCTGAAAATAAAACCCATGCCTTTTTGAAATTCAGGATCGGTGGGTAATATGAATAAACTTTCTTCTCTCTCGTAAATCATTGCAGCACAAAGGTAATGGTTATTTAGATTAATTCCAATTAATTAATATTCCAGGAAGATTTATAAATTATAAATGCTACATTTTTGAAGGCAATTTGTAATTTAGCGAACTAACCAAAAAATTCATAAGATGATAAATAAAGTGGTATCTGGAGCTGAAGACGCTATCAAAGATATATCAGATGGTGCTACCCTCATGCTTGGTGGTTTCGGGCTTTGCGGTATTCCAGAAAATTGCATAAATGCTTTGGTAAACAAACAGGTGAAAAATTTAACCTGTATTTCTAATAATGCTGGTGTTGATGATTTTGGTATTGGTTTAATGCTGAAACAACGCCAGGTAAAAAAAATGATTTCTTCGTATGTAGGTGAAAATGCCGAATTTGAAAGGCAATTGCTGAGTGGCGAACTCGAAGTAGACCTTATTCCACAGGGCACTTTGGCTACGCGTTGTCTGGCTGCCGGATACGGTATGCCCGCAATTTTTACACCTGCAGGTGTAGGAACAGAAGTGGCAGAAGGCAAAGAAGTGCGCAATTTTGATGGCAAAGATTATTTAATGGAATATGCCTTTGATGCTGATTTCGCTATTGTTAAAGCTTGGAAAGGTGATACCGCTGGAAATTTAATATTCAGGTCTACCAGTCGTAATTTTAATCCTATAATGGCTATGGCAGGTAAAGTAACTATTGCCGAGGTAGAAGAATTGGTAGAGGCCGGTGAATTAGATCCAGATTATATCCATACGCCTGGTATTTATGTTCATCGGATTTTTCAAGGGAAAGATTATGAGAAAAGAATCGAGCAACGAACGTTGAGGAAGGTTCAATAATTCATTAGCTCATTGGTGGTTCATTCACTCATTCGAAATTCTTTCAATCAATCATTAAAAAAATATGTTTTCAAAAGAAGAAATCGCACAGCGTATTGCCAAAGAAATAAAAGACGGATACTATGTTAACCTTGGTATTGGCATACCTACTTTAGTCGCCAATTATATTCCAAAGGGAATTAATGTAGTGTTACAGTCTGAAAACGGTTTATTGGGTATGGGGCCATTTCCTTTCGAAGGAGAGGAAGATGCCGATTTAATTAACGCAGGGAAACAGACCATCACCACTTTGCCAGGCTCGTCTATTTTTGATTCGGCCATGAGTTTTGGGATGATCCGTGCACAAAAAGTAGACCTGACTATTCTGGGAGCCATGGAGGTATCAGAAAATGGTGATATTGCCAACTGGAAAATCCCAGGTAAAATGGTAAAGGGAATGGGAGGGGCTATGGACTTAGTAGCGTCAGCCAAAAATATCATTGTGGCGATGCAACATATCAACAAGGCTGGAGAAAGTAAATTACTGCCTAAATGCACTTTGCCTTTAACCGGTGTAAAATGCATCAAAAAAATTGTAACTGAATTGGCGGTTTTGGATATTCTGACTGAAGGTGGTTTTAAACTTTTGGAGCGTGCCCCAGGCGTAAGTATCGAATTTATACAACAATCTACGGCTGGAAGACTGGTAGTAGAAGGAGAGATTCCTGAAATGAGATTGGATTAATACGAAATATGGTTTGTGCAGCGTAAACCTTGATAAGCAGGGCTTCGACTCCGCTCAGCCTGACAAAACGTATTATCAAAAAAGAAGTCAAGTTTTATAAAAGCTTGACTTCTTTGAAGGTTATTGTATATCTACTAAAATGCTATTTCTTAAATCGTTAGAGATATCTTCTGTTATACCGATAATTTCTTCAGGCTCATTGGTATTATTCATTACTACCTTGTTGCACTGTTCGCGGTAGGGCAGCAGGTATTCTTTATAAGCTGGCACTACATGGTTGTGCCATTTGTACAATACATCATCTTCAGGGTAACCACGTTCCAAGCCATCGCGTTTAATACGGCGGTCTAAAGCAACCTCTTCATCTGCATCAACAAAGATGGTATGATCCAACAGTGCGGCAATTTCTTTAAAATGAAGGATGAAAAGCCCCTCGACAATAATGATAGGCGCCGATTTAATCTCCAAAATTTTGACAACGGCCAATGGATTATTGAAGTTGTATTCTTTTTTATAAACAACCTCGCCGCTCATTAATTGCTTAATATCTCTTAAAAACTGCTCGCTATCAATGGTAGAAGGGAGGTCGAAGTTGTATAACTTGTTTTCTTCCTGTGTCATCTCGCCCGCTGGGATATAATAGTCATCTTGCGATACGAGTGTTACTTCATCCTGTTTAAAATGATGGAGAAAGCAGTTTAAGAAAAATGTTTTACCCGATCCGCTACCACCGGCAATACCAATTATAAATGGCTTTTTGTTCAAACTCATTGAGCACTATATGTTAAATTGCAGAAAAAACGTTTGTCTAAAGCGCCCAATGAATCGGCTACAGCTTTAGTCATTACAATTATAACATCTTTTGTGGATTCGTTCTCCGTAAATTTACCAACAACTTTGGCAAAGGTAGTACGGTTGGTCATTGGGTTGGTAATCTTAATTACCCTGCCCACAGGTGCCGTACGGTGTAAAACCAGCATTTTGGTTCCGTCCAGATCATGGTCTGCAATCCAAACTGCAGTTCCTTTTTCTTCGATCTGACTTAAACCATATACACTAGGATCGCGGCGAAGTTTAGGATCTTTAACCATAGTACTATCTGGCTCATTTTCCTGTTCTTCTTTCGATAAATCATTTACCGATTTAGGTTGCGGTGGTTTAGGAATAATCAGCTTCTGATCAACTTTTATCGCGTTATCCTCCAGTTTATTTGCTGTTCTGATCTGGTAAGCAGTTAAATTATATTTTTTGGCAATGGTAAAAATGTTTTCTCCGGTAGCTACGGTATGAATAAAACTTTCTTCTTTTGCTGCTGGCGTTTCTTTAACTTTTGCTTCTGCCTGCTTTTCTTTCGGAACCTGAACATCTGTAATAATACCACCAGGCACTTTTAAAACCTGTCCAATAGTAATGGCGTTATCAGGCAAATCGTTCAGTTTTCTAATCTGGTAAGCGGTAATGCCGTATTGTTTGGCGATAGTGAAAATAGTTTCGTTCCTTAAAACAGTATGTGTTCCGGCAGCATCTGTAGATTTGTTCTCCTGTACTGGTTTTTCTTCAGCGGCAGATACTACTTTGTTCTCATCAATGTTTTTAGTTGCCGGAATTTTAAGCTTCTGGCCGATACGCAAGCTATTCCCAGAAAGGTTGTTGGCTTTTTTTACTTCTTCAACAGTAGTGCCGTACTTCTCTGCAATTTTTCCTAAAAACTCTTTAGGCGCAACAGTATGCTCAATCATGGTTTGATCTGCAGATGATGTATTGGCTTGAGGCGTTTCTGTATTATTTTTCGCTGGTGGTGTTACCGGAGTAGCTGTTGCAGTTTGTTCTCCGTTTTTAACAGGGATTTTTAATAGCTGACCGATGCTTAAATTATTGCTGCTAAGGTTGTTTAAAGCTTTAATCTCATTAATGGTTGTGCCGTATTTTTCGGCGAGCATGTTTAAGTTTTCTTTTGGCTTGATGGTATGCTCTATTATATTGCCAGTAGAAGCGCTTTGATTTTGCTTGCTGTTAGCTGATCCTGTTGCGGTAAAAGGAATGTTTGTTGGTACTTTAATGATTACCCCAACCTGAAGGTATTTGTTGTCATTAAAGGCCATAATCTCTTTAGGGGAAACATTATACCTTCTTCCTATTGAATAATAGGTGTCTTTTGCTACAGTTTGGTGAACGATCAGTTTTTTGCCTTTATTATTTTCTACACCGATAGAGTCTCTTGCTGTGTTGGCTTTGGTATTTGCAATGTTTAAGGCAAATAACACTACGGCAGATAAATATATTTTATGCATTTATTTTATGTAAATTTCTAAGTCAAAGGGAGCAATTATACGAATAATATTGTTAACCAGTCTATGTTCGGTTATTCGTTTTTAAGTAAAAATAAGATGACTTTAATATCTTGATACCGATATATCATTCATTAACAAATGTTTGTAAAATTGTTGTTCCCTGTAATATTGAATATTAAACGATCTAATAAATAACGTATTGTTCAAAAGACAAAATTGAGCAAAACTTTTATAAATTTGGGTTGTTACGTAGACATTAAAAACATCATAAATAATAAAAAAAATGGACGCTAAAGAAATAAGCTTAAACGAAAAAGAAGTTAAACCAGTTGTAGATCTTTTAAACGATTATTTGGCCAATTATCATATTCATTATCAAAAATTAAGAGGTTGCCACTGGAATATTAAAGGTCAGAACTTTTTTACTTTACATGTTAAGTTTGAAGAATTATATACCAATGCACAATTAACTATTGATGAGATAGCGGAGCGTGTATTAACCTTAGGTAAAGCACCGCATAGCCGTTTCGCCGATTATATAAAAGAATCTCAAATTAAAGAAATTGATACCATTGGTTTAAAAGATCTTGATATGGTTGATGCCATTTTAGATGATATGGCTGCATTGATCGAATTAGAACGAGAACTCTTAGAAGCTACAGATGCGGCCGGAGATGATGGTTCTAACGACATGGTTAACCGTTTTATGCAGTTTAAAGAGAAAAACACCTGGATGTTGCGCTCTTTCGCCGGAAAAAAGTAATACCAAAAATTTAGGTTAAAAGCCTTGTGTAAGTAGCTTTATTGTAAAATCTGCTTATATGAGGCTTTTTTGTTTCTGAGAAAATCTAATTATTTATCTTTGGGCATGGCATACAAAAGTTTAGCAGAATGTGTATCCGATCTTGAAAAGCACGGTCATTTAATCAGAATAAAAGAAGAAGTAGATCCCTATTTAGAAATGGCAGCCATCCATTTAAGGGTTTACGAAAAAAGAGGACCGGCACTATTATTCGAAAAAGTTAAAGGAAGTCCTTTCCCTGCAGTTTCTAATTTATTTGGAACCTTAGAAAGATCGAAGTTTATTTTTAGAGATACTTTACCAAAAGTACAGCAGTTAGTAGCCTTACGGAACGATCCCATAAAAGCATTAAAAAATCCGTTTAAATATGCGGGTTCTGCAATGTCGGCTTTATCGGCCTTGCCACTTAAAACACGTTCGGCAAAAAGCAAATTTTTAAAAACAAGTATTAGTCAGTTACCACAAATTGTAAATTGGCCTATGGATGGTGGCCCTTTTGTTACCATGCCACAGGTTTACACTGAAGATATAGATAAGCCAGGCGTTTTAAATGCAAACCTGGGTATGTATCGCATCCAATTGGGTGGGAACGATTATATTCAGGATCAGGAGATCGGGTTGCACTACCAGATTCATAGGGGGATTGGGGTACACCAATCGAAAGCCAATGCATTAGGCGAGCCCTTAAAGGTGAGCATTTTTGTCGGCGGCCCACCGTCACACCCTTTGGCTGCGGTGATGCCTTTACCAGAAGGCCTATCGGAAATGACCTTTGCAGGTGCATTGGGCGATAGGCGTTTCCGTTATTTTTATGATGATGAAGGTTTTTGCATCTCTGCAGATGCCGATTTTATTATTACCGGAACGGTTTATCCAAACGAAAATAAACCAGAAGGGCCTTTTGGCGATCATCTGGGTTATTACAGTTTAACGCATCCTTTTCCTTTGATGAAGGTGCACAATGTATATCATAAAAAGGATGCCATTTGGTCGTTTACGGTTGTTGGCCGACCGCCACAGGAGGATACCAGTTTTGGGGCTTTGATTCATGAAATTACAGGCTCGGCCATACCACAGGAAATTCATGGTTTAAAAGAAGTTCATGCGGTTGATGCGGCTGGCGTTCACCCTTTACTTTTTGCTATCGGTAGTGAACGTTATACTCCATATTTAAAAGCACGCAGACCTCAGGAAATTTTAACCATTGCCAATCACATCTTAGGGAAAAACCAATTGAGTTTGGCTAAATATCTGTTTATTGCAGCCAAAGAAGATGATCAGCAATTAAGCACGCACCATATTGAAACATTTCTTACCCATATTTTAGAACGGATCGATTTAACGAGGGATGTTCATTTTTATACCAATACTACAATTGATACGCTTGATTATAGCGGCGATGGATTAAACAGCGGATCGAAGGTCGTAATTGCAGCAGCAGGGGATAAGCAACGCGAACTTTGGAATAAGATTCCTGAAGGACTGAAACTGAGCGATGGATTTTATCAGCCGAAGATAGCCATTCCGGGAGTTCTGGTTTTAGAAAGCAACAAATATTTGAACCCGGAGAAAACAGCTGCAGAAATTGCCTTATTGAATATGGCTTTGATGGATCAGGATTTATCAGGTTTACCTTTAATTATATTGGCAGATGATGCAGTATTTACTGCTGCCAACATTGATAATCTGGTTTGGGTAACTTTTACAAGAAGCAATCCGGCAGCTGATATATATGGTATCAATGATTTAACCATCAATAAACATTGGGGATGTAAAGGCTCACTGATTATTGATGCAAGGAAAAAGCCCCACCACGCACCTGAATTGATTAAAGATGAGGCTATAGAAAAAAAACTTGATGTTTTAGTCCAAAAAGGCGGAAGTCTGCATGGAATAATTAGTTGAATAATTAAAATAAAAAACTGATTTTTAAGCATACAAACGCTATGCTTCCAACGTCCCGGTTAATTACTTTTTTATTGATGCTATTTTGTGTATCTGTAAAGGCGCAAGACCATAAACTCGATAGTGTGGCTACAAACCTGAATAATTATGGTTTAAGTACTGCTCATTCGGACCTCTTTGTACATTTTGATAAGAATGTGTATACCAATAACGATCAGGTTTGGTTTACCGCTTACCTGCTTAAAACGGTAACCGATATGAAACAATACCACACCCTTTATTTATCGCTGGTGAACAACAGAGATAGCAGCGTGGTGTACCAGGGAAAGTTTTTAATGGATAAGGGGTTTTGCTATGGTGCATTGAATCTCCCAGATTCGTTGCCGGGCGGGGCTTACCGCTTTGTAGCCAATACGAACATCACCTTAAACGGCAAGCCCGATGCTGAATTTATTCAGGCCGTTACTATTAAATCGACTACATTAAGCCCTCTAGTGGACCAGGTATCCATAATTAAGCCTTATGATGAACGTACAGGTAATGGTACCGTGTTATTGAAAATTTTATCAAGCGAAAACCGATTTGTAGAAGATGCTCAAATCAAATATCAGATTGGGCGCGATAAGCAGGTTTTAAAGTCGGCAGTAGCCAAAAGTAGTGTCATTGGAGAATTGATGATCGATTATCCTGCAGATAAAATTACAAAGGGAAACAACCTGCTAACCATAAGCATTAAGAAGGGAAATGATAACCGCTACGTTAAATTTGAGCTTCCGGTAAGGAATAGCCCAAAATACCAGGTAAATTTCTATCCGGAAAGTGGCTACCTGATTACTGATTTAATGAGCAAAGTGGGTTTTGAAATAAAAGATGGGACCGGGGCCGGTATAAAGGGTCGGGGAGTATTATACGAAAATGGTGTCGCAGTTGATACCATTGCCACCAGTTCGATGGGCATTGGCGCTTTCTATCTAATGCCAAAATCATTAAAACACTATACCGTAAAGTTACTGGCAAATGACCAGCAGGCTATGTCTTACCATTTACCACTCGCCCTAAAAAAAGGTGTGGCTTTGAGTATGCCATCGGCCATTGGTAATGACGAACTTAAAACACAGCTCGAAGCTAATGTTAATGCTAACGTGCATGTGCTGGTACATAATTTTACGAATATCTTTTTACAGACCACCTTGGCTTTAAAAGCTGGTAAAATGCAAAGCATCAGGTTTAATTTAGATTCTGTCCCGGTTGGATTGCACACTATAACCGTTTTAGATAGTAACTACAAACCCCTAGCGGAAAGGATCTTTTTTGCGCATTATGACAGGATTAACCAGATTAATGTTGAACCTGATAAAAGCGAATATCAAACACGCGGACAGGTAAACCTAAAACTTAAAATAACTGACAAGGAGCATAAACCTGTAAGCGGGCTGGTTTCGATTGCCTGTGTGCGGGCAAACCGGATATTGCTGTCTAATAATAACACCATTGTTGATGCCTATTACTTAAACAATAACCTGACCGATTTCGCAAACAATAGTTTTGGACTGAAATATGCAGATAAAAACTATTTAAACGATGTACTTTTGGTAAAGGGATGGCGGAAGTATAAATGGCCCGAAGTAGAATTGGGCAAGCACGAAATTGTTAACGTACTTTCAAGTCTGGAGTATAGCGGAAATATAACCCGGAAAAAGAAGCCTTTAACAGTTCCTATGAGTTTAAGCATCATTGCCGGTACTAACATAAATTTTTTAAGTACCGATAGCAGCGGTAAGTTTAGTATCCCTTTCGCAAATCTGCTCACCAAAGAAGCCAAGCCCAATGTATGGTTAAGTATGGTTACCGCCAAACATGAAAACTACGAGCTAAAGATTAACGAGCCACAAAAAGATGTTAAAACTTACTTGGGTTTGCAGGATTTTGTACAGCCGGTAAGTAAAACTGCCGGAGCTGATGAAAATACCCAAAGTATTACAACTGCAGCGGGCATTAAACTGAAAGATGTGGTAATTAACAGAACCAAAGATAACAGTAACAGTTTTGGCAGGAGAGGATATAACAGATGTGGCGATTATGTTTGCAAGTACAATATTTTAAATTGCCCGAACCATTTTGGCGATTTTGACAGCCATGTGCCTGTTAAAGGTAGGACCTATAGGGATGGCAGGGCAGGTGGTACAATTGTTTACCAGGGCTGCGCAGATGATGAACCTAAATCGAATCTGGTGATATTAAAAGGCATTAATCTGCCTAAAGAGTTTTACGTTTCTGATGTGTTGAACAAAAACGAACCCATTAACTTTGATACAGTTTATTGGAACTACCAGGTGCTTGTAAATGGCGAAACGCCTTTGAATTTCTATACAGGAGATATTACCGGAAAGTTTAAAATTATTGTACAGGGTGTAACTGATAATGGTGTGGTTTATGGCGAGCAGGAAATAACGGTAAAAAGCAGTAGGCAAGGGAAATAGTTGTAAGACAACACGCTTTATGCTATCGCTTAACCAACCGAAACCAGTGCTGAAAATCTGATTAGCGCGGACAAACAATCAGTTGGGGGCAGAAAGCCTAAACACCCAACAAATTACTTCAACATCGGCTCCATAGTTCGAAATTTTGTTTGATCGGTTAAACAAATCATAGTTTATTAATGTATTTACAACGATTGTAACATTTGTGTTAATTTCTGGGCAATACGTGTTAAAATCATCGTTCTATCTGGCTTCTTATAAACCTAATTTTGGTCATACTACTAACTAAACTGAATACAATGACCAGATTAAAGATTACTTTGTTCATTTTGACTATGCTCTGTTGCATGCAGATTTATGGTCAAACGTCGCTGATTAGCGGCAAAATTACAGATGCATCGGGGCTACCAATCCCAGGTATATCGGTAAAAGTTAAAGGAACCGCTGTTGGCACCTCTTCCGATGCGAAGGGGATTTTTTCAATTAAAAGTGCAAATCCGGCTATACTGGTTTTTAGTGGAATTGGTTATGCAACCAAAGAATTTGCTTATAACGGGCAAAGCAACATCACCATCACATTAAGTGAAGACCAGCAAAGCCTGAATGAGATTGTAGTGACTGCACTAGGTGTAAAGCGGGAAAAACGTAACCTCACCTACAGCTCGCAAGAGGTAAAAGGCGAGCAGTTGACCCAGACCAAAGAGCCTAATTTGGTAAATGCTCTTGCCGGTAAGGTTTCTGGTGTTCAGATTACAAGTTCTTCGGGCACTCCAGGCAGTTCATCCAGAATTGTGATCAGGGGAGCTAATTCCCTTTACGGAAACAACGAAGCTTTGATGGTAATTGATGGTATCCCGGTTAACAATGATGAAACTGGTAACCTCAACTCAGGTCCAGGCACCAACCGAATTGCCGATCTTGATCCTAATATTATTGAAAGTATTAATGTGTTAAAAGGTGGTGCAGCAACAGCGCTATATGGATCTGATGGCGCAAAAGGAGTAATTATTATTACTACAAAAGCCGGTAGCCTGAATAAAAAGCCTGGTATTAGCTTTTCTTCATCTTTTTCAATGGAGAAACCGCTGTTGCCAGAAATTCAGAATAAATATTCTCTTGGCTCAAATGGTGTATATTTTGATGGCGTGAATCAAAAAACAAGTACATCGTGGGGGGCAAGAATGGATACCTTAAAAATTAACGGCCAGCCCGCGCAGGTATATGATCAGTCTGATTTATTCTTTAAAACCGGAAAAACATATACCAACACAGTAGCTATAAATGGAGGTGGAGCTTACAATTCTTATTTTATATCGTATACCAATTTTGCGCAGGATGGAACGGTACCCACCACTTCTTTCGACAGGAATACCGTTTTTGGGAAATTCACCACACAAATTGTTAAGGATCTGAATGTTACTTTCTCCTTAAATTACGCCAATACCAAAAACCGTCGGCTACCTGAAGGTTATGCTTTGGAAAGTCCGGTGTGGACTATTTTTTCTGCCCCGGTTTCTTACGACCTGCAACCTTCGGTAAACACTGATGGAAGTCAGCGCTTATTCCGTTTCTCGCGCAATAATCCTTACTGGGTGTTAGATAATATCAGCAATACATCAGTTGTTAATCGTTTTCTGCCCACATTTACGGCCGATTATAAACCCTTAAGCTGGTTAACCATTACTGAACGTTTTGGTGCCGATGTTTATGTTGAGCAAGGTAAATACACAGAGTCTTTACTGTCGGTCTCTAATCCTAACGGAAGAATTGTAAATAACAATACCAATTTCAGGCAGTATAATAATGATTTGATACTGAACGCCAATAAAAGTTTTGGTGATTTTAATATCGAAGCCTTATTGGGTAACAACCTCATTTCAACTTATTCGCAAAATGGCTATGCCAATGGCTTAGGAATTACGATTCCAGGTTTTAATAATATCGGCTCTGCCTCGACGGTTAAGTTTACAGAAACCAGTTACCTTACACGGAAAATAGGCTTTTATCTGCAATCGAATATCGATTATAAAAAGTTTATTATCTTGTCATTAACCGGCAGATACGATGGCACTTCGGTACTGTCCAAAAACAACAGTTTTTATCCTTATGGCTCTGCTGCTACGAGTTTTATTTTCTCTAATTTCTTTTCTAATGGCCTTTCTGAGGTGATGAATTTTGGTAAGTTAAGGCTTTCTTATAGTACAGTAGGTAATGCAAGTATAGGGCCATATGGTTTACTTACTCCCTACGAATCGCAAACGGTAAGAAATACTACCTTTCCTTATCAGGGACAATCGGGTTTCTTAATCAGCCAGGTACTTAGCGATCCAAACCTGAAAAATGAGCGTATTAACGAGTTTGAAATTGGATTAGAAACCGGTTTCTTTAAAAACCGCTTAGGCATTGAGCTTACCTATTTTGATAAGCGAACTAAAAATGGCATCATTCCGTCGGTGGCTTTGGCACCATCTACAGGTTTTAACGCAACAAGTGTAAATTCTGCAGCTATGCGCAACCGCGGTATAGAGGTTTTGTTAAATGCGAAACCAGTTTCGACCCCGGATTTTAGCTGGGATTTAACGATAAACTACAGTAGAATCAGAAACAAAGTGCTTTCTATTTACAAAGACCTGAAACAGGTTGGCAATGGTTTCACCTTTATTTTTGTTAACCAGCCTTACGGTGTAATTTATGGTACCCGATATGCCAGAAATGCAGCAGGCCAATTGCTTACTGATGATGGAGGTCTTCCGTTTGCAGCCGATGAGCAAGGTATTATCGGAGATATTAATCCGGATTGGATGGGTGGTATTGTTAATAATTTCAAGTATAAACAGTTTACGCTTAGTTTCTCTTTTGATATGAAAAAGGGTGGCGACATTCAGAATAACGTAGATGGTTATGGCTATTTCTATGGTACACCTAAGGTTACCGAAGACCGCGGACCACGTATAGTTGAGGGTGTAAATGCCACAACAGGCTTGCCAAATGCGGTTTCAGCTACGGGACAAGCTTATTATCAACGTGCTAACGGTGTTCTCGAATCGGTAATTCAGGATGGAACCTATGTTAAATTGCGAAATGTAAGTCTGGGTTATAATGTTAAACCTGCCTGGTTACAAAAAACACCTTTCAAAACCATCGGATTTCAGGTAACCGGACGAAACCTTTGGATTTACGCGCCACACTTTACTGGTGGAGATCCGGAAGTAAGTTCATTTGGTTCATCAAATGGTTCACAAGGGATTTATTCGTTCTCAACGCCAACATCAAGATCTGTTGATTTTAGTTTGAAACTTACCTTATAAGCCTTAACAATTAGAAATAAATAACATGAAAAAGATATATTTTATTTTAGGCTTTGCCCTTATGGTGGCACTAGCCGGGTGCAAAAAATACCTGGATGTAAATGAAGATCCAAACAGACCTATTGATGTTAAAGAATCGCTCATGTTACCACCTATACAAATGCTGATTTCGCAGAATATCAATGCATCAGGCGACGGGAATTTAAGTGTGGTGTTGCAACAATATTTGCAGGTAATGGCCCTGAACCAGGTTGCACCAAATTTCGGTACCTATCTGATGTATAATATCGATATGGATGGCGACTGGAATAATGTGTACGTAAGAACATTAAACAACCTCAATTTATTAAAGGTTAAAGCTGTTGCCAATGGCAATTTTAATTACGGTGCCATTTCTAAAATTCTTACTGCTTATACTTTGGGCTATGCAACAGATGCCTGGGGTGATCTTCCTTACAGCCAGGCTTTTTTAGGGGTAACACAGCCAACCCCAGTGTATGATAGTCAGCAGCAGATTTATGTTCAGATCCAAGCTTTACTGGATGATGGAATAGCCGATATTGCAAAAAATGTCGGCCTTAAACCCGGAAGCGACGATTACATTTATGGGGGCGATATGGCAAAGTGGAAAAAATTGGCTTATACTTTAAAAGCACGTTATTACATGCACCTGAGTAAAGCACCTGGAAATACAGCTTCTGCGCAGGCACAGCTGGCTTTGACTGCACTAACTGATGGTATGCAAAGCAACGATGACGATGCTAAAATTGCTTTCAGTGGTGCAGCAGGAGCAGAAAATCCATGGCAGCAGAATTTTCTACCAGGCACTACATTTGTGCTTGCCAACACCTTTGTTGATGCTTTTACAACCAGAAACGATCCAAGATTAAGCAAAATGGTTAAACCCGCGAAACAAACTGGTTTATATACCGGCCGGCAAATTGGTTTAGACGAAATTGGAAGTCTGGAGGCTTACTCAATCCCTGCCGATTTTTACGCAGGTGCCAATGCCAATAATTACCTTGTAAATTACACCGAGGCATTATTCATAAAAGCCGAAGCCACGCTGGTAGTATCGGGTTTTGCTGCCGCACAACCTGTTTATCAGGATGGTATTAAACAGCACATGACCAAGGTAGGGGTGAGCACAGCAGATATGGATACCTACATTGCTTCGCGGGGGACACTTAGCAGTACAAATGCGCTCCGTTTAATTATGGAGGAAAAGTCGATTGCAAACTTTCTTAATGCTGAAAATTATACAGATTGGCGCCGTACCGGATTCCCGGCTTTAACCAAAGTTAAAAATGCACTCTCAGAAATTCCGAGAAGAGTACTTTACCCAAATACCGAAATTACAGCAAACCCACAACCGCAACAAAAGGCTAAAATTACCGACAGGTTATGGTGGGATGTTAATTAAATAAATGCTAGTTGGCTAATAATGTTGAGGATACCCGATTGGGTATCCTTTTTTTATTAAAAAAAGCGCCAGTTCAACTTGGTGTGACCCCAAAAAGTTGGACAGATTCAAAATTAAGTTTTTTGTACGAGAGCTCGGTATTCCACCGGGCTCTTTCCATTTAACCTGTTTTTTATTCTTTTATTGTTGTAGTAATGAATATATTCTTTTAACGAAGTGATAAATTCTTCTGCAGTTTCAAAGCTCTCTCTGTACAGCAATTCTGTCTTCATAATACCAAAAAAGCTTTCGGCCAAGGCGTTATCTAAGCAATTTCCTTTTCTGGACATGCTTTGGATAATTCCATTTTTTTCCAGAGCCTTTCTATATCCGTAATG